>NZ_JACCBN010000001.1:0-1233297 GCF_013409505.1 Actinomycetospora corticicola | reverse complement strand
GCGATCGCGGAGGCGGGCCGTCGGGACGGCCCGCTGCCGGCCGCGACGGAGGCACGGACGATCGACGGGCTGGGGGTGAGCGGGACGGTGGACGGTACCGAGGTGCTCGTCGGCCGACCCGCGCTGCTCGCCGAGCGCGGGATGCCGCTCTCACCCGCACTGACCGCCCATCTCGAGGCCGCGCAGGCCGACGGGGCCACCGCCGTCGTCGTGGGCTGGGACGGTGCCGCGCGGGCGGTGCTCGCCGTGACCGACACCGTGCGGGAGACCTCCGCCGACGCCGTCCGGGCGCTGCGGGCGCTCGGGGTGCGCCCGGTGCTGCTCACCGGTGACCACGAGGCCGCCGCGCGGGCGGTGGCGACGAGCGTGGGGATCGACGACGTCCGTGCGGGTGTGCTGCCGGAGCAGAAGGCCGACGCCGTCGCCGCGCTGCAGGCCGAGGGCCACGCCGTCGCGATGGTGGGCGACGGGGTGAACGACGCCGCCGCGCTCGCCCGGGCCGACCTCGGGCTCGCGATGGGCACGGGGACGGACGTGGCGATCGAGGCCGGCGACGTGACCCTCGTCCGCGAGGACCTCCTCGCCGTCCCGGACGCGCTGCGGCTCGCCCGCCGCACGCTCGCGACGATCCGGGGCAACCTCTTCTGGGCGTTCGCCTACAACGTCGCGGCCATCCCGCTGGCGGCTCTCGGGCTGCTCAACCCGATGGTCGCGGGCGCCGCGATGGCGTTCTCCAGCGTGTTCGTCGTGGGCAACAGCCTGCGGCTGCGGCGGTTCCGGTGAACCCGTTCGTGGCGCTCGCCGTCGTCGGCGGGGCAGCCCTCGTCGGGGTCGGGATCGTCGTCGCGGTGTCGTGGTTGGTCCGGGCGGCCGCCGGGGTGCGTCGCCCGCTCGTCGCCGCCCCGCACGCCGGCGGGATGCCGGTGACGGAGCACGCCGTCTCCCGCTGGCACGTCCGGTGGCCGACGCTCGCGCTGGTCTTCCTGGCCTTCGACATGGAGATGCTCTTCATGTACCCGTGGACGCTCGTCGTGGCGCGGACCGGGACGGGCGCGGCCGTGGAGATGTTCGTGTTCCTCGGGATCCTGCTGGTCGGGGTCGGCTACGCCTGGCGGGAGGGCGCCTTCCGGTGGTCCTGAGGTCCGTGGGGTCGCTGGTCGCCCGCCGCCCGCACGTCCTGACGATCGCGCCCGCGACCGTCGACCCCGCGCTGCGCCTCGCCGTGGAGGCCGAGCTCGGCCGCCGTCGGTGGCCCGTCGCGGACTCCCCCGCCGACACCGACGTCGTCCTCGTGCTGGGGACGCCGGGCCCGCGGCTGGGCGGAGTGGTGCGTGCCGTGTGGGCAGGAGTCCCGGCGCCGCGGGTGCTCACAACCGTCCCGACGACCGGTGTGGTCCGGTCGGTGCTCGACGACGCGGCGGCGGCGCTCGTCGACCCGCATGGCAGGAAAGCGTCGTTGCTGTCGCCCGACGACAGCAACGACGCTCTCCTGCCAGGAGGGACGGGGCCCGAGGCCCAGATGGCCGACCTCGCGTTCTACGACCGCGACGGGCTCGCCCTCGACGCCCTGCACGTGGCGCTGGGGCCGGTGCTCCCGCACTGGCCGGCCGGGCTCGTGGTGCACGCCACGCTCGCGGGCGACCTGATCACCGACGCCCGGGCCGAGGTGCTCGACGTCCCGGCGAGCGTCGGTCCCGGCAGCCGCGGCCGCTCACCCCTCGGGCCCGACCGGACCCGGCTCGACATCCTCACCCGCGTGTTCGGCCTGCTCGGCGCCGACCACCTCGCCGTCCGCGCCCGCCGGCTCCGCGACCAGGACCCCGCCCCCGGTGACCTCACCGCCTTCGGGCGGCGCCTGCGCCGGAACCGCCCGCTGCGGTGGGCCGTCCGCGGGGTCCCGCTCGTGGGTGGGCCGGTCGAGGAGCGCACGCTGGAGCAGCGGGTGGCGAACCTCGCGGGCGGTCTCGGGGGCAGCCTCGCCCCGCCGGTCCGCCCGACGGCGGAGAAGGCGGTGGGGGCGCTCGTGGGGCTCGAGCTCGGGGCCGCCCGGCTCGCGCTCGCCGCGATGGACCCCGACACCACGCTCGGCGCCGGCCCGGTCGCCGCCCACACGCCGGAGGAGGTGACCCATCAGCACCACTGAGCTCCTCGTCCTCGTCCTCCTCGCCCCGGCCCTCGTCCTCGTCGCCGGGCTCGCCGCGGGCGCGAAGGCGGTGACGGCCGGGGAGCGCCCGAGCACCCCCGTCGTCGAGACCCTCCGGCTCCTGGGCACCCAGCGCCGCCGCACCCCCGCGGACGACCCGGCCCTCGCCCGGATCGGGCTCGTCGCCCTGCCGGTCGCGGCCGTCCTCGCGCTCGCCGTCGTGCCGCTCGGCGACCGGGCCCCGGTCGACCTCGACGTCGGCGTCGTGTGGTTCAACGCGATGGAGGTCGTGGCCTGGTTCGCGGTGTGGGTGTTCGGGTGGGGGCCGAACGCCGCCACGACCCTGGCCGGCGGCTACCGCGTCCTGCCGCTGGGCCTGGCCTACGAGCTGCCGCACATGTTCGCGATCATCACCCCGGCCATCGCCGCCGGGTCGCTCTCCCCCACCGCGATCGCCGCGGCCCAGCAGGACCTCTGGTACGTCGTCTGGATGCCGGCGGCGTTCCTGCTCTACCTGCTCTCGGTCGCCGCGATGGCCTTCTGGGGCCCGTTCGCCGCGCCACTGGGCCGCGACCTCGCGGGCGGGGCCGCCGCCGAGCACGCGGGGCTCGACCGGCTGCTCCTGCTCGCCGGCCGCTGGATGCTGCTCACCGCCGCCGCGGCGATGGCGGTGCCCCTGTTCCTCGGCGGAGGCGCACCGCCGCCGATCACCGGCCCCGACCCCTTCCCCGGCCTGCCGGTGTTGTGGTTCGCGGTGAAGCTCGTGGTCGTGCTCGGCCTGCTCCTGGCCCTGCGCCGCGCCGTGCCGATGCTGCGGATGGCCCGGTTCGCGACGCTCTCCTGGGTCGTCCTGCTCCCGCTCGCCGTCGCCCAGTCGCTCGTCGTCACGCTGGTGGTGCTCGCGTGATCGCGCTGGTGAGCGCCCTCGGCGCGGTCGCGGTGATCACCGGGCTCCTGGTGTTCACGGTGGACTCGATGGCCCGGGCGACGTTCCTGCTCCTGGCCTCGTTCGTCGCGGTGGCGGTCGTGCTGATCGCGTTCGGGCTCGGCTACCTCGGCACGGTCGTCATCCTCATGATGACGACCGAGATGATGATCATGGTCGTCTTCATGGTCATGCTGATGATGAACCCGGCGGGGCTGATGCCGATGACGATGGTCCACAACCGGCGCGGCTCCTGGGCGATCGCGCTCGTCGTCTTCGGGCTCCTCACTGCCGGGGTGTGGCTGGTCCCCTTCCCGACGTCGGGTCCTGCCCCGGGTCCGGACCCCACGGCCGCCCTCGGCGACGCGCTCATGGGCGGGCAGATGCTGACGATGATGACGCTCGGGCTCGCGCTGCTGGCCACGATCGTCGGGACCGTGGCCGTGGCGGTGAGTCGACGGTGACCGAGCTCGTCCTGCGCCTCGCGCTCACCGCGGCCGCCGCGCTGGTGGCCACCGGGCTCTACGGCGCGCTGTCCCAGCAGTCGATCGTGATGATCATGATGGGGTTGGAGCTCGTGGTGAACGGCCTGATCCTCGGCGCGGGCGCGTTCTGGTGGGCCGGTGGGCAGCCGGTCGCGGCGAGCGTGCTGGTCGTGGTGCTCGTGACCGTCATGGCCGTGGAGATGGCGATGGGGTTCGCCGTGGCCCTCGCGATCTACCGCGCGCGGCAGGTCGACCTCACCGACGACGCCGGGGAGCTCGCCGGATGAGCCTCCTGCTGGCGCTGCTGCTCGCCGTCCCGATCCTCGCCGGGCTGCTGCTGGTCACCGCGTTCCCCCGCGCCACGGGGGCGCCCGTCGTCGCGGCCGGGGGCGTCGCGGCGGTGGTGACCGCGGTCCTCGCGGTGGAGCTCGCCGCCTCCCGGCCGGCCGTCATGACCCCCGCCCTGGTCGTCCCGCTCGTCCCCGGGATCACGTTCACCTACGCCGTCGACGGCCTCGGCGCCGTCCTCGCCGTGACGGTGGCGGTGATCGGCGCCCTCGTGCTGCTCGCCGCGGCCGGTGAGGAACGGCTCCGGCGCGGTCGTTTCGTGGGGATGGTGCTGGTCTTCCTGGGCGCGATGCTCGCGACCGTCACCGCCGCGACGCTGCCCGCGCTGCTCGCCCCGTGGGAGGTCATGGGCGCGGCGAGCTGGGCGCTCATCGCCTTCGACCGCCGCGACCCGGCGGTCGGCCCCGCCGCGGGCCGGGCCTTCCTGACGACGAGGACGGCCGACGTCGGGCTCTACGTCGCCACCGGCGCGGCCCTCGCGGCCGGGGTGCCCGGCCTCTCGTTCGCCGCCCTCGGCGACGCCGACCCGGCGTGGAGCTCACCGGTCGCGGCCGGGCTGGTGGTCGCCGCGCTCGGCAAGTCCGCCCAGCTGCCGTTCTCCGGCTGGCTCTCCGGGGCGATGATCGGGCCGAGCCCGGTGTCGGCCCTGCTGCACTCGGCCACCATGGTCGCCGCCGGGGCCGTGCTGCTCCTGCGGTCCGCGCCGCTGCTCGCCGCGACCGGCTGGGCCGCCGGCACCGTCGCCTGGGTCGGCGGCCTCACCGCGGTGGTCCTCGGCGTGGTCGCCTGCGTGCAGCGCGACCTCAAGCAGCTGCTCGCCGCCTCGACCTGCTCGCAGGTGGGCCTGATGGTGCTGGGCGCCGGGGTCGGCGCGTCCGCCGGGGCGGCGGGCCTGCTCGTCGCCCACGCCGCGGTCAAGGCGCTCCTCTTCCTCGCCGCGGGCGGGTGGCTCGCCCTCCTCCGTACCCGGGCCCTGCCCGCGCTGCGCGGCGCGGCCCGGCGCCACCCGGCGGTCGGCGTGCCGTTCACCCTCGGCGCGGTCGCCCTCGCCGGCGTGCCCCCGCTCTCGCTGTGGTGGACCAAGGACGCCGTCCTCACCGGGATCCCGCTCGGCGACGGCGGGCTCACCGTCGCCGCCCTGCTCGCCACGGTCCTCTCCGCGGTCTCGGCCACGCGCGCCGCCTGGTTCGTGTGGCGGCCGGTGCGCTCGCCGTCGATCCGGCGCGGCACCGACGGGGACCGCCCCCGGCGCCACGTGCCGGTCGCGATCACCGTCGCCCTCGCCGTGCTCGCGGTGCCCGCCGTGGCCCTCGGCGGCGTCGCGGTGGCGGTCGGCCTCGTCCCCGGCGCCGACCCGGGCGAGCTCGTGACGACGGGGGTGGTGGTGCTGCTCGCGGCCGCCGCCACCTGGGTGCTGCACAGCCGGCCGGTGCGGCTGCGCTCGTCGGCGTGGGGTCGGGCGGCCGCCACCGCGCGCGGCTGGCTGGGGCTCGAGGCGCTGGTCGGACCCGTCGTCGGGACACCCGTCCTCGCGCTGGCGCGCCTGCTCGACCGGGCCGACGCGACGCTCGGCCGGGCCGTGCCCCGGGCCGCGGCGACGGTTCCGACCCTCGCGCGGGGCGTGGACCGGTACGGCGAGCGGCCGCTCGCGGGGGCGATCGACCGGCTGGCCGCCGGGGTCCGGCGCCTCGGTGACCTGGCGCGGCGCCCGCAGACCGGACAGCAGCACCAGTACTACGCGCAGGGGGTGATCGCGATCGGCGTGCTGGCGGGGGTGGCGGTGGTCGTGGTGACGGCGGGGGTGCGGTGATGCTGACGGCGATGTGGGTCGCGCCGCTGGTGGTGGCGCTGCTGCTCGTACCGGTGACGCGCCGGGAGGTGCTGCTCGGCGCGTGGACGGTGCTCGCCCTGCTCGAGGTGGTGCTCGCGGGCATCGCGTGGGCGGGGGTGGGGGTCGGCTACGCGCACGAGGTGGTGGTGCCGTGGATCCCGGCGTTCGGGGTCGGCTACCACGTCGGGCTCGACGGACTGTCCGCGCCGCTGGTGGGGATGACGGCGCTGGTGTTCCTCGCCGTCGCGCTGTACTCGCTGCGCGCCGACCCGGCCCAGGACGGCGACACCGATCCGCGCCGGACCCGCGGCTACGTGCTGCTCTTCCTCGGGCTCGAGGCCGTGTCGATCGGCGTGTTCGTCGCCCTCGACCTCGTGCTGTTCTTCGTCTTCTTCGACGTCGCGATCGTGCTGATGTACTTCGTGATCGCCGGGTGGGGGTCGGGGGCGCAGGACGCGCAGCGCAGCGGAGCCGGAACCTCGACGGCGGCCCGGTCGGCGCTCCAGTTCTTCCTCTACACGTTCGTCGGGTCGCTGGTCATGCTGCTCGGCTTCCTCGCGCTCGCCGTGTCCGGGCCGCAGCTCACCTTCGACATCCCGACGCTGGCCGCCCGCCCCCTCGGCGGCGTGGCCGGGACCCTCGCCCTGGTCGCGATCGGGATCGGGCTCGCGATCAAGACCCCGGTCTGGCCGGTGCACACCTGGCTGCCGCCCGCGCACACCGACGCCCCGGCCGGCGGCTCCGCGATCCTCGCGGCCGTGCTGCTGAAGATGGGCACCTACGGATTCCTCCGGATCGCGCTGCCGCTGCTGCCCGGCCCGTGGCGCTCGGTCGCGCTCATCGCCGTGGTCCTCGGCGTGGTGTCGGTCCTGTGGGGGGCGCTGGTGGCGCTCGCGCAGCGCGACCTCAAGCGGATGGTCGCCTACACGTCGGTGAACCACATGGGCTACGTCCTGCTCGCGCTCGGCGCCGCGGGGTTCCTGACGGCGGGTCCGGAGGCCCGGGGCCTCGCCGTCACGGGGGCGACGGTGCAGATGGTCTCGCACGGGCTCGTCACCGCAGCGCTGTTCCTGCTGGCCGGCGTGCTGCGGGAGCGGGGCGGGACCTCCGACATCGCCGCGTGGTCGGGGATCGCCGGCCCGATGCCGCGCTTCTCGTGGACGTTCGCGGTGGCGGCCTTCGCCTCGCTGGGACTCCCCGGGCTGTCGGGGTTCGTGGCCGAGTTCTCGATGATCGCGGGATCGCTGCCCGCCGTCCCCGTCGCCGCGGCGCTGGCCGCCCTCGGCCTGGCCGTGACCGCCGCGCTGTTCGTGCGGGCCCTGCAGTCGATGCTGCTGGGCGACCGGCACCTCCCCCGCGCCGCCGACCGGACCCCGCCGCGCACCGGGACGTTCCGCCGTCCCGCCTCCCCCGACCTGCGGGTCACCCAGACCGCCGCGGTCGGCCTGCTCCTCGCCGGCTCCCTCGCGATCGGGCTCGCGCCCGCGCTGGTGACCTCCACGATCGCCCCGGCCGCCGCGACCGTGGTGGACCTGGTGTCACGGTGACCGCCGACCTGCTCGCGCTCGCCCCGGAGGCGCTGGTCGCGCTCGGGGCGGTGCTGGGGCTCGCCGTCGGGACGTGGCTGCCGCCCGGCCGGGAGGGCGCGGTCCGCGGGATCGGGGTGCTGTTCGCGCTGGCCGCCGTCGTGGTCGCGCTCGTCGGTCCCCGGGGAGCCGCCTTCGACGGCACGTACCTGGTGGACGCGGCCACCACGGTGGTGCGCGTCGTCGTGGCCGGTGCCGTCGTGGTGACGCTGGTGCTCGCCGGGGACCGCCCGGACGTCAGCGGTGGGCCACGGCTGACGTCGAGCGGCAGCGGTGGGCCACCGCTGACCGCGGACTCCCCGACGACGGCCCGGGTCGACACCGCGTTCGCCGTCCTGCTCCAGCTCTCGGCGGTCGGCGCGATGCTGCTCGGCGGCGCGACCGACCTGCTCCTGCTCGCCGCCGCGATCCTGCTCGCCGGCCTGCCGCTCGCCGCCCTGGCCGGCCTCGGACGGGACGGGCGCGCCACCGAGGCGGCGCTGAAGTACTTCCTGTCCTCGGCGCTCTTCGGGCTGCTCGCCCTCACCGGCACGACACTGCTGCTCGGGCTCGCCGGGGCCACCGCCTACCCGGCCCTCGCGGGGCTGACCGGACCCGCACCCGCCGTCGGGATGATCCTGGTCCTGGCGGGGCTGCTGATGGCGGCGGGCGCCGTCCCGGCGCACTTCTGGGTGCCGGACGCCGTGGACGGCACCGCCCCGGTCACGGGCGCCGTGCTCACCACCACCGCCAAGATCGGCGCGCTCGTGGCCGTGTGGCGGCTGACGCTCGCCGTCCCGGGCGTGCCGACGCCGCTCGTCGTCGCGATCCTCGCCGTCGCGTCCATGACCCTGGGCAACCTCGCGGCGTTCGCCCAGACCTCCCTGCGCCGGTTGCTGGCCTACTCGACGGTGAGCCAGGTCGGGTACCTCCTGGTGCCGGTCGCGGTGGCGCGGGACACCGTGCTCGCGCTGCCGACCCTGCTCGGCTACCTCGCCGCGTACACCGTCACCAACCTCGTCGCCTTCGCCGTCCTCGCCGCCCGCCCGCACGCCGTCGAGATCGGCGAGCAGCGTGGACTGGCCCGTCGGCACCCGGCGCTCGCGGTGGCCCTGGCGGCCGGGTTGCTCGGCCTCGTGGGGACCCCGCCGACCGTCGTCTTCGCCGGCAAGCTCGGCGTGCTCGCCGCGGCCCTCGACAGCGGGGCGGCGTGGCTCGCCGTCGTGGTGGTGCTGAACTCGATCGCGAGCCTCTTCTACTACCTGCGCTGGATCGCCCCGGTCTTCTCCGCGGGCGACCCGGTGCTGCGCGACCCGGTGGCGCCGCGGGCGCGGGTGGTGGCGGTCGTGCTCGCCGTGGGATCGGTCGTGGGATCGGCGGCGCTCGCGCTCGTCCCCCTGTGACAGGAAAGCGTCGTTGCTTGCATCCAGTGGCAGGAAAGCCACATCGTCGGTGCCGTGATCACCGCCTTCGACGCCCGGTTCGACGTCGGACCCGGCTACCTGAACACCCCCTCGGTCGGCGTTCCGCCGCGGCACGTGGTCGACGCCGTCCGCGCCTGGGTGGACGACTGGGCGACCGGCGCCGTCTCCGCGCCCGCGATGGACGCCCCGGTCGACGCCACGCGCGAGGCCTTCGCCGCGCTCACCGGCTTCCCGACGACGGGCGTGGCGGTCGGCTCGGTCGTCTCCGGGCTGCTCGGACCGGTGGCGGCGTCCTTCCCCGCGGGCACCCGCGTGCTCACCGCCGCCGGCGAGTTCACCAGCGTCAGCTTCCCGTTCGCGGCCTGCGGACACGAGGTCACCGAGGTTCCGGTGGCCGAGGTCGGCGCACGGGCGGCCGAGCACGAGGTCGTCGCCGTGAGCGTGGCCCAGTCCGCCGACGGCGCGCTGGTCGACCTCGAGGCCCTCCGCGCGTCGGGCGCGTTCGTCGTGCTCGACGCGACGCAGTCGCTGGGCTGGCTGCCGGCGGACCTGTCGTGGGCCGACGTGGTGGTGGCCGGGGGCTACAAGTGGCTGCTGTCCCCGCGCGGCTGTGCGTGGGCCGCGTACTCCGGGCGGGCCCTCGAGCGGACCACGCCGAGCGCGGCGGGCTGGTACGCGGGCGAGGACCGGTGGAGCACGGTCTACGGCCTCCCGCTGCGCCTCGCCGGGACGGCACGACGGCTCGACGTCTCCCCCGCCTGGTCGTCCTTCGTCGGCGCCGCCGTCGCCCTGCCGTGGCTCGCCGGGCTCGACCGGTCCGCGGTGCACGCCCACGGCGTCGGGCTCGCGACCCGCCTGCGGACCGCGCTCGACCTCCCGCCGTCGCCGAGCCCGATCGTCTCCGTCCCCGGCGACCCGCAGCGCCTGCTCGACGCCGGAGTGCGCTGCGCCGCCCGTGCGGGCGCCATCCGGGTGGGCTTCCACCTGCACAACACCGACGCCGACGTCGACCTCGTGCTGGACGCCCTGCGGTGAGGCAGCGCCACGAGCCCACGGCGATGGTCGGCGGCGACCTGGCGCACCGTCACCGACGGCTCGGCGGCAGCCGGTACGTCGCGCACGAGTGCGGCGGAGTGTGTCACCCGGAGTGCACTCCGCCGCACTCGCCGTCGAAGCGGGTGGAGCCGGGAGGTGGGGGTCGTCACGGCCCGGGGTCCACGGCAGGCGCCTGACCTGCACCGACGCGCGAGGCGATCAGCGTCACCCGTCGTCGGGAAGGACCCGCGGGCACCCTGGGGGTGCTCCCCCGCATCCCTGGAGGTGCCATGCGCACCCGTACCCGTCACCACCACGCCGTGACCGGCCTGCTCCTGCGGGCCCGCTCGCTCGTGCTGATCCGCCGCCGCAGCGGGCGCTACCCCGAGCTCTCCGACGCCGCGGTCAACGTCGTCAGCAACGGCCTGACCGGTATCGCCGTCGACCCGCGCGCCGTGTCGACGACGCTGCGCGAGGAGGCCACGGCGCTCGCCCACCGGATCGTCGACGACGACCACCCGGAGGACTCTCCGCTGTGGCCCGCCGCCGGGCCCGACCTGGTGGTCAGCAGCTGGCTGCACCCCGACGACGGGCCCGGGCCGGCCCTACTGGTCGCCTAACGTCCAGCCGACCGGCTCGGCCAGGCGCAGGGCCTCGCTCGGGCCCCAGGAGCCGCGCTCGTACGGGCGGATCTCCGCCGACCCGTCGAGGGCGGCCCCGGCGGCCTCCCAGACCTCCTCGAGCCCGTCGGGCCGGGTGAACAGCGTCCGGTCGCCGAGCAGGATGTCGTGGATGAGCCGCACGTAGGGCGGCAACGGGTCGCCGCCGTGCACGTCGTGCAGCGAGATCGTCGTCCACTGCGTGGTCAGCGCGGACGCGCTGCCGGGCAGCTCGATGTTCATCGAGATGCCGAGCTCCCCGTCGCCGGAGAGGTCGAAGCGGACGACGTTGCCGCGTCGCGGGATGTCGGCGCAGTCCGGGTTCCCGGCCTCGTCGGGGGCGCAGTACGGGCCGCCCTGCGGGTCGCGCATCACCAGGGAGACCTTCTGGTGGCTCTCGGCCATCATCTTCCCGGTCCGCATGAGGAACGGGACGTCGCGCCACCGGTCGGTGTCGACGAACATCCGCGCCGCCACGAAGGTCTCGGTGTCCGAGTCGTCGGCGACCTCGTCGATGTCGCGGTAGCCGTCGAACTGGCCGCGCACCACGTCGTCGGTGGTGAGCGGGCGGAAGGCCTTCACCGCGTCCGCGCGGGCCTGGGCGATGTCGTCGGCGGCGAGGCTCTTCGGCGGCTCCATCGCGATCTCGGCGGCGACCTGGAACAGGTGCGTGACGAGCATGTCGAGCACGGCGCCGGTCTCGTCGTAGAACTCGGCGCGGTCGGCGACGTCGAGGGTCTCCGGGACGTCGATCTGCACGGCGGCGACGTGGTGGCGGTCCCAGCTCGATCCGAACAGACCGTTGGCGAAGCGCAGCGCCCGCAGCTGCTGCGTCGCCTCCTTCCCGAGGAAGTGGTCGATCCGGTAGATGACCGACTCGTCGTAGACGCGGTGGACCGCCTCGTCGAGGGAGCGGAACGACTCCAGCGACGTGCCGAACGGCTTCTCGTAGACCACGCGGCTGCGCTCGACGAGGTCGTGGGCCGCGAGCGCCTCGGTGTAGGCCTCGAAGGTGGTGGGCGGCAGGCCCAGGTAGTGCACGCGCTGCACCGACGACGGGTCGCCGTCACCGAGCTCCTGCTCGGCCTGCGCGACCTTGTCGACGAGCTCGCCGGGGTCGTCGGCGGTGAAGCCGTTCCCGGCGAAGTGCAGGCGCGACGCGAACTCGTCCCAGACCTCGCGGGGCCCGTCCTCGGGCTTCGGCCCGAACTCGGTGAGCTTCTCGTGCACGTGGTCGCGGAAGTCGTCGTCGGAGAGCTGTCGCCGCCCGCTGCCGATCAGCTGCCACTGCGCGGGCAGGAGCTTCTCCTGGGCGAGCCGGAAGAAGGCCGGCAGCACGAGCCGCGCCGCGAGGTCTCCGCTCGCGCCGAACAGCACGAAGACGGTGGGCGGGGTGTCTCCCTGATCGGTCACGAAGACGAGCTTCCCCCACCGGAGCGCGGTTGACACGTCCCGGCGCCCATCACGACGACGGGTCGGGCGCGGGCTCGGTCACCCCGCAGTGCGTGCACTCGTGCACCTGGAAGCGCGGGGACGGGCGCAGCAGCAGGACGGTCAGCACGGCCGCACCCAGCAGCAGGGACGCCGCGATGACGACGGCGCGGTGGTAGCCCGCGGAGAAGGCGACCGGGTCCGTGTAGTCCGCCCCCGCGATCCCCGCCGCGGCCGGGATGACGGCGACGGCGAGCAGGCCGGCGGCGCGGGCGACGGCGTTGTTCACCCCGGAGGCGACGCCCGCGTGCCGGTCGTCGGCCGCGTCGAGCACGGTGGCGGTGAGCGGGGCGACCGTGGCCGAGAGCCCGAGCGCGAAGAGCAGCACCGCGGGCAGCACGTCGGTCCAGTACGAGGCGTCGGGGCCGACGCGCAGGAGCAGCAGCATCCCGGCGGACGCGACGACGAGCCCCACCGTCATCGGGAGGCGCGGACCGATCCGGGACGCGAGCCGTCCGGCCCGCGCGGACAGCAGCAGCATCACCAGCGTGATGGGCAGCGTGGACAGCCCGGCCCGTAGCGGCGAGAAGCCCGCGACGACCTGCAGCTGCAGCACCAGGAGCACGAACAGCACCCCGAGCGCGGCGTACATCAGCAGCGTCACCACGTTGAGGGCGGAGAAGCGCGGGTTGGCGAACAGGTCGGGTGGCACGAGCGGCGACCGCGAGCGGCGCTCGACCACGACGAAGGCGGCGAGCGCGACCACCCCGGCCACCCCCGTCGTCAGGACCGCCGGGGAGGCCCCGGCCGCGCCGGCCTCGGTCAGCGACCAGGTCAGGGCCCCGAGCCCGAGCAGCGCGAGCACCGTGCCCGGCAGGTCGAGGTGCTTCACGGCCGAGGGGTCGACCGACTCGGGGACGTGGCGCAGCGCGGCCACGACGATGACGGCGGCGACCGGCAGGTTGACCAGGAACACCGCCCGCCAGTTCCACTCCACGAGCCACCCGCCGACGAAGGGGCCGACGGCGCCCGCCACCCCGGCGAGGCCCGACCACGCCCCGATGGCCGCGGCCCGGTCCTCGCCGCGGAAGGACGCGGAGATCAGTGCGAGCGAGCCCGGCGTCAGGAGGGCCCCGCCGACGCCCTGCAGCGCGCGCGCCGCGATGAGCACCTCGACCGACGGCGCGAGCCCGCACAGCGCGGACGCGAGGGCGAACCAGACCACCCCGACGAGGAAGATCCGGCGGCGTCCGAAGCGGTCGCCCAGGGAGCCGCCGAGCAGGATGAAGCCGGCGAGGGTGAGCGTGTAGGCGTTGATCGTCCACTGCAGGTCCGCGAAGGCGGCGCCGAAGTCCGACCCGATGCGCTCGAGGGCGACGTTGACCACCGTCGAGTCCAGCATCGCGAGCCCCGTACCCAGCACCGTCGTCGCCAGGACCCAGCGCCCCGCGGGGGTCCTCATGCGCAGCTCGTCCGCCACGGGCACCACGCTACGGTCAGGAGCACTGTGCTCGAACCACTCGGTGACCTCACCGCCGCCCAGACCCAGGTCGCCCTGGTCGTCTGCGCCGGCCTCGTCGCGCTGCTCGTGATCGCGTTCGACACCACCTGGCGGGTGGCCCGCAACGTCGTGACCATCGCCCACGAGGGCGGGCACGCCCTCGTCGCGATCATGACCGGCCGGACGATGACCCGGATCCGGCTGCACTCCGACACGTCCGGCGTGACCCTGTCGAAGGGTCGACCGACGGGGCCCGGCATGGCGGCGACGGCCTTCGCGGGCTACCCGACGCCGCCGCTGCTCGGGCTGGGTGCGGCCGCGCTCGTGGCGGGCGGGGCGGTCCCGACGATGCTGGGCCTCGCGATCATGGTGCTGCTCGGCACGCTGGTGCTGATCCGCAACGTCTTCGGGGTCGTGTCGGTGGTGCTCACCGGCGCCGTCGTCGCGCTCGTCATCGCGTACGGCTCGGTGACCACCCAGTACGCGTTCGCCTGCTTCGTCACGTGGTTCCTCATCGTGGGCGGGCTGAAGACGGTGCTGGAGATGGCGCAGAAGCGCTCCCGGCTGCAGCGCCGCGGTGCGCCGACGTCCGACCCGGACCAGGTCGAGCGCCTCACCGGCGTCCCGGCGGGTGCCGTCGTCGCCCTGTTCGCGCTGGTCGGCGTGATCTCGCTGATCCTCGCGGCGAACCTGCTGCTCGCGTGGCCGCCGCTGCCGTGAGTCAGCTCGCCAGGACGCAGTCGGCGCAGGTCCCGCCGCCAGGCACCTGGTAGAAGAGGCAGCACGTCCGGCGCCGGAAGCCGACCCCGGTGGGGTGCGCGGGCTCGGGCCCGAACTCCCCCAGGCCCTCCCAGGGCGGGTTCCCGACGACGGACCGGGCCACCTCGAGCGCCCGGGCGCCGGTCGCGGGGCGGTCGGTGAGGATCATCCGCAGCGCGCCGCCGACCGACGAGGCCACGTTCCCCCGGAGGACCTGGTCGGACACGCTCGCCTGGGCGCGGATCGCCCCGAGGACCGGCGCGAGGGTCCGGTCGATCTCCGCCGCGGCGGTCGCGCCGAGCCCGTCGTCGGGAGCCAGGGCCTCGGGTTCGCCCAGCCAGAGGGGGGCGGGACCACCGGCCCAGGGGCGCCAGTGCAGCCGGTCGTGCAGCCGGGGCACCAGGCCGTGCAGGGCCGCCGCGCCCAGGACGAGCCCGGTCACCCGCGCCGACACCGAGAGCCCGAGCAGGGATCCGGCCACCCGGCGGGTGGCCCCGAGCTGCTCGGCGATCGCGTCGATCCGGGCGTCCAGGACGTCGCCGGCGAACTCCCCGAGGGGCCGCCACGAGGGGTCGGCGCCCTCGACCGGGCCGATGGCCAGGACGAAGAACCCGCCCAGGGTGTCGACGTCGACGAGGGCCTCGGCGGCCGTGATCGGTTCCACGGGTCCATCGTCCCGGAACCACGTCGCGGTGGATGTCGTACCCATTCGTTAGATTCGGCGCATGGTCGAGTCCGGTCTGCGGTTCGCGTTCGCCTTCCTGCCGGCGGGCGTCGCCGTCGTCGTGGGCCTGGTGCTCGCCATCCAGCGGCGTCGGGTGCAGCCCGACGTCGCCACCCCCGCGCTCTGGGGCCTCGCCCTGCAGCTCGTGGCGATCATCGCCGGCGCACTGGTCAACGTGATCCCCTCCTCGATCGTCCGGGGCGGCGGGGACCCGCAGACGGCCGTGACGGTGGCGACCGTCATCGCCCTGGTGGTCGCGGCCCTCACCGTCGTCTCCTGGGTCCTCATCCTCACCGCGCTGTTCCGCCGGCTGCCCGCCGAGGCGGCCGCCGCGGGGGCGGACGCACCGACCACGGCCGTGCCCACCCCTCCCCCGGGGTTCGCGCCCGAGCCGTTCGCCGACGACGCGCCGACCGGACGGCACGCGCTGCTCGACGAGCACGGCCAGCAGGTGGTCGCCCAGGCCGGGGTCCGGCTCTCGCCGCAGACGGCCGGCCTCGCGGCGGGCGGCGCAGCCGTCGGCGCCGCGGGGCTCGGTGCGGCCGCCGCGGCCTCCGGCTCCGGTCCGTTCGCGGCCGCCCCGGAGCACACCGCGGACCTGCCCACCGAGGCCGTGCCGGTCCTGAGCACCTCGAGTGCAGGCAAGGCGTCGCTGCGTGCACCCGGTGACAGGGAAGCGGGCACCGTCGAGGGCACCGACCGGCCCGACCCGGGCCCGGCCGGGGTCGACGAGTCCGCCGTCGGCGGGACACCCACCGGCGCCGACCCCGACGCCGCCGAGGCCCCCTCCTCGCCCGCCGAGGTGGCACAGCCCGACGTGCCCGTGACCTCCGCGGCTCGCGTGTCGCCGCCGTCCGACCCGGGTCCGGCCGGGGTCGACGAGGCCGCGGTCGGCGGCACGCCCACCGGCGCCGACCCCGACGAGGCCGACACCGACCTGACGCCCGCCGCCTCCCGCTCGGTCAACGGGGTCAACGGGGTCACCGCGGCCGCCGCGGTCGACGTCGACGAGGCCGCCGTGGGCGGCACCCCGACCACCGCCGACGCCGACCCGGGCACGCCCCCGCCCGCCCGCGACGGCGCGTCCACCGGGCCCGCCTCCGCACCGTCGCCCGCCGTGCGTCCGTCGCCGCAGCCCTCTCCCTCGCCGTCCTCGCCGATGCCGGCCGTTCCGCCGTCGCAGCCCGCGGCGGGCCCGGCGTCCGCACCGCAGCCGGCGGTGACCCGCCCGGCCGGCCCGGCGTCCGCACCGCAGCCCGCCGTCGCGCCGTCGCCGAGCCCGTCGTCCGGCTCGCAGCCCGCCGTCGCGCCGTCGCCCAGCCCGTCGTCCGGCCCCCAGCCCGCCGTCACGCCGTCCGCCGGTCCGACGTCGGCGTCGCAGCCGGCCGTGACTCCGGTCGGCCCTGCGTCCGCGCCGCAGCCCGCTGCCACCGGGTCGGCGGCCGCCCCGGCCGATCAGGGGCCCGGGTCCCAGCCGTCGTCGCGGCCCAGCCCCCGGCCCTCGGCCCCGGCCGACGAGCCCCGGACCGACACCGACGACCCGTCGCCGGGACCGGCTCCCGCGAGCCACCCCGGCCTCGCCGGGACGATACGGACACCGCGGCCGACGCCGACCCCCGCAGCGGGAACGGACCTCTTCAGCCCGTCGGCTCCGCTCCCGGAGGTCTCCGACGAGGCGGTCGGCGGGACACCCGCCGAGCCGCAGACTCCGCGGCGCTCCTCGAAGGCACCGGTCGCGGGCTGGTTCGAGCCGGTCACGGACGGCGCGGCCGAGGGGTTCGGCACGGAGAACCGGGACAACTGACGCCGGGGCGAGTGCCCCCCACCCGCCAGGTCACTGAGCGCCGTGTCTGGTGCGCAGGATTCCTGCGCACCAGACACGGGATTCAGCAACCTAGCCGACCGACGACATCACCCCGGCCCCGTCCGCCGCCAGCACGCGCGCGACCCCGCGGACCGTCCCGACCACCGACAGCACCGACCCCGGCCCGTCCAACGGGCTCCGGGCCCAGAGCACGTCGTCGTCGATGCCGCCGTCCTCACCGTGCGGCCCGGCACCCACCCGCACCACCGTCCCGACCGACCGCGCACCCCCGGTCCCGCCGATGCCGGCCAGGGCCGGGTCGCCGCCGGCGAGCACCGTCGTCGTCGCGAGCAGGGACCGACCGCCGAACGTCACGTCCACCGACGAGGAACACCGACCGCCGGCCTGGCCGGCCCGCCCCAGCACGACCTGCTCGACGACCTGAGCCGTCGCGCCCTCGGCCACCTCGAGCCGGACCGACGGGGCCCAGACCGCCCCGTCGCACACCACGGTCGGCTCCGGCGCCCAGAGGAGATCCGCGCCCGGTGCGAGGCGGGCCACCACGTCGAAGGAGGCCTCGGCGGCCGGGTCACGGCCGGGTTGGACCAGCGTCGCCGCGGCCGAGTGCACCGTCAGGCGCTCCCCCGGCCCGAGGTCGATCTCGAGGCCCAGCCGGTCACCACCGAGCGGGCCGCCGCCGACGGCCACCACGTGCACCTGCCGGGGCCCGGTCCGCCGCAGCACCACCGGCGGGGCCGAGGCCCACGTCAGGCGCCCGCCGGTGACCGACACCCGCGCCGCCGCGAGGACGGCACCCGTCATGCCGCGACCCGCACCTGCGCGCGCACCCAGTCGACGACCTCGGTGATCGGAGCGGTCCGGACGCTCACCAGGGCGGTCGGCTTCCCGTCCCGCACCCGCGCCGCGTCGCCGGCCATCCGGTCGGTGTCGGCGCCGACGAGCGGCGCCAGGTCGACCTTGTTGATCACCAGCAGGTCGGCGCCGGCCACGCCGGGACCGCCCTTCCGGGGCACGTCGTCCCCGCCCGCGGTGTCGATGACGAAGATCTGGCGGTCGATGAGGCCGTAGCTGAAGGTCGCGGTGAGGTTGTCGCCGCCGGACTCGACGAGCACGAGGTCCGGGTCGAATCGCTCGACGAGGTCCTCGACGGCGTCGAGGTTCGCGGTCACGTCGTCCCGGATGGCGGTGTGCGGGCAGCACCCGGTGCGGACGGCGACGATCCGCTCGGCGTCGAGCACCGCCTCGCGGCGCAGGAAGTCGGCGTCCTCGGTGGTGTAGATGTCGTTGGTGACGACGGCGAGCGCCAGCTCGTCCCGCAGCGCCCGGCACAGGGCCGCCACCAGCGCGGTCTTCCCGCAGCCGACCGGCCCACCGATGCCGATGCGCACCGCCCGACCGGGCTTCGGGTGGTCGTGCGAGCCGCCGGACAGGTCGAGTTCGTCGAGTCTATGAAGCAAAGAGGGCTCCCTCGGATCGGGCGTGCAGGACGGCGAGCACCTCCGGCAACGGCGTCGTCGCGGTGGGCAGCAGTCGGGGGTCGAGCGCCGCGGCCGCCGTCGTCCCGGCGTCCGAGGCCGTCCCGACGACGGGTGCGTGCTCGGCCAGGGCCCGCGCGTGCACACCCGCGAGCGCCAGGGGGTCGAGCCCGAGCAGTCGGACCGCGGCCGAGCAGACCTGGCCGACGAGGTGGTGGACGGCGAGGCCGGCCGCGTCCTCGGGAGTGGCCCCGGCGGCGGCCGCCGCCACGCCCAGCACGAGGGCCTGGTGCGGCCGGGTCCCGAGGCCCGCGACCTCGGCGTGCGGCCAGGCCTGCCGGACCGTCCGCAGCATCGCCCGGCCCTGCTGGCGGGACACCTCACGCAGTGCCGCCACCGGGGTGCGCGCCGAGATCGCCGCGTCCCAGGGCGCCCAGTCGGTCACCGCCGTCCCGCGTGAGGGGAACCCTCGGGCCACAAGAGCGCTCGGATCCTCCCCTCGCGGATGGACCAGCGCGCACGCCGCGGCCGCAGCGGCGGCGGTGACCAGACCCGCCGTCGGGACCCGTCCGGCGAGCCAGGCCGCCACGTCGTCGGGAGCCCGCACCAACCCGCGTCGGACCGCCGCCTCGATGCCGCCGGAGTGCGCGTGCCCGCCGGTCGGCAGCCGGGAGTCGGCGAGCAACCACAGCTCCGGCGCGGGCACGCGGACACCGTAGTCGGGCTCTGTTACGACCAGGAGATCCCGACCTGTGTGGCGACACGCCCACGGGCGCCGGCGACGCGCCCCACACGTCCGGACCTTCGCTCAGCCGAACAGCGTGGGCGCCCCGAGGCCCTCGAGGTCGAGCAGCGCGCGCTTGCGCTCCATGCCGCCGCCGTAGCCGGTGAGCGACCCGTTCGCCCCGACCACCCGGTGGCACGGGACGACGATGCTGATCGGGTTCTTCCCGTTCGCGAGCCCGACCGCGCGCACGGCGGTCGGCGCATCGATCCGCGCCGCGAGCTCGCCGTAGGTCCACGTCTCGCCGTACGGGATCGTCCGCAGCGCCGCCCACACCCGCGACTGGAACTCGGTGCCGCGCAGCACGACGTCGACGGTGAACTCGCGGAGGTCCCCGTCGAAGTAGGCGGCCAGCTCCTCGCGGGCGGCGGGCGCCGCGTCGTCGACCCGCTCCCCCAGGGCGTCGGCGGAGGGCCCGTGGCGGTGCTCGGTCATGTACAGCCCGGACAGCACGCCGTCGTCGGCCCGCAACGTCAGCGGGCCGAGCGGGCTGTCCGTGATCGAGTGCGTGACCGCCATGTGGACATGGTCCATGTGAGCAGAAAGGGTCGCTATGGCGACCCTTTCTGCTCACATGGCCGCAGGCCACATCTAGAACAGGAAGTACCGCTGCGCCATCGGCAGCTCGCGCACCGGGTCGGGGTCGACCACGGAGCCGTCGATCGTCACGGTGAACGTCTCCGGGTCGACCCGGATGTCCGGGGTCGCCGCGTTCTGCGGCATGTCGGCCTTGGCCACCGCCCGGGTCGACTTGACGGGCACGAACCGACGCGCCACGTCCACGTCGGGCGGGGTGACGCCGGGCGCCGTGAAGAAGACCGACGACGCCGCCGGGGCCGCACCCATCGCACCGAACATCGGGCGGGACAGTTCGGGCTGCGGGGTCGGGATCGAGGCGTTGGCGTCGCCCATCCGGCCCCAGGCGATCATGCCGCCCTTGACCACGACCTGCGGGCGGACGCCGAAGAACGCCGGGTCCCACAGCACGAGGTCGGCCAGCTTCCCGACCTCCACCGACCCCACCTCGCCGTCGAGCCCGTGGGCGACGGCCGGGCAGATCGTGTACTTGGCGACGTAGCGGCGCGCGCGGTCGTTGTCGTCGCCCGAGGCCGAGACGCCGGACTGTCCGGTCACCCGTCGTCGGGCGGCGTGCGCGGTCTGCCAGGTCCGCAGCACGACCTCGCCGACCCGCCCCATCGCCTGCGAGTCGGAGCCGATCATCGAGATCGCGCCGAGGTCGTGGAGCAGGTCCTCCGCGGCGATCGTCGACGCCCGGATGCGCGACTCGGCGAACGCCAGGTCCTCCGGGATCGACGGGGAGAGGTGGTGGCAGACCATCAGCATGTCGAGGTGCTCGTCGACGGTGTTCACCGTGTGCGGGCGCGTCGGATTGGTCGACGACGGGAGCACGTGGGGCTGGCCGGCGACGGTGATGATGTCCGGCGCGTGCCCGCCCCCGGCCCCCTCGGTGTGGTACGCGTGGATCGACCGGCCCGCGATCGCGGCGAGCGTCGAGTCGACGTAGCCCGCCTCGTTCAGGGTGTCGGTGTGCAGGGCGACCTGCACACCGGTCTCGTCGGCCACCCGCAGCGCGGCGTCGATCGCGGCGGGCGTCGCGCCCCAGTCCTCGTGCACCTTGAACCCGGAGGCGCCCGCAGCGACCTGCTCGCGCATCGCCTCCAGGCCCACCGTGTTGCCCTTGCCGAGCAGGGACACGTTGAGCGGCACCGCGTCGAGCGCCGTGAACATGCGCGCGAGCCACCAGGCGCCCGGTGTCACGGTCGTCGCCTTCGTGCCCTCGGCCGGTCCGGTGCCGCCCGCGATCCACGTCGTGACGCCGGAGCCGAGCGCCTCCGGGATCTGCTGCGGGCTGATGAGGTGGACGTGGCAGTCGACCGCGCCCGCCGTCAGGATGAGGCCGTTCCCGGCGAGGATCTCGGTGGACGGGCCGATGACGAGCTCCGGCGAGACCCCGTCCATCGTGTCCGGGTTCCCGGCCTTGCCCAGCCCGACGATCCGCCCGTCGCGCACCCCGACGTCGGCCTTCACGACGCCCCAGTGGTCGAGCACCAGCGCGCCGGTGATGATCAGATCGGCGGCACCCTCGGCCCGGGTGGCGCGCGACTGGCCCATCGACTCGCGGATGACCTTCCCGCCGCCGAAGACCGCCTCGTCGCCGCCCCGCGGCCCGCGCGAGCGGTCCTCCTCGACGCGGATGGTCAGGTCGGTGTCCGCGAGGCGGACACGGTCACCCGTCGTCGGGCCGAACAGCGCCGCGTACCGGTCGCGCCCCACGCTCCAGCCACTGCCCGTCCTTCCCGATGACGGGTCGGTGCCGGCGGGGTCCGCCACGTCCAGCCGCCCACCGGGGAACGACCCGCGCCCGCCCAGCGCCACGAGGTCGACGTCCTTCTCGACGCCGGGCTCGAACCGCACCGAGGTCCCCGCCTGGATGGCGAGCCGCATGCCCGTCGCGGCCTCGCGGTCGAAGGCGAGCGCCGGATTGGTCGACGCGAAGTGCATGTGCGACCCGACCTGGATCGGCCGGTCGCCCGTGTTCGTCACCGTGAGCGAGAGCGTCCGCGCGCCCTCCCCCGCGACGATCTCGCCGTCGCCGGGGAACACCTCTCCCGGTGCGCTCACTGGATCGGCTCGTGCACGGTGACGAGCTTCGTCCCGTCCGGGAACGTCGCCTCGACGGCCACGCTGGGCACCATCTCGGGCACACCCTCCATGACGTCGTCGCGGGTCAGCACGTGCTGTCCGTCCGCCATCAGCTCGGCCACCGACCGGCCGTCCCGCGCGCCCTCGAGGATCCACGAGCTGAGCAGGGCGACCGCCTCGGGATGGTTGAGCCGGAGCCCGCGGCCCCGCCGTTCCCGCGCGAGGTTGGCCGCCACGTGCAGCAGCAGCTTCTCCTGTTCGTGGGGCGACAGCAGCACCTCGGGGCTCCTCCCGGTCGGGTGGCGGCGAGACTACGGGGCGGCCGGCAGGACGTGGTCCCCACTGCGATCGGTCGACAGGCACAGCGAGCAGACGTGGCCGGTCCCGGTGCCCGAGGCGGTCATGTCGGGGCGCTCGAAGTCCTGGTCGCACACCTGGCAGTGCAGCGTCTCGCCCGAGGGGTTGCCGAGCTCGTCGAGCATCGGGGCGTCGATCCCGTCGTCGGGACGGCGCAGGTAGTACTTCCCCTTCGTGGCGATCGCGAGGATCGGCGGGAGCACGAAGGCGAGCCCGATCGCGACCAGCGGGGAGTACGAGGCGAGCGTCGACCCGAGGGCTCCGAAGAACGCGAGGATCGAGACCCCGGCGGAGACGATCATCGAGACGAACCCGACCGGGTTCACGTCGTAGATCATCCCGCGCCGGAACTCCGGCTGCTTCGGCGAGAGCCCGAGGACGTACTTGTTGATCGCGATATCGGTGGCGACCACGACCACCCACGCCATGCCGCAGTTCGCGTAGAAGCCGAGGATCGTGTTCAGGAAGTCGAACATGTTGGCTTCCATGAGGATCAGCGCGATCACGAGGTTCACGCCGAGGAACACGAGCCGGCCCGGGTAGTACTTCGTGACGCGGGTGAACGAGTTCGTCCACGCCAGCGACCCGGAGTAGGCGTTCGTCACGTTGATCTTGATCTGGCTGATGACGACGAGGATGACCGCGAGGGTGAGGGCGAGCCAGCCGGGCAGGATGTCGTTGTAGATGACGACGAACTGGCGCACCGGTTCGTTCGCGAACTCCGACGCCCCCGCCACGTTCGCGAGCAGGTACACCGCGAGGAACAGGCCGACCACCTGCTTGGCGGCGCCGAAGATGACCCAGCCCGGCCCCGCCAGGACCACGGCGGTCCACCAGCGCCGCGAGTTCTCGGGCGTCTTCGGCGGCATGAAGCGCAGGTAGTCGATCTGCTCGGCGATCTGCGCGATCAGCGAGAGGCAGACCCCGGCGGCGAGGAAGACGGCGCCGAGCGACGGCGTCCCCTGGCCTTCCTCACCCTGGTAGGCGAAGAACGTCTGCACCGACTCGGGGTGGCTCAGCAACAGGTAGACGAACGGCGCGACCATGAGGATCAGCCACAGCGGCGTCGTCCAGAGCTGCAGTTTCGAGAGCAGGCTCATCCCGTAGACCACGAGCGGGAAGATGATGACCGTCGAGAGCGCGTAACCCGCCCACAACGGCAGGCCGAGCCCCAGTTCGAGACCCTGCGCCATGATCGAGCCCTCGAGGGCGAAGAAGATGAAGGTGAACGTCGCGAAGATGATGTTCGTGACGACGGAGCCGTAGTAGCCGAAGCCGCTCCCCCGGGTGATGAGGTCCAGGTCGAGGTTGTAGCGCGCGGCGTAGAAGGCCAGCGGGAACCCGGACAGGAAGATGACGACCGCGAACACGCCGATCCCCCACAGCGCGTTCACCGTGCCGTACGAGATGCCGATGTTCGCGCCGATCGCGAAGTCGGCGAGATAGGCGATTCCGCCCAGCGCCGAGGTGGCGACCACGCCCGTGGACCACTTCCGGTAACTGCGCGGCGCGAACCGGAGGGTGTAGTCCTCGAGGGTCTCGTTGGCCTTCGCCGGGGGCGCCGCCGCCGGCGCCTGCACGTCCTGCGACATCTGCCCACCCCTTCACACCGGCCGACCCGCTCGGGTGGCGCAGGGTGAAGCCTGGGTGAGCCCGATGTGGTCAGGTTTGCCGCGGTGTCACGGGGTCGTTAACGGCCACCCGAACGGGGGGCGGGGGGCAGTGCTCCTCGTGGTCGGCGTGCTCGGGCGTCTCGATCTGCAACGTGGAGTGATCGAGCCCGAACTCCTCGCGCAGGGCGGCGGCCGCCCGGTCGAGGACGCTGGAGTGCCCGGTGCCCTCGCACTGCGGCGTGGTCCCGTCCTCGACGACGAGGTGCGCGGACGCGGCGGGGGTGCGGTCGGAGATGACCCACACGTGCAGGTCGTGCACCTCGCGGACGCCGGGCACCGCCAGCAGGGCGGCGCGGACCTCTTCGACGTCCATCCCGGGGGGTGTGCCCTCGAGCAGGACGTGCGCGGTGGTGGAGAGGAGGGCGACCGTACGCGGCACGAGGATCGCGACGATGACCAGCGAGGCCACGACGTCCGCGTAGGGCCAGCCGGTCAGCAGCAGCACGGCGGCCGCCACCATCACCGCCACCGACCCGAGCGCGTCGCCGAGCACGTGCAGGGCCGCCCCGCGGACGTTGAGCGAGCCGCTCCCGCCGGAGAGCACGGCCAGGGACACGAGGTTCCCGACGAGACCGATCGCACCGAAGATCAGCAGCGCGAACCCCGGCACCTCGGGCGGGGTGTCGGCGAGGAGCCGCTCCACCGCCTCGACCGCGACCCACACCGTGACGGCGAGCAGGGCCAGGGCGTTCACGGCGGCGCCGAGCACCTCGCTGCGCCCGAGCCCGAAGGTCCGCCGGGCGCTCGGGGGGCGCTGCGCGAGCCGGGCCGCGACGACCGCGGTGACCAGCGCCGCGACGTCCGTGACCTGGTGCCCGAGGTCGGCGAGCAGCGACAGCGACCCGGTGACCCAGGCGCCGATCGCCCCCGACACGAGCACGACGGCCGTGATCACCAGCGCGACGGTCAGCCGACGTCCGTCCGTGGCGGCCCCGTGACCGTGTCCGTGACCGTGCCCGTGGTCGTGCCCCATGACCCGGACAATACATGCACGCATGCGCATGTGGAGTCGGCGTGGAGGTGACCCGTACCGCCACGATCGAGGACCCGTCATCACTCTTTCGTGACCCCGTCGTTACCCGTTGCGTGACCGTGCTCTCGGTCGCACGCCGCAGTACTCGGGGGGATCGCTCGCATGGGCAAGCACAGGGTCAGCATCGGACGACGGGGCGTGGCGATGCTCGCCGCGACCGGCGCGCTGGTGATCGGGGGGACCTCCGCGGTCATGTTCGGCACCGGGAGCGCCGCCCCCCTCGACATCCTCCCGATCAGCTCCCCGGCGACGACGACGTACGTCCTGCCGGACCTCGACCCGTTCGTCAAGGACGACACCCGCGGCGACGGGAAGGCCGAGGTGTCGGACGAGTACGGCGCACCGACCGGAGGCGGGAAGGCGGCACTCCGTCTGTCGACACCCGCGGGCTCGGACAAGGTCAACTACTACGCGACGGTGTCCGGCGCCGACGCCGACCTCGAGAACTGGATCGCGGCGGGGGCGTACTCCGCCTACCAGGGCGCCGCCGACAACCCGGTCCAGTTCCCGAGCCTCCAGCTCACCGTGGACTTCAACGGTCCGGCCGACGGCGGGTACTCGAACCTCACGTACGAACCGGTCTACAACCCCGGTGACAGCACCACTCCGGGTCAGTGGAACCGCTTCCTGGCCGGCGCCGGCAACTGGTGCTCGACCAGGGCGATTCCCGGCGTCATCGAGGAAGCCCAGCGCGGTTGCTCGAACGGCGGCGCCAAGCCGCTCGCCGATTACGTCGCGGCTGCGCCGGACCTCGTCGTCCAGCGCGTCGTGATCAACCAGGGCAGCGGGAACGCAGGCCTGGAGTCGGCGGTGGACCTCATCTCGACCCCGACCACGACCTACGACTTCGAGCTGACGAAGCCGACCACTCCGGTCGACCCGACCACGCCCACCACTCCCCCGACCACCGAGCCCGGTCAGGGCGGCGACAACGGCGGCGGTCACGGGCACGGCAACGGCGGCGGGAACGGCAACGGGCACGGCACCGGCGGGAACAACGGCAACAACGGCGGCGGCAACGGGCACTGCGTCTGCAGCTGATCTCCCCTGCAGGACCACGAGTGGCACACCGTGCAGGTCGGGGCATCCCCGGAACCCGCCGGTGTGCCGTTCGCTCATCCCGAAGGCGCCGACGCATCCTCGGCGTGCCGGCCGTCACGACGACTCCTCCTGTTCCACGAGGTCGAAGGTGGCGCGGCCGTGGGGCCGCCCGTTGACCTGGAGCTCGATCGCGTGCTCGCCGAGGTGGAAGGTCCGGGTCGTCCGGGCCCGGAACGAGTAGGACGTGTCCACGGCGACCGTCTCGCCCGGGGCGATCGACCGCGTCGTGAGCTTGAAGACCTTCGGCCGGAGCTCACCGCGCGCCTTCCGGAAGTGCAGGACGTAGTCGATCGCGGTCCGGGCCGGGAGGGTCCCGGTGTTGGTGACCTGCGCGGTGAACCGGACGTCCCCGCCCAGGGGGACCTCGTGGTCATCGACCCGAGGCCCGTCCACCCGGAAGTCGGAGCCCTCGAACCCCATCAGCGCGAGCGCCCCGGGATGCCCCTTCTTGACCAGGGTGCGCAGGGCGTGCCGGGCGACCCGGGGCGTGTTCCCGTCCGGACGGTCGAGCCAGCCCGCCACGATGTCGGCCGCGAGGTCGGGATCGTCGCGCGCGAGGTCGTTGACGTGGTTGGCCACCGACCGGCGCACGTACTCCGACTCGTCGGTGTAGAGCGCGTCGACGATCGGGCGGGTGACCCCGGGCCGCCAGACCAGCTCGGGCACGCCCGTGGCCCACGGGAGGTGGGAGCGTGTCCCCTCGCTCGCGAGCCGGCGGACGTGCAGGTCCGGGTCCTCCGTCCAGCGGGTGGCCACCTCGAGTGTCCGCTCGAGCCCGGCGTCGAGCATGCGGCGGATGGCGAACTCGCCGGACAGCCGGGTCGTGAGCAGGGCGAGGACGTCCAAGGCGTCGTCGAAGCACAGCGCGGAACCCGACGCCAGGGCCCGGTCGACGACGGCCTCGGACACCGGCCACAACATCCAGCCCGCGAAGGCCTCGTCCTCGAACGCGGCGCGGACCGCCGCGGCGGTCTCCCGGTACCCGGGAGGGAGATCGACCAGGAGGGCGTCGCGGACGACGTCCACCCGACGCCGGAGCTTCTGGTCGGCGACGCGAGCCGCCCCGAGCGCCGTCGGCTCGACGCCGACCTGCCGCAGCAGCCGTGCGAGCTGTCCGATCACGGCGGCGTCGATCATCTCGTCCATCGCTCCCACGACGATCAGCCGACCCGGAAGACCGGCCAACCGATCTCGGTGCGCCACGCGGCCGGATCGGGGCTGTCCCGCGGACCGACGAGGTAGCGCTCGCGGACCGGCCCGGCGACCGCCATCGCGTTCTCCACGACCCAGGTGCCGAGCTGGCCGTAGGTGACCTCGATGCCGTCGTGCTCGCCCGCGTGTGTGGTGACGGCCAGTTCCACGGGCGGCAGGTCCGCGGGGTGGACGCGCCCGGTGCGTGGGGGTGCCGCGGTCGGCAGGTACAGGAGCGCGTGACCACGCTCCTGCTGGAAGAGGGCGTTCTCGTAGGTGCCGCCGAGTGGGCCGACGGCCGCCGCGCCGACGGCGGCCTCCAGTTCGGCCACCGCGCCGGCGAACCAGCTCTCCACCTCGTGGGCCCCGAGGACGCCCTCGACCGCTGCGACCGTGCAGGCGGGCTCCGCGCGCAGCTCGACGTCGAGCGGCGCGGGGTCGGGCCGGAGCAGGCGGCGCAGCGAGACCACGGCGGTCCGCGTCCTCGCGAGCTCGTCCTCGAGACGCTCCAGGTGGTCCGCGACCAGCGCCGCCCGGACCTCCGGGTCGGGGGTCCGCAGGATCCGGAGGACGTCGCCCAGGGGGACGTCGAGCTCCCGGAGACGCTGGATGACCTGCGCGACCGGGATCTGGTCCACCGCGTAGTAGCGGTGGCCGCTGGCCTCGTCCACGACGGCGGGCTCCAGCAGGGTCGCCTCGTGGTACCGGCGCAGGGTGCGCACGCTCAGGTGGGTCAGTTGCGAGAACTCCCCGATGGTCAGCACCCCTGCAGCCTGGACCCTCCCCCGGGGAGAGGGTCCAGCCCTTGACCCTCCCGCGCCGCGAGCTCCCACGGTGGTCCCATGACACAGCGCACCGACCTCCCGTCCGACACGCTCCCGACCACCGTCCGCGATTTCATGGCCGCCCATGTGGCCGGTGACGACGACGGCGCCTCGTCGTTCTTCACCGAGGACGTGGTGCTCGTCGACGTGGGCGAGACCCTGCGCGGCCGCGAGCAGGTCCACGCGTTCCTGCGGGATGCCGGCGCCCGGTTCGAGACCACGACCGAGCAGATCGGCGCCCGCCGCGTCGACGACACCCACGCGGTGGTCACCGTGCGGCTCGAAGGCACCTTCCCGGGCGGGGTCGCCGAGCTCGACTACCGGTTCGCGCTCCGGGACGACCTCGTGGCCGAGCTCGTCATCGCCACCCACGACGCCTGAGCGGACACGAAGACCATGGGAACGGATCGCGATCGTCTCGACGGGCGCCGGGCGCTCGTCACCGGCGGCTCGAAGAGCTCCGGCCGGGCCGTCGTCGAGCGCCTGCGGGAGATGGGCGCCGACGTGTACACGACGGCCCGGACCATGCCCGGCGGGTACGAGCGGCCCGACCGCTTCATCGCGGCCGACACCTCGACGGCGGGCGGCACCGACGCCGTGGTCGCGCGGCTCGCGGAGGACGGGCCGCTCGACGTCCTGGTACACGTCGTGGGCGGGGCCTCGACGCCGCCCGGCGGGTTCGCGGCCATCACCGACGAGCAGTGGCTCGTCGAGCTGAACCTGAACCTCCTGGGCGCGGTGCGGCTCGACCGCGCGCTCCTGCCGGCCATGGTCGAGGCCGGCTCGGGCGCGATCGTCCACGTGACCTCGATCCAGCGGGAACTGCCCCTGTACGACGCGTCGCTGGCGTACGCGGCGGCGAAGGCGGCGTTGCGCACCTACAGCAAGGGGCGCGCCAACGAGGTCGCGCCACGCGGCGTCCGGGTCAACGCCGTCAGCCCGGGCGGGATCGAGACCGAGGCGTACGAGGAGTTCGTGGACCGGATCGCCGGGGGCAACGGCCTCACCCGGGACGACGCGAAACAGCAGATCGTCGACTCCCTGGGCGGTGTGCCCCTGGGACGGTTCGCGCACCCCGAGGAGATCGCCGACCTGGTGGGCTTCCTCGTCTCGGACCGCGCCACGGCGATCGTCGGCGCCGAGTACGTGATCGACGGCGGGACCGTCCCCACCGTCTGAGGTGGAAAGCAGGTGCGGCCCGTCGTCGGGCGGAACTAGCCTCCGCGCCGTGGAGGTGACGTTCCGCCCGGTGACGGCCGACGACTTCCCGCTGATCGGCCGGTGGCTCGCCGAGCCGCACGTCGCGCGGTGGTGGGCGCACGAGTGGTCCCCGGAGGCGGTCGAGCGCGACTTCGGGCCGACGCTGCGCGGCGAGGAGCCGGCCGAGGATCTGATCGCCGAGCTGGACGGCCGCCCGATCGGACTGTGCCAGCGGTCCTTCTGGCACGCCTACCCCGAGGAGGTCGAGGAGTTCGCGCCGTTCCTCGACGTCCCGCGCGACGCCATGACGATCGACTACCTGATCGGCGACCCCGCCGACGTCGGGCACGGCCTCGGCACCGCCCTGATCCGGGACCTGGCCGCCGACACCTTCGCCGCCCACCACGACTGCGGGGTCCTCCTCGTCCCCGTGGTCACGGGCAACCCGGCCTCGTGGCGGGCGCTGGAGAAGGCCGGGTTCCGCTTCGTCGCCCACGCCTCGGCGGCGCCGGACAACCCGATCGACCCACCGGACCACCGCGTGTACCGCCTGGACCGACCCGATCCCCGTCCCGCACGCTCGCCCCGGCACTAGAGTGCGCCGGTGCCCGACAACCCCTGGCTCGCCGTCACCGGAGGCACCGCCGGACCCGGCTACGCGGAACGGTTCGCGACCCTGGCCGCCGAGGGCGCCGACCTGCACGGCGAGGCGCGGCGGGTCCACGCCCTGCTCGACGGGACGCCGTCCGACGTGCTCGACGCCGGGTGCGGGACGGGGCGGGTCGCGATCCACCTGGCGGAGCTCGGCCACCGCGTGGTCGGGGTCGACCTCGACGCCTCGATGCTCGACGAGGCCCGGCGCGCGGCGCCCGGGCTGTCCTGGCACCTGCGCGACCTCACCGCGCTGGACCTCGGGCAGCGGTTCGACCTCGTCGTCGGCGCGGGCAACATCTGGCCGTTCCTCACCCCCGGGACCCACGCGCGGGTGCTCGCCCGGCTGGCCGCGCACCTGCGGCCGGGCGGGCTGCTCGTGCTCGGGTTCGGCCTGGGCCCCGAGCACGTGCCGACCTCGCTGCCCGACGACGTCGCCGTGCCCGACCTGCACGCCTACGACACGGCCGCCGTCGGCGCCGGCCTCCACCTGCACACGCGCACCGCCGACTGGGACGGCGCCGAGCCGTACACCGGCGGCGGCTACGCGGTCAGCGTCCACCGCCGAGGGAGCACCGCGCCGTGAACGGCCTCGCCCTGCTGATCGTCCTCGTCGTCTCGCTCGCGGTCACCGCCCTCGCGGACCGGTTCCGGGTGTCGTCGCCGCTGCTGCTCGTGCTGGTCGGGCTCGCGCTGTCCTACCTCCCGGGCATCCCGAACGTCCCGCTCGACCCCGACCTCGTCCTCTTCCTCGTCCTCCCGCCGCTCCTCTACTCCGCCGCGCTCGAGTCCTCGGCGCTGCGGCTGCGCGAGAACCTCAACCGCATCGGCCAGCTCGCGTTCGGGCTCGTCATCTTCACGACGGCGGTGGTGGGTCTCGTCGCGTGGTGGGTGGTCCCGGGGCTCCCGCTCGCGAGTGCGCTCGTCCTCGGCGCGGTCGTCGCCCCGCCGGACGCGGTCGCCGCCGCGTCCATCGGGCGCCGGCTGGGGCTGCCGCGCCGGATGATGACGATCATCGAGGGCGAGAGCCTGCTCAACGACGCGACCGCGCTGACCCTGTTCCGGGTCCTGCTCGCCGTCGCCCTGGGTACCGGCGCGTCCCTGCTCGAGGGGCTCGGCGAGTTCGTGCTGGCGGCCGGCGGCGGGATCCTGGTCGGCGCGGCCGTCGGCTGGGTGATCCACCGCGTGCGCCTGCGGCTCGGGGACTCGTCGCTGGAGAGCGCGGTCGGCCTCGTCGTGCCGTTCGCGATCTACCTGCTCGCCGAGGAGCTCCACGCGAGCGGCGTGCTCGCCGTCGTGATCGCGGGCCTCTACCTCGGGCACAAGTCGACCGAGGGCGGCTTCGCGACCCGCATCCAGGACCAGGCGGTGTGGAAGGCGCTCGACCGGCTCCTCGAGGCGCTCGTGTTCGCCCTCATCGGGCTGCAGCTACCGATCGTGGTCGCCGAACTCCGCATCCCCTTCGGCCTCGTCGTCGCGTCCTCGCTCGCCGTCCTCGCCGCGACGATCCTCGCCCGGTTCGTCTGGATGTTCCCGACGATCTACCTGCCGCGGCTCCTGCCCAAGGTCCGGGCGCGTGGGCCGGCCCTGCCCTGGCAGGTGCCGACGGTGCTCTCCTGGGCGGGGATGCGGGGGGTGGTCACGCTCGCCGCGGCGTTCACGATCGACCCCGCGATGCCCGGGCGCGACATCGTCCTGTTCCTCGCCTTCGTCGTCACCGTGGGGACGCTGCTGATCCACGGCCTGTCCCTGCCGTGGGTCATCCGCCGACTGAACGTCCACGACCGCGGCGCCCAGCACGACACCCTCCAGGAGGCCGCGGCGAAGCAGGCGGCGGCCGAGCGGGCACTGGAGACGCTGGAGGAGCTGACCGGCCCCGGGAACCACACGCCCGAGCACATCACCTCGCAGCTGCGCTCGTGGGCCGAGCAGCGCTCGAACGGCGCCTGGGAACGCCTCGGCCGCCCCGCCGAGGAGATCGGCGAGTCCCCGTCGGTGACGTTCGTCCGGCTGCGCCGCGCCATGCTCGACGCCGAGCGCACCACCTTCGTCCGCTTCCGCGACATGGGTCGCCTCGAGGAGGGCACCATGCGCGAACTGCTCCGCGAGCTGGACTACGAGGAGGCCATGCTCGACCGCTGATTCCCGACGACGGGTCGCTCCGGCGGTCGCTAGGGTGCCGGGCGTGAGCGGCGCCGATCCCCTGCTCGACAGCCTCCGGTCCGCGGTCGCCGCCTCCCCGGACGACCCGACGCTGCGGCTCCACCTGGCGGGCCTGCTCCTCGACGCCGGCGAGCAGCAGGAGGCAGTCTCCCACGTCGCCGCCGTGCTCGGGCGCGACCCCGGGAACGCCGACGCCGCGGCCCTGATGGCCCGCGGGCTCACCCCGCAGCAGCCGCCGCGACCACCCCGGCCGGAGCCCGCACCCGTCGTCGGGAAGCCCTCCTTCGACTGGGAGGCCGCGGAGGCCGAGGTCAGCGACGTCGTGGCGCCGCGGTTCGCCCCCGACGACGAACCCGAGCGGGTCCCGGCGCACGCGCCGACCGGCGGCGGGCGCTTCGTGGTGGAGCGGCCCGACCTGCGCCTGGCCGACGTCGGCGGCATGGACGCGGTGAAGAAGCGCCTGGAGGCCGCGTTCCTGGCGCCGTTGCGCAACGAAGAGCTGCGCGCGCTGTACGGCAAGAGCCTGCGGGGCGGACTGCTGCTCTACGGGCCGCCCGGGTGCGGGAAGACGTTCTTCGCGCGGGCGCTCGCGGGAGAGCTCGGGGCGAACTTCCTGGCGGTGGGCATCCACGACGTCCTCGACCAGTGGGCCGGGAACTCCGAGCGCAACATGCACGACGTCTTCCTCGCCGCCCGGGCCGCGGCGCCCTGCATCCTGTTCTTCGACGAGCTGGACGGCATCGCGCAGAAGCGGTCGGCGGTCGTGGGCGGGGTGCTCCGGCAGGTCATCACGCAGCTGCTCGCCGAGCTCGACGGGGTGTCCGCGGACAACGAGGGCGTGTTCGTGCTCGCGGCGAGCAACATGCCCTGGGACGTCGACCCCGCGCTGCGCCGGCCCGGGCGCTTCGACCGGACGGTGCTGGTGGTGCCGCCGGACGGCGACGCCCGGCGCGCGATCCTGGAGTACCACCTGCGCGACCGTCCGGTGGAGAACGTCGCGCTCAAGCCCCTGGTCGCGCGCACCGAGGGGTTCTCCGGCGCCGATCTCGCCCACCTCTGCGAGGCCGCGACCGAGCACGCCCTGCTCGACTCGGTCGCCACCGGCACCGTCCGGAGGATCACGCAGGCCGACCTGCTCGCGGCGGCCGGTGAGCTCCGTCCGTCGACCGGCCCGTGGTTCACCACCGCCCGGCAGGTCGCCCTGTACGCGAACGGGGACGGGTCCTACGACGAGCTCGCCGCCTACATGAAGCGCCGCAAGCTGCTGTGAGCCGGGCGGGCGGGGCATGACCGCCGGGGAGGCCCGGCGACGGGCGGGCCTGCTCGTCGACGCCCGGCAGTACGACCTCGCACGTCCCGAGATCGCCCGGGCGCTCGCCGAGGACCCGGAGGACGCGGCCGCCTTCCACGTGCTCGCCCTGCTGGAGCAGCGGGTGGGCCACCACGACGACGCGCTCGCCGCGCTCGACCGGGCCGCCGCCCTCGGGCTCCCGCCGACCAGCCACCTGGCCACCCGGCTGAACACGCTCTACCACGCGCGCCGCTTCCCCGAGGCCGTCGCGGCCGGCGAGGACCTCCTGCGCCACGACCCGCAGCACGTCCTCGCGCACATCCTGCTCGCCCAGATGCTGGGGAGCGAAGGCCGCGCGGACTACCCACGCGCCCGCGCGCACGGCGAGTACGCGGTGACGCTCGCGCCGGAGAACGACCACGCGCACTACGCCCTGGGGCAGGTCCTCGCCTCCACCCACGGTCGACGGGGCGCCCGCGAGGCGCTCCCCCGCCTGCAGGAGGCCGTGCGGCTGAAGCCCGACGACCCGGCCAACCTCAACGCCCTCGGCGTCGTCGACCTGACCCTCGGCCGGTCGCGGCGCGCGCTGCGCTCGTTCGCCGACGCCCTGGCCCTCGACCCGACGCTGGAGCCGGCGGCGTTCAACGTGCCGCTCGCGATGCTCGGGCTCGTCCGCCGGGCGGGCCTGGTGCTGACCCTGCTGTTCCTCGCCTCGACCGTCGCCGGGGTGGCGCTCGCCCCCCGGCTCCCGACATCGGGCGCGGGTGCCTCGGCGGGCGCAGGTGCCCTCGCCCACGCGCTGGCGGTCGTGGTGGTGCTCGCCGTCGTCGGGGTGGTCCTCGCCCGGCTGCACCGCGCCGTCCCCCGGGCGATCCGGCCCGCCGCGGCGCGGGCCTGGCGTCGGGACCCGGTGGTCGCGCCGCTGACGGTGTCGTCGGCGCTGACGGCGGTGCTGGGCGTCGTCATGGTCGCCCTACCCGTGCCGAACGGCGTGCACGTCCCGCCGCTGCTCGTGCTCGGGCTGGTGGTGCGGGTGGTCGCCGTCCTGCTCAGCCGGGCGCGGACCGCGCGCTACGGGCGGGAGCGACGGACCGAGCGGTCCGAGCTGTGGCGGCCGCGCGAGCGGCCGCCACGACCCGACGTCACACCGTCGTGGTGATCTCCTGGAACTCCATGTCCACGCCGGCCCGGGCGAAGTTGTCCAAGTCGGCGACGGCGGCCTGCCCGGGCTCGGAGCCCAGCGAGGCCTGGGCGGCCTCCTTCGAGTCCCAGTCGAGGACCGCGACGAGCGCGTGGGCCGGCTGCGAGCCGTCCGGCGTCTCGCAGACGCCCCAGGTGAAGGAGCGGACGTCGGGCAGCTTCGCGGCCAGCGGCGCGTGGGTGTCGCGGTAGTGCGCGACGAACTTCTCCTTGTCGGCCGGGTGGTGATAGCTGGCGGTCAGGCGGTACGTCATCGGACCCTCCGGAGCTGAATTCCGTGTGCGGTGCAACACAACCAGCCCCACCCGCCGTCGGGAAGGGGTCGGCGGCGATCAGCCGTTCCCCGTGACGATCGGGTTGTGCGCGCTGGCCGCCGCCTCGCCCGGCTCGGTGTCCGGGACGAACAGCCGCCAGTCGCCGCTGACCATCGTCGGGTGGTCGATCACCCGCGCTCCGTCGGCGTAGTAGGTCGCCCCGAGCACCATGCGCGGGCGCGTGGTGTGGTTCGCGCCGGCGGTGTGGAAGCACAGCGTCGAGTGGAAGCTGACGTCGCCGAGGGCGAACGGCTCGTCATGCACGACGACCCCGGCCTCGCGCAGCGTCTCGGAGACCTGCAGGTCGTAGGAGGTCCCGACCTTGTCGAACGGCACGTCCTCGACCAGCCGCCACGTGTCCATCCCGCGGGCGAACGACAACGGACCCATCGCGGCGGGTACCGCCTGCAGCGGCATCCACGTCGAGATGACGTCGTGGGAGTCCAGCGGGAAGTGGTGGGCGTCGTAGTGCCACGGGGTACGACCGGCGCCGGGCTCCTTGCACAGCGCGCTGTCGTGGTAGAGCCGCAGCGTGTCGTGCCCGAGCAGGGCCGCGCAGATCCCGGCGATGCGCGGCGAGAGGACGGCCGCGCGGACCAGCGGGTCCTCCAGCCACATCATCTCGCGGGCGCGCAGCGACGTGCCGGTCGTGTCGGCGAGCAGGTCGGTCAGCCGCCGGCGCAGCACCTCCGCCGCCCCGGGGGACACGACACGGGGCAGCACGACGAAGCCGTCGGCGGCGAACGCGCCCGCCGCGCCGACGGGCAGCTCGTAGGGCGCCGCGAGCTCGGCGACGACCGCGTCCTCGTCGGGCAGCGGGCCCGGGTCGGTGACGGGGACGTCGACGAGCTCCGGCGGCGCCTCGTTGCCCGCGAGGGACATGTACCAGTCCCACCACTGCTCGTTGTCGCCGTCCCACGCGGGGGCGACGTCGTCCGGGGCACCGGCCGCGGTGGCCTCGCTGAGGTGCGGGTTCATCGCGCGACCTCCCACGTGATGACGTCGACGACCTGGCTGAAGCGGTAGCCGTCGTCGCCGTGCGTGCCGGCGAGGTACTCCCCCACCGCGCCCTCGGTCTCCATCCGCTCGAGTCCGACCGAGTCGTCGAACGCGCAGCGCTGCAGGAAGCCCTCGATCACGGCCCGGTCGGGGTGCCCGACGTCGTAGCGGATCGTGGTGACGTCCGGCTCGATCCCGGCCGCGCCCAGGGCGTCCCGCACCTGCTCGGAGGTGGTGAACGGCGTCGCGTCCGGCGCGAAGGTGGTGCGGAACGCCTGCGCGAAGCGCATGTAGTGCGAGGTCTCCGAGGCGTGGACGACCGCGCCGAACCCGCCGGGGCGCAGAGCCGCGACCATCCGCGCGATCCCGGCCCCGATCTCGGTGGGCGGGACGACGTAGAGAGCGTGCGTCGCCCAGGCGACGTCGAAGCCGCCGACGTCGTCGGGCAGGTCCTGGATGCGGACCTCGTGCTCGCCGACCGGCACGAACGGCGCCGCGAGCACCGAGCGGGCCTCGGCGATCGAGAAGGCCGACGGGTCGAGCAGGTCGACCTCGACCCGCAGGTCCCCGACCGCCCCGGCGAGACCCCGGCGCTGCAGCTCGGCGGGGAACTTCCCGCTGCCGCACGCGACGTCGAGGACGCGCGCCCGCGCGGCGTCGCCGTGCTCGCGCAGGTCGGCCGCCCAGTCGCGGGCGGCAACCATCTGCCGGTAGTCCTCGGCGGCGAGGGCGTAGAACGCCTCCATCCCCGCGCGGCCCTGCTCGGCCCAGTGGGCCAGACTGCGTTCTTCCGTGCTGCCCGGTTGGGGCATGGGTGGGGTGCCTCCGTGCTCGGCGCCGTGGCCCCCGGGAGTGGAGGAACGGCCGTTCCGTTGCACGCAACCACGGGACGCACGGCCCGGCAACGCGAGCGACCTCAGCGGCGCAGGCGGGTCACCAGCCGCGTCGTGAGCGGGTCGAGGAACAGCACGAGCATCGAGTAGTAGCTCAGCCACGGGACGATCAGCGTGAGCAGGAAGGCGACGAGGAAGTTGACCGTCGCCGCGATCGAGGACGTCACGAACTCCTCCGACGGGCCGCTGCCGTCGCCGTCCGCCTCTCCCGTCCGGCGCATCACCACGGTCATCGTGGTGAGCAGGACGCTGGACACCAGGAGGTTGCCCACGAAGGACCGCAGCACCACGTCGCTCGGCCCGTACGAGGAGACCAGCTCCACGAAGAACGGCAACGCCGTGATCGTCAGGACCCAGACGAGGTTGAGCGTGACCAGGGACGGGGTGAGACGGACGGCGAACCCGAACAGCTGGTGGTGGGAGACCCAGAGCCGGGCGATCACCGCGAACCCCAGCAGGAAGCTGCCGATCGCCGGGAGATTGCCCGCGATGATCGCGCCGGCCCCCGGCTCCCCGGCGCGCGCCGCCTCCGGCACGAGCTCCACGAGGGGCAGCACGAGCAGGGTCAGGGCGATGGCGACCGCGGCGTCGGTGAACGCCACCATGCGTCCGGGGGGCGGGAGCCGGTCCGGGGCGCTCACAGCAGCTCCGCGACGTGCCCCGTCTCGTTGACCGACCGCACCTTGCGGCGTCCCGACCGGGAGACGAGCACCCGGCTCAGGCCCACGTGGTCGAGCGGGAAGGTCAGTGGACGCCCCAGGGCGAGCTCGAGGGCGAGGAACATGTTGATCGTGCCCGCGTGGCAGACCACGAGCACCGACTCGCGGCCCGCGTCGGCGTGCCGGGCGACGATGCGGTCGAAGGCGCCGCGGACCCGGGCGGTGAAGGCCCCGACGTCGACGAACTCCGGCAGGAACCCCTCCTGGATCCGCTGCCAGTCCGGGTCGTCGGACCCGAGCCGCAGGTGCACCGGGGTGTAGGAGGAGCGCCCGGCGTCGAACTCCGCGAGCTCCTCGTCGACGACGGGGGTCAGGCCGAGGGCGTCCGCGGCCGGCGCGGCGGTCTCCTGGGCGCGCCGCATGCCGGACACGACGATCTCGGTGATCTTCTCGCCGGTGTTGTTCGCGGCCCACCAGCCCAGCGCGCTGGCCTGCACGCGACCGCGGGAGGAGAGCTCGGGGTCGGCCGGGGCGCCGTCGGGCGTCGGGTCGGCCGCGACCGGCTCGGCATGGCGGGCGAGGATGAGCTGCATCAGGACGCCGGGACGTGGTCGCCGTGGCCGGCGGCCCGGAGCCCCGCGCGGATGCGCTCGGCCTGGTCGTCCATCGCCGCCGGGTCGGGGTCGGTCGCCGCCTGTGTGAAGTCGAACGCCTCGAGACCCCACGCCGGGTGGACGTGCACGTGGAGGTGCGGCACCTCGAAGCCCGCGATCATCAGCGCGACCCGCGGGGGCTCGAAGACGTCGCGGATCACGGTCCCGAGCGTGCGCGCCGTCGCCATCGCGTGCTCGAAGAGCCCGGTTGGCGCGTCGATCCACTGGTCAATCTCCTCGCGGGGCACCACGAGGGTGTGGCCGGGCCCCAGGGGGTTGATCGAGAGGAACCCGACGACCTGGTCGTCGGACCACACGAATCGCCCGGGGATCTCGCCGTTGATGATCTTGGTGAAGACGGTCGCCACGCGCCGGAGCCTAACGACCCGGAAGGGTCGGTGCGGGCCGGTAGCGTGGTCGGGCCGGCGTCCTGTCGGTGTTCGAAGGTGTTGAGGAGAATCGATGCAGCCCTGGCCGGGCACGTCCTACCCGCTGGGTGCCACCTACGACGGGGCCGGCACGAACTTCGCGCTCTTCAGCGAGGTGGCGACCGGGGTCACGCTGTGTCTCTACGACCCCGACGGCTCCGAGACGTCGATCCCGCTCCCGGAGCGGGACGGGTTCGTCTGGCACGGCTACCTGCCCGGCGTGGTGCCCGGGCAGCGCTACGGCTACCGCGTGGACGGCCCCCTCGACCCCGAGGCGGGCCAGCGGTGCAACCCGCACAAGCTGCTGATCGACCCGTACGCGAAGTCCATCGACGGGAGCCTCGGCCAGACCTACGCCTGGGACGAGAGCCTGTTCGGCTACCACTTCGAGAACCCGGACGAGGTGAACCACGACGACTCGGCGCAGCACGTGCCGAAGGCCGTCGTGGTCAACCCCTTCTTCGACTGGCACGACGACCGACCGCCGCGGACGCCCTACCACGAGACGGTCATCTACGAGGCCCACGTCAAGGGCCTGACCTACCAGCACCCGGACATCCCCGAGGAGATGCGCGGCACGTACTCCGCCGTCGCGCACCCGGCCACGATCTCCCACCTGCAGCGGCTCGGGATCACCGCGATCGAGCTCATGCCGGTGCACCAGTTCGTGCACGACGACGCGCTGGTCCAGCGCGGTCTGCGCAACTACTGGGGCTACAACACCATCGCCTTCTTCGCCCCGCATTTCGGCTACGCGAGCACCGGGCCCACGGGCACGACGTCGCCGGGCGCGCAGGTGCAGGAGTTCAAGGCGATGGTGCGCGACCTGCACGCCGCGGGCATCGAGGTGATCCTCGACGTCGTCTACAACCACACCGCCGAGGGCAACCACCAGGGCCCGACGCTGTCCATGCGCGGCATCGACAACCAGGCCTACTACCGCCTCGTCGACGACCAGCCGCAGTACTACATGGACTACACGGGCACCGGGAACTCGCTGAACGTCCGGCAGCCGCACACGTTGCAGCTGATCATGGACTCGCTGCGGTACTGGGTCACCGAGATGCACGTCGACGGCTTCCGGTTCGACCTCGCGTCCACCCTCGCGCGGGAGTTCTACGACGTCGACCGGCTCTCGACGTTCTTCGACCTCGTCCAGCAGGACCCGGTGATCTCCCAGGTCAAGCTCATCGCGGAGCCCTGGGACGTCGGGCCCGGCGGGTACCAGGTGGGCAACTTCCCGCCCGCGTGGACGGAGTGGAACGGCAAGTACCGCGACACCGTCCGCGACTTCTGGCGCGGCACCCCCGGCACCATGGGCGAGTTCGCGGCCCGGCTCACCGGCTCCTCGGACCTCTACCAGGACGACGGGCGCCGGCCGTACGCCTCGATCAACTTCGTCACCGCGCACGACGGCTTCACCCTCAACGACCTCGTCTCGTACAACGAGAAGCACAACGAGGCCAACGGCGAGGGCGGCAACGACGGCGCCGACGACAACAACTCCTGGAACTGCGGCGTCGAGGGCCCCACCGACGACGCGGCGGTGCTCGAGCTGCGCCAGCGCCAGCGGCGGAACTTCCTGGCCACGCTGTTCCTGTCCCAGGGCGTCCCGATGCTCCTGCACGGCGACGAGCAGGGCCGCACCCAGGACGGCAACAACAACGGCTACTGCCAGGACTCCGAGATCTCCTGGATGGAGTGGTCGCCGGAGAAGTCCGACTCCGAGCTGATGACCTATACCGGTGGGCTCTCCGCGCTCCGGGCGGCACACCCGGTGTTCCGCCGGCGCCGCTTCTTCAACGGCCGCGAGATCCGCCCCGCCCTGCCCGGCTCCTCCGACGAGCCCCAGCGCGACATCGCCTGGTTCTCGCCCTCCGGCGAGGAGATGGGCGACGAGGACTGGGAGGCCGGCACCGCCGCGACGCTGACGGTCTTCCTGAACGGCGACGGGATCGCCGAGGCCGACCAGCGGGGGCAGCGGGTCGTGGACGACTCGTTCCTGCTGATGTTCAACGCCCACCACGAGGACGTCGAGGTGACGCTGCCCGGGCACGGGCTGCCCGAGCGCTGGGGCACGGTGCTCGACACCGTCGACGGCACCGTGGTCGTCGGGACGGCCCGGTCGACCGCACTCACCACCGTGGACGCCCTGCCCGAGGACCTCGACACCCTCGGCGGCGGCGACACGGTCACCCTCACCGCCCGCTCGATGCTCCTGCTGCAGAAGACGGACGCCGGCTCGTGAGCACCCGGATCCCCAGCTCGACCTACCGGCTCCAGCTCTCGCCCGAGCAGGACTTCGCCTCGGCCACCGACCTCGTCGGCTACCTCGGTGACCTCGGCGCGGGCGCGCTGTACTGCTCCCCGCTGCTGCAGCCCTCCCCCGGGTCGATGCACGGCTACGACGTCGTCGACCCCACGAAGGTCAACGACGAGCTGGGCGGCGAGCAGGCCCGCGTGGCGCTGATCGGGGCGCTGCGCGAGGCGGGCCTGAAGGCGCTGATCGACCTCGTGCCGAACCACATGGGCGTCGCGGTGCCGGAGGCGAACCCGTCGTGGTGGTCGCTGCTGCAGCTCGGCCCGGAGTCGCCGTACGCGTCCTGGTACGACGTCGACCTCTCGGTGCCGGTCCTGATCCCGGTGCTCGGCTCGCCCGAGGACGTCGAGAAGCTCGAGCTGTCCGACGACGGGACCGAGCTGCGGTACTTCGAGCACCGGTACCCGGTGGCGCCGGGGACGGGCGAGGGCTCGCCCCAGGAGGTGCACGAGCGCCAGCACTACCGGCTCGTGCACTGGCGGCGCGGCAACGCGGAGCTGACGTACCGCCGGTTCTTCGACGTGTCCGACCTGGCCGCCGTCCGGGTGGACGACCCGGCGGTCTTCGACGCGACGCACGCCGAGGTGCTGCGCTGGGTCGGGGCGGACCCCGACGTCGTCAGCGGGCTGCGCATCGACCACCCCGACGGGCTCACCGCCCCCGGGGCCTACCTGCGACGCCTGCGCGAGCGGCTGGGCGACGACGCCTGGCTGCTGGTCGAGAAGATCACCTCCCTGCGCGCCGACGGCGCCACCGAGGCGCTGCCGGCGTCGTGGCCCGCCGACGGGACGACGGGGTACGACGCCCTGCGCGAGGTGTGCGGGCTGTTCGTCGACCCGCGCGGCGAGTCGCTGGTCGAGCAGATCGCCGCGGAGCACACCGGGGCGCGGCAGCGCCTGTCGGTGGCCGAGCACACGGCGAAGCGGCTGGTCACCGACGAGATCCTGGTCGCGGAGGTGCGCCGGATCGCGGCCCTGGTGCCCGCCGAGGACGGTGACGACGAGGCGACGGTCCGGGACGCGGTGGCGGAGCTGCTGGCGGCGTACCCGGTGTACCGGTCGTACCTGCCGGAGGGGCGGGCCGACCTGGAGCGCGCGGTCGACACGGCGTCGACCGCCCGTCCCGAGCTGGCCCCCGTCGTCCGCCGTATCCGCGCGGCGATGATCGCCGACCCGGACGGGCCGCTGACCCTGCGCGTGGAGCAGACCAGCGGGATGGTCACCGCGAAGGGCGTCGAGGACACGACCTTCTACCGGTGGAACCGGTTCGTCGCGCTCAACGAGGTCGGCGGCGCGCCCGACCGGTTCGGCGTCTCCCCCGCGGAGTTCCACGTCGCCGCCGCCCACCGGGCCGCCGCGACGCCGGTCGCGATGACGACCCTGTCGACCCACGACACGAAGCGCTCCGAGGACGTGCGGGCCCGGCTCGCGGTGCTCTCGGAGCTCACGGCGGAGTGGGGCGCGCTGCTGCGCACCCTGTCGGCCCGCCACCCGCTCCCCTCGCCCTCGCTCGAGCTCCTGGCGTGGCAGTCGGTGATCGGGGCGTGGCCGCTGACCGAGGACCGGCTCGGCGGCTACCTGACGAAGGCGTCGAAGGAGGCGAAGCTCGTCACGGCGCACGTCGACGCGAACGCCGAGGTCGACGAGCAGATCGCCGCGTGGCCGGCCCAGGTCCTCTCCGAAGCCGACACGGTCGCCGAGATCGAGGCCTTCGTCGCGGGCATCGACGCCCACGCGCGGTCGAACTCGCTCGGCCAGAAGCTCCTGCAGATCGCCGGGCCGGGCGTGCCCGACGTCTACCAGGGCACCGAGCTGTTCGAGTACTCGCTGGTCGACCCGGACAACCGGCGGCCCGTCGAGTTCGCCCGCCGTCGGGAGCTGCTCGGCCGGATCGACGGGGGATGGCTGCCGCCCGGGGACGACCCGGACGGGGCCACGAAGCTGCTGGTGACCGCGGCGGCACTGCGCCTGCGCCGGTTCCGGCCGGAGCTCTTCGAGGGGTACGCCCCGCTGATCGCCGCCGGTCCGGCGGCCGACCACGCGGTGGCGTTCGCCCGGGGCGGTCCGGCCGGGCGGGAGCGGCTCGTCGTCGTGGCGACCCGGCTGCCGGTCGGGCTCGAGGCCGCCGGCGGGTGGGCCGACACGGTCCTCCCGCTGCCCGCCGGGGCCTCCGACTGGACCGACATGGTCACCGGTGAGGCCGTCGACGGCTCCGCCCCGGCGTTGTCGGAGCTCCTCGCCCGCTATCCCGTGGCGTTGCTGGTCCGGCCCGCCTGACTCGTCCGGCGAGGGTCACATCAGGCAGCTCCGCGCGCTGCGGGACCTGCCTGACGTGGCCCTCGCGGACGCGTGGCCCGCTGGTCCGTTCGCGAGGTCGACACCAGGCAGCCCCGGGCGACCCGGAGCCTGCCTGAGGTGACCCTCGCGGGGCTACGGACGCCGCTTCGGGGCCAACGGGACCACCCGTCGGGCCGGCCGGACGGCGGGGAGCACCTCGGTCGCGGCCTCGACCGGTGCCATCGTCTCGGTCACCGCCTCACCGGGGTCGGCCCTGGATGCCCGCGCGAGCGGCAGCTCCCCCGTCACGGCGCGGATCGCCTCCTCCGGCACGCGCCCGCGCTCGGCGACCGGCACGGCGGTCCGCCGCTTGTCGCGGCGCCGGTAGATCAGCGCGCCGAGGATCGCGAGCGTCGCGATGAGCGGGACCACCAGCGTCCACCACGTCGTCCCCCGGAACGACAGGTTGAGCACGGCGTGCACCACGACGATCGGCCAGCACAGGTACGACGACCAGTGCACCCAGAACCACACCCGCCGCGAGATCCGCGACCGCAGCACCGACGTCAGGATGATCGCGAGGATCAGGTCGGTCGCGACCGTGCCGAAGGCGGCGCCGATCGGGTTGTACTCGGCGATGCCGGGCACGAACACGTCGACCACGCGCAGGTGCACGTAGTCGGTGACCAGCACCGTCACCACGTGCAGCGCCACGAACACGACGGTGATCAGGGAGAGGTTGCGGTGCAGCGCGACCAGGACGAACCGGGGCAGCCCCAGGTCCGCGTTCTTCACCACCGAGGTGTTGTGCAGGATCCCCAGGACGACGACGAGGCTGAGCAGCAGCAGGCCCATGGCCCCGAGGGCGCGCGAGACGAACCAGAGTTGGAGCACCGGGTCACCGCGTGAACGGGGTGTAGACGAGCGGCCCCTCCTGCGGGCGCGTGTACTGGTACTCCAGCGGCGTCACCCGCGGCACGTCCGGCGCGGAGGCCGTCGCCGAGATCGCGGCCTGCAGCCCGACGGTGAGCGCGGCGGCGATCGCGGTGATCCAGGCGGTGGTCTCGACGATCATGCGCTTGTTCGTCTCGTGCTGGGACTTCTTGCGCGCGCCCGAGCCCGCCCGCACCGCTCCCGACGCCGCCACGCCTCCAGGATGCCGGATGAGGTCCCCGTGAGATCACCCGAGGGCGTCGCCGACGCCCCCGGGCGGCCCACGTGCAGCGCCCCTACCCGAGCAGCGTCGCGTCCGCCGGGGAGAGCCGGTCGGTGATCGTGTTCTTCTGGTGCCAGTAGGGGTAGAGCAGCGGCATCGCCGAGACCTCGTCGAGGCGGCGCACCTCGTCGTCGGTCAGGGCGAGGTCGGCGGCGGCGAGGTTGTCGGCGAGCTGCTCCTCGGTGCGGGCGCCGATCACCAGCGAGGTCACGCCGGGCTTGTGGAGCAGCCACGCGTTGGCCACCTGCGCCACCGACACGCCGTGGGCCTCCGCGACCTCCGCGGCGACCTCGATGATGTCGTAGAGCCGGTCGCGGTCGTGGACCGGCGGCTCGGACCACTCGCCGAGGTGGCGCGAGGTCTCCGGGTCGTCCTGGCCGCGCCGGAACTTGCCGGACAGCAGCCCACCGGCGATCGGGCTCCACACGAGGATGCCGAGCCCCTGGTCGATCGAGACCGGGACCAGCTCGTTCTCCGCCTCGCGGGCCTGCAGCGTGTAGTGGATCTGCTGGGAGACGAAGCGCTGGAACTCGCCCCGCTCCGAGACGCCCAGCGCCTTCATGATGTGCCACGCCGAGTAGTTCGAGCAGCCGATGTACCGGATCTTGCCCTTGCGCACGAGCGTGTCCAGCGCCTCGAGGGTCTCCTCGAGCGGGGTCTGGCCGTCCCAGCCGTGCAGCTGGTAGAGGTCGATGTGCTCGACGCCGAGCCGGCGCAGGCTGTCCTCGCACGACCGGACGATGCGGGTCCGGGAGGCCCCGCCGTCGTTCGGCCCGTCGCCCATCGGGAAGCGCATCTTCGTGGCGAGGTAGAGGTCGTCCCGGTGGTTCTTCGTCGCCTGCCCGACGATCTCCTCGGACTGCCCGGCCGAGTACATGTCGGCCGTGTCGACGAGGTTGACCCCGTGCTCGACGCACAGGTCGATCTGCCGCGTGGCGCCCTCGACGTCGGTGGTGCCGAGCTGTTCGAACATGCCCCGGCCGCCGAAGGTCATCGTGCCCATCGTCATCGTCGAGACCTTGAGTCCCGACCGGCCCAGCTGCCTGTACTCCATGCCCGCCGGATGCCCGCCCGGAGACGTCCCCGAACAGCGGCCGGGCCCGCCGTCAGGATCGGACGGCCGCCTGCGGGGGTGCGGGGAGCCCGCCCAGCGCGAGAACCCTCGCCGCGGGGCCCGACTGCGGCAGCACCAGCTCCGCGCCGACGTCCGCGGCCGCGAGGAGCACCCCGATGCCGGCACTGGCGAGGTGCCCGACGGCGGAGACGTCCAGCGTCCAGGACCGCGCCGGCGGTGCCGCGACCACCCGTGAGAGCACGTCGGCGCCCGCGAGGTCGAGGTCGCCCTGCACGGTCACGGTGCTCCCCTCGACGGTCACCGACACCTCCCGGTCGGACTCCGACACCCGCGCGTGCTCCCGGACGGGTTCCTGCGACCGCCGGGCCGGGGGCACGGTGAACGTCACCGTGGTCCCGTCAGGACCCGCGTCGAGCACCACGTCGGAGGCGAGCGCCCGGATCATCGAGAGGCCGCGGCCCCGGTGCCCGGGGTCGCTCGGAATGGCACGCCAGGATCCATGGTCGGTGACGTCCACCGTCACCCCGCCGTCGGGCAGGACGGTGAGGGTGACGCGGACCTCGGCGTCGGGCGGCGGGACCGGCCCGTAGGCGTGCTCGACGGCATTGGTGGCGGCCTCGCCGAGCGCGAGCTGGACGTCCTCGGCGACCTCGTCCCGCAGGCCGGCGGGCCCGGCCCAGACGCGGACGGCCCGGCGCATGCGGGCGAGCTCGGACGGGTCCGCCGGGAAGGTGCGGGTCATCGGGGACGGGGCGAGACGGAGCACCACCACAGCGACGTCGTCGATCGCCTCGCTCGGGGCGAGGGCGTCGAGCAGGTAGGTGGCCGTCTGCTCGGGCGCCGGGTCGGGGCGGGCCGCCGTGACCTCGACCAGGCGGTCCAGTCCCTCGTCGAGGGACTCCCCGCGCCGCTCGACGAGACCGTCGGTGTAGAGCACCAGGTCGTCGCCGTCCCGGATCGTGATCGTGCCCTCGGTCCGCGGCGCGCGGGCGTCCAGCCCGAGCCCGAGCAGCGGGCCGTGGCCCGCCGGGTCGGTGAGGAGCCGGGGCCCGGGGTCGTCGACGAGCAGGGCGGGCAGGTGGCCGGCGCGGGCCCAACGCACCTCGCCGGAGTCGGTGTCGACGAGCAGGCAGATGGCGGTGGACGCCCGCGCGCCGGGGACCCGGGCGACCAGCCCGTCGAGCAGGTCGAGGGCCGGACCGGGGCCGTGGCCCGCGAGCAGGTAGCCGGAGAGAGCCGTCCGCAGCTGCCCCATCACGGCCGCCGCCGCGGTGCCCTGGCCGACGACGTCGCCGACCACGACCGCCACGTGGTGCGGGCCGACCTCCACGACGTCGTACCAGTCGCCGCCGGCGGAGGTCCCGACCGCGCCCGGCAGGTAGCGCACCGCGATCGGCAGCCGCGCGATCTCGGGCAGCGCCTGCGGCAGCAACGAGCGTTGCAGGGTCTGCGCGATCTCGTGCTCGGCGCGGAAGAGACGGGCGCGGTCGAGCGCGACTGCACAGGGCTCGGCGAGCGCCAGCAGCGTGGTCCGCTCCCCCGCGTCCAGCCGGCCGAGGACGTCCCGCCCGACGGCGAGGGCACCGACGACCTGACCCGCGGCGATCAGCGGGATCGTCACGACCTTGCGCAGCCCCCGGGCACGCATCAGCGCGACCAGCTCCGGGTCCTGCGCGTCCTCCGGCTCCCCCGGTTCCGGCTCGTGGACCCAGATCGACCGCTCGCTGAGCACCGCGCGGGTGAGCAGGGTGTCCACCTCGAGGGGCACGTCGTCGCCGTTCGAGCGCGGGTCCCCGGCCGGCGGACGACGGGTGACCAGGCGCAGCCGGCGCAGGCCCCGGTCGTACTCGAACACGGCGGCCTGCGCGTCCTCGCCGAGCAGCTCGACGATGTGCTCCATCATCGCCCGGCCGACCTCGGCGGGCGTCGCGGCGGCCGAGAACGCCGTCGTGGCGTGGTGGACGATCGCCAGCCGGTGCGCGGCGCTGCGCTCGTCGGCGTGGAGCATCGCGTTGTCGAGGCTCGGCAGCGTCCGGGCGACGACCTCGTCCACCAGCTCCCGGTCGGCCGCGGAGACCGGCGTGGAATCCGGATCCCGCTCGAGCACCAGCACCCCGAGCGTCCGGTCCCGCACCCGCAACGGACGGCAGAGCCGGCGGGGGGCCTCCGCCGGGGCGGGGTCGCCGCTGTCGTCCACGAACACGCGGTCGCCGAGGTGGGCGTCCCGCAGCACCCGCGCCAGCTCCCCGAGCCGACCGGTGACGGTGTCGGTGGACTCCATCCCGGCGGCCACCTCGGCGAGCAGCCGCGCCCGGTCGGCCTCGCGCAGCCGGGTCTCGACGTCGACCGCGGCCCCCACCCAGCCGCCGGCGCGACCGTCGGGGCCGGGCACGGGCGTGGCCTGCTCGACGAGGCGGTGGTAGGTGCCGTCGGCGTGGAGCAGCCGGAGGTCGGTCTCCCAGCTCCGGCCCTCGTCGCGGGCCGGTCCGACCACGGCCTCGTACCCGGCGCGGTCGGCCGGGTGGACCCCGGCGAACCAGCCCGACCCCAGCTCCGCGGCGCGGTCCCGTCCGGTGAACCGGGCCCACCCGGCGTTGAGGAACACCCGCCGTCCGGAGCCGTCGGACACCCAGATGAGGGCGGGCGCCAGGTCGGCCACCGCGGTGAACCGCGCCTCGGCCTCGCGCCGGGCGCGCCCGAGCTGCAGGTGGGCCTGGACGCGGGCCTGCAGCTCCCCGGGGGCGAACGGCTTGACCAGGTAGTCGTCGGCCTGCGCCACGAGCCCCTCGACCGCCGCCTCCTCCCCGGCGCGGGCCGAGAGCAGCAGCACCGGGACCCGGGACGTGCGCGGGTCCTCGCGCAGGGCGGTGAGCAGCCCGAGGCCGTCCCGCCCCGGCATCATCACGTCCGACACGACCAGGTCGGGCGGGTCGGCGAGGGCCATCTCCAGCCCCGCCTCCCCGTCGACCGCGGTGACCACGGCGCAGCGCGGCGCGAGCAGCCGGCTCACGTAGGCCCGCATGTCCGCGTTGTCGTCGACGACCAGGACGCGGCCGAGTACCGGCTGGTCGGGGTCGGGCTCCCCCGCCGCCCCGGCGGGCACCCACAGCTCCGCCTCGTCGACCAGCGCGCGCGACCGGACGGCGCCCTCCGGCGCGTCGTCGTCATCACCGTCGTCGGTCCCGTCCGCCAGCTCGGCGACCGGCATCGACACGGTGAAGGTGGTACCGATGCCGGGCTCGCTGGCGACCTCGACCGACCCGCCGTCGTACTCGACGAGCTCCCGGACCAGCGAGAGCCCGATCCCGCTGCCCTCGGCGCTGCGCGCCCAGGTGCCCTCGATGCGGTGGAAGCGGTCGAAGAGGCGGGGCAGTTCGTCGGCCGCGATGCCGATCCCGGTGTCGGCGACGGTGAGGACCGCGCGGTCGCCCTCGTGGCGCAGCCGCACCGAGACGGAGCCCTCGCGGGTGTACTTGAGGGCGTTCGCGACGAGGTTGAGCACGATGCGTTCCCACCCGACGCGGCTCACCGCGACCGGCACCGGCCACGAGGGGGCGTCGACGACGTACTCCAGCCCGGCCCGCGCCATCGCCGAGGCCACCATGCCGGCCACGTCGACGGTGAACCGGCCGAGGTCGACCGGGCTGCGCCGGGGCTCGGCGCTCCCGGCCTGCAGCCGCGCCACCTCGAGCAGGTCGCCCACGAGCCGGGTGAGCCGCCGGGCGTTGCGGGCGACGACCTCGAGGTCCCCGCGGGCCCGCGACGGGGCGAGGTCGGGCTCGGCGAGCAGCCCGTCGACGGGCCCCGAGATGAGGGTCAGCGGCGTCCGGAGCTCGTGGCTGGCGTCGGCGAAGAAGCGGCGTCGGGCGGTGTCGAGCTCGGCGAGGGCCTCGGCGCGCTGCCGTTCGGACTCCGCGGCCCGCGCGTCGAGCACGCCTGAGGTGACCTGCCCGGCCACGAGCTCCACGAAGTCCCGGTACAGGTCGTCGAACGCGAGGAAGCGGGAGAGCCCGACGACGAGCACCCCCAGCAGGTCGTCCGGGGCGGAACCAGGCGGGCGCAGCGGCACGAGGACCACGCGGTCGCAGTCGGTCGGCACCTCGTCGCGCAGGGCCGGCGGCAGTGCCGCGGGCACCGTGCCCGCCCGGGCGCGTCCGAGCGACCAGGGCCCGTCGTCGTCCAGGGTGGCCGTCGTCGGGGCGGCCGGGCCGCTGCTCCGGGCCCCGACGGCCGCAGCCAGGGCGAGGTCCCCGGTGTCGACGTCGCGGAGGTAGACCAGCCCGAACGGGATGTCGGCGTGATCGCCGCCGAGCACGTCGCCGGACGCGTCGGCCACCTGCCGCGTGGTGCGGGCCGAGGTCATCGCGGTGGCGAGGTCGCGTAGGAACGCCATGCGGCGCTCGGAGAGCACCCGCGGGGTGGTCTCGGCGACCGCGCAGAACAGGCCGTGGAGGTTCCCCTGCTCGTCGGTGAGCGGGCTGTAGGAGAACGTGTGGTAGGTCTCCTCGGGCCAGCCGTTGCGCTCGAGGTAGAGCAGCAGGTCCTCGTCCCACGTCGACTCGCCCCGCTCGGTGACGGCCCGGACCTGCGGCAGGATCGCGTCGTAGATCTCCGACCACACCTCGCGCAGCGGCCGGCCCAGCGCCCACGGGTGCTTCGTGCGCAGCGTGTCGCGGCGGTAGGAGTCGTTGTAGAAGAACGTCAGGTCCGGGCCCCACGACATCCACATGGAGAACCGCGAGGTCAGCAGCACGCGGACGACGGTGCGCAGCTCCTGGGGCCATGACCTGGACGGCCCGAGCGGGGTCGACGACCAGTCGACCCCCGCCATGGCCGCGGCCACGTCACCGTCCACGGCGAACAGGGGATCCACGTCCTCCCCGTCCGTCCTCACCATCCGTACCGCTCCCGTCCTGCCGTCGACGATCGAGCCTATCGCCGCGGGCGTGTACCCGGTTCGCGCGGCGACCGGACGTCGGGACCGCAACAATCGCCACCCATGACAGGTCTGGGCGTCGACGGGACGTTCTCGGTGTGGGCTCCGACGGCCGGATCGGTGAGCGTGGTGGTCGACGGTGTGACGTGGCCGATGGCCGCCGAGGAGGGGTGGTGGACCGCGACCGTCGAGGGCGCCGGTCCCGGGAGCTCCTACGCCTACGCGCTGGACGGCGCCGACCCGCTGCCCGACCCGCGCTCGCGCCGCCAGCCCGACGGCGTGCACGCGCCGTCGCAGGTCTGGGCGCCACCGGGCCTTCCCGACGACAGGTGGACGGGGCGGGGCCTGCCGGGGGCGGTGATCTACGAGCTGCACGTCGGCACGTTCACCCCGGGCGGCACCTTCGACAGCGCCGTCGAGCGTCTCGACCACCTGGTCGACCTCGGCGTGACGATCGTCGAGGTGCTCCCGGTCAACGCCTTCGACGGCACCCGCGGCTGGGGCTACGACGGCGTGCTGTGGTTCGCCGTGACCGAGAACTACGGCGGGCCGGACGCGTTCCGCCGCTTCGTCGACGCCTGCCACGAGCGCGGGCTGGGCGTGGCGCTCGACGTCGTCTACAACCACCTCGGGCCGTCCGGGGCCTACCTCGACCGCTTCGGGCCCTACTTCGCGGGCTCCAACGACTGGGGGTCCGCGCTCAACCTCGACGGACCCGGCTCGGACACCGTCCGGGCCTACATCCTCGAGAACGTCACGATGTGGTTCGTCGACTTCGGGGTGGACGCCCTGCGCCTCGACGCCGTGCACGCCCTGCGCGACACCCGGGCCACCCACGTGCTCGAGGAGATGGCCGTCCACGTGCAGGGGCTCGAGGCGGCACTCGGCCGGCCGCTGACCCTGATCGCCGAGTCCGACCTGAACGACCCGCGGCTGGTCACCCCCCGCGAGGCCGGCGGGTACGGGCTCGACGCGCAGTGGTGCGACGACATCCACCACTCCCTGCACTCCACACTGACCGGCGAGACGCAGGGCTACTACGTCGACTTCGGCGACCTGGACACCCTCGGGGCCGTCCTGCGCGAGGCCTACGTGCACGCCGGGACGTGGTCGACCTTCCGCGGCCGCACCCACGGCCGGCCCGTCGACCTCGACCGCGTGCCCGGGTGGCGGTTCCTCGCCTACCTCCAGGACCACGACCAGGTGGGCAACCGCGCCGGCGGCGACCGGCTGTCCGCGTCGCTGTCCCCCGGCCGGCTCGCCTGCGGCGCCGCGCTCGTGTTCTGCTCGCCGTTCACACCGATGATCTGGATGGGCGAGGAGTGGGGCGCCTCCACCCCCTGGGCATTCTTCGTCGGGTTCGACGACCCCGGGCTGCAGGACGCCGTGCGCGAGGGCCGTCGCCGCGAGTTCGCCGAGCACGGCTGGGGCGCCGAGGAGGTCCCCGACCCCACCGACGTCGCCACCTTCGAGCGCTCCCGCCTGGACTGGGCCGAGCCCGAGGAGGGCCAGCACGCCTGGCTGCTCGACGTCTACCGGACGCTCACCGCGCTGCGGCGCACCGAGCGCGAGCTCGCCGACCCGCGCCTGGACCGGGTGCACGTCGACGTCGACGCGGGCGCCCGGACCCTCGTGGTGCACCGCGGGGCGCTGCGCCTCGTGGTCAACCTCGGCGCCGGGGAGGCGACGGTGCCGGTCGACGGCGCCACCGAGGTGGTGTGGACGCCGTTCGAGGTCGGGCTCTCCGAGGCCGCGGTCGTCCTGCCCGCCGAGTCGTGTGTGGTGCTGCGCACCTCGTGAGCAGAAAGTGGGGCTATAGCCCCCTTTTCTGCTCACCTGCGCGCAGCGCACCTCGGGCCTGGTCGAGAGCGGTCGGATCGACGATCGACGTCGTGTCCCCCGGTTCCCGGCCGGACGCGAGGTCGAGCAGCAGGCGGCGCAGGATCTTGCCGGAGCGCGTCTTCGGCAGGACCGACACCACGTGCACCTGCTGCGGGCGCGCGACCGGGCCCAGTTCGCGGGTGACGTGCGCGCGCAGGTCAACGGTGAGGTCCTCGTCGGCGGCGCCCTCCCCGCGCGTGACAACGAAGGCCACCACCGCCTGCCCCGTCGTCGGGTCCGGTGCGCCGATCACGGCGGCCTCGCCGACCCGCGGGTGGCTGACCAGCGCCGACTCGAGCTCGATCGACGACAGGCGGTGCCCGGACACGTTCATCACGTCGTCCACCCGGCCCTGCAGCCAGACGTACCCGTCGTCGTCGATGCGGGCGCCGTCCCCCGCGAGGTACCAGCCCCGCTCCGAGAACTTCGAGAAGTAGGACGAGACGTACCGGTCCGGGTCGCCCCAGACGGTGCGGGCCACCGCGGGCCAGGGCCGGTCGACGACGAGCAGCCCGCCCTCGTCGGGATCGGCGTCGCTGCCGTCCTCGCGCACCACCCGTACCGAGATGCCCGGCAGCGGCCGCGTCGCGGACCCCGGCTTCAACGTCGTCGTGCCGGGGAGCGGGGCGACCATCGCCGCGCCGGTCTCGGACTGCCACCACGTGTCGACGATCGGGGCACGCCCGCCGCCCACGTGCTCGTGCAGCCACCGCCACGCCTCGGGGTTGATCGCCTCGCCGACGCTGCCCAGCAGGCGCAACGACGACAGGTCGTGGTCGTCGGTGATCTCCGTGCCCCAGGTCATGAACGTCCGGACCAGGGTGGGCGCGGTGTAGTACACGGTGACGCCGTGGCGGGCGATGATCTCGAAGTGCCGCCCGCGGTGCGGGGTGTCGGGCGTGCCCTCGTAGAGCACCTGGGTCACGCCGTTCGCGAGCGGGCCGTACACCTCGTAGGTGTGCGCGGTGACCCAGGCGAGGTCGGCCTGGCACCAGTAGACGTCGTCGTCGCGGTGGTCGAAGCACGCCCACGCCGTCCACGCGGTCTGGGTGAGGTAGCCGCCCATCGTGTGGACCAGGCCCTTGGGACGGCCCGTCGTCCCGGACGTGTAGATGAGGAAGAGCGGCGTCTCGGCGTCGAAGGCCTCGGCGTCGTGCGTGGTCGGCTGCCGGTCGACGACGTCGTGCCACCAGACGTCGCGGCCCTCGGTCCACGGCACGTCCTGGCCGGTGCGGCGGACGACGAGGACGTGCTCGACGTCGGTGCCGGCCACCGCGTGGTCGGCGTTCTCCTTGACCGGGACGGCCTTCCCGCGCCGGTACTGCCCGTCGGTGGTGACGACGACCTTCGCCCGCCCGTCGGTCACCCGGAACCGCAGCGCCTCCGCCGAGAACCCGCCGAACACCAGCGAGTGCAGCGCCCCGATCCGCGCGCACGCCAGCATCACGACGACCGTCTCGACGAGCACCGGCAGGTACACCACGACGACGTCGCCCGTCCGGACGCCGAGCTCGGTCAACCCGTGCGCCGCCTGCGCCACCCGACGCTGCAGGTCCGCGTAGGTGACCGCGACCCGGTCCCCCGGCTCGCCCTCCCAGGACAGGGCCACCTTCTCGCCGCGCCCGGCGTCGACGTGCCGGTCCACGCAGTTGTGCGCGACGTTCAGCCGACCGTCGGCGAACCAGGTGACGAACGGGTGCCCGGACCCGTCGTAGCCCTGCGTCGGCTCCCGCTCCCAGTCCAGTCCCTTCGCGCGCGCGAGCCAGAAGGCGTCGAGGTCGGCGTCCGCCTCGGCGCGCAACCGGGCCTCGTCGGCGGCGGTGACGTTGGCCCGGGCCGCGAGGTCGGCGGGCGGGGCGTAGCGGTCGTCGTCCATCCTGGATCGATTCCCACTCGTCGGCAGGAAAGCGTCGTCGCTGTCGTCCAGTGGGAGGAAACCCACACCCTCGCTCAGTCCGGCGGGTCGTCGATCAGCTCGTCGAGCGTGACGAACAGCGGCTCGCCCCGCTCCAGGGCCCGCGCGGCCGCACGCCGCGCGGCGGCCGCGATCCGGGCCAGCTCGTCGGCGCCGACCACCCGGGTCTGCACGACCTCGCCGGCGTCGTCGGTCAGCGTGACGGCGACCAGGCCCGTCTCGCGCTCCTCCGAGAACGACAGCGGCATGCCTCCACCCTAGGCGCCGACGAGGTGGCTTCTCCGCCACTGGACGACAGCGACGACGCTTTCCTGCCACTCAGGAGAGGGCGGCCGCCATCCGCTCCAGCGCCTCGGCCAGCACGGGCCGCGCCGTCGCCAGGGTGAGCCGCATCCCGCCGGGCCCGCCGCACAGGGCCCCGTCGGTCAGCACCACGCCGGCCTCGCGGGCGAAGAACGCCGACGGCGGCTCGTCGAGACCGAGCCCGGACGCGTCCAGCCACGCCAGGTACGTCCCCTCCGGGATCTCCTTCCCGACGCCGGGCAGGGGCGCGTCGCGCAGGAGGGCGCGGTTGCCGTCGAGGTAGGCGAGCACGTCGTCGAGCCACGCCCGGCCGTGCGCGTACGCCGCGGTCGAGGCCAGCACGCCCGGCGTCGCGGTGCTGTGCTCGGCGAGGTAGCCGCGCTCCGACCACCGCGCGGCGTCGGCGGCGTTCGACAGGATCACCTGGCCGCACTTCAGTCCCGGCAGGTTCCACGCCTTCGACGCCGACGTCGCCGTGACCGTGTGCGCCGCGGCCGCCTCCGAGGTCGACGCGTACGGCACGTGCGCGCGGCCGTCGAACACCAACGGGGCGTGGATCTCGTCGGCGAACACCCGGGCGCCGTGCCGCTCGACGACGGCGGTCACCGCGCGCAGCTCGTCCCGGGTGAACACCCGGCCCGTCGGGTTGTGCGGGTTCGTCAGCACCAGCAGCTTCGCCCCGGACGAGACGAACGCGGCGTCCAGTGCGTCGAGGTCCAGGGCGAACGGCGCCGCGGTCATCGGGACCGGCACCATCTCCCGCCCGAGCCGCCCGGGCACCGTCAGGAACGGCATGTAGGCGGGCGTCGGCAGGAGCACCGGGGTGCCCGGCGGGGTGAAGTGCTCGATCGTCGCCACGAGCGCCGTCATGACGTCGGGAACGGGCCGGATTCGCTCGGGGTCCACCGACCACCCGAACCGGTCGGCCCAGAACGCGGCGCACGCCGCCGCCAGGTCGGCGACCCATGCGTCCGCGAGATAGCCGAACTGCGACGCCCCGGCGCTCGCGCGGACCGCCTCGACCACCGGACCCGCCGTCGGGAAGTCCATCTCCGCGACGAACGCCCCGATGAGGGGGCGACCGTGCCGGTCGACGCCGTCGCCGACCCCCTGGCCGGACCACTTCCACGAGCCGCCGGCCCGCATCGCGTCCGCGGTCAGGGCGTCGAACGGGTGCGCGGCGGTGTCGGGCATGACCCCATCCAAACGAACGAGCGGCACTTTCGCGCACATAGAGACTGCGAAGGTGCCGTTCGCTCCGCACCGGGACGCCGCCGAACGGCCTAGTGCGTGTCCTCGCCCAGCCGGTGCACGCGGAGGAGGTTGGTCTTGCCGGCCTGCCCGGGCGGGGAGCCCGCGACGATGACGACGAGCTCGCCCGGGGCGAAACGGCCGATCTGCAGGATCGAGGCGTCGACGCGGGCGATCATGGCGTCCGTCGTCTCCTCCCAGGGCACCAGGAAGGTCTCGACGCCCCACGAGAGCGAGAGCTGCGACCGGATCGCCGGGACGGGCGTGAAGGCGAGCACGGGCAGGCGGGTGTGCAGCCGGGCGAGGCGACGCACGGTGTCCCCGGAGCGCGTGAAGGCGACCAGCGCGCGGGCGTTGAGGCGCTCACCGATGTCGCGGGCCGCGGTGGTGACCACGCCGCGCTGCGTCCGCGGCACGTGCTGGATCGCCGGGACCGACGCCGGGCCGGACTCGACGGCCTCGACGATGCGGGACATCGTCTGCACCGTCTCGATGGGGTAGTCGCCGACCGAGGTCTCCCCCGAGAGCATCACCGCGTCCGCGCCGTCGAGCACGGCGTTCGCGACGTCGCTGGCCTCGGCGCGGGTCGGGCGGAAGTTGTGGATCATCGACTCGAGCATCTGCGTCGCGACGATCACCGGCTTGGCGTTCTCCCGGGCGATCTGCACGGCGCGCTTCTGCACCAGCGGGACGTCCTCGAGCGCGAGCTCCACGCCCAGGTCACCGCGCGCGACCATCACCGCGTCGAACGCGAGCACGATGGCCTCGAGGGCGTCGACCGCCTCGGGCTTCTCCAGCTTCGCGATCACGGGGAGCCGGCACTCGTACTCGTCCATGATCTTGTGGACGAGCTCGGCGTCCGCGGGCGAGCGGACGAAGGACAGCGCGATCATGTCGACCCGCAGGCCGAGCGCGAAGCGCAGGTCGGCCTCGTCCTTCTCGCTCATCGCGGGGACCGACACGACGGTGCCCGGCAGCGAGATGCCCTTGTTGTCCGAGACCCGGCCGCCCTCGACGACGCGGCAGACCACGTCGCGGCCCTCGACCCCGGTGACCTCGACCGACACGTTCCCGTCGTCGATCAGCAGCGACTCGCCGGCGCGGACGTCGTCGGCCAGGCCCTTGTAGGTGGTGGAGACGCGGTCGTGCGTGCCGGCGACGTCCTCGGTGGTGATGCGGACGGTCTCGCCGGTCGCCCACATCTGGGGCCCGTCGGTGAAGCGGCCGAGCCGGATCTTCGGGCCCTGCAGGTCGGCGAGGATGCCGACCGCGCGCCCCTCGGCGTCGGCGGCCTCGCGCACGCGGGCGTAGACCTCCGCGTGCTGCGCGTGCTCCCCGTGGGAGAAGTTGAGCCGTGCGACGTCCATCCCGGCGCGGACGAGGGCGCGGATGCGCTCCGGGGACGACGTCGACGGGCCCAGCGTGCAGACGATCTTCGCGCGACGGCTCACACCCCCAGACTACGCGCTTCTGCACCGATCCAGTAGGGCAGGACACGGCATCGGGCCGCTCGACATCTTCAGGCTGCCCGTCCGGCCCTCTGACCAGCGCAGGTCTAGCGTGACGCCCGTGACGACGCAGCGTGACACCGGGACCGGCGCCCCGGAGGTGGTGGGCGCTCGGGCCACGGACCCCGCTGCGGGCCGGGCCACCACCGAGCAGCCGGCCATCGGACCCGCGGCGGCGCGGCCGAAACAGCGCTGGACGATCCCGCACGGGCTCGACGTGGCCGCCGGGCTGGCGTGGCGTGTCGTGCTCATCGCTGCTGCGGTCGCCACGCTCATCTTCGTCGCGAGCACGCTCTCGGTCGTCCTCATCCCGGTCGTGATCGCCCTGATCCTGGCCTCGCTGCTCGCACCCGAGGCGCACCTGATGAGCTCGCGGGTGCGCTGGCTCCCGCACTCCGTCGCCACCGCGATCGTCATCATCGCCGGGCTCGCCGTGGTCGGCGGCGTGTTCACCGGGGTCGTCTACGCGTTCATCTCCGGGCTCCCCCAGCTGACGAGCGCCTTCACCGGCAGCCTCGCCGAGATCCAGAACTGGGTGCGCACCGGGCCGCTGGGGCTCAACAACCAGCAGTTCGCGCAGATCGGGGACCAGATCCTCGGCAGCATCCAGTCGAGCCAGGCCGCGATCGCGGCGAGCGCGCTGGGCGCGGTCGGCACGGTGGGCGAGCTGTTCACCGAGGGCCTGCTCGCGCTGTTCACCCTGATCTTCCTCATCCACGACGGCGGGGCGATCTGGCGGTTCCTCCTCGGCGGGGTCCCGCGCACCGTGCGGAACCGGGCCGACGTCGCGGGTCGCCGGGCGTTCGCCTCCCTGGTCGGCTACACCCGCGCGATCATCGTGGTCGCCTTCATCGACGCGGTGACGGCGGGCATCGGCCTCTGGCTGATCGGTGTCCCGCTGGCCGTCCCGCTGGCCGCCCTCATCTTCTTCGGCGCGTTCATCCCGACCCTCGGCGCCGTCATCTCGGGTGCCGTCGCGGCCCTGGTCGCCCTGGTCAGCGGCGGCCTGACCGACGCCCTGCTGGTCGTCCTGCTCCTGCTCGCCGTGCAGAACCTCGAGGGCTACATCCTGCAGCCGCTCTTCCTCGGGAAGTCCATCAAGCTGCACCCGCTCGCGGTGGTCCTGCCGATCGCGTGCGGCCTCGTCGTCGCCGGGATCGCCGGTGCGCTGCTCGCCGTGCCGCTGGTGACGGTGCTCGACAACGGCGTCCGGTCGTTGATGCGGGCGTCCGACGGCACCGTCGACCCCGCGACGGTGAACGCGCTCGACCCCCGCAGTGCCCGCCCCGAGTACCAGCGCGACCCCGCCGTCGACGTGGTCCCCGAGGCGGCCTGATCCGTGTGGGCTCCGCCCAGGTGAGCAGTAAGTGGGCCGATAGCCCCACTTACTGCTCACCTGGCCGGAGGCCACGCGGGCCTGATCCGCTCTACGCTCCGCTCATGACCATGGTCGTGGCCTCGCGGTTCACCTGGAGCGACTACCCCGGCCTCCGCGCCGGCCGGGTCTACGCCGGGAAGCCGGACATCTTCCGTCGCCCGTCCGGCGAGGTGCACCTGCTGGCCGACACCGGGGCCACCGCCACCGTGTGCGGTCTGCCGCGGGCCGACTTCCCGTGGACGTTCGAGAGCGTCGACGCGATGGTGCAGGCGACGCCGTGTTCTGCCTGTGGGCTTCGCCCAGGTGAGCAGAAAGTGGGCCTATAGGCCCACTTTCTGCTCACCTGGCCGGAGGCCACACGGTCAGATCAGCGGTTCGATCTCGAGATCGACGTCGAGGACCGCGTAGCTCTCGGGCTCGGTGGTGACGAGTGGCCAGCCGCGCTGGCGCGAACAGACAGCCGCATGGGCGATGTCCAGGCGCCCGTCTCGTCCGCGGAGGAGCTGACCGATCTCGCGGGCGCGACCGGCACCGAGGTCGTCGGCGACCGCGACCGGAAGACCGAGCAGGACCTCGAGGACCGGGCGCGCGCGGTCGTCGAGACGGGCCCACGCCAGACCGCAGGCACTGGAGGGCATCAGCAGGACGACGTCCTCCTCGACGGCGGTCCACACCAGGGCGTCGGCGTAGACCGACCGCCGCTCGGCGAAGGCCAACAGGGCGGACAGGTCGAGGACCCGGCCACCGATCACGCCGTCGGGAGCAACGGGAGGCCGAGCTGGGCGCGCACCTCGTTCAGCGCCGCGACCGACGGCCGCCCCCCGAGCACCTCGTCGAGCCGGGCCAACGCCCGCGCCTTCGACTGACGCGCCGCCAGCGCCTGGGCGACGTAGGCCGACACGCTCTCCGCCTCTCCGGCGGCCACGGCACCACGGGCCTGGGCCAGCACCTCGGCCGGCAGGCTCACCGTGACCCTCTCCGCGCTCATACTCGCAGCCTAGCTTCTTCATACCGGAGCTTCGAGGACTCCCCTCGGACCAGGTCCCGGCACTGCGCGTCGACCGGGGCCCTCGACGTCATGCCGCTGTCGCCGGTTCCTGGAGCGCTACGGCCACTCTCTCGAGCGGGCCACCGCACCCCGGGATCGATTGCTGGTCCGCGGCGCACGGCCGCGGTCCGATGCCCGGGCCGACGGGTGGGCGCGTCGGTGCCGGCGACCCTGGCTGCCCTCCAGGTGCAGTCGGTGGTCCGGCTCGTGGTCGGCCGACCCGCCGTCAGGAACCCACGTGGAAGAACGCCTCCAGGCCGGGTACGTCGGAGATCAGGTTCTCCGCCGCCGCGATCTTCCCGTCGGCGATCGTGAACACGATGACGACCTGCTCGTCGAGCACCGTCCCGTTCCGCTCGCCGGTGTTGTGCAGCAGCACCGCGACCCGGTCCCAGCCGGTGAGCTCGTACTGCAGTCGGATCGCCACGCCGCCGGCCGCGACCGCGCGGGCCCGCTCGACGACGGCGTCGGCACCCCGGGCGACCCCGGAGATGCCGTGGTCGCCCGGAACGCTCCAGGTCGCGTCGGGGGCCAGCGCCGCGTGCATCCGGTCGAAGTCGTGCTCCATCACGCCGGCGACGAAGTCGCGGGCGAGCTCGCGTGCGCTCATGGAGGTGCGGTACCCGCAGGTGAGCAGAAAGTGGGCCTATGACCCCACTTTCTGCTCACCTGGCCGAAGGCCACACGGGCGCACGCTTCTCCCGCAACGCCGCCACACCCTCGGGCACGTCCGGGCCGAGGAAGCAGAGCATCTCGTAGGCGGCGGACTGGTCGAAGGTCGGTCCCATGGCCCGCAGCCAGTTGTTCAGCGACTTCTTCGTCAGCCGGATCGCCTGCTGCGACCCGGTCGCCAGCACGTCCGCGACCCGCAGCGCCTCGTCGAGCACCTGGTCGCGCGGCAGCGCCTTCGCCACCATGCCCAGCTTCTCGGCCTCGGCCCCGGTCACCATCTCGCCGGTCAGCAGGTAGTAGCGCGCCTTCGCCATGCCGGCCAGGAGTGGCCAGATGATCGCGGCGTGGTCGCCCGCGGAGACGCCGAGCTTGACGTGGCCGTCGCCGAGCTTCGCGTCCTCGGCGGCGATCGCGACGTCCGCGAGCAGCGCCACCACCACACCGGCCCCGACGGCGACCCCGTTGATGGCCGAGACGACCGGCTTCTCGCAGTCGATGATGTTGTAGACGAGCTGCGACATCTCCTTGAGCATGTGCGAGACCCGCGCGTGGTCCCCCGTCATCCGCTCGACCATCGCGAGGTCGCCCCCGGCGGAGAACGCCTTCCCGGCGCCCGTCACCACCGCGACCCGCACGTCCGCGTCCGCGTCGACGTCCCGCCACACCCGGGCGAGCTCGCCGTGGAGCACCTCGTCGGTGGCGTTGTACTTCTCCGGGTTGTTGATCGTGATGAGCAGGACGCCGTGGTCGCGGCGTTCGAACAGCAGCTGCTGGTAGTCATCGAAGGACATCCGTGCCTCCTCGCACCTCGGTGAACAGGCCGGCCGCGACGTCCGCGGCCGCCTGCTCGGTCGCCCGGTAGTGAATCTTCTTCCCGGTCGCGGTCAGCGGCAGGGTGTCGACGAACCGGTAGCCGCGCGGACGCTTGTACCGCGAGAGCATCGGGTGGTCCCGGCAGTGGGCCTCGCAGTCGGCCGCGGTCAGCGCGGGGTCGGCCCGCACGACGTAGGCCACCACCCGCCGTCCCCACCGCTCGTCCGGCACGCCCACCACCAGCGAGTCGGCCACCCCCGGGAGCTCGTTGAGGGCCTCCTCGACCTGCACCGGGTGCACGTTCTCGCCGCCGGACACGAGCATGTCGTCGGCGCGCCCGACGATCGTCACGAACTCCCCCGCGTCCCACGTCGCGAGGTCGCCGAGGTGGATCCACCCGTCGTCGTCGAACTTCGCGCGCTCCTGCTCGGGGACGTTGACGTAGGCGTAGCCCGCCTTCGGCGAGCGCACGACGACCTCGCCGACCGTCTCCGCGTCCTTCGGCACCTCCTCGCCCGGACCGCCGCCGATCGCGACCACCCGCACCTCGTCGTCGGTGCACGCCCGCCCCGCCGCCCCGGCGTGTCCGGGCAGGTCGGCCGGACGCAGGAACGTGTTCCAGAACGACTCGGTGGTGCCGTAGCCGTTGAAGATGTTCGGCGTCAGCACGGACTGGTAGCGCAGGCACGCCTCGCGCTCGAGCGGCGCCCCCATCGTCACGATGCCCCGCAACGACGTCAGGTCGCGCGGCCGGGCCTCCTGCGCGGCGGCGAGCATCGCGAGGTTGGTCGGCGCCCCGATCAGGAAGGTCAGGCCGTGTCGTTCGACCAGGTCGAGCACGACGTCGGCGTCGAACGCGCGCAGCGGCACCACCTGCGCGCCGACGTAGAACGCCGGGTTCGGGCCCCCGGAGTACAGCCCGCCGCGGTGGAACCACGGCGTCATGTTGAGCGTGACGTCCTCGGGGCCGAGCGGGAAGTGCATGGCCACGTCGTGCGCGCTGAACACCTCGACCAGGCTGTTCAGCGGCACGCCCTTCGGCATCCCCGTGGTGCCCGAGGTGTAGAGCCGGGTCGTCTCGTCGTACACGGTCCGCTCCGGGACCGGCACCGCGCCGTCGTCCGGGAGAAGGTCCGCGAGCTCCTCCCCCGGCGTCAGCGCGATCACGACGTCGGGTCGGTGCGGGCTGCGGCGCAGCGCCTCGGCCACCGTGTCCTGCAGCGTCGCGTCGTAGAGGAACACCCGCGGCTCGCTGTCGGCGAGCACGTGCGCGACCTCGCCGGCGGCCAGGCGGAAGTTGATCGGCGAGCCCACGGCCCCCAGCGCCTGCGTGGCGAGGTAGAGCCGCGCGAACTCCGGCGAGTTGTAGAGCTGGTAGGTGACGACGTCGCCGGCGCGTACCCCGGCCGCCGCGAGACCGGCGGCGAGCCGGTCGACGTCGACGGCGAGCTCGGCGTAGGTCCACGTCCGTCCGGACGACGGGTCGGTGATCGCCGGGCGCTCGGCGTACCGGCTCGCGGTGCGCCGGAACCCGGCGAGGTAGGTGAAGGAGTGCTCGAAGTACCGGCGGTACGCGGTGGGGTCGTAGGTGTAGCTCACGACATCGACATCCCGCCGCTGACGCTGACGGTCTGGCCGGTGACGAAGCCGGCCTCGTCGGAGGCGAGGAACGAGACCATCGGGGCCAGGTCCGCGGGCTGGGCGAGCCGGCGCATCGGGATCGCCTTGATCAGCGCGTCGCGCAGCCGATCGTTGCCCTCGACCACGGAGGCGAAGAGGGCGGTGTCCGTCGGACCCGGGCACACGCAGTTCGCCCGCACCTGGTGGCGGGCGGTCTCCCGCGCGATCGTCTTGGTGAACGCGATGACCCCGCCCTTTGCCGCGGAGTAGACCGCCTCCCCGGAGGAACCGACCCGCCCGGCGTCCGACCCGAGGTTCACCACCGCGCCGCGCAGCTGCTCGACCATCACCGGCAGCACCGCGTGGCAGGTGTTGAGCACCCCGACCAGGTTGATCCCGATGATGCGGCCCCAGCGGTCGGGGTCGGAGTCGACGAACGGCCCGACCTCGTCGTAGCCGGCGTTGTTGACCAGGACGTCGATCCGCCCGTGCTGCTCGCGGACCTGCGCGACCAGGGCGTCGACCGCGGCCCGGTCGCTCACGTCGGCCGCGATACCGGTGCCGCCGACGGCCGCCGCGGTGTCCTTCGCCGACCCCTCGTCGACGTCGGTCGCGACCACCGTGGCGCCCTCGGCCGCCAGCGTCTCCGCGATCGCCCGGCCGATGCCGCGCCCGGCGCCGGTGACGATCGCGACGTTCCCGTCGTGTCTTCCCATCGTGTGCCTCCCTAGGGTGCGAGCGCCCGGCCCACGCGCTGGCGCGCGATGACGAGCTTCATGATCTGGGCGGTGCCGTCGCCGATCTGGAGACCGAGGACGTCGCGCATCCGCTGGTCGAACGGCAGCTCCCGCCGGTAGCCGTACTGCCCGTGCAGCAGCAGGCAGGCGGTGATCGCCTCGTGGGCCGCCTTCGGGGCCCACCACTTGCACATCGCGGCCTGGGCGGTGTGCGGCCGGCCGGTGTCCTTGCGCCACAGCGTCTCCAGGCAGAGCAGGCGCGCGGCGGCGAGGTAGGTGTCCTGTTCCGCGAGCGGGAAGGCGACGCCCTGCCGGGTCGACAGCGGCCGGTCGAACGCCTCCCGACCGCTGACGTACTCCCACGTCTCGTCGACCGACTGCTCCGCCGCCCCGAGGCACTGCAGCCCGATCAGCGCCCGACTGAAGTCGAAGCCCTGCATCACCGGCCCGAACCCCGCGCCCTCGGCGCCGATCAGGTTCGACCCGGGGATCCGCACGCCGTCGAGGTGCACCGCCCCGCGCCCGACCGCAGTGGTCCCGATGTCCGGGTAGTCCTCCCGGGTCACCCCGTCCGCGTCGAGCGGCACGAGGAACGCGGAGATGCCCTTCCCCCGTCCCGACGACGGGTCGGTGCGGGCGAAGACGACGACCGCGGCGGCGTCCGCCGCGAACGAGAGCGACTTGACCCCGTCCAGCCGCCAGCACCCGGCGTCGGGAACGGCCGTCATCCGCGGTACCCCCGCGTCGGAGCCGCCGTGCGGCTCGGTGAGGCCGATCCCGACGATCTCCTCCCCCGCCGTGATCCGCGGGACCCACTCGCGGGCCAGCTCCGGGGCGTGGCCGGCGAGGATCTGGCCCACCAGCGAGCCGACGACCTGCAGGTAGGCCACGTTGATGTCGCCCCGGCCGATCTCCTCGCAGATCAGGCCGGTGGTGACCCGGTCGCTGTCGCGGCCGCCCAGCGCGGACGGCAGCTCCGGCGCGATCAGCCCGAGCCCGCCGAGCTCGCGGCGCAGCGCCGGCTCGATGCGGCCGGCCCGCTCGCGGTCCGCGTACCCCGGCAGCAGCGTGCTCGTCGCGATCTCCCGGGCGGTGTCGCGGACGCGACGCTGGGAGTCGGTGAGCTCGAAGTCCATCGTCGGCCTCCGTCCTCGATGCTGACGAACGTGCCGAATTCTGACCCAGGAGTCAAGAGATGAATCGTCGGTTAGCATGGCCGCCGTGAGCCGGGTCCAGCGCAAGCGCGACGAGCGCGTGCGGCGCATCGTGGCGGTCGCGGCCGAGGTGTTCGGCGAGCGCGGCTACGAGGCGACGACGCTCGAGGAGGTCGCCGAGCGCCTCGACGTCACGAAGGGCTCGCTCTACTACTACTTCGCCGGCAAGGACGAGCTGGCGACGGCGGCGATCGAGACGCTGGGGACGGACTGGACCGAGCGGCTGGAGGCCCTGGCGGGGTCGCTCGCCGAGGCGTCCCGGCCGGAGCGGCTGCGGGCGCTGCTGCGGGCACACATCGCGATCGCGGTGCAGGAGTACCCGGCGGCGCTGCGGCTCTTCCTCGTCCCCGACTCGTGGCCCGCCGCGCTGCGCGACCGCATCCGCGAGCTCCGTCGGCGCCACGACCTGGTGTTCCGCCGCGAGATCACCGCCGGGGTCGACGCCGGGGAGTTCAGCGTCGTCTCGGTGGACGCCACGCTGCAGGCCATGCACGCGACGATGAGCCAGGCGCCGCTGTGGTGCTCACACCTCGCTCCGGAGGCCCGCGACCGGGCGATGGACGACCTCGCCGAGGTGCTGAGCAAGCTCAGCAGGTGAGCAGAAACGGTCGCTATCACGACCTTTTCTGCTCACGAGCGCTCCGCGCACCTAGCTGGCCGACGTCACCCGGTACACGTCGTAGACGCCCTCGACGTTGCGGACCACCCGCAGGACGTGTCCGAGGTGCTTCGGGTCGCCCATCTCGAACGAGAACCGGCTCACCGCGACCCGGTCGCGCGACGTGGTGACCGACGCCGAGAGGATGTTGACCTTCTCGTCGGCCAGCGCCTTCGTGATGTCGGAGAGCAGGCGGTGCCGGTCGAGCGCCTCCACCTGGATCGCGACGAGGAAGACCGCGGTCGACGACGAGGCCCAGCTGACGTCCACGAGCCGCTCGGGCTCCGAGCGCAGGTCGTCGGCGTTGGTGCAGTCGGTGCGGTGCACCGAGACGCCGCCGCCGCGGGTGACGAAGCCGAGGATCTCGTCGCCAGGCACCGGGGTGCAGCAGCGGGCGAGCTTGATCCAGAGGTCGGACGAGCTGCCGGAGTCGTCGTCGACCCCGTTGATCACCACGCCGACGTCGCCGGTGCCGCGGCGGCGCTGGACCGTCGACGGGGTGGCGCGCTCGGCGAGCTCGTCCTCGTTCTGCTCGACCCCGCCCAGCAGGGCGACGAGACGCTGCACCACGTGCCGCGCGGAGACGTGGTGCTCCCCCACCGCGGCGTAGAGCGCGGTGACGTCGACGTAGCGCAGTTCGCGGGCGAGGGCACCCATCGAGTCGGCGGAGACCAGGCGCTGCAGCGGCAGACCGGTGCGGCGCGCCTCGCGAGTGATCGAGTCCTTGCCCTCCTCGATCGCCTCCTCGCGACGCTCCTTGGCGAACCACTGCTTGATCTTCTGCTTCGCGCGCGGCGAGGAGACGAAGCCGATCCAGTCCTTCGACGGCCCCGCACTCTCGGCCTTCGAGGTGAAGATCTCGACGACCTCACCGTTCTCGAGCTGCCGCTCGAGCGCGACCAGCCGGCCGTTGACCCGCGAGCCGATGCACTTGTTCCCGACCTCGGTGTGCACCGCGTACGCGAAGTCGACCGGGGTGGAGCCGGCGGGCAGCGTGATCACGTCGCCCTTCGGCGTGAACACGAAGATCTCGCGGGTGGCGAGGTCGTAGCGCAGCGACTCCAGGAACTCGCCCGGGTCGGCCGCCTCCCGCTGCCAGTCGAGGAGCTGGCGCATCCAGGCCATCTCGTCGAGCTCGAGGCCGCCGGAGTTGTGGCTGCCCTTCGTCTCCTTGTAGCGCCAGTGCGCGGCGATGCCGAACTCCGCCGTGCGGTGCATCTCGTGGGTGCGGATCTGCACCTCGAGCGGCTGCCCGTCCGGCCCGATCACCGTGGTGTGCAGCGACTGGTACACGCCGAAGCGCGGCTGGGCGATGTAGTCCTTGAAGCGGCCCGGCATGGGCTGCCAGAGGGCGTGCACCATGCCCATCGCGGCGTAGCAGTCGCGCACGTCCTCGACGAGGATGCGCACGCCCACCAGGTCGTGGATGTCGTCGAAGTCCTTACCCTTGACGATCATCTTCTGGTAGATCGAGTAGTAGTGCTTCGGGCGGCCGAGCACCTCGGCCTTCACCCGCGCGGCCTCGAGCTGGCCGGACACCTCGTCGATCACGGTGCGCAGGTAGGTGTCGCGGCTGGGGGCCCGGTCGGCGACGAGACGGACGATCTCGTCGTAGCGCTTGGGGTGCAGGATCGCGAACGCGAGGTCCTCCAGCTCCCACTTCACCGTCGACATCCCGAGCCGGTGCGCCAGCGGGGCGAGCACCTCGAGCGTCTCGCGCGCCTTCTTGGCCTGCTTCTCCGGCTTGAGGAAGCGCATCGTGCGCATGTTGTGCAGCCGGTCGGACAGCTTGATGACGAGCACCCGCGGGTCGCGCGCCATCGCCACGACCATCTTGCGGATCGTCTCGGCCTCGGCCGCCGCCCCGAGCTGGACCTTGTCGAGCTTCGTGACGCCGTCGACGAGGTGCGCCACCTCGGCGCCGAAGTCGGCCGCCAGGCGCTCGAGCGAGTAGTCGGTGTCCTCGACGGTGTCGTGCAGCAGCGCCGCGGTCAGCGTCGTGGTGTCCATGCCCAGCTCGGCGAGGATCGTCGCGACGGCGAGCGGGTGGGTGATGTAGGGGTCGCCGGACTTGCGCATCTGGCCCTCGTGGAAGGCCTCCGCGGTGTCGTACGCGCGCTGCAGGATCGCGAGGTCGGCACTCGGGTGGAGCTCCCGGTGGACCGTGGCGAGGGGTTCGAGCACCGGCTTGACCGGCCCGCTGCGCTGCGCGGTGATCCGGCGGGCGATGCGGGCCCGCACCCGCCGCGTCGCGGACCGCGGCCGGCCGGTGGTGGTGCCCCCGACCGGTTCCAGACGACGGGCCTCGCGCGGCTCGCTCGACCCGACGGTCGGCTCCCCGGGCGCGTCGACGCCGTCGGCCGCACCGTCACTGACCGTCTCGACCGGCCCCACGTCCTGGCTCACGGTCACCTCCGCTGGAACGGCCCCCTGCACATCCCGGCAATCGTGCACACCGGAATCAGTTCAGCGTAGGTCAGGAGGACCACCGGCGTCCGCCGACGTCGCCGTCCGGTCCCCCCGGGGCGGTGGCCCGTGCCACGCCGGGACCGCCGTCCGGTGAGCGGTCGTTCAACGGCGGGCGGTGCGGGACGGGCGCAGCACCACCACGTCGTGGGTCCCGCCCGCGATCCGCCCGGCGTACGGGGCGTAACCGTCGGCCGCGACGACCATCTGCCACCACCCGTCGTCGGGAACGTCGAGGGCGAAGCAGCCGTCGCCGCCGGTGCGGACCCGCGCCCGCTGGCTGCCGTGCGGGTCGACCACCGTGACGACGGCGGGCAGGCCGGACCCGTCGGTGTCGACGACGCGGCCCCGTACCCCGGCCTCCTTCCCGACGGCGGGGGCGGGCGCCTCCGGCGCCGCGGGGGCCTCCCCCGCGGCCTGCGGGTCGATCTCGTGCAGGGCCACGAGGGCGCCGTGCAGGGCGGAGAGCTCGGTGAGGACGTCGTCGGGGCCGTCGTCCCAGGCCCGATGACGGTGCTCGCCGGGCCCGCGGCCCTCGGCCAGGGCGTCGACGAGCCCCTGGACGGCCCGCGTGGCGGCGCCGACGCGCTGGTGGCGCACCGTCGGGTCCGACCGTCGGGTGCGCTCGAGCTCGAGCGCGGCCTCGACGAGGGCGCGGACCCGCACCGCGCACCGCACCCACGCGGCGAGCCGGCGGGCGAGCGTCGGGCGCCGGCGGGCCCCGCCCGGGGAGAAGCGCAGCGAGAGCGGCACCCCGATCAGCGCGAGCTGGTGCACCGCGGCGTCGAGCGCTCGGGCCCGGGCGTGCAGATCCGGGCGGCCGGGGCCGTCCTCGGTCTCGCCGCGCACCACCGCGGCGACGTCGGCGGTGGCCGCCCGCAGCTCCTCGGCGAGCCGGGCGCGGGCCTGCCGTTCGGCCCGCATGGCGGTGATCGGCAGGAACGAGACCGCGACGACGCCGCCGATCACGGCACCCAGGGCGGTCTCCCCCACCCGCAGCGCGAGCAGGCCGTCGGAGTAGGTGCCGAGCATCTCGTAGAGCTCGGCGACGATGAGGGTCACCGCGAAGGCCATCGACGTGTAGGACACGCGGAAGAGGTAGAAGCCGACGAAGAGCGCCACCAGGATCACGGTCAGCGCGACGGCGGTGGAGTTCCCGAGCCACGGCACCACGACGAGGGCGACCACGACACCGACCAGGGTGCCCACCGTGCGCTGGACCGCCTTGCGGATGGTCTCGGCCGCGGTGGCCGTGCCGGTGAACGCCAGGAAGCAGGCGAGTACCGCCCAATACCAGCGCTGCCCCGACACCGCATCGCCGAGGGCGATCGCCAGGCCCCCCGCCAGCGCGATCTGGCAGGCCTGCCGGGTGCTCAGGAGCATCCCCGTGGCGCGTCCCGTCCCGGGCTGCGCCTCGTCCTCCGGGGCCACCATCGGCCCGACCGTGATGGCGCTGCCGGGCAGGAAGCCCGCGAACAGCTCCGCGGCCGGGGTGAAGGGCGCCGGCTCGCCGGTCCCGTCGTCGGGGCGTGGACGGCCGGCCCGGTCGTCGTCCAGGACGGTGTCGAGGTCGGCGAGCGCGGCCGTGACGGCCTGCTCGGCGGCCACGTCGTCGGTGTCGTCCAGCGCCCGGGACAGGGCGGCCTCGGCCCGGATGACCGCCGCGCGCACGTCGGCCGCGCGGGCCGGGGCGGCGAGCGAGCCGGGGATCGCGAGCTGACCGTCGACCAGCACGGCGGCCTCGTTGACCCGCAGGACAGCGCGGTCGCGCGCCGTCTCGTCGCCGCGCCGCCAGGACGGGCGCAGCGCGGGGTCCCGGTGCTCGGCGAGCGCGATCCGGACCCGCGCGCCGAACGAGTCGACCATCCGACGCAGGCGCCGGGCCGGGCGCTGCGGGACCAGGACCAGGGCGATCACGAGCAGCAGCACGGTGGTGGTCGCGACCGCGAGGAGCACGGTCGGGAGCTGCGCGAACGACAGCTGCAGGAACAGGGCGATGAAATAGCCCATCCACGCGACCATCCCGCAGGCGAAGGCCCGCGGCCCGAAGCGGCGCACCCACACCACCGCGAACATCACGACGACGAAGAGCGAGAGCGACAGCACCCGGTGCTTGTCGACCAGCGTGCTCAGCGTGATGCCGACCAGCATCGCCACCGGCAGGCTCACGTGCGTGATCGCCCGGCCGCCCGGGGTGGGGTCGGCGGCCGTGAAGGTGGTGATCATGGTGAGCACGGCGCCGAGGACCAGCACGATGATCGCCTGCGTTCCGGCGAGGCCCAGCACCGCGGCGAGGACCGCGGACGCCGCCAGGGAGAGCGCGAGCGACACGGCCGCCCGGCTGGCGAGTGCGAGGCGCACGTGACCGGGGTCGGAGGCGAGCAGACGGTCGCGCGTCCGCACCGTGGCCGGCGCCCGTGTCTCGCGGACCTCGGGCGTCGTCGGGGTCGCGGGCTCCTGCGGCTCGTCGTCCCGGGTGTCGGTGGGGCGACCGGTCGCCTGGATGGTCATCGTCCTCCCTCGCTCGGCCGCCCTGAATGTTAGCTGTGCGAAACAATTCGTGGAGCCGTGGGAGGAGTTCCCCGACCGGATGTGGTCAATCCCCTCCCGCCCGACGGGCCGCCGAGGGTCACGCCAGGCAGCCTCCGGAGCGCGCGAGGGTGCCTGGTGTACGTCTCGCGGCAGGAGACGGCCGCGGTCAGCGCTCGAGGACCGCGTGGAGCGGGCGGTCGCCGAGACGGGCGCGGCCGGAGAGCGCCGGGAGCTCGAGCACGACGGAGAGGGCCGCGACGTGGGCGCCGCAGCTCTCCACCAACTCGCTGGCCGCGGCGGCGGTGCCACCGGTGGCGAGCACGTCGTCGACGAGCAGGGCGCGGGTGCCGGCGGCGAGGACACCGGCGGGCAGCTCCAGCGTGGCCGAGCCGTACTCCAGGTCGTAGGACCGCGACGCGGCGACGGCGGGCAGCTTGCCCTGCTTGCGGACCGGCACGATCCCGAGCCCGAGGGCCTGCGCCACCGCGGCCCCCAGCAGGAACCCGCGGGCCTCGATCCCGACGACGACGTCGACCGCGGCGTCCGCCACCGGCTCGCTGAGCAGCCGGGTGGTGGCGGCGAGCCCCTCGGCGTCGGCCAGCACGGGCGTGAGATCCCAGAACCGGATGCCCGGCTCGGGGAAGTCGGGGACCGCCCGCAAGAACTGCTCGACGGTCCCGCGGTCGGTGCTCGGGCTCACCGGCGACGCTTGCCGCTCGGCCGACCCGACTTGCCCGCCGGCCGAGCCCCGGGACGGGGCGCCGACGCCCGGCCGTCGACGACCGGGCGGGAGGAGGCCCCGGCGCCGGCCGCCGCCACGGCGCGCGTGTCGATGACCTCGGTGTGCTCGCCGGCGGCCGTGTCGCCGCCCTCGGCCTTCCGCGCATTCTTGGCCCGCCGGGCCGCGACGCGCTGCGCCTGCTGGACCCACACCCGGTCGCGCATCGCGAGGTCGACCACGATCGGCGTCGCGAGCAGGACCGAGGAGGCGGCACCGATGATCGTGCCGACCAGCTGCACGAGCGCCAGGTCTCCCAGCACGCCGACCCCGAGCAGCACGACGCCGACGACGAACAGGCCGATCAGCGGCAGGGCGGCGATCAGCGACGTGTTGAGGGACCGCATCAGCGTCTGGTTGACCGCGAGGTTGGCCGCCTCGGCGTAGGTGCGCCGCGTGAGGCTCTGCAGCCCGCGGGTGTTCTCGCGGACCTTGTCGAACACGACCACCGTGTCGTAGAGCGAGAACCCGAGGATGGTCAGCAGACCGATCACCGTCGCGGGCGAGACCTCGAAGCCGATGAGCGAGTACACGCCCGCCGTCACGATGATGTCGTTCGCCAGCGCGATGAGCGCCGCGAGGGCCATCCGCCGTTCGAAGTAGAACGCCAGGTAGATCGCGACGAGCACGAGGAACACCACGAGCGCGATCAGCGCCTGCCGGGTGATCTCCCCGCCCCAGCTCGCGCTGACGGCGCTGTCGCTGACGGCGTTCTGGTCGGGGACGCCCGCCGTGTCCAGTGGCTGGAAGCGGTCGAACAGCGCCTGCCGGAGCGCGACGACCTCGGCCTGCGAGAGGCGGTCGGACTTGACGATGATCGTCGCGTTGTCGCCGGCGCCCGCGGTCTGCACCGTCTCGGCGGGCCGACCGACCGACTGGTCGAAGACCTGCTGGACCTGACTGACCTCGGCCACCCCGGTCGCCCCCCGCGCGGGGAACTGCACCGACGTGCCGCCCTCGAAGTCGATCGAGAAGTTGAAGCCGCGCAGGATCATCGAGAGCAGGCAGACCACGACGATCCCGGCGAAGACCGCATACCAGGTCTTCGAGCGGCCGACGATGTCGAGGCCGCCGTTGCCCTCGTAGAGCGAGTCGAGCCGACTGCGCTTGACCCGCCGGGCGGGAGCCGGCTCGACGTCGTCGTCGGAGGCGTCGTCGACGTCGAGGTCGGCGTCGTCGGACACCAGGTCCTCGGGCTCGTCGTCGCGGGCGTCACGGCCGTTGCGGCCGCCTGCGCGGGTCATCGGGCACCTCCGCGGCCGGAGCCGCTGCGCGTGGTCGAGCGGGAACGGGTGCTGCTGCTGCGGGTCCCGCCGGGCCGGGCACCCACCCGGGGGGACGACCCGGGACGCGGGCCGGACGACCCGGACTGGTTGGCGACCTTGCCCAGGCCCGACCACGCCGGGCTCGCGAACAGCTTCGAGTTCGAGGCGAGCGCCAGCAGCGGGTGCGTGACCAGGAAGACGACGATGAGGTCGAGGATCGTCGACATGCCCAGGGTGAACGCGAAGCCGCGGACCTGGCCGACGGCGAGGACGTAGAGCACGACGGCCGCGAGGAAGCTGACGGCGTCCCCGGAGAGGATCGTGCGCCGCGCGCGCGTCCACCCGCGGGGCACGGCGGACCGGAAGCTCCGGCCCTCCCGCATCTCGTCCTTGATCCGTTCGAAGAAGATGACGAACGAGTCCGCCGTGATGCCGATCGCGACGATGAACCCGGCGACGCCGGCGAGGTCGAGCGTGAAGCCGATGCTGCGACCGAGCAGCACGAGCACGGCGTAGACGATGAGACCGGAGAGGACCAGCGACAGGATCGTCAGGACGCCGAGCGCGCGGTAGTAGAAGAGGGAGTAGACGAACACCAGGATCAGGCCGATCACTCCGGCGATCAGCCCGGCCTCCAGCGAGGCGAGCCCGAGGGTCGCCGAGATCGTCTGGGCGTCCGAGGTGTCGAACGACAGCGGCAGCGACCCGTATCGCAGCACGTTCGCGAGGTCCTGCGCGGATTGCTGGTTGAAGTTGCCGCTGACCTGGGAGTTGCCGGCGGGCTGGGCCGCCTGGATCACCGGGGCCGAGACGACCTCGGAGTCGAGCACGAAGGCGACGGCCTGACCGATGTTCGCGCTGGTGTACTGCGCCCAGATGCCGGCGCCCTCGGACTTGAAGGTCACGTCGATGACGTAGCCCGCGCCCTGCGGGTTCGGCGAACTGTTCGCGCCGGCGACCTCGGTGCCGGAGAGGATCGACGGACCGAGCACGTACTTGGCGGCCCCGTCGCGGTCGCACGCCACGAGGGGCCGCGTCGGGTCGTCGTAGCCGCGCAGCGGGTCGTCCGCGGCGCAGTTGAGCGTGGCGAGCGCCCGGGCCTGCACCGTGGGGTCGGTGCTCTGCCGGGTCTCCTTGGCCTGCGCGATGGCCGCGGCCAGGCGCGGGTCCTGCGAGGTGCCGCCCCCGGGCGACGGGGACGGCGACGGCGGGGTCGGCTGCTGGGCCGGGAGCCGCACGGCCTGCCCGGCGGGCGCCTGCCCCGGCGTGGCCGCACCGGCGCCACCGGTGCCGCCTTGCTGCTGGCCGGTCGAGCCCTGCTGCTGGCCGGTCTGGCCCTGCTGCCCGTTCTGCTGGCCCTGCTGCCCGTTCTGGGCCTGCGGCGCGGCGGCGACCGGGCCGCTGACGACGGGCCGGAAGTACAGCCGCGCGGTCTGGCCGAGGCTCCGGGCCTGGTCCCCGGAGGTGCCGGGCACCGTGATGACGAGGTTGTTGCCGTTCTGGACGACCTCCGCGCCGGTGACGCCCAGGCCGTTCACGCGCTGCTCGATGATCTGGCGCGCGAGGTTCAGCTGGTCGGGCGTCGGCGCGGCCCCGGTCTCGGTGCGCGCGGTGAGCGTCACCTGCGTGCCGCCCTGCAGGTCGATGCCGAGCTTCGGGGTGGGCCGACCGTCGCCGGTGAGGAACACCAGGCCGTACAGGACCGCCACGATGGCCACGAAGACGGCCAGGTAGCGCCCGGGCCGGAACCGGACGGTGGGAGGGGCCACGCTGCGAACTCCTGGGTGAGGCGGGATCGTGTCCTCGGGTCGGCCCCGCGAGCCGGCGTCGATCTCGCCACGCCCGCCCCGCGGGGCGCCGCGGCACGAGGCCGCGGCGGCCCACGAAGGACCTCACCGCAGGGTAGGACCACCCTCCGACGGCGACCGCACCCGGCCCGCGGCGGACACCCGGACGGCGTCCGCTAGGGACGGGCTCAGTTGTTGCGGGACTCCTTCGAGCCTGCCGACACGCCGTTGCCGTTCGGGTGCGCGTCCTGCGGCTCGCCGGCCACGACCGGGGCCGCCGTGGTGGTCGGCGCCTCGACGGGCTCGTCGCCCTCGACGTCGTCCACCGGGAGGATCTCCTCGGCCTCGGTGGAGAGCTTCTCGCGGACCGCAGCACGCAGCCAGGTGGTGATGACGTCGGGCGCGATCTCGAGGTCGATGGTGCGCTCGTCCTCGGTGTCGACGACCGTTCCGCTGATCCCGGAGGTCATCAGGACGACGTCGCCGACCGAGATCGAGTTCTGCAGGCTCTCCTGCTGCTGCTGCTGCTTCTTCCGCTGACGGTTCGAGAAGAAGATCATGCCGATCATGAAGACGATCAGCAGGGGGAAGAGGAGGTCCATCTCTCTCCAATGCGGGTACGGGGTGGGGTCCACCCCGAGTCTGCCAGCTCAGCCGAAGAGTGTCGGCGGGCCCTGTCCATCCGGTTCGTCCCGGACGTCCGGTTCCGGGGGCGTCTCGCCCAGGTGCCGCCAGGCCGCCGGGGTGGCGACGCGGCCCCGCGGGGTGCGCGCCAGCATCCCCGCGCGCACCAGGTAGGGCTCGCAGACCTCCTCCACCGTGCCGGGCTCCTCGCCCACCGCGACGGCGAGCGTGGACACCCCGACCGGGCCGCCGCCGAACGAGCGCACGAGTGCGCCGAGCACGGCACGGTCCAGCCGGTCGAGGCCCAGTTCGTCGACGTCGTAGACGGCGAGGGCGGCCCGGGCGATCTCCCGGGTGACGCGCCCGTCGGCCCGCACCTCGGCGTAGTCACGCACCCGGCGGAGCAGCCGGTTGGCGATGCGGGGCGTGCCCCGGGAGCGGCGCGCGATCTCCCGGCCGCCGTCGGGCTGCAGGTCGACCTCGAGGATCTGCGCGCTGCGGGCCACGACGAGCTCGAGGTCCGACGGCTCGTAGAACTCCATGTGCCCGGTGAACCCGAAGCGGTCGCGCAGCGGGCCGGTCAGCGACCCCGCGCGCGTGGTGGCGCCGACGAGGGTGAACGGCGCGACGTCCAGCGGGATCGACGTGGCGCCCGGACCCTTGCCGACCACGATGTCGACCCGGAAGTCCTCCATCGCGAGGTAGAGCATCTCCTCGGCCGGACGGGCCATCCGGTGGATCTCGTCGATGAACATGACGTCGCCCTCGACGAGGTTCGACAGCATCGCCGCGAGATCGCCCGCCCGCTCGAGCGCCGGGCCACTGGTGATGCGCACCCCGCTGCCCAGCTCGGTGCCGATGATCATCGCGAGGCTCGTCTTGCCCAGGCCGGGAGGACCGGAGAGCAGGACGTGGTCCGGCGGGCGACCGCGACGCATCGCCCCCTGCAGCACGAGGTCCAACTGCTCGCGGACCCGCGGCTGCCCGATGAACTCGGTGAGCCGGGCGGGCCGCAGCCGGTTCTCCAGGTCGGACTCCCCGACCTCCCGGGTGGCGGCCAGGGCCCGCTCCAGGTCGGCCGAGAGCTCGTCGCCGCTCATGCGGTGCCCCCGCCGCACCGGCGGGTCATCGGTTCGGCCCGAGCCGGTGCAGCGCCGCCCGCAGCACGGCCGACGAGCCGGCGGTCTCGCCCAGCGCCCCCACCGTCTCGTCGACGGCCTTCTCGGCGGGCTTGGCCGCGAAGCCGAGCCCCACGAGCGCCTCCACCACCTGGTCGCGCATCGTGCCCGTGGCGACGACGGAGCCGAACCCGGCCTCGTCCGCGCCCGCCGGCAGGTCGGCGACCGGATCCGGCGGCGCGACCTTGTCCCGCAGCTCGACGACGAGGCGCTCCGCGCCCTTGCGGCCGATCCCGGGGACGCTCATGAGGGTGGTGAGGTTCCCGTCGGCCAGCGCCCGCGAGAGGGCCGCCGGATCGAGCACGGCGAGCGTCGCGAGCGCGAGGCGGGGACCGACACCCGTGACGGTCTGCAGCAGGCCGAACAGCTCCCGCTCCGCGGCGTCGGCGAAGCCGAAGAGGGTGAGCGAGTCCTCCCGCACGATCAGGGCGGTCTCGAGCCGAGCGGCCTGCCCGCGCCGCAGCCCGGCGAGCGTGGTGGGCGTGGCCTGGACCGCCATCCCGACGCCGCCGACCTCGACCACGGCGTGGTCCAGCCCCACCGAGAGGACCTCACCGCGCACCGACGAGATCATCGCCCACCTCTCCCCGCACCACGAACACCTGTTCGACGCGGGACGCTACCGCGCGGGTCCGACACCCTCGGTGCAGACCCGCCGCGCCCGATCGGGAGAACGACCCGGTCGGCGCGTAGGGCGTCAGCGGATACGGCGTCAGCGTGTGCCGCGGCGGCGCGTGGCGGCGGCGAGCTTCGCGGTGTGCACGCGGGACAGCTCGGCGGCCCGGGCCTGCGCCTCGGCCATGCGGGCGGCCATCGGCGCGCGCCAGCAGTGGCAGACGGCGAGGGCCAGGGCGTCCGCGGCGTCCGCGGGCTTCGGCGGCGTGTCGAGCGCGAGCACCCGCGTCACCATCGCGGTGACCTGCGCCTTGTCGGCCCGCCCCGACCCGGTCACCGCCGCCTTCACCTCGGAGGGGGTGTGGAACACGACCGGGAGGCCGGCCCGCCCGGCGACGAGCGCGACCACCCCGCCGGCCTGGGCCGTTCCGATCACCGAACGCACGTTGTGCTGGCTGAAGACCCGCTCGACGGCCACGACGTCGGGCCGGTACCGCGCGATCCAGCTCTCGACGGCGTCCGCGATCGCCCCCAGCCGCGCCGCCACCTCGTCGTCGGGCGGGGTGCGCACGACGTCGACCGCGATCGCGCGGACCTCGCGGCCCCGGACTCCCTCGACCATCCCGAGCCCGCACCGGGTCAGCCCGGGGTCGACGCCCAGAACCCGCATCCGTCCCCCGTCGCTCGGCACCGCTCGCGGTCCGCACGCTACCCACCGCCCCCGGTCCGTCCCGACGGCGACGCGCCCGACGGCGCCCGGACGTGGTGAGCTGATCAGCATGAGCAGCCCCACCGAGGAACCCCGCCCGCCCTTCCCCCCGTTCGACGCCGACTCCGCCGCGAAGAAGGTCCGGGCGGCCGAGAACGCCTGGAACACCCGCGACCCGGAGAAGGTCGCCCTGGCCTACACCGTCGACACCGTCTGGCGGAACCGCAGCGAGTGGGTGCGGGGACGCGACGAGGTGGTGGCGTTCCTGACCCGCAAGTGGGAGCGCGAGCAGGAGTACGCGCTGCGCAAGTCCCTCTGGGCCTTCGCCGGGAACCGGATCGCCGTGCGCTTCCAGTACGAGTGCCGCGACGCCGACGGCCAGTGGTGGCGCTGCTACGGCAACGAGAACTGGGAGTTCGCCGACAACGGCCTCATGCGCCGCCGGGAGGCGAGCATCAACGACCTGCGCATCGACGAGGCCGACCGGCGGATCGTCGGGTCGCGGGACGAGGGCGACGAGTCCGACCTCCCGGTCTGACCGCTCCCCCGGCCGGGCTCAGCGCAGCGCCCACGCCGGGACCTCCCGGGCCCGCTCCGAGCGCGCCGCCACCGGCCCCGGGTCGGAGTGCCGGAACGTCACGCTGATCCGCGGCCCGGCGCCCGGATCCTTCGGCACCGTGTGCTGCCACTCGTGCTGGCACCGGCCGCCCATCACCAGCAGGTCTCCCCCGCACACCGTGAGCCACCGGGTGCCGCCGCCGCTCCGTCCGGCCGCCCCCGCCGGCCCGACCGGCCGCAGCCCGAACCGCCGGGGCGCGCCGAGCGAGACGATCGCGACGACCGGCGACGGGTGGGTGAAGCGCACCCGGTCGCCGTGCCAGGCCACGGAGTCCGTGCCGTCGCGGTAGAAGTTCGCCGAGACCCGGTCGAACGCCTCGCCGTAGCGCCCGGTGAGCTGCGGGGCGAGCTCGTCCGCCGGGGCCGGGGCGCCGGCGAGATCCCAGCCGCAGGTGAGCCGCGGCTCCACGATCTCCTGGTCGAACATCCGCCGGCGCCGCTGCAGCCACGGCACCTCCCGCACGAGGCGGGAGAACCACTCCTCCGCGCCGGGGAGCCACCCGGGCACCACGTCCACCCACGAGCGCTCGTCGAGCACCGTGCGGTGCGCACCGGACCACGACACGTCGCCGGGCCGCCCGACGCCGAGCCCCGGGTCGTCGAACAGGGAGGGGGTGAACACCGCGGTCATGGGCTACAGTCGAACACATGTTCGAGGCAGCGGCAAGCCGCGTCACCGGCTCCGCGCCAGGGTACGGAGCACGGCATGAGTGCTCGTCACCTCGTCGTCCACGGCACCGTGCAGGGTGTGTTCTTCCGCGCGACCGCCGAGCAGGAGGCCGCCCGGCTCGGGGTCTCCGGGTGGGTCCGCAACCGCTCGGACGGGACGGTCGAGATGGTCGCCGAGGGCGACGACCCGGCGGTGGACGCGCTGGTCCGGTGGGCGCACGAGGGCCCGGCGCGCGCCGAGGTCACCGGCGTGGACGTCACCGAGCGGGAGCCCGAGGGGTTCCGCGGCTTCGAGCAGCGGTGAGCCCGTCCCGGCGAGCGCCGCGATGAGTCCCGCGAGCGCCGAGGTCCCCGTCGTCCGCCGGGACCGCGTGCTGGCCCGGCGGACCGTCCGTCACTTCCTGGCCGACGAGCCCGCCGCCCGCGCCGTGGACGTCGTCGCGCGTCTGCTCGGCGTGCAGGCCCAGGTCGGCTCCGCCGCCGAGCGCGCGGTCGCGGTGCGCGGCCCGGACGTGACCACGGTGCGCGCGGGCCTCGCGGACGGCTCCCTCGTCCGCACGTGGAGCGTCCGCGGCACGCTGCACGTCCTCGACGCCACCCGCGCCCCGGACCTGCTCGCCCTGCTCGCCGCCGCCCGGACGTGGGAGAAGGGATCGTGGCAGCGCGAGTTCGCGACGGCCCCGGATGTGGCCCGCCTCGCCGAGGTGGTGCGCGGGCTCCTCGAGGGCGGGCCGCACACCCGCGACGAGCTGGTGGCCGGGGCGGCACCCCACGTCCCGAACGAGCTGGCCGACCGGCTCACCTCGGGGTGGGGGACGGTCCTGAAGCCGCTCGCGTGGCAGGGGCTGCTGGTCAACGGCCCGCCGCGCGGGAGCCGGCCCACCTTCGTCGCTCCCCCCTGGGCGGCGCTGCCCGACCCGGACGACGCCGCCCGACGGGTGATCCCGGCCTACCTCGACGCCTACGGGCCCGCGAGCCCCGCCACGTTCGACGCCTGGCTGCTGCGCGGCGCGACCCGGCGGGCGACCCTGCGGCGCTGGTTCGCCGATCTCGTCGACGCCGGGACGATCACGCCGGTCGCCGTCCACCCCGACCACGGCGGCGAGGTGCGCTACGCCCGCACGGCCGACCTGGACGAGCTCGCCGACGGGCCCGGACCCGATGACCGCCTCCGCTTCCTGCCGGCCTTCGACCAGTGGGTGCTCGGCCCCGGAACGCGCAGTCCCGAGATCCTGGCGCCCGTCCACCGCGGCCGCGTGAGCCGCGCCGCCGGCTGGATCGCACCCGTCGTCGTGCGGGCGGGGCGGGTGGTCGGCACGTGGTCGGGCCAGGACGTGCACGACGTCGAGCTCTTCGAGGGCGGGGAGCCGCCCGCGCACCTGCTCGACCCCGAGCACCGGCGGTGGCGCCGGATCCTGGCCACCCCTGCGGACGGGGAGGGCGGTTCCCCGGCCTGACGATCGGGTAGCCCAGCGCCCGAGCGGGTCGAACCGACCCGACGCCCATCACGGAAGGGGACGCCATGAGCGGCGCCGACAAGGCCGAGAACAAGGGCGAGGAGCTCAAGGGCAAGGTCAAGGAGACCGCCGGTAGCGCGGTCGGCAACGAGTCCCTCGAGGCCGAGGGCAAGGCCGACCAGTCGAAGAGCAGCATCAAGCAGGCCGGCGAGAAGATCAAGGACGCCTTCAAGTCCTGATCGACCGCACCTCGACGGCGCCCGTGGCCCCCGGCCCGGGCGCCGTCGTCGTTCCCGGGCTCGTCGGATGACGGATAGTTCCTACGCTTCTGGAACCCTGCGTCGATCCTTCCGCGGCACCGACAGGTCCGTTCGAGTGACTCGGCGTCGTGGGGAACCGGCCCGTAACCCGCCGTCGCTACGGTCCGTCCGTGCCGACACCGCCGCCGACCCGCGCCGAGGTGGTCGTGGTGGGGGCCGGCGTGATCGGTCTGACCACGGCCGTGGTGCTCTCCTCCGCGGGGTGGCGGACCGAGGTGTGGACGGCGGACGATCCGGCGGAGACGCCGTCGGCCCGCGCGGCCGCGGTGTGGACGCCGACGCCGCACGCCCCGCTCCAGACCTCGCTCACCTGGGCCGCCCGGTCGCTGCAGGAGTTCTGCGGCCTGAGCCGCGTCCCGGACAGCGGGGTCACCCTCGCCGAGGGCCTCACCCTGACCGCGAGCGACACATCGGGTCATCTCCCCGCGCTCACCCGCCTCTCCCCCGACCTGCGCGACGCGGCCCGTGACGAGCTGCCCGCCGGATTCACCGCCGGTCTGCGCTACCGGCTCCCACTGATCGACATGGACCGCTACGTCCCCTGGCTGCTCCAGCGGCTCGACACCACCGGTGGACGGTTGCGACAGCAGCGCGTGGCGACCCTCGCCGAGCCGCTGGCGGCCGCACCCGTCGTCGTGAACGCCTCCGGCCTGGGAGCCCGCGACCTGACCCCGGACCCGACGGTGCGGCCGGTGTTCTCGCAGTACGTCGTGACCGACAACCCCGGGCTGGACCGCGTCGTCGTCGACACCACCGACTCCCGCCGGTGGGTGTCCGTCGTCCCGCACCGCGACCGCGTGCACCTGGGCGGGGTGCGGGTCACCGGGCGCGACGACGAGCGACCGGACCGCGAGCTCGCGTCGGACGTCCTGCGGCGGTGCCGTGAGCTGGAGCCGGCCCTGGTCGACGCGCGGGTCCGGCGGATCGACGCCGGCCTCCTGCCGAGCCGCCCGACGATGCGCCTGGAGATCGAGAACCTGGCGGCCGGCCGGGTGGTGCACGCCTACGGGCACGCCAGTGGCGGGGTCACCGCCAGCTGGGGTGCGGCGCACGCGGTCGCGGCCCTGGTCGGAGTGCCTCCGGGCCCCTAGAAAGGACGTCGCCCGGAGGTCCGGGCCGGTGGGACCACCTCGCCGCGGGCCCGCTGCGCTGCGTGCCGCAGCACCTCGACCAGCCGGTCGCCGTTGCGCCGCCCGGTCAGGGGGTCGAGCCGGTCGTGCACCAGGGGGTTCGGGTGCGGCGCGCGGGAGACGGTGGCCGTGGTGAGCTGCCACGGCAGGCCCGCACGCCGGGCGAGCACGTCCCACGCCTTCCCCGCCGGCGAGCCCAGCAGCACGACCTCGGCCGGAGGAGCGCCCAGCAGGTCGAGGAACTCCGCGAGCCGGGGCTTCGCGCGCACCACCTCGTCGGCCAGACGCCGCGGCGGATGGTGGTTCGGGTTGGCGATCCACCACGGCACGAGGTGCCAGTGGAGCGTCACCTCGTGGCCCAGCCCCGCGCGGTCGGCGGCCCGGTAGAGGTTGGCCGACACCGCGTCGTTCGCGTAGCGGCTGACGAACCCGCTGCCGTCCTCCGCGTCGGCCGCCGGCTCGTGCAGGAGCAGCAGCACGCGGGCGCCCTCCCCCGCCGCCGTCGGGTCCACGTACGGGACGTTCTCCAGGGTGGTGTCGCGCAACCGGTCGACCCAGCGGTTGAGCCGACCCGGCCCGCCGTCGTGCCGACGCGCCCACCAGTAGGCGTGCCGGTCGGGGGCGAGCTCACGGCTGAACAACTCGCCGCGCCGCTCCGCGAGCCGGTTCCACACCACCCGCTCCGGGCGCGCGACCGGTCGCCGCTCGTCCTGCACCACGCCGTCCACCCTAGGGTGCGCCACAATGCGCGGCGTGCTGTTCGCGCACCGGGCCCGCTGATGGCCGACGACGTCGTGGTGCGGCTGGTCGGGGGCCCGGACCACCCGGGCGAGCTCGACGCCGCCGGGCTGCGGGGGCTGCTGGGCGCCGTGCAGCTGCTGACCACCCGGGTCGCCCGCCACCTCGTCGACCAGGCGCGACCGGGTCGCAGCGCCGGGGTGGTCGAGCGCGCGGCGCGGCTGCGGCTCGTCGGCCTCGCCGGGGAGGGCACGGCGACCGTGCTGCGGTTCGCGGTCGGCGAGGAGGGCGTCCTCGGGGACGGACTGGAGCACGAGGTCACCGACGCCGTCCTGGAACTCGTCCGCGGACTCTGGAACGAGGTCCCGCCCACCTGGACCACGCCGCTGCTGGGCGAGGCGTGCGTCGAGCTGCTCGACGCCCTGGCCCGGGTGGCGCGGACCGCGACGTTCGGCGGGGCCCGGTTCCGTGCGGTCAGCTTCACCCCGGGCAACCTCTCCCGGGACGTCTGGCCGCGCGAGGACGCCCCGCGCCGCTACGGGGCGGCGGCGACGGTGCGCGGTCGACTCGACCGCGTCGACCTGCGACGACGGGTCCTGCGGGTGCTCGACGAGTCCGGGGCGGACGTGGTGGTCGAGAGCGTGCTCGCCGGGTTCGACGCCGACGCCGACCCCTTCGTCGCGGCGGCCCGGCTGATCGGCGCCGAGGTGGTGGTCTCGGGACCCGCGAGCCGCGGTCCGGGCGGCCTGCGCCTACGCGGGGCGACGGTCCGGCCGGTCTGACCCCGTCGGAACGCCGTCGGAACGCCGTCGGGGATTCCTGGAACCGATCGGGGCGCGGCGCACTCCAAGGGGATGACGGCACCCGTGACCCCTGGAGGTACCCGTGAACGCGATCGTCCGGACCCGAGAGCCCTCCGGTCCCGATCTCGGAGCGAGCCGCTACCCGTCGGCGCTGCCCGACTGGGACGGTGTGGTCGTCACCGCCCTGGTACCGCCCGCCGCGCTGCCGCTGCTGCGGACCCGTCGGCCGGGCGAGACCGTGCGGCTCGCGCTCGCGATCGCCGAGGACGAGGTGCGGCCCGCGCTCGTCGGGGCGGACCGCTGGCGGACCGACGGCCGGGCCCGCGTCGACGCACGGGGGACGTTCGGCCGGCTCCCCCGGGAACCGCTGTGCTCCCCCGGGTTCCTCGAGGTGGTGGGCCGCCGCTGGCCGCTCGCGACGGGCGCCGACGTCCGTCCGGGCGTGCGCCTCGAGGTGGCGGGCCTCCTCCACGTCGCGCTCGACGCCACGCCCTTCGCCCGGCTCTGGCGGATCCGCGGCTGGCGCCGGGTGGGTCGCGGGACGACGGTGGACCTGCTCGACGTCGCCCCCACCGGGGTCCCGGCGTGAGGCGTCCGCGCCGACGGCCGGTGCGGGTGGCCGGCGACCGCCGCGGCGGCCCCGTCGTCGTCCCACGGACCCGCTCCGAGGAGCTGGCCGTGCAGCTGCCGGGCACGTTCCTCGACGACCCGGAGCTCGCCGCGCTCGTGCCCGGCGCCGAGATCGACGCGGCCCCCGCGCTGTTCGTCGCCGAGACGATGCCGGCCGGCCGCGGACCGGACGGCTGGTCGCACGACGACGTCGGCCTGGCGCGGGCGCAGGGCACCGTGCTCACCGCGCTGCCCGGCGCGGACGGGGAGTGCCCGGTCAGCGTGCTCGACGCCGGGGAACGCCTTTTCCCGCTGTTCTGGGCGACGAACGAACCGTCGTCCGGCCGCCTCGCCGTCGCCGGGGCCCTCTACCTCGACCCCGAGCTCGCCCCCGGGACGGGCCACGGGGAGCAGATCGCCCTGTGCCGTGAGCGCTACCGGGTCACGGCGCTGCGGCTGTCCTCCCGGCTGTCGTGGCGCCCGGAGCCACCCCGACACCTCGACGCCGTGCCCGACCACGTGGACGAGGACGTGGTGCTGGTCGTCGGGCTGGTGCCGGTCGGGGTCGGCGACACGGCCCGCCCGCGTGTCGGCTGACCGGAGGATGACGGTGACGGGGCCTACGGTGCAGGGCGTGCGGGTGGAGGCGGTCGTGCCGGCGTGGATGCTCGCCGACGGCGAGTACGTCGGACTCGCGCCCGGCGATCCGGTGCACACGGGCTTCGCGCTCGCCGTCACCGCGACCTCGCCCGGGGCGGCCGAGACCTTCGACCAGGCTCCCGACCGCCCCGGGCTCACCACCGTCGCCGGTCGCACCGCCACGGTCGGGCGGTCGACCGTGCTGGTGGGCGGGCCGTGGACGCTCGCGCTGTTCACGGCCGGCCGTGTCCCGGCCGGCGTCGAACTTCTCGTGGAGGGGTGGCTCACCGTGGAGCCGTACCTCTGGGCTCCCGACGGCGAGCTCGCCCGCGACCGGCCGGAGGGCCGCGTCGGGTGGACGGTGGCCCGGGTGCGGATGGTCGGCGATGCCGCCGAGGACCTCGACCGACTCCCGGGCGAGACCGGCGTCGACCCCGACGCCGCCTACGTCCTCGACCTCACCCGCTGAGCGTCCAGCCCGCGTGGCTCGGCGGGCCCCCGTCGCACGGGAGGATCGACCAGGCCGCCGGGTCCCACCGGAAGATCGCGTCCTGGCCGTGCCGACGGCCCAGGGACACCGCCTCGTCGTCGGTCAGGCCCTCGACGACCACGCTGTGCTCGGTGTGCGAGCCGTCGGAGGCGCCGGCCTCGGCGTCCCAGCGGCACAGGTGCCCCGGGAGGTCCCCGAGCAGCGCCTGCTGACGTCGGTCGTTCTCCTCGGGCGCGAGGCGCGCCGGGCCGGGGTCGAAGGCCGTCAGGACGTGGACCGGCGCGGCGAACGGGAACCGACCGGACGTGATGCCCGGGTCGGCGGGATGCACCTCGACCACCCCGCCGTCGAGATCGTGGATCCGCAGCCGCGCGCGCCGGTAGCCCGCGAAGCGTTCCTCCCGGTCCGACACGTCCTCGATCATGCACCGCCCGGTTCGACGCGCGACGTTCCTCTGTTCCCATCCTCCCGCACAGGGAGGTGCCGATGGGACCGGCGTGCTGATTCTGCCGGGTTGGCTGTAGATCTTGACGCGGCCCGGTGATCGCGGACACCGTCGCGCGGATGACGAAGGATCGGATCACGAACGTGCTCGGGGTCCTCGGGGCGATCTTCTGTCTCGTGGCGGTGCTGACCGGGTTCGGCCACGCAGCGGAGCGCGACGACGATGACGATGCGCCCGCCGCTCCTCCGCCCACCAGCCAGGTCGCGCCCGCGCCCGGCGTCGCACCTCAGCAGCCCGCCGTCCAGGCCCCCGCACCACCGGCACAGCCGCCGGCGGACGACGACGACGGGGACGACGACGGGTAGGCCGTTCGCCGTCGGTGAAAGCCGACCCACCCGCCGTCCCGGACGGTCCACGATCACCGCATGACCCGGACCGAGCTCGCCGTCGAGACCCCCGACGGCACCTGCCGCGCCACCCTGCACACCCCCGACGGCGAGGGGCCCTGGCCGGGCGTCGTGTCCTACCCCGACGCGGGCGGGGTGCGGGAGACGCTGGCCGGGATGGCCGACGCGCTGGCCGCGCGCGGCTTCGCGGTGCTGGTGCCCGACATCTACCACCGGACGCCCTACGCGCCGTTCGACACCTCGACGCTGTTCGGCGACCCCGAGGAGTTCGCGCGGCTCACGTCCCTGGCCGGGAGCCTGACCCCGAACCAGGTGGTCACCGACGCGAAGTCGCTCGTCGCGGCGCTGCGGGCGCGGGCCGAGGTGGCGTCCGGTGGGCTCGGCGCGGCCGGGTACTGCTTCGGCGGTTCCATGGCCTTCCGTGCCGCGGCGGCCGAGCCGGACCACGTCGCGGCGGTGGCGACCTTCCACGGCGGCGGGCTCGCGGCCCCCGACGACCCGTCCAGCCCGCACCTGCTGGCCGGCTCGATCCGCGCCGCCGTGTACGTCGCGGCCGCCACCGACGACGCGAGCTTCGACACCGCGGCACACGCCCGGCTCCGCGAGGCGTGCGACGCGGCGGGGGTCGCGCTGACCCTCGAGACCTACCCGGCCGCCCACGGGTTCGCGGTGCCGGACAACCCGACCCACGACGACGAGGCCGACCGGCGCCACCGGGAGACCCTCGCGGCGTTCCTCACCGAGCAGCTCCTCCGATGAGCGGCAGGGCCTGCTCGCGGAAGAACCGGCCGTCGGCCGGGTGCGAGAGCAGGTCCGGCACCTCGGCCGCGGGGACCCACCGGGCCTCCGGGTTGGCCGGGTCGAGCGGCGCGAGCGGCGCCGTCGGGCTGCGGAACAGGAAGAGCGTGATCGTCTTGTACTCGGGCAGCCCGCGGCGCACCGCCATGCGGCTGAACGAGCCGAGCTCCTGCACGAGGTCGAGGTCGGCGAGCCCGCACTCCTCGTGGATCTCACGCCGGGCGGCCCCGAGCACGCTCTCGCCGTCCTCGACGTGACCCTTCGGCAACGACCAGGTCCGCGACCGCTGCGACACGACGACGACGTGTCCCCGCGGATCGACGACGACGCCGCCCGCGGCGTGGGTGGAGAACATGTCGCCGGTGTGCCCGCTCAGGCGGCCGCGTCCACGGACCAGGGTGCCCGATTCGTCCTGCCGGGCGGCCGACGGTGTGGCGTTCCTGCCACTGGACGCCGGCAACGACGCTTCGCTGTCACGAGGAAGGGGTCTGCCGTGTCAGGGGGTGACCTCGACGACCGGTTCCCGCACGCCCGCGACGCCCGCGTGGACGGGGCGTGCGGCCTTGCGGGCCCGCTTGTTCGCGTACATCGCGGCGTCGGCCTCGGCGAGGGCCTGCGTGAAGCCGCCGTCCACCCGGAACGGGGCCACGCCCACCGAGCACGGGACGTCGGCATCGGCCAGCGCGGCCTGGAGGCGGTCGCCCAGCCGCCCGGCGTCGTCCGCGCCGACGGAGGCGATCAGCCCGAACTCGTCGCCGCCGAGCCGCGCGAGCGGGTCGCCGGCCCGGACCGCCTCGACCAGGGCCTCCGCGGTCCGGCGCAGGAAGCGGTCCCCCGCGTCGTGCCCCTCGACGTCGTTCACGGTCTTGAGCCCGTCGAGGTCGAACATGACGACGGCCGCCGGGTCGCCGAAGCGGCGGAACCGGTCCTCCTCGCGCTCCATCCACCGCTGCCAGCCCCGGCGGTTCAGCAGGCCCGTCAGCGGGTCGGTCTCGGCGTCGGACACCGCCCGCTCGAGCGCCCGCGCCGACTCGACGGCGGCGCTGTCCGCCTCGAGCACGCTCGACAACAGGCTCGACAACAGGTCCAGCAGCGTCTCGTGCTGCAGGAAGGTCTGCGGCAGCGGATCGGGGTTGAGCCCGACGACGGTGCCGAACAGCGAGCCGTCGGCCTGGAGGATCGGCGTCCCGACGTAGGCGCCGACCCGGACCGCGTCCCTCGCCTGCGCGTCGACGGCCTCGGCCAGGTCGGGCACGAGCGCGGTGTCCGCCACGACCCGCGGGGTGGACCCGAGCGACATGGTGCGGCACAGCGAGGTCGACCAGGCCACCTCGACGCCGGGGCGGATCCCGTACGCGCGGTCCGCGGTGACGAGCATCGTCTGGCGCCGGCCCACCACCCGCGACACCGCCCAGACACCCATCGGCACGGTCTCCGCCAGGTAGTCCACGACCATCCGACAGGCGGCGTCGAACGCCCTCGGCGGCGTCAGCTCCGCCGCCACCTCCTCGAGCCGCGTCGGCACTCGTGGCCCCCTCGTCGTCGCGAACCGGATGCGCGTACCGGTACCACCGCGGGCGGGGGCTCTACTCCTGCTCGGCGCCACGACCACCCCGTCGGGCGCCGGTGCGGCTCACGAACGGGCGAAGGATCCCTTCCGGGCACGTTTGTCGGAGTACATCGCCGCGTCGGCCTCCGAGACCGCCTCGGCGAACCCCGCGGCGACCCCGACCGGCGCCACCTCCACCGAGCACGGGGTGCAGGCCGCGTCGAGGACCGACTGCAGACGGGCGACCAGCGGGCCGGCGTCGTCGGGCCCCACGGTCGCCACCATCGCGAACTCGTCACCGCCGAGCCGGGCGAGCGGGTCCCCGTGCCGGGTGGCGCGCCGCAGCGTCTCGGCGGTCCGCCGCAGGTAGCGGTCGCCGGCGTCGTGCCCCTCGGTGTCGTTCACGGTCTTCAGCCCGTCGAGGTCCATCATGACGACGCAGGCCGGGTCGCCGAACCGACGGAACCGCTCCTCCTCACGCTCCAGCCACCGGTCCCAGCCGCGACGGTTCAGCAGCCCCGTCAGCTGGTCGGTCTCGGCGTCGGACACGGCCCGCTCGAGCTCGCGGGCCGAGTCCACGGCGTTCGTGTCGGCCTCCAGCACGCTGGAGAGCAGGCTGGACAGCAGGTCGAGCAGGCCCTCGTGCTCGAGGAAGCCGGGCTCCATCGGTTCCCGGTTGAGCCCGATGAGGGTGCCGAACAGGGCGCCGTCGGGATGCACGATGGGCGTCCCGACGTAGGCCCCCACCCGGAAGTCGAGGGCGGCCGCGGTCTCCCGGGGGCCCGCCAGCTCCGGTCGCGTCCCGACGTCGGGCACGATCCGCGGGGTCTCCCCGGTGATCATCGTGCGGCACATCGTCTCGGTCCACCGGTTCCCGACGCCGGGTTCGAGTCCGTACTCGCGGTCGTGCGCCACCAGGACGGTCTGCCACCCCGCGGCCACCCGCGTCACGGCCCAGGCCCCGAGCGGGACCGCCTCCCCGAGGTAGTCGACGACCATCCGACAGGCCTCGTCGAAGGCCCGTGGAGGCATCACGTCGGTCACCTGGATTCCGTCGTCACCACTCACGTCGTCCCCTCACGAACGCCTCTCCCCCTCATCGCCCATTGTGGGCGGAACCGTCACGCGTGGATCGCGGAGGGGTCACCCGACGGAGGTGGATCAGGGGGTACGGCAGGCCGTCGCCGTCGGTCTCCGAGCGCCCGGTCGCGACGAAGCCGCGTCGCCCGTACCAGGCGCGTCCCGCCTCGTTCTGCTCGTTGACGTCGAGGGTGAGGATCGGGGCCCGGACGTCGTCGAGCAGCGCCGTGCCCACGCCGCGCCCGTGGGCGGCCGGGTCGACGAACAGCATGTCGATCTCACCGCCGCGCGCGGCGAGGAACCCGAGCGGCCCGTCGTCGGGACCGACCGCGACCCGGACCGCCGCCCGCGGGAGCTCCCCGCGCACCCGCGCCTCGAAGCCGTCGACCGCCTCCGTCGTCAGGAAGTCGTGGGTCGCGTCGACCGCCCGCCGCCAGATCCCGACGAGCGCCTCGAGGTCGGCGGGGACGGAGTCTCGGATGTGCACTTGACCCTCACGCGACGTCAGCCCGGAACCTCTCCATCATGACCGGGATGACGGGGACGGCGCTCACGGTGGGTCAGCTCGCCGAGCGGTTCGGGCTGACGGTCCGGACGCTGCACCACTACGACGAGGTCGGGCTGCTCCGGCCGAGCCGTCGCAGCGCGTCGGGTTACCGCCTCTACACCGACTCCGACATCACCCGCCTGCAGCACGTCGTGGTCTACCGACGGCTCGGCTTCGCGCTGGAGGACATCGCCGTCCTCCTCGACGACCCGGGCGCCGACGTGGCGGCGCACCTGCGCCGGCAGCGGGACGCGGTCACCACCCGGCTCGACGAGCTCACCGACCTCGTCGTGGCCATCGACCGAGCCCTGGAGGCGGAGATGGACGGAATCCAGCTGACGCGGGACGAGCGCAGGGAGCTCTTCGGGGACGGGTTCTCCGACGAGTACCAGGCCGAGGCGCGGGAGCGCTGGGGCGACACCGAGCAGTGGCGGCAGTCCCAGGCGCGGACCGCGCGGTACACGAAGGACGACTGGGCCGCGATCAAGGCCGAGACCGACGAGGTCAACGCCGCGTTCGTCGCCGCGAAGCGGTCCGGGGCGGCGCCCGACTCGGAGGCGGCCCGCGCGGCGGCCGAGGCGCACGGCCGGCAGATCCACGAGCGGTTCTACGACCTCTCGCCGGAGATGCACCGCAACCTCGCCTGCCTGTACGTCACCGACGAGCGCTTCGCGCGGACCTACGACGACCTGGAGCCGGGCCTCGCGCAGTACGTGCACGACGCGATCCAGTCGTACCGGGCGGACTGAAACGACCCCACCCGCCGTCGGGGAGGTGCGAGCATGGGCAGCGACCCGGGAGGTGCCATGAGCATCAGCTACTCCGCTCCCTCGCGGCTGCTCGAGCTCGCGGACTGGGAGTCCCTTCCCGACGACGAGCTCCATCACGTCGAGCTCGTGGAGGGGGTGCTGCGTGTGTCGCCCCGGCCGCAGTTCCGCCACCAGGACGTGCTCGGCCGCGTCTACCGGGCGCTGTGCACGCGGTTGCCGCCCCGGTGGACGGCGCTGATCGAGGTCGAGATCGTCGTCGAGGGCGACCCCTTCCCGACGGTGCGCGTGCCCGACGTGGTGGCGGTCCCGTCCGGGCTCGTGGGCCGGCGGGCACGGTGTGAGGCGTCGGAGGTCCGACTCGCGGTCGAGGTCCTCTCCCCCGGCACCCGGCGGACCGACCGCATCATGAAGGCCGACGAGTACGCGTCGGCGGGGATCGAGCACTACGTCCTCGTCGACCCCGAGGGCGCGACCGCCGTGGTCGCGCTGCACGAGGGCCGCTACGTCGAGGTCGACGCCCTGGAGCTGGACGGCGTGCGGATCGACCTCGACTGAGCCGCCCACGCATCGCGGCATCGACCTCGGGACGCAGAGCTCGGAGGGCGTGCTCGACCCGGGAGACGGCGCACGCCCTCGCCCGGCTCAGACGGTGATCGCGACCTTCCCGGTCATCCGCCCGCCCTCCACCAGCTCGTGGGCCCGCTGCAGGTTCTCGGCGGTGAGCCCGTCCAGGCGCTCCGACAGCGTGGTGCGCACGGTGCCGGCCTCGACCAGCTCCGCGGTGCGGTCCAGCAGCTCGTGCTGGGCGACCATGTCGGCCGACTCGAACATCGACCGCGTGAACATGAGCTCCCAGTGCAGGGCCAGGCTCTTGTCCTTGAGCGGCAGCGTCTCGAGCCCCTCCGGCTCGTCGATCGCGACGATGCCGCCACCGGGGTTCAGCAGCTCCGCGTAGGTCTCGATCATCCCCTCGGTGAAGGGCGAGAACACGAGGTCGACGCCGTCGGGGGCGACCTCGCGCACGGAGTCGAGCAGGTCGTGGTGGTCGGCGGTGTGGTGGGCGCCCATCGCGGTGGCCCAGTCGCGGGAGGCCTCCCGCGAGGCCGTGCCGATCACCGTGAGATCGGTCAGCGCCCGGGCGTACTGGAGCACCATCGAGCCGACCCCGCCGGCCGCACCCATGACGAGCAACGTGCGCGACCGGCCGTCGGGAAGACGGAAGCGGTCGAAGAGCGACTCCCAGGCCGTGATCGCGGTCAGCGGGAGGGCGGCCGCCTCGGCCCAGTCCAGGGTGGAGGGCTTGCGGCCGACGATGCGCTCGTCGACGACGTGGTACTGCGCGTTCGTCCCCGGACGCAGGATCGACCCGGCGTGCATCACCTCGTCGCCGACGGCGAAGAGCGTGACCTCGTCGCCGACCGCGGTGACCACGCCGGCGGCGTCGAAGCCGAGGACCTTGGCCTCGCCGCCGGGGTCGACGCCGTGGTGGAGCTTCGTGTCGACGGGGTTGACCGAGACCGCCCGGACCTCGACGACGAGGTCGCGGGGCCCGGGGGTCGGGTCGGGCAGGTCGATCTCGGTGAACGGGCCGGACTTCTCGGTGTAGGCGATGGCCTTCATAGGGGTGCGGTACCCGCCCGTGAGTACTTTCCCGTGTCCCGGAGGCTGTCGGATTTTGTAGACGGCTGCCACCGGTCCTGATTGGATCTTGTGGTGGCTCGTGGGTTCCGTCCGGTCGATCGTGACACCGGGTTCTTGCTGCCCCCGGACATGCGGGACTGGCTTCCGGAAGGCCATCTGGCATGGACGGTGCTCGACGCGGTCGACGCGCTGGACCTCAGCGCGTTGACCGGGTCCTACCGGCTCGGTGGGCGGGGCCGGCGGGCCTACGACCCGGCGATGATGCTGGCGCTGTTGATCTACGCCTATGCGGTCGGGGAGTCCTCGTCGCGCCGCATCGAGGCCCGCTGCGAGCACGACGTGGCGTTCCGGGTGATCGCCGCCGGGGACGCACCGGATCACAGCAGCATCGCCGGGTTCCGGGTCCGGCACCGGGACACCTTCGCGGACCTGTTCGTCCAGGTCCTGCGGCTGTGTCGGGAAGCGGGGCTGGTCAAGGTCGGCACCATCGCCCTCGACGGCACCAAGATGCGCGCCAACGCCTCCTCCGGGGCCAACCGCACCGCCGCCGGCATCAAGGCCGCGCTCGACGCCGAGACCGCCCCTGACGCCGAGACCGCCCCTGGGGCTGGGGGTGACGCGGCGGTGGTCGCCGAGCAGCTGCGGCGCGCGGAGGCGACCGACGCGGCCGAGGATGCCGAGTTCGGCTCCGATCGCGGCGACGAACCGCCGCCGGGGATGCGGGACCGGTCGGGGCAGCGGTCCCGGTTCGCGGCGGCCGCGGCGCGGATCGCGGCCCGCGAGGCGGCCGAAGCCGCCCAGCAGCAGGGGGCGCAGGCCCGCTACGAGCAGAAGGTCGCGGCGCGGGAGGCCTACCGGGCCGAACACGGCCGCAACCCGCGCGGGCGGCCCCCGAAGCCACCGGCCGCTCCCGATCCCGACCGCAAGCCGGGCCGGGCGAACACCACCGACCCGGACTCGGTGGTGATGGCGACCCGCCAGGGCTTCGTGCAGGGCTACAACACCCAGGTCGTGGCCAGCGAGGACCAGGTCATCCTGGACGCCGAGGTCGTCACCGACACCAACGACACCCAGCAGCTCGCGCCGATGACCCGCGCCGCGCTGATCATGCTGCGGCTGCTCGGGCTCGAGGTCCCGCACACCGTGCTCGCCGACGCCGGCTACTGGAACACCACCGCCATCACCGAGATGGACACCGCCCACGACCGAGGTCTCGGCCCGGAGCCGGTGGTGCCGCCCGACCGGGCGGCGCTGCGACCCGAGCCCGGCGGGCACGACCCGCAACGCCAGTCCACCCGCGCCCGGCGCATGCGTGAACGGCTCCGCGAACCCGACCGACGCGCCCACTACCAGCGCCGCTCCGGGATCATCGAACCCGTCTTCGGGCAGATCAAGCAACGCACCGGCGACCGGTTCCGGCTCCGCGGACTGGCCGCGGTCAACGCCGAGTTCAAGCTGATCGCGATGACCCACAACCTGCTCAAACTCCACGTCGCCAGCCCCTGAACCGCTGGGTGGCGGCGCCCTCCGGGCGCCGCCACCCCGCCATCAGCAACCCGCCGTCAGGAATCACCTACCGCGGGGCAGTCATCGAACTACAAAGTTCGACAGGCTCCCCGGCACGGAAAAGTACTCACGGGCCGCAGGCACCTAGCCCAGCGTGAACGGGTCCCGCGTGCCGCCGGTCAGCTCGACCCACACCGCCTTCGTCTCGAGGTAGGCGTCGATCCCGTTCAGGCCGTTCTCCCGGCCGAGACCGGACTGCTTGAACCCGCCGAAGGGGACGCTCGGCGCGATCGCGCGGTAGGCGTTGATCCACACCGTGCCGGCCCGGATCTTCCCGGCGATCCGGTGGCCGCGGTGGATGTCCTTGGTCCACACGGCGCCCGCGAGCCCGTAGGGCGTGTCGTTGGCGAGCTTGATCGCCTCGTCCTCGTCGGTGAACGTGACCGCCGAGAGCACCGGCCCGAAGACCTCCTCGCGGTACACGGTGTCGGTGGGCTTCACCGAGAGCACCGTGGGCTGGACGAAGTAGCTGCCCAGCGACTCCTCGGCCACGCCGCCGTAGGCGATCGTGGCGCCCTCCTCGCGGGCCTTGTCGAGGTAGCCCAGCACCTTCTCGTACTGCGGCTGGTTGGCGACCGGGCCCATCTCGGTCTCGGCGTCCATCGGGTTGCCGAGCTTGATCGACGCGGCGCGCTCGGCGACGAGACGGACGAGCTCGTCGTGGACGTCGGCGTGCACGATCAGCCGCGAGCCGGCCATGCAGGTCTGCCCGGTCGCGGCGAACACGCCCGCGACCAGCCCGTTCGCGGCGGCCTGCAGGTCGGCGTCGGCGAAGACCACCTGCGGCGACTTGCCGCCGAGCTCCAGGGTGACCGGGTTGAGGTTCTCCATCGCGGCCTGGCCGACGTGCTTGCCGGTCGCGGTGGAGCCGGTGAACGCGACCTTGTCGACGCCGGGGTGCCCCGCCAGGTGGGCGCCGGTCTCGCGGCTCAGGCCGGTGACGACGTTGACGGTCCCCGCGGGGAAGCCCGCCTTCTCGATCAGCTCGGCGAAGCCCAGCGTGGAGGCCGGCGCGTGCTCGCTCGGCTTGATCACGACGGTGCAGCCGGCCGCCAGCAGCGGCGCGAGCTTGAAGGTCATGAGCAGCAGCGGCGAGTTCCACGGCGTGATCGCGGCGACCACGCCGATCGGCTCGCGCCGGGTGTAGACGAGGTAGTTCGGGTTCGGCGAGGGGATCTGCGCGCCCTCGATCTTGTCCGCGAGACCCGCGAAGTAGTGGTACCAGCCGCCGAGCCCGTTGAGCTGCCCGAGCATCTCGCGGTAGAGCTTGCCCGAGTCGTTCACCTCGAGCTTCGCGAGCCGCTCGGCGTCCTGCCCGATGAGGTCGCCGAGGCGGCGCAGGCAGGCGGCGCGGGCGAAGCCCGTCATCGCGCCCCACTCGCCCTCGAACGCGGACCGCGCTGCGGCGACGGCCGCGTCGACGTCCTCCGGCCCGCCGTCGGGGATGGTCGCCCAGTTCTCCCCGGTGTAGGGGTTCTGCGACTCGAAGGTCTTCCCGGAGATCGCGTCGACCGATCGGCCGCCGATCAGCATGCTGAACTGTTCCATCAGGCTCACTTCCTCGTGATCAGATCGGAGACGGCGAGGTCCGCCAGGCCCTCCACGCGCGCGAAGGCCCCGGCGGTCACGGCGTCGAGCAGCTCGCCCGACTCCTCGTCGAGCATCGTGCAGAGCACCGCGACCGGGCCGAGCCCGGCCAGCTCGGCGAGCGCCGACGCGACCTCCGCCGTGTCGGCCCCGCCCGGGCGGACGGCGGTGGCGACGACGTGCCCGGGGCGGGTGAGGTCGTCGGATCGGGTGCCGGGGTCGGCGAGGAGTGCCAGGGTGCGTGCACGGTCGGTGGCGCTGATGCCGGTGCTCACCTCGCTCGCGGCGTCGAAGGGCACGGTGCGGGCACTGCGCCCGTGCGCCGGCGGGAGCTCCAGCGCGGTGAGCAGCGACTCCGGGGCGGCCGCCTCGAGGAACCCGCTGCCGTAGCGCACCAGGAACGCCACCGTGGCGGGCTCGATCCCGGCGGCCGCGGCCACCAGCACGGCGCCCTGCGTGCCTCCGTGCACGACGACGGGTCGGCCACGGCCGATCTCGTCGACGGCGTGCTCGACGAGGTCGAGAGCCGGGGCGACGGCGAGGGTCACTTCTCCTCCTTCTCGACGGCGGGTGCGGGGCTAGAGCAGCGGGGCGAGCGCGGTGACGGCGGGCGCGCCGCGCACCGCCGCCGTGAACTCCCCGAACGCGCGCCCGTGGGCGGCGACGAGGTCGAGGGACCCGGCGGCCAGCCCGCCGTCGGGGTCGAAGTGGTCGCCGCTGAGGAAGAGTCCGGGCGAGAGCACCTGGGCGGCGAAGAACCCGGCGAGGATCGAGCGCAGGTCGTCGACCGCGAGGAAGTGCTCGGTGGCGTTCCCCGTGTGCAGGATCGCGGTGGCCTTGCCGCGCAGCGGGGCCCGCTGCTCGCCGGCGGCCCCACGCTGGGTGTTCTCGAGGAACGCCTTGATCAGGCCGGACGACCGGGCCCGGTAGGTCGGGGTGGCGAACACGACGCCGTCGGCGGCCTCGACCGCCCGCTGCAGGTCCTCCGGATCCGGGGCCCGTCCGAGCTCGACCACCGTGCTCGGCGCGCCCGTGGCGTCGAGGAACGCCTGCAGCGCCGTGGAGCTGCGGCCCCCGGCGTTGGGCGATCCGACGAGACCGAGCAGGGAGACGGTCACCGGTCGACCTCCGGGTGCGGACAGCTCACGGGTGGCGAGTACCCCGAGAACGTAGGCGTCCTGCACCTCCGGCCCCCATCCGTCTCGCGCACGGGGTCAGCCGATTCGCGCAGGGGGAACCCGCCCCCCTGTGACTGCGACGCGTCGTTGCGGTCGTCCAGCGGGAGGAGAGCCGCATCGTCGGACGGCGGACGCACCCGGACCCGGCGTCGGGAATCAGGCGTCGGTCGCGCTCCGGGCGGCGGCGTGGCGGGCGCCGAGGATGTGCGAACGCATCGCCGACTCGGCCAGGGCGGCGTCGCGGTGGGAGATGCCGAGGACGAGGTCGTGGTGGCCCGCGACGCTGCGGGCGAGGTCGGCGTCGGCGTAGTGGCCGAAGGCGAGCGCCACCAGCGGGGTCGACGAGACCGACGCGAGCAGCGAGGCCAGGCGCGGACTGTCGGCGGCGGCCATCACCTCCCGATGTAGCGCGCCGTTCGCCTCGACCGCGCGCGCCACGGCGGCCGCCTCGTCGTGACCGGCGGCACGCAGCTCGGACAGCTCCGCGGCCGCCGCGGCGAAGGCCCGGTCGTGCTCGCGGAGGGTGGCGATCACCGACGCGTCGGCGCGCTCGGCGGCGAGTCGCGCCCCCTCCCCCTCGAGGAGGGCCCGCAGCGAGTAGACCTCGTCGACGTCGCGTCGGGTCCAGGAGCTGACCCGGGCCCCGCGGTGGCGGACGATCTCCACCAGACCCTCGGCGGCGAGCGCGTTGAGGGCCTCGCGCACGGGCGTGCGGCTCACTCCGAGGGTGTCGGCGAGCGGACCCTCGCGCACCCAGGAGCCGGGCACGAGGGCGCCGGCGGCGATGTCGGAACGGATGCGGCGGTAGGCCTGCGTGCGGGCCCCGTCCTGCGAGACGGTGGAGGACATCGAGGGACACTCCTGACGACGGACGGACGACGTTCCGGCGCCCGGTCCTCGCGGTGTGCTCCACGCGGCGGGTGCACGGATCGTATGCGGTCGGGCGGTTCCAACCCCGTCCCCCATCGCCTTGCGGACGGATCGTATGCGTGCGACCGTGAGCCCCACCACACGATGACGTGACCGAGCAAGGGGTCGTGCAGGTGAGCGCTCCGACCGACGAACCCCTGGCGGCGCACGCGGTGATGAACACCGACGACGTCGACGAGGCGCGGCACGTCGTCACCGAGGTCTACGTCCCGCACGAGCTCGACTCGCTGGGCGGGCGCCCGCTCGACGCGCGGCTGAACAGCGTCGCCTCGGAACGCCTGACGCTCGGCTACCTGGTCTACGGCGCGGACGCGTCGCTCGACCTCCCGCCCCTCGAGCACTGCTACCACGTCAACCTCACCCTCTCCGGGCGCACCGAGGTGACCCGTCGTCGGGGGCGGGAGCGGGCGGTGACCGAGGGCGGGCGCAGCGGCGCGGTCCTGCTGCCGACCGAGGACTCCACGGTCACCTGGACCCCGGAGGCGACGCAGTTCGCGATGAAGTTCCCCCGCGGCCCGCTCGAGGAGCACCTGGGCGGGCTGCTCGGCCACCCGATCCACGACGCGCTCGACTTCGACGTCTCGATGGACCTGACGGCGGGGCCCGGGGCGGCGCTGATGAGCGCGGTGCGCTTCCTGCAGACCGAGCTCGACCGGCCCGGCGGGATCGCCACCGCCCCGCTGGCGCGCGCCCAGCTCGAGACCTACGTGATGACCGCCCTGCTCCACGGCGTCGGGCACCAGTACACGAACGAACTGCTCGCGCCCCGCGTGGAGGAGCGGCCGGCGATCGTGCGGCAGACCCTCGAGTTCATCGACGCGCACGCCGCGGAGCCGTTCAGCATCCCGCAGCTCGCGAAGCGCATGGGCGTCTCCACCCGCACGCTGCAGGTGACCTTCGCCCGGCACGTGGGGATGACGCCGAGCGAGTACGTCCGCGACGTCCGCCTGGCGGGGGCGCACGCCGACCTGGTCACCGCGAACCCGGCCGACAGCTCGGTCACCGAGCTGGCCGCCGCGTGGGGCTTCCTGCACCAGGGGCGCTTCTCCGAGCAGTACCGCGCCAAGTACGGGCGCCTGCCGTCGCAGACCCTGCGTTCCTGACGTCGGGCGCTGCGCACTTCGGATGCCCGGCTGCGTCAACCGGATGGATCAGCGGGGCGCGATTTCCTAGCGTGATCGCAGTCACCGAGGACGCCGCTGGAGGTTGCCACCCATGGTCCAGACGATCACGCACGGCCGCGAGCAGACGCTGCCCCTGGAGCACCCGCGCACCGGGCCGTCGATCTTCAACGACCAGAAGATGAAGCTCGGACTGTTCGGCTCGAACTGCTCGGGCGGTCTGTGCATGACCGACGCCCCGACCACCTACGAGATCACCTGGGACCACACGAAGTCGATCGCGCAGAAGGCCGACCGGCTCGGCATGGAGGCGATGGTCCCGGTCGCGCGATGGAAGGGCTTCGGCGGCAACGTCAACTTCAACGGCACCAACTTCGAGACGTTCACCTGGGCCGCCGGCATCGCCGAGGCGACCGAGCAGATCACCGTCTTCACCACCACCCACATCCCGACCGTGCACCCCGTGGTCGCCGCGAACATGGCCGTCACCAACGACCACATCGCGCAGGGCCGGTTCGGGATGAACCTGGTGATGGGCTGGTTCACGCCCGAGATGGGGATGTTCAACCCGAAGCAGCTCGAGCACGACGAGCGCTACGTCTACGGCGGGGAGTGGCTCGAGCTCGTCGAGCGACTGTGGACCGCCGAGGGCGAGTTCGACTTCGACGGCACGTACTTCCAGGCCAAGAACCTGGAGTCCGAGCCCAAGCCGGTCCAGGACCCGCGTCCGGTGCTCATCAACGCCGGCAACTCGGCGTCGGGCACCGACTTCTCCGCGAAGTACGTCGACATCAACTTCGCCTCGCTCGACATGGAGAAGATGGCCGACTACACGAAGGAGATCAAGCGCAAGGCCCGCGAGGAGTACCAGCGGACGATCTCCACCATGACCTACGGCCTGATCGTCTGCCGCGACACCGAGGCCGAGGCCAAGCGCGACCACCAGCGCATCATCGACGAGGGTGACTGGCCGGGCGCCCGCAACCTCATGTCGATCATCGGCATGGAGTCGCAGTCGTTCAACGAGCAGATCGAGAAGTTCCAGGAGCGCTTCATCGCCGGCTGGGCCGGACAGCCGCTGGTCGGCACGCCCGAGCAGGTCGTGGAGGGGTTCCAGCAGCTCTCCGACCACGGCATGGAGGGCATGATCATGGGCTTCCTCGACTACAACGAGGAGATCGACCAGTTCGGCGAGCAGGTCATGCCGCTCATGCGTGAGGCGGGTCTGCGCCACTGATGTGCGCTTCGCGCAGGTGAGCACTACGGGGGCCTATAGGCCCCCTGAGTGCTCACCTGCGAGTTCTCGCACCAGGTCGTCCAGCCCCAGCGACCCCTGGGCCAACGCGGCGGCGTGCCACGCGCGGAGATCGAAGTCCGCGCCGGCACGCCGCTGCGCCGCGTCGCGGCCCGCCAGCCAGGCCCGCTCGCCGAGCTTGTAGCCGATCGCCTGGCCCGGCCCGCCCAGGTAGCGGATGAGCTCGGAGTCGAGCATCTCCGCGCTCCGCCCGCTGTGCCGTCCGAAGAACTCCCGGGCCAGCTCCGGGGTCCACCGCTCCCCCGCGCCGACCGGTGCGTCGTCCGGGATCGGGAGCGACAGGTGCATCCCGAGGTCGATGATCACGCGGATCGCCCGCAGCATCTGCGCGTCGAGGTAGCCCAGCCGCGAGCCCGGGTCGGTGTGGAACCCGAGCTCGTCCATGAGCCGTTCCGCGTAGAGCGCCCAGCCCTCGACGTTCGCGCTCACCATCCCGACCACCGAGGTCTGGAACAGCGACAGCCGCTCGGCGTGCAGCGGCCACGAAGCGAGCTGCAGGTGGTGGCCCGGGACCCCCTCGTGGTACCAGGTCGAGTACAGCCCCCACGTCGGGTAGCGGTCGTCGGACGACGCCGGGAGCCACGTCCGTCCCGGGCGCGCGAAGTCCATCGACGGCGGCGTGTAGTACGGCGCCGCGGCGCTCCCGACCGGCGCCAGGCGGGCCTCCACCGTGCGGATCGGCCCCGACAGGTCGAACTGCGTCCCGTCCAGCGCGGCGATCGTCGCGTCCATCAGCTCCTGCAGGCGCGCCACGGTGGCCTCGCCGCCGACGAGCACCTCGCCCGCGGTGTCCAGGTGGGCCATCGCGGTCGCGGCGTCGGCCCCGGGGAGCACGCGGTCGGCCTCGACCGCCATCTCGTCGCGCAGCCGGCGGAACTCGGACCAGCCCCACGCGTACACCTCGTCGACGTCGAGATCGGCGCCGTTCCAGTAGCGGCTCGCCACGCGGTAGCGCTCGGCCCCCACCCCGTCCGGAGTCCCCTCGGCCGCCGGGAGGTACTCGGTGAGCAGCCAGTCCCGCAGCCCGGCGAGGCCCGTCGCCGCCGCTGCGGCGCCCCGGTCGAGCTCCGTCCGGACGGCGGGTCCGACCTCGGCGTCGCGCGCGAAGGCCGAGAACCAGCCGCGCCCGCCGTCGTCGTCGAGCCAGGCCCGGAGCTGGGCCGCCACCCGCCGCACCTGCCGCGGCGCCGCGAACAGACCCTGCCGTCGGCCCTCCTCGAGCGAGCGCCGGTAGCCCTCCAACGCGGCCGGCATCCGCGCGGACCGGCGGGCGACCACCGCCCAGTCGTCCTCGGTCGCCGTCGGCATCATCGTGAACGCGCCCCGCAGCCCCGCGGGCGGACCGAACAGCTCCTGGACCGCGCGCAGCGGCTCGCCGGTGGCGCTGTGGTCGAGCTCGGCGGAGAGCCGCTCGACGAGCAGGCGCGCGCACCGCCGCTCGTCGGCGTCGGTCGGCTCCGGCAGCGCCGCGAGCCGCGCGAGGGTGTCCCGACGGACGTCGTCGCCGGCGGCGATGCCGTCGGGCGAGAGGTCGGGGAGCTCGTCGAGGTGGTCGTTCCACCCGAGATCGCCGGCCAGGATCGGGTCGAGGGCGGCGAGGCGGCGGACGTGGTCGTCGGCCAGCTCGCGCACGGCACGCTGCGGATCACTCATCGCGGTGCAGTGTGCCCCGCACCGGGCGCGGGCACCTGGAGAGTGTGTCGACGACGATGCCCGCGCCCCGCTCCGACGCCGACGGGTCCTCCGATCTCGACACGCTCCGCGAGGTGGAGAAGCGGGTCCTCTGGCTCTCGGCCGCGATCGTCGACCACGCCAACCGCGTCCGGTCCGCGACCGGCGGGGTGAAGGTCGGCGGCCACCAGGCGTCGTCGGCGTCGATCGTCTCGATCATGACGGCGCTGTGGTTCGGCGTGCTGCGCCCGGAGGACCGGGTGTCGGTCAAGCCGCACGCCAGCCCGGTGCTGCACGCGATCAACCACCTGCTCGGCCGCCTCGACGCCCGCCACCTCACCACCCTGCGGCAGAAGGGCGGGCTGCAGTCCTACCCGTCGCGGTCGAAGGACCCCGACCCCGTCGACTACTCGACCGGCTCGGTCGGCATCGGCGCGACGGCCCCGATCTGGGGTGCGATCGCCCGCCGGTATGCGCACGGGCTCGGCACGCGGGCGGGCACGGGCCGCCAGTTCTCGCTGGTCGGGGACGCCGAGCTGGACGAGGGCGCCGTGTGGGAGGCCGTGCTCGACCCGATCGTCCGGGAGCTCGGCGAGGTCACGTGGGTGGTCGACTTCAACCGCCAGTCGCTCGACCGCGTCGTCCCCGACATCTCCGTCACCCGCCTGCAGGGCCTGTTCGAGGCCGCGGGCTGGCAGGTCATCACGGTCAAGTACGGCCGGCTGCTCACCGACCTCTACGCCCGCGAGGGCGGCGAGGCCCTGCGCCGGCGGATCGACACGATGTCGAACCCCGAGTACCAGCGCCTGCTGCGCTGCTCCGCCGCCGAGCTGCGGGAGCGGCTCCCGCAGTCCTCGGAGGGCCATCCCGACGACGGGTCGCTGGTCGCGTCCCTGCTCGAGGGCCTCGACGACGACGCCGTCCACGCCGCGATCCGCAACCTCGGCGGGCACGACCTCGGCGCCCTGCTCGACGCCTTCGACCGCATCGACGACTCCCGCCCGACCGTGATCTTCGCTTATACGGTGAAGGGCTACGGCCTCGCGACGCAGGGCCACCCGCAGAACCACTCGTCGCTGCTCACCGAGGACCAGATGCGCGAGCTCGCCGCGTGGGCGGGCACCGACCTCGACGAGCCGTGGGCGGCGCTGGCGCCCGACTCCCCCGCCGCCCGCCTGTGCGCGGACGCGTCGGCCCGGCTCGCCCGGCCCCGGGAGACCGAGCGGGACGGCTCCCGGCCGGCGGCGCAGGACCACGGTCCGGCCGAGCTCCCCGACGTGCCCACCGACGTCGGCCGCACCCCGACCGGCACGGGCACCACCCAGCAGGCCCTCGGCCGCGCGCTGCTCGACCTCACCCGGTCCGCCCCGGACGCCGCCCGTCGGGTGGTGACCTGCTCGCCCGACGTCGCGAGCTCGACCAACCTGGGCGGCTGGCTGAACAAGGTCGGCTCGTGGTCCCCGCAGGAGCGGCGGGATTGGTTCGAGGACGACGCCGAGACGATCCTGCACTGGAAGGAGCGCCCCAGCGGCCGGCACATCGAGCTGGGGATCGCGGAGACCAACCTCGTCGGGCTGCTCGGGGAGCTCGGGGCGACCTGGTCGCGGTGGGGCGAGCCGTTGCTGCCGATCGGGGTGCTCTACGACCCGTTCGTCGCCCGCGCGCTCGAGCCGTGGGCCTTCGGCATGTACGCGGGCGGGCAGTCGATCCTGGTCGGGACGCCGTCCGGGGTCTCCCTGGCGCCCGAGGGCGGGGCCCACCAGTCGATCACGACGCCGTCGATCGGGCTGGAGCAGCCGGGCTGCGTCGCGTTCGAGCCGGCGTTCGCCGTCGAGGTGGCGTGGTGCCTGCTCGACGGGCTCGGTCGGCTGGGGCGCCCCGACGGGTCGTCGACGTACCTGCGCCTCTCGACGCGGCCGGTGGACCAGTCGATCGCGGCCGTGCCGGAGGACCCGGCGGCCCGGGAGCGTCGGCGCCGTCAGGTGGTGGGCGGCGGGTACCTGCTGCGGCGCAGCGAGCGGCGACCGGACGTGACGATCGCGGCGATGGGCGCCGTCGTCCCGCAGGCGCTGGAGGCCGCCGAACGGCTGGACGCGCTCGGGCACCCGGCCGACGTCGTCGTCGTGACCAGCGGGGACCTGCTCTTCCGCGCCCTCGACACCGGCGACCGGGCCGTCCTGGACGCGGCTCTGCCCGCCGACCGCGCGGCCCCGCTGGTGACGGTGCTCGACGGGCACCCGCACACCCTCGCGTTCCTCGCGGGCGTGCACCGGGTCCGCGCGAAGCACCTGGGCGTGCGGGGCTTCGGGCAGTCGTCCGACCTCGCCGACGCCTACGCCCTGCACGGGATCGACGCCGACGGGATCGTGACGGCGGGGCTGGATGTGGCTGACGCCAGGTGAGCAGAAAAGGTCGCTATCGAGCCTGTCGGACTTTGTAAGTCCGGTGGGTGCTCGGAGTCAGTCGCTGATTCCGGGTTCCTGACGGCGAGTTCCTGACGGCGGGTTCCTGACGGCGGGTTCCTGAGGGCGGGCTGCGGCGCCCGGAGGGCGCCGTGGCCCGCTTCTCAGGTGGTTGCGGTGTGGAGCTTGAGCAGGTTGTGGGCGGTGGCGATCAGGGTGAGCTCGGCGCGGACCGCGACGAGACCCCGAACCCGGAACCGGTCGGCGATCCGGTTCTTGATCTGCCCGAAGACCGGTTCGACGGTGACTTTGCGACGTCGGTAGCGCTCGCGCGCCTCGGGCTCGGCGAGCCGTTCGCGCATCCCGCGGCGCACCCGCGACTCCTGCCGGGGTGGTTGTTGCTGCTCGGGGTCGCGCAGCGCATCACGTGTGGGCGGGACCAGCGGTCGGGGACCCCGCCCCTGCTGGTGGACGTCATCGAGGGCGGTGATGTCTCCGGCGGTGAAGTAGCCGGTGTCAGCGAGCACGGTCTCGACCGGGGCGTCGATCCCGGCGCGGGCGAGGTTGTCCAGCGCGGCGGCGGTCATCGGGGCGAGCAGACCGGCGTCGTTGGCCTGCTCGACGACCTCGACCGCGATCACGACCTGGTCGTCGCCGACCACGGCCTGGGAGTTGAAGCCCTGCAGGAACCCCTGCGCGGTCCGCAACGGCCGGGAGTCGGGGTCGGTGGTGTTCGCCCGCACCGGCTTGTCCCCGGCCGGGGTGCTCTCGGTCGGGGTGGCCGGTGCCTTCGGGGGCCGGCCTTTCGGGAAGCGCCCGTGGGTGGCGTGGTGGGCGTTCCGGGCCGCGAGCTTGGTCTCGTAGCGTTGCTGCTGGGCGGCCGCTTCCGCCGCCCGGGCGGCGTTCTGCTCGGCGACCTTCGCCGCGGCCCGGGCCAGCCGGGCCCGCCGCGCGGTCGGGTCGTTCATGTCCTCGGGCGGCTCGTCGCCCCGTCGTCCCGGCCCGTGCTCGGCGTCCTCGGCGGCGTCGCTGGACTCGGCCCGTTCCAGGCGGTCCTCGACCACCCCCGCCAGACCCTGGTCATCGGGCTCCGGGTCACCCAGATCCGGGCCACCCAGCTCCGCGCCACTGGGCTCCGGCTCACCCAGTTCGGCCTGGGCTTTGGCGATCCCCGCCGCGGTGCGGTTGCGCCGCGACGAGGCGTTCGCGGCGATCTTGCTGCCATCGACCGAGATCGTCCCGACCCGCCCCAGCCCCGCGGCCGCGCAGACCTTGAGGACCTCGATGAACAGGTCCTTGAACACCTCGCGGTGCCGGACCCGGAACGCGGCGATGGTGTCGTGATCAGGGACCTGGTTGGCGGTGATCACCCGGAACGCCACGTCGTGGCCGCAGGCGCGTTCGATCCCGCGTGAGGACGTCAGACCCACCGCATACGCGTAGATCAACAACGTGAGCATCATCGCCGGGTCGTAGGCCCGCCGGCCGCGACCCCCCAGCCGGTAGGTGGAGATCAACGCGGTCAGATCCAACATCTCGACCGCGTCGATCACCGTCCAGGCCAGATGCCCCTCGGGCAGCCAGTCCCGCACATCCGGGGGCAGCAGGAACCCGGTGTCACGATCCACCGGACGGAAGTCACGAGCCACCCCAAGATCCAATCAGAGGCGCTGGCGCCGGTCTATAAAAGCCGACAGGCTCTATCGCGACCTTTTCTGCTCACATGCGGAGCACCTACTCGAACGGACCGTCCTTGACCAGGCCACCGGCCGGGCCCTCGACGTACCGGTAGTCGGCCGGCGGCACCGTGCTCTCGGTGCCGTCGGCACCCTGCGGCCGGTTGCCCTGGAGGTTCGAGGCGTCGGCGCTCTGCGCGAACAGGTCCGAGCCGATGGCGGACACCGCGGTCACGGCCTGGAGAGGACTCTGGCTCTCGTCGGCCTGGGCCACGCCGGCGAGCAGCGGGAGCGCGGCACCGGCGAGCCCGAGGGCGGCGAGCGGCTTGCGGAAGGTCACGGTTTCTCCTGGTTCTCTCGAGGTCACATCTTCTCCGCGCCGGCCTTGATGGCCTCGCGGATGCGGTTGTAGGTGCCGCAGCGACAGATGTTGCGCAGCTCCTCGATCGCGGCGTCGTCGACCTCACGGCCCTCCGCCTGGCACTGCCGGACCTTCGCGACGGCGGCCATGATCTGGCCGGGCTGGCAGTAGCCGCACTGCGCGACGTCGTTGTCGATCCACGCCTGCTGCATCGGGTGCAGGTCGCCCCCGGGCGCGGTGTCGGCGAGGCCCTCGATGGTGGTGACCTCGTCGGTCGGCTTCACCGCTCCGACCGGCACCGAGCACGGGTTGAACGCCTTGCCGTTGATGTGGCTGGTGCACGCCTTGCAGACGTTGATGCCGCAGCCGTACTTGGGACCGGTGACCCCGAGCAGGTCGCGGATGACCCACAGCAGGCGGACGTCGTCCTCGACGTCGACGTTCACCGACTCGCCGTTGAGCTTGAAGGTGTGGTTGGGCATGCGGGTCTCCTCGTCAGAACGTGGTCTCGAGGCCGTTGACCGGCGACGGCGGCACGGGCGGGGACGTCGGGTAGGGCGTGAAGGGCAGCGGGTCCTTGTGGTCCAGCGGGAAGTAGCTCGGCGTCTTCCCGGTGGCGCGCACGTAGGCGCAGGCGATCGCGCCGCACGTCGCGGCGACGCCGAACTCCCCGACGCCGCCGGGCTCCGGGGCGTCCGAGTCGTCGATGACGATGATGTTCATCTCCGGCGGGGTGTTCCACTGCCGGGTGTAGAAGTAGTTGTCCCAGCTCGCCTCGACGAAGTGGCCGTCGGTGAGGTGCAGGCTCGAGGTCAGCGTCATCGCCAGCGCGTCGTTGATGCCGCCCATCATCTGGGCGCGCACCCCGCGCGGGTTGATCACGAGACCGACGTCGACGACGTAGGTCACCTTGGTGACGCGGGGGCCGGTGCGCGCCGAGCGGATCTCACGGTTGACCGTCTCGGGGCGGCAGTCGAGCTCGACGACGGCGCAGGCCACGCCCTTGTACTCGACGTGCATGCCGATGCCCTGGGCGGTGCCGTCGGCCATCGACTTGCCCCAGTCCGCCTCCTTCGCGGCCCGGTCGACGACCTTCTTCCAGCGCTCGAGCTTGGTGAACTCGCTGCGGAACTCGTACGGGTCCTTGCCCATCTGCCCGGCGATCCGGTCGACCATCAGCTCCCGGGCGGTGGCGACGTCCGGGGAGTAGATGTTGCGCATCGAGCTGGTGTTGAAGCGCATGTCGACCTCGCTGAGGAAGTTCGTCGACACACCGAAGTTGTAGGGCGTCACCTGCGTGGTCACGAAGATGCTCTCGGAGACGGTGAGGTTCCCGCCCGGCACCTTCTGCGCGTTCGCCGTGATCGCCTCGGAGAGTCCCGGGTTGACCTCGGTCGCCACGCTGGTGTGCCGGATCTCGAAGCTCGACACCGCCTCGCCGGCGACGTTCGCCCGGATCCGCGTCGTGGCCATCGGGTGGACCCGGCCCTGGCGGGAGTCGTCGGACCGGGTCCACATGAGCTTGACCGGCTTGCCCATCGCCTTCGAGACCTCGGCGGCCTCGAGCGCGGCGTCGAAGAAGAGCTTGCGGCCGAACGAGCCGCCGCCCTCCATGACGTGGAAGGTCACCGCGTTCTGGGGCACGCCGATCTTCCGCGCGATCTCGGCCTGCGCGGCGATCGGGCTCTTCGACGGGCCCCAGATCGTGGCGCTGTTCGCGCGGACGTCGGCGATGGCGCAGTTCGTCTCGAGCGAGGAGTTGCTGCGGAAGTAGAAGACGGTGTCGCTCTCGAGCGTCGTCCCGACGCCCTTCGGCACGGCGAGCGGCAGCTCGCCCCGGCGGAGCTTGCGCAGCACCGACTCGTCGTCCTCACCGGCGACCGTGCCGGCGGCCCAGCGGACCTCGAGGGCGTTGACGGCGTCGATGGCCTGCCCGTAGGTCTTCGCCCGGACCGCCACGCCGGTGCCGACCTTCACCACGTCGGTGACGCCGGGCATCGCCCGGATCGCCTCGAGGTTGCCGACCGAGCGGGGGAACCCGTTGAGGTCGGGCGCCCGGCAGATGACGGTCGGGAGCGCGTCCGGGATCTTCAGGTCGGTGGTGAACTTCTTCTTCCCGGTCACCATGGCCAGGGCGTCGGACTTGGTCCGGTTCTTGCCGATGACCGTGAACTTCTCGCGGTCCTTGAGCACCACGTTCGCGGCCTCGGTGACCGGGGCGGCCGCCTTGGCGGTCAGATCACCGAAGGGCAGGGACTTCCCGTTCGGGCCGGTGATGAGGCCCTGGCGGCTCGTGAGGACCGAGACGTCCTGGTCGAGCTCGTTCGCCGCCGCCCCGAGCAGGCGGCCCTGGGCGAGCGCGGCCGCGACGCGGATCGGGGTGTAGGTGCTGAAGGTGGTGCTGGAGCCGCCGGTGAGCTGGTTGAACACCAGCTCGGGCCGGGCGTCGGCGAGCGTGACCACGACCTGGTCGGGGTCGAGGTTCATCTCCTCGGCGATGATCATCTGGGTCGAGGTGATGATGCCCTGGCCGTTCTCCGACCGCGGGATCGCGAAGGAGACCGTGCCGTCCTTGTTCACCTTGACGGTGATGAGGTTGGCGGTCGGCCGGGCGCTGTCGCGGATGACGTCGAGCAGGTCGTAGAGCTCGGCCGGCTGCGGCGCCGAGGGCAGCGCCACGGCGGACGCGTTCGGCACCGACTCGAAGATCGTCTGACGACCGATCTCCGCGGCCGTGACGAGCACCGGCGCCGCGACCAGCAGCCCGAGGAAGCTGCGGCGCTTGACGTCCGCGCGGTGGGCCGGCTCGGTGGTCGGGCGCGAGCGCGTGGTGGTCGCTCGGTGAGTGGGCATCGTCGCCTCCCGGCAGCGTCCGATCGGCGCAAGGGGGAGCGGCCGGGCGGACGAAGACTGTGTTGCGGGCCTCAACGAAGTGGCGTTTTAACGGTCACGCAACGGTCCGGCGACGGACGGTTGACCGTTGGACCACGACGGACATGTTCCTGCAGGTCAACGAAGGTGAAACAAGTCTTGAAATTTGTTCTAGCTCGATCGGGTGATGCGGCGCGTCGCACCCCGACACGCCGGGACGCGGACAGCGCCACCGCAACGGGTGCCGCGGCGACCGGCGCGTCCCCGACTCCTACGCTGACCGGGTCCCGGCACACCGGGGTGCGCGTGGTCGGGCGGTGGACGCCCGCACCGAGACCGTCCACGGCCCGGATGCAGGCGTCCACGGTCGTCCCCGTCCCGGAGCCGGCGGAGCCCTACCTCACCGGAGGGGCGTCAGCCCGCGGCCGGACCGGTCCGGGAGTCCGCGTACACCGCGAACACCTGCTCGAGCGGTACCCGCTCGAGGCCGCGGGTGACGGCCGGGTGCAGACCCCGCAACCGGCAGCCGAGACCGTCGGCGTGCCGGGTCGCCCGGAATCGGCACAGACGGGCCAGGGCCAGCGACGAGTCCGACCAGGCCTCCGACACGTCGAGCACGACGGCCTGCGGGACCGCGGTCAGCGCCTCCAGCAGGACGTCGAGCCGCTCACGCGCCGCGTGGTCCAGGTCGCCGACGAGCTCGACGACGACGGTCGGTTCCTCGCCGCGGCGCGGCAGGGGGATCAACGCCATGGGGTCTCCCGGAAGGGGCCGAGGGAGTCGCACGGCGTCGGAGATGAACCGCGGGACGGACGAGGCCTCACCGTGCCCGACGGGTCCGCCCCGGGTCCACGTCCTGACGGGTCAGGCGGCCACCCCGAGGGCGGACCCGACGGTACGAGCGACGCCCTTGAGCTGGTCGGTGGGCTTCTGCTGTTCCCCGGCCTGGGCGTTGAGGACGACCAGCGCACCGGTGAGGGCGGGGATGATCAGCTGCAGGACGGTCAGCTGGCGCTGCGCCTCGGCGGCGCCGACCGGCAGCGACTCGGCGGCGGCGCTCATCGCCCGGCCCGCCTGCTTGTCGGCCTCCTGCACCGCCTGGGCCGCGCCACCGCGACCTTCCTGCGTGGTGCCGCGGTCGAGGTGGGTCGTCGTGCTCGACGACATCCCGGGCGAGTCGTGGATCACCGCGTCCTCGACCTTCTTGCCCACCACGCGGGTGTAGGCCGTGACGCCGAGGGCGGCGCCGGTGAGGACCAGCTTGGCGACGGTGGTGCCGGTGGCACCCTTCTGCGCCGCCGCCCGCTTGCGGTTGTTCACGAGCAGGCCGGCGCCGCCGATGAGGTGGGCCCCGATGAGCGCGGTGTTCACCGGGCTCCACTTGGCCCAGCCGACGCTGGTGATGCGCGCGGTCGTCCGCTGCTGGTCCGCCTCCTCGGCGGCCGCGTTGAGGCCGGCGACGCCGAACAGCGAGCCGCCGAACCAGGCGGCGAGCCCGATGTCGTGGAGGGCGCGGAAACCGGTGTCGCGAGTGCTCACAGAGATGACTCCTGCTGACGGGGGCGCGCCTCACCCGCACCGAGGTGGGCGGGGGCGCAGAACGAGTCCGGCGGCCGGTGGTGGACCGCGGTGCGCGGTGATGCCCCCCGCGACCGTGTCCCGAATCGTCGACCTGTTCTCGTCCCTCGGACCCCATCGCGCGCCCCGGTCCGGCACCATCGCGGGCATGGTGGGACCGGGACGGACCGCGGTGGCCCTCCGTCTGCCCGGCGCGGGCCCGGAGGCGGTGCCGCTCGACCGCGCGCTCGCCGCCGTCGTCGGCTACGCCCGGGGCCGCCGCTGGCTGCGCTTCCGCTCCCCCGGCCGTCCCGAGGGCCGCTGGGTGGAGGTCCCGGCGTACGGATGGGCGCGGTTCGACGCCCACCCGCCGAGCACGGGCCTCGACGCCGACGTGCTCATCGCCGAGGGGCTGCACGGCCGCCTCGACCGCACGGCCTGGCACGGCGTCCACGACGCCCTGGTCCGGGTCGTCCCCCTCGTCGACGCGGCGTGCGCGCGGGCCGCGGGGCGACCGTTCTGGGCGCTGCCCGCCGACGAGTTCTCGGTGCTCGACGAGCCGGGCACGGTCGGCGCCCTCCTGCGCGGCATCGGCGACGAGGCCGGGCCGTACGCCGCCCACGTCCTCGCCGCTCTGCACCACCGGCACCCCGGCCTGGTCCCCCACCTCACGCCGACCACCCGGCGCGCGCTGCTGCCGCACGTCGAGGAGGGCGACAGCGGTGTCGAGGCCGTGGTGCACCGGGAGCTCCGGGTCAACGCGGAGGCGTTCACCGCCCTCGACGAGGTGGTCGCCGACGCCCTCGACGCCCACCCCGGTCGCCTGCGCCTGCACGACGTGCTGCTCTGGCTCACGACGACGTTGCGCCTCGCGCACGCCGTCGAGTGCGGCCGGTCGGGCTAGCGGGCTGCGCTACAGGGCCGCGACGGTCGCGACCCGCAGCTGAGGCTTCGCGACGGTGCCCGAGCAGGCCTTCCCCGCGCGGGGCAGCGTGGCCGCGGCCGTCGTACCGGGGGCCCGGACGCGCAGCCCCGAGACGTCGACGGGCTTGCAGTTCTTCGCGTCGAACTCCGACACCGGCACGATCCGCAGAGACGCGGCCACCGACCCGTTCGGCGCGAGCGTGAGGGCGGCCCCACGGGCACCGGACCGGCTCGCGGGCTTCCCCACGGTCTTCGCGCCCGCCACGAACGAGACCGCCGGGAACCCGGCGAGCGTGCAGGCCGTGTCGCCACGGTTGGTGAACACGATCCGCACCGAGGCGCCCGCGCCGGCCAGCGAGGACACGACGCTCGTGCAGGGCGCGGGCGGGGCCGGCGGCGTCGGCACCCCGGGCGCGGGGACCGGCGCGGGGGCCGGGGCGAGAGGCGCGTCCCCGCCGTCGGGGTCGGCGCCGGCGTCCGGCGCCGCGTCCGGCACGCCGGGCTGCGCCGCGTCGCCGGGTTCGGCCGCGACCGGCTGCGCCCCCGCGTTCCCGACGGCGGGTGCGGGCGGCGGTGCCGCGGGGGCGGCGAGGACCGGCGCGGACGGGACGACCGCGGGCGCCGGGCCGGCCAGCGGCGACGAGGCGCCGGTCAGCACGACCCCGCCGACCACGCCGCCGGCCAGCACCAGCACCGCGGCCGCGCCGAGCAGGCCGCGCCGGAGGGAGCCCGTCCGGGCCGGCGTCGCGACGGGCCCGGTCGGCGGTTCGGGGGCGCGGAGCACGGTCGCGGCGACGGGAGCGGCGGTCCCGGTGCGCGCGGCGGGCACGACGGCCGGCGACGACGTGGCGTCCCTGCCACGGGATGCCGGCAACGACGCTCTGCTGTCACCGGACGGGGCGGCACCACCGTAGGGGGCGGCGGTCGCGGCCGGGCCGATCACGATCGGCGAGCGCGCCGGCATCCCCTCGGTCAGGGCCGCGGCGGGGACGGCCAGCGTCTCGCCGTCGAGGCCCAGCGCGGGAGCGAGCGCGCGGAGCCGGGTGCGGGCGGCCTCGGCGGACGGCCGCTCCACCGGTGCGGCGGCGGTCATCGCCGTGAGCAGGTCCCGCAGGTCGTCGGGAAGCCCGGCCGGGACCACCGGCTCGCGGTGCAGGCGCGCGACCGAGGACTCGACCGGCCCGCCGGGGAACTCCCGACGACCGGTCAGGCACTCGAGCAGCACCAGGCCCAGCGCGTAGACGTCGGCCGGGGAGCCGACCTCGTCCCCCCGTACCTGTTCGGGCGCGAGGTAGGCGGCCGTGCCGGTGACCTGTCCGTGGGCCGTCGTCGCGGTCGCCACGGCGGCCACCCCGAAGTCGGCGAGGACCGGACGGACCCGCGCGGGCCCGTCGTCGGGAGCCTCCGGGTCGGGCTCGGCGGGGTCGAGCAGGATGTTCGCGGGCTTGACGTCGCGGTGGACGATGCCGAGGGCGTGGACGTGGGCGAGCGCGCCGAGCAGCTCGCCGGCGAGCCCGACCACCACCTCCGCGGGCAGCGGGCCCTGCTCGAGGGTGTCGGCGAGCGAGCCGCCGGCGACGAGCCGGGTGACCAGGAAGACGCGGTCGTCGGTCTCGCCGACGTCGAAGACCTCGAGGACGCCGGGGTGCGAGACCTGCGCCGCCGCCTGCAGCTCGCGGCGCACGGCGGCGGAGTCGAGGGTCCCGACGCCGGGCGCGAACAGCTTCACCGCCACGTCGCGGTGCAGGAGGTGGTCCTGCGCGCGGTAGACCGTCGCCGAGGCCCCGCGACCGAGGCGCGGACCCAGCTCGAAACGGTCGCCGACCAGGGCGGGCACCGCTCCGTCGTCGAGGGTGACGACGGTGCCCGTGCCCGCGGAGGTCCCGTGCTCGCTGTCCGGTTCCACCTCGTGATCGTGACCGACGCCATCCGACCGGGGTCATCCACCCCCCGTTCGGGCGCACCGACAGACGGGTTCCGTGATGGAATGACACCGACAATCATCTCCGACAAGGTGATGATCACGGCGCCGACCTCCACTGTCGGTGCCGTGGGCTAGCGTCGGGGCGACGATCACGGCATTGCGCAGCGAGCGGACGAGGGAGACGACGGATGGTGGCGTGGGGTGCCCTGGCGGCGCGGGCGGCCGGGGCGGTGGCGACCGGTGTGGCCGGTGTCGCCGTCGTCGAGGGCGTGAAGAAGCTGTCCGGGGGCCGGGCGGTGCACCAGTCGGCGGTGGCGGTCACCACGCTCGGACTGAAGGTCTCGCGCGCCGCCGAGGCCGGCGCCGAACGGGTCCGGCTCAACACCGCCGACGTCGTGGCCGAGGCCCGCGAGCGGCTGGGCGAGCAGGCGCCGCCGCCGGGTGCCGTCGAGAAGCACGACCACGAGCACTGAGCGCGTCGTGACGAGCGCCCGGCACCTGCACCCCGTTCCCGACGAGGGGCCCCGGCTGCACGTCGTGTCCGACGCGGCCGGCCGGGTGCGGTTCGACGCACCCGACCTGAGGGCGGCGACCGGGCTGGCCGTCGCCGTCGAGGAGGCCCTCGACGACGTCGAGGGCGTGCGTCAGGTCCACGCCTTCCCCCGCACCGGGGCGCTCGTCGTCTGGTACCACCGCGACCACTGCTCCGCCGCGGCCATCGCGGAGGTCTACCGCGGGGTGACCACGGTGACGCCGCACGACGAGCCCGCGACGCGGCTGCCGCGGTCGGCGGAGGTCGGCAACGGCGACCTGCTGCGGATGGCCGTCGGCGGGATCGCGCTGCTCCTGCTCGGCGGGCGCCGCTGGGTCCTGCGCCGCCCCCCGATGCTCGGGCCGACCAGCCGTACGGTGGCCACCGGCGTCACGATCTTCACCGGCTACCCCTTCCTGCGCGGCGCGCTGCGCTCGCTGGTGGGCGGCCGGGGGGCGGGCACCGACGCGCTGGTCTCGGCCGCCACGGTGGCCTCGCTCGTGCTGCGCGAGAACGTCGTCGCGCTCACCGTGCTGTGGCTGCTCAACATCGGCGAGTACCTGCAGGACCTCACGCTGCGCCGCAGCCGCCGCGCGATCTCCGACCTGCTCACCGGCGCCCGCACCACCACCTGGATGCGGGTCGCCCCGGCCGACCCCGCGGGCGAGGCCGTCGAGGTCGAGGTGCCGATCGACCGGGTGCGCGTGGGCGACGAGATCGTGGTCCACGAGCACGTCGTGCTCCCGGTCGACGGGGTCGTGGTCGAGGCCTCCGAGCTCGGCTGCCTCGTCGACCAGGCCGCGATCACCGGGGAGAACCTGCCGGTGACGGCGGAGGTCGGCGACGAGCTGCACGCCGGCTCGGTGCTGCTGCGCGGCCGCCTGGTGGTCCGCGCGACCGCCGTCGGCTCCGACACCGCCGTCGGGCGCATCATCGAGCGGGTCGAGGCGGCCCAGTCCGACCGCGCCCCGATCCAGACCGTCGGCGAGAACTTCTCCCGCCGCTTCGTCCCGCTGTCCTTCGCCCTGTCCGCGGCGACCCTGCTCGTCACCCGCGACGTGCGCCGGGCCATGACGATGCTGCTCGTCGCCTGCCCCTGCGCGGTCGGGCTGTCCACCCCCACCGCCATCAGCGCCACGATCGGCAACGGCGCGCGACGCGGCATCCTCATCAAGGGTGGCTCGCACCTGGAGGCGGCCGGGCGGGTCGACGCGGTGGTCCTCGACAAGACCGGCACCCTGACGACGGGTCGGCCCGTCGTCACGAACGTCGTCTCCTTCGACGACGGCTACTCCCCCGAGCAGGTCCTCGCCCTCGCCGCCTCGTCGGAGATCCACTCCCGGCACCCGCTCGCGCAGGCCGTCATCCGGTCGACCGAGGAGCGGCGGATCGAGATCCCGCCGCACGAGGAGTGCGAGGTGCTCCTCGGACAGGGCATGCGCGTGCAGGCCGACGGCCGCACCCTGCTGCTCGGCTCGCGGGCCCTGTTCAAGGAGCAGAAGGTCAGCGTCTCGCGGAAGGCGTCGGACTGGGTGCGCCGCCTGCAGCGCCAGGCCGAGACCCCGCTGCTGCTCGCGGTCGACGGGAGGCTGACCGGGCTGATCAGCCTGCGCGACACCGTGCGCCCCGAGGCCGTCGCGGTGCTCGAGGCGCTGCGCGCCGACGGCGTCCGGCGGATCGTCATGCTCTCCGGCGACCACCCCGACGTCGCGGAGGCCGTCGCCGCCGAGCTCGGCATCGACGAGTGGCGGGCCGAGGTGATGCCCGAGGACAAGCAGGACGTGGTGCGCGCGCTGCAGGCCGACGGCTTCACGGTCGCGATGGTGGGCGACGGGACCAACGACGCCCCCGCCCTCGCGCTCGCCGATCTCGGTATCGCCATGGGCGTGGCCGGAACCGACGTGGCCGTCGAGACCGCGGACGTCGCGCTCGCGGGCGACCGCCTCACCGCGCTGCTCGACCTCCGCGACCTCGGCCGCCGCGGGGTCGGCGTGATCCGGCAGAACTACGGCATGTCGATCGCGGTCAACGCGGTCGGGCTGGTCGTCTCCGCCGGTGGGGCGCTCTCCCCCGTCGTCGCCGCGATCCTGCACAACGCCTCGTCGGTGGCGGTGGTCGCCAACTCGTCGCGGATGATCCGCTACCAGCTCGAGCCGTCCGGGACATAGCGGACACTGGACGCCGATGGACATCGACGACCCGGTGACGGCGCCGATCCCCGCGCAGCGGCCCACCCCCGGGACGACCGGCCGGCCCGCCCGCGCACCGGGACCGGGCGGGGGTGCCCCTCGCCCGGCTCGGCGGTCCCGGTCCGGGGCCCGACGACGGGCCGCCGCGCCGGCGCGGCGGGGTGCGGCGCGCGGAGAGGGCGGTCACGGCCACGGACACGGGCACGGCCCTGCACCCGCCGTCGGGACGACCGTCCGGCGCCTGCTGGCCGTGCTGCTCGTGCCCTGCGGGCTGGCCGTGCTCGTGGGGCTGGTGCTGCTCGCGCCGTCGCCCTCGGAGTACCGGGCGGTCCTCGACGGCAGCCACGCCGCGGCCGCGGGGTCGGCCGCCGGGACCACGAGCGGAGCGGCCGCCGCGGTGGCCACGCAGCCGCTCGACGGCACCGTCGTGCGCGCGGGCGCCGAGGCCGACTGCTCCGACCCGACCCTCGCCGTCGAGGCCGGCACCGGCTGCTTCCCGCTGCAGGTCCGCCTCGACGAGGGCCCCGCGTCGGGCCGCACGATCGACACCCTGCTGCCCGGCGGGCCCGCGACGCCCCGGTTCGCCGACGGGGACGCCGTCGTGGTCGCGTGGTCCGGGGGCGACCCGGCCGACGCCTCGGGCTACCAGGTGGTGGACCGGCAGCGCGGCGGGTCGCTGCTGCTGCTCGCGGGGGTGTTCGCGCTCGCGGTCGTGCTGCTCGGGCGCTGGCAGGGGCTCGCCGCGCTGGGCGCCCTCGGCATCACGCTGCTCGTGCTCGGCCTGTTCGTGCTCCCGGCGCTGCTCACCGGGTCCTCCCCCGTGCCGGTGGCGCTCGTCGCATCCGGACTGATCGTGGCGGTGGTGTTCCCGACGATCCACGGCTTCTCCGCACGGACCGCGACCGCGGCCTTGGGCACGGTCGTCTCGCTCGGCCTCATCGGCGTGCTCGCGCTGGTGTTCGGCGGGCTCACTCGGCTGACCGGACTGGACGACGCGTCCACGGAGCTGATCGGCGTGCTTGGCGCCGGGATCGACGCCCGCGGGCTCCTGCTCGCCGGACTGATCATCGGCGCCCTCGGGGTGCTCGACGACGTCACGGTCACCCAGACCTCGACCGTCTGGGAGCTCCACCGCGCCGACCCGTCGTCGGGAACGCGGGAGCTCTACGCGGCGGCGATGCGCGTGGGGCGCGACCACGTGGCCTCGGCGGTGAACACGCTCGTGCTCGCCTACGCGGGTGCGGCGCTGCCCCTCCTGCTGCTGTTCACGCTCTCCGGGCGCGGGGTCGGCGACCTGTTGACCGCCGAGGACGTGGCCCAGGAGGTGCTGCGCACCCTCGTCGGGTCGATCGGCATCGTCGCGGCCGTGCCGGTGACGACGCTGGTCGCGGCGGTCGTGGCCCGCTCCGGGACGGCGGATTCCGAGCGAACGGCACTCTCACGCCCATAGATGCTGCGAACGGGCCGCTCGCTCGACAGGGTGATCGCGTGCGGACGACGGAGACGCGGGTGGCCATCGCCGGGGCGGCCGTCGTGGGGGTCGCCTTCGGCATGGGCCGGTTCTGCTTCGGGCTCACGCTGCCGGACCTCCGCGTCGACCCCGGGCTCTCGACGACGGGGGTGCCGGAGGCCGTCCTCGGGCTCATCGCCGGCGGGACGTTCGCGGGCTTTCTCGCCGGGATCGTCGGCGCGCCGCTCCTGGCGGCCCGCCGCGGACCGCGCACCCCGACGACGGTCGGCGGTGTCTGTGGGGCGCTGGGCGCGCTGATCGTGGTGCTGGCGCCGTCGCCCGGCGTCCTCGCGGTCGGGGCCGTGCTCGCCGGGAGCGCCGCGGGCTGGGTGTGGGCGCCGTACTCGGACCTCGCCGCGGCCCTCGTCGCCCGCGAACGCCGACCCCGCCTGCTCTCGATCATCAGCACCGGGACGTGCGGGGGCCTGGTGCTGGTCGCGATCGTGGCGGTCGCCGCCGCGACGACCTGGCGGGCGGCCTGGGCCGCGGTGGCCGTGTGCTCCACGCTCGCGGCCCTGCTCAACCTGCGCTGGGTGCCCGCCGTCCCGCCCACCCCGGTCGCCGACCGCCGCCCGATGCCGTGGCGGGCGCTCCGCGCACCCGCCCTGTACGCGATCGTCTACCAGGCCGGGACGGCGGTGGCCTTCACCTACAGCGCCGACGTCGCCACCCGCGCCGGCCTGTCGGCGGGCGTCCGGCCCCTGCTGTTCGTGATCATCGGCGTGCTCGGCCTCGCGGGCCTGTTCACCGGCGCGATGACCGCCCGGATCGGGCCGCCACGGGTCGCGGCCTGCTGCCTGCTGACGATCGGGGTGGCCCTGCTGCTCCTGGCCCTGGGCGAACGGTCGCCGGTGATCGCGCTGCTGGCCGCGGTGGTGTTCGCCGCGCCCTACATGGTCGGGGCGGCCACGCTCGCCGTCTGGACGGGGAGCGTGGCGACCTCCGACCCGGGCCGCGCGCTGTCGGCCGCGATGGTGGTCGGCGCCCTCGGTGCCGTGGGCGCGCCGATCGTCGTCGGGTCCCTGGTGACGGCGCTCGGCCTGCCGGTCCTGCTGGCGGCGTTCGGCCTGCTGTGCGGCGTCGTCGGCGTCGGCCTCGTCAGGTCCCGCAGTACGTGACGAACGGCCCCGTGCCGGGCTCGGTGTAGCGCTCCCGGCCCGGCTGGACCGTGAACGGCCGGGACACGACCTCGAGGATCTCCTGGACCGGCCCGAGGTCGCCGCCCTCGGCGGCGGTCAGCGCCTCGTCCACGAGGTGGTTGCGGGGCACGTAGACCGGGTTGACCCCGTTCCTGCTGTCCCGGTCCAGCTCCGGGTGCCACCGTGCGGCCCAGGCGTCGTAGGCCTCGCGGTCGAGGAAGAGGTCCCGCGGGTCCTCCGCGCGGAAGAAGCCGGTCCAGTCGACCTGCTGGGCGTGCAGCAGGGCGAGCAGGTCGGCGACCAGGTCCGGGTCCGGCTCGCGCAGCCCGAGCTTCGCGGCCATGCCGGCCTGGAAGTGGCGCTCGTACACGTCGCCGAACTCCTGCACCACCGCGGTCGCCTGCTCGATGGCGGCGTCCTGGTTCTCGTCGATCAGCGGGAGCAGCGCCTCGCCGAGGCGCGCGAGGTTCCACCGGGCGATCGGCGGCTGGTGGGAGTACGCGTAGCGCCCGGCGTGGTCGATCGAGCTGAACACCGTCTGCGGGTCGTACCGGTCCATGAACGCGCAGGGGCCGTAGTCGATCGTCTCGCCGGAGATGGTGGTGTTGTCGGTGTTCATCACGCCGTGGATGAAGCCGACGAGCATCCAGCGCGCGATCAGCTCGGCCTGCGCGTGCACCACGCGGCGGTAGAAGTCGAGGTAGCCGGTCGCCTCGGGGTGGTGCCGCGCGATCGCGTGGTCGGCGAGCGCCCGCACGACGTCGGGTCCGCCGTTGGCCGCCGCGTACTGGAACGTGCCGACCCGGATGTGACTCGAGGCGACGCGCGCGAGCACGGCGCCGGGCAGGAGCCCGGTGTCGCGCGGGACGTCCTCGCCGGTCGTCGAGACCGCGAGGCCGCGGCTGGTGGGGACGCCGAGGGCGTGCATCGCCTCGCCCATGAGGTACTCGCGCAGCATCGGGCCGAGCGCGGCCTTCCCGTCGCCGCCGCGCGCGAACGGGGTGCGCCCGGAGCCCTTGAGGTGCAGGTCGTGCCGCCGGCCCTGCGGGTCGACGATCTCCCCCAGCAGCAGCGCGCGCCCGTCGCCGAGCCGCGGCTGGTACATCCCGAACTGGTGGCCGGAGTACACCATCGCCACCGGCTGGACACCCTCGCCGACGGTGCCGGTGAGCAGGCCGGACTCCCGCAGCTGCCGGGGGTCGAGCCCCAGCTCGACCGCGAGGTCGTCGTTGACGACCAGCGGTGACGGGTGCGGCGCCGGCGCGGCGGTCCAGTTCGCGACGAGGCCGGGAACGGCATCGGCGTAGGTGTGCTCGAGCAGCGAGACGGCGGTACTCACCGCTCCGACGCTACGCGGACGTGACAGCGTGTGCGGCGTGACCGCGTACTCCCAGGGCCACGCCGCGAGCGTCCTGCGCTCGCAGACGTGGCGCACCGTCGACAACTCGGCCGCCTACCTCGCACCGCACCTGCGGGCGGACATGCGGGTTCTCGACGTCGGGTGCGGTCCCGGCACGATCACCGCGGACCTGGCGACGCGGGTCGGCTCGGTCCTCGGGATCGACAGCGACCCCGGAGTGGTGGAGAAGGCCCGGGCGCTCGGGGTCGACGCGCGGGTCGGCGACGTGTCCGCGCTGCCCGACGGACCGTTCGACGTGGTCCACGCCCACCAGGTGCTGCTCCACCTCACCGACCCGGTGGCCGCCCTGCGCGAGATGATCCGGGTGACGGCGCCGGGTGGGCTGGTCGCCGTCCGCGACTGCGACTACGCCGGGGTGGTGCTGTACCCGCACGACCCGCGGCTCGACCGCTGGCTCGCGATCTACCGCGGGGTCGCCCGGGCCCACGGGACCGAGCCCGACGCGGGCCGCCGCGTGCTGGCCTGGGCACACGCCGCGGGTGCGGGGGACGTCACGCCGAGCGCGTCGATCTGGTGCCACGCGACGCCGGAGGAACGGGCGTGGTGGGGCGGGCAGTGGGCCGAGCGGATCGTCGACTCCACGATCGCCGAGCGGGCGGTCGCGGGCGGGTTCGCCACCCGCGAGGAACTGGCCGACGTCGCCGCGGGCTGGCGGCACTGGGCCGCCCACCCCGACGGCTGGTTCTCCCTGCCCCACGGCGAGGTGCTGATCCGCGTGCCCCGCTGAGGGTCAGGAGTCCTCGAGGAGCCGCTCGACGTCCTCGTCGCGGCCCACCACCAGCACGATGTCGCCCTTGCGCACCACGGTGTCGGACGTGGCGGAGATGAACTCCTCGTCCCGGCGCTTGATCGAGACGACCGTGACGTCGTACCGGTCCTTGATCTCCGAACTCCCCAGCGGGACGTCGATGAGGCCGCGCGGCGGGCGGAGCTTGGCCAGGGCGCACCCGTCGTCGAGCCGGAGGTAGTCCAGCGCCGTGCCGGAGACGAGGTGGGCGACGCGCTGGCCCATGTCCTGCTCGGGGAACACGACGTGGTGCGCGCCGATGCGCTCGAGGATGCGGCCGTGGTGGGCGCTGATCGCCCGCGCCCAGATGTCGGGCACCTCGAGGTCCACCAGCAGGGAGGTCACCAGGATGCTGTCCTCGAGGTGGTCCCCGATCGCGACGACGGCCCGGCGGTAGTCGCCCACGCCGAGCTGGCGCAGGGTCTCGAGGTCGGTGCAGTCCGCCGTCACCACGTGGCTCAGCTCGCGGGACACGGCCTGCACGACGTCGCGCGAGGAGTCGATCGCGAGCACCTCGGTGCCCTGCCGCGACAGCTCGAGGGCGATCGCCGCGCCGAAGCGCCCCAACCCCACGACGACCACCGGCTCGTGCGCGTCACCCAATGATCGTCCTCTCCTCGGGCCGCCGGTAGCGCCGCGGCCGCTCCCGCAGGGCGAGCGCCGAGGCGAGGGCGAGGGGCCCGAGCCGGCCGACGAACATGAGCACCACGAGCAGGATCTCCGCGACGTCCGGCAGATCGGTCGTGATCCCCGTCGTGAGCCCGACCGTACCCAGGGCCGAGAGCACCTCGAACACGACGCGCTCGGTCGGGTGCGGGGTCACGCCCGAGAGCACGAAGGTGGCCACCACGGCGAGCCCGAGGCCGAGCAGCGCGACGGCCAGGGCCTGCCGCTGGTTGGCCTCCGGGATGCGGCGCGGCCCGACGTCGACGTCGGCCTCGCTGCGCATCTCGGCCCACAGCACGAGCGCGAGCAGGCCGAAGGTCGTCACCTTGATGCCGCCCGCCGTGCTCGCGCTGCCCCCGCCGATGAACATGAGGACGTCGGTGACCAGCCAGCTCTCCGGCGTCATGGACCCGACGTCGACGGCCGAGAAGCCGCCGCTGCGCGGCATGACCGACGAGAAGAAACCCGCGAGGAGCTTGTCGGCCACGCCCATCGGTCCGAGGGTGGCCGGGTTGCCGTACTCCATCGCCGTGTACAGCACGGTGCCGACGACGAGCAGCGCGGCGGAGGTGACCACCGTGATCCGGGTGGTCACCGACCACGTGCGCGGGCGGTGCGAGCGGACGAGCTCGAAGATCACCGGGAAGCCGAGCCCGCCGACGATGACGGCGAGGGCGACCGGCAGGAGCATCCACGGGTCGCCCGCGAAGCCGGCCATCCCGTCGGGCCAGAGCACGAAGCCGCCGTTGTTGAACGCCGACACCGCGTGGAAGAGGCCCTCCCACACCGCGGTCACCGCGCCGACGTCGTAGCCCAGTCCCAGCCGGAGCCCCAGGACGAGAGCGGTGAGGGCCTCCCCGGCGAGGCTGAACAGGACGACGTTGAGCAGCACCCGGCGGACGTCGCTCAGGTCGAGGCTGCCGGACTGGGCCTGCGCCACGAGCCGGGCCCGCAGGCCGAGCCGGCGCGAGACCAGCACGACGAGCAGGGACGCCACGGTCATGATGCTCAACCCGCCCACCTGCATGAGGGCGGCGAGGACGACGTGCCCGAACGGCGACCAGTGCGTGCCGGTGTCGACGGTGGTCAGGCCCGTCACGCACACCGCGGACGTCGCCGTGAACAGCGCGTCGAGGAAGGTGGACCCCTCCGGCGCCGCCGTCGCGGCGGGCAGCATGAGCAGCCCGGTGCCTGCGGCGACGCCCCCGGCGAACGCTGCCGCGATGACGACGGCGGGGTTCCCCGCCCTGGTCGCCATGGCGGGAGTCTCGCACGCGCCGAGATCGGCCGTTTCCTGATCTCGCCGACCCGGCAACCCGACGCTGTCGCCGACCGGACCGGTCGGCGCGGACGCAGGGGAACGGACACGCCATGCCGAACGCTGCCGGGAAGAACGACGACGAGCCGGAGGGCATCGGGCACACTGAGATCCCCGAGGAGTCGGCGGAGTCGGAGTCGGAGCTCTCGATGTCCGCGCAGGTGGAGAAGCGGGAGACCGAGGAGCAGTGACGGGTCGGGCCGCGGTCCGGGCTCAGCGGTCGTTGAGCACGGGCCGCAGGTCCTCGAGCCGGTCGTAGGCCCACCACAGGTAGTTCTCGGTGCCGCCCTCGCGCAGCGGGTGGAGGTCCGTGTGGTCGGGGTCGTCCTTGAACGCCTGGAACGCCTCCGCGGACGGCCACTCCACGAGCACCATCACCTGGCGGGGCGTGCCGCCGCTCGACGGGGAGTCCTCGCTGAGCCGGCCCAGCGCCACGACCCGGCCGCCGTGCGCGCCGACGGCCGCGACCGACCGCTTCGAGTAGGCCTTGTAGTCGTCGTTCGGCGCGAGGTCGAAGAGGTTCAGGGCGTAGACGGCGCTCATGGGCGCGAGCGTCCCACGACGACCCCGCCTCAGCAGCCGGCCGCGGCCCAACGGTCGCCGCGGACGGGATGGCCGTGCGTGGAGACGACGAGGGCCGGCTCCAGGGCCGCCATCCGCCGCCGCGACGCCGCGGTGGCGGCCGGGTCGTGGTGCAGGCCGGCCGGCAGGGGGAGCCAGCGCGGCGCGCCCGGGTCGGTGGAGACGTTGATCGGTCCGTCGCCCACGACCAGGAGCCGGTCGGCCGCCCGCCAGAAGGCGAGGAGGCCGGGGCTGTGTCCGGGCTGGGCGAGCACCTCGAACCCGGCGACCGTGTCCCCCGGCTCGAGACGGCGGTCGACGGTCCGACGCCGCCGCGCCAACGGGGCGACGCCGATCCGGCCGATCGCGCCGGAGTGCCAGGCCACGCTCCCGTGCTCGAAGCCGTCGGCCTCGACGGCGCTCATCGAGAGGGTGGCGCCGGTGTGGGCGCACAGCCAGGCCGACGACCCGACGTGATCTCCGTGCGCGTGGGTGACGGCGTGCTCCACGACGTCACGGCCCTGCAGGAGACCCGCCAGACGCTTCCCCGACCACGGGAACCCGGCGTCGATCACGACGTCACCGGCCGGGCCCTCCAGGACGACGGTGTTGAACAGGTGGCGGGGGAACAGCGCGCCGAGGAGGACCCCGTCGGCGACCGGCTGCAGCGCGGGAGGCACGCGGATGACCCTGGCACACGGGTCCGCGCAGGTGAGGAGCGCGTACGGTGGCGGTCACCGGGGGTTTCCTGCACGGCGGCGTACGAGCCGCGGTCGTCGTCGGCGCAGTCCTCGCCCGGTCGTCCGACCGGAGACGGGAGTGCCGGCGTGAGCCCGGCCCCGAACACCACGACCACACGTCTCCGGCTCAAGGCCGCCGGACCAGTGACCGGCACCGTCGACGGCGCCTGGTGGCCCCGGTCCGACGACCTGTCCGCCGAGCTGCCCCCGCTGCTGGCCGACCTCGAGCCGGGTGCGGGCCCGGTGGCCCGGGTCGCCTACCGGCTCGACGACTGGGGGCCCGCGCCGCGACGGCTCCCGCACGGCCAGGTCCGGCTCGAGGGCTTCCGCTCGACCGTCCCCCACACCGTGACCCTGACGGGACCGACGGGCCTCCGGCTGGTCCTGCTGGTCGTTCCCGCGACCACGTCGGGAGCGACCGCCGAGTCGGTGATGAGCGCGGCGGCCGACCCGGCCGAACGGCACTCCCCTACCGAGCTCCTGGCCGGCGCGGAGCTCCCCCGGTGAGCGCCGAGCGCCCGCCCCGCTCCGACGGCGCCCGCGCCACCACGGACCCGACCTGCGCCATGTGCCCCCACCCGTGGTCCGAGCACGACGCGCTCGGGCGGCGGTTCTGCACCGCCACCCAGGTCGGGGTGTGGACGCGGGGCTGCATCTGCGCGCCCCCGCCGCGACGCTGACCCCGGGACGCGAACGGCCCGGGACGACGACGCGACCCGGGCCGCCCTCTGCGCCCGTCCACCCGTGGGAACGGGTGACGGAGGTCGGAGCCGCCGCGAGGTACCCCGATCGACGCGCCGACGAACGTCGGATGCTCAGTACTCGTATGCGGGCGAGGGTTCGGCGACCTCGCGCGCGTCGACGACCGTGACGGTGGGGACGAACCCGGTCCCCCGCGTGGCGGTGCCCGGCACGAGCCGGATCCGGGCGTCGACCCACCGGTCGCCCGTCGTTCCCGGCGCCCCGACCAGGGCGCGCGGGTCGTCCAGGTGGACCCGCACCGGGCTCGCGTCGGCCGCGCAGCAGGAGATCACCAACCGCGCCAGGTCGAGCCCCCGTCCGTCCCGCGCCGGCACGACGAACCCGGTGAGCGTGACGTCGCGACCGGCCAGGGCGCCGCCGTCCGCCGTGGCCGCGGCCCGGGCCACGAGGTCGACCACCGGGACCGCCGGCGCCTCCCCCGGCGGCAACGGCTCCTCGGGGACCCGGCCCACGGCGACGGTGCGCGACCCGGCGAGGTCCACCGCGTCCGACCCCAGCGACGGCGGCGCGGCCAGCAGCACGACGAGCACCGGGACGAGCAGCAGCCACGCCGACCGGCCGGAACCGTGGTCGTGCTCGTCCTCGTCGTCCGCCCCGTCCCCGGGGCCCGGGCACCGCAGGTCCCGCGCCACGTCGAGCAGGGCCAGCCCGATCAGCACCGCGCCCGACACCGCCACGAGCGGCGCCATCCCGGGACGGACGTAGTGCAGGACCGTGCCGTCGACCACGATGAGCACCAGCACCGCGCCGACGAACACCAGCAGCGCGTTGCGCACCTCGCGCGTCATCGGGTCGAGCTCCGCTCCGCTGCGTCTCCCGGCGTCACAGCCCCACCACCAGGCCCGCGCCGACGCCGCACAGCACCGCGACCACGAAGGTCAACGGCGCGAACCGGGCGGCGAAGCCGCGCCCGAAGGTGCCCGCCTGCAGGGCGATCAGCTTCAGGTCGACGGCCGGCCCGACCACGAGGAACACCAGGCGCGGGAGCAGCGGCAGCGCCGACAGGGAGGCGGCGACGAACGCGTCGCCCTCGCTGCACAACGACATCACCACGGCGAGCACGGCCATGACGAGCACGGCGAGCACCACCTGCTCGCCGAGACCGGCCACCCAGCGTTCCGGCACGACCGTCGTGAGCACCGCCGCCACGAGGCCGCCCAGCACGAGGAAACCGCCCGCGTCCACCAGGTCGTGCCGCGCGGTGGCGGCCGCGACCCGCCAGCGGGGACCGGCACCCGCCGCGGGGACCCGCCGGACCCGCTCGGCCATCCACTCCGCGCGACCCGCACGGGCCCAGACCCACCCGACCACGCTCGCCGTCAGGAAGGAGCCGAGGAAGCGGGCCGCCACCATCTCCGGGGCACCGGGGAAGGCGACGGCGGTGGCGACGAGGACGATCGGGTTCACCGCGGGCGCGGCGAGCAGGAAGGCCAGCGCCACCGCGTCGGGCACCCCGCGCCCGACGAGGCGCCGGGCCACCGGCACCGACGCGCACTCGCAGCCCGGCAGCGCCACCCCGGCGGCCACCGCGACCGGGACCGCCGCCCCCGTCCGGGCGGGCAGCACCCACCGCAGCGCCGCCGGCGAGACGTAGGCGGTGAGGACACCGGACAGCAGGACGCCCAGCACCAGGAACGGCAGCGCCTGCACGACGACCGCGACGAAGACGGTCGCCCCCACCCGCAGCTGCGGCGTGACCAGCGGGTCGACCCCGAGCACCCGCAGCCCGAGTGCGACCACGAGCACGACGGCGAGGACCTCCACCCCGCGCCGCTGTGCCACCCCCGTCGTCATGATCACGATGGTGACAGAGGGGTCCGACACCGTGGGCCGGAATGGTGGCGAGCGGATCGTGAGGGGAGGATTCGAGCGCTCTTACGGCTCGAGGGTTCCCCTCACGCGGAGCGGGCGCGCAGGTACCGGACGAGGATCGTCGAGTCCTCGACCAGCAACGAGTCGACGGTGAACCCGCGTGGCGAGTCCAGCGGGTCGTCGGTGCGGGCCACCCGGCCCGCCTGCCCGGCGACGGCGGTGGGCACGAAGTTGATCCGCATCTCGTCGACGAGGTCGGCGGCGAGGAGCTTGCCGGTCAGGCCCGGGCCGCCCTCGCAGTCGATCCGCCGCAGACCGCGCTCGGCGAGCTGCCGCACCGCGTCGACCAGGTCGACGTCGTCGTCACCGGCGACGAGCACCTCCGCGCCTGCGTCCTTCCACGCCTGCTGCTTCTCGGCCGGCGCGGACGCGCACGTGATCACGATCGTCGGCACCAGGACGTCGACGATGCTCGGCGCGTCCGCCGGCAGCGACCCGGAGGTCACGACGGCGAGCGGCGGCACCTCGGCCAGCCCGTGCCGTTCCCGACGACGGGCCGACTCCCCCTCGGGCCGCAGGCCCGGGTACTCCTCGGCGACCGCCGTGCCGGAGGCGAGCAGCACGACGTCGGCGAGGTCGTGGCCGAGTCCGAAGACCTTCCGGTCGGCGTCGGAGGAGAGCCCCCGGCTCGTCCCGTCGATCTCGATCCCGCCGTCGAGGGAGCTGACGAAGTTGACGGTCACCCACCCGCCGTCGTGCTGCGGATAGGTGTACAGCTCCTCCAGCTGCCCGGCCGAGAGCTCCCCCGCCGGCAGCGGCCACACCTGGTGCACTACATCCACCTCTCGGCGCGCGACGGCGGGCGGTGGCCCAGCACGCTCGCGACCATCTCCAGGGTCTGGCGGGTCTCCTCCACCTGGTGGGCACGGACCATCGCGACGCCCATCTGCGCGCACAGCGCGGTCGCGGCGAGCGTGCCGGTCAGGCGGCCGTCGAGCGGGACGTCGAGGGTCTCCCCCACCACGCCCTTGTTGCTCATCGCGAGCAGCACCGGCCACCCGGTGTCGATCAGCCGCGGCAGCGCACGCAGCACCTCGAGGCTCTGCAGGGTGTTCTTGCCGAAGTCGATCGTGGGGTCGAGCAGGATGCCGTCCGCCGGCACCCCGGCCTCGACCGCGCGCTGCGCGAGCGTCACGGTGAAGTCCACGACGTCGCCCATCACGTCGTCGTAGACCGGCTTCTCCGGGTCGGTGCGCGGGGTCAGCCCGCCGGTGTGCGCGGCGACGTACCCGGCCCCGTAGCGGGCGGTGACCGGGAGGATGTCCTCGTCCCAGCCCGCCCAGCTGTCGTTCACCAGGTCCGCGCCGGCCGCGAGCAGCGCCTCGGCGGCCTCGGCGCGATAGGTGTCGATGGAGATCGTCAGCTCCGGGAACCGCTCGCGGGCCCAGACGAGCGTCGGGCGCACGCGGTCGATCTCCTCCGCGACGGTGACCTCCGGCCCGGGGCTCGCGGGCACGCCGCCGAGGTCCACGACGTCGGCTCCCTGCGCCACGGCCCGCTCGACGGCGGCCTCCGCGGCGGCGGGCCGCCAGGTGGAGCCGTGGTCGTAGAAGGAGTTCGGCGTCCGGTTGACGATCGCCATGATGAGGGCGCGGTCGCGTCGGAGCCGCCTCCCGTGGATCGTCATCTCGACGTTCGCGCGGGTCGGGGCGCTCACCGGATGACCGTGGTCTCGATCAGGATCGGCATGAGAACTTGATACAGGGGCCACCCGGGCTCGGCCACCGGACCCCGCGGCGCCGCACCGTGTCCGTCTCCTCTCATTGCGCCACTCAGTGGCCCCGGAACGCCTCCGCGAGCCACCAGGACGGCTCGTCGGCGATCACCTTCGCGTCGAGGAGCAGCGGCCGGTCGCGCGGCCCGGCGAGCCAGTCCCGCAGGGTGGCGAGATCGGCCGTCGACCGGACCACCGCGCCGTCGCACCCGTATCCGCGCGCCAGCGCCGCGAGGTCGGTGTCGGGGAAGCGCACCGTGCTCTGGTCGGCGTCGGTGAAGTGGTGGAACTCGGCGCCGTACCCGGCGTCGTCGTACACCACGACCACGAGCCCGAGGCCGAGGCGGACCGCGGTCTCCAGCTCGGAGACACCCATGAGGAACCCGCCGTCCCCGCAGGCGGCGACCGCGACGCGGTCGGGGCGCGCCACGGCCGCGCCGATCGCCGTCGACAGGCCGAGACCGATCGACTGGAACCCCTGGGTGAGGCAGAAACCCGCCTCGTCGGGGACCTGCAGGTAGCCCGCCGGGTAGCCCATGAAGTTCCCGGAGTCGACGGCGACGGTGCGTTCGGCCGGCAGGAGGTCGTCGAGCGCGGCGGACAGGACGCGCGGGTCGATCCGCTCCCCCACGACCTCCGGGGGCGCGGCGTGCCGCCCCTCGCTCCGCAGCCGCGCCGCGACGTCGGCGGTGCGGTAGCCCTCCTGGGCGTCGGTGACGGTGAGCGCCTCCCGCGCGGTGGCCGCCACGTCGCCGAGCACCCCCAGCGCGACCGGGCGTTGGGCACCGAGTGCCTCGGGGGTGTCGTCGACCTGCACGAGCGTGGCCCCGGCGGTCAGCTCGCCGTGCCGGGTGGTCCACGCGGTCAGCGAGGCGCCCCAGGCCACGACGACGTCGGCGTCGGCGATCAGCTCCGCGGCCAGCGGCGTGGCGAACCCCCCGGAGATGCCGACCGACCACGGCGATCCGGTGAAGAGCCCGTGCGCCACCGCCGACGTGGCCAGCAGCGCGCCGCACCGGTCGGCCAGCGCCTCCAGCTCCGCGCGGGCCCCGCGCGCACCCCGGCCCGCCACGAAGACCGGCCGCTCCGCGGTGTCGAGGAGCCCGGCGAGGTCGACCACCGCGTCCGCGTCCGGCGAGGGCGGTCCCCACGTCGTCCGCGCGGGCACCGGAGCGTCGACCGCGGGCGCCGCCTGGACGTCGAGCGGGAGGTTCAGCACCACGGTGCGCCGCTGGTCGCGGCAGGTCCCGTACGCGCGCACGACGTCGGCCGCCGCCGAGGCCGCGGAGTGCACCCGCTCGGGCACGGCGCCGACCGCCCGGGCCAGGGCGTCCTGGTCGACCCGGAAGTTCGACCGCACGTGGTGGCCCGCGACGTCGGCGGCCAGCACCAGCAGCGGCGTGCGCGACTTCGCGGCCTCCGTGATCCCCGTGAGCGCGTTGGTCAGCCCGCACCCCTGGTGCACCGTCAGCACCCCGACCTCGCCGGAGGTGCGGGCGTAGGCGTCGGCCATCGTCGCGGCCCCGCCCTCGTGCCGGGCCGCGGTGTAGGCGACCCCGCCGGCCCGCAGCGCGTTCGTGACGTGCAGGTTCCCGCTGCCGACCACCCCGAAGGCGTGCCCGACCCCGAGGTCGGCCAGCAGCGTCCCCACCTGCTCCGCGACCGTGCTCACGCGCGCTCGACCAGCGCCAGGACCCGCGCGGGCGACCCGGAACCGCCGACGATCGGGAGCGGGGAGACCACCAGCACCGCGCCCGTCGTCGGGACCCGGCCGAGGTTGCGCAGGCTGGTCAAGCCCCACTTGTGCGCGCCCATGAGGAAGTGGTGGCAGGAGAACGGCGGGTCGAACCCGCCGGCGGCACCGGCGTCGGTGCCGACCGTCTCCACCCCGAACCCGGCGAGCGGGGACTCCTCGGCGATCCAGCGCGCGCACGCCGCGGACACGCCCGGCGTGTGCGGGCCGGCCTCGTCCGCGTTGGCGAACTCCTCCTGCGTCCCGCCGCGGGCCTCCCAGCCGGTGCGGTAGAGCAGCCATCCGCCGTCGGGCAGCGGACCGTGCTCGGCCTGCCACGCCTCGAGATCGGACACCTCGAGCAGGAAGTCGGGGTCGGCGGCCACCTCGGCGGTCCGATCGATCACGACGACGGGCGCGACGAGGGTCCGCATCGGCACCTGGGAGACGTCGGGCCCGTCCCGCCCGGTGACCCAGTGGTTGGGGGCGTCGAGGTGCGTGCCCGTGTGCTCGCCCGTGTGGATGTCGTTCCAGTACCAGGCGGGCCCGCGGTCGTCGTAGCGCGAGAGCTCCTCGAGCCGGAAGCGCGAGGTGTTCGCGAACGGCTCCGGCAGCTCCAGGATCGGCGTCGAGGACTGCAGCGGCGTGGTGAGGTCGACGACCTCCACCGCTCCGGAGCGCAGCGCGTCGGCGAACGCGGACAGGACGGACACGGGCGGCTCCTCGCGACGGTGGGCTCCTCGACGCGCGTGATGCTGCCACCGACCCCCGACAATGTCCGGCGTGCGAGCCGTGGTGATCACCGAGTTCGGGGCCGAGCCCGCCGTCGTCGAGCGACCGGACCCGGCCCCGGACCCCGACGGCGTGGTCGTCGCGGTCGAGGCGACCGGGCTCTGTGCCAGCGACCGCTTCGCCTGGCGGGGGCACGACGACGGGGTGGTGCTCCCCCTCGTCCCGGGCCACGAGCTGGCCGGGCGGGTGGTGGCCGTCGGCCCGGAGGTCCGGCGCGTCGCGGTCGGCGACCGGGTGCTCACCCCGTTCGTCGAGGGCTGCGGGCGGTGCGCCGAGTGCGCCGCCGGGCAGGCGCAGGTGTGCCCGGACCAGTCCCAGCCGGGCTTCACCCACGACGGCTCGTTCGCCGAGTACGTCGCCCTCCGCCACGCCGACACCAATCTCATCGGGCTGCCGGAGGGCCTCGACGCCGGCGGCGCGGCCCTGCTCGGGTGCCGCGTCGCCACCGCCCACCGGGCCGTCGTCGCCCGGGCCCGGGTCCGCGCCGGGGACCGTGTGCTCGTCCTCGGGGCGGGCGGGGTGGGCCTCGCCGCCGTGCTGGTCGCGGGCCTCCTCGGGGCGGAGGTGGTCGTCGCCGACCCGGCCCCCGCCGCCCGCGAACGTGCCCTCGCCCTCGGCGCGGTCCACGCGCTCGACCCGGCGGAGCTGCCCGGCGACGGCGGGTTCGCCGTCGCGATCGAGGCCGCCGGCCGCCCGGAGTCCCTGACGGCGGGTCTGGGCGCCCTGCGGCGGCAGGGGACGCTGGTCCAGGTCGGGCTGCTGACCGCCGCCCCCGTCGTACCGGTCCCCGCGATGATCGCCCGCGAGCTCGCCGTCCTCGGCAGCCACGGCATGGCGGCCGCGGACTACCCGGCGCTGATGGAGCTCGTGACGTCGGGTCGGCTCGACCCGGCCCGCCTGGTCACCCGCCGTGTCGGACTGGACGAGGCCCCCGCCGCCCTCGCCGCGGCGCCCGTGCCCGGCGAGGTGGTGGTCGTCGAGCCGGGGCGCTGACCCGTCAGGCGGTCACCGCCGCCCGGCGGCTCACCACCAGGTGCACCACGAAGGCGAGCCCGGCCCCGACGAACCACGAGAAGGCGGCCGCGTCCGACGAGCCGAGCAGCACCAGCAGCATCGCGCCGACGGCACCGACGGCGGTGGCCCCGATCGCCACCGGGTTGTACCCGCCCCGGAAGAAGTAGCGCCCGTCCGGGGCGAGGGTGTACAGCGCGTCCACGTCGATCCGCCGACGCCTGACCAGGAAGTAGTCGGCGATGAGGACCCCGTAGAGGGGCCCGATGAACGCGCCGAGGGTGTCCAGCGTGTAGTGGATGACCTCGGGGCTCGAGTACAGGTTCCAGGGCGTCAGCAGCACCGACCCGACGGCGGCGATCATGCCCCCGGTCCGCCAGCTGATGCGCTGCGGTGCGACGTTGGAGAAGTCGAACGCCGGGGAGACGAAGTTGGCCACGATGTTGATGCCGATCGTGGCGATCATGAACGTGAGGGCACCGAGCACCACGGCCGTGGTCGAGTCGAGGCGGGCGACGGTCTCCACCGGGTCGTCGATCAGTTCTCCGAACACCGGCCGGGTCGCGGCGGCGGTGACGACCACCAGGAGGGCGAAGACGAGGAAGTTCACGGGCAGCCCGAGGACGTTGCCCTTCTTCACCGCCCGGAAGCTCTTCCCGTAGCGGGAGAAGTCGCCGTAGTTGAGCATCGGACCCGAGAAGTAGGAGACGACCAGGGCGACCGCCGTCGCCATGACCGGGAGCACGGCCCACCCGCCGATGACGTTCTCCGACAGGTTGAGGTCGATGGCGGAGAAGCCACCGGCCCGCCAGACGAGGTAGCCCGCGAGCAGGAACATCACGACGTAGACCGCGGGACCGCAGAAGTCGATGAAGCGCCGGATGGCCTCCATGCCCTTCCAGAAGACGAGGGCCTGCAGCACCCACATCACGGCGAAGGCGACCCACCCGACGAGCGAGAGACCGGTGAACCCGGTCGCGTCGTCGGCGTACGGGGCGAGGCCCGGCCACAGCTTCAGGGCCACGATCACCAGGGACGCCGACGCGAGGTAGGTCTGGATGCCGTACCAGGCGACCGCGATCAGACCACGGATGATCGCCGGGACGTTCGCGCCGAGCACGCCGAAGGCCGACCGGCAGACGACCGGGTACGGCGTGCCGGTGGCCTGCGAGGGCCGTGCGACGAGGTTGCAGAGGACGTAGACGATCGCGATGCCGACGAGCAGCGCCACCAGGACCTGCCACGCCGCGAGGCCGAGGGCGAACAACGACCCGGCGGTGATGTAGCCGCCCACCGAGTGGACGTCGCTCATCCAGAAGGCGAAGAAGTTGTAGGACGACCAGGTCTGCTCGCGCAGCGGCGCGAGGTCCTCGTTCGTCAGCCGCGGGTCGTAGCCCTCGTGCGCGGCGCCGACCCCGACGGGAGGGGCGGCGGCCTCCACCAGGTCGTCGTGACCTGCGCTCATCTGGTCGGTCATCGCGGTCCTCCCCCGGGGTCGTCTCCCCCGGGACGCTAGGTCGCACGGGACGCGGCGAACGGAGGATGTCCGGATCGTTCACGAGATGCTCACACGATCGACCTGGCGGCGACGAGCACAGTGGCGGCCGTGCGCATCCTGGTCGTCAACGTCAACACCACCGCTGCGGTCACCGAGGCCGTGGCCGTACAGGCGCGCGCCGTCGCCGCGCCCGGCACCGAGATCGTCGGTCTCACCCCGCGGTTCGGCGCGGAGTCGGTGGAGGGCAACGTCGAGAGCCACCTCGCCGCGGTCGGGGTGCTGGACGCGGTCCTGCACCACCCCGGGCCCTACGACGCGGTGGTGCAGGCGGGCTTCGGCGAGCACGGCCGGGAGGCGCTGCAGGAGGCGGTGGACGTCCCCGTCGTCGACATCACCGAGGCCGCCGCGACCACCGCGCTGTTCCTGGGCCGGCGCTACGCCGTGGTGACCTCGCTCGACCGCACCGTACCTCTCATCGAGGACCGCCTCCTGCTCGCGGGGCTCGACCGCCGGTGCGCCGGGGTCCGTGCGAGCGGCCTCGGCGTCCTCGAGCTCGAGCGGGATCCGGTCCGCGCGACGGAGGCCGTCGCGACCCAGGCGGCCGCGGCGGTCCGGGACGACCACGCCGAGGTGATCGTCCTCGGCTGCGGGGGGATGTCGGGCCTCGCCGAGGCGGTCACGCGACGCACGGGCGTCCCCGTCGTCGACGGCGTGCCGGCCGCCGTGACGACGGCGGAGGCCCTGGTCAGGCTGGGGTTGTCCACGTCCAGGTCGAGGACCTTCGCGCCGGCCCGGACCAAGAACATGTCCGGCTGGCCCTTCCCCTGAGGAACTCGGCGCGACCTCGACACGACCCGGTTCGGCGGTCGGTTCGTCCGGAAGACGGTGTCCGCGCGGCCGTCTCCACGATCGTGGGGCAGGCTGTGCGTCAGGGGGACAACACGTGCGTGAGCGGCATAGCCACCCGAATGCCGGGCGGCTACCTTCCGTTGCTCACGCATCGCGACCGTGCCTCCACGCGCGGGAACGGAGCAGGACCATGGGGGAACTGGACGGGCGAGTCTTCCTCGTCGTCGGTGGTGCCGGGGGGACCGGACGCGCGATCGTCGACGCACTCGTCGCCGACGGGGCGGGTGTGGAGATCGTGGACGAGGACGACGTCGCCGCCCGCGAGGCGGCGCGTCGGCACGGTGGTCCGCTCGGTCGCGTCTCGGCGCGACCGCTGGAGCCGGACGCGTGCGCGGACGTGGTCCGGCGGGTGGTCACCACGGTCGTCGCCGACCGCGGCCTCCTCGACGGCGTCGTGACCGTCGACCGCGACGAGAGCGAGACCGTCGCCGTGCTGCGCGCCGCCCGGGCACCGTTGCGGGCGTCGCGGCGCGCCGCCGTCGTGCTCGTGGGCGACGCGAGCGACCAGGCCTCCGCCCTCGCGCGCTGGCTCGCCGACGACGGGGTGCGGGTGAACTCGGTCGGCGAGGGCCAGGACCCGGCGGACACCGCCCACGCCGTGCGGTTCCTGCTCTCCGACGCGGCCGACCGGGTGACCGGCGCGCGCTGGCCGGCTGCGGACCGCACGGCCGCCGTCCCCCGGCACTCCGGCCGCGTGCCGGGCTGAACCGACCCCCGGCGACCGGACACACCCCCCGCACGGTCGTCGGGTCGCGCGGCTCCCGGTCCGTCCCGCCACGGGCCGGGGCCGTGCACCTCCGCTGCTCCGGTCAGCCCGCGGGCTCGAACCGGTAGCCGCGGCCCGGCTCGGTGACGAGATAGCGCGGTCGCGACGGCTCGGGCTCCAGCTTGCGGCGCAGGTGCCCGAGGTAGACCCGCAGGTAGTGCCCCTCGGTGCCGTACTGCGGTCCCCACACCTCCTGCAGCAGCTGTTGCTGGGTGACGAGCATCCCCGGGTGCCGGACGAGGTGCTCCAGCACGCCCCACTCGGTCGGCGAGAGGTGCACCTCGGCACCGTCCCGCACGACCTTCTTCGCCACGAGGTCGACCTCGAAGTCGGGCGTGGTGACGCGTGGCTCGCCCTCGGACGCCACCGTCGCCGCACGGCGGACCGCGGCCCGGATGCGGGCGAGCAGCTCCGGCATGCCGAACGGCTTGGTGACGTAGTCGTCGGCGCCGCCGTCCAGCGCGGCCACCTTGTCCCCGGCGTCGGTGCGGGCGGACAGCACGATCACCGGCATCGCGCTCCACCCGCGGATGCCCTCGAGCACCTCGAGCCCGGGGATGTCGGGCAGCCCGAGATCGAGGACCACGACGTCGGGTGCGGGCCGGTCCGCCGCCGCGCGCAGGGCGCCCGCCCCGGTCGCCACCGGGACGACGGTGTGACCGTGGGCGGTGAGGTTGATCCGCAGGGTGCGCAGCAGGTGGGGGTCGTCGTCCACGACGAGGACCCGGCTCACGCCATCACCCCGGTGGAGTTCCGCCCCGCTCCGTCTCCCCCGGCCCGCGCGACCACCGGCCGGGCCGGCGGGGGGACGTCGGCCCGCGGCAGGGACAGCACCATCGTCAGGCCACCACCCGGGGTCTCCTCCGGATCGAGGGTGCCGCCCATGGCGCGCGCGAAGCCCCGGGCGACGTGCAGCCCGAGACCCAGACCGCCCGGCGCCCCGTGCGAGTCGTGGTCGCCGAGGTGCTGGAACGCGGTGAACAGCTCCGCGTCGCGGGCCATCCCGGGGCCCCGGTCGACCACCCGCAGCTCCACCCGGTCCGCGTGCGCGCTGGTGCGCAGGGACACCGGACCGCCCCCGCCGTGGCGCACCGCGTTGTCCACGAGGTTGGCCACGATGCGCTCGGCCAGCCCCGGGTCGGCGACCACCTCGTCGGACTCGCCGGGCACCGGCGGCGCGATCTCCACGCGGTCCCGGACCTCCGCGGTGGGCAGCGCGGCCACCGCGGCGTCGACGATCTCGGCGACGCCGACCGTCGTCCGGTGCGGGGTGACCGCGCCGGTGGCCAGCCGCGAGGAGTCCAGCAGGTTGTCGACGAGGGCGACGAGCCGGTCGCCGGACTCCTCCACGGTGGCGAGCAGTTCCTCGGCGTCCGCCGGGTCGAGCGCGAGGTCCGGGTCGCGCAGGCTCGACACCGCCGCCTTGATCGCCGACAGCGGCGTGCGCAGGTCGTGCCCCACGGCGGAGAGCAGGGCCGTGCGCAGCCCGCTCGCCTCCGCCCGACGGGCCGCGTCGACCGCCTCGGCGCTGATCCGGCGGTTGCGCAGGGCGAGCAGGGCGGGCCCGGCCACGGTGGCGAACAGCCGGTTCTCGGCGGCCGTCAGCGTGCGGCCGCGCCCGACGAGGTGGGACCCCTCGTCGATCTCCACGTCGGCGTCCGCGTCGGCCGGGTCGCCGGCGTCCCGGTCGTCGCCCGCTCCGTGGTCCGGATCGTCCCCGGGCAGCACCGCCGGCATCCGGGCGCTCACGGTCCACGACGACTTCGGCCCGCGTTCGAGCACGGCGACCGAGTCGAACCCGAACGCCTCCCGCACCCGTTCCAGGAGCCGTGGAAGCGGGTCGGAGCGGGAGATGACCACGCGCGCGAACGTGGTGAGCAGGGTGGCCTCGGCCCGGGCCTGTGCCGCCTGGGCCGCCCGCCGGTCGGCGCGGTCGACCACCGCGGCCACGAGCACGGCGATCACCAACATCGTCGTCGCCGCGACGAGGTCCTCGAAGCGGGCGATCGTGAAGGAGTGCAGCGGCGGGGTGAAGAAGTAGTTGAGCAGCGCCCCCGCGAACAGCGCCGCCACGATCGCCGGGACCAGACCGCCGATGATCGCGGTGATCACCGTGGCGAGGAAGAACGCGACGGTGTCGGTGGAGAGCCCGACGAGCGGGAAGGACCACCCGAAGCCGCAGGCCAGCAGCGGCAGCACCACCGCCGCGGGCCACCCCCGGGCCGCGCGCCGCCCACGGAGGAGCCGCGCCAGGCGCGGCCACCACCCGCCGTCGGCGGGCGTCCCGCCCCCGGCCGGGGCCTCCACGTGCGGGACCAGGTGCACGTCGATGGACCCCGAGCCGGCGACCGCACGGGAACCGATCCCGGGGTCGGCCAGGCGGGCCAGCCGCGACCGGCGGGACGTGCCGAGCACGAGCTGGGTGGCGTTGGCGCCCCGGGCGAAGTCGAGCAGGGCCGCGGCCACGTCGTCGCCCACCACGGTGTGGAAGGAGGCCCCGACCTCCTTCGCCAGGCGACGGAGGTCCCGCCCGCGGCCGGTGTCGCGCGTGGCCACGCCGTCGCCGCGCAGCACCTGCACGCAGAGCAGGTCGGCGGAGCCCGCCCGCCGCGCGATCCGGGCCGCGCGCCGCAGCACCGTGAGACTCTCCGGGCCGCCCGTGACCGCGACGACCACGCGTTCCCGCGCCTCCCACACCTCGTCGATGTGCTCGTCGGCCCGGTAGCGGCGCAGCGCCACGTCCACCTGGTCGGCCACCCACAGGAGGGCCAGCTCGCGCAGCGCGATGAGGTTGCCGGGGCGGAAGTAGTGCGCCAGCGAGGCGTCGATCCGCTCGGCCGGGTAGACGTTGCCGTGCGCGAGGCGCCGGCGCAGCGCCTCGGGCGTGATGTCGACGAGCTCGACCTGCTCCGCGGCCCGGACCACCGCGTCGGGCACGGTCTCCTGCTGGCGGGTGCCGGTGATGCGCTCCACCACGTCGTGCAGGGACTCCAGGTGCTGCACGTTCACCGTGGAGATGACGTCGATCCCGGCGGCCAGGAGCTGCTCGACGTCCTCGTAGCGCCGGGCGTGCACGCTGCCCGGGGCGTTGGAGTGCGCCAGCTCGTCGACGACGACCACCTCGGGCGCCCGCGCGAGGACGGCGTCCACGTCCAGCTCCGTCAGCGCGGTCCCCCGGTGCACCACCGTGCGCCGCGGCAGCACCTCCAGCCCCTCGAGCAGCTCCGCGGTCCGGGCCCGCCCGTGGGTCTCCACCAGGCCGACGACCACGTCGGTCCCCCGGGCGTGCCGCCGCCGCGCCTCGCACAGCGCGGCGTAGGTCTTCCCGACGCCGGGTGCGGCGCCGAGGTGGATGCGCAGCTCACCACGGGTGGGGTCGCTGCGCACCGACTCCCGGCCGGCGGGCCGGGAGTCGTACCGCGTCGACGTGTCCTCCACGTCGTCCATCATGGCCCGACCCCCCGACGACCTCGGCTACCTGAGCCCCGGTCGGGTGGCCGCGAGCGCCGCGTTCAGCTCCGAGGTGTCGACCGTCGGCTCCCCGAGCACGCCCAGCGCGCGTCCGTGCGTGGCGTCCGCGACGAGGGCCTCGACCTGCGCGGCCGGCAGGCCCGTCACCCGGGCCACCCGCGGCACCTGCAGGGCGGCGTAGGCCGGGCTGATGTCGGGGTCGACCCCGGACGCGGAGGCGGTCACCGCGTCGTCGGGCACGGCCGTCGGGGCCACGCCCTCCCGTGCGGCGATCGCCGCCCGCCGCTGCGCCACCGCCTGCGCGAGCTCTCCCGCCGTCGTCGCGAGGTTCGAGCCGCCCGAGGTCGACGGGTCGGCCGGGCCGAGGCCCGCCGTCGCCGACTCCGGCGCGGAGGCCGACGGCCGGAGGTGGAACCACGGGTCGGCGGCGGGGTTCGCCGGGACCGGGTCGATCCCGATCAGGGACGACGACCCGGAGGCCGACACGGAGCCCTCGGCCGGCCCCGCGAGCCCGGGCAGCCGCGAGACACCCCAGATCACGGCGGGGTAGAGGACGCCGAGCAGGACGGTCGCGACGAGCATCAGCCGCAGGGCCGGGCCGAGCTGGCGCACGAGCCCCCGCAGCACGGGGGTCCGGGGCGCCTCCTCGGTCGCGTCGGGGAGATTGTCGGACCTCTGGTCCAGAGTGCTGGTCATGTGGTGGTCACCCGATCCCCGGGATCAGCCGGACGACGAGGTCGATGAGCGGGATCGCGAGGAACGGCACGACGACGCCGCCCAGCCCGTAGATCAGCAGGTTGCGCCGCAGCATCTGCTCCGAGCTCACCGGCCGGAAGCGCACGCCGCGCAGGGCCAGCGGGATGAGCGCGATGATGATCAGCGCGTTGAACACGACCGCGGAGAGGATCGCCGACTCCGGGGTCGCGAGGCCCATGACGTTGAGCAGGCCGAGCTGCGGGTAGAGCGCGGCGAACATGGCGGGCAGGATCGCGAAGTACTTGGCCAGGTCGTTCGCCACCGAGAACGTCGTGAGCGCCCCGCGGGTGACCAGCAGCTGCTTGCCCACCTCGACGATGCCGATCAGCTTCGTCGGGTCGGAGTCCAGGTCGACCATCGACCCGGCCTCCTTCGCCGCCGTGGTGCCGGTGTTCATCGCGACCCCGACGTCGGCCTGCGCCAGTGCGGGGGCGTCGTTGGTGCCGTCGCCCGTCATCGCGACGAGCCGCCCGCCGCGCTGCTCGCGCCGGATCAGCGCGAGCTTGTCCTCCGGCGTGGCCTCGGCGAGGACCTCGTCCACCCCGGCCTGGTCGCCGATCGCCCGGGCGGTCACCGGGTTGTCGCCGGTGACCATGACGGTGCGGATCCCCATGGCCCGCAGGTCGGCGAAGCGCTCGGCGATCCCGGGCTTCACGACGTCGGACAGCTCGATCGCACCGCCCAGCGTGGCCGTGGCGCCGGACACCTGCCCGGACACCAGCGGCGTCCCGCCCCGCCCCGAGATCTCCCCGGCGATCGTGCGGACGCGCTCCTGCGCGGCCGGGTCGACCCCGCCGTGCTCGTCGAGCCAGGCGAGGACCGACGCGACGGCCCCCTTCCGGACGGCGAGGGTGGTTCCGTCCGGGCCGGCCAGGTCCACCCCGGACATGCGGGTGGTCGCCGAGAAGGGCACGAACTCTGCCCGGGCCTCCTCCGCCGACGCCTCGGCGGGCAGCCCGAACCGCTCCGCACACAGCTCCACCACCGAGCGTCCTTCGGGGGTCCCGTCCGCGAGCGAGGCCAGCCGCGCGAGCCGGGCGAGCTCGCCATCGGGGACACCGACCGCGTGCAGGGCGGTGGCGCGCCGGTTGCCGTAGGTGATGGTCCCGGTCTTGTCGAGCAGCAGCGTCGACACGTCGCCCGCGGCCTCGACCGCGCGGCCGGACGTCGCGAGCACGTTGCGCTGCACCAACCGGTCCATCCCGGCGATGCCGATGGCCGAGAGCAGCGCCCCGATGGTCGTCGGGATGAGGCAGACCAGCAGGGCCACGAGCACGACGAGCGTCTGCGGCGAGCCCGAGTAGACCGCGATCGGCTGCAGCGTCACGACGGCGAGCAGGAAGACGATCGTCAGCGCCGAGAGCAGGATCGACAGGGCGATCTCGTTCGGCGTCTTCTGCCGTTGCGCGCCCTCGACCAGGGCGATCATCCGGTCGACGAACGACTCCCCCGGCTTCGCCGTCACCGCGACGACGATGCGGTCGGAGAGGACGGTGGTGCCGCCGGTGACCGCGGACCGGTCGCCGCCGGACTCCCGGACGACGGGGGCGGACTCACCGGTGATGGCGGACTCGTCCACCGTCGCGATGCCCTCGACGACGTCGCCGTCCCCGGGGATCGTCATGCCGGCCTCGACGACCACGCGGTCGCCGGGGCGCAGCTCGGTGGCCGGGACCTCCGTCCCGTCCTCGCGGCGGGCCACGGTGCCGGTGCGGGTGCGCCGCAGCGCGTCGGCCTGCGCCTTGCCGCGGCCCTCGGCGACGGACTCGGCGAGATTCGCGAAGAGCACGGTGAACCACAGCCAGACCGCGACCAGCCACGCGAACACGCTCGGGTCGACGATCGCCGCGACGGTCACGACGACCGACCCGACCCACACCACGAACATCACCGGGTTGCGCAGTTGCACCCGCGGGTCGAACTTCCGCAGCGCCAGGGGCAGGGCCTCGAGCAGGGCCCGGGGCCGGAACGCGCCTGCCGGGACGGCCCGGCCGGTGCCGCGGGGCTGCTCCGGAGGGGTGTCCGTGCCGGAGGGCGGGGTGAGGACCGAGGAGGTCACTGCGGAACTCCGATCGAGGCGGTCGCCGTCAGACCCTCGGCGATCGGGCTGAGGGCCAGGGCGGGCAGGAAGGTGATGGCGCTGACCAGCAGGACCGTCGCGGTGACCAGGCCCGCGAAGAGCGGCGTGCCGGTGCGCAGCGTCCCGGCCGACGCCTGCCGTCGGGGCTGGGCGGAGAGCAGGCCGGCGAGGGCGATCACGGCGAGGATCGGCAGGAGGCGGCCGAACAGCATCGCCACGGCCAGCGCGATCTGGAAGAACGGCGAGGTGACGGTGAGGCCGCCGAACGCCGAGCCGTTGTTGTTGGCCGCGGAGGCGAACGCGTAGAACACCTCGGACAGGCCGTGCGGGCCGGAGTTGGTCAGCGCGTCCGACGTGCCGGGCAGGACGACCGCCGCCCCCGTGCCGAGCAGCACCAGGGCCGGCATCACGAGCACGACGATCGCCGCGCAGGTGACCTCCCGGCGCCCCAGCGACTTGCCGAGGTACTCCGGGGTCCGGCCCACCATGAGCCCCGCGAGGAACACGGCGATGATCGCGATGACCAGGATCGAGTAGAGCCCGGTGCCCACGCCGCCGGGGCTGAGCTCCCCGAACAGCATGTTGAGCAGGGTCCCGCCGCCGCCGAACGCGGTGTAGGAGTCGTGCAGCGAGTTGACCGCACCGGTCGAGGTGCCGGTCGTGGTGTCGGCGAACAACGCCGACGAGGGGATCCCGAACCGGGTCTCCTTGCCCTCCATCCCGCTGCCGGTCACCGCCGGGGCGTGCGCCTCGGCGGCCCAGATGACGGCGAGCATGCCGCCCCACAGGATCGTCATGACGGCGAGGAGCGAGACGCCCTGGCGCATGTCGCCGACCATGCGCCCGAAGGTCCGGGTCAACGAGACCGGGATGAGCAGGATCGCGAGGATCTCGAGGAGGTTCGAGACGCCGTTCGGGTTCTCGAACGGGTGCGCGGAGTTGGCGTTGAGGATGCCGCCGCCGTTGGTCCCCAGCTCCTTGATGGCCTCCTGCGAGGCGACGGGGCCGATCGCGGCCGCGTGGGTGCTGCCGTCGGCCGCCGTCAGGCTGAGGCCGGTGCGGAAGCTCATGACGACCCCGCACGCCACGAGCACGACGGCGAGCACGGCCGCGATCGGCAGCAGCACGCGGACGGTGCCGCGGACGACGTCCACCCAGGCGTTGCCGATCCGGCCGCTGCGCGAGCGGACGAAGCCGCGGACGAGCGCGACCGCGACCGCCATCCCGACCGCGGCCGACACGAAGTTCTGCACCGCCAGCGCGGCGGCGTTCGAGACGTGGCTCATCGTCGTCTCGGGGACGTACGACTGCCAGTTCGTGTTGGTGACGAACGAGATCGCCGTGTTGAAGGCGACCGACGGGTCCACGGCGCCCTTGGCGTCGCCGCCCGCCGTGGCGTCGAACGGCAGGAACCCCTGCAGCCGCTGGATCAGGTAGACGAGCAGCACCCCGACGAAGGAGAACGCGAGGATCGCCAGCGCGTAGGTGCTCGCACGCTGGTCGGCGTCGGGGTCCACGCGCCCGATCCGGTAGACGATGCGCTCCACCCGCCAGTGCTTCTCGCTCGTGTAGACGCGTGCCATCCAGTCGCCCAGGGGACGCCACGCCGCCGCGAGGAGCACGAGCAGGACGACCACCTGCACCAGCCCGGCTGCGGTGTCCGACATCAGAACCACTCGGGGCGCAGCAGGGACACGACCAGGTAGAGCAGCAGGGCGAGCGCGACGAGCCCGCCGACGACGTCGCCGGCCACCCCGCTCACAACCGCTCCAGCCCACGCGCCGCGAGCACCAGGACCGCGAACATCGCGATCACCAGGCCCACGTAGAGGAGGTCCGCCACGTCCGCCGTCCGTTCCGTGTCCGGGCGACCCTTCGGTGGGGCGGGCCGCCGTGCGGACGCCACCCTGCGTCGGGGGCCCGGCGGTGGACCGGACGTTGACGCGCCGTTGACGCGTCGCCGGGTCCTCTTGACGGCCCGCGCACACGGCCTGTGACCCGCACGACGCCGGGCGGGTCAGCTCGCCGTCGCGAGGTTCGCCTCAGGCACGCCGGGCGGCCGCGGGACCTGCCCCACGTCACCCTCGAGGAGAGGCGACCCGCCCTCCCGACGCCGAGGTTCACGTCACGCACGCCGGGTGGCCGCGGGACCTGACTCCTGTGCACCTCGCGGAAGCGCTCAGCCCCGCAGCAGCGCCGCGATGACGGGCCCCTTCGCACGGCGGTACATGCCGAGGTCGGCGTACTCGCCGGTGAGGCCGCGCCGGACGTCGGTGTACCGGCCCGCCGCGCGGGGGTCGGTGCGCAGCAGGTCCCGGAACCGGAGCACGGACTCGGCGGCCGGGTCGTCGGGACGCAGCAGGCGGACCTCGACGGCCGTCGGGCACGCCCCGTCGTCGGGAAGAGCGGGACGGCGCCAGAGGCCAGCGCCGCGATCGACGAGGTCGCGCGCCTCGAGCGCGACGTGCACCGCCTCGTCGTCGGGATCGTCGAGGAGGACCAGCAGGTCGATCTGCGGGACCGCGGGGAGGCCGGGCACGGCGGTCGCGCCGACGTGGTGCACCGGCAGACCGAGCCGCACGCTCCAGCGCCCGGCCTCCTCGGGCCAGGCGGGGTCGGGGTCGACGAGGTCGACCCGCAGCGGGCGGGGCCAGGCGGCCGACGCCCGCTGCAGGTCGACGTCGAGCGACTCCTCGCTCACGCGGAGATCATGCGACGGCGGGCTCCAGCGTCCCGGCCTGCTCGACCTTCTGCTGCTGGGTCACCTCGGGCCGGTAGTGCTCGATGATCGCCATGAACTCCTTCGTCTCGGGCTCCGGGACGCCGAGGAAGCGCAGGGTCGCCTCGATCTCGTAGTACACGGCGTTGAACTGCTCGTCGGTGATGTGCAGCTTCGTGTGCGCCGCGATCATGTCGAGCCCCGGGTAGCACTTCGGCCCGCCCGCCGCCTCGATCGACCAGGCCGTGACGAGGAACTTGTAGCCGGGCCCGTTGGCCGCGACGTGGTGCTCGGCGACGGCCGGGTTCGCGATGACCCCGGCGTTCTCGAAGAGGCGGTCGACCAGGACGTCGACGGCGCCCGCGATCGCGTAGGTCCCGCCGAGACGCTCGAAGAGTGAGGTGCTGCTCATGTGGTGGTGGCCCCCGTCACGAGTCGTGTGGTGATCCACACCACCATCGCACCCCAGTCGATCGCACACAACCGTAGACGTTGAACCGGCGGCCGCCCTCCGCGAAGCTCTCCGACCGTGCCGATCCGCGTCGCGACCGATCCCGAGGACGACCGCGTCGTCGTCATCACCATCGACCGTCCGGAGGCGCGCAACGCCCTCGACCCGGACCACCAGCGCGACCTCGGCGCCGCGGTGGCCGACTTCGAGGCCGACGACACCCGGCTCGTCGCGGTGCTGACCGGCGCCGGGGACACCACGTTCTCCGCGGGCGCCGACCTCAAGACACTGATCCCGGCCTACCGCGAGGCGGTCCGCGCCGGGGAGGACCCGCCCTGGAACTTCGGCGGCTTCACCGCGACGACCCGGGACAAGCCCCTGATCGCGGCCGTCAACGGGCACGCCCTCGCGGGCGGGCTGGAGATGGCGCTGGCCTGCGACATCCGACTGTGCTCGCCGAACGCGACCTTCGGGCTCGCCGAGACGAAGTGGGCGATCATCCCGGGCGCCGGCGGCACCGTGCGGCTGCCGCGGGCCGTGCCGCTGGGCCTCGCGATGGAGATGATCCTCTCCGGCGAGCCGATCGACGCCGCCGAGGCGTACCGCTCCGGGCTGGTCAACCGCGTCGTGGAGCCCGCCGAGCTCGTGCCGGCCGCCTGCGCGTTGGCCCGGTCGATCGCGGCGAAGGGTCCGCTCGCGGTCCGGGCGGCCCGGGAGCGCGTCCTCGACGGGCTCGGGTTGGACCACGAGACGGCGATGGCGCGCGAGCACACCGCGTTCCTCGGCGTGATGCGCACCGACGACGCCGTGGAGGGCCCGGCGGCGTTCGCGGAGAAGCGGCCGCCGCGCTACCGGGGTGCCTGAGTAGTTCCCCGGTCCCGACGACGAGTCGGCGCGAGCAGGGTCCCGACCATGCTGCTCGAGACCCGGCCCCGCCCCGCCGTCGTGACCCTCGCCGCCGTGCACGCGGCCGTGCTCCTCGCCGCGGGCGGGCTCGTCGGGATGGTCGCGCTGCTGCCGATCGCGGTGGCGGCGGACTCGTGCACCGCGAGCAGCGCCGCGCTGCTGTGCACCGGGCTCCCCCAACTCGTCGCCCTCGTGGTGATCGCGCTGGGGGTGCTCGGCTCCGTGGTCGTCGCGGCGCTCGGCGCCCGCCGCGGAGGGTGGGGCGCCCTGGCCCACGCCCTCGGCGGCTGGCTCACCCTCGCGACGAGCCTCGTGCTGGCCGGGCTCGTGCTCTGGGCGTCGAGCTAGTCGTACTTGAGCGACCCGTCGTCGAGATCGGCCGCGGGCAGCGTGTGCCGCTCCTCGGCGAACTCGTGCATGTGGGTCCACGGGGCGCGGTCGCCCTGCTTGAACATCTTGTCCTGCGAGCGCATGACGTACCCGGGGTTGAAGTTCTCCGGGTCCGACCAGGGCCGCAGCTCGACGTCCGGACCGGCCACCGGGGTCACCGAGCGCACCCCGAGCGAGTCCATGTGCTGCAGCAGGCGGGTCACCAGGTCGGAGATGAGGTCCGCCCGCAGCGTCCACGAGTGCCGGAAGTAGCCGAAGACGAAGGCCATGTTCGGCACGCCGTCGATCATGATCCCGCGCCAGGTGACCCGTTCCGAGAAGTCCACCGGCTCCCCGTCCACGGAGAACGCGACGTCGCCGAAGCAGGACAGGTTGAAGCCGGTGGCCGAGACGATGATGTCGGCCTCGAGCACCTCCCCCGAGGAGAGCTGGATGCCGGTCTCGGTGAACGTCTCGATGGTGTCGGTGACCACCGAGGCCCGGCCCTCCTTGATCGACGCGAACATGTCGCCGTCCGGGAGCAGGGCGATCCGCTGCTGCCACGGGCGGTAGCTCGGGCTGAAGTGCTTCTCGATGTCGAAGCCCTCGGGCAGGTGCGGACGCATCTCGTCGAGCAGGTACTGCCGGGCCGCGTCCGGGTCATCGTGCGACAGGCGGGTCAGCTCGTTGAACTGCTCGATGTAGGTCCGCCGCAGGATCTCGAAGGTCCACTCCTCCGGGATGTCGAGCGCCCGGAGCTGGATCGCGAGCTCGTGGGTCTTCGGCGCCGCGATCATGAACGTCGGCGTGCGCTGCAGCATCGTCACGTGCTCGGCCGTCTCCGCCATCGCCGGCACCACCGTCGCCGCGGTGGCCCCGGACCCGATGATGACGACCTTCTTCCCGGTCCAGTCCAGGTCCTCGGGCCAGCTCTGCGGGTGCAGCACCGGGCCCGTGAACCGCTCGCGACCGGGGAACTCCGGCGTGTAGGGCTCGTCGTGCTTGTAGTAGCCCTGGCACATCCAGAGGAAGCTGCAGCTCAGCCGCACGGTCTCGCCGGTGTCCTCGCGGTGCACCTCGACGGTCCAGCGGGCGTCGTCGGACGACCAGCTCGTGGACACGACCCGGTGCTGGTAGCGGATGCGCTCGGCGAGGTGGTCCTCCTCGATCACCTCGTCCAGGTAGCTGAGGATCTCCCCCGACGCGGCGATCGACGGGCCGCGCCACGGCTTGTGCCGGTAGCCGTAGGTGAACAGGTCGGAGTCCGAGCGGGCGCCCGGGTACCGGTGGGTCCACCACGTCCCGCCGCGGTCGGGGTGCGCGTCGAGGATGAGGAAGCTGCGCTCCGGGAAGTTCTCGCGCAGGTGGTGTCCGGCGCCGATGCCGGCGACGCCGGCCCCGACGACGAGGACGTCGACGTGCTCGACTCCCCCGGTGCCGGTGGTCTCGGGACGGGTCTCGGTCACGGTCATCGTGCTCACCTCTCCAGGGCTGAACGCAGGGCGGCCACACCGTCGTCGACCATCCGGGCGCCCGACGGCGTGGCGCCGAGGGTCCAGAGGAAGCCGTGGATCATGCCGTCGTACCGGGTGCTGGTGACCTCGACGCCGGCCGCGCGCAGCGACTCGGCGTAGGCCTCGCCCTCGTCGCGCAGCGGGTCGAACTCGGCGGTCGCGACGAAGGCGGGCGGCAGGTCGGCGAAGGTCGCGGCGCGGGCGGGGAAGACGGTCTGGTCCTTGTCCGGGTCGGTCGCGCCCAGGTAGTGCGCCCAGAACCACTGCATCGTCGCGCGCTGCAGCAGGTAGCCCTCGCCGTTCTCGGCGTGCGACGGGGTGGTGAACGCGAAGTCGGTCACCGGGTAGATCAGCAACTGGAAGGCGATCGCGGGGCCGCCGTGGTCGCGGGCGTGCAGGGAGACGGCCGCGGCGAGGTGCCCACCGGCGGAATCGCCGCCGACGGCGAGCCGCGAGGGGTCGACGTTCAGCTCCTCGGCGTGCTCGGCGACCCAGGTGGTCGCGGCGTAGCAGTCCTCGAACGCCGCGGGCTGACGGTGCTCCGGCGCGAGGCGGTAGTCCACCGACACGACCACCACGTCGGCGGCGTTGGCGATGCTGCGGCACGGCCGGTCGACGGTCTCGAGGTCGCCGATCACCCAGCCGCCGCCGTGGAAGTAGAGCAGGACGCCGCGGACCTTCTCCCCCGACGGCACGTAGATCCGCACCGGGATGTCGCCGCCCGGGCCGGGGATCGCCCGGTCCGAGACCGTCCCGACCTCCTCCGCCGGGGGCTGCAGGTCCAGGAACGCGGCCGTGGCCTGCCGGGCCTGCGGCACGGTCATGCACTCGAACGGCGGGCTGCCCATCTCGGCCAGTGCGTCCAGCAGGGCCTGGGCCTCGGGGTGCAGGGGCACGGAATCTCCTCGTCTCGTCGGGACCTCCACCGTGACCCAGGACACAGCACGACGCTTCGTCCCGCGGGGACGAACCGCGCGCGCTGGTTCGTCCGCCCCGTGGCGGCTACCGTCGGGTGGCGGGCGTCACAGGGGACGGTGGTCAGGTGCGGGAGCTCCACGGCACGCTGCCCCGTCCCGACGACGGGTCCTCCGCGGTCGCCGCGGTCGCCGCCGGTCTCGCGCGCCACCGGGACGAGATCTCGGACGCGATCCGCGACCTGCTCGCCGCCCGCATCGACGAGCTGCGCGGCGACCCCGGCCTGATCGACCTGCTCGGCGCGAGCGTCGGCGGCAACGTCGAGACGATCCTGCACGTGCTCGCGCACGACCTGCCGCCCCGCGAGGTGGAGGCGCCCCCGGCCGCCGTCGAGTACGCCCGGCGGCTCGCGCAGCGCGGGGTGCCGGTGAACGCGCTGGTCCGCGCGTACCGGCTCGGGCAGGCCCACCTCATGGAGTGGGCGTTCACCTGTGTCGAGGCCGCCGTGGAGCGGGACGCGGTCGCCGCGGTGTCCCAGCACGTGGTGCTGACCGTCTTCGAGTACGTCGACCACGTCTCGCAGCACGTCGTCGCCGTGTACGAGGCGGAGCGGGACCGCTGGCTGGAGAACCGGCACGCGATCCGGGTCGCCCGCATCCGCGACGTGCTCGACCGCCGGGGCCCGCACGGTGCCGACGAACGCCTCGCCGTCGAGTCCGTCCTGGGCTACCGCTTCGGGCGGGAGCACCTCGGGTTGGTCCTCTGGCTCGACGAGCCTCCGACGGCGGGTCCGGCGCTGGTCGCGCTCGAGCGCTGCGCCGACGCCCTGGCGCTCGCGCTCGACGCCCAGGGACGGGCCCTCGTCGTCCCCTGGGACACGACGAGCGCGTGGGTGTGGCTGCCCGGCGTCGTCGAGGTGTCGCGGGAGACGGTGGCGGCCGTGGTGCGCCGCGGCGGCGAGCCGGTCCGGGTGGCGTGCGGGGCCCCGGCCGCGGACGTCGAGGGGTTCCGCGTGACGCACGAGCAGGCGCTGCGGGCCCGCGCGGTGACGCTCGCGGCCGGCGAGGAGGCGCCGGCGGTGACCCTGTTCGACGAGGTCGGGGCGGTCGCCCTGCTCTGCGCCGACCTCGACGGGGCCACAGCGTGGGTGCGACGGGTGCTCGGCCCGCTCGCCGAACCCGGGGCGACGTGCGCGCGCCTGCGCGAGACGCTCCGGGTCTTCCTCGCCACCGGCGGCAGCAACGCGGCCACCGCGAGCCAGCTCGGCGTGCACCCGTCGACGGTGAAGTACCGGGTCCGCCGGGCGAAGGAGATCCGCGGACGCCCCGTCGACGGCGACCGCCTCGACGTGGAGCTGGCGCTGCTGGCGTGCGCCTGGCTCGGGGCGGGCCGGTAGGCGCCGCTCCAAGATCACCGGGACGTCGCGGATTCCCGGCCTCGCCGTCGGGATCCGCGACATCCTGGTGATCATGGAGCGACGGTGCGCAGGGCGATGATGCGACGCAGCTCGTGGAGCACCTTCTCGGGCCGGCGGACCAGGTCGTCCCACGTCACCTCGACGACCAGCCACCCGTCGGCGACCAGCGCCCGCTTCCGGGCCCGATCCTCGACGAAGCGGGACGGGTCCGTGTGGAAGGCCCACCCGTCGACCTCGAGGGCGATCCTGAGCTCGAGGAAACCGAGGTCGAGCACGACGGTCCGGCCGTCGGCGAGCACCACCTCGACGTTCACCTCCCAGCCGTCGATCGCCGCGCCGCGCAGCAGTGCCACGGTGCGCCGCTCGACCGCGGACGCGGCCCGGTCCCCCGCCCGCACCAGCAACTCGTGGGCGGTCCGCGACCCGCGCCGCCCCAGGTGCCGTGCCTGCATGGCGCGCAGTTCCTCGAGCGTGACGTGCTTCTGCTGCAACGCCCGGTCCAGGAACGCCTGCCCCTGCGGGCCCAGTGCGACCGCCGCGTCCAGCACCGCCAGCGCCCGGGCCACCACCCACAACCCGCGGTGCTCGACGCGGTCGCCCCTGAGGTCGCGGCGGGTCATGTGCACCCCGCCGGGCGGGCGCCGGGAGGACGCTCTCGGCACCACCACGCTGATCGGCGTGGGCGACTCGATGTCGAGCCCGAGCCACCACGCCGCGGTCGGACCCGCCAGCGCTCCCGTCGGCCGGACCCATTCCGCGGCGACCCGCACCCGCGCGGCCGGGGTCCACGCCCAGGCGATCGCGAAGTACACGCCCGGGGCGCGCCGGATCCACTCCCCCGAGGCCACCTTCCGCGCGATCTGGTCGTCGCTGAGCCCGCAGCGGCGGGCCTGGGCGAGGCTGATGACGCCGTGGTTGGACGCGAGCAGACGTTGGACCTTCACATCTGCTCGGACGACAGGGAGGCGCGTACGGCTCCCAAGATCTTGTAGAGGTCGCGGATCCCGGGCCTGGCCGCCAGGAACCGCGACCGGAGAATGATCAAGGCGGTGGGCCGGACGCTGGCGCATGATGGACCGGTGACCTCCCGGATCCTCGACCGCGCCGACCTGGACTTCCTCCTCCACGACTGGCTGCGCGTCGGCGACCTGCTCGATCGCGCACCGTTCGCCGAGCACGACCGCGAGACGATCGACGCCGTCCTCGACCTCGCCGAGCAGATCGCCACGGAGCGCTTCGAGCCCCACAACCGGGCCGCCGACCTCGCCGAGCCCCACCAGGGCCCGGACGGCCGCGTCGTCCTCGTGGACGGGGTCAGGGAGGCGATCGAGGCGTTCGCCGAGGCCGGGTTCATCGCCGCGTCCGTCCCGGCCGAGCACGGCGGGACCGGGCTGCCGTTCACCGTCGCCCGCGCGGCCCTGGCCTGGTTCCAGGCCGCCAACATCGGCACGGCCTCCTACCCGTTCCTGACGACGGCGGCGGTCAACCTGCTCCTCGCGCACGGCACGCCGGAGCAGGTCGAGGCGTGGGTGCCGGGCATGCTGGAGGGCCGCACCTCCGGGACGATGTGCCTCTCCGAGCCGCAGGCCGGGTCGTCGCTGGCCGACATCACGACCCGCGCGGAGCCGCAGGACGACGGCTCCTACCGCGTGATCGGCACCAAGATGTGGATCTCGGGCGGCGAGCACGAGCTGACCGACAACATCGTCCACCTGGTGCTCGCGAAGATCCCGGGCGGCCCGGCCGGGGTGAAGGGCATCAGCCTGATCGCGGTGCCCCGCTACCTCGACGACGGGACGCACAACGACGTCGCGCTCGCCGGTCTGAACCACAAGATGGGCTACCGCGGGACGGTCAACACGCTGCTGAACTTCGGCGAGCGCGAGGGGGCCGTCGGCTGGCTGGTCGGCGCCGAGCACGGCGGGCTCACCGCCATGTTCCACATGATGAACGAGGCCCGGGTGGGCGTCGGGATGGGCGCCACCGCCCTCGGCGTCACCGGCTACCTGCACTCGCTGGAGTACGCGCTCACCCGCACGCAGGGCCGCGCGGTCGGGGGTCGCGACGTCTCCACCCCGATGATCCCGATCGCACGGCACCCCGACGTCAGGCGGATGCTGCTCGCGCAGAAGTCCTACGCCGAGGCCGGCATGGCCCTGGGGCTCTACTGCTCGCGCCTCGTCGACGAGAAGGACACCCATCCCGACGACGGGGCCCGGGCGCAGGCCGCGCTGCTGCTCGACGTCCTGACCCCGATCGCGAAGAGCTGGCCGTCGCAGTGGTGCCTCGCCGCGAACGACCTCGCGATCCAGGTGCTCGGCGGGTCGGGCTACACCCGCGACTTCCCGGTGGAGCAGTTCTACCGCGACAACCGGCTCAACCCGATCCACGAGGGCACGCACGGCATCCAGGCGATCGACCTGCTCGGTCGCAAGGCCGTGATGCGCGGCGGCGCCGGGCTGGAGCTCCTGCTCGGCACGGTCCGCGCGACGATCGACCGGGCCGGCGAGCACGCCGAGCACGCCGCCGCCCTCGAGGCCGCCCTGGTGCGGATCGAGAAGACCACCGCGACCCTGCACGCGACCGGCGACCCCGACGTCACGCTCGCCAACGCGAGCGTCTACCTCGAGGCCGTCGGCCACGTCGTCGCGGCGTGGATCTGGCTGGAGCAGCTCGTCGTCCTCGGCTCCCGCGACGACGCGTTCGCCACCGGCAAGCGCGCCGCCGCCCGGTACTTCTACCGGTTCGAGCTGCCCCGCACCGGCCCCTGGTTCGACCTGCTCGACTCGCTCGACACCACCACCCTGGAGTGGGACCCGAGCTGAGCCGAGCAGCGTTCGAGCAGGTCCCGGGCGTAGGCGTCCGCGGGGTGCTCGGCGATCAGCACCCGCAGGTGCGCGGCCGCCGGGCGCCACTGGGCCGACCCCATGAGCGCCTCCACCAGCAGGATGCGCGGGATCGTCGTCGAGGGGTCGTCCTCGACGACGGGCCCGAGCAGCCGTGCCGCCTCGCTCCACTCCCCGCGCTCGCCGTGGTGCAGGGCGACCGTCCACCCGTCGTCGGGGTCCTCCGGGACCTCCGGCGCCCGGGCCGGCGGTTCCGCCGGTCCTGCCGGCGCCCGGTCCCCCTCGTCGAACACCACGAAGCGCCGCAGCGCCAGTTCCCCCACCGCGATCACGCCCGCATCGGGGCGGCCAGCACGAGCACGTCGCCGAGCTCGTCGAGGTCGAGTTCGGCGGTGCACCAGTAGCGCAGCCGTTCGGCCTCCTCCCGCGAATAGGGTCCGAAGCTCTCGATCCCGCCCGTCTGCGGATCCGAGAGGACCACCACCCACGGCTCTCCCACCTGCGTCATCCCACTCCCTCGCCGTCGCTCGACGTGCGGGATATCGGCCGACGACGGACGGACGTCAGCCGCGTGACGCGGATCGATCACATTGAGTAGGGCGCAACCGGAGTCGGCGTGTCGTTCACTCACACGGCCCAGCGACCGGGTATCACCGCGCCCCGAGCGCGGATGCGATCCGCATCGACCCGGTCGCCTCGTCGTGGCGGCCCTGCCGCTGGAGCGAGCGTCCGAGCAGCAGGTGGGCGTACCCGTCGTCGGGACGGTCGGCGACCAGCCGCCGGGCCTGCTCCTCCGCCCGCGAGAGCTGCGCGGAGTGGTAGTAGGCGCGGGCCAGCAGCAGGCGCGCCGCGGACGCGTCCGGCTCGGCCTCGACGAGCTCGGCGAGCACGCGGGCGGCGTCGATCCACTGCCCGAGCTCGGCGTGGAAGGTGCCCCGGTCCCAGAGCGTGGCCTCCATGTCCCCTCCTCGATTGATGCGTCAAGCGTCGAACCGCCCCGGGCTCCGCGTTGTTCCCCCCGGGACGCGGCGGGGTACGTCGATGATCGTGATCGCACCGCTGTCCCCCGACGAGGCCCGCACGCGGCTCCGCGAGCTGATCCCCGACGGCGCCGACGTGATCGTGCCGATCGCTCAGGGCGAGCCGCAGACGCTGCTCGACCTCCTCGAGTCCATCGCCGACGACCTCGACGGGGTGCGCGTGCACCGGATGGACCCGTTCGTCGAGCGCCCCTACATCCGCGGGGAGTTCGGCGACCGGTTGCGCCACGTCGACTACTACCTCGGGCCGGGCTCCCGCGAGGCCTACCGGCGCGGCACGTGCGACCTCGTGCCCAACCACTTCTCCGAGATGCCACTGCTCCTCCGCCAGGCCACGCAGCGCACCGTGGTCCTCGCGGCGGCGGCGGGTCCCGACGACGAGGGACGGTTCAGCCTGGGCACGAACGCCGACTACGTCGCCTCGATGATCGGCGAGGTGCCGTTCCTGCTCGAGGTCACCCCGGCGATGCCGTTCACGCGCGGCGAGAACCTGCTGCGCGCGGACCAGGTCGTCGGGTGGATCGCGAGCGACCGGGCCCTGCCGCCGGTCCGGCACCGCGACCCCTCCCCCGCCGACCACGCGATCGCCGGCCTCGTGGCCGACCTGGTGCCGCACGGTGCGTGCCTGCAGATCGGGGTGGGCGGCACCCCGGGCGCGGTCACGGAGGCCCTGACCGGCCACCGCGACCTCGGCATCCACACCGAATGCCTCGCGAGCGGGCTCGCCCACCTCGTCGACCTCGGCGTCGTCACCGGAGCGCGCAAGAAGCAGCGGCCGGGCGAGCACGTCACGACGTTCTCGATCGGGGACGAGGCGATGCACCGTTGGCTCGACGGGCGCACCGACGTCGCGTTCCTGCCGGTGGAGTGGACCAACGACCCGCGGGTGGTCGCCGAGGAGCCGAACTTCGTCTCGATCAACGCGACGACCGAGGTGGACCTGATGGGGCAGGCAGCGAGCGAGACGATCGCCGGCCGCTACTGGTCGTCGTCCGGCGGTCAGTCCGACTTCGCCCGCGGCGCGATGTACTCCCCCGGCGGACGCGCCTTCCTCGTGACGCACGCGGCGACGTCGTCGGGGATCTCGCGCATCCGCGCCCAGCTCACGGCGGGCAGCGTCGTCACCACGTTGAAGAACACCGTCGACCACGTCGTCACCGAGTACGGCGTCGCGTCGCTGCGCGGGCGCTCGATCGCGCAGCGCGCCCGGGAGCTCATCGCCATCGCCGCCCCCGAACACCGCGACGAGCTGCGCCACGAGGCGAAGCGGTTCGAGCTGTTGCCCTGATCGGCGGGCTCGTCCGTCAGCATGTGCCGTCGGTCAGCGGGTGCCGTCGGTCAGCGGGTGCCGTCGGTCAGCGGGTGCCGTCGATCAGCGCCCGCGCCGCCCGGCGGACCCGCACGGCGGTGGGATCGGCGGTGACCCGGTCGGCGGTGAGGAAGCCGTCGGCGTCGAGCGTCCCGTACCCGTGCGCGAGGGCGACCACCTGCTCGGTGAGCTCCAGCGCCCGGTCCCCGGCGATCTCCCGGGCGGGTTCGAGGAAGAGCGCCATCACGGCGCGTCCCGCCGTCGCGAGATCGGCGTCCCGGGCCCCGCGCAGGGCCGGCGAGAAGACGACGTCGAACCCGATGCGGTGCTCGGCGACGAACGCCGCGTAGGCGCCGGTGGCCGTCGCGAGCCGGTCGCGGGGGTCATCGGCGGTCGACTCCGCCGACACCGCGGCGGCCAGCCGTTCCGCCGCGCGGGCGGCGACGGCGGCGAGGAACCCGTCGCGGTCGGTGAAGTGCCGGTACGGGGCGGCCGTGCTGACCCCGACCCGTCGGGCCACCTCCGCGACCGAGAACCGGGCCGGACCCGCCGTCGCGAGCTGCTCGAGCCCGGCGTCGAGCAGAGCCGAGGGGAGGTCGCCGTGGTGGTAGCGCCCCCGCTGTCGCGGACCTCCGGGCATCGACACCTCCAGCGATGTGAGAGGGCTGTTACTCTAGCGAGTGATAGCCCTATCGCATGAGGAGCACACCGTGGAGTCACCCGTCGTCGTGATCACCGGGGCGAGCAGCGGGATCGGGGAGGCGACCGCCCGGCTGCTCGCCGGGCAGGGCGCCCGACTGGTCCTCGGCGCCCGCCGGGCCGACCGGCTGGACGCCCTCGCGGCCGAGCTCGGGGGCGAGGTGCGCACCCGGGCGACCGACGTCCGTCGTCGGGACGACGTGGCCGCCCTGGTCGACCTCGCCGTCTCGACCTTCGGGCGCCTCGACGTGTTCGTGGCCAACGCGGGCGTCGCCCACGTCGGCGGGCTGGACACCCAGACGGTCGAGGACTGGGACGAGATGATCGACGTGAACCTGCGCGGCGTGCTGCACGGGGTGGCCGCCGCGCTGCCGGTGTTCCGCGCGCAGTCCGCCGGGCACCTCGTCGCGATCGTCTCGACCTCCGGGCTGCGGATCGTGCCGGACCAGGTCGTGTACGCGGCCACGAAGAACGCGGTGCGCACGCTGTGCGAGGGCCTGCGCCAGGAGGCCGGCCCGCACCTGCGGGTCACGGCGGTCTCCCCCGGGTTCACGGCGACCGAGTTCGTCGACACGGTGGCCGACCCGGCCCGTCGTCGGGAGTACCAGGAGCGGATGGCGGAGATCGCGATGCCGCCGGACGCGATCGCCCGCGCCGTGGCCTACGCGATGGCGCAGCCGGCCGGGGTCGACGTGGGCGAGATCGTCGTGCGGCCGACCGCCCAGAATTGAACGCCGAACTCACGGCACGCGGACCGATCCGGGCGCACCATGGAGGCATGACCGACGACCACGCGGACCGGCCGGCCGAGACGCCCCGCCTGCGGGTCGGGCACGACGAGCGGACCGCTGCCATGAAGGCGCTCGACGAGCACCTCGAGGCCGGGCGGCTGGACGTGACCACGTACAGCGACCGCTCGGCCACCGCGGGGGCGGCGGTCTACCGCGACGAGCTGGACGCGCTGTTCACCGATCTCCCGGAGCCGCACCTCGCCCCGGCCGGGCAGATCGTCCCGGCCCGGCCGCACCTGCCCGCGCGGGCGGTCTGGCCGATGGCGCTGATCCCGATCGTGCTGGGTGTCGGCATGGTGGCGCTGGTGATCGCCGGGAACGGCGCGGGCTTCATGCTGTTCCCGCTGCTCTTCCTGCTCATGGGCTCGCTCGGGCACCGGCGTCGCCCGTTCTGAGCGAGTACGTTCCTCCCGCCCCACCGCCGAGGCCAGGAGGTCAGACGTGAGCCGCGAGATCCGCACCGTCGTCGACGGGATGTCCTTCACCGAGTGCCCGCGCTGGCACGACGACCGGCTCTGGTTCGTCGACTTCTACACCCACCGGGTCCTGTCGGCCCGCGAGGACGGCTCCGACCTGCGGACCGAGCTGGAGATCCCCGCACAGCCGTCCGGCATCGGGTGGCTCCCCGACGGCAGGCTCCTCGCGGTCTCCGCCCGCGACCGGCGGATCCTGCGCCGCGAGGCCGACGGCTCCGTGGTCACGCACGCCGACCTGTCCGGGAAGGTCCCCGCGCAGCTCAACGACATGGTCGTCGACTCCTCGACCGGCCGGGCCTGGGTCGGCAACTTCGGCTTCGACCTCATGGGCGGCGCCCCCGTCGCCCCGACCACCGTGTTCCGCGTCGACCCCGACGGCTCGGTCACCGCGGCGGCGGACGACCTGTGGTTCCCCAACGGCAGCGTCGTCGCCGGCGGGACCCTGCTGGTCGACGAGACGTTCGGCAACCGCATCAGCGCCTTCGACATCCACGACGACGGGTCGCTCGGCCCGCGCCGCGACTGGGCCTCGTTCGGCTCACTGCCGACGTCGTCGGACCTGGAGACGGTGCTCGGTGGCCAGCTGGTGGTGGCGCCCGACGGGTGCTCGCCGACGCTCGACACGGAGGGCTGCCTGTGGGTCGCGGACGCCCTCGGCGGGCGCGCGGTCCGGGTGCGCGAGGGCGGCGAGATCGTGGACTCGGTGGAGCCCGGCACCGGTGTCTACGCCTGCGGCCTCGGGGGCGCCGACGGCCGCACCCTCTACCTGTGCACCGCCCCGGACTTCCTGGAGCACAACCGCCGCGACGCCCGCGAGGCGGCCGTCCTGGCGACGACGGTGGACGTGCCGTCGGCCTGATCGGGTTCCCGGCGGCCGTTTCCCGGCCGCCGGGCCCTCCCATGGCGGAACGAACGGCACTTTCGCAGCATCTATGTGCGCGAAAGTGCCGCTCGCTCGGAAGGGTCAGGCCTTCGTCGGCTTCTTCTTGGGCAGGTACAGGTCGGTCAGGGTGCCTTCGAACGCCTCGGCCGCCATGCCCACGGTCTCCGACAACGTCGGGTGCGGGTGGATGGTGAGCCCGATGTCGGCCGCGTCGGCGCCCAGCTCGATGGCCAGGGCCGCCTCGGTGATGAGGTCACCCGCCGCCGGTCCGACGATCCCGGCGCCGATGACGCGGTCGGTCTCGGTGTCGAAGAGCAGCTTCGTCGACCCCTCGGAGCGGCCCAGCGACAGCGACCGCCCGGACGCGGCCCACGGGAAGGTGCCGGTCCCGTAGGACAGACCCTGCGCCTTGGCCTCGTTCTCGGTGACGCCGACCCAGGCGACCTCGGGGTCGGTGTAGGCGACCGACGGGATCACCGTGGCGTCGAACGCGCTCGGCTTCCCGGCCGCCACCTCGGCGGCGACCTTCCCCTCGTGCACCGCCTTGTGGGCGAGCATGGGCTGCCCGACGATGTCGCCGATCGCGAAGATGTGCTCGACGTTCGTGCGCATCTGCGCGTCGACGGCGAGGAAGCCGCGGTCGTTCACGTCGACCCCGGCCGTGTCGAGCCCGATCACCTTGCCGTTCGGCACGCGCCCGACCGACACGAGCACGGCGTCGAACGTGTCCTGCTCCGGGGCCTTCTTCCCCTCCATCGACACGACGAGGCCCTTCTCCGTGGCCTCGACGTCCGTGCATTTGGTGGAGAGGAAGACGTTCTCGTAGCGCGACGAGATGTGCTTGGCCAGCGGCTTGACGAGGTCCTTGTCGGCCCCCGGGATGATCTGGTCCATCAGCTCGACGACGGTGATCCTCGAGCCGAGCTCCGCGTACACCGTGGCCATCTCCAGGCCGATGATGCCGCCGCCGAGCACGAGCAGGCGTTCGGGGATCTCGGCGAGCTCGAGCGCGGAGGTGGAGTCGAGCACCCGCGGGTCGTCGTGCGGGACGAACGGGAGCTGCACCGGCTCCGAGCCGGCCGCCACGATCGCCTGGTCGAACCCGATCGTCGTCGTCGACCCGTCGGCCGTGGTGACCTCCACGCGGTGCGGCGAGACGAAGCGTCCGTAGCCCTGCACGGTGGCGACCTTGCGCTGCTTCGCCAGGCCGGCGAGACCGCCGACGAGCTTGCCGACGACGCCGTCCTTCCAGTCGCGGAGCTTGTCGAGGTCGATCTGCGGGGCGCCGAACGAGACGCCGTGCTCGGACATCTCCTTGGTCTCGGCGATCACCTTCGCCGCGTGCAGGAGCGCCTTCGAGGGGATGCAGCCGACGTTGAGGCAGACCCCGCCGAGCTGGTCGCGGGAGTCGACGACGAGCACGTCGAGCCCGAGGTCGGCCGCCCGGAACGCCGCGGTGTACCCGCCGGGGCCCGCGCCGAGGACGAGCAGCCCGACGTGGCGGTCCTCGTCGCCGTCGGACGCGGGCGTCGGCGCGGAGCGGTTCCGTTCCTTCGCGCCCGGCTTCTCGGTCTGCGTCGAGGCCTTCTTCGTCGGCGGCGGGGTGGCGGACTCCTCGCCCCCGCCGGCCGGCGTGACGACGAGGATGGGCGTCCCCTGGGAGATGCGGTCGCCGACCGCGACCCGCACCTCGGTGACCGTCCCCGCCACCTCGGCGGGGATGTCCATCGTCGCCTTGTCCGACTCGAGGGTCAGCAGCGGTTCGTCGAGGGCGATCTCGCTGCCCTCGGCGACGTGGATCTCGATGACGGGGACGTCGGTGAAGTCGCCGATGTCGGGGACCTCGACGACGACGGTGTCAGCCACTCCGGAACCTTTCGATGGACGTGGTGGCCTGCGGCCAGGTGAGCAGAAAGTGGGGCTGTAACCCCACTTTCTGCTCACCTGCCGGAGGCACCTACAGCAGGAGGCGGCGCTCGTCGCCCATGGTGTGGGCGACGTGCCGGGTGAAGCGGGCGGCCAGGGCGCCGTCGATGACGCGGTGGTCGTAGGAGAAGCACAGCGGCAGCAGCGTGCGGGGCTCGAACTCGGTGCCGTTCCACACCGGTGCCACGCGGGAGCGCACGACGCCGAGGATCGCGACCTCGGGGGCGTTGACGATCGGGGTGAACGCGGTGCCGCCGATCCCGCCGAGCGAGGAGATCGTGAAGGTGCCGCCCTTCATGTCGTCCCCGGTCAGCTTGCCCTCGCGCGCCCGCGCCGAGACCTCGCCGAGCTCCTTCGAGATCTCGACGATGCCCTTGCGGTCGACGTCGCGGATGACCGGCACCACGAGGCCGCCGGGCGTGTCCACCGCGACCCCGATGTGGTAGTAGCGCTTCAGGATCAGCGCGTCCTTCTCCGGGGTCAGCGACGCATTGACCGTCGGGAACGCCTTGAGTGCCGACACGCTCGCCTTCATGAGGAACGCGAGCAGGGTGACCCGGTAACCCTCGGCCTTCGCGGCGGTGTCGAGCTCCTTGCGGTAGCGGTCGGTGTCGGTGATGTCCGCGTCGTCGTTGTGCGTGACGTGCGGGACGTTCAGCCACGACCGGTGCAGGAACGGCCCGGAGATCCGCGTGATCCGCGAGAGCGGCTGCGTCTCGACCTCGCCGAACACCGAGAAGTCCTGGGCCGGGATCTCGGGGATGCCCGAGCCCTGCGCGGCGGGCGCCGGCGCGGCCGCGGCCGGTGCCGAGGCCCCGTCGCCACCCCGGACGAAGGAGAGCAGGTCCTCCTTCGTGATCCGGCCCTTCGGCCCGCTCGCGGTGATCTGCGCGAGGTCGACGCCGAACTCGCGGGCGAGCTTGCGCACGCTCGGGCCGGCGTGCGCGGGCAGCTCGGAGGCCGCCGGCGTGGCGGTCGAGGGGTTGGAGGACGGCGGGCGCGAGGACCCGTTCGACGACGGGCGCTCGGTGTCCGGCTCCTGTGCGGCTGCCTCGGTGTCGGCCTGCTGCGCGGCGCCGGAGGGCTCGGGGGCGGCGTCCCCGTCGTCGGTCGGCTCCCCCTCCCCCGCGTCCAGCATGACGACGGGCGTGCCCTCGCTGACGGCGTCGCCCACCGACACCAGCACCTCGACGACGGTCCCGGCCTGCGAGGACGGCACGTCCATCGTCGCCTTGTCGGACTCGAGGGTGAGCAGCGGATCGTCGACGGCGATGGTGTCGCCGGGCGAGACGTGGACCTCGATGATCGGCACGTCGGAGAAGTCGCCGATGTTGGGGACGGTGACCTGGGTTGCGGCGGGGGCCGACATCGTTGGATGACCTCGCTAGACAGGGGCGGGCGGCGTCAGGTGTGCGCGGGAGCGGGGCGCTCGGGGTCGATCTCGTATCTCGCGATGGCGTCGGCGACCACCGAGGCCTCGATCTTCCCGTCGCGGGCCAGCGCGTGGAGGGCGGCGACGGTGACGAAGCGGCGGTCGACCTCGAAGAAGTCCCGCAGGGCCGCGCGGTAGTCGGAGCGCCCGAACCCGTCGGTGCCGAGCACCTCGTAGCGGCGCCCGACGACGAACTGGCGGATCTGGTCGGGGAAGGCCCGCATGTAGTCGGTCGCCGCGACGACCGGACCCTCGGGTCGCGTCTCGAGCTGCTGCTCCACCCACGACTTCCGGGGCTCCGACGTCGGGTGCAGCAGGTTCCAGCGCTCGGTGTCGATCCCGTCGCGGCGCAGCTCGGTGAAGCTGGGCGCGCTCCACACGTCGGCGTCGACCCCCCAGTCCGAGGAGAGCATCTCGGCCGCGGCGAGCACCTCGTTGAGGATCGTGCCCGAGCCCATCAGCTGGACGCGGGGCTTCGCGGACGCCTTCGAGCGCGACCGCTTCGCCGGGGCCGGGGCGCCCTCCTGCAGCAGGTAGAGCCCCTTGATGATCCCCTCCCGGGCGGCCGCCTCGGCGGCGTCGTCGCCCAGGCCCGGCAGCGCCGGGTGGTGGTAGTTCTCGTTCATCAGGGTCAGGTAGTAGAAGACGTCCTCCTGCTCGGCGTACATCCGCCGCAGGCCGTCCTGGACGATCACCGCGACCTCGTGGGCGAAGGTCGGGTCGTAGGACACGCAGTTCGGGATCACCGACGAGAACAGGTGCGAGTGCCCGTCCTCGTGCTGGAGGCCCTCGCCGTTCAGCGTCGTGCGGCCGGCGGTGCCGCCGAGCAGGAAGCCACGGGCGCGCAGGTCCCCGGCCGCCCAGGCGAGGTCGCCGACCCGCTGGAACCCGAACATCGAGTAGTAGATGTAGAACGGGATCATCGGGACGTCGCTGGTGGAGTACGCCGTCGCCGCCGCGATCCAGGACGACATCGCGCCGAGCTCGTTGATGCCCTCCTGGAGCAGCTGCCCGTTCTCCGCCTCGCGGTAGGACATCAGCTGGCCCTCGTCCTCGGGCGTGTAGAGCTGCCCGACCCGGGAGAAGATCCCGAACTGCCGGAACATGCCCTCCATGCCGAAGGTGCGGGACTCGTCGGGGACGATCGGGACGACCCGCTTGCCGATCTTCTTGTCCCGCAACAGCGTGTTGAGCACGCGCACGAACGCCATCGTCGTGGAGATCCTCCGGTCCCCGGAGTCGGCGAGCTGGGCGCCGAACGCCGAGAGCTCGGGCACCTCGAGGGACTCCGAGCGGGTCCGGCGCTGCGGGAGCGAGCCGCCGAGCGCCGCACGGTGCTCGCGGAGGTAGACCGCCTCCTCCGAGTCCGGCTCGAAGCTCAGGTAGGGCAGCGAGGCGATCTCGTCGTCGGAGATCGGCAGGTCGAAGCGGTCGCGGAAGATCGTGAGCTGCTCGCCCGCCATCTTCTTCTGCTGGTGGGAGATGTTCTGGCCCTCGCCGGCCTCGCCCATGCCGTAGCCCTTGACCGTCTTGGCCAGGATGACGGTGGGGCGGTCCTTCTGGGCCGTCGCGGCCGCGTAGGCGGCGTAGATCTTCGACGGGTCGTGCCCGCCGCGGGTCAGACCCCAGATCTCCTCGTCGGACCAGTCGGCGACGAGCTCCGCGGTCTCCGGGTAGCGGCCGAAGAAGTGCTCGCGGACGTAGGCGCCGTCCTTGGACTTGAAGGTCTGGTAGTCGCCGTCGACGCACTCCTCCATGAGCTGGTGGAGCCGGCCGGTGGAGTCCCGCTTGAGCAGCTCGTCCCAGCGGCTGCCCCAGATCACCTTGATGACGTTCCAGCCGGCGCCGCGGAACAGACCCTCCAGCTCCTGGATGATCTTGCCGTTGCCGCGCACCGGGCCGTCGAGCCGCTGCAGGTTGCAGTTGACGACGAAGACCAGGTTGTCGAGACGCTCGCGCCCGGCCAGCGAGATCGCACCCAGCGACTCCGGCTCGTCCATCTCGCCGTCGCCGAGGAAGGCCCACACGTGCCGGTCGGCGGTCTGCGCGAGGTCACGGCCGTGCAGGTACTTGAGGAAGCGCGCCTGGTAGATCGCCATGAGCGGGCCGAGCCCCATCGACACCGTGGGGAACTGCCAGAAGTCCGGCATCAGCCACGGGTGCGGGTACGACGACAGGCCCTTCCCGCCGGTCTCCTGCCGGAAGGCGTCCATCTGCTCCTCGGAGAGACGGCCCTCGAGGAACGCGCGGGCGTAGATGCCGGGCGAGGAGTGCCCCTGCATCATCACCAGGTCGCCGCCGTGGTCCTCCGACGGCGCGTGCCAGAAGTGCTGGAAGCCGGTGTCGTAGAGCGTCGCCGCGGACTGGAAGCTCGCGATGTGCCCGCCGAGCTCCGAGGACTCCTTGTTCGCGCGCAGCACGGTGGCCACCGCGTTCCAGCGGATCGCCGAGCGGATGCGGTGCTCCACCGCCCGGTCCCCCGGGTGCGGCGGCTCGTCCTCCACCGCGATGGTGTTCACGTAGGGCGTGGTCGCCGAGTACGGGACCGGCGCGCCGGCCCGACGGGCCTGGCCGATCAGCTCGTCGAGCAGGTCGTGGGCGCGCTGCGGACCCTCGACCGCCAGCACGGACTCGAGGGCCTCGCGCCACTCGTCGGTGCCCTCGGGGTCGGGGTCGCGCTGCGGGTCGCTGGAGTCGGAGAGCATGCGGAGCAGTCCTCGTTGATCGCTTGCCGGTCAGGGGTGTCCTGAGCGACCCACCCTGCCGTGCGCGCCGTCACGACGGAAGCCGGACGGACCCGCGCCTGAGCCTTCCTTGAGCTTCGACCGGGTTACCGACGGGTTGGATCACAGTGGGATGCATGGCGGTCGGGCGACGGGACCACTGGATCGCTCCCGAACGGGGGTGTCCTCCTCCTCCCACGGTGGCTTCCGCCCGCTCGACGTGTCAGGTTTCCCCGGTGGTGTCGGCGCACGGGAGGGCTGGGCGATGACCAAGTTCGTGTACGACTTCGCCGAGGGCGACAGGAGCCAGCGCGACCTGCTGGGCGGCAAGGGGGCGAACCTCGCCGAGATGACCAACCTCGGCCTGCCGGTCCCGCCCGGGTTCGTCATCACCACCGACGCCTGCCGCGCGTACCTCGCCGGGGGCGCCGAACCAGCGGGGATGGCCGACGAGGTCTCCGAGCACCTCGCCGCCCTCGAGGCCACGATGGGCAAGCACCTCGGCCAGGCCGACGACCCGCTGCTGGTCTCCGTCCGGTCCGGGGCGAAGTTCTCGATGCCCGGGATGATGGAGACCGTCCTCAACGTCGGGCTGAACGACTCCTCGGTGCACGGCCTCGCCACGCAGGCCGGCGACGACCGGTTCGCCTGGGACTCCTACCGCCGCCTCGTGCAGATGTTCGGCGCGACCGTCCTCGGGATCGACGCCGAGCACTTCCACGACGCCCTGGAGGCCGCCAAGGCCGCCAAGGGCTCGAAGAACGACCTCGACCTGGACGCCGGCGACCTCGCCGCCCTCGTCGAGACCTACAAGGGCCTCGTCCGCGAGCACGCCGGGCGGGACTTCCCGCAGGAGCCGCGCGAGCAGCTCGACCTCGCCGTCCGCGCGGTGTTCGACTCGTGGAACTCCGAGCGCGCGAACATCTACCGCCGCCAGGAGCGCATCCCGGCCGACCTCGGCACCGCCGTGTCGGTCTGCTCGATGGTCTTCGGGAACCTCGGGATGGACTCCGGCACCGGCGTCGCGTTCACGCGCGACCCGGCGTCGGGAACCCGCGGGGTCTACGGCGACTACCTGCAGAACGCCCAGGGCGAGGACGTCGTCGCGGGCATCCGCAACACGCTCCCGCTGACCGACCTCGAGGGCCTCGACAAGAGCTCCTACGACGAGCTCATGGGCATCATGACCACGCTCGAGCAGCACTACCGCGACCTCTGCGACATCGAGTTCACCATCGAGCGCGGCAAGCTCTGGATGCTGCAGACCCGCGTCGGCAAGCGCACCGCGGCCGCCGCGTTCACCGTCGCGACGCAGCTCGTCGACGAGGGCCTCATCGACCTCGACGAGGCGTTGCTGCGCGTCACCGGGCACCAGCTCGCGCAGCTGATGTTCCCCCGCTTCGACCCGGACGCGGAGAAGGAGCTCCTGACGACGGGGATGAACGCCTCCCCCGGCGCGGCCGGCGGGGAGGCGGTCTTCGACTCGGAGACCGCGATCGCGTGGGCCAAGCGCGGCGAGAAGGTCATCCTCGTGCGGCGCGAGACGAACCCCGACGACCTCGGCGGCATGATCGCCGCGGAGGGCGTGCTCACCAGCCGTGGCGGGCGGACCTCGCACGCCGCCGTGGTCGCCCGCGGCATGGGCAAGACCGCGGTCTGCGGCGCCGAGGAGCTCGAGGTCGACGTCCGCGGGAAGAAATTCACGACGGCGTCGGGCCACGAGGTCGTGGAGGGCGACGTCATCGCCATCGACGGCACGTCCGGCGAGGTCTACCTCGGCGAGATCCCGGTGTCGGCGAGCCCCGTCGTGTCCTACCTCGAGACCGGGGAGATCGATCCCGACGACGAGCTCGTCGTCGCGGTCGACCGGATCATGGCCCACGCCGACGCCCGACGACGGATGAAGGTCCGCGCCAACGTCGACACCGGCGAGGACGCGGGGCTGGCCCGCCGGTTCGGCGCCGAGGGCATCGGGCTGTGCCGCACGGAGCACATGTTCCTCGGCGAGCGCCGCTCGCTGGTGGAGGACCTGGTGCTGGCGGAGACCCCGGAGGAGCGCGAGAAGGCGCTCGCCGCGCTGCTGCCGATGCAGATCGAGGACTTCACCGCCCTCTACCGCGCGATGGCCGGGCTCCCGGTGACCATCCGCCTGCTCGATCCGCCGCTGCACGAGTTCCTGCCCGACCTCACCGAGCTGTCGGTGGAGGTCGCGGTCGCCCGCGAGCGCGGGGAGCTGACCGACGAGCAGGAGGCGCTGCTGGAGAACGTGCGCCGCCTGCACGAGCAGAACCCGATGCTCGGCCTGCGCGGCGTCCGCCTCGGCATCCAGGTCCCGGGCCTGTTCGCCATGCAGATCCGCGCCATCACCCGGGCCGCGGCGACGTTGGCCGCGGAGGGCGTGAACGTCCTTCCCGAGATCATGGTGCCGCTGGTCGGCACCGTGCAGGAGCTGCAGGCGGTGGCGGCGGAGATCGCCGAGGTGGTGCAGGAGCCGGAGTCGCTGGTCGACGGCGCCCCGGTCGAGCACCAGGTGGGCACGATGATCGAGCTGCCCCGCGCCGCGCTGGTGGCCGCGCAGATCGCCGAGGTCGCGCAGTTCTTCTCGTTCGGCACCAACGACCTCACGCAGACGACGTGGGGCTTCTCCCGCGACGACGTGGAGAGCTCGTTCTTCTCGGCCTACCTCGACCACGGCATCTTCGGCGTCTCGCCCTTCGAGTCCCTCGACACGGTGGGCGTCGGCGAGCTCGTCGAGATCGCCTCGTGGCGCGGCCGGGAGGTGCGTCCGGGCCTCAAGCTCGGCATCTGCGGCGAGCACGGCGGCGACCCCGACTCGGTGCACTTCTTCCACCGCGCCGGCCTGGACTACGTGTCCTGCTCGCCGTTCCGGGTGCCGGTCGCCCGGCTCGAGGCCGGCCGGGCGGCGGTCGAGCACGGGTAGCCCGGCACCTCCTGGGTGCACGCAATGCGTCGCTGCTTGCACCCAGGGTCAGGAAATCCGGCACCGTCGCGCGCGGCCCGGCTGCGCCCCCGCGACACCGCCACCCCGACCAGGCAGAGCGCACCGCCGACGAACGCGAGCGGTGCGGGGACCTCGGCGAGCAGCAGCCAGGACAGCGCGACGACGAGGGCCGGCACGGCGTAGGTGGTCGAGGCCAGCCGCCCGGCGGTGGTGCGGGACAGGGCGTAGCCCCAGGCCAGGAACGCGACCGCGGTCGGGAAGAGGCCGAGGTAGACCACGGTGAGCGCGGTGCCGGTCGGCGCCGCGGACAGGTCGCGGGCGAGCGACGGCGCCCACGGCGCGGTGACCAGCGTGCCCGCGAGCGACCCCAGCCACGTCATCGTCAGCGCGTCGGTGTGCGCGAGCAGCCGCTTCTGCGCGACCGCGGCCCCGGCGTAGAGCACCGCGGCGGTCAGCCCCAGCGCGACCCCGACGGTGTCGGCCCGCCCGCCCGGCCCCGCCACCGCGATGAGGACGACGCCCCCGAAGGCGATCGCGACCCCGACGAGCAGGCGACGCGGGAACCCCTCCCCGAGGAACAGGCCCGCGAGCAGTGCGACGAGCACCGGGGCCAGGTTCACGAGCAGTGCCGTCGTGCCCGCGTCGAGATGGGTCTCGGCGGCGTTGAGGGCGAGGTTGTAGGCGCCGAACCAGGCGACGCCCCAGGCCGCGACGGCGGCGAGCCGCCGTCCGCGCGGCATCGTCGGGAGCCCCCGGAACAGCACGACAGCGGTGAGGGCCGCGCTCGCGACCAGCATGCGCCCGAAGGCGAGGGCCCCTGGCTCGACGTCGTGCCCCGCGCTGCGCACACCGACGAAGGCGGACGCCCACAGCAGCACGGTGACCCCCGCGGCGAGCGCCGGGCGGAGGTCGTCCCGACGGCGGGTCGGGGCGGTCGAGGTGCTCATGGCACCGAGCCTGCGCCCGCTCGACCGGGAAGCACCAGCGAAGAGTCCTTCACGACGATTCAGCGTGACTGTACGGTCGGCGGGTGCTCGACACCCAGCGGCTGCGCGTGTTCCGGTCGGTCGTGGCCAGCGGGACGGTGGCCGCGGCCGCCGACAACCTCGGCTACACGCCGTCGGCGGTCAGCCAGCACATCACCGCGCTGGCACGGGAGACCGGGCTGAACCTCTTCGAGCGCGTCGGACGAGGCCTGCGTCCCACGGCGGCCGGGCTGGCGCTCGCCGACCAGGCCGACGCGGTCCTGGCCCGGCTCGGCGAGGCCGAGGCGGTGGTCGCCGACCTGCGGGCGGGCCGCACGGGCACCGTCTCCCTCGGCTACTTCGCCTCGGCGGGGTCGGCCTGGCTGCCGCACGTGGTCACCCGGTTGACCGGCGAGTTCCCCGACGTCCGCCTCGACCTGTCGTTGCTCGAGTACCTCCCGGACGACCCCGCCCACCGGCCCGACCTCCAGGTGGCCGTGGCGCGGCCGGGCTGGACGCCGCGGCCCGGCTTCACCGCCCACCACCTGCTCGACGACCCCTACGTCGCCGTCGTGCCGCGCACCCACCGGCTGGCCGGGGTCGCGGAGGTCGAGCTCGCGGAGCTGGCGGGCGAGCAGTGGGTCGACAACGACGCCGCGCAGGGGGCGTGCCGGGCCGTCCTGCTCGAGGCCTGCACGGCCGCGGGGTTCGCCCCGTCGTTCCACGTCGAGGCGGCCGACTACCCCACGGCGATCGCCTTCGTGGACGCCGGGATCGGCCTGACGGTGCTGCCGGTGCTCGGGACGCGGGCGCTCCCGGCCGGGCTGTGCACCGTCCGGGTGGTGCGTCCGACCCCCGTCCGGTCCATCATGGCCGTCCTCCGGGACGCCGCCGCGCACACGCCGCCGGTCCGCGCCGCCCTGGAGACGTTGAGGGGGGTGGCGGCGACGTGCGCGTGACGACCGACGACGGGGTCGGCCTGGCCGTGTACGACACGGGAGGAGACGCCGCGCAGCGGACGCCGGTCCTGTTCCTCCACGAGTTCGGGGGCGACCACCGCTCGTGGTCGCCGCAGTTCGGTCTCCTGGCCGAGCGGTACCGCTGCATCACCTACGACGCGCGGGGCTACCCGCACTCCGACGTCCCGACCGACCCGGCCGCCTACTCGCAGGACCGGGCGGTGGCCGACGCGGTCGCGGTACTCGACGCGCTGGGGATCGAGCAGGCGCTCGTCGTCGGGAACTCGATGGGCGGGTTCGCGACCCTGCACCTCGGGCTGACCCGCCCCGACCGCTGCGCCGGGCTCGTCGTCGCGGGCTGCGGCTACGGGGCGGCGCCGGAGCGCGCCGCGGCCTTCCGGGCGGACGCCCTCGCGCTCGCCGACGCCTACGAGCGGGACGGGTCGGCCACCGTGGCCGCGGACTACGGCAACCGGCCGGCGCGGCTGCCGTTGCGCGAGCGGGATCAGCACGCCCACGACGAGCACCTGCGCATCCTCGCCGAGCACGACCCGGTCGGCGCGGCGCTCACCATGCGCGGCGTCCAGGCGTCCCGGCCGTCGCTCTACGACCTCACCGACCGGCTGGTGTCGATGACCGTGCCGACCCTGCTGGTCGTCGGGGACCGCGACGACGAGGCCATCGACGCGACGCTGATGCTGCGCCGCACGCTCCCGGTGGCCGACCTCGCGGTGCTCCCCCGCGCGGGGCACCTGACCAACCTCGAGTACCCCGAGATCTTCACCCGCCTCGTCGAGCAGCACGCCCGTCGCGCGGCGTCCTGACGACGGGAGCTACGACTCCACGCCGGCCGCCGCCTCGTGGAACCGCGCCAGCTCCGAGCGGGTGTCGGGACCGCACGGCTGGTAGACGATCTCGGTGACGCCGCGGGCGCCCAGCTCGGCGAGGCGCCGTCGGACCTCGTCGCGGGTGCCGCTGAGCGTCGCGTCGCGCACCATCACGTGGCCGCCCGCGTCCCACGCGGCCCGGTCGGCCTCGTTGAGCTCCACGCAGTGCCCGGCGTGCACCGCGAGGTGCCGCTCGTCGGGCGACGTCCGCTCCACGACGTCCATCCACGCCGCCCCGCCCGGGAGCTCGCGCACCGCGTCGGCGCCCGCGAACTCGTAGGCGCCGTGGTAGGCGAGCGCCCACCCCGGTCCGGCCGCCACCCGCGCGTGGTCGGAGTCCTGCGGCTCGTCGTCGTCGAGCACCGTGCCCCAGGCCAGGTAGGGCACCCAGGAGTACTCGGTCATGAAGTCGGGCTGCTGCAGCGTCACGAACAGGCCGTCGCCGAGCTCGTTGGCGACCTTGTTGCCCTTCGGCCCGAGGGCGCCGACGAGGACCGGGACCTCGACCGGCCGGGCCGGCGCGTGGCCGTCGGGGTGGAGCATCCGCATGCGGGCCCCCTCCCACTCGATCACCTCGCCCGCCAGGAGCGCGCGGTAGGCCCGGATGTAGGCGTCCATGAACGACCAGGTGATCGCCCCGTGTCCCATGGCGCGTCGGCCGGTGAACCCGGTCCCGAAGGCGACCGCGACCCGGCCCGGGGCCAGCGCGGCGAGGGTCGCGGTGCCCGCGGCGTTGACCATCGGGTGGCGCAGGCTCGGCACCAGCACGCCGGGGCCGAGGCCGATCCGCTCCGTCCGCTGCGCGGCCAGCGCCAGGGTCATCCAGACGTCGGGGCTCTGCTGGGGTGTGTCGTAGATCCAGGCACGCTCGTAGCCGAGCTCCTCGGCCACCGCGATGTCGTCGGGCGTGCTCAGGGCGGTCGGGAAGGCACAGGACACCTGCACGGGGTCCTCCTCGTCGCTGAGGTCGGCTCCGGCGACGGCCGGGCTGCGCCACCGTCGTGCGAGCGTGCCACGTCGAGGTGCCCGCGGACGACCCCTCCTGGCCGGGGTGGACCGTCCAGCCGGGGATCGGGAGGCCGTGGTTGTCGCCCAGGGATCCGGCGACGGTGAACGGGACACACCACCCGAAGCGGACGGAGCTCCCCGTGCCGAACGACCTCACCCCCACCGCGTCGCCCACGCCGATCGCAGCGCTCGACCCGACGGCCGCCGTCCCCCTCGAGCGCGGGTCCGACGAGCCGGTCGCCACGACGGAGACGACGGCGGGGGCGACGACGCTCGCCTCGGCGATGCGGGACGCCCTGGCGCGCTCGGGTGGCGTCGTGGGCATCCTCCTCGCCGCGGCCCCCGCTGCCGCGTTCGTCGTCGCCGATGCCCTCGGCGGTCTCGGGTGGGCGTTCGTCGCCCTGGCCGTTGCAGCACCGGTCACGTTCGGCGTGCAGCTCGCCCGCCGAGAACCGCAGCGCGGCGCGCTGGTCGGCCTGGCGGTCGCCGGGGTGTGCGCCGGCCTCGCGGCGTTCTCCGGGGAGGCCCGCGCGTTCTTCCTGATCCCGACCCTCCTCCCGGCCGTGCTCGGGGTGCTGTTCCTCGGGTCCGCCCTCCTGCGCCGCCCGGTGACCGGCTCGCTGTTCAACCGCCTCGTCGGCGGCCCCGCCGACTGGCGCAGCCACGCACGCCTCCTCCGCGTCTACACGGTGACGACCCTCGCCGGGGCCGTCCTGCACGCGCTGAACCTCGCGGGCCGGGGCGTGGCCTACGTCGCCGACCAGCCCGCCGTGCTCGCCGTGCTCGGGGTCGCCGCCGTCCCCGCGTTCGCCGCCCTCGCGGCGGTCACCGTCGTCGCCGCCCGTCGTGCTGTCTCCCGCACCGCCTGAACCGTCGGGACGCCGCCCTCACGTCCACACGACGTTGCGGCGGACGACCTTCGCCGGGCACCCGGCGAGCACCGTGCCGGGCTCGGTGAACACCCCCGCGACGACGGCTCCGGAGGCGACCGAGGTGTCGTCCGGGATCACCGAGCCCTTGAGCACCGTCGCGCGGGATCCGATCCACACGTGGTCGCCGATCGTGATCGGCGCCCCGGTCGGGCGCACGTCCCCGTCGATGATCACCTCGTGGAAGTCCTCGTCGAGCAGTTGGACGTCCCAGGAGATCGCGCAGTCGTCGCCGATCGTGATGCCGTTCATGGCGACGATGCGGGTGCTCGGGGAGAAGTAGGTGCGGTCGCCGATCGACAGCGTCGCTCCCTCCCCCACCGTCCAGGCGGCGCCCACCCCGACCTGCACGTTGCCGCGCAGTTCGAGGTCGCCGTCGAGCCGGAGGAGGCCGCCCTCGTCGCCGCGCGCGAAGCCGAAGGCGTGGGTGCCCAGGCGGAGCCGGGCGCTCGGGGTCGCGAGACGGATGTGGTCGCGGTGGCAGACCCGGAAGTGCCGGGACGCCGTGATGCGACCCGGATGGCCCAGCGCGAGCGTCCGCCACGGCGAGACCCGGAACTCCCCGACGACCTTCTCGGTCCAGCTCATGACTCGATCGTCGGTCGAGACTGTGTCTACGTTACACAGCGTGACGATTCGCGAGGTTCGTCCGGTTCTCCGCCAGACCGAAGCCCGGGTAGCCCGCCGCGGCCTCGTCGTCGCAGGTGGCGCGGTACCGGGCGTAACCACCGGCGTAGGGCAGGAACACCCGCGCCTTCCCGGGCACGTTCGCGCCCAGGTACCAGGAGCTGGCCGCCTGCGGCAGCAGCGTGGCGTCCGCCGCCCGGGCCACCTCGGACGCCCACGTCGCCTCCGCCTCGGGCGTCGGCTCGGCGTGCTCGCCGGTCGCGCGCAGCCGCTCCAGGAGATCGGCGATCCAGTCCACGTGCTGCTCGATCGCGGTCGGCATGTTCGTGAGCACCGACGGGCTGCCGGGTCCGGTGACGGTGAACAGGTCGGGGAAGCCGGCGACGCCGAGGCCGAGGTGGGTGCGTGGACCCTCCCGCCACGCCTCGCGCAGCGACACCCCGTCGCGTCCTCGGATGTCGAAGGAGAGGAGCGGGCCGGTGAGGGCGTCGAAGCCGGTCGCGAAGACGAGGACGTCGAGGGGGTGCTCGGCGCCGGACTCCAGCCGCACCCCGTCCGGCGTGATCGCCGCGATCGGGTCCGCCTTCACGTCGACCAGGGACACGTTCTCCCGGTTGTAGGTCTCGAAGTAGTGGGTGTCGATCGGCGGGCGCTTGGTGGCGAAGGGGTGGTCCCGCGGGGTCAGCGTCTCGGCGGTCGCCGGGTCGTGCACCGTCTCGCGGATCTTCTCGCGGAGGAACTCGCTGGTGTCGGCGTTGACATCGGGGTCGCTCAGCACGTCCTTGACCGCCGCCCGGAACCGGAGCCCGCCCCGTTCCCAGGCGGCGTCGTAGAGCGCTCGACGCTGGTCGGCGGGCAGGTCCAGGATGTCGACGTCGGACAGGACGAAGGGGTGGCCGTTGGTCGAGCCCTGCTGCACCCGCCGGATGGCCGCATAGTCGGACTTCGTCGCCGTCATCTCCTCCTCGGAGAGCGGCGCGTTCCGAGCGGGGATCGAGTAGTTCGCCGTCCGCTGGAACACCGTCAGGTGCCCCGCCGCCTCGGCGAGCACCGGGATCGCCTGGATGCCGGTGGACCCGGTCCCGACCACCCCGACCCGTCGTCCGGACACGTCCACGCCCTCGTGCGGCCAGCGTCCGGTGTGGTGCCACTCCCCCGCGAAGTCCGCGAGCCCCGGGATGTCCGGCACGTTCGCGGCGGACAGGCAGCCGACCGCCGTGACCAGCCAGCGGCATCGTCGGGACGTCCCGTCCTCGCTCGTCACGGTCCAGCCCGCGCCGTCCCACGCGGCCTCGGACACCCGGACCCCGAAGGCGATGTCGCGGCGCAGGTCGTAGCGGTCGGCGACGTGCTCGAGATAGCCGCGGATCTCCTCCTGCCCCGGGTAGCGCTCCGTCCAGCGCCACTCCTGCTCGAGCTCCGGGTCGAACGAGTAGCAGTAGTAGTAGCTCTCGGAGTCGCAGCGGGCGCCCGGGTACCGGTTCCAGTACCAGGTGCCGCCGACCCCGTCGGCCTGCTCGAGCACCTGCACCGAGAACCCGCGCGAGCGCAGCCGGTGCAGGGCGTAGAGGCCGGAGAACCCGGCGCCGATCACGATCACATCGGTGTGCCCGCCATCACCGTCGCCCATGTCCTCGAGGGTGCCCCACGGGCGCGCTCCCGGCATCCTGGCTCCATGACCACCCCGTCGCTCCGCTCGCCCTGACCGTGCGCCTCTCCTCCCGCGTCGCCGCCGGCGTCGACTCGCCGATGGCCGCCGCCTACGACGGCGTGGGCCGGGCGGGCGGCCACCGACCCCTGCTCGACCTCGCCCGCGCCGCACCCGCCTACCCGCCCGCCCCGGAGGTCGTCGAGCACGTCGCGGCCGTCGCCGAGGACGCGCGCTACGCCGCGCAGGCCGGACTGCCCCACCTGCGGGAGGCCTTCGCCGCGGATCTGCGCGCCGACCACGGCGGGGACGTGACCGCCGACGACCTGGTGGTCACGGCCGGCTGCAACCAGGCCTTCTGCCTGGTCGCCGACGCCCTCTGCGAGCCCGGCGACGAGGTGCTCGTGGCCCGCCCGACCTACTTCAACCACGCCATGTGGCTGCGCATGCGGGGCATCGAGCCGGTGACCGTGGAGCCCGACGCCTCCTTGACCCCGCACGCCGCCGACGCCGAGGCGCTCGTCTCGCCGCGCACCCGGGCGATCGTGCTCGTGACGCCGGGCAACCCGAGCGGCGTCGACATCCCACCCGGGGAGCTCGCGGCCTTCGCCGACCTCGCCCGTCGTCGGGACCTCGCCCTGGTCCTCGACGAGACCTACCGCGCCTTCCGCTCGGTCGGCCCGCACACGCTGTACTCCGCGGCCGACTGGCGCGACACCGTGGTCACGCTGCACAGCTTCTCCAAGGACCTCGCGTTGGCCGGGTACCGCGTCGGCGCGCTCGTCGGGGGCGAATCGCTGCGTCGGCAGGCCCTCAAGCTGCTCGACTGCGTCGCCATCGGGGCGCCCCGCGTCGGGCAGGAGGCGGCGTGGGCCGGTCTGACCCGCGCGCAGGGCTGGCGGACCGAGCGGGCGGCCGAGGTGGCGGGGCGGCGGGACGCGTTCGCCGCGGCCATGCGCGAGCGGCCGGGTGGGTTCGAGGTCGTCGCGCTCGGCGGGTTCTTCGCCTGGGTCCGGCACCCGCGCGCGGTGTCGCGCACACCCGACGTCGTGCAGGCCCTCCTCCGCGACCAGGACGTGCTGGTGATGGCGGGCAGCGACTTCCAGGCGGTCGACGACGGGACGATGCGGTTCAGCGTCGGCAACCTCACCGACGTCGACGACCTGGCGACCCGGCTGACGGAGTTCGGCGCGTGAGCCTCGCCGTGAACGTGTCCATCCGGTACCCCGACGTCCCGGTGCTCGAGCGGCCCGCGCGCGCCCGCGCGGACGGCTTCACCGTCGTCGAGTCCTGGTGGCCCTTCCCGACGGCAGGTCCTGCCGCGGCCGAGGTGGACGCGTTCTGCTCCTCCGTGACCGATGCCGGCGTCGAGCTGATCGCGATGAACCTCTTCGGCGGCGACATGGCCGCCGGTGAGCGCGGGATCGTCGGGGACCGCCCGGCGGAGTTCGCCGACTCGCTCGCGGTCGGGCTGGAGATCGGACGCCGGCTCGGAGCGCGCATGCACAACACGCTGGTCGGCCGGGGCCCGGTGTCCGACGTGGCGGTGGAGCGGCTGGCCGAGGCGTGTGCGACGGCCGCGGCGCAGGGCTCGGTGCTGCTGATCGAGCCGTTGTCGGCCATGGCCGACTACCCGGTCCTGACGACGAACGACGCGTTCGCGCTGGTCGAGCGGGTGGGCGTGGGGGCGGGGGTCCTGGCGGACCTCTACCACCTGGCGGTCAACGGCGAGGACGTCGACGCGGCGATCGCGGCCCGCGGGGCGGAGTTCACGCACGCGCAGATCGCGGACGCGCCCGGCCGGGGCGCCCCGGGGACGGGGTCGTTGCCGCTCGCCCGGTGGCTACGGTCGTTGCGGGCCGTGGGCTACGAGGGGTGGGTGGCGCTGGAGCATGTGCCTGCGGCAGGTGAGCACTGAGGGTCGTTACTGCGACCTTTTCTGCTCACGTGGCGAAGCCACCCTCGAGCAGGACCCGCAGCAGGAGCACGACGAACCCGACCCCGAAGGCGCCCACGGCCCCCAGGACCGCGCCCCACCACCGGCGCAGCGCCCGCCACCCGCCGACCCCGCCGAGCACGACCAGGGCGATCCAGCTCAGGTCGATCGTGATGTGCGCCGACTCCACCGGACCCGCCGCTCCGGCGAAGCCCGTCCCCGCGACGACGGCGACCACCGCCAGCGGCCCGAGCCCCGGCAGCAGGTACTGCGCCGCGTGCCCGGTCAGCCCGAGCACCCGTCGTCGGGAAGGGAGGGCGTGCTCGGCGTGGACCGCCTTGAGCGTCGTCGCGAACAGGTGCGCCGCGAAGGTGGCGAGGAGCGGGCCGAGGCTCAGCGACAGGACGTCCCGGAAGTCCGACACGCCGCGGTCGATCGCCAGGGCCAGCACGGTCATCATCACGACCGTGCTGTTCACCGCCGGCTCCACGTCCAGCGCGAGCCGGCGCCCCGTCGTCGTCATGGGCCGGACGCTAGCCAGCCGTGCGGGTCATTCCCAGGTGTGGAAGCCCTGTCCGCTCTTGCGCCCGAGCTCCCCGCGCTCCACCTTGTCGCGCAGGAGCTGCGGTGGGGCGAACCGGTCCCCCAGCTCGGTCGCGAGGTGCTCGGCGATCGCCAGCCGGACGTCGAGCCCCACGACGTCGGTGAGCTTCAGCGGCCCCATCGGCCACCGGTAGCCGAGCTCCATCCCGGTGTCGATGTCCTCGGCGGTCGCCACGCCCTCCTCGACCATCCGGATCGCCTCGAGCCCGACGACGAGCCCGAGCCGGGAGGTCGCGAAGCCCGGGGAGTCGTCGACGACGATCGGGGTCTTGCCGAGGTCGCCCACCCACTGCCGCGCCTGCTCGACGACGGAGTCGGCGGTCTGCGGGGTCCGGATCAGCTCGACGAGCTTCTGTGCGGGCACCGGGTTGAAGAAGTGCATGCCGATGACGCGGTCGGCCGGCAGCTCGGCGCCGATCGCAGCCACCGACAACGACGACGTGTTCGACGCCAGCACGGCGTCCGGGCACCGCTGCGCCACCTCGCCGAGGATCCGCTGCTTGAGGTCGATCTTCTCGGGCACGGCCTCGACGACGAGGCCCGCGTCGGTCGGCAGCTCCCCCGCCCCCACGACGAAGGTCGTGCGCTCCAGGAGCGACTCGACGCTCTCGCCCTCGGGCAGCTTCCCGCGGTCCGCCGCTCCCTGCAGGCTCGTCCCGACGGCGGATCGGGCCGCCTCCACGCGCTCGTCGTCGCTCTCCACCACGGCCACCCGCGTGGCACCCGCCGTCAGGAGGACGTGGGCGATGCCCGCGCCCATCGTGCCGCCGCCGATCACGCCGACGCTCTCGGGAATCGTCATGCGCAGACCTTGGCGCAGATCCGCGGATCGGGCCGAACGAGACTTGTCAGTTCCGGAACCGATCAGTATCGTTACTGGCAGAGCAGCCGCCGCCGGCCCGCTGCCCCAGGGGAAGAGGAATCCTCGTGCTCCAGGCGTTCTCGAACATCAACTGGCTCGCCGTCGCGATCGCGTCCGTGGTCTCGATCGGACTCGGCGGTCTCTGGTTCGGCCTCGTCGCCGCGAAGCAGTACGTGCGAGTGCTCGGTCGGGAGGGGCAGCCGGCGCCGCAGCAGCGGACGGTCGACGCCGTCGGCCCGCTGGTCTGCATCGTCGTCGTGGTGCTCACCAGCGCGGTGCTCGTGGCCGCACTGCAGCTGAGCACGGCGACCGACGCGGTGGTCTTCGGCCTCGTCGTCGGGATCGGCTACCTCCTCGCGATGACCTTCCAGATCGCGATCAACCCGAACTTCCCGCACCCCCTGCGCTACGGCGCGCTCAACGCGCCCTACTTCCTGACGACGAGCCTGGTCACCAGCCTCGCGCTCGTCCTGATCTGAGGTGACCGCCCCGAGGCCCCGGCTCCGTGCCGGGGCCTCGGCGCGTTCGGGAGGATGGGCCGCGATGACCGACGACTCCGCTCCCCGCGCCCGCGGTGGTCGCCCCCGCGACGCGAGCCGGGACACGGCGATCCTGACGGCGGCGCTCGAGGTCCTCGCCGAGCACGGCTACGAGCGCATGACGATGGACCAGGTCGCCCGCCGCGCCGGAGCGGGCAAGGCGACGCTCTACCGCCGCTGGCCCTCGAAGTCGGATCTGGTCGTGCAGGCCGTCGCGCAGTTCGACCGGATGCCGACCCTCGACGAGCTGCCCGACACCGGCAGCCTGCGCGGCGACCTCCTCGCTCTCATGCGCCCGCAGACCCCCGACGACGAGCGACGCACACTCGCCCTCGCGTCGGGGATGGCCTCGCTGCTCCCGGCCGATCCGGCGCTGGCCGAGGTTGCGGGCACCGCCCTGGTCGAGCCCTTCGTCGCCTCGCAGCGGCTGCTCATCCGGCGCGCGATCGAGCGGGGCGAGGTCCGGGACGACGTGGACGTCGAGACGATCGCGTTCGTGACCCCGTCGATGACCGCGTTCCGCCTCATCGTGCAGCGCAAGCCGATCGACGTGAACCTGCTCGCCCGACTCGTCGACACGGTGGTGCTGCCGGCGTGTGGCCTCCGGCCAGGTGAGCACGAGAAGCCCTGACACCGTGTCCGGACCGCCGCCGTTGCTCCGATCGTCAGGACCAAGCCTGTCGAACGCTACTCGAACATACGTTCGAACAGCGGATGTTCCTCCAGGTCAGCGGCCCGTAGACTGATCGACGTGAGCGTGGGTGCGGCAGACGAGGCGGTGATGGAGCGGGCGCGGGGCGCGATGACCGCGGCCCGGCTCGCCGAACACGCCCTGCTCGCCGCCATCGGCGACCTCGCCGAGACCGCCGCCTGGACCACCACCGGACACCGCGACCTCGGCCGCTTCCTCGAGGAACTCTGGCGCGTCGACCACGCCCACGCCGCCCACCTGCTCCGCCACGCCGAACAGACCCTGCAGATGGTCGCGCTCTCCGGGCAGGAACTTCCGCCCCGGCTCCCGGCCTCGGCGCAGGCGGCCGCCGAGGGTGCAATCGGCGAGGAACACCTCCGTGTGCTGGTGCGCGCGATGGACCGCGTCCGGTCGATCGAGGACATCGAGCCCGAGCAGGTCGCCGCCGCCGAGGACCTCCTCGCGCAGACCGCCCGACAGCTCTCCCCGCGCGGCCTCGAACGCGTCGCCGCACGGCTGCTGGCCACCCTCGACCCCGACGGCATCGCCCCCGGCGAACCCGACGAACCCGACGACGAATGGCTGCTCGTCCACCGCCGCGACGGCAGCCTCGCCTTCACCGGCCACATCCACGGCGCCGCCGACGTCGAACTGCTCCTCGAAACCCTCGACGCCCTCGCCGGACCCGCCGGCCCCGACGACACCCGCCCCCTCGGTGCCCGCCGCGCCGAAGCCCTGCTCGACCTCTGCGCCGCCGCCCACACCGGAACCGGACCCATCGACCCCCACGACCCCGAACCACGGACTGAGGCGACCGGCGGGAGCGCAAAAGCCGACGAGGACCCCGACCCGTGGCCGACCGGCCCCGCGGACTTCCGCGAAGCCGACGGCGAGGACTCCGACCTCGACCGCCGCCACGGCCGCCTGCAACTCGTCCCTGACGACCTCGACGGGAACGACGTCGGCAGTCGGCCCGCGGACGCCGACACAGCGACCCGACGCCAGAGCCCCAGCACATCGGATGCGCCACCAGCGCCGACCACGACGCCGCCAGGAGCCCACCGGGCTGAGCGGCTCCCGATCCCCGCCCGCGCCCAGATCGCGCTCACCATCCCGCTGGACTGGCTCCGCGGCCAGGTCGGCCACGCCGCATTCGACACCGGCCGCCCCCTCGACCCCGCCACCGCCCGCCGCCTCGCCTGCGACGCCCAAATCCTCCCCGTCGTCCTCGGCACCCGCAGCGAACCCCTCGAACTCGGCCGCGCCACCTACGCCGTCACCGAAGCCCTCCGCCGCCTGCTCACCATCCGCGACCGCGGCTGCGCCCACCCCGGCTGCACCCGCCGACCCCGCCGCTGCCACGCCCACCACATCCGGCACTGGATCGACGGCGGCCCCACCGACCCCGACAACCTCGTCCTGCTCTGCCGCTACCACCACCACCTCGTCCACCACGGCGGCTGGGAGATCCACATGCTCTCCGGCCGGCCCTGGTTCATCCCACCCCTCTGGATCGACCCGGACCGACAACCCATCCCCGGCGGCGGCAACCCACCGGAGAGTCCGCCCGGCACCGTGGCCGCCTGACAGTCGGGTCAGCGGTGCCCGACCAGCAGATCCCGCACCATCGCGGGCCGGTCGGTGATGACGCGGTCCATCCCGAGGTCGACCATTCGCCGCATCGTTGCGCCCTCGTTGACGGTGAACACCCCGGGCGACATCCAACGGTCGCGGATCGCGGCGACGAGGTCAGCGGTCATCGCGCGGTAGTCGACGGTGACCAGCTGCGCGTAGGTCGCGATGTCATCGAGCAGCGCCGCGTCGGGGGCGGCCGCCAACAACTGCCCGACGGTGACGCCCGGCGCGTCGACCGGCCGCACCGCGGAGGCGTCGAACGACATCACCACGGCGGGCCGGCCGGCCAACGCCGCGACGACCTCGGCGGCGATTCCCGGGTACAGCCACGGGTCCTTGAGCTCGAGGAACAGCTCCAGGTCGCCGGCGGTGTCGAGGAGCTCGGCCAACGTCGGGATGCGCTCCCCCGCCCCGGCGTCCAGCGTCCGCAGCTCGGTGGACGTGAGGGAGCCCAGGAGCCGGTCGGCGAGAGCCGGGCCGGCGTCGGTGGTGCGCCGCGGCGTCGCGTCGTGGTGGAGCACGAGCACGCCGTCGGCGGTGCGCTGTACGTCGACCTCGATCCCGTCGGCGCCCTGCCGACGCGCCTCCTCCACCGCGGCGAGCGTGTTCTCCGGGGCGTCGGCCGAGGCTCCACGATGGGCGATCACGGCGGGCATGGGGTCGGGCATCGCGCCATCCGACCAGAGCCGTGTGACGGCGAGGCGAACGGCTTGCGTCCACCACGCGAGTCGGGCACCATCGGTAACCGAACGAACATTCGGGAGGGCTTGTGGACCGGGACGAGCAGCAGCTGGCCGAGGCGTTCGACGCCACCGTGGCCGCCGAGGGCCGGATCGAGCCGCGGGACTGGATGCCCGAGGGCTACCGGAAGACGCTGATCCGCCAGATCGCCCAGCACGCGCACTCCGAGATCATCGGCATGCAGCCCGAGGGCAACTGGATCCTCCGCGCCCCCAGCCTGCGCCGGAAGGCCATCCTGCTCGCGAAGGTGCAGGACGAGGCCGGCCACGGGCTGTACCTGTACTCGGCCACCGAGACCCTCGGCGTCGACCGCACCGAGCTCACCGAGAAGCTGATCGACTCGAGGCAGAAGTACTCGTCGATCTTCAACTACCCGACGCTGACGTACGCCGACATCGGCGTCATCGGCTGGCTCGTCGACGGCGCCGCGATCTGCAACCAGGTCCCGCTGTGCCGCTCCAGCTACGGCCCCTACGCGCGGGCGATGGTGCGGATCTGCAAGGAGGAGTCGTTCCACCAGCGGCAGGGCTTCGAGCTGCTCATGACGCTGATGGCGGGCACCGACGCGCAGCGCGAGATGGTGCAGGACGCGGTCAACCGCTGGTGGTGGCCCTCGCTCATGATGTTCGGCCCCGCCGACGGCGACTCCCCCAACACCCAGCAGTCGATGGCGTGGCGGATCAAGCGGCACACCAACGACGAGCTGCGCCAGCGCTACGTCGACATGTCGATGCCTCAGGCCGAGGCGCTCGGGGTCACGTTCCCCGACCCGGAGCTGCGCTGGAACCCCGAGCGCGGGTCGTACGACTACGGCGCCATCGACTGGGACGAGTTCACCGCCGTCGTGAAGGGCGCGGGCCCCTGCAACGCCCAGCGCCTCGCCCACCGTCGCGCCGCGCACGAGGGCGGGCAGTGGGTCCGCGACGCGGCCTCCGCCTACGCCGCGAAGCAGGCGGAGCGCGCGGCCCGCCGTCAGGAAGGGGAGGTGGCGGTCGCATGAGCATGGCCGACGACGTCACCGCGCACCCCGAGGGCGAGCCGGACATCCGGCCCGGCGTCACCCCCGACCGCACGTGGCCGCTCTACGAGGTGTTCGTGCGCGGCAAGCGCGGGCTGAACCACGTGCACGTCGGGTCGCTGCACGCCCCCGACGACCACATGGCCCTGCACAACGCCCGCAACCTCTACACGCGGCGCAACGAGGGTGTGTCGATCTGGGTGGTGCGCGCCGACGCGATCACCGCGTCGAGCCCCGACGAGAAGGACCCGTTCTTCGCGCCGTCGGGCGACAAGGTCTACCGCCACCCCACGTTCTACGAGATCCCCGAGGACGTGCCGCACCTGTGAACGATCACGTGTTCGACGGACTCGCCGACGCCGACCACGACGGCCGGTGGGCCTACGGCGCGGGCTTCGACGAGACGGTCGTCGAGGTCACCGCACCAGCTCCCGACGGCGTCGACCGCGAGGACCTCGCCGCCTACTGCCTGATGCTCGCCGACGACGCCCTCGTCGGGAGCCAGCGCCTCTCCGAGTGGGCGACGCACGCCCCGGAGCTCGAGGAGGAGGTCGCGCTCGCGAACATCGCGCTCGACCTGCTCGGCCAGGCCCGGGTGCTGCTCTCGCGCGCCGGTCACCTCGGCGCGGCGGAGCGCTTCCGGACGCCAGGTCTCGCCGCCGGTCTGTCCGACGAGGACGTCCTCGCCTACTTCCGGGACGACCGGTCCTTCCGCAACGTCACGCTCGCCGAGATGGACCTGGGCGACTTCGGGCGGACGATGGCCTGGATCCTCGTCTACTCCTCCTGGCGCCTGGCCCTCATGACGACGCTGCGGGGCTCGGCCGACCCGGTGCTCGCGGCCGTCGCCGCCAAGGCCGTGCCGGAGCTCGCCTACCAGCGCGAGTACGCCGCGGGGTGGGTCGTGCGCCTGGGCGACGGGACCGACGAGTCGCACCGGCGCATGCAGGCCGGGCTCGACGACGTCTGGCCGTTCGTCACGGAGCTGTTCCTGGCGCACCCGGTCGAGACCCGGCTGGTCGAGGCCGGCGTCGCGGTCGACCCGGCGTCACTGAAGGCGTCGGTGGACGCCGACCTCGCGCAGGTCCTGCCGGTCGCGACGCTCACCGAGCCGACCCGACCCGCCGTCGGGCTGGTCGGCGGCCGCGGGGGCCGGGACGGCGTGCACACCGAGTCGCTGGGGCGGGTGCTCGCCACCATGCAGTCGCTGGCCCGCGCGCACCCGGACGCGACGTGGTGAGCGGGGTGGACACGGTGGACGCGGAGCTCTGGCGGGCCGCCGCCGAGGTGACCGACCCCGAGATGCCGATGCTGACCCTCGCCGACCTCGGGGTGCTGCGCTCGGTCTCGCAGGACGACGGGCACGTCACCGCCACCATCACGCCCACCTACGCCGGCTGCCCCGCCCTCGACGCGATGGCCGCCGACCTGCGCGAGCGGCTCGCCGTCTACGGGGAGGTCGAGGTCACGGTGACCCTCACCCCGCCGTGGACCACCGACCTCATCTCCGACGAGGGCCGCCGCAAGCTCGCCGAGGCCGGCGTCGCGCCGCCCGACCACATCGGCCCGCGCTCGACCGGCCCGGTCGCGCTCACGCTGGCGGCCCCGCCGAAGCGGGTCGACTGCCCACGCTGCGGCAGCGCCGACACCGAGGAGCTGTCGCGCTTCGGACCCACGGCCTGCACGGCGCTGCGCCGGTGCCGCGCCTGCTCCGAGCCGTTCGAGCACATGAAGGACATCTGATGACCGCCACGCTCGACACGGGCTTCCACGCCCTCCGGGTCGCGGCCGTCGAGCACCTCACCGACGACGCCGTCGCGATCACCTTCGACGTGCCGGCCGATCTGCGCGAGCACTACGCCTTCCGCGCCGGGCAGTACCTGACGCTCTCCCACGACGGCGAACGTCGCTCCTACTCGATCTGCGCCCCCGAGGGCGCTGCGCCGCGGATCGGCGTGCGACGGGTGGAGACCGGGCTGTTCTCGGGGTGGCTGGTCGACCGGCTCGCCGTCGGCGACACCCTCGAGGTCGGACCGCCCGACGGGCGCTTCTCGCCCGATCCGCAGCCGGGCGAGCACCACACGTTGATCGCGGCCGGCTCGGGTATCACCCCGGTGCTCTCGATCGCCGCGACCGTGCTCGCCGCGCACCCCGACACCCACGTCACGCTGCTCTACGGCAACCGCCGGGCCGACACGGTGATGTTCGCCGAGGAGCTCGCCGATCTGAAGGACCGCTACCGCGCGCGGTTCCAGCTCGACCACGTGCTCTCCCGCGAGCCCGTCGAGGCCGAGATCTTCGCGGGCCGGCTCGACAGGAACAAGCTCGGGGAGCTGCTCCGCTTCCTCGTCCCGACCCCGCAGGTCGACCACTGGTGGCTGTGCGGTCCGCTGGAGATGGTGACCGGAGCGCGGGACCTGCTCGACGAGCTCGGCATCGGGCGGGAGAAGGTCCACGCGGAACTGTTCTACGTCGACTCCCCGCCGCCGCAGCCGGTGCGCCACGAGGACGCGCCCGCCGAGGGCGCCACGGCGACGATCGTGCTGCACGGGCGCAGCGTCACCGCGACGATCCCGCCCGACTCGTTCGTGCTCGACGCGGCCCAGAAGGTGCGGTCCGACCTGCCCTTCGCCTGCCGGGGTGGCGTGTGCGGGACCTGTCGCGCCAAGGTCGTCACCGGCGAGGTGGCGATGCAGCGCAACTTCGCGCTGGAGGACTCCGAGGTCGAGGCCGGGTTCGTGCTCACGTGCCAGTCGGTCCCGGTCTCCGACGAACTGACCATCGACTACGACGTCTAGAGGTGCGCGGGTGACCGTCGAGAGCTATCTGCAGGGGCGCTGGCAGGCCGGGTCCGGTGAGGGTCGGCCGATGTTCGACGCCGTCACCGGCGAGGAGGTCGGGCGGCTCTCCACCGACGGGCTCGACCTCGCGGGCGCGGCGGCGTACGCCCGCTCGACGGGCGGCCCGGCGCTCCGCGAGCTGACGTTCCACCAGCGCGCCGGGCTGCTCAAGGCGCTCGCCGGGCACCTCCGCGAGCACCGCGGGGAGCTCTACGCCCTGTCCGCGCGCACCGGCGCCACCCTCGGTGACTCGAAGTTCGACGTCGACGGCGGCATCGGTGTGCTGCAGGCCTACGCCTCAAAGGGCAAGCGCGAGCTGCCGGCCGGCACGGTCCTCGTCGAGGGCGACGTCGAACCGCTGTCGAAGGACGGCTCGTTCCTCGCCCAGCACGTGCTCTCCCCGCTGCAGGGCGTCGCGGTGCAGGTCAACGCCTACAACTTCCCCTGCTGGGGCCCGCTGGAGAAGCTCGCGCCGGCCTTCCTCGCCGGGGTCCCGTCGATCATCAAGCCCGCCACCCCCACCGCCTTCCTGACGGCGGGTCTGGCCCGGTTGATCGCCGACTCCGGGCTGCTCCCCGAGGGCGCCGTGCAGTTCGTCGCGGGCTCCGTGGGCGACCTGTTCGACCACCTCACCGAGCAGGACCTGGTCTCGTTCACCGGCTCGGCGTCGACCGCCCGGCAGCTGCGCACCCACCCGAACCTCGCGGCCCGCGCCGTCCGGTTCACCGCCGAGGCCGACTCGCTGAACTGCTCGATCCTGGGCCCGGACGCGACGCCGGGGACGCCCGAGTTCGACCTGTACGTCAAGCAGCTCGTCACCGAGATGACGGTTAAGGCCGGCCAGAAGTGCACGGCGATCCGGCGCGCGTTCGTGCCCGCCGAGCACCTCGACGCGGTGGCCGAGGCGACCGCCGAACGCCTCGGGAGGATCGTCGTCGGGAACCCCTCGAACCCCGACGTCCGGATGGGTGCCCTGGCCGGGCTGGAGCAGCGCGAGGAGGTGCGCCGCTCGCTGAAGTCGCTCCTCGACGGGTCGCGGGTGCTGTTCGGGTCGCCGGACTCCGTGGAGGTCGTGGACGCCGACGCCGAGCGCGGCGCGTTCCTCTCCCCCGTCCTGCTCGCCGCCGACCCCGACGCCGCCGCGGTGCACGAGGTCGAGGCGTTCGGCCCCGTGTCCTCCCTCGTGCCCTACACCTCGACCACCCAGGTGATCGAGCTGGCCGCCCGCGGGCAGGGCTCGCTGGCGGGCTCCGTCGTCACCGGCGACCCGGAGTTCGCCCGGGAGGTCGTGCTCGGCATCGCGCCGTGGCACGGCCGGCTGCTGGTGCTCGACCAGGACTCCGCGAAGGCGTCCACCGGCCACGGCTCGCCGATGCCCCAGCTCGTTCACGGCGGTCCAGGTCGGGCCGGTGGCGGCGAGGAGATGGGCGGCGTCCGCGGGGTGAAGCACCACATGCAGCGCACCGCGGTGCAGGGCTCGCCGGAGATGCTCACCGCGATCACCGGGCAGTGGGTGCCGGGGACGACCCGCACCGTCACCGACGTCCACCCCTTCCGCAAGCACCTCGAGGAGCTCGCGCTCGGCGACACCGTCGTCGGCGGTCCGCGGCGGGTGACGCTGGAGGACGTGGAGCACTTCGCCGAGTTCACCGGCGACACGTTCTACGCGCACATGGACGCCGAGGCCGCGTCGCAGAACCCGTTCTTCGGGGAGCGCGTGGCCCACGGGTACCTGGTCGTGTCGTTCGCCGCGGGCCTGTTCGTCGACCCGGCGCCCGGCCCCGTGCTCGCCAACTTCGGCGTCGACTCGCTGCGCTTCCTCACGCCCGTCAAGTTCGACGACGAGCTGACGATCACGCTCACCGCCAAGCAGATCACCCCGCGCGACACCGCCGCGTACGGCGAGGTCCGCTGGGACGCCGACGTGACGAACCAGAACGGCGACTCGGTGGCGCGCTACGACGTGCTCACGCTGGTGGCGAAGCAGGCGGTGTCCGCGTGATCGCCGCGTCGGTCAAGCGGATGTGGGACGACGACGCCGCGTCCCGCAAGCTCGGCATGGAGCTGCACGCCGCCGCGGACGGCGAGGCCCGCGTGACCATGCGGGTCACCTCCGACATGGTCAACGGCCACGGCATGTGTCACGGCGGCTACCTGTTCCTGCTCGCCGACTCCGCGTTCGCGTGCGCGTGCAACTCCCCCGGCCCCGTCACCGTCGCGGCCGGCGGCGACATCACCTTCGTCGCCTCGGCGCGGGAGAACGACGTGTTGGAGGCCGTCGCGATCGAGCGGACGGTGTACGGGCGCTCCGGGGTCTACGACGTGACGGTCTCCCGCCCCACCGACGGTCGGGTGATCGCGGAGTTCCGCGGCCGGTCGCGTGTGCTTCGCTCGTGAGCAGAAACGGTCGCGATAGCGACCGCTAGTGCTCACGAGGCCGGAGGCCACATGCAGATCGGCTACGAGGTCGCGGACGGGATCGCGACGGTCACCCTCGACCGTCCCGACCGGATGAACGCCTTCACCCCAGAGATGGCCACCGAGATCGTCGCGGCGTTCGACCGGTCCGACGCCGACGACGCCGTGCGCGTCGTCGTCCTCACCGGCGCGGGGCGGGCGTTCTGCGCCGGGGCGGACCTCGGCCGGGGCGGCTCGACCTTCGACTACGCGGCGGTGCAGGACGCGCGGTTGAAGGCCGGCGGCGCGATCGGCGGGAAGCCGCGGGACCTCGGCGGGGTCGCCGTCCTGCGGATCGCGGCGAGCGTGAAGCCGGTGATCGCGGCGGTCAACGGACCCGCCGTCGGGATCGGGGCCTCGCTCCTGCTGCCGGCCGACATCCGCATCGCCGCGGAGTCGGCCCGCTTCGGCTACGTGTTCACGCGCCGCGGCATCGCCCCCGACGGCGCGTCGAGCTGGTTCCTCCCCCGCGTCGTCGGCATCTCGCAGGCGATGGAGTGGGTGGCGACGGGGCGTGTCTTCGGAGCCGCCGAGGCCCTCGCCGGCCGACTCGTCTCGCGGGTCGTTCCCGACGACGAGCTCGGCCCGGCCGTGCGGGCGCTCGCGGCGGAGATCGCGGAGAACACCTCCGGCGTCTCGGTCGCCCTCACCCGCCGCATGATGTGGTCGATGCTCGGCGCGGAGTCCCCGTGGGACGCGCACCGGATGGACACCCGCGTGATCGCCGCGCTCGGCGCCGGGCCGGACGCGACCGAGGGCGTCACGTCGTTCCTCGAGAAGCGCCCGCCGGAGTTCACCGCCTCGCCCGGGGACTACCTGGACCTGGTCGACCCGTGGCCCGGCGTCCCGGACGACCTCGAGCCGCCCACGTAGCGCGGGCCGACCGCGAGAGTCACGTCAGGCAGCCCGAACAGCTCCCGTCCCTGCCTGATGTGAACCTCGGCGGGCCGGGTCAGCACCCCGCCGGGCGGACGTCGGTGATGTCGAACGGCCGCCCCCCGAGGCGGCGCAGGCGGCTTCGGAGCGCCCGCTTCGGGGCCACGACCGTGAAGACCACACCCCGCGCGTGGGCGTCCCCGGCGACGGCAGGGATCACCCAGAGGCCCAGGTCGTCCTCGGCGACGACGTCGGTCAGGTCGAGCACCAGCGTGGTGGACCCGCCGTCGAGAGCCCCCTCCACCGCCTCGCGCAACACCGTCGCCGTCCGGGAACGCAGACCGCCCGCCAGCCGGACCACCGTGGCCGACGGGAGCGTCGCGACCGTCGCCGTCAGCCCGTCCATGCTTCCCCCGGTCCGCGCGTGGTGTGCCGGCGGTGCCGGTCTCGTCCCCATCACAGGTCCCCCTCGTCCCGCGGGCATCGTTCGTCGCCCCGACGGCCGCAGGGCGGTCCGGGGTGGCGCACGTCGATCACGGCGCTCGGCGCCGGCGCGGCGGGAGTGGTGTCCCCGGCCTGCGCCACGTCTCGGCGATCGGTGTCGCTGGACCATAGGCGGCGGGCGGTTCGGCCGGAAGGGGCCGCGAGGCGGTGATGCTGACCCGGTAGCGAAGCGGCGCAAGCGGTTCACCCGCCTGCGCTGGTACGGACGGGTGCCGCGCGGCGCGCCGTGGCGCGATCGTTGCCCCGCTCGGAGCAGCGGCACCGTGTGCACACATGCACGTGTGCACGGGTGCTTGTGAGCACGCGTGCGCGGGTGTCACTGTGCTCTCCCGGCCCCGCTGCACCACGCTGGCGCGCCGGTCGGGGGTCGTCGGGGCGGGGGTGCGGGCGCATGCGGATCGCCGTGGCCAACAACAAGGGCGGTGCCGGGAAGACGACCGCGATCGCACACCTGGCGGAGGCCCTCGCGGCCCGCGGACGCCGGGTCCTCGCGGTCGACCTCGACCCGCAGGCCAACCTGTCGCGCCGACTCGGCTACGGCGAGGCCGACCTCACCGACATGGTGACCGCCGCCGAGGTGGTCGCCGCGAACCAGAAGGGATGCGCGGCGGACGCGCTGGTCGGCTGCCGGTGGACCGGGTCCGCGGCCGACCTGGCGACCCGCATCGACCTGCTGCCGGCCCGCTACGACCTCGAGGCCCGCGTCGCCGAGGCCGGCCAGCTCGGCTCCCACGAACGCCTCGACGTCGCCCTCACCGGCGTCGCCGAGGACTACGACGTGACGCTGCTCGACTGCCCGCCCTCGCTGGGGCACCTCACCCAGCTCGGCCTGGCCGCGGCCGACACGGTGGTGCTCGTCCTGCGCCCGGAGTTCGACCACCTGCAGGGCGCGATCCGGGTCCGGGACTTCGTCGCGGCCTACCGACGCCATCTCGGTCGCCCCGACCTCGCCGTCTCCGGGGTGATCGTCAACGAGCACGACCGACGGCGCGGCCTGCACGCCTGGCACACCGAGTCGGTCACCGAGACCTTCGGTGAGCTGGTGTGGTCGCCCCCGGTCCCGTCGCGGGCCGTGCTCGCCGAGGCCATCGACGCCGCCCAGCCCCTCCGGGCGCGCGGAGCCCCGGCGAGGCCGCTGCTCGAGGTCTTCGCCACCCTCGCCGACCAGCTGGAGGTCCGGCTCGATGCCGCCGTCTGAGCCCCGCCGTCCCGCTCCCGACCCCGGCGCCCGCCGTCGGGTGGGGCCGCCGGCCGCGGAGCGCCGCCGACCGGACCCCACGTCGACCCTCGCCCCGGCGCCGAGCCCGCTCATGCCCGTCGACGGTCCCCGTGGCCGGCGGCAGCACCGCGGCACACCGACCCGGCAGGAGCTCGTCTACCTCTCCGGCCGGGTCCCCCGGGCACTGCGCGACGAGCTGCACATCCGGGCGATCGAGGAGGGCCGCCCCGTGGTGGACCTGCTCCGCGACGCGATCCGCGGCTACCTCGACGTGACCCCGCCGCGGGAGCCGTAGCGGTCAGCCCGGGCGCCGCCAGACGTCGCGGTCGTGCAGCAGGTCGATCTGGCGTTGCAGGATCTCCCGGCGGTACTCCTCGTGGTGGGGCGGAGTCCGGTCGAGGTAGAGGTTCTTCGGGTAGATCGGCTGCTCGTAGACGATCTGGGCGAGCTCGGCGCGGATGTCCTTGGTCCAGCTGCTGATCTGCGCGGACGCCCGGTGGTGGCGGAGGGCCTCGATGTCGACGACGCCGCTGACGAACGTCGAGCCGTTGGTGTCGAACTGCTTCCCGACGATCTGGCCACGGTGGTTCACGATCATCGACCGGCCGCCGCCGGCGTCGATCGCGGTCGGGCTCTCCGGGTAGAGGTGGTAGCCGCCGATGTTCGGGGCGATCACGACGAAGTTGTTCTCCAGGGCCCGCGCCCGGTTGGTGATCTCGAAGACGTCGTTCTCGGTGAACGGCACCGGCAGCGAGGCCCGGTAGACGACCTCGGCCCCGTTGAGCGCCAGCCCGCGCCCGTTCTCCGGGTAGCAGCCCTCCATCGCCATCATGACGCCGAGCCGACCGATCGGCGTGTCCGCGACCGGCCAGAACGCGTCGAGCGTGCGGCCGTACCGCTCGACCCACCAGTCGAACAGGTCGTGCGGGGACACCGAGCGCTCCACCGGCAGCAGCGCGTTGAGCTTGTAGTGGACGAGCACGATCTCCTCGTCCGGCGAGAGGACGAACCCCGCGTTGAAGAACAGGTCGGGCCACTCCGGGTGCCGGACCTTCGCCTGCGCCATGATCCACACGCCCCACCGCGACGCCAGCCGGCCGAGTCGCTCGGTCTCCGGTCCGGGCAGGTCGATCGCGCAGTGGTGGGCGAAGTCGACGTGGTCGACGTCGAGGATCTCGTCGTTGAAGCCCTGCAGCGCGCCCTCGGGGATGGCGAGCAGCTTCACCGGGACGTCGAGGTTCGACAGCCAGAACGCCGCCGTCGTCAGGCTCTCGAGGTGCTCGAGATTGTGCGCGATGTCGGCGCGCTCGCGGATGCCCCGGAACGTCGGGATCAGCCCGACCGCGGTGTACGGCTCGATCACGAGGTGGCTCCGCCCTGTGAGTACTCATCCGTGCCCTGGCACGGAAAAGTACTCACGGGCGCGCAGCGCACCTCGTGGCGCGCTGAGTCGGCGAGACCCGTCGTCATGACGGCCCCACGTGTCCGATGATCAGCTCCGCGAGCTCCCGCGGCTTCTCCTCGGGCACCCAGTGCCCGCAGTCGGGAATCACGTGGCCGGTGACGTCGTGCGCCATCCGCCGCAGCGACTCCTCGACCTCGTCGCCGCGACCGAAGGAGGTCGCACCGCCGACGGCGAGCACGGGCACGTCGATCTTCCCCAGCGTCTCGTTGGCGGCGATGTCCAGCGGCACGGTGCGGTAGAGCTCGAAGCCCGCGCGTAGCGCCCCGGCGGCGGTGTAGCAGCGCAGGTACTCGGCCACGGCATCGTCGGGAAGGACCTTCTGGTGGTGGCCGTAGTGCTCGTAGAACCAGCGCAGGAACACCTCCTCCCGCCCGGTGATCAGGGCCTCCGGGAGGTCGAGCGTGCCGAGGAAGGCATGGTGCCAGCGTCGACCGCCCTGCGAGATGTTCGGCTGCCCGTCCCCGGGGATCGCGACGTCGACGACGCCGAGCCTGCTCACCCGCTCCGGGTGCCGCGCCGCGATCGAGAAGGCGACGGCGCCGCCCCAGTCGTGCCCGACGACGGCGCACCGCTCGATGTCGAACGCGTCGAGAACCCGCACGAGGTCCTCGCCAAGGGTCTGCTTGTCGTACCCGTGCAGCGGCCGGGTGGAGTCCCCGAGACCGCGCAGATCGGGCATCACGCACCGGTAGCCGGCGTCAGCCAGCAGCGGCGCAACTGCGGTCCACGAGTACCAGGTCTGCGGGAAGCCGTGCACGAGCAGGACCGGCGCGCCGTCACCGATCTCGGCGACGTGCAGGACCACCTCGCCCACGTCGACGTAGGAGTGGTTGTACTCGACCATGTAGCGCCCTTCCAACGACGTCTTCGCCGGGAATGCCCCGCGCGACGGTCGGTGACGCTCTACCTCGGTGGCTCATCCGCCGGACATGAGCCTCTGACTCGTTCGCCATTCCTCGGCCTCCGCGTCATCGCGGTACTCGTACACCCACCGGGCGTGGTCGGTCCTCGCCAGGATCTCCCGGACCTCCGCGGGCGTCGCGTAGAAGAACTCCCGCCGCATGTTCACCCGGTTCACCCGACGATCTGCAAGGGCCTTGTGCAGCTGGTTCTCGAGGCCATAGGCATCCTGGGTGAAGATCGCGGTGTGGAGGTCGAACTTGAAGGGGACCGACGCATCGCCCAGTTCGCGGACCCGGTCGTCGACGTTCGGTCGCCGGGTCACTCCGACCTTGATGACGTTCTCCCCGAATGCACCGACGTTCGAGATCACGTAGACCGTGCCGACCCCGGGGTTCGCCCGCACGCTCAGGTCCTCGAGGGCTCCGTCGATGCGTTCCAACGCCTCGGCGGCCTCGACAGCGACGGACTCGTCGACGGCACCGGACTCGGCTCGCTGGACGAGGGCCTGCCAGTGGGCATGCTCCTTCATCAACTTCTCGCGTTCCCGGGCGACCTCCTTCTTCGCGGCGGCCTCGTCGCGGACCCGCTCACGCTCCGCCCGCGCCCGCTCCTTCTCCTCCTCGATCTGCGCGAGGTGGTCCGCGGTCAGCTCGAGTTCCTCGATCCGCGCGCGGTGGTAGGCCTCCGAGATGCGGATGCTCATCGTTCGTCCCAGCCGGGCGATCGTCTCCTGGGCCTTCGTCAGCCTCTCGATGGACGTCTCGAGCCGATGCGGCCGCATCGTGCGGACGGCGGCGTCCACCTCGGCGTTGTAGGCGCGCAGCATCAGCTTGGTGTAGTCCTTGATCATCCGCTTGCCCTCGGCCGTGGAGCCGTTGACCGTCCAGCCCTGGGCCGCGAGCACCGCTCCGTCCTGCCGGACGAGCTCCTTGTAGCGCGCCTTCACGGCTTCGAGCCGCGCCTTGTAGGCGACCGCGTCGGCGAGCCGGTGCCGGAACTCGTAGATCCCGGCCTCCTGCAGCATCGCCCTGTCCTCGGTCTCGACGATCTCCCTCCGTAGCTCGGCGAGGCGCCGCTCCGCCGCCTCCGCGCCGTCCACCGCGCTCCGCCGACGCTCGTCGGCGTTCCTGCTCTCGTCGGCTGCGCGACGGGAGGCGCGAGTGACGAGTCCGGCCGCCTCCTGTTCAGCCCGCGCGGCGACCTCCCGCGCGAGTTGCTCGGCGTCGTCGCGGATCCGTCCGGCAGCCCTCTGCGCCGTTGCCAGGTCGCCTCCGTCACGGCCATCCGGCCCTGAAGGTCCGCCGACTCGACCCGCAGCCGATCCCGTTGCGCCTCGAGGGCGACCAGGTCCGGGTCACGGAGCTCGCCGACCTGCCGACGCAGCATCGCGTTGTCCGTCGCGAGCCGGTTCGCCGTGCCGATCGCCGCGTCGAGCTGCTGTTCGAGGCCGACGACACGTTCCTCCGAGAGCCGGAGTTCCCTACGTGCGCCGAACAGGCCGACCTTCTCCCGCGGCACGTTGCGCTGAGAGGGGGCGGCATCCGCCGGCACCGGCGAGGGGCCCGACGGCTCGTCGACCGTCGGGGAGGGCGGCCACCCCCGTCCGGGGGCCCCGGGCGACGGCCGGCGACGTGCCAACGGGATGACCGGCTCTTCGACCACGGGGGCGCGGTGGCGGGGCGCAGCGAGGGGACCGGTCGAGGTGGGCCCGGCCGGTTCGTCCTCGGGTCGGCGGTGTCGGGCCGGTCCCCGGCCCGACGACGAGGTCGCGTGCCGCCCTCGCCCGTCGTCCTCCGGCACCCAGAACTGCCATCCCGACGGCGCGGCAGGCCACGCGGGGTCGGGGACCCAGCCCTGCGGCGGCGCCCACCCGACCGGGGGCTGCGGCCACCCGGGCGGGACCACATAACGGTAGGTGATGTTGTCGGACACGACGCTCCCCCTCCCGCGCAGCCGCCCCCAGCGCGCCGGGACAAGTGTGCAACGAGTGACGAATCAGGCGCAGAGCGAGTCGCCTGATCGTGCCCACCGCACCGTTGCCCACGCCGTCCGGCCGGTCATGCCAGGGTGGGCGACCGTGCCGATCTTCCCGCCGGGTTTCCACTGGGGCAGCGCCACCGCCAGCCACCAGGTCGAGGGCAACAACACGAACAACGACTGGTGGGACTGGGAGCACGACCCGGCCTCGCCCTGCGTCGAGCCCTCCGGCGACGCGATCGACCACTACCACCGCTACGACGACGACTTCGCCCTGCTCGCCTCGCTCGGCCAGAACGCGCACCGGTTCTCCCTCGAGTGGTCGCGCATCGAGCCGGCCGAGGGCGAGTTCTCGACGGCGGCGCTGGACCACTACGGGCGCATGCTCGACTCCCTCGCGCGGCACGGGCTCACGGCCTTCGTGACGCTGCACCACTTCACGCTCCCCCGCTGGTTCGCCGCCCGCGGCGGCTGGCTCGCGCCGGATGCGCTCGACGTGTTCGCCCGGTACGTCGCGCGGGTCTCCGCCGCACTCGGCGACCGGATGCCCTACGTCTGCACGATCAACGAGCCGCAGATCGTCGCGCGCGAGTGCTACCTCTCCGGCCAGTTCCCGCCCGGGCACCGCGATCTGACCGAGGCCGTCACGGTCAACGGGGTGCTCGCGGCGGCCCACCGGAGGGCCGTCGAGGTGCTGCGCGCCGGACCGGGGTCGGCGCAGCTCGGGACCTGCCTGCACCTGCCGCACCTCGAGCCGCTGCGCCCGGGCGACGAGGCCGACGAGGGCGCGGCGGCCGCAGCACGGATGGTCATGGTCGACACCCACCTCGACGACCTGCGCGCGGGCGGCGACGTCGGCGACTTCGTGGGGCTGCAGTACTACTCGCGGGCCCTGATCGACGCGACGTCGCCCGACCTGACGGCGGGTCCGCCCGAGGGCGCGGAGACGACGCTCATGGGCTGGGAGGTGTACCCGGCCGGCTTCGGCGCGGTGCTGCGCCGGATCGCCGAGGCCGGGCTCCCCGTCGTCGTGACGGAGAACGGGATCGCGACGACGGACGACGACCAGCGGGTGCGCTACCTCGCCTCCCACCTCGGCGAGGTCGCGGCCGCCCTCGCCGACGGGATCGACGTCCGCGGCTACCTGTACTGGTCGTCGTTCGACAACTTCGAGTGGGCCGTCGGCTACCGGCCGACGTTCGGGCTCGTCGGGATCGACCGGGCCGACGGGCTGCGGCGCGTCCCCCGGCGGAGCGCGGAGCTGTTCGGCGAGGTCGCCCGGACCGGCGACCTCTCCGTGCTGTCCTGACGGCGGGTCGCACCTGCCGCCGGGTCAGCCCCGCCGCCGGGTCAGCCCCGGCTCATGGGCACGCCCTGGCCCGGGTCGATCCGCGTCGGCCCGTTCTTCCCGGGCTTGACGTCGAAGTCGAAGATGCCGGTCGGCAGGTACACCGTCGAGCACGAGTTCGGGATGTCGACGACGCCGGAGAGCCGGCCCTCGATCGGCGCCGCGCCCAGGATCATGTAGGCCTGGATCGGCGAGTAGCCGAACGTCGTCAGGTAGTCGATCGCGTGCAGGCAGGCCCGCTGGTACGACAGGTGCGAGTCGAGGTAGCGCTGCTCGCCGTCGAGCGTCACCGACGTGCCGGAGAAGGCGATCCACTCGCTGTACTGCGGGTCGGTGTTGCCCGGGATGAAGATCGCGTTCTCGGAGACGCCGTAGGTCTCCATCCCGCCCTTGATCAGGTCGACGTGCAGGTCGATGAACCCGCCCATCTCGATCGCCCCGCAGAACGTGATCTCGCCGTCGCCCTGGGAGAAGTGCAGGTCGCCCATCGAGAGGTTCGCGCCGTCGACGAACACGGGGTAGAAGACGCGGCTGCCCTTGGTGAAGTTCTTGATGTCCTGGTTGCCGCCGTTCTCCCGGGGCGGCGCGGTGCGGGCGGCCTCGCCGCGGGCCCGCTCGTACTCGTCGCCGGTCAGCGACCCGAGGACCGCCGCGTCCGGCTGCGGCGGGAGCGCGAGGGGCGGCACGGCCCCCGGGTTCGTGTCGATCAGGGCCTGCTCGCGGGAGTTCCACCGGCCCAGCAGGTCGTGCGAGGGGGCCGTCCCCATGAGGCCGGGGTGGACGATCCCGGTGAACTCGACGTGCGGGACGTGCCGCGACGTCGCCTTCCCGCCCTGGAAGTCCCAGACGACCTTGTAGGCGTCCGGGAACTGGTCGGTGAGGAAGCCGCCGCCGTTGGACTTCGCGAAGACCCCGGTGTAGCCCCAGCCCTGCCCGGCGAGCGGGCCGGAGTCCTCCTGCGGGATCGGCCCGACGTCGAGGATGTCGACGATCAGGAGGTCACCGGGCTGCGCGCCCTCGACCGCGATCGGCCCGGACAGCACGTGCACCCCGTTCAGCGGGGCGTTGAGGATGTCGTCGGCCGAGTCGTCGTTGTGGATCGCACCGTCGAACCACTCGCGGCAGTCGACCCGGAACGTGTCCCCCGGCTTCACGTGCACCTGGGCGGGGATGTCGGGGTGCCAGCGGTTGTGGCCGATCTTCTCCTGGTCGGTGAAGGCCTTCGTGCTGTCGAGCGGGAACACCTGCTGGGGCATCGGGTCTCTCCCTCGGTGCGGGGTCGTGCGGGGGCTTCGGGGGTGACCGCTCAGGGCCGGGGCAGGGCCGCGGTCCGCGGGTCGAGCCGGGGCGCCGGTGCCGTCCGTGGACGCGGCGGGGGCGACGAGACCACCGTGGGCTCGGTGCGGGATGCCTCGGCCCGGTCGATCGCGGCCCGCTCGGCCCGTCGGGTGCCTCCGAGGCGCGGTGCCGTCATGACGCGGACCGCCTCGGCCCCGCAGGCCGGGCACGCGGTCGTCGCCGGCGCGCTGCCCATCGGGGCCATCACCTCGAGCGCGCCGTCCGTCCCGCAGCGGTAGGCGTACAGGGGCATCGTCTCGCTCCCGTCGGTCGCGACCGGCATCCATGCGCAGGAGCTGATCTCTCCGCCGAACCTGCCAGTCGGCGTGACCGCTGTCGAGACAGCGGTGTTACGGGCGCGCTCAGGCCGGCGGGACCGAGCCCCGCAGGAAGACGAAGTGGTCGTCGAAGCGCAGCACCGGGTCCTCGCGGTAGGCGTGGCGGAACTGGGCGATGCCCTCGGCCAGCTCGTCCTCGGAGAACTCGCCGAGCACCGACATGTAGCGCGACTCGAGCATGCGCACGTACCGCTCGCGGTCGATCGCGACATGGAAGGTGCGGTGGGTCAGCGACGTGCGCAGGCCCGCCGCGACGAGGGCCTCCCGGATCTCCGTGGGGTCGGGCTGGAGCTGCTCGAAACGCTCGTGGGCCGCGGCGAAGAGCGGGTGCGGGATGGTCGTCGGCAGCATCACCACCAGGAGCCGGCCGTGGTCGGAGAGCAGCCCGGCCAGACCTCGCAGGGTCGCCGCGCGGTCGGAGACGTGGTGGATCGCCTCCTTGACCAGCACGGCGTCCACCGGCCCCGGCACGGGCAGCGACACCCGGCCGGTCGCGACGTCCTCGGCGCTCGCCAGCACCGGCCGCAGCGACGGTGACGCCGGGATCCGATCCAGCATCGCCGCGCTCGGGTCGACACAGACGATCGGGCGCAGCGGGGCCACGTCGTCGGCGAGCTGACGGGTGTACAGGCCGGTCCCGCACCCGACGTCGACGATCGCGTCCCCCGGGTGGAGCCGCAGGGCCCCGGACATGGCCCGGGTGAAGGCCCGGACGTACTCCGGGTCGTAGGCCCAGTGGTCGTCGTAGGTCGCCGCGAGCCGGCCGTAGTGGTCGGCGATCTGGTCGGTCATCCGACGGAGGGTGGCAGGTCGGGCGGTCCCGTGGTGACCCCGATCAGGGTCAGGTCGCGGGACGCATCCGCAGGACCGACCCGGCGGTCCCGGTCGCCACCAGCACGACGACCACGCCGCAGAGCACGGACGCGACCGCGGCGAGCCCCCAGATCCCCACCGCCACCCCGGCGAGCAGGCTCGAGACCGCGGCCGCGAGGTAGCAGAACAGGTAGATGGCCGAGAGGGTCCCGGCGTGGGCGCCCGCGGGGCTCCGGTCGAGCAGCACCCGCATGGCGCCCGCGAAGGCGACCCCGAACCCGGCCCCGGCGACGACGGCCGCGGCGAGATAGGCCCCGAAGCTCCCGATCGCGATCGCCGCCACGAAGCCCGCGGTGCCCGCGGCCAGGACGGCGGCCCCGCCGACCAGCGCGTGGGTGGCGCGCAGGCGGTTGGCCGCCAGACCCGCCGTCGGGCCGGCGAGGTGGTAGACCGCCACCGCGAGGGCACCGCTGAACAGGTCCTCGCGCCCCAGCACCGTCACGGCCAGGGACGGGGCGAGGGCCTGGGTGAAGCCACCCAGGACGTAGGTGGCCGCCACCAGCAGGCACACCGCGGGGAACACCGGCCGCGCACTGCGCGGGATGTGCACCACCGGACGCAGGGACCGGAGGGCGCCCGGGCCCCGTGTGACCGTCTCCGGCAGGAGCGCGACGGTCACCGCGGCCGCCACGAGCACCGCGGCCGTGCCCAGGAACGACCCGACCGGCGCCGTCCGGGGCGCGAGCTGGACCGCGGCGCCCGATGCGAGGGCCCCGAGCGCGATGCCGCCGGGCGGGGCCCCGCTGGTCACCGCGCCCGCGAGGCCGGGGCGCGACGGGGGCACGAGGTCGACGACGAAGGCGCCGAGCGCGGACAGCGCGAGGCCCACCGAGAGCCCCTGGATCGCCCGGCCGAGGATCAGCGGGGCCGCCGCGTCCACCGTGGTGAGCACCAGGCAGGCCAGGGCCCCCGTCAGGATCGCCGGGACTGCGACCCGCTTGCGTCCCACGTGGTCGGACAGGCTGCCGCAGCACAGGAGCGCGACCAGCAGCGGGACGATGTAGATCGCGAAGGCCCCGGTGAGCGCGACCGGCGGGAGCCCGTAGGTCTGCTCGTAGACCACGTAGAGCGGCGCGGGGACGCCCGCCGCGCCGCAGACCGCGACCAGGGAGACGGACGCGGCGACGAAGGCGGGGAGCCGACCTCGGAGCACTCAGGTCGTCCCGACGCGTGGCACGTCCACAGACCCTACGCGCGGTGTCCGGTCCGGACGTGGGTGTCGGGGGTCCTCGCTAGCCTCGCGTCACGTTCCGGGGACGGACCGGGTCGAGGGGATGCACGGTCCGCGAGCGAGGAGACGAGATGAGCACCGAGAGCCGGCACGCCGCCGACGCGCACGAGCGGATCCGCGTGCTCGGCGCGCGGGAGAACAACCTGCGCGACGTCGACGTGGACCTGCCGAAGCGTCGGCTGACGGTGTTCACGGGGGTGTCGGGCTCGGGCAAGAGCTCGCTGGTGTTCGCCACGATCGCGGCCGAGTCGCAGCGGCTGATCAACGAGACGTACCCGTCGTTCGTGCAGGGCTTCATGCCGACGCTCGCGCGGCCCGACGTCGACGTCCTCGACGGGCTGACCACCGCGATCATCGTCGACCAGCAACGGCTCGGGGCCGACCCGCGGTCGACGGTGGGCACGGCGACCGACGCGGGCGCGATGCTCCGCATCCTGTTCAGCCGTCTCGGGCAGCCGCACATCGGTCCGGCGCAGGCCTTCTCGTTCAACGTGGCCTCGGTCAGCGGGGCCGGCGCGGTGACCACCACGAAGAACGGCCAGCAGGTCAAGGAACGCCGCGAGTTCTCGATCACCGGGGGGATGTGCCCGCGGTGCGAGGGTCGGGGCGCGGTCTCCGACTTCGACCTCACGGCCCTCTACGACGCCGGCAAGTCGCTCGACGAGGGCCCGTTCACCATCCCCGGCTACAGCATGGACGGCTGGTTCGGCCGCATCTTCAAGGGCAGCGGCTTCTTCGACACCGCGAAGCCGATCGCGAGGTACACGAAGCGCGAGCTGCACGACCTGCTCTACCGGGAGCCGACGAAGATCCAGGTGGAGGGCATCAACCTCACCTACGAGGGGCTCATCCCGAAGATCCAGAAGTCGATGCTGTCGAAGGACCGGGAGGCGATGCAGCCCCACATCCGCGCCTTCGTCGACCGGGCCGTCGTCTTCACCACCTGCCCGGAGTGCGCGGGCACCCGGCTGACCGAGGCGGCCCGGTCGTCGCGGATCCGCGGAATGAACATCGCCGAGGCGAGCGCGATGCAGATCAGCGACCTCGCGGCGTGGGTGCGGACGATCGACGAGCCGTCGGTGGCGCCGCTCGTGGAGTCCCTGTCGCACACGCTCGACTCGTTCGTCCGCATCGGGCTCGGCTACCTCGCCCTGGAGCGGCCGTCGGGCACGTTGTCCGGCGGCGAGGCCCAGCGGACGAAGATGATCCGGCACCTCGGCTCGGCGCTCACCGACGTCACCTACGTCTTCGACGAGCCGACGATCGGGCTGCACCCGCACGACATCGCCCGCATGAACGAGCTGCTGCTCGCACTGCGGGACAAGGGCAACACGGTGCTGGTCGTCGAGCACAAGCCCGAGACGATCGTGATCGCCGACCACGTCGTCGACCTCGGGCCCGGCGCGGGCACCGAGGGCGGCACCATCCAGTTCGAGGGCACCGTCGAGGAGCTGCGGGCCGGGGGCACCGTGACGGGGCGCCACCTGGACGACCGCGCCTCGCTCAAGGACACCGTCCGGACGCCCACGGGCTGGCTCGAGGTCCGGGGCGCCGACACGCACAACCTGCGCGACGTGGACGTCGACGTCCCGCTCGGGGTGCTGGTGGCGTTGACCGGGGTCGCGGGGTCGGGCAAGAGCTCGCTGGTCACCGGCTCGGTCGCCGGGCTCGAGGGCGTGGAGGTCGTCGACCAGGCGCCGATCCGCGGCTCACGGCGCAGCAACCCGGCCACCTACACCGGCCTGCTGGAGCCGATCCGCAAGGCGTTCGCGAAGGCCAACGGCGTCAAGCCCGCCCTGTTCAGCGCGAACTCGGAGGGCGCCTGCCCGAACTGCAACGGCGCCGGGGTGATCGACACCGACCTCGGCCCGATCGCCTCGGTGGCCGTCACCTGCGAGGTCTGCGAGGGCAAGCGGTTCTCGGCCGACGTGCTGGAGTACCGGTTCGGCGGGGCGGACATCAGCGAGGTCCTCGCGATGTCGGTGGCGCAGGCGGAGGCGTTCTTCGCCGGCGGAGAGGCGAAGCTACCGGCCGCGCACCGGATTTTGGCGCGGCTCCTCGACGTCGGGCTGGGGTACCTGCGGCTCGGGCAACCCTTGAACACGCTGTCCGGCGGGGAACGTCAGCGGCTCAAGCTGGCCGACCACCTCGGGACGAAGGGCGGCACGTTCGTCCTCGACGAGCCGACCACGGGCCTGCACCTCGCCGACGTCGAGGCCCTCCTCGGCCTGCTCGACCGGCTGGTCGACGCCGGGACGTCGGTCATCGTCATCGAGCACCACCAGGCGGTGATGGCCCACGCCGACTGGATCATCGACCTCGGACCGGGCGCCGGACACGACGGCGGGCGGGTGGTCTTCACCGGGACGCCCGCCGAGCTCGTCGCCGGCCGCTCGACGCTCACCGGGGAACACCTGGCGGACTACGTGCGCTCCCCCGCCACGTAGCCGGGGGCGATCCACGGCGGGAGCCGGTCGGGGACCTCGACGACCACCCGGTGCTCGCGGAACACGACCTCCGCGAGGCGACCGTCGACGGTGACCTCGACCGGCTCGAGGTTCTCCGGCTCGCCCGGGTCACGGCCGATCGCCGCGGCGACGAACGCCCGCATCGGACCGGAGTGGGTGCTGACCAGGGCGATCTCGTGCTTCGCTGCGAGCGCGGTGACCCCGGCCCACAGCCGGTACACCGCGATCTGCGGCGGCTCGAAGCGCAGCGTGGTCGAGGTCAGCCATCGGTCGATGGGTCCGCCGGTCCTGGCGAGCTCGCCGTAGTTCGAGTCGAAGCGGTCGAACTCCAGCGCCCAGTCCGGGTCGGCGCCGCTGCCCGGGTCGAGCGCGCGGCGGTCCTTCGCGACCCCCGAGGACTCGCGCGCCTCGCCGTCGTGGAAGAACTGCAGGCTGTCGAAGTGCGTGTCCGGCTCCAGCTCGCCGAGCTCGAGGCCGTGCCCCTCGGGGAGCGCCTCGACGACGGTCGCGCGCAGCGTCACCGCCGTCGCCGTCCCCCGCGCGGTCGGTGCGTGCGGGAAGCGCACCCGGGTGCCCGGCGGTGCCGTCGTCGCGAGTTCCTTCGCGAGCTGTCGGCCCCGGTCGCGGGCCTGGGACTCCCCGAGCTCGGTCAGCCCGAGGTCGCCGAGGTAGCCGTGGGTCTCGCCATGGCGCAGGAGGACGACGCGGTACACGGGACCCACCGTGCCCGACGGGGCCGTCGGTGTTCCACCCGCGGGTTGCCGCTGGCCGAACGCGCCGAGGTGCACACCAGGCATCCCGGCGGGCCCCACAACCTGCCCCACGTGATTCTCGCGGCGAGCGGTCGGACCCGGGTCGGGCGTCCCCGCCGGAGGGGTGGGCGCAGCAGGATTCGAACCTGCGACCGACGGCTTGTAAGGCCGGCGCTCTACCGCTGAGCTATGCGCCCCTCGACGGGCCCCGGGAACGCTACCCGGGGCCCGTCGTCGGGAACGGGGAATTCCTAGGCGGAGGCCTTGAGCTCCTCGATCGCGTTCTTCCAGCCCTGCTGGTCGCGCGCCTCGCCCGGACCGTTCTGCTCGGCGAAGCGGACGACGCCGTCGCGGTCGATCAGGAACGTGCCGCGGAAGGAGAACCCGAGGTCGGCGGAGAACACGCCGTAGCTCGCGCCGACGGCGCCGTGCGGCCAGAAGTCCGAGAGCAGCGGGAAGCTGTAGCGCTCCTGGTCGGCCCACGCCTTCAGGGTCGGGGCCGGGTCGCAGGACACCCCGATGAGCTGCACGTCGTCGTTCACGTAGGCGGCCAGGTCGTCCCGGGCCTCGCAGAACTCCCCGGTGCAGATCCCGGAGAAGGCGAACGGGTAGAACACCAGGAGCACGGCCTTCTTGCCGCGGAAGTCCGCGAGCGAGACCTCCTCGCGGTCCTGGTTCGGGAGCGTGAACTCGGGGGCCTGAGATCCGACCTCGACCGTCATGGCGCGTGCGTCTCCTCGTGAGGGTGGTCCGGCTGGTGCACCGGCCACCCTATCGACCTCAGCGCCGTCCCTTGCTCCCCGACTTCGGAGCCACGAGCCGGGTGCCGACCCAACCGTCGGAGATGTTGACGTTGGAGGTCTGCGAGAGCCCCGCCGTCGGCGCGGCCTCGGCGATCTCGGAGGGCTCCACGTGACCCTCGTGGCCGGTCTTGGGCGTGAGGACCCAGACCACGCCGTTGTCGGCGAGGGGCGAGCGGGCGTCCATGAGGGCGTCGACGAGGTCACCGTCGTCGTCCCGCCACCACATGAGCACCACGTCGACGACCTCCTGCGCGTCCTCGTCGAGGAGATCTTCGCCGCAGCGTTCCTCGATCGCGGACCGGACGTCGTCGTCGACGTCGGAGCCCCAGCCCACTTCCTGGACGATCATCCCCGGCTCGACCCCGAGCTTGCTGGCCAGATCACTCCGGCTGCCGTCGGAGTCCCCCGCGGCCGCGACCACGTCTCCCGTCCCTCCTCCGTGTCCGGGCGGACCTCGACGGGTCCGCCTCCCACGACACCCCGCCGGGGCGTCGTGACGCACAGCGAACACGGCCGGGGTTCGGTACGCAACCAGCCACGCGGCCGGGGGTGTCGACGACGTCACGTCGTCGCGTTACTCGACGCGTGCGGGCTACCCGTCGGTAGAGATGACGTTCCGGCGACACGGGGTGACCATGGAGGGGCCCGACGGTGAACTCGCGGGCAGAATCGGTTCCGATCGTCCGCGTCACACCCGACCGGCGGGCCCACGAGCACGAGGAGTGGCAGCAGTTGTCAGCGCAGAACGACTCCCGTAACGACAACCGCGTGCACGTCATCCGGGACGGGCTCTCCACGCACCTGCCCGACATCGACCCGGACGAGACCGCCGAGTGGATCGAGTCGTTCGACGGCGTGCTCGACTCGGCCGGCCAGCAGCGGGCACGCTTCCTGATCCTGCAGTTGCTGCAGCGCGCCCGCGAACGCCGCGTGGCCGTGCCGTCGCTGTTCTCCACCGACTACGTCAACACCATCCCCACCGACCAGGAGCCGTGGTTCCCGGGCGACGAGGAGACCGAGCGCCGCTACCGCGCCTGGATCCGCTGGAACGCCGCCGCGATGGTGCACCGCGCACAGCGCCCGGGCGTCGGGGTCGGCGGGCACATCTCCACCTACGCCTCGGCCGCCTCGCTCTACGAGGTCGGCTTCAACTGGTTCTTCCGCGGCAAGGACCACCCGGGCGGCGGCGACCACGTCTACATCCAGGGGCACGCCTCCCCCGGCATCTACGCCCGCGCCTTCCTCGAGGGGCGCCTCGGCGCCGAGCACCTCGACGGGTTCCGCCAGGAGCTCTCGCACGCCGGGCCGGGCGGCGGCCTGCCGTCGTACCCGCACCCCCGGCTCATGCCGTGGTTCTGGGAGCACCCGACGGTGTCGATGGGCCTCGGCCCGATCAACGCGATCTTCCAGGCCCGCTTCGACAAGTACCTGCACAACCGCGGCCTGAAGGACACCTCCCAGCAGCACACCTGGGCGTTCCTCGGCGACGGCGAGATGGACGAGCCGGAGTCGCGCGGCGCCATCCACGTCGCCGGCGCCGAGGGCCTGGACAACCTCACCTTCGTCGTCAACTGCAACCTGCAGCGCCTCGACGGGCCGGTGCACGGCAACGGCAAGGTCATCCAGGAGCTCGAGTCGTTCTTCCGCGGCGCGGGCTGGAACGTCGTCAAGGTGATCTGGGGCCGCGAGTGGGACCGGCTGCTGCACGCCGACCGCGACGGCGCCCTGATCAACCTCATGAACACCACGCCGGACGGCGACTTCCAGACCTACAAGGCCAACGACGGCGCCTACGTCCGCGAGCACTTCTTCGGGCGCGACCCGCGCACGAAGGAACTCGTCAAGGACCTCTCCGACGACGACGTCTGGAACCTCAAGCGCGGCGCGCACGACTACCGCAAGGTCTACGCCGCCTACCAGGCCGCGCTGGAGCACGAGGGACGCCCGACGGTCATCCTCGCCAAGTCGATCAAGGGCTACACGCTCGGCCCGACGTTCGAGGGCCGCAACGCGACCCACCAGATGAAGAAGCTGACGCTGCAGGACCTCAAGACCTTCCGCGACGAGGTCCGCGTGCCCATCAGCGACGCCGAGCTCGAGCGCGACCCCTACCTGCCGCCGTACTACCACCCGGGCAAGGAGGCGCCCGAGATCCAGTACATGCTCGAGCGCCGCCGCCAGCTCGGCGGCCCCTCCCCCGAGCGCCGCCTGCGGAACAAGCCGCTGGTGCTGCCCGGCGACAAGGCCTACGACGTCGTCAAGCGCGGCTCGGGCAAGCAGGAGATCGCCACGACGATGGCGTTCGTCCGGCTGGTCAAGGAGCTGACCCGCGACGAGGGCATCGGCAAGCGGGTCGTCCCGATCATCCCGGACGAGGCCCGCACCTTCGGGATGGACTCGTTCTTCTCCAACCTGAAGATCTACAACCCGCTGGGCCAGCTCTACACCTCGGTCGACGCCGACCAGCTGCTCGCCTACCGCGAGTCCGAGACCGGGCAGCTGCTCCACGAGGGCATCAACGAGGCCGGCTCGGTCGCCTCGTTCACCGCGGTCGGCACGTCCTACTCGACGCACGGCGAGCCGATGATCCCGATCTACATCTTCTACTCGATGTTCGGGTTCCAGCGCACCGGCGACGGTATCTGGGCCGCGGCGGACCAGATGGCGCGCGGCTTCCTGCTCGGCGCGACGGCGGGTCGGACCACGCTGGTCGGCGAGGGCCTGCAGCACAACGACGGGCACTCGCACCTGCTCGCGGCGACCAACCCCGCCGTCGTGGCCTACGACCCGGCGTTCGCGTTCGAGATCGGGCACATCGTCCGCGACGGCCTGGAGCGGATGTACGGCCAGGACGACCAGGAGTCCCCGCCCGCGGAGCCGGACCACGAGGCCGCGGCGTCGACCCGCCGCGACCCGAACGTCCTGTACTACCTGACCGTCTACAACGAGCCCTACCGGCAGCCGGCCGAGCCCGACGGGGTCGACGTCGACGGGCTGCTGCGCGGCCTCTACCGCTACGCCCAGGCCCCCGGCGGGCCGGGACCGCGCGCCCAGATCCTCGCGTCCGGCGTCGCGATGACGTGGGCGCAGCGGGCCCAGGAGATGCTCGCGAGCGAGTGGGGCGTGCAGGCCGATCTGTGGTCGGCCACCTCCTACGGAGAGCTGCGCCGCGACGGGGTGGCCTGCGAGCAGCACAACCAGGCCCACCCCGAGGCCGAGGCCCGCACGCCGTACGTGACCACCGCGCTCGCGGAGGCGGCCGGTCCCGTCGTCGCGGTCTCGGACTGGATGCGCGCCGTGCCCGACCTCATCCGCCCCTGGGTGCCCGGTGACTACACGACGCTCGGCACCGACGGCTTCGGGCTCTCCGACACCCGGCCCGCCACCCGGCGGCACTTCGGGGTGGACGCCGAGAACGTCGTCGTCGCCGTGCTGGCCGCACTCGCGCGGCGCGGGGAGGTCGACCAGTCGACGGTGCGGGACGCCGCGGCGCGCTACCAGATCCACGACCCGCAGGCGGCCGGGCCGCAGGAGTCGGACAGCGGCGTGGCGTGATCACCCCGTCCCCGTGACCGAGCGGTGACTTTTCGGCGCTCGGGGCTGGATTCCTCCCCCGGGGGTGCCGCTAGGCTGTGGCCGACCGCCCGCTCCCACCTCGTAGCCAACGAGACGAGCGGCGGGTCCGGCGGTTGGAGTACATCGCTCCGGCGGCGGCTTGAAGGCCGGGGGCAGGAAGAAGCCCCTGGGACATCGGTATGAGGAGCAGGAATGGCAGAAGGCACCGTCAAGTGGTTCAACAGCGAGAAGGGCTTCGGCTTCCTCGCTCCCGACGGTGGTGGCGCTGACGTCTTCGTCCACTACTCGGCGATCCAGTCTCGTGGGTTCCGGACCCTGGACGAGGGGCAGCGCGTCTCGTTCGACGTCGAGCAGGGCCAGAAGGGCCTGCAGGCCGTTCAGGTCACGCCGCTGTAAGTAGCGCGTACACGCGTTCACCACGAGCGGGGCTCCGTCCGGCAGCTGATGCCGGGCGGGGCCCCGTTCGTCGTTCCACCCCGGAGTCCCGGCTACGAGTTCCGGCTCCGGGTCCCGGCTCCGACGAGGGAGGTCCGATGGCCCCGGTCTCCGCGGACACCTTCCGTCGTCTGGAGCTCGCCACCGGCGGTATCGCCGGGGCCGGTGTCGCGGAGATGTCCGCCCGGCTCCCCTGGTTCGACCGCCTCACCGCCGACCAGCGGGCCGGGGTCCTCATGGTCACCCAGCTCGGCGCCGCCAACTTCGTCGCCTGGCTCCGCGATCCCGACGCGACGCCCCGCCTCACCGCCGAGGCCTTCCGCAGCGCCCCGCCCGACCTCGCGCGGCAGATGACGCTCCGCCAGACCGTCGAGCTCGTCCGCATCGCCACCGAGGTCTTCGAGGAACGCATCCCCGCCCTCGGCGGCAGCCGCACCGAGCGGGCCACCCTCGTCGCCGCCGTGCTGCGCTTCGGCCGCGAGGTCGCCTTCGCCGCCGCCACCGTCTACGCGTCGGCCGCCGAGGCGCGCGGGGCCTGGGACGCCCGCCTCGAGGCCCTCGTCGTCGACGCCGTGGTGCGCGGCGACAGCAACCCCGGGGACTCGGCGGGCGCGGTCCTCTCCCGCGCCGCCGCCCTCGGCTGGGATCCGGCGGCCCGGGCACGGGTGCTGGTCGGCAACCCGCCCGCGACCGACCCCGACCCCCGGCGCCCCTCCGGTCCCGACCCGCTGCACGGTGTCCGCCGCGCCGCCTACCGCGCCGGGGCCGCGGTGCTGCTGGGCGCCCACGGCCGCCACCTGCTGATGATCATGTCCGCGGACGAGGAACGAGCTCCCGATCATGCATCCGAGCACGCCGATAGGGGGGGCGGATTGCGCGGGGAGTCGAAGGCGGTCCTCACGCTCACCGACGCGTTCGGCCCCGGCCCCGTGGTGGCCGGGCCCGTCGTGGGCGGCCTGCTGGAGGCCCACGAGTCGGCGGCGCGGGCGCTCGCCGGCCACCGCGCGGTGGCGGCGTGGCCCGGCGCGCCCCGGCCCGTCGACGCCGAGGACCTGCTCCCGGAGCGGGTGCTCGCCGGGGACCGCACGGCCGTGACCACGCTCGTCGAGGAGGTCGCCCGCCCGCTGCGCGAGGCCGGGGGCGCCCTCACCGAGACCGTCGAGTCCTACCTGGACCACGCCGGCGTGCTGGAGGCGTGCGCACGGACCCTCTACGTGCACCCCAACACCGTGCGCTACCGCCTCCGACGAGTGGCCGACCTCACCGGCTCCCACCCCGGCGACGCGCGCGGGTCGGCGTTGTTGCGAATGGCCATCGCGCTCGACCGGCTCCGTGCGGGCGACAGCACACCGGAGCCGGACGCGACACTCTGACCTGCGCCGACACCGTTGCCCGACCGGCACCGCACGAGAGCGGCCGAGACGACCGATCGCGCACGACCCGTCGTCGGGACGGGGTCGTTGTAGGAACCCGACAACGAACCCGGAGGAGGATTCGTCGCCCGACGTGCTGCTGCCGACCACCCGCCCGTGATGGAGTACGTGCCGTGATCGCGATCCTCGCGCCCGGCCAGGGCGCCCAGAAGCCGGGGATGCTGGCGCCGTGGCTGGAGCGGCCCGGCGCCCGGGAGCGGCTGGCCGAGTTCTCCACCGCCGCCGGGCTCGACCTCGAGCACCTGGGCACGGAGGCCGACGCCGAGGCGATCGCGGACACCGCCGTGACGCAGCCGCTGCTGGTCGCGAGCGCGCTGCTGTCGTGGGAGGCGCTGCGGGACGAGGCCGGCGGGCTCCCCGAGGGGACGGTCGTGGCCGGGCACTCGGTGGGCGAGATCGCCGCCGCAGCCATCGCCGGCGTGCTCGCGGCGGACCGTGCGGTCGCGCTCGCCGCCGTCCGCGGCCGGGAGATGGCGGCCGCCTGCGCGGTCGAACCGACGAGCATGGCCGCGGTCCTCGGTGGGGACTCCGACGAGGTGCTGCGCGTGCTCGCCTCCCGCGACCTCGAGCCGGCCAACCGCAACGGGGCCGGTCAGGTCGTCGCGGCCGGCCGCACCAGCGACATCGAGGCGCTCGCCGCCGAGCCGCCGGAGGGGGCCCGGGTCCGCCCGCTCGCCGTCGCCGGCGCGTTCCACACCCGCTTCATGGAGCCGGCCGAGAAGGCGCTGGCCTCGTGGGTCGCGGAGCACCGCTCCGAGCTCGCCCCGGCCGACCCGACGACGCCCCTGCTCTCCGACGCCGACGGCGCCGTCGTCACCTCCGGGGACGACATGCTCGACCGGCTCGTCGCGCAGGTGACGCTCTCGGTGCGGTGGGACGCCTGCATGGACACCCTGCGCGAGCGCGGCATCACCGCCGCGGTCGAGCTCACCCCCGCCGGCACGCTGACCGGCATGGTCAAGCGTCAGATCAAGGGCACCGCCACCGTGAACGTCTCCACCCCCGAGCACCTCGCGTCCGCCGTCGAGACCCTGCGGGGGACCTCGTGACGTCCCTGCGCACCGCTCCCCCGGTCGCCGGGGCCCGCATCATCGGGCTGGGCAGCTCCCAGCCCGACCGCGTCGTCACCAACGACGAACTGGCGCAGCGCGTCGCCACCGACGACGCCTGGATCCGCAGCCGCGTCGGCATCGTCGAGCGCCGGTTCGCCGCCGAGTCCGACTCGGTGGTCTCCATGGGGGCCGACGCCGGGTCGAAGGCCCTCGCCGACGCCGGGCTCGCCCCCACCGAGCTCGACGCCGTGATCGTCGCGACCTGCACGATGCCGAACCCCATCCCGAACGCGGCGGCCCAGCTCTCGGACCGCATCGGCGTCAACGGGATCGCGGCATTCGACCTCAACGCGGCCTGCGCCGGGTTCTGCTACGGCGTCGGCGTCGGGGCGGACATGATCCGGGCCGGCAGCGCGCGCAACGTCCTCGTCGTCGGGTCGGAGAAGCTCACCGACTGGCTGGACATGGACGACCGCAGCGTCTGCATCATCTTCGCCGACGCCGCGGGGGCCGCGGTCCTGACGGCGGCCGGGACGCCCGAGGAGGTCGGGGTCGGTCCCGTCGTCCTCGGCGCGGCCGGCGACCTCGTCAAGACCATCGGCATCGACGAGCAGAACTACCTCCGCCAGGAGGGCCAGGCGGTGTTCCGCTGGGCCACCACCAAGATCGCGCCGGTGGCGCTGCAGGCGATCGAGCGGGCCGGGCTCACCCCCGCCGACATCGACGTCCTCGTGCCGCACCAGGCGAACCTCCGGATCGTCGAGGCGATCGCGAAGAAGCTCCGCGCCGAGGGCGCCCGCGACGACCTCGTGGTCGCCGACGACATCGTGCACTCCGGCAACACCAGCTCCGCGTCGATCCCGATGGCGATCGACCACATGCGCGCCGCCGGCCGCGTGCGGTCCGGGGACGTCGCCCTGCTGGTCGGCTTCGGCGCCGGTCTGTCGTACGGCGGCCAGGTCGTCGTCCTCCCCTGAGGTCCTCCCCTAGCCTTCCCGCAGCACCCGTCAAGGAAAGGAGCCCCGTGGCTTCCAAGGAAGAGATCCTGCCCGACCTCGCGAGCATCGTCGAGGAGGTGGCCGGCGTCGACGCCTCCGAGGTCACCCCGGAGAAGTCGTTCGTCGACGACCTCGACATCGACTCGCTCTCCATGGTCGAGATCGCCGTCCAGGCCGAGGACAAGTTCGGGGTCAAGATTCCCGACGACGAGCTCGCGAAGCTCACCACGGTGTCCGACGCCGTCGACTACATCTCCTCCCACTCGTGAGCGCCGCCGGCCAGGGGGTCGTCGTCACCGGGATGGGAGCGACGACCCCGCTCGGCGGAGACGTGCAGTCCACCTGGGACGGTCTCCTGGCCGGTGCCAGCGGGACGCGGCCCCTCTCCGAGGACTACGCCCGCTTCGACCTGCCCGTCGACTTCGCCTCGCAGCTCGCCGTCGAGCCGTCCGAGGTCATCAAGCGCGTCGAGCTGCGTCGCCTCGACCGCTCGGAGCAGGTCGCGATCATCGCGGCCCGCCAGGCCTGGGAGCACGCCGACCTCGGCGACTACCCCTCGACCGACGGCGGCTCGCCCAAGGTCGACGGGCTCCGGCTCGCCGTCATCATCGGCACCGGCATCGGTGGGGCGACCACCCTGCTGGACCAGGACGACCTGCTCGAGCAGCAGGGCCTGCGCAAGGTCGCCGTCCTGACGATCCCGATGCTCATGCCCAACGGACCCGCGGCCCACGTCGGCCTCGAGTTCGGCGCGGCCGCCGGCATCCACGCCCCGGTCTCGGCCTGCGCCTCCGGCGCCGAGGCGATCGCCTGGGCGTGGCGGATGCTGCAGGCGGACGAGGTCGACGTCGTCGTCGCCGGTGGCGCCGAGGCGTGCATCGCGCCGATCACGCTCGCCGGCTTCTGCCAGGCGCGGACCATGGCCCACGACTGGGACGACCCGACGCAGGCCTCCCGCCCGTTCGACGCGAAGCGCAACGGCTTCGTACTCGGTGAGGGCGCCGGCATGGTCGTCCTCGAGCGGGCCGAGTTCGCCGAGGCCCGCGGCGCGACGATCCACGGCCGGCTCGCCGGCATCGGGACCAGCGCGGACGCGTACCACATCACTGCCCCCGACCCCGAGGGCACGGGCCAGTCCCGCGCCATCGCGGCGGCCCTCCGGACGGCGGGTCTCGACCCGTCCGACGTCGGGCACGTCAACTGCCACGCGACGTCGACCCCGGTCGGCGACGTGGCCGAGACGGTCGCGGTGCGCAAGGCGATCGGCGACCACCCGGTGCTCACCGCGCCCAAGGGCTCGCTCGGTCACCTGCTCGGCGCCGCCGGTGCCGTGGAGGCGATCGCGACGATCCTGTCGGTCAAGGAGGGCCTCGTCCCGCCGACCGCCAACCTCACCGACCTCGACGGCGACGTCGCGCTCGACGTGGTGTCCGGCGAGGCGCGGAAGATCTCCCTCGACGCGGCCGTGAACGACTCGTTCGGCTTCGGCGGGCACAACGTGAGTTTGTGCTTCGCACGTGAGCACTAAAGGTCGCTATCGCGACCTCTAGTGCTCACAAGCCGGAGGCACATGGAACCGATCGGCGCCCGGATCCCTCCAAGCCCATGTGGACGAACTCGACGCATGGCAGCGGCTCCGGCGTGATCAGCACGAGGTGGCGAGCCTCCGGCAGCTCCTGGCGCAGGGCTTCACGCGCAGCGCGATCCGCGCGAACGTGGCAGCCCGGCGCTGGGTGCCGCTCCTGCACGGGGTGTACGCGCTCGTCACGGGCCCTCCCACCCCCATGATGTGGCGGTGGGCTGCCCTGCTCTTCGTGCGCGGTCCCGTCCTCCTGAGCCATGGGTCCGCGGCCGCCGTGCTCGGACTGCGCGGCGGCCGGGACGACGGGCCCGTGCACGTGACCGTGCCCTACGGGTCCTCGGCCCGCGGCTGCGCGAACCTGGTTGTGCACCGCAGTCGCGCCTTCGCCCATCTCGGCGTGGAGCGTGGCGGTCTCCCGGTCACGTCGGCGGTCGTCACCCTCGTCGACCTCTCCGTAGAGGCACCGACCGCGAAGGAGGGCATGCGGGTCCTGACGGCAGGTGCGGCGGCGTCGAGGGTCCCTCCCGAGAAGATCCTGGAGTTCCTCGAGCTCCGACCGCCCCGCCGCTACGGGAAGGCTCTCCTGGCCGCCGCGCGGCTCCTGGTGGACGGCGTGGGGTCCGTGCTCGAGGCCGAGTACGCCACCGACATCGAGCAGGCCCACCAGCTCCCCACCGGCGTCCGTCAGGTGCACCATCGGGTGGAGGACACGAACCGCTACGAGGACGTCGAGTACCGCATGCCACTCGGCACACTCACCGTGCGTCTCGACGGCTGGATCACGCACGCCACCCGCAGGACCGCGCGGAGCGACCGGGCGCGGGACAACGCGGCCGAGCTCGAGGGCCGGGGGCGGATGACCTTCGGGTGGGAGGAGGTCCACGACTGCAGCTGCACGACCGCCCGGCTGATCTGGAGCCGCCTCGTCCAGCTCGGCTGGGACCAGCCGTTCGTCCCGTGTGCGCGCTGCGCAGGTGAGCACTAACGGTCGCGATAGCGACCGTTAGTGCTCACAAGGCGTTAGCCACAGGGAGTCCGCAACGAACTGCCCGCCGCCGGGTCGACGAGCTTGAGCTCCCCCCGCTCGGTCACGACCGTCAGCGACACCTGCCAGCACAACCGCGCGGCCGGCACGTCCGGCGGGGCGGCGGCGGGGTCCTGGGTGGTGATCCAGCCGGTCGGGACGACGTACTCGCCCCCGCCGACCGGATCGATGCGCCGCAGGATCACCGAACCGATCTTCACGGTCCGGTTCCGGTCGGCGAACTGCGCCTGTGAGACCCCCGCGACCGAGGTCGCCGACGAGGTGGCCACCCAGCCCACGTAGTCGTCGGCGTTGCGGGCCTCGACCTGCTTCGCGACGAGGTCGCGGATCTCGGCCGCGCGGGGGAAGAGGGCCGCGGAGGGCGAGAGCGCGACGGTGGGCGGGCCCGCCGACCCGTCGTCGGGAAGAGCGATGCCGGCGAGCGCGGGACCGGTGTCGCCGAGGGCGTCGCGGGCCGTGTCGGCGGCGCGGGCGGCGAGCAGCGCCGCGACCGTCCCGAGCGCTGCGAGCACCAGCACCAGGGCGATCGGCACGGTCACCGCGGGCCGCAGGAGTCGCATGGACCCATCGAACCAGCCCGGCTCAGCCGACCTGGTGGAGCCACCCCACGGCCGCGCCCTCGCCGGCGAAGCGGTAGGGCTCCAGCGCGTCGTCCCACCGGCGGCCGAGGAGCTCGTCGAGGCGGTGGTGGAGGGCGTCGGGCCCGGTCCGGCGCGCGGCGGCCATGGCCGAGCGCAGCTGGTCCTCGCCGATGACGACGTCGCCGTTGGCGCTCGTGCGGCCGTGCCAGAGCCCCAGGCCGGGCACGTGCGAGTACCGCTCGCCGTCGGTGCCGGGGCTCGGGTCCTCGGTGACCTCGAACCGGAGCATGCCCCAGGCCCGCAGCGCGCTCACGAGCCGCGCAGCGGTGCCGACGGGCCCCGTCCAGGAGCATTCGGCTCGCATCTGGCCGGGAGCGGCTTCCTGCTTGCTCCAGTCCAGCTGAACACGGGCGTCCAGGACGCCCGAGATGGCCCACTCGACGTGCGGATTGACCGCAGGCGGCGACGAGTGGACGTAGACCACGCCACGGGTGCTCACTGCTGACCTCCGGTCGAGACGAGAAGCGTCTTCCCCAACGTCCTCGAACTCGGTCCTCGGGCTTCGCGATGACCAACCGGTGCAGCAGTGTGCCCTGTGATGCCCCTGGTACGCCAGTGCACCGCGTGCCTCGGCGTGTCGCGGGCACGCACGGCGTGGATCTCGACCGGCCGTTCGCCTAGCGTGATCCGACGATGACGGGGGGCGACCAGCGGGGGGACGACCGTCCGGCGACGTTCCGCGACGCGCTCGCCGTCCCGGCGTTCCGGTGGCTCTGGCTCGGACAGCTGCTCTCGATCCTCGGCGACCAGGTCGCCCGCGTCGCGCTCTCGGTGCTCGTCTTCGACCGCACCGGCTCGGCCGCGCTCACGGCGCTCACCTACGCGCTGACCTTCCTGCCCGACCTCGTCGCCGGCCCCCTGCTCTCCGGGCTCGCCGACCGGTTCCCCCGTCGCCGCGTCATGGTCGTCACCGACGTCGCCCGCGCGGCACTGGTCGCCGCCATGGCCGTGCCGGGGATGCCGCTGCCGGCCCTCGCCACGCTGCTGGTCGCGGGGCAACTGCTCGCCGCCCCGTTCCTCGCGGCGCGCTCGGCGATCCTGCCCCACCTGCTCGGCGGCGACCGCTACGTCGCCGGAACCGCCGTCATCAGCACCACCTACCAGGTGGCACAGGTCCTCGGGTTCGCCCTCGGCGGCCCCCTGGTCGCACTCCTCGGGGTCTCCCCCGCGCTCGCGATCAACGCGGCGACGTTCGTCGTCTCCGCGGTCGTCCTGCGGCTCGGCGTGCCCGAGCAGCGGGCCCTTCCCGACGACGGGGCGGCGCGGTCCGGGCTGCGCGGCGAGGCCGCGCGGGTGGTCGCGGGCGCGCGCGTCGTGGGCTCCGACCCGCGCCTGCGCTCGCTCATCGGGCTGGCCTGCATCTCGGCCTTCGTCGTCACCGTCGAGGGCCTGGCGGCGCCCTATGCGGCGGAACTCGGGGCCGGCGCGGCCGCGGTGGGCCTCCTGCTGGCGGCGAACCCGCTCGGGCAGGTGCTGGGCATCCTGCTGCTCACCCGGCTCGTGGCCCCGCACCGGCGGGGGCGGCTGATCGGGCCGCTGGCGGTCGCGTCCTGCGTCCCGCTGGTGGTCTCGGCCTTCGGACCGCCGCTGTGGGTGCTGGTCGGCGCCTGGGTGGTCTCGGGGATGGCGTGCGCCTACCAGGTCCCGGCGAACGCGACCTTCGTGGCGAGCGTCGACGACGCCCGGCGCGGGCAGGCGTTCGGCCTCGCGGTGACGGCGTTGCGGGTGACCCAGGGCCTCGGGGTGCTCCTGGCCGGCCTGCTCGCCCAGCGCACGGCACCGTCGACGGCCGTGGCCCTCGGCGGGGTGGTCGGCGTCGTCGTCGCGCTGCTGGCCGCCCGCGCGTGGTCCCGCGCCTCCGCGGGGGTGGACCGGGAGACACCCGACGAGGTCGGGTGAGGACGCACGAGAGCCGGCCGGCGCCCCGGGAGGGGGCGCGGCCGGCGGCTCGGAGGCGTGGGCGCTGCGGTCAGCGCCAGTGGGCGTCGCGCCAGTGCGCGTCCCGCACCCAGTTCGAGTCGTCCCCGCGCACGGCGCCGCGGACCCAGTTGGAGTCGTCGCCCGTCAGTGCGGCGCGGACCCAGTTCGAGTCGTCGTGGAGCATGGGTGTCCCTTTCGTCGTCGCGCCCCGTGACCCACGGGGCGCCGCTGAGGAGCCCTCCACTGTCACGTACCGTGACCACTCGGAGAGCCCCATGACGGAGGTCTCGATGACTCTCCGCTGTCGGCCGACTCCAGCCTGTCAAGTGTGGCTATGGGTGACCAGACGGCGACCAGGCGTCAGCCAACCAGGTGATCCGCCACGAAAGGGTGATCCACTGGCCCGCCCCCGGGGGTGACCCCGGTACCGTGAGCCTCGTCGGGCGGCCGTTCTCCCCTCGCGATCCGGGGGGTCGCGCCAGCCGTCCGGACACATCGGACCGGCGACCACCCAGCCCCGGAGGCAACAGAACGTGACCGCAGGCCGCGGGGACGCACCCGGTGGTGGCACCTCGGTCGTCACCCGTCGCGACCGGTCGCGTGCCCTCGCCCTGCTCCCTCCCCGGTGGACCCTGTGGTCGCTGCGCCCGCGGGCCCTGGCCTACGTCCTCACCGTCGACGTCCTCGCCCTCGTCGTGGCCGTCGCGGCGTTCGTGTGGCGGCCGGTGGTCGGCCGCGACTGGGTCGTGGTGGCCCTGCTGTTCGTCGGCGTGGCCGTGCACGCGGAGGCCGCCCGCCACATCGAGCGGGTCCGGATCACCCGGGACGACCGGCCGTTCATCGACCTGAAGTCGATGTGGACCTTCGCCGGGCTGCTGCTGGTCCATCTCGGGCCGGCCCTGGTGCTGGTCACCGCCACGTTCGTCTACTGGTACGTCCGCAACGAGCAGCACCCGCCCCTGCACCGCTGGTTCTTCTCCTGGGCCACCGTGATGCTCGGGACGGGCGCCGCCTCCCTGGTGCTCCTCGACATCGACCGCGGCCGCCTGCTCGTCTCCACGGCCGGCCCGCTGGGGCTCGTGGTGGTCGCGCTGGCGGCGATCGTGCGCTGGACGGTGAACCACGGGCTGGTCGTCGGGATCATCCTGCTGATGAGCGCGCCGACGCCGTCGGTGCGCCGCCACCTCGCGAGCCCCTCGGACACGCTGCTCGGCCTCGGGGCGCTCGCCCTGGGGGCCGCGCTGGCCGTCCTGGCGTCGGTCTCGCCGTGGCTGGTCCCGATCCTGCTCGTCCCCGTGATCATGCTCCACCGCGGCGTGCTCGTGGACCAGTTCCGCCAGGCGTCGCGCACCGACCCGAAGACCGGGCTGGTCAACGGCGCGGCCTGGGCCGAGATCGCCGCGAAGGAGATCGACCGCGCCCGCCGGCACCACATCGGGCTGGCCGTGCTGATGGTCGACCTCGACAACTTCAAGGCCGTGAACGACGCGCACGGGCACCTCGCGGGCGACGAGGTGCTGCGGGCCGTGGCGGCGGCGCTGTCGGCCGAGGTCCGGGCCTACGACGCGGTCGGCCGGTTCGGCGGCGAGGAGTTCGTCGTGCTGCTCTCCGGGGTCGACACGGCGTCGGCGACGCGCGCGGCGGAGCGGCTCCGCGGCCGGATCGGCGGCCTCGAGGTCGCCGTCGACGGCGCGGGGGGCGGCCGCCGCATCGGCGGGCTGACCGCGTCGGTCGGCTGCGTGGTCAGCCCGACGGCGAGCGGGGGCGTCGAGGAACTCGTGGGCGCGGCCGACGCCGCGCTCTACGAGGCCAAGCGGGGCGGGCGCAACCGGCTGGTCTGCGCCCCGCCCGCCTGACCCGACGCCTACCCGCCGTCGGGACGAGCCCTACCGGAACGCGGCCAGGCCGGTGAGCGACTGACCGATCGACAGGGCGTGCATCTCCTCGGTGCCCTCGTAGGTCAGCACCGTCTCGAGGTTCGTCATGTGCCGGAACACCGGGTACTCGAGGGTGATGCCGTTGCCGCCGAGCACGGTCCGGGCGGTGCGCGCGACGTCCAGCGCGGCGCGGACGTTGGCCATCTTGCCGAAGCTGACCTGGGTCGGGTGCAGCTCGTGCGCGTCCTTGAGCCGCCCGATCCGGGCCGCCGTGAGCCCCGCCTGGTTGACCGCCACGACCATGTCGGCGAGCTTGCGCTGGGTCAGCTGGAACCCCGCGATGGGCTTCCCGAACTGCTCGCGGCTGAGCGCGTACTCCAGGGCCGCCTCGTAGCAGGCGCGCGCCGCGCCGACCGCACCCCAGAGGATCCCGTAGCGGGCCTCGTTGAGGCACGACAGCGGGCCCTTGAGCCCGGTGACCTCGGGGAAGACCGCGTCGGCCGGCAGCCGCACGCCCTCGAGCACGAGCTCGGCGGTGAGCGAGGCGCGCAGGGAGAGCTTGTGCTTCACCTCGTTCGCGGTGAACCCGGGGGTGTCGGTCGGCACGACGAAGCCGCGGATGCCCTTGCTGCCCTGGTCGGGGTCGGTCTGTGCCCACACCACGGCGACCTCGGCCAGCGTCCCGTTGGTGATCCACATCTTGCCGCCGTCGAGGACCCAGTCGTCCCCGTCCCGGCGGGCGCGGGTGCGCATCGAGCCGGGGTCGGACCCGGCGTCGGGCTCGGTCAGCCCGAAGCAGCCGAGCGCCTCGCCGGCGGCCATCCGCGGCAGCCACTCCTGCTTGTGCTCCTCGGAGCCCCAGCGGTGGATCGCGAACATCGCGAGCGAGCCCTGCACCGACACGAACGACCGCAGCCCCGAGTCGACCGCCTCCAGCTCGCGGCAGGCCAGGCCGTAGCTCGTCGCGTTCGTGCCCGCGCAGCCGTACCCCTCGAGGTGCATCCCGAGCAGGCCCATCGCGCCCAGGCCCTTGGCGATGTCCCGCGGCAGGGTGTTCGACTCGTACCACTCGCTGATGCGGGGGGCGAGCTCCGCGGCGGCGTAGTCGCGCACCGCGTCGCGGATGTCGCGCTCCTCCGCGGTCAGCTCGGCGTCGACGGCGAGGAAGTCACTGGGGTCCGGAGCGCTCATGCGACCACGCTAGGCGTCGACCCCAGAACGCGGCGAATCCCGGGTGGAGGTCCAGGTCACCCACCTGCGCGAGTGGCACCCACCGCAGCTCCGAGGCCTCGCCGTCGAGCGGCTCCAGCGGCACCGGCGTCTCCAGCGAGGCCTGCACCGTGACGTAGCTCCAGCCGCCGTGGTCGTCGGTCGAGCTCGTCCCGACGACGGGTCGGGCCGGGTCGAGCCCCGTCTCCTCCGCGGTCTCGCGCAGCGCCGTCTCGACCGCGGTCTCCCCCGCGTCCCGGGCGCCGCCGGGGATGCCCCAGGTGTTCCCGTGGTGGCTCCAGAAGATCCGGTGCGCGAGGAGCAGGTGGTCCTCCGCGACGAGGAACAGCCCCGCGGCGCCGTACCGGCCCCAGTGCCGATGGCCCTCCTCGCACCGTACCCAGCCGTCGCCGCTCGCTCCTCGTGACACCCGATCTCCCGTTCGTCCACCGACCCCTGCTGGGAACATCCCCGGTCGTGGACACATCGACACGGCACATGGGCGTCGAGGAAGAGCTGCTGCTCGTCGATCCCGACGACGGGAGCCCCCTCGGCCTGGCAGCGGCCGTGCTGCCCGCCGCGGACGACCTGGACGGCGAGATGCGCGCCGAGCAGGTGGAGACCGGCTCCGTCCCGCACGTCGACGCCGGGGCGCTCGCGGCCGATCTCCGGTGGCGGCGGGGCGACGCCGCCCGAGCGGCGAAGACGACCGGCGCGGCCCTGGCCGCCCTCGCCACCTCCCCCGTGCCTCCCGGCCCCGCGACGTCGGTGGAAGGGCGCTACGGGCGCATCCTGGACCGGTTCGGCGCGGTCGCCACCGCCCAGCTGACCAACGGTCAGCATGTGCACGTCGAGATCGCCTCCCGCGCGGAGGGCGTCGGGGTCCTCGACCGCATCGGCGAGTGGCTGCCCGTGCTGCGCGCCCTCTCGGCGAACTCGCCGTTCTGGCGGGGCGAGGACACCGGCTACGCGAGCTACCGCTCCCTGGTCTGGGCGCGACTGCCCTCGGCCGGGCCGTCCCGGGTGTTCGGGTCCGAGGAGGCCTACGACGCGGCGGTCGAGGCGATGATGGCGACCGACACCATCGTCGACGACGCGATGGTGTACTTCGACGCGCGGCTGGCGGCGCGTTTCCCGACCGTCGAGGTCCGCGTCGCCGACGTCTCCCGCACCGTCGAGGACGCCGTGACGATCGCGCTGCTCGCACGGGCCCTGGTGTCCACCGCCGCGGCGGCCTGGGCGGCCGGCGAGCCGCCGACCAGCGCGCCGGTGGAGGCGCTGCGGCTGGCGCACTGGCGGGCCGCCCGGGCCGGGTGCGTGCACGCCGACGGCGAGACCGGCGTGCTCGTGCACCCGCGGACCGGGCGCCCGGTCCCGGCGCACGAGGCCGTGTCGGCACTGCTCGAGCACGTCGACCACGCGCTGGGGGACGACCGGGAGCTGGTGCAGGCCGGGATGGCCCGGGTGTTCGACGGGACGACGGGTGCCGCCGCGCAGCGGGCGGCCTTCGCCTCGGGTGGTCTGCGGGAGGTGGTGCGCTCCGCGGTCGTGGACCCGTGAGGCCTCGCCCGGCGGGTCGTCAGGTGGACTGCCGGCCGGACCGCTCGGCGGCGCGGAGCGCACCGCGCGCCATCGGGCCGAACGCGACGGGTGCTCCCACCCGCAGGCCCGCGCCGTAGGCGACCCCGGCCAGCCCGGACGGCGCGAAGGCGACCTCGAGGGTCAGGGCCGACCCTCCCCCGTCGTCGGGACGGACGGTGAAGGTGAGCCAGAGCCGCCCCGGCACCTTGAGGTCGGCGCGCAGCCGGACCGAGCGGAGCCCGCCGCCGTCGGTGAGCGACTCCACCCGCCAGCCGTCGATGACGTCGCCGACGACGAGGTCGCGGCCGTGCGGGCGGCCCCGGTAGCCCCCGACCCCGCCGAGCAGCTGGTCGGCACGTCCCAGGGCGCCGAACACGCCGGGCGGGGCGTACCAGCCGGTGTCGCCGCCGATCCGTTGCACCGCCCGCCACGTCGCGTCCGGCGACGCCGCGCCGTGGGCCGTGGTCGACCAGCGCCACGTGGCGCCACCGGAACCGATCGGGTCGGAGGGAAGCGCGAGCGCGGCGGGGCGGCCCGCCTGGCCGAGGACGGGTGTCGGGTCGTGGTCGGCGGGGTCGACGCCGTCGGCGCGCCGACCGAGGGCGGCGCGCACCGCGGCGCCGTAGGTGGTCGGGCCGCCGGGTGGGTCCCCGAGCAGGCGGCGGGAGTCGGCGAGGGACTCCGGGTCGCACACGAGCTCGTGGCGCAGCGACTCGATGAGCGGTTCGACGAGGCGGCGCGGCAGGGGCGAGAGCAGCTCCATCGCCATCGCGGCGACGACGGGGCCGCCGGGCGGGACGGGCAGCGGGACCGGGACCGCGACCCGCTGCGGGAGCCCCGCGAGCCGGGCGTAGCGCTGCACGAGGTCGAGGTAGGTCAGGACGTCCGGGCCTCCCACGTCGAGCCGCCGGTCGACCTCGGGCGGCAGCACGGTCGCGGCCACGAGGGCGTGGAGCACGTCGTCGACGGCGATCGGCTGGGTGCGGTGGGCGAGCCACGGGATGCCGGGCAGGACCGGGACCCGTTCCGCGAGGTAGCGGATCATCTCGAAGCTCGCCGAGCCGGACCCGACGACGATGCCGGCCTCCAGCGCCGCCGTCGGGACGGGCGAGGCCAGGAAGACGTCGGCGACCTCGGCGCGGGAGGCGAGGTGGCGGGAGGTGCCGGTGCCCGGCGGTGGGCGCAGGCCGCCGAGGTAGACGAGGCGTCCGACGTGGGCCGTGGTGGCAGCCGCGGCGACCGTACGCGCGGCCGCCCGGTCCCGTTCCGGGAAGTCGGACTGCTCGAGGGCGTGGGCGAGGTGCACGACGACGTCGGCGCCCCGCACCAGCTCCGCGACGGCGTCGGGGTCCTCGAGCGCGCCCGGCACGACGTCGACCGCGTCGGCCCAGGTGGTCAGCGCGAGCTTGTGCGGGGAGCGCACCAGGACCGTGACCTCGTCGCCCCGGTCCAGGAGCCGGGGCACGAGCCGGGTGCCGAGGTAACCGGTCGACCCGATGACGGCGCAGCGCATCGGATCATCCTGGCGTGACGCGACCGTCCGTGCTCGTGATCACGTCAACCCCGCACGTTCGGCTTGCCCTCCCGGTCCGCCCACCGCTGGTCGATCCCGATGATGCTCGGCCGCCCGTTGAAGATGCGGACCACCTGCCAGAGCCCGAGCACGCCCAGGACCAGGCCGATCAGGGGGTGGCCGAGGACGAACGCGACCAGGGCCGCGGCACAGATCGCCCCGACCACGATGTCGCGCAACGCCAGGACGATCGCCCGCATGTCACCCTCCGCCCGCACCCGGTGTCACCGGCATCACCGATCAGTGTGCCCCGCCGCGGAGCCCGATGCACGTACGGTGGTCAACGCGAGATCGTCACCGACCGCGACGCCGAACTGTGGTGCACATCACAGTTCGCTCCGACGTCGATCGGGACGACACTCGTTTGCTCGCGATGTTGTCCGGATATACGTGAAAGCCGGACAGCGTGAACGAGCGCTGTCGGTCCGAGATCGCTCCATGTCGGCGGGAAATCGCTGGACGCACGAGCGGATCGGACGGCCTGATGTCACGGGCGGCGGCGGTCCCACCCAGGGACCGGACTGCGGCCCGACATCGGTGTGTCCCGGCCGGCAGCACCCACCGACGACTGATCCCGTCACGGCGTCCGCACGACCAGGACGCCGGGCGCGCGAGCGTGCGCACGCGCCCGACGGGAGCACCACGGCACGCAGGCGACAGCACAGGCGACATCGGAAAGGACAGCAGGACCCATGGACTGGGAGCTCGCGGCATGCCGCGACCACGACCCCGAACTCTTCTTCCCCGTCGGCACCGAGGGCCCCGGGGCGGAGCAGTTGACCGCCGCGAAGTTCATCTGCGGCACCTGCCCGCTCCAGGCCGCGTGCCTGCGCTGGGCGCTCGACACCGGCCAGGAGGCCGGCGTGTGGGGCGGCACCTCCGAGGAGGACCGTCGCGACATGCGGCGGGCGCGCCTCGCGGGCCGCTCGCTGGGCGTCTCCGCCTGACGGAACGATCTGCACGCAGGGCCCGTCCCCGATACACCGGGGGCGGGCCCTTCGTCGTGGGTGGGCCCGGAACGAACGAAGGGCCCCTCCGGTCGAGTGGATCGACTGGAGGGGCCCTTCGCTGCAGGACGACTACCGGCGGCCGGTGGCCTTCCGGGCGGCCCCGGAGAGCAGCGCGCCCCCCGCGGAGACGACGGCCCCGGTGACGCTGAACGCGGTGCGCACCGCGAAACCCGCCACCTGACCGGCGATCCGCACCGGGTTGTACGACGGCGCGGCGGCGTTCGCCTGACGCGTCGCCTCCTCCACCGCGGCGTCGACCTTGCGGGCCTGGGCCTCGGTGACGCTGGTGATGTTGCCGGCGAGGTCGTCGCCGACGGTGTTCAGCTCACGGTCGACGCCCTGGCTGACGCGGGCGGCCCGGTCGCCACCCTCGACGGCCTTCTCGCCCGCCTCCTCGGCGGCCGCGCCGACCGTCTGGCCGGCACGCTTGCCGGCCCGCGCGGTGTCCTTGGCGATGCGCTCGCCGGCGCGGCTCGTGGTCTCCGCGACCTGCCCACCGCTGGCCTGCGCGATCGTGGCGGCATCCTCGGCCGCGGCCTGCACGGACTTGCCGTTCGTGGCGGCCTTCGCCTCGTCGGCGATGCCCTCGGCGCCGGCCTTCGCCTGCGCCGTGGCCTTCTTCGCCGAGGTCTCGGCGCGGTCGGCCACCTTCTCGCCGGTCGCCTTCGCGTCGGACGAGACGGCCTGCGCCGTTTTGCCCGCCTTGTCGGCGGCGGCCTTGCCCGTGGCACGGGCGCCGGCCACGGTGGCCTTGGCGGCGTTCTTCGGGGCCTCGGTGGCGGTGTCGGCGCCGGCCTTCACGGTCTGGCTCTCGCGGACCTTGCCGTCCGTGCCGTAGACGACGACCTTGCCGCCCCCGTCGTTCGACACGATCTCGGTCGCCCGCGCGACGGCCTCGACCTGGGTCGGCGCCTTCGCGCTGGCGCGCTGGGCGCCCTTCTTCAGCACCTGCCAGCCGTCGTCGGTCGGCTTCACGTCGCGGTCGGCCATGGCGGTTCCCACTACTCCCTGGTTCCGGGTGCGTTGCTACGCACAGTGTTCCCCGCCTGCGACCTGCACAAACACCACGGAGTGACCAGCGCCACTCACCCGGTCAGTGCAGCGGTGGCCTTCTCCTGCAGCGCCAGGTACCGGGCACCCGCCTCGTCGCGGACCTCGGCCAACCGCTCCAGCAGACCGGCGATCGCCGACCCCTCCGGCGCGATGACGTCGCCGTAGCGCTCGACCAGACCCGGGCCGACCATCGACGCCGCGGTGGCCACGGCCGCCGACCCGGCCGCCTGTCCCCAGGCGATCGGGCCCAGCGGGGTGCAGCCGAAGAACTGGCTCACGCCGGGCGTCTGCACGACCGCGAACAGCGCACCCGCCGAGATCACGGAGGCCCCGACGACGAGCGGGCTGCGGTGCCCGCCGGCCGCCACCGTCTGTCCGAGCTGCGTCCCGACGAGGGCCGCGAGCGCCACCGTGCGGGCCCGGGCCGGGCTGCCGTACGGCGTCGCCTGCGCCTGGATCCAGGCCAGCGTCGCGCCCCCGGCCGTGGCCGCCGCCCGCAGCGCGATCTCGCGGTTGAGGGCGTCGCCGAGCGACGCCTCGGGTCCCTCGGCCAGCAGCGACCGCGCGTCCCCCGGTGCCGGGGCGCGCACGGCCAGCGCCAGCGACGGGGCGAGGTCGGTGAGGAGGTTGACCAGCAGGAGCTGGCGGGCCGTCAGCGGCGAGGTCCCCGTGGTCGACGCCCCGAGGACGGTGAACGCGATCTCGCCGATGTTGCCGCCGACGAGCACGCCGAGCGCCTCGCGCACCGACGCCCACATGGCCCGGCCCTCGACGAGCGCCGCGAGGATGGTCTCGAGGCGGTCGTCGGTCACGACGAGGTCGGCGGCGGCCCGCGCCGCGGGCGTCCCGCGGCGGCCGAGCGCGATGCCCACGTCGGCCAGCCGGATCGCGGGGGCGTCGTTCGCGCCGTCGCCGGTCATGGCGACCGTGCGCCCGAGCCGCTGGAAGGCCTGGACCGCGCGGACCTTGTGCGCGGGCGTGCCGCGGGCGACCACGCGCACCGTCGGCAGGACCGCGTCCAGGGCGTCGTCGTCGAGCTCGTCCATCTCCTGACCGGTGATGACGATCCCGCCGTTCAGGACGTCGAGCTCCTCCGCCACGGCCTCGGCGGTGCTGGGGTGGTCGCCGGTGATCATGACGACCTGGACCCCGGCCTCGCGCAGGTCGCGCACGGTGGCCTGCGAGCCGGCGCGGACCGGGTCGGTGAAGCCGACGAAGCCGACGAAGCTGAGCTCGGCCACGTCGTCGTCGGTGACCTCGAGCCCGTGCTCGGGGGCGTCGCCCCACGGCCGCGACCGCTCGGCCACCGCGAGCACGCGCATGCCCTGGCCGGCCAGCAGGTCGGTGTGCTCCACGAGCCGCTGGCGCGCCTCGTCGTCGAGCTCGGTGCCGCCCCAGTCGACGCAGCGGGCGATGACGACCTCGGGGGCGCCCTTCACCGAGAGCACCTGCTCCTTGAGCCCCTCCTCGCTCCGGGCCTCGCCCAGCGTGGCGTGGTAGCCGCGGCTGGGGTCGAAGTCGAGCGAGGCCACCGGCCACCAGGCGGCGCGCTTGTGCTCGGGGTCGACGTCGAAGGACTGGGCCCCGAACACCACGGCGCGGTCGGTGAGGTGCGCGAGCCGCTCCCCCGCCTTCGGCCGCGGTGTCGCCCGCAGCGCCGCCGCGAGCACCCGCCGCTGCCGCTTGCGCAGCCGGTCGGTGGGCCGGAGCTTCACGCCGTCGGAGATCGCGGAGAGCGCGAGCTTGCCCTCGGTGAGCGTGCCGGTCTTGTCGAAGCACAGGACGTCGACGCGGCCGACGGCCTCGATCGTCTTCGGGTTCCGGACGAGGGCCCCTTCCGCACTGAGGCGGCGGGCGGAGGCCAGCTGCGCGGCGGAGACGATGAACGGCAGGCCCTCGGGCACCGAGGCGACGGCGAGGCCGACCCCGGAGTGCAGGTTCTGGTTCATCGGGAGGCCGCGCACGGCACCGGCCCCGACGACGGCGGCCGCGGACGCCAGCGCGAGCGGCGTGGTGATCTTCGTGATGCCGGAGAGCCGCTGGTCCACGCCCGCGACCGGGGCGTTCGCCCGGGCGGCGGCGGTCGACCGGCCGACCTCGGTCGACGACCCGGTGGCGACGACGACGGCGCGTCCCCGGCCGGTGGCGACGGTGGTGCCCTCGTAGAGCATCGAGCGCCGGTCGGCGACGGACCGCGCGATGACGGGTGCGGCGGTCTTCGGCACCGGCAGCGACTCGCCGGTCAGCGACGACTCGTCGAGCTCCAGGGCGTCGGCCCGCAGCACGCGGCAGTCCGCCGGCACCACGTCGTCCGGCCCCAGCTCGATGACGTCGCCCACGACGACGTCCTCGGCGGTGACGGCGACCGGCACCCCGTCGCGCAGCACCCGGGCCCGGGTCGACGAACGCTCCAGCAGGCCGGCCACGGCGCGGTCGGTGACCACGCGCTGGACCCCGCCGATGAGCGCGGAGGCGGCGGTGACGCCGACGACGATGGCGGCGTCGGCGATGGCGCCGATGGCCGCGGAGAGCACGGCGCCGCCCGCGAGCACCGGGGTCAGCGGGTTGTTGAGCTCCTCGATGAAGGCCCGCCCCAGCGAGGTGGTCTCCTCGGCGGCGGCCGGGTCCTCCCGGACGCGACGGGCCGCCTCGGCGGCGGTGAGCCCCTGCTCTCCTGCGTCGAGGCGGGTCAGCACGGTCTCGGCCGGCATGACGTGCCACGGCGTGCGGGAGACGCCCGGCACGAGGGTCTTGCGGCCCAGCTCCGAGGCCGACCAGGCCCCGGCCCCGAGCGCGACGCCGGCGGCGCCGTTCACCGCGAGGCCGGCGAGCGAGGCACCACGGGGCGCCGTCCCGGCCGTGGCCATCGCGGCGCCGAGCACGGTGCCCGCCCGGGCCAGCCCGACGGACCGGCCGGACGTCGCCTTCGCGACCTTGACCCCTTCGATGAGTAGGGCGGCCGTGGCGAGGTCGTCCCCGACCAGCACGTGGGCGCCCCAGGCCGGGATGCCGTCGGCGCGCGTGACCCCGATGCCGAGGTCGGCGGCGGCGAGCGCCCGACGGTCACGCGAGACCACGAGGACGCCTGCGCCCTCGAGCTGCAGCAACCGCACGGCCGTCGCCAGTCCCTCGCCGCCGGGGACCTGCCGGTCCACCGTGCGGCGGGTGGCGGGGACGGCGCCGTCGGCACCGGGCAGGGCCTCGGGGCCGGCCTCGCCGTCGGACTCGCCGTCGGACGCGGGGGCCGACGTCTGGTCCTCGGTCCCGACGACGAGCGTCAGGCCGGCCCGGCGGGCCGCCGCCCCGAGCGCCTCGGCCGCGGCGGCCGGCTCAGGGAGGGCGCCGACGACGGCCACCAGGGCCCGGTCGTCGGAGCCGCCGTGGGAGAGGCCGAGCACGACGGTCGCGCCGTCGGTGCGGAGCGCGTCGACCGCCTGGGCGACGACGGGCTCGTCCTCCTGCCCGGCGGGCAGCGGCGCGAGTGACCACCCGGCGTGGTGGGACGCGGTCCGGGTGGCGTCGGACGGGTCGAACAGCTCGTGCACCAGGGGCGTCAGCGACTCGACCGACACGGGGGTGCCGTCCGGGGCGGTCAGCCCGTCGCCGTCCACCAGCGCCAGGTCGCCCAGCATGAGCGCCCCGGTGGTCAGGGCGGAGGCGTCGAGCACCACGGTGTCGATGCGGTCCATCCGGCGCAGGACCGTCGGCTCGACGACCACGGCACCGCGGCGGGACAGCACCCGGCCGAACGTCGTCGCGAAGCCCTCGCGGCCCATCCGGCCCGCCTTGGGCAGGGTGGACAGCGCGACCCCGACGGCCCGTCGGGGGCCGCCGAGCGCGAGCGTGGTCCCGAAGCCACCGAGGGCGGCGAGACCGACCTGGTCGCCGTGCCGCTCGACCGGGCCGAGCGGGAACGGCACCGGCCGGGCGTCCAGCGTCGTCGCGTCGTCGGCGGCGGCGGTCACCTGCTCGGGGTCGGCCATCAGGCGCGGCTCGGCGCGGGTGAAGGCGTCGTGCGCCGCCCGCGCCTCGGCGATCTGCAGGGCGCGGTAGGCGGCGTCGACGAGCAGGCCCGTCGAGCCCTGGCCGAGGCCCTGGCCCGCGGCGTTGGTGAGGGCGAGCAGGATGTCCGCCCGCTGCCGCCCGAGGGCGCGCTCGACGGCGGCCCGCAGACGCGGCTGGTGGTCGACGAAGGAGGCCGCGGAGGCCAGCTCGACCGGCAGCGGCGTGCGACGCAGGATCGAGCCGATCCCGGCGGCGCCGAGACCGGCCAGGTCGGCGGCGAAGGTCGTGAGGGCCTGCGACACCGCGGTCGGCGAGTGGCCGCCCGCGGGGTGGGCGTCGCCGTCGGCGACCTGCTCCTGCTCCTCCAGCACCTCGACGAGGTCGACGAGGTCGTCCACCGTCTCGCCGAGGTCGTCGGCGCCGCCGGCGTCCTCGGCGAGGGCCACCACGACCACGCCGAGCGCGGCGTTCACGCTCGCCCAGTCGACCGCCGGGTGCGCGGTGAGGGCCTTCTCCACCGCGCGCAGCAGCTCCGAGCCCGACTCCCGGGCCGTCGCGGGCACGCCGATGTGGACCCGTCCGTCACCGCGCCACACCCGCCGTCCCCGGTACCGCGAGGGGTCCAGCGCGTCGACCGCGGCCCGGGCGACGCCCAGGGGGTCGGCCAGCCGGGCCAGCAGCGAACGGGAGGGCCGCGGGGTATCGACGATGCGGTCGGGGTGCATGGGGGGTGGGACTCGTCCTTTCGACACACGAACGTGCGGGGCGGAGGGGACGCCGTGGTGGCGCGGCCCGAGGGGTCTCTTCCCGGCGTTCTCGGCGGTGAAAACGCCGGTGCCCTGCAGTGATCGGAGATCCAGCCTACGACGGGACCCTGCAGTTCCGATCGAGCGACAGTCTACGGACCCGGACGGGTGGTCGACCCGGACGACGAGGTGTCCGTCCGGTGAACGTCCGCCCGGTGGAGGTCCGCGGCGCGCGTGCGGGCGCCGCTGCCGAGCAGCCGGGAGACGATCGGCCACGAGGCGACCCGCAGCGCGGTCGCGCGCAGCACGGTCACCACCCGGTTCCCCGGCAGGAAGAAGTGCCGCGCCCGGCGGGCCGCGGAGCGGGCGGAGCGGGTGCCGGGGCGGCGCTCGGCCTCCCAGGCGGCGAGCGCGGAGGGCACGTCGGGACCGATCCCGTCGTCGGGAACCCGCAGGTGGCGGCCGAGGGCCTCGCCGCCGGCGAGCGCGAGCGCCGAGCCGTGACCGGAGTAGAGCGTCGGGCACCATGCCGAGTCACCCAACAGGACCACTCGTCCGCTGCTCCAGCGCCGGAGGTGGATCTGACCCACGGTGTCGGCGTGGGTGGTGCCGGCCTCGCCCACGAGGTCGAGGATTTCCGGCATGAGCCCGTCGAAGTCCCCGTAGACCGCCCGGAGCGCCTCCTCCGGCCGCGCGGCGGGCTCCGTGCCGGCCGCCTGGGCGAGGTCGGCGCGGTAGGTGAAGAAGACGACCGGGTCGTGGCCCGCCATCGCCATGAGGTGCGCGGTACGGCCGGGCTCGACGAGCACCACGTAGTCCCCCTCGACGAGGGTGCCCGGCAGCCGGGGCAGGACCGCCGAGACGACCACGTGGTCGAAGTCGTGCCGGAAGGCCGCCTCGGGGCCGAACACCATCTCCCGCACCGCGGAGCGCACCCCGTCCGCGGCGACCACGAGGTCCCACCGCCCGGTCGCGCCGTCGAGGGTGACCGTGCCGTCGTCGGCGACGGCGTCCGGGGCGCAGGAGAAGCGGACCTCCACCTCCGGGGGCAGTCCCTCCCAGAGCGCCGCCTCGAGGTCCCCGCGCACCAGCGCCAGGCTCACGCCGTCCTCGACGACGGCCGCGTCGACCCGCGAGGTCGTCCGACCGCGCCCGTCGACCCCGGTGATGATGCCGTCGGCCGGGAGGCGGCTGCGCAGGGCCTCGTCGACGCCGAGCCGCTCGGCCGCCTCCACGCCCTCCGGGGCGAGCCGGACGAAGTAGCCCCCGGTGCGGCGGGCCGGAGCGCGCTCGCAGACGGTGACCCGCCAGCCCGCGCGGTGCAACGACGTGGCGGCGGCCAGACCGGCGATCCCGGCCCCGACGACGAGGGCATGCGGCGCGGCGATCACCGGTGGGACCACCACCGGGGCGGTGCGCGCCGGTTCGTCGACGGTCGTCACGGCTCCGAGGGTAGGCGGGAGCGGCGCACCACGCCCTCGGAAGCGGTGCGGGTCTCCTGCGCCGTGGGACGCGAGAGGCCCCCGCTCCGCCGTCGGTGACGGCGGGACGAGGGCCCGGGCGGATGCGGGTCAGATACCCGCGGGCTCCCAGCGCACGAAGGCGCGGCAGTCGCACTGCGCGCAGTCCTGCGCGACGGTGTAGTGCTCGTGGGACTCGCGGGGGTGCTTGCAGGTGCACAGGTCCACGAGCGGGATGCGGGCCAGCGAGGGCGGCATCGGACGGCGGAGCACGGTCGGGCGGTGGGTGCGGGACGGGTCGATGAGCTTCATGGCGAGGTGATGTCCGTGGTGGTCGCAGGGGTGGTCGACGGGCACGCGGCCGACGGGGAGGTCCCCGTGACGCGCGGGAGTCCGGGCACGCGGTTCGCGTGCACGGACGACCCGGTCCGGGTGGTGGTCCCGGTGCGGGCCTTCACTGCCTCGGCCGACCCCCGGCGCACACGGGCCAGTTCCCGGCGTGTGCGGTCGAGCTCGGCCAGGGCGACGTCGCGCTCGCGCTCGACCTCGCCCACCCGGTCCTCCAGGGAGACGACCTTCCAGGCCGCGGTGAGGGTCAGCCCCTCGTCGAAGAGCGCGCGCACCCTGGCGGCGAGGGTCAGTTGCCGGCGTGTCCAACGCCGGTGCCCGCCCGCCGATCGCTGCGGACGGAGCATCCGACCCGCGTCCAGACTGCGCAGGAACGCCGGTTGCACCCCGAGGACGTCCGCGGCCTGACCGGTGGTCAGGGCGGGTACGTCCTCGTCGTCGAGGCCCTCGGCGCCCACTGCTCGTCGCGTCCTTGCGGTTCGTCCCCGGGAGACCCGGGAGTGCTTTTCGTGCAGGTCACACGCGGCTCGAGACCGGGCGACCCGTCGAAAAGTTCTACTCGGGACTGCAACTTCTGTCAACGATTCAGACGGGTCGGTCACCCCGACGGTGCGCTCTCACATCTTCGGGGGAATCGGGACGTGTGAGTGAGCCGAACGGGGTAACCGCACGGGACGATGCCGTGGCCCGCGAGCGGTGGAGGTAGACCCGGCATGACGACGGTGGCCGTTCCGACGTTGCCGACACGCCTGTCCGCCCGCTACGAACCCGGCGCGGTCCTGGGCCGTGGTGTCGGCTCGGTGGTGATCCGCGCGCACGACACCCTGCTCGGGCGCGACGCGGCGGTGAAGATCTTCCGGGTCGAGTGCGACCCGCGGGCCGACCGCGAGCTCACCCTGCTCGCCCGCTTCGACCACCCGGGGCTCGTCCCGGTCTACGACGTCGAGGAGCACGACGGCCGCGCCTTCGTCGTGATGGCCCTGCTCGGCGGGGGGTCGCTGACCTCGCGACTCGCGACGACGGACGGCGGGCTGGGGCTCGCGGTCGCGCTGCGCACCGCGGCCGTCGTCAGCGGCGCCCTCGACCACCTGCACCGGGCCGGTGTCACCCACCGCGGGGTCACTCCCGCCAACGTGCTCTTCGACGGCGACGGACGGGCCCACCTCGCCGACTTCGGCGTCGCCCTCGTCGCCGACGCCCCGCGCATCACCGACACCGGACTGACCGTGGGCGCCGCGCCGTACCTCGCGCCGGAACAGGTCCGCGGGGAGATCGCCGGCGCCCCGGCGGACCTCTACGCCCTCGGCCTGGTGCTGATCGAGGCCCTCACCGGCCGACGCGCCTTCCCGGGCGACCCGCTCTCGGCCGCGCAGGCGCGGCTCGACCACGGTCCGGCCCTGCCCGAGGGCGTACCGGGCGACGTCACCGACCTGCTCGCCGGGATGACCGCGACCGACCCCGCCGACCGGCCCGACGCCGCGACCGCCTCCGGCGCCCTGCGCCGCGCCCTGGTCGAGGCCGAGCCGCCCACGGCCGCCCTGCTCACCGCCCCCGGCGTCACCCCCGGCGTCCGGGCGCTCGGTCCGGCCGCGACGACGGGTCTCGGCGGCCTCACCGTGGTCGGCCGCGCGCCCGCCCGCACCGCGGTGCCCCGCAGCACCGGGACGCGCGGGGCGCTCGTGCTGGCGGGGCTCGCCGCCAGCGCCGTCCTTGCCGGGACCGTCGCGATCGCGTCCTCCGGGCCGGTCGCCGAGGTGTCGGCCGACGACCGGCCGGCCGTGGTCGCCGGGGGCGCCACCGTCGGCGCACCCGACACCGCCGGGCCGCCGGCGATCGTCGTGCCCGCCGCTCCGCCCGCCGCCGAGGAGTCGTCGCAGGAGTCGTCGGAGGCCCCGGCGGAGGAACCGTCGTCGGAACCGGTCGCGCAGCCGGTGCGGCGGACGACGCCCACCGCCGAGAGCGGCCGGACGTCCCGGCCCGCGCCCACGCGGACCGCCGAACCGACCACCCCGGAGGCCACCGAGCCCGCCCCGACCCGGGTGGAGCCGGACCAGGACCAGGACGACGAGGCCCCGGACACCGACCGGCCGACCCGCCGTCCGGGTGCGGTCGGCGAGGTCCTCCAGGGGGTCGGCGGCCTGGTGGGTGGCGTGCTCGGCGGCGGTCGCTAGCGCTCGATCGCCTCGACCAGCACCCCGCCGCCGGTCTGCCGGGCCAGGCGCGCCTCGACGCCGGCCAGGGAGGCGGCCGCGCGGCTGCACGGGAAGCCGTACTTCGCCCGCACGCGCTCGCTCGCCTCGGTCAACGCCGCGCGGGTCCGGCGCCCGAAGTCATCGAGCGGGTACATGGTGCCCTCCTCGAGGTACTCGGCGAGCACCAGCGACGGCGAGTACACCCGCTCGGTGGTGCCGTCGGGCCGGCGGAGGCGGACGTGCATCTCGGGCATGGGGACATCATGACCGACCCGCACCGACCCGCACCGACCCGTCGTCGGGAAGCCTCAGCGCTCCGCCGGGAAGGGCTGCCCCGGCTCGGCGCGGCACGGGGCACCCCAGATGCCGCGGTCGTCGGCGACGGCCTCGGCCTGCTCGCGGGCGAAGACCGGCGCGTACCAGAGCCTGCGGGTGGTGTCCGCGGCGACGACACCCGCGAGCAGCGCCGCGTCGGTGTAGCTGAGCTGCGAGGGCAGCACGACGTAGGCGAGGCGGCGGCCGGCGTCGTCGACCTCGGGGACGGTCGGGTCCGGCACGAGCGTGACCGTCTGCCCGGACAGGGTCCGGTCGGCGAACCGCAGCGCCTCGGCGGCGCCGCACTCCCCCGTCGCCCGCTGGGCGCCGGCCGACCGGGGCGCGCTGATCCCGAGCACGGCGACGACGGCCTCCGAGTCGCCGACCCGCACCACGACCTCGTCGCCGGAGTCGACCCGGACCACCTGACCGAGCATCGTCGGGTGCGAGCTCGCCGGGGCCGAGGAGACGGGCGAGGTCACCACGGTGCTCGGCGCGGGGACGGTGACCTCGGGGGCACGGGGGGCCACGAGCAGACCGACGACGACGCCGAGCGCGACCAGGGCGACCGCCCCGAGGGCGATCCGGGGCCACGACGGTCCGGGGCGCACCGCACGGTGGGCTCCCGTGGCGGGCCCGAGCTGGATCCCCATCGGCCTCCTGTCGTCGCGGACGTTCTCATTGCCAGGATCCGTCCGGGCTACACCCACCGGTTCGACCGCAACGGGGTGACGTCGAGGCTGAACGGGTGACCGTCGCGGGTAACCCGTCGGCGTGAAGAAGCTGATCAACGACGCCGGGGACGTGGTGGGCCAGGCGCTCGAGGGCGTGGTCCGGTCCACCCCGGGCGCGGCCCTCGTCGAGGGCACCACCGTGCTCGTCCGGACGGACCTGCCGACGGATCGGGTCGCGGTGCTCTCCGGTGGCGGCTCGGGCCACGAACCCGCCCACGCCGGCTACGTCGGCCCGGGCCACCTCGCCGGCGCGGTGTGCGGCGAGGTGTTCGCCTCCCCCTCCGCCGACGCCGTGCTCTCCGGCATCCGCGCCTTCCGCGACCACCCGGGGGTGCTGCTCGTCGTCATGAACTACACCGGCGACCGGCTCAACTTCGGGCTCGCCGCCCAGCTCGCCCGGGCCGAGGGGATCGCGTGCGAGATGGTGACGGTCGCGGACGACGTCGCCCTCGACGCCGACGACGACGTCACCGCCGGGCGCCGCGGTCTCGCCGGGACGGTGTTCGTGACGAAGGTGGCGGGCGCGGCCGCCGACGCGGGGGCGTCCCTGGAGGAGGTGGCCCGGACCGCTCGGGACGCCGCGGCGGCGGTGGGCACGATGGGGGTCGCGCTCTCGGCCGCCACCGTCCCGACGGCGGGTGAGCCCGGCTTCGTCCTCGAGGCCGACCAGATCGAGATCGGCCTGGGCATCCACGGCGAGCAGGGGGTGCGGCGCGAGTCGTTGCGCCCGGCCGACGAGCTCGTCGACGAGGTGCTCGACACCGTCTGCGACGACCGCGGCTTCGGCGCGGGCGACCGGGTCGCGGTGCTGGTCAACGGCACGGGGGCGACGCCGCCGATGGAGCTGTCGATCCTGCTGCGCCGGGCGCTCGAGCACCTGGCGGCGCGGGACGTGACCGTGGAGCGGGCCTGGGCCGGCACGTTCCTGTCCTCGATCGACATGGCCGGCTTCTCCGTCGCCGTCCTCGGGCTCGACGACGCGCGCCTGGAGCTGCTCGACGCCCCGGCCCGCTCGGCGGCGTGGCCGTCCGGCGCGGGCGTCGTGGCCGACGGGGTGGCGCTGGTGCCGGACGCCCCCGAGGAGGCGGCGGCGGCCACGTCCTCGGGGGTCGCGGCGCCGGAGGGGATGCGGGACGCGGTCGAGGCCGTGTGCGCGGCGGTCCGCGAGGCCGAGCCGCACCTCACCGAGCTGGACACCGCCACCGGCGACGGCGACCTCGGCACCTCGCTGAACCGCGGGGCGGACGCGATCACCGACGCGCTCGACTCCTACCGCTGGGACGACCCGGTGGCGGTGCTCCAGGGGCTGGCCGCCACCCTGCGGCGGGCGATCGGCGGCACCTCCGGCCCGCTCTACGCGACGGGGCTGCTGCACGCGGCGGAGCACCTGGCCGACGGCGGGACCTGGGCGACGGCGCTGCAGGCGGCCGCCGACGGCGTCTCCGACCTCGGCGGGGCGAAGGCCGGGGACCGCACGATGCTCGACGCCCTGCTGCCCGCGGCGTCCACGCTCGCCTCGTCCGGGTCCGCGTCGGACGCCCTCGACGCCGCCCGGAAGGGTGCGGCGTCGACCGAGACGATGGCGCCCCGGCGTGGTCGCTCGTCCTACCTCGGCGACCGGGTCCAGGGGCACCGCGACGCCGGGGCGGAGGCGGTCACGGTGTGGCTCGCTGCGCTCGCCAGGTGAGCACTCGGTGGGCCGATAGCCCCACTGAGTGCTCACAGGCCTCCGGCACCGAGGGTCCGCACGTCCAACCGCCGGAGCACCCGGTCGGCGACCTCCGGGTCGACGCCGGGCTCCGCGCGAGCGGCCACGACCTCGCGCCGGGCGGCGGCGAGCGCCACGGTCTGCACGCGCTGCCACTGGTCGCGCCGCCGCTGGAGCCGGGCCAGGCGCTCGCGGTAGTCCTCGTCGGCGTCGTCGTCCGTGGCGCCGGCCCGGGGCACGTCGTCGCCCGCGAGGGTCCGCCCGATCCGCCCGAAGCGGGTGCGCACGGCGTCGAGGACCTGCTCGCCCTGCTCGTCGTCGACCCCGAGCGCCTCGCGGTCGACGGTGCGCAGCTCGTCGAGCGCCGCCCGGCGGGCACGCAGGGCGAGGTCGCGTTCGGCGGCCGCCGCCACCCCGTCGTCCTCCCGCAGCCCGAGCCACCGGACCAGCCAGGGCAGCGTCAGACCGGGCCCGACCAGGGTCACCACGAGCACGGCGCAGGCGATGATGACCAGCTCCGCCCGGTCGGGGAACGGGCTCCCGTCGTCGAGGGTCAGCGGGATCGCGAGGGCCAGGGCGAGGGTCGCGAGCCCCCGCATCCCCGCCCACGTCAGGACCGCGGCCTCCGCCGCCGTCGCCGGGGCGCGCTCCTCGCCCCGCCGTGCGGCCTGCCGCGCGTAGGCCAGCCAGGTCACCGTCATCCAGGCCGCCCGCACGCCGACGACGACCACACACACGACGGCGGCGTGCGCGAGGATCTCCCCGAGCGAGCGGTCGGCCTGCTCGACCACGGCGCGCAGCTCCAGCCCGATCAGGGCGAAGGCCACCCCGGTCACGAGCAGCTCGACGACGTTCCAGAACGACGTCGCCGTCAGGCGGGCCTCGGAGGCGTCGGCGTCGGCGTGCTGGCGCACCTGCAGCGCCGTGACCACCACGGCGATCACGCCGGATGCGCCGAGCGCGTCCGCGGCCAGGTACACCGCGAACGGCAGGACGAGGGTGAGCCCGTTGCCGGCGACGACGTCGGTGAGCCGGTCGAGCAGCCGGCGGACGAGCCACGCCGCGGCGAACCCGAGCGCCACCGCCACCACCGCGCCGTAGACGAACCGCAGCACGATCGTCCCGCTGCCGAGCTCACCGCCCGCCGTCGCGGCGGCGATCGCGGTGGTGAACACGACCAGCGACGTGGCGTCGTTGAACAGCCCCTCGCTCTGCAGGGTCGCGACGAGGCGGCGCGGCACCCGCAGCGGTCCGGCGACGGCCTCGACCGCGACCGGGTCGGGCGGGGCGACGGCGGCGCCGAGGGCGAGCGCCGCGGCCACCGGCACCGCGGTGAGGGCGACCAGCGTGCCCGCCACCGCTGCCACCGTCGCCACCACGAGGCCCACGGCGAGGAAGGCGATCGCCCGCCAGCGCTGGCGGAACAGCGCCCACGAGGTGCGCTGCGCGGTCGCGAAGAGCAGCGGCGGGAGGAACAGCGGGAGGATCAGTTCCGGGTCGATGTCCGGGGCCTCGATCCCCGGCACGAAGGCCGCCGCCGCGCCGAGCAGCAGGAGCAGGACCGGCCAGGGCAGCCGCAACCGGTCGCCCGCCCCCGCCAGGAGCACGGCGGCGGACATGGCGCCGACGACCACGAGGAGCACCGTCACCGCCCGACCCTAGGGGGCGTTCGGCATGCTGTGCGCCATGGCCGGATTCGGGGACTTCGTGGGCAAGGCACTGCAGGTCGGGCTGGACATGCTGACCTCGACCGAGGAGAAGGGGCCGGGGCAGCGCGACGCCGCGGGCCCGCCCGCGCCGGGCGGTGTCCGGACGGTGCCGTCCTCGGAGCGCGCGCGGCAGATCAGCTACGCCCCCGATCTCGACGGTGCCGCCGACCCGGGCGAGATCGTCTGGACCTGGGTGCCGTTCGAGGAGGACGCCTCGCAGGGCAAGGACCGGCCGGTGCTCGTCGTCGCCCGCGCCGCCGAGGCCGGGGAGCTGCTCGGGCTGATGCTCTCCTCGCAGGGCCACCGGGCCGACGACGCGAACTGGGTCCCGATCGGCTCCGGGCCCTGGGACCGCGAGGGCCGCGACTCCTACGTGCGGCTCGACCGCGTGCTCGAGGTGCCCGAGCACGGCATCCGGCGGGAGGGCGCGGTGATGCCGAAGGACCGCTTCGACCGGGTCGCCGGCGAACTGCGCTCCGCGTACGGGTGGCACTGACCGGACGGCACCGACCGGCGGGAACGGCTCAGGCCAGGGTGAACCACGCGAGGCACGCGGCGCCCGCGACGATGCAGTAGACACCGAACGGGCGCATCGAGCGGTGCTCGAAGTACCGGGTCAGGAAGCGCACCGAGACGTACGCCCCGACCCCGGAGAGCACCGAGCCCAGCAGCACCTGGCCGCGGATGCCGTCGCCCGCCGGACCGAACAGCTCCGGCAGCTTGAGCACCCCCGCCGCCAGGATCACCGGCGTCGCCAGGAGGAACGCGAACCGGGCGGCGTCCTCGTGGGAGAGCTTCGACAGCAGGCCGCTGCCGATCGTCGCGCCGGAGCGGCTGATCCCCGGGAGCAGGGCCAGGATCTGGGCGGCGCCGATCAGCACCGCGGTCAGCAGCGGCAGGCGGGCGAGCCGGGCGTCGGCCTGCTCCTCGGGGGTCGTCGCCGTGGCGACCCGGGAGCCGCGCAGGACCTGGGTGGGGGCGTCCAGCCGGACGGTCGGGGCGTCCACCGCCCCGGCCCCCGGTCCCGTCGCGCCCGCCGGGCCTGCCGCGCCCGCCGAACCCGCCGCGCCGGCCCGGCGTCGCGCGAGCTCCTCGACGGCGATGAGCAGCAACCCGTTCGCCACGAGGAACGCGGCGGTCGGCACCGGCTTCGCGAGCAGCGTGCGGAAGAGCTGGTCGAGGACGAGCCCCGCGAGCCCGACCGGGATCGTCGCGAGGACGAGCATCCAGGCGAGCCGCTGGTCGTCGTTCTCCACCCGGCGGTCCCGGACGCTGGTGACCAGGCCGGTGAGGATTCGCACCCAGTCACGCCAGAAGTAGACGATCATGGCCAGCGCGGTGGCGACGTGCAGGCCGACCACGAAGGCGAGATAGGGCGAGTCCTTCGCGGTGACGTCCAGATCGCGCGCCCAGGAGCCGCCGAGCACCGCGGGCAACAGGATCGAATGGCCCAGACTGGACACCGGGAACAATTCGGCGACGCCCTGCAGCGCCCCGATGACGGCAGCTTCCAGCCAGCTCAGATGTGCCGACACGAATGACGGTCCTCTCGGTCGACGACGTCCTTCGAATCGTATCGGGAAAGAATCGGCAAAATTCCGCCCGCCGACACGGAAAGGAATCGGGGTCGACGTGCGGATCACGATTCGGTTGCTAAAGTGCCCCGGTCGGATCACGGCCCGGTCACGTTCCCCCGCTCCCACGACCGGTCCGCCGCCTGGAAGAGGTGACCCCGCACCATGACCGCTGCCCTCGGCGCCCCGTCCCTCGGCGTCCACCCGCTCACCGCCGTGCTCGGCATCGCCGCCGGCGCCGTGGGTGCTGCCGCCCTCGGCGGGATCGGCGCGCACGCGACGACGATCTCCGCCCCCGCGATCACCACGGTCGCCGCGGACCTCCACCTGACCGCCGGGAGCACCCCAGCCGTCGGGAACGCCGCGGTGGCGCCGGTGTCCGCGGAGCCGACCTCGGCGGCCGCAACGGTGCCGGAGCTGACCAAGGCGGCCGGGATGCAGGCGCAGGCGACGAAGATCGACGCCGCGATCGACCGGTTCGAGTCGAAGATCGGGTCGACGAACTACGAGAACTGGTGCGAGCGGGCCGTCGAGAACGCCTTCGGCACCCAGGGGCACTACGCCAGCGCGATCCAGGACTGGGAGTCCCAGCAGCAGCAGCACAGCGACTGGCGCCACGCCCCCCGCGGCGCGATGGTCTTCTACGACACCTCCTCCGACGGACACGTCGCGCTCTCCCTCGGCGACGGCCGGGTCGTGTCCTCCAGCGCCCACCACCAGGTCGGCATCGTGCCGGTGGACTTCTTCCAGCGGCCGCTCGGCTGGGCCTACGCGCCGTACTGAGCCCGCGGCCCGCCCCCGCTCGACCCGGCCACGTCGTCGGTCCCCTCGGCTAGGGTGATCGACACCACGACGGGAGGGGGTGGACACGGTGAGCGTCACCTCGGAGCGGCCGGCGCCCGGGCTCCTTCCCGACGCCGGGCCGTCCCCCACCTGGCGGGAGCGGGTGGCCTCCGCCGTCGAGCTCGGACGCACCACGCGGGTCGGCCAATTGGCGCGCGCCGGCCTGATCACCCTGCTGCTGGTGCTGCTGGCCGGGGTGCTGGCGCTGGTCGCCGCGCTGCGCACCGGCGCGGCGGCGGACGACGTCGTGGAGCGCAGCGGGCCGCTCACCGCCTCGGCGCAGGAGCTGTACCGCGCGCTCTCGGACGCCGACGCGAGCGCCGGGCAGGGCTTCCTGCTCGGCGCCGCCGAACCGGCGACGCTGCGCCTGCGCTACCAGACCGACCTCGCCGCCGCGGGTCGCGCGTTGGCGGTCCTCGGCGCCGCGTCGAGCGGGACCGGCGCGGACGCGGCGGCGGTCACCACCCTCACCGAGGGGCTCCCGGCCTACACCGGGCTGGTGGAGACGGCCCGGGCCGTCGACCGACAGGGCCTCTCCTACGGCTCGGCCTACCTGCGGGAGGCGTCCGCCTTCCTGCGCACGGACCTGCTGCCGGCGGCCCAGCAGATCGGGGACCTCCAGTCCGCCGCGCTCGCCGACGCCCAGGACGGGGCGGACGGCGGGGTCCTGACGGTGCTCGCCCTCCTCGTGCTCCTCGCCGCGCTCCTCGCGACGTGGCGGCTGCACCGGCGGATCGCCCACACCACGAAGCGGCGCCGCACCCCGGGCGTGGTCGTGGCCGGGGCGGCCCTGGCGCTGCTCGGGGTGTGGACGGTCGTCGCCCTGGGGGTGAGTGCGCTCGCCACGGCGAACGCCCGCGACGCCGGCGCGGAGCCGAACCGGGAGCTCGTCGCCGCCCGGGTCGCCGTGCTCCAGTCCCGCAGCGACGAGATCCTGACGCTCGTCGCGCGCTCGACCGGGGGCGCCTACGAGCAGGACTACGTGAGCCGCAGCATCGCCCTCTACGGGTGGGAGGGGCTGCTGGACCGCGCGCGCACCGCCGCGGGCGACGGACCGGTGGCCGACGACGCCACGGCCGCCCAGGACGCGGGGCGGCGCGGCATCGTCGTCCACGAGCTGGTCCGCACGCTCGACGTCAGCGGGCAGTACGACCAGGCCGTGGCCCTCGCGCTCGCCGCCGGCGCCGACGGCGGGCAGGGCTCGGTGCAGCAGGTCCTCGACGCGCTCGACCGCGCCGTGGCCACCACCTCGACGACGAGCGCCCGGGACGCGGACACCGCCCGGGCGGCGACGCTGCTCCTCCCCCTCGGCATCGTGCTGCTGACCCTCGTGGCGGCCGGTGGGCTCGTCGCGGGCGTGTGGCCGCGGCTGCAGGAGTACCGGTGACGGCGGGCCGACGGGTGGGGCGCCGGTCGGCCCTGCTCGTGCTGCTCGTCGCCCTCGTCGCGGGCTGCTCGTCGGCGGCGCCGACGACGCCGGTGGAGCCCGTCCGCCCGGTGCCCGCGGGCACCACGGTGGTCACCGGTCCGGCCACCGCCGCGCGCGACACCAGCTGCGGCGACCCCCGCGTGAGCCTCACCCCCACTCCCCCGCCGCCGCCCGGCGCCATGCCCGCGGGGTCGACGATGGCCGCGATCGTGGCCCGGGGCGCCCTGATCGTCGGGGTCGACCAGGCGACGGTCCCGCTGAGCTACCGCGACCCGCGCACCGGCGAGCTGACCGGGCTCGACGTCGCCGTGGCCCGGGAGATGGCCCGCGCGATCCTCGGCGATCCGTCCCGCGTGCGGTTCCGCATCGAGAGCTCCGCGCAGCGCATCCCGAACCTGCTCGACGGCTCGGTGGACATGGTGGTGCAGGCCATGACCATCACCTGCGAACGCAAGCGCCAGGTCGGCATGTCCGCGGTCTACTACGAGGCGGCGCAACGCCTCGTCGTGCCGCGGACCTCACCGGTGACCGGCATCGCCGACCTCGGGGGCCGGCCGGTGTGCGCCCCCCTGGGCACCACCTCGATCGCCACCCTGCAGAACAGCCGCGGGGCGAACGGGCGACCTCCCACGGTGGTCGGCGTCCCCGAGAACAGCGACTGCCTCGTGCTGCTCCAGCAGGAGCAGGTCGACGCCGCGACCACCGACGACGCCATCCTCACCGGGTTCGCCCTGGAGGACCGTCGCCTCGAGGTGCGTGGCGCCGCGCTGGACGCCGAGCCCTACGGCATCGCGGTCGCCCCGGGGCGCACCGACCTGCTGCGGTTCGTCAACGGGACGCTCGACCGGATGCGCGCCGACGGGACGCTCGCCGCGATCGCCACCGCCACCGTCGGGAACGCGGCCGCCGTCCCCACCGCCGTCACCTACGCCGGATGACCACGATGAGCCCCGGGACCAGTGCGCCGGACCGCGACCGGCTCGACGCCGACCTCGCGGCCGCCGAGGACGCCGTGGCCCGGGCGTCGGCGTCGCTGGTCGACCTCGAGGCGCACCCGGGGCACGGGCTGCTCACCGCGGGCGGCTTCACCGGGATCTCCGCGCGGCGCCGTGAGGAGACCCTCGCGACCGTGGCCGACCTGCACCGGGACCTCGCGCTCTACCGGCGGGCCGTGGCGGCCGCCCGCGAGGCGCGGGGCACCCGGTCCCGGCCCGGCGTCGAGGAGCTCCTCGCCGCGGACGAGGCCCTGCACGGCGAGACGGTCGTCGTCGCCGAGGAGGCGGTCCCCCTGCAGCGCCGCGGGCTGCTCGGGCCGACCTCGCAGGTCACGCTCACCACCGCGGACGCCCTGCTCACCCGCATGACGGCGGGGTTCGACGCGGCCACCGACGTCGTCGCGACGGTCGCCGCGGTGTGGGACGCCGTCGCGGCGCAGCTCGGCCCGCTCGAACGTGTCCTCGACGAGCTGCGCGCCACGGCCACCGGGGACCACGCCGACGCGCTGCGCCGGTGCGTCGCCCGGATCGACGGCCTGCGCGCCGCCGCGCTGGCCGACCCGCTGGGCCACGCCGACCCCGCCGCCCCGGTCGACCCGGCCGGGCTCGCGACGGTCGGTGCGGAGGTCCGGGTGGTCCGGGCCGCGCTCGCCGAGGTGCGGGCGCTGCAGACGGGCCTCGCCGACCGGGTCGCGGAGCTCACGGCCGCCGTCGACGCCCTCGCCGTCCTCGAGGCGGACGCCGGACAGGTCGCCGCCGAGGTGGGGCGCCGGATCGTCGGGTCGGCCGGCCTGCCGGTCCCCGCGCGGCGGGCCCCCGGGCTGCGCGCCGCGCTCCGTGCGAGCCACGCCGACGCGCAGGCCGGGCGCTGGGCCGCCGCGTCCGCCGGGTTCGCCGCCGTCACCGCGGACGTGGGCGCGGCCCGCGCGGCCGCGACGTCCGACCGCTCCGTGCTCGCCGGGCTGCTCGACCGCAGGGCGGAGCTCCGCGGCCGGCTCGGCGCGCTGCGTGCGAAGGCGGCCGCCCGGGGTCGCAGCGAGGACCTCGACCTCGACGCGCGGTACACCCGGGCGCACGACCTGCTGTGGACCGCGCCGTGCGACCTGGCCGCCGCCACCGTCGCGGTCCGCGCGTACCAGCGGGCCCTCGAGGACGGGGGCGGGTCGTGACCGCCGCTCCGCCCACGCTCTGCGTCCGCCCCGGCTGCGACGGCACGCTCGAGGACGACGGGTTCTGCGACACCTGCGGGCGAGCGGCACCGGCCGGAGCGGGCGGGTCGGGCGAATCCGGCATCCCGTCGGGGGCGGGCGTCGGAGCCCTCGGGGAGGGGCCGCCGACCGCCGCCGCGTCCCCGGCCGCGACCGGGCCCGCCACGGCGGCATCCGTGGCCGCCGTCGGCCCTGCCACGGCCGCGTCGGGCGGCTCCGGGTCGTCCCCCTCCGGTCGTGTCCCGAGCGGGTCGGGCCGGACGGGGACCGGGCCGGGGTCCGGGCGCACGCGGTCGGGGTCGAGCCGGCGGCGGATCGGTGCCGGGTTGGTCGCCATCGAGCCGGAACCGGCCGCCGACCCGGCCGACGCGGTGCTGGCCGACCCGGTGGTGCCGGAGAGCGGTCGGTACTGCGGGGCGTGCGACGCGGAGGTCGGGCGCGGGCGCGACGGACGACCCGGCCGCACCGAGGGGTTCTGCCCGCAGTGCGGCACCCGCTTCTCGTTCACGCCCGCCCTCGCGCCCGGGGACGTGGTGGCCGGCCAGTACGAGGTGCTGGGTTGCCTGGCCCACGGCGGCCTCGGCTGGATCCACCTGGCCCGCGACCGCCGGGTGCGCGACCGGTGGGTGGTGCTCAAGGGCCTGCTCAACACCGGGGACGCCGCGGCCCTCGCCGCCGCCGACGCCGAGCAGGACTTCCTCGCACAGCTGGTGCACCCGCACATCGTGCGGATCTACAACGTCGTGACCGACGGGGACGCGACCTACATCGTCATGGAGTACGTCGGGGGGCGGTCGCTGCGGGCCATGCGCGACCCGCGGGAGCCGATGGACCCCGAGCACGCCCTGGCCTACGTGCTCGAGGTGCTGCCCGCGCTGGCCCACATGCACGAGCGCGGCCTGCTGTACTGCGACTTCAAGCCCGACAACGTGGTGCAGACCGGCACCGACGTCACCCTGATCGACCTCGGCGCGGTGCGGCGGATCGACGAGCCGGGCGGCGACGTGTGGGGCACGGTCGGCTACCAGGCCCCGGAGATCGCCCCGGACGGCGTCGGGCCGTCCGTCGCCTCGGACGTCTACACGGTCGGTCGCACGATCGCGGTGCTCGTGGCGAACTTCGACTTCCACGGCGCGATGCGCGACGTGCTCCCGTTCCCGGAGGACGCCCCGGCCCTCGAGGAGGAGCCGCTGCGCCGACTGCTCGAGCGGGCCACCGCGCCCGACCCGGCCGCTCGTTTCGGGAGCGTCGAGGACCTCGCCGAGCAGATGGTCGGGGTGCTGCGCCAGCTCACCGCGGTCCACACGACACCGCCGCCGCGGCTCTCCACGGTGCTCGCGGCCCCCTCGGCGTCGGTGGGGGTCGACGGGCCGGCCTCCCCCGCCGAGCTCGCGGCCGCGCTCCCCCCGCCGCTGCCCGACCCCGACGACCCGTCGACGCCCGAGGTGGTCGCGGCCGCCACCCAGGGCCCGCGCGCGGTCCTCGCGGCGGTCTCGGCCGAGGGCGCCCTCGACACCGACCAGGCCCGCCTGTCCGCGGTGACCGCCCACCTCGACGCCGGCGAGGTCGAGGCCGCGGGCCGGGCCCTCGAGGAGCACGCGGTGCCCGGGGAGTGGACCTGGACGTGGCTGCGGACCCGCCACGCGGCTGCGGCCGGCCGGGGCGCGCTCGCCGAGCGCCTCGCCGACGAGGTCGCCGACGCGCTGCCGGGCGAGCTCGCCCCCCAGTTCGCGCTGGCCTCGCTCGCCGAGCACCGGGCGTCGGACGCCGGGGAGCCGGCCGCCGGGATCACCCGGGAGCGCTTCGAACGGATCTGGCGCACCGACCGCACGTGGACCGGCGCGGCGTTCGCGCTGGCCCGGCTCCGCGTGGCCTGCGGTGACCGGGCGGGCGCGGTGGCGGTCCTCGACGAGGTGCCGCCGACGTCGGTCCACGCGCCCGACGCGCGGGTCGCGGCCGTCCGGGTGCTCCTCGGCGCGCCGCGTCTGACACGCTCGGCGGTCATGGAGGCGGGAACACGCAGCGAGGCGGTCGACCTGGACCCGTTGCGTGCTGCCACGCTGCAGACCGAGGTCCTGCAGGCCTGCCGCGGCCTGGACGCCGACGAGCGCACCGGCACGGTGTTCGGCTGCGCCCTCGACGACGACGCCCTCGGGTTCGCCCTCGAGGAGCGCTACCGGCTGCGGGCCCGTTACGCCCGCACGACACCGGAGCGGTTCGCCCTGGTCGACGCGGCGAACGACGCCCGGCCGTGGACCGCCCGGTGAGCGCGGCACTGGGAGCCGCGTGTGCCGTGTGCGGGGAGACCGGTGACCCCGGCGACCGGTTCTGCGAGGGGTGCGGCACGGCGCTGCCGGAGACGGTCGGCAGTCCGGACGGGCCCCGGCGCGGCACGCGCGGGTATCCGGTGACCGCGCGGGTGACGCTCCTCCCCACCACGCCGGTCGCATCCGGCCCGCCGGGGGCCGAGAATCCCGGCACGGACCACGAACGGTCGCAGACGACCGACAGCGAGCCGCCGCACGCGGCGTACGGGGAGGGCACCATCGCCGACACGACCACCGGGCACGCCGACCGGGAGGCGTGCGACGGCACCGTGCCGCCCGGGGCGCGGGACCACGCCGAGCACGACGTCCCGGGCGCGGCGGCGATCACCGACCTCGGGCGCGTCCGCGCGGCCAACGAGGACGCCTACGGGCTCGCCCGGCTGCCGTTGGCCGGGGAGGTCGGGGACCTGGTCGTCGGGGTGGTCTGCGACGGCGTCGCCTCCGTGCCGGGCAGCGAGCGCGCCTCGCTGGCGGCCTGCGCCGCCGTCCTCGAGGCCGCCCGCGACGCGCTCGCCCATCCCGACACCGACGACCCGGACCTCGCTCCCACCGGTGGGGTCGACCTCACCGAGCTCGCCCACGTGTGCGCCGACGCCGCGACCGAGGCGGTGACGGAGCTGGCCGGGGACCGGGACGCCCCCGCGTGCACGTACGTCTCCGCGCTCGTCGTCGACGAGATCCTCGTGATCAGCTGGATCGGCGACAGCCGTGCCTACTGGCTGGTGCCCGAGGCCCCGGAGGACTCCGTGGTGCTGACCACGGACGACTCGTGGGCGGCGGAGGCGGTCGCGATCGGCCTGCTCGACGCCGAGACGGCCTACGCCGACCCCCGGGCGCACGCGATCACCCGCTGGGTCGCCGCGGACGGGCCGCCCGGTCCGGCCCACGTGGTGGCGCACGCCGCGGACCGGCCGGGGATCGTGCTGATCTGCAGCGACGGGCTGTGGAACCACGTGCCCGCGCCGGCGGATCTCGCGCGGCTCGTCGCCGACACACCCGCGGAGACCGCGACGGCGATGCTCGACGCCGCGCTCGACGACGGCGGCACCGACAACACCACCCTCGTCGTGGTCGACGTGACGGTCCCGGAGCGGGACACGCCGTGACCGGTCCGCGGTTCACCGTCGAGGCCTTCCACGAGGCGCACCTGCCCGAGGGCGGCCGCGAGGTGGACGCGATCGTGGCGGTGACCGCGACGGAGACGGCCGACGCCGCGAGCACGGCGGAGTCGGCCGTGGTGGTGCTGATCGACTGCTCGGGCTCGATGGGCGACCCCGCGACGAAGATCGCGGCCGCACGTCGCGCCACCCTCGCCGCGCTCGACGCGGTGCCGGACGGGGTGCTCGTCGCGGTCGTGGCGGGCCGCCACGACGCCCGGCCCGTCCTCCCGACGGCGGAACGTCTCGTCGTGCTGGACCCGACCACGCGACGCCAGGCGGCCGCGGCCGTCGAGGCGCTGACGCCGTCCGGGGGCACGGCGATCGGCTCGTGGCTCCGGCTCGCGGAGCGGCTGCTCGCGCCGCACCCGCGCCGCCTGCGGCACGCGATCCTGCTGACCGACGGCCGCGACGAGCACGAGACCCCCGAGGACCTCGCCGCCGCGGTGGCGGCCTGCGAGGGCGTCTTCACCTGCGACGCCCGCGGGGTCGGCACCGACTGGGTCGTCGAGGAGGTCCGCGGGATCGCGCAGGCACTCCTGGGCACCGCCGACATCGTCGCCGAGCCCGAGGGGCTCGCCGCGGACTTCGCGGGCATCGTCGACCGGACGATGGGGCGGGGCGTCGGCGACGTGTCCCTGCGGGTGTGGGCGCCCCGCGGGGCCACGGTGCGCTCGGTCAAGCAGGTGTCGCCCACCGTCTCCGACCTCACCGACCGCCGCACGCCCGACCCGACGAAGCCCCTGGTCGGGCTCTACCCGCTCGGCGCGTGGGGCGACGAGACGCGCGAGTACCACGTCCGGATCGCGCTGGAGCCGCTCGCCGTCGGGGAGGAGATCCTCGCGGCGCGGGTGGGGGTCGCCGCACCCCCCGCGCCCGGCGGGGACGCGGCGGAGACGCTCGCCGAGACCCGGGTGCCGGTGACCTGGACCGCCGACCCGTCGCTCGCGACGCGGCTGGACCCGCGGGTCGCGCACTTCACCGGGCAGGCCGAGCTCGCCGAGGCCATCCGGGAGGGGCTCGACGCGCGACGGTCCGGCGACGTCCGCACCGCGACCGCGCGGCTCGGCCGGGCGGTCGCCCTCGCCGCGGCGTCGGGCAACGCCGAGACGTCGGCGCTGCTGGAGAAGGTGGTCGAGGTCGAGGACCCGACGACGGGACGGGTGCGGCTGCGACGCGGGGTGACCGCGGTCGACGAGATGACCCTGGACGTCCGGTCCACGCGGACGGCACGGGTGCGGGAGGGCCGGTGAGCGCGACCTGCCGGCGCGGCCACAGCTCGGAGACCGCCGACTTCTGCGACGAGTGCGGCATCCCGATCGGCGACGACCCGGCGTCGGGACCGGTGGAGGAGCTCCCGGAGACCGGCGGGGACGGGCCCGCCGAGCGGTGCCCCGTGTGCGGCACGCCGCGGACCGGGCGGTTCTGCGAGGAGGACGGGCACGACTTCGTGGTGCCGGGCGGCACCCCCGCCCCGGCCGCACCCGCCGTCGGGACCGGACCCGACCCGGCGTCGGGAACGGGTGCCTGGCGCGTGACGGTGGAGGCCGACCGGCGCTACTACGAGAGCGTCGTGGCCCGCGAGGGCCCGGACATCGCGGCGGTGACGTTCCCGAACTACTACCCGCGGACCGAGCTCGAGCTGGCCGGTGCGGAGGTGCGGATCGGACGGCGCCGCGTGCACGGCTCCACGCCGCCGCCGCACATCGACCTGGCGGGGCCGCCGCTCGACCCCGGGGTGTCGCACCTGCACGCGGTGCTGCTCCCCCGGCCCGAGGACGGCGGGTGGTCGGTGCTCGATCCCGGGTCGACGAACGGGACCACCGTGAACTACGCCGACGACCCGATCGCCCTCGACACCGTCGTCCCGCTGCGCGCGGGCGACCGGGTGCACGTGGGCGCGTTCACCACGCTGCTGATCAGCCGCGACTGATCAGGAGCTCGCGCCGGACTGCCACTGCGAGAAGGGCATCTCCCAGTCGCCCCAGCGGTCCCAGATCGGCAGCGACGGGCCGCCGGAGTTGGTCACCTCGACGACGTCGCCGATGCCGAAGTGGTCGTAGAACCACTGCGCGTCGGCCGGGCTGAGGTTGACGCAGCCGTGGGAGACGTTGTCGGTGCCCTGCTGCCCCACCGACCAGGGGGCGGAGTGGACGAACTCGCCGTCGTTGGAGATGCGCTCGTCGAGCAGCACGGTCTCCTTGTAGTAGCCGGGCTGGCCGGGCATGACGCCGTAGGTGGCGGAGTCCATGACCACGCTGGGCGCCTTGTCGGAGATGACGTGCGGGCCGGTGTGGGTCGGGAACTGCTGCGACCCGAGGCTGATCTTCATCGTCCTCACGAGCGCGCCGTTGTCGAAGATCTGCATCTGCTCACTGGCGCCGTCGGCCTTCGCGACCCAGGCGTCGTGCACGTGGAAGGTCTCGTGCACGTCCTTGGCGCCGAAGGCCCCGCCGCCGAGGTCGGTGCCGTAGAGCTTGCCGTCGAGCCGCACCGTGCTCCCGGCCTTCCAGTACTCCGCCGGGCGGTAGTCCACCTGGGTGGAGGAGATCCAGTGCCAGGCGCCGGTCTGCGGCGGTGTCGAGGTGACCGTGAGGGCCTTGACCGCTGCGTCCTTGTCGGAGACGGCGTGGCTGAAGGTGACCGCGAGGGGCTGGCCGACCCCGACGTCGGTGGTGCCGGGGTCGACGGCGGCGGAGTCGGTCTGTTTCGGGTCGAGCGTGGTCACGGTGGACTGCACGTGGGTCGGGGCACCCTGCGGGGAGACGGCGTCGGTCACCACCGTGTAGGTCCGGCCGTAGGCGAGGGGCTCGTCGGTGGTCCACGTCGACCCGTCGGCCGCGGTGGTGCCCGCGACCTGGTCGCCCGCGGGGTTGGTCATCCGCACGGACGTGAGCCGGCCGCCGTCGGCGTGCACGCGGACCGGCGTCGCGGGGTTCACGGCGACCGCGGGGTCGACCGTGACCCGGGGCCCCGGGGGCAGCGCCGGGGAGGCGGCGGCCGCGGGCGAGGCGGCTCCCGCACCGCCGGCACCGGAGGACGAGCAGGCGGTGAGCACGGCGACCGCGGCGACGAGGACCGCCGAGAGCACCGCGCCGCGGGCGCGCACGCCCGTCCGTGTCGACCCCTGCACGTCGGTACCCCGCCTCCCGGCGCCCCGTGCGCCGGGCTCCACAGTGGCACACCCGCTTGGACGCACGGGTGATCGCCCCGGGTCGTTTTCGCAGGTGGGACGCCTGATTCCTGCCTTGCTGGGGCCCCTGTGTGCGGTTCGGGCGGTACGTCTGGGCGGTGGTGGCGGCCACCCGGCCCGGCGGGACCCGGGGTGGCTTCGAGTCGGCTCGAAGCCTAGGTTCGTCTGCGTGACGAGCACGCTGGAGCACGCGCACCCCTCCTCCCGTCTGCGGACGGTCCTCGAGTCGGCGGCGACCGAGGACGGCACCCTGCCCCCGCTCGACCAGGAACTGGTGCGCGCGATGGCCCTGCCGGAGGATCTGCCGGAGACGCTGGGCATCGCGGAGGTCGCGGACCTCACCGGGATCACCGCGCACACCCTGCGCTACTACGAGCGCATCGGGCTGCTCTCCGTGGCGCGGGACGCGGCGGGCCGGCGCACGTACGACCGCGCGGCGCTCGGCCGGATCATGTTCGTCACGTGGTTGCGCCTCTCGGGCATGCCGATCGCGACCGTGACCCGGTACGTCGAGCTCGCCCAGGCCGGCGCGCACACCTCCGACGAGCGGCTCGCCCTGCTCCTCGAGCACCGCCGCGCGGTCGTCTCGCACCTACGGGACCTCCAGGCCGCGCTCTCCGTCGTCGACTACAAGATCGCGGCCTACGGCGGAACCGCCGGCGACTGAGCCGGAGACGTGCGCAACTCTGGGCTGAACGGATTTGGTGTTGCACCCGAACGGCGTAGGACGATGGGAGGATGACGCCGGAGTCGGGAGGCACCGTGGACCGCATCGTGGACGACATCGTGTCGACCGACGACCTCCGGGTCATGGAACGACCCAACCTCGCCCGGGCGACCAACTACCTCGTCGGGGGCGGCGCCAACTTCGCCGCCGACCGCGCCGCCGTCCAGACGTTGCTCGCGATGGACCCCGACGTCGGGCTGCGCTTCCGGGCCTCGCGCGCCTTCGTCGGCCGGGCGGTCCGGGCCGCGCTCGACACCGGCTGCGACCAGTTCCTCGAACTCGGCTCGGGCATCCCCTCCCCCGGTGGCCTGCACTCGTTCGTCGGCCCCGCGGACGCCGCCGTCGTCTACGTCGACGTCGATCCCGTGGCGGTGGCCCACACCTGCGAGCTGCTCGCCGCCCAGAAGGAGGCGGACCGCACCGCCGCCGTGCGGGTCGACCTGCGCGACGCGGGCCGGGTGCTCGACGAGGTCCGGGCCACGGGGCTCGTCGACCTCGACCGGCCGCTCACCGTCGTCTGCAACGCGGTGCTGCAGTGGATCGCCGACAGCGACGCCGACGACCTCGCCGAGGTCCTCGAGCGCTACCGCGAGGCCCTCGCGCCGGGGAGCCTGCTCGTGCTGAGCGTGCCCCACCCCGACCTGCTGGAGGGCGCCGAGCGCGAGGAGGTCCCCCCGATCATCGAGGCCGCGGTCGCCCCGCTCCGGCTCCGCAGCCGCTCCGAGTTGACCGCGATCCTCGGTCGCTGGGAGGTCCTCGGGCCGGGGATCGTCGACGTCGTCGACTGGCCGGTCGTCTCGGGCACGGAGCCCGCCGGCTTCTACGCGGTGATGTGCACGGCGCGCGACTGACCGACCCGGACACCCTTGCGGACGTCACCCCATCGTGTAGGCGCGGGCCCGTGTCGTCACGAGGAGACTTCGCGCCGCGGTCCGATCGGGTCGCGCGGGGACGTGGGGGGCGATGGCGATGCGGGGTGGACGGATCCGGACGACGGTCCTGGCGGGGGCGCTGGGGATCGTCTGTGCGGTCACGACGGCGGGGGTGGCCTCGGCCGCCGCACCCGCCCCGGCCCCGGCGGGGGCGACGGTGGTGGGGACGAGGTCGGCCCGCTGTCCCGCGACGGTGGCCACCATCCAGGCCGCGGTGACCGCGGCGGCCCCGGGCGCCACGATCTTCGTGTGCGCCGGGACCTATCCGGAGCGGGTGTCGGTCACGAAGCCGGTGCGCCTGCTCGGCGCCCAGTACGGGCGCGACGCCCGGGCCGGGCGGACGACCGCGGCGGACGAGTCGGTGGTCACCGGCCCGACCGGGGGCTTCGTCGTCGGGCCCGTCGCCGGCGTCGTCATCGACGGCTTCACGATCACCGGCAGCGGCGCGGACGGCATCGACGCCTTCCAGCGGGGCTCCGGGTTCACGATCGTCAACAACGTCATCACCGGCAACGCCAACGGCATGAACGTCAACACCCCCGGGCCGGCGCCCTCGACGATCGCCCGGAACCGGATCGAGCGGAACAACGCGGTCGCGGCCGACGCGGGCGGCACCGGCGTGCTCATCACCTCGGGCGCCGCCAACGCGCTGACGATCTCCGACAACCTGTTCGGCGGGCACACCAGCGCCGCGGTGAACTCCATCGGCGATCCGGCGAGCCGCTCGAAGGGGCTCGTCGTCCGCGACAACCGCAGCGTCGACGACGCCACCCTGGTCGTCGTCAACAACGCCGACGGGGCCGTGGTCACCCGGAACATCGCGACGAAGTCGGCGAGCCTGCCGTCCGGCACAGGAATCTTCATCGTCGGCAACACCGACCGGCTGACCGTCAGCCGGAACGTCCTCACCGGCGGGAAGGGGAACGGGCTCTCGGCCAACGGGGCGGTGCCGTTCGCCGCCGCCCCGAGCACGAACCTGCTGATCGACACCAACACGATCCGTGGGCGCACGGGCACCGGCATCCAGATCAACGAGGGGTCGGGCACCGTCGTCGGCAACGTCGTGCAGTCCGCCGGCGTGAACGGCGTCGCTGCCGCCGCGACCGCCACGGGCATGCGCTTCGAGCGCAACGTGGCCACGGGCAGCGTCGGGAAGGACTGCGCCGACGCCTCGACGGGCGCCGGGACCCTGGGCACCGCGAACACCTGGGTGCGCAACGTCGGGCAGACCGCGACGCCGACCGGGTTGTGCATCCCCGGTCGGTAGGTGCGCTTCGCGCCCGTGAGCACTAAAGGTCGCGATCGCGACCTTTAGTGCTCACCTGCCGTCAGGCACCTTCGGCGTCGCCCTCCGCCTCGAGGAACGCCTCGCGCAGGGACTCGACGAGCGCCGGGTCCGGGTTCTCCCAGAGACCCCGGTCCACGGCCTCGAGGAGCCGCTCGGCCATGCCGTGCAGCGCCCACGGGTTGGCGTCGCGCAGGAACTGCCGGTTCTCCGGGTCGAGGACGTAGTTCTCGGTGAGCGAGCCGTACATCCAGTCGCTCACCGTCCCGGCGGTGGCGTCCCAGCCGAAGAGGTAGTCGACGGTCGCCGCCATCTCGAACGCGCCCTTGTACCCGTGCCGGCGCATCGCGGCCATCCAGCGCGGGTTCACCACGCGGGAGCGGAACACCCGCGCGGTCTCCTCGATGAGCGACCGGGTGCGCACCGCCTCGGGCCGCGTCGAGTCGCCGACGTAGGCGGCCGGCGCGGCCCCGGTGAGCGCGCGGACCGTGGCGATCATGCCGCCGTGGTACTGGTAGTAGTCGTCCGAGTCGGCGATGTCGTGCTCGCGGGTGTCGATGTTCTTCGCCGCCACCGCGATCCGCCGGTAGGCCGCGTTCATCTCCTCGACGGCCGACTCGCCGTGCCGGTCGCGGCCGTACGCGTGCCCGCCCCACGTCGTGTAGATCGCGGCGAGGTCGGCGTCGCCGCGCCAGTCCCGCGAGTCCATGGCCTGCAGCAGGCCGGCGCCGTAGGCCCCGGGCGGCGAGCCGAAGATGCGGGTGGTCGCGGCCTGCCAGGTGCTTCCCGACGACAGGTCGGCGCGGGCGTGGGCGGCGACGAAGTTGTCCTCGTCGGGCTCCTCCAGCCCGGCGACGAGCTGCACCGCGTCGTCCATCGTCGCCACCACGTGCGGGAACGCGTCGCGGAAGAACCCGCTGATCCGCAGCACGACGTCGACCCGCGGACGGCCCAGCTCCTCGGCGTCGACCACCTCGAGCCCGGTGACCCGTCGTGACGCCTCGTCCCACACCGGCCGCACGCCCATCAGCGCGAGCGCCTCGGCGACGTCGTCCCCGCTGGTCCGCATGGCGGCGGTCCCCCACAGCGACAGGCCCACACTGGTGGGCCACTCGCCCTCGTGGTCGTCGCGGTACCGCTCGAGCAGCGAGTCGGCCAGCATCTGACCGGTCTCCCACGCCAGGCGCGACGGGACCGCGCGCGGGTCGATCGAGTAGAAGTTCCGGCCGGTCGGCAGCACGTTGACCAGCCCGCGCAGCGGCGAGCCCGACGGTCCGGCCTTGACGTGCCCGCCGTCGAGGGCGTGCAGCACGCCGTCGATCTCCTCGGTGGTGCGGTCCAGGCGCGGGACGACCTCGGTCGCCGCGAAGCGCAGGATGCGCTCGACGGTCTCGTCGCGGCGGCCCAGCACCTCCAGGGCGACGTCGGCCCCGTCGTCGGGAGTCCAGTCCCGCTTCTCCATCCCGACGACGAGCGAGTGCGCGAGTTCCTCCGCGCGGTCGACGTCGATCCGGCTCGCGGCGCCCGCCGCCTCGTCGAGGCCCAGCGCCTCGCGCAGACCCGGCAGGGCCTGGGTCCCCGACCACATCTGCCGGGCCCGCAGCACCGCGAGCACCATGTCGACCCGCTCCTGGCCGGCCGGGGCTCGCCCGAGGATGTGCAGCCCGTCGCGGATCTGGGCGTCCTTGATCTCACAGAGCCAGCCGTCGAGATGCATGATGAAGTCGTCGAAGCGCTCGGCGTCGGGCTGGTCGTTCACCCCGAGGTCGGAGTCGAGCTTAGCGGCCTGGATGAGCTGCCAGATCTGCCCGCGGATCGCGTCGATCTTGCCGGGGTCCATCGCCTGGATGGACGCGTACTCGTCGAGCAGCTGCTCGAGCCGCGCGAGGTCGCCGTAGGACTCCGCGCGCGCCATCGGCGGCACGAGGTGGTCCACCAGGGTGGCGTGGGCGCGGCGCTTGGCCTGCGTGCCCTCCCCCGGGTCATTGACCAGGAACGGGTAGACCAGCGGCAGGTCGCCGAGGATCGGGTCGGGCGCGCAGGACGCGGACAGCGCCGCCGTCTTGCCCGGCAGCCACTCCAGGTTCCCGTGCTTGCCGACGTGGATCAGCGCGTCCGCGCCGAAGCCGCTCTGCAGCCAGCGGTAGGCGGCGAGGTAGTGGTGCGACGGCGGCAGGTCGGGGTCGTGGTAGATCGCGATCGGGTTCTCCCCGAACCCGCGCGGCGGCTGCATCATCACGACGACGTGGTCCCGCTCCAGCGCGGCGAGGACGATCGAGCCCTGGTCGAGGAACATCGAGCCCGGGGCGGCGCCCCAGTGCTCCTCGACGCCCTCGCGGAAGTCCTCGGGCAGGGTCGCGAACCAGGCGGTGTACTCGTCGGCGTCGATGCGGACCGGGTTGGCCGCCATCTGCTCCTCGGTCAGCCAGTCCTGGTCGTAGCCGCCGGCGTCGATGAGGGCGCGGATGAGCAGGTCCCCGTCGTGCTCCTCGAGACCGGGCACGTCCCCGACCCGGTAGCCGGCGTCGCGCATGGCGTGCAGCAGGCCCACGACGGAGGCCGGGGTGTCGAGACCGACGGCGTTGCCGATGCGGGCGTGCTTCGTCGGGTAGGCCGACAGGACGAGCGCGATCCTTTTGTCGGCGTTGGTGAGGTGGCGCAGGCGGCCGTGGCGGACCGCGAGACCGGCCACGCGGGCGGCGCGTTCGGGGTCGGCGACGTAGACGGGCAGGCCGTCGCCGTCGATCTCCTTGAAGGAGAACGGCACCGTGATGATCCGGCCGTCGAACTCCGGCACCGCGACCTGGTTGGCGGCGTCGAGCGGGCTGACCCCGTCGTCGTCGCCGAGCCACTCCTCGCGGGACCGGGTGAGACAGAGCGCCTGCAGGATCGGGACGTCGAGCGCGGCGAGCGCGCCGGTGTCCCACGACTCGTCGTCCTCGCCGGCGGACGCGGCGGCGGGCTTGGAGCCGCCGGCGGCGAGCACCGTCGTGATCAGGACGTCCGCGGTCTTCAGCACGTCGAGCAGCTCGGCGTCGGGGCTGCGCAGGCTGGAGCAGAACACCGGCTCCGGCACCCCGCCCGCGTCGACGACCGCACGGCACAGGGCGTCGACGAACGCCGTGTTCCCGGCCATGTGGTGGGCGCGGTAGTAGACGACGGCGACCCTCGGCCGCTGTGGCAGGAAAGCGTCGTTGCTGTCGTCCAGCGGCAGATTCGCCACATCGTCGGGCGTCCAACCCGGCAGACGGCCCCACGTCGGCAGCTCGGCCGGCGGCGCGAACCCGTGCCCGGTGAGCAGCACGGTGTCGGAGAGGAAGGCCGCGCACTCGCGCAGGTTGTCCGGGCCGCCCTGGGCGAGGTAGAGGTGCGCCTGGGTGGCGACGCCGATCGGGACGGTCGACGACTCCATGAGCTGCGCGTCGGGCGCCTGCTCCCCGCCGAGCACGACGACGGGCCGCGGCCCCGCGGCCAGCAGGTCGAGTCCGGTCTCCCACGACTGGCGCGAGCCGAGCAGGCGCACCACGACGAGGTCGACCCCGTCGAGCAGGCCGGGCAGGTCCGTCTCCGGGTCGATCCGCGACGGGTTGGCCCAGCGCCAGGTCAGGGCCTCGTCGGTCGCCCCGTCACTGCCCGCCCGGGCCGAGCGGAGGTCGGTGTCGGACGTCGAGAGGAGGAGGAGCACACGCAACATCTCATCATCTGCGCACACCGTGTGTCATCGGCCGTACTGTGTGGCCGATGCCCCGCACCCGCTCCCGACCCGACGCCTGCCCCGGCGCCTGGCGTCGCCACGACGCCGCCGACGGTGCACTCGCCCGGTTCCGGCCGGTCGGCGGGGCCACCACCGCCACCGAGCTCCGCCTGCTGGCGGGCGCGGCCGCGAGCGGCGGGTCGCCGATCGAACTGACCTCCCGGGGATCGTGGCAGGTGCGCGGCCTCGCCGGTACCACCGCGGACGACCTGGCCGACGCCCTGCGCTCCGACCGCCCGGACGCGCTGGTCGACCTGCTGGGCCGCGACGTGCCGTGCTCCATCATCGCCTCCCCCCGCTCGGGCGCCGTCGACCCGGTCGCGGGGGCGGTCGCCGACGGGCTGCGCGGGCGGGTGGACGTGCCCGGTCGGCTGCTGGTGGCGATCGAGGACTGGTCGGCCGCGAGCTCCGTGAGGGGAGGATCCGAGCGCTCTCGTGGCACGAGGGTTCCCCTCACGCCGGAGGGCGGGGCGGGCGGGGCGGGCGCGGGGGACGTCAGCGGGCAGGGCGGCGACGTCACGGTCGTGATCAACGGCCCCTCATCGGGCTCGCCGACCCCCGCCGACCCCGATGAGGGTCTTCTCGACAGAGCAACCGAGCACGCCGATAGGGGGTCCGCGGCGCTGCTGCTCGACGGCATCGACACCGGGCTGCGGCACGCCGACCCGGCCGCCCTCGCGCTGGCCGCCGTCGACGCGTTCACCGCGCACCGCGGGTCGGCCTGGCGGGTGCGCGAGCTCGACGACGCGGCCCGCGCGGCGGTCCTGGCCGCGCTGCGCGAGGTGACCACACCCGGCGTCGGGAAGACGGACGCGGGACCGGCGGACCCGACGCGCCTCGGCGCGGACGGCACCACGCTGGAGGTCCTCCCCCGGCTCGGCGAGGTCGACCTGCCGACGGTGATGGCGCTGCTCGAGCTGATGGACCGCGGCGCGACGCTGCGGGCGACCCCGTGGCGCACGCTCGTGCTGCGCGACGCGCCGCACGACGCCGTCGAGCACCTGACCGGGCTGGTGGAGACCGACCCGGCGTCGCGTTGGCGCGGGGTCTCGGCGTGCGTGGGGGCCCCGCGGTGCCGCAAGTCGCTGAGCGACGTCAGGGGCGACCTGGCGTCGGCGGTGGCGTCGGGGCACGTCGGCGGGCAGGTCCGGCAGCACTGGGTGGGCTGCGGTCGGGCGTGCGGGACACCGGGTGGCAGGGTCGCGGTGATCGAGGCGGTCCCGCGGACACAGGAGACGAGCGGCACGTACCGGACGGTCGTGCGGTCGGGGAAGGTGAACGGATGATCTCGGGCGACGTGGCTCGGACGGCGGACGTGATCCATGAGCCGGACTCGCGGGCGGTTCCCGCCTACGTGGTCGACGGCGACGAGATCTACCGGCGGTCCTTCGCGATCATCCGGTCCGAGGCCGAGCTGGGGCACCTGCCGGAGGACGCGCACGACCTCGTCGTCCGGATGATCCACTCCTGCGGCATGACCGACCTGGGGCTGGACACCGCGGTCACCCCCGGCGCCGTCGCCGCCGCGCACGCGGCGCTGCGGGACGGGGCGCCGGTGCTGTGCGACGCGATGATGGTCGCCTCGGGGATCACGCGGCGGTTCCTGCCCGCCGGCAACGACGTGGTGTGCACGCTGAACGACCCGGACGTCCCGGCCAAGGCCGCGCTCCTCGGGACGACGCGGTCGGCCGCCGCCCTGGACCTGTGGCTGCCGCTGCTGGAGGGGGCGGTCGTCGCGATCGGCAACGCTCCGACGGCCCTGTTCCGGCTGCTGGAGATGATCGAGGCCGGGGCGCCGCGACCCGCCGTCGTGCTGGGGCTGCCGGTCGGGTTCGTGGGCGCGATGGAGTCGAAGGCCGCCCTGGCCGCGCACCCCGCGGAGCTGGAGCACGTGGTGGTGCACGGGCGCCGGGGTGGCTCGGCGATGACGGTCGGCGCCGTGAACGCGCTCGCGCTCGGGGCCCGGGCATGACCGGTCGGGAGACGGAGCGCAGCGGAGCTCGACCCGGGACGGGTCGGCTGTTCGGCGTGGGTGTGGGTCCGGGTGACCCGGGGCTGATGACGGTGAAGGCGGTCGACCTGATCCGCGCCGCGGACGTCGTCGCCTACCACTGCGCCCGGCACGGTCGCTCCAACGCGCGCCGCATCGCGGCGGAGTACCTCGGCACGCAGATCGAGGAGGCCCTCACCTACCCGGTGACGACGGAGTCGGCCGAGGACTACCAGGGGCTGATCGACGCCTTCTACACCGAGGCCGCCGCCCGTCTCGCCGCGCACCTCGACGCCGGCCGCGACGTGGTGGTGCTCTCCGAGGGCGACCCGTTCTTCTACGGCTCCTACATGCACCTGCACAAGCGGCTGGCGCACCGCTACGCCGCCGAGGTCGTGCCCGGCGTGACCAGCGTGTCCGCCGCCGCCGCGACGCTCGGCACACCGCTGGTGGAGCGCGACGAGGTGCTCACCGTGCTCCCCGGCACGCTCCCGCCCGACGTGCTCGCGCGTCGGTTGGCGGACACCGACTCCGCGGCGGTGATGAAGCTGGGCCGGACGTTCACGGGGGTCCGGACGGCGCTGCGGACCGCCGGCCGCGCCGAGGAGGCCCGCTACGTCGAGCGCGCGAGCCAGGCCGAGGAACGTCAGGGTCGGCTCGAGGAGATCGACCCGGCGTCGGTGCCGTACTTCAGCGTCGGGATCGTGCCCTCGCGGGTGCACGTGGCGACGACGGAGCAGGCGCGGGCCGACGGGGTTCTCCGTAAAAGCAATGCCCTATCGGCGTGCTCCCCTGATTCTGCCGGCAAATCCAGTGCCAGGGACGCCACATCGTCGACCGGCCTCGTCACCGTCGTCGGGCTCGGTCCGGGCAGCCGCGACCGGCTCACGCCCGAGGCCTTCAGCGCCCTCACGGCCGCGGACGACGTCGTCGGCTACACCACCTACGTGGCCCGCGTGCCACACAACCCCCGCCAGAAGGTGCACGGGTCGGACAACAAGGTCGAGTCCGAGCGCGCCGCCTTCGCGCTGGACCTCGCCCGTTCCGGACGACGGGTCGCGGTGGTCTCCTCGGGCGACCCGGGGGTCTTCGCGATGGCCTCGGCCGTCGTCGAGGTGGCGGCCGAGGACTACCCCGACGTCGAGGTGCGGGTGCTCCCCGGCGTCACGGCGGCGCACGCCGTCGCGGCGCGGATCGGCGCCCCGCTGGGGCACGACTACGCGACGATCTCGCTGTCCGACCGGCTGAAGTCGTGGGAGGTCGTCGAGCGCCGCCTCGCCGCGGTGGCCGACGCCGACATGGTGATCGCGCTGTACAACCCGGCGTCGCGGTCCCGCACCTGGCAGGTCGAGGCCGCCAAGGAGATCCTGCTCAAGTACCGCGACGAGTCCACCCCGGTGATCATCGGGCGCGACGTGGACGGGCCCGAGGAGTCGGTGCGCGTCGTCGAGCTCGGCGCGCTGGTCCCGGCCGAGATCGACATGCGCACGCTGCTGATCGTCGGGTCGTCGCAGACCCGGTGGGTGGCCGACCGGGTGTTCTCGCCGCGGAGGTGGCCCACGGCCCCGTGAGCACTGCTCCAGCACGGAGGAGCGCTCATCGGCGCGGAGCGCGCCCTTGACACCGCTGTAAAGTCGCCTGCCATGGGCCTGCCCGCGCTCGAGGACCGCACCCTGCTGGCCGCGGTGGAGCGCGCGCTCGCCGTCGGGAATGCCGTCACCCAGACCGACCGGGCCGGGACCTGGACGCTGGAGCAGGCGTTCGAGCGGTCGCTGCGCCTCGGCGGCGGGCTCGGCGCGGGTGTCGACCGGCCGGTCGCGCTCCTGCTCGACAACTCCCTCGACGCGGTGCACGTGTGGCTCGGCGTCGTGCTGACGGGCGGGGTCGAGGTCCCGGTCAACACCGCCTACAAGGGCACCTTCCTCGCCCACGTGCTCCGCGACTGCGGGGCCGACACGCTCGTCGTCGAGGCCCACTACCTGGACCGGGTCGCCCGCGTGGCCGACGAGGTGCCGGCGCTGCACACGCTCGTGGTCCGCGGCCCGGTCGACGGGGACGTCCTCCCGCCCGAGCGCTTCCGCGTGATCGGGCTGGACGAGGTGGACGCCCCGGCGAGCCCGGTCCGTCGCCGCCCCGAGGACCTGCACGCGATCATGTACACGTCGGGGACCACCGGGCTCTCCAAGGGCGTCCTGGTCCCCCACGCGCACGCCTACACCTACGCCAGCCGCGAGCACCAGGAGCGGCCGCGCGCGGGCGACCGGGCGCTCGTCACGCTGCCGGTGTTCCACCTCGCGGGCCAGTGGTACGGCGTCTACCAGGCCCTCATCCACGCCATCCCGTGCGTGCTCGAGCCCGGGTTCTCGGTCGGCGGGTTCTGGCCGACGGTGCGCGAGCACGGCATCACGGTCACGGTGCTGCTGGGGGCGATGGCCGAGCTGCTCGCCCAGCGCGCGCCTGCTCCCGACGACGTCGACAACCCCCTGGAGCTCGCGATCATGGCGCCGCTCGCGGGCGACGTCGCGGCCTTCCGCCGCCGCTTCGGAGTGGAGCTCGCCGCCGTCTACGGCATGAGCGAGATCGGCGCGGTGCTCGACGGGCCGCCCGACACGGTGGTCGGGGGCGAGGCCGGCTTCCCGCGCGAGGGCTACGACCTGCGGCTGGTCGACGCCGAGGGTCACGACGTCGGGCCGGGGCGGATCGGCGAGCTCCTGGTGCGTCCGCAGGTGCCGCACACGGTGATGGCGGGCTACCACGGGCGGCCGGAGGAGACCGCCCGCGTCGTCCGCGACGGGTGGCTGCACACCGGCGACGCCTTCCGCGCCGACGAGGCCGGACGCTTCTACTTCTGCGACCGGATGAAGGACTCGTTGCGCCGCCGCGGCGAGAACGTGTCGAGCTTCGAGGTCGAGCGCACCGTCACCGAGCACCCGGCCGTCGCCGAGGCCGCCGTCGTCGCCGTGCCGTCGGAACTCAGCGAGGACGAGATCAAGGTCGTCGTCGTGCTCCAGCCCGACGCCGGGCTCGACCCGGTCGAGCTCACCGCCTTCCTCGTCGACCGGCTCCCCTACTTCATGGTGCCGCGCTACGTCGAGATCGCCGACGCCCTGCCGAAGACCCCGACCCACAAGGTGCAGAAGAACCTCCTGCGCGACGCCGGGGTCGGTCCGGCCACGTGGGACCGCGAGGCCGCCGGCATCCGCATCACCCGCGCAGGTGCCTCCGGCCTGTGAGCAGACATCCGTGTCCGGACACGGATGTCTGCTCACGGGGCCGCAGGCCACATCGAGGAGGAGCTGACCGTGCGCCGTGTGCTGATCGCCAACCGCGGGGAGATCGCCGTCCGGATCGCCGACGCCGTCGCGGCGCTCGGGCTCGAGGCGGTGTTCGTGCACGCCGCGGACGAGCCGGCGCCCGACGGTGTGGCTTTCCTGCCACTGGATGCAAGCAACGACGCTTTCCTGCCACGGGGGTTGCGGCTCCCCGGCACCGGGCCTGCCGCGTACCTCGACGTCGACGTGGTTATTGCGGCGGCGAAGGAGGCCGGCGCCGACGCGGTGCACCCCGGCTACGGGTTCCTCTCCGAGAACCCGGCGCTGGCCCGTGCCTGCGAGGACGCCGGGATCGTGTTCGTCGGCCCCTCCCCCGCCACGCTCGAGGAGTTCGGCGACAAGGCCCGGGCGCGCGAGCGCGCGGCGGAGCTCGGCGTGCCGGTCCTCGACGACGATGGCACCACACCCGTCGTCGTGAAGGCCGTGTCCGGCGGGGGCGGGCGGGGCATGCGAGTCGTCCGGGACCGGACCGAGCTCGACGAGGCCCGCCGGGCGGCGGCCGCGGAGGCCAAGGCCGCGTTCGGCGACGACCGGGTGTTCGTCGAGCGCTACCTCGAGGGTGCGCGGCACGTCGAGGTGCAGCTGCTCGGCGACTCCCGCGAGGTCGTGGTGCTCGCCGACCGCGACTGCAGCCTGCAGCGTCGGCACCAGAAGATGGTGGAGATCGCTCCGGCGCCGGACCTCCCCGACGACGTCCGGGCCCGGCTCCACGAGCACGCACACGCCCTCGGTACCTCCACCGAGCTCCGGGGACTCGCGACCGTCGAGTTCCTCGTCGCCGGCGCCGAGGTCGCGTTCCTCGAGGTCAACCCGCGTCTGCAGGTGGAGCACACGGTCACCGAGGAGGTGCTCGGCGTCGACCTCGTGGTGGCCGCCCTCCGGGTCGCCGACGGGGCCCGGCTCGCCGACCTCGCCCTCCCGACGGTCCCACGCGGCGTGGCCGTCCAGGCCCGGGTGTGCGCCGAGACGCTCGGCGCCGACGCCTCGGTGCGCAGCACGGCGGGCACGCTCACCCGCTTCACGCCGCCGTCCGGGCGGGGCGTGCGGGTGGACACGCACGGTCGGGCGGGGCTCGTCGTCGACCCGCGGTACGACTCGCTGCTCGCCAAGGTCGTGGTGCACGACGCCGACCTGCCCCGCGCCCTCGCCCACCTCGACCGGGCGCTCGCGACGTTCGACCTCGACGGGGTCCCGACGACGATCCCGGTGCTGCGGGCGCTCCTCGCCCGCCCGGAGGTGCTCGCGCCCGACACAGGACTGGTCGAGCGGCTGCTCCCCGAGATCGTGAGGGGAGGATCCGAGCGCTCTATCGGCACGAGGGTTCCCCTCACGCCGGACGGGCAGGAAGGCGCGGCGCTCCGGGCGGAGATGGCCGGCACCGTCGTCGCGGTCGAGGCCGAGCCCGGACACACCGTCGCCGCCGGCGCACCCGTCGTCGTGCTCGAGGCGATGAAGATGGAGCACGTCCTCGGTGCACCGGCGGGCGGCACGGTCACGGCCGTGCGGGTCGCGGTCGGGGACGTCGTGGCCGAGGGCGACGTGCTCGCGCTGCTGGAGCCCGGGGACCACGACACCGCCGCAGCCGAGAACGCCGACGTCGACCCCGACCACGTCCGCCCCGACCTGGCCGAGGTGCTCGACCGGCGCCGCCTCACCGCCGACGAGGCCCGCCCGGCCGCCGTGACCCGCCGTCGGGACGCCGGTCGACGCACCGCCCGCGAGAACGTGGCCGACCTCTGCGACGAGGGCACGTTCGTCGAGTACGGCGCCTTCGCCGTGGCCGCGCAGCGGAAGCGGCGCACGCTGCAGGACCTGCGGGAACGCACCCCGGCGGACGGGATCGTCACCGGGATCGGCGCCGTCGACGGCCGGCGCGTGGTGGTCCTCGCCTACGACTACACCGTCCTCGCCGGCACCCAGGGCGTCCTCTCGCACGCCAAGACCGACCGCGCCCTGCAGCTCGCGCTCGACCACGACCTGCCCGTCGTCCTGTTCGCCGAGGGCGGCGGCGGACGGCCCGGGGAGACCGACACGATCGCGGTCGCCCAGCTCGACGTCCCGACGTTCGCCCTGTTCGCGCAGCTCTCGGGGCGGGTCCCGACGGTGGCCGTGGTCGCCGGGTACTGCTTCGCCGGGAATGCCGCGCTCGCCGGCTGCGCCGACCTCGTCGTCGCGGTCGAGGGCGCGAACCTCGGGATGGGCGGCCCGGCCATGATCGCGGGCGGCGGGCTGGGCGAGGTCGACCCGCACGACGTCGGGCCGACGGCCGTCCAGGTCCCGAACGGCGTCGTCGACGTGCTGGTCGACGACGAGGCGGCCGCGGTCGGGGTGGCCCGGCGCTACCTCGCGCTCGACCGCGTCGTCCCCGGCGAGCGACCCGACCAGCGGCGGCTCCGCCACGTCGTCCCGGAGAACCGGCTGCGCGTCTACGACGTCCGGGCGGCGGTCGACGCGCTGGTCGACTCGGGGTCGGTGCTGGAGCTGCGGCCGCGGTACGGGGTCGGGGTCGTGACGGCGTTCGCGCGGCTGGCGGGGCGGCCCATCGGGCTGATGGCGAACGACCCGCGTCGGCTCGGCGGCGCGATCGACGCGGAGGCCGCGGAGAAGGCGGCGCGGTTCCTGCAGCTCTGCGACGCCCGCGGGCTGCCGGTGGTCTCGCTGTGCGACACCCCGGGCTTCATGGTCGGTCCCGACGCCGAGGCCACCGCGACGGTCCGGCGTTTCTCGCGGATGTTCGTGACCGGCGCGAACCTCCGGGTCCCGGTGGTGTGCGTCGTCCTGCGCAAGGCCTACGGACTCGGCGCGATGGCGATGGCCGGCGGGTCGATGCGGGTGCCGGTGGCGACGGTCGCGTGGCCGAGCGGCGAGTTCGGCGGGATGGGGCTCGAGGGCGCGGTGCGCCTCGGCTACGCGAAGGAACTGGCCGCCCTTCCCGACGACGGGTCGCGGCAGGCCCGCTACGACGAGCTCGTCGCGGCCCTCTACGAGCAGGGCAAGGCCCTGTCGGCCGCCGAGGTGGTGGAGATCGACGACGTGATCGACCCGGCCGACACCGCCGCCGTCGTGCTCGCCGCCCTCGACGCGGCCGACGGTCCGCTGCCGCCGCGCCGGACGATCGTCGACACCCGGTGAGCCACCCGGTGAGCCACCCGGTCAGCACCCGCGAGGCGATCCTCGCGGGTGCGGAGGGCGTACTCGTGCGCCGCGGCGTGGACGCGGCGTCGGTCGGCGAGCTGGCGGAGGCCGCCGGGGTCACGCGCCCGACGGTCTACGCGCACTTCCCGGGCGGCAAGGCCGACGTGGTGGCCGCGCTGGTCGCCCGGGTCCGCGACGACGTCCTGGCCGCGCAGGAGATCCGGGACACCGCCGACCCCCTGGCCATCGCCCGACGGGCCATCACCGACTACCTCGATCTCACGGTGCGCCACCGCCGGGTGCTCGAGGTCCTCGCCCAGCTCGCGCGCACCGACCCCGCGTACTCCTCGGTGCAGGCCGAGCTGCTCGACCGCGTGCACCGGCGCAACGCCCGGTTCCTCACCCGCCTGGCGGCCGAGGGTCGGGCGGCGCCCGTCATGGCACCGATGCACGTCTCGGAGGCGATCACCGGCGTCGTCCGACGGTTCGCGGAGCGGATCGACGAGGACCCGGAGGTGCGCGGCGACCTGGTCGAGGCCGCGGTGGCGGCGTACGTGGCGCTGGGTGGCCTGCGGCCCTGTGAGTAGTCATCCGTGCTGGGGCACGGAAAAGTACTCACGGGGCGAAGCCACCTTGAGTGTGCCGCGACGGCATGGCGTGTCCTGCCGGGCATGCTCACCGAGACACCACACCTGACCGTACTCGACCGCCTCGGCGGCTGGTGGGGCATCGTCGGCACCGGGCTGCCCCAGGTCGTGTTCGCCGTCCTGACGAACGTCACGAGCCTGCCGGTGACCGCGGGGGTCGCGCTCGGCGTCGCGCTGGTGTTCGGGGTGATCCGCAAGCTCCGGGGCGAGGAGACCGCGGCCGCGCTCGGCGGGATCCTCGGCGTGGCGGTCGCGGCCGGGATCGCCCTGTGGACCGGCTCGGCGACCGACTTCTTCCTCGTCGGCATCGTCACGTCCGCGCTCCTGTTCGGGCCCACCGCGGCGTCGTTCGTGGTCGGCCGGCCCGTGACCGGGCTGCTCTGGAACGCGCTGCACGGTGGTGGCCACCCGTGGCGCTCCGACCGGCCGTCGCGCCGCGCGCACGATCTCGCCACGCTCGCCGTCGCGGCCATGTTCGGGGCGCGGGCGCTGGTCAGCGGCCTGCTGTGGTGGACGGGGTCGGTCGCGGGCCTCGCCACCGCGCGGATCGTCCTCGGCGTCCCCTTGACGGCGCTGGTCAGCCTCGTGGTCTTCTGGGCCTTCCGCCGGACCACCCACCGTCTCGTCACCCCCGCGCGGGTGGCCGCTCGGAGCAGCCGATGACCTGGAGCACCCGGGAGATCGCCGACCTCGCCGGCACGAGCCTGCGCAGCGTGCGGCACTACCACGACGTCGGGCTCCTCCCGGAGCCCGAGCGGCGGTCGAACGGCTACAAGCAGTACGGCGTGACCCACCTGATCCGCCTGCTGCGCATCACCCGGCTCGTGGGGCTCGGCTTCGGGCTGGCCCAGATCGCCGAGCTCGGCGACGCCGACGAGCACCCGGAGGAGGCGCTGCGGGCCCTCGACGCCGACCTCGTCGCGCAGATCGAGCGGCTGCAGGAGGTGCGCGAGGAGGTCGCGGCGATGCTCGAGGCGCGGCTGCCGACCGACCTCCCGGCCGAGTTCGCCGTCGTCGGGAAGGCCGCCACGCTCTCCGAGCCCGACCGGCGCTTCGCGACGGTGATGGGCCGGCTGCTGCCCGCGGACCAGCGCAGCGTCTACGCGGAGCTGCTGACCGACGACGCCCGGTCGGCGACCGACGACGAGTTCGACGCGCTGCCGCCGGACGCCGACGAGAACGCGCGGGACGACCTCGCGCGGCGGATGCTGGAGGACCTCCACGTCCTCCGCGAACGCTTCCCCGGCATCGACCGCCTCGGGGCGTCCGACCCGCAGCACTACCGGAGGACGGTCGAGCAGGTCTCGGCGGAGGTGTTCAACCCCGCCCAGCTCGACGTCCTCCGGCGGCTGCGGGCGCTCGGTCGGGTCAGGGCCGCCCGCCGAGATGCTGCGCCAGGAACTCCCCCGCCTCCCGGAACATCGTCATGAGGTTCTCGGGGTTGACGAAGGCGTGCCCCTCGTCGGCGAAGACCCGGTAGGCCACCTCCACCCCGCGGTCGCGGAGCCGCTCGACGACGTTGTCGGACTCCGACTGCTTCACCCGCACGTCGTTCGCCCCCTGGAAGATCATGAGGGGCGTCTCGACGCGGTCGAGGTGCGAGATCGGGGACCGCGCGAGCATGTCGGCGAGCTGCTCCGGGTCGTCCGGGTCGCCGACGTAGCGGTGGAAGTTGTGCCGGAGCCCCGGCCGTACCGCCTCGGGGAAGCTGCGCATGGTGGCCGCCAGGTCCGACACCCCCACGTAGTCGACGGCGGCCGCGAAGAGGTGCGGCGTGAACGTCACCCCGACCAGCGTGGCGTACCCGCCGTAGGACCCGCCGAAGATCGCGACCCGGGACGGGTCGGCGTAGCCGTGGGTCACGGCCCACTCGACCGCGTCGACCAGGTCGTCGTGCATCGCGCCCGCGAACTCCCCCATCGCGGCCTGCAGGTGTCGGCGGCCGAACCCCGTCGACCCGCGGAACTGCGGCCGCAGCACCGTGTAGCCGCGGCTGACGAAGTACTGGGACTGCAGGTCGAGGCTCCACAGGTCGCGGAACCAGGGCCCGCCGTGCGGCATGAGGACCATCGGCGGCGCCGCGTGCTCCTCGGGGTCGAACCCGACCGGTGCCGTGAGGTAGGTCGGCAGCTCCAGCCCGTCCCGCGCGGTGATCGACACCGCCTGGGTGGGGGCCAGCGCCGCCGGGTCGAGGCGCCCGAGGGGGCGAAGGAGGAGCTGCGCCCGGCCGGTGCGGTCGTCGTAGAGCCACGACGACGGGTCGCGGTCGTCGGCGAACGACGCCACCCAGAACCGACCGGACCGGTCCGAGGAGACGGCGCCGAGGTCACCGTCGGCGAGCCCCTCCAGCGCGGAGAGGACCCGGGCGAACGGCTCGGTCAGCGGGCGGATCACCTGGCGTTCGCGGGAGTAGCGCACGCCGATCAGCTCGCCGCTCGCCCGGTCGGTGATCCAGGGCGACGGCAGCAGCGGGGCGACCACGGAGATCGTGTCGAGGTCGTGCGTCGGGTGCCGGTCGATCTCGGTGACCTCGCCGGTCGCGAGGTCGAGCCGGGCGGGTGCGAGCTGGTCGTGGTCGCCGTACGTGCCGAACCAGAGGCTCGCGCCGTCGGGGGCGGGCCGCGTCATCGGGCCGTAGGGGTGGTCGTCGCCGGCGAACGTGGTGACCACCCGCCGCCCGCCGTCGGGAAGGCCCTGCCGCAGCTCCCACCCGGCCTCGGTGACCGCGACCTCGTAGAGCTCCCGCCGGCTCGTCACGAACCAGGACGCGCCGTCGCCGCCCTCGGCGAGGACGGTGAGCTCGCCGGTCGCGACGTCGAGCTCGCACAGGTCGATGCGGGCGGGGTCGACGTGGTTGAGGCTCACGACGACGGACCCGGGCAGCCCGGGCACCTCCACCATCTCCCAGACGCGCGCGCCCGGGAACGGCGTCAGGTCGACGGCGTCGGCGTCCGGGTCGTCGAGGTCGACACGGAAGACGTGATGGTTCTCGTCCCCGTCGTCGTCCTGGAGGTAGAGCAGGTGGCGCGGGTCGGCGGTCCACCGGACGTCGATGACGGGACGGTGGTCGTCGGCGGTGACGCGGCGGGCGTCGTCGAGGTCGACCTGCCCGTCCCCGGACAGCTCGACGACCCACACGTTGAGCCGGGAGCGCCACGGGGCGAGGAAGGCGAGCCGCCGTCCGTCCGGGGAGATCGACGGGCGGCCGCGCTCGGGCGGCGCGAACAGGTCCTCCACGGACACGGGCTGGGTCTGGACGCTGGATCGGGTCATGCGGGCAGGAGAAACGATGCCGTCGCGGCACCCTCAAGCCCCGCTGTGGCGTGGACCACTCACGCTGGAGGATGCCGCGACGGCACGGGCGAGCGTCGGCGCCATGCTCACCACGTTCCGCCGACAGCGACAGCTCGCCCGCGTACGTCCCGGCGACGGGAGCCGCCTGCCCGAGTTCCGCCTCTGGCACGTGTTCACCCGGACCCGCTTCGGGCTCGACCTCGAGGACCACCGGCTCGACGTCGACATCCGGTACGGCGCCGACCCGAACACCGGGCACGGCGTCGCCAGGCTCTACCGCGACGGCGTCCAGGTCGCTCGGTCCCGCCTGCCCGCGACCTTCGCCGTGTCCGGCGGGGTCGTGGAGATCGCCGAGAACGAGCACGGCCTGAAGCGGGTCGCCCACGTCGGGCCCGACGGGACGACCCGGACCCTGACCCCGCATCCGCGCACCCTCGAGGGCCGCCGCGCGGGCTTCGACCGCCGCTTCCCGACGACGAGCCACGCCCTCGGCATCGTCGCGGGCCTCCTGGTCCTCGCCTGCGGGGCGATCGAACTGCTGCACGCCGCGCAGGCCGTGACCCGCCGGCCCGAGGTCGCCGAGCGGGTCGGGACGCTCGTCCTGCCGTACACGCTGTCCGCGGGGTGGCTGACGGTGATCGGGGTGGTGGGCGCCCTCGCGGCGGTGGAACGTGCCCTCACCCTGCGGGGACGCCTCGTCGACCGGCGGCGGTGACCGTGCCCGTCGTCGCCCTCGCCTACCTCGGCGCCCACCTGCTCAGCCTGCTCGGCAACGGGCTCGCCGCGGTGGCGCTCCCGCTGATCGTCCTGCAGGTGACGGGCAGTCCGGGGAGCGTCGGGGTCGTCTCGCTGGCGACCGCCGGACCGGCCCTCCTCGTGGGGCTGGCCGCGGGCGTCGTCATCGACCGGACGAACCGTCGGACGAGTTCGATCCTCGCCGACGTCGTCTCCGCGCTCGCCGTGGCGGCGATCCCGGTGGTCGACCTGGTGTCGGGCCTGACCCTGGGCTGGCTCGTGGCGCTCGCGATCGTCGGGGCGTTCGGCGACGTCCCGGGCCTGACCGCCCGCCAGGTCCTCGTGCCCGCCGTCGCCCGGCACACGGGGGTGTCCCTGGAACGCCTCGTCGGTCTGCGCCAGGCCATGACCTCGATCGCCCTGGTGATCGGTCCGGCCGCCGCCGGCATCCTGCTCACGGTGTTCGACGGCAGCACCGTCCTGCTCGTCACCGCCGCCACCTCGGCCGCGGCCGCGCTGCTCACACTCGTGCTGCCGGGTCGGCTCGGCGCGATCACGGAGGCGCCGGTGCGGACCTCGGTCGTCGCCGAACTGGCCGCCGGTGCGCGAGTCCTGCGACGGAGCCGGTTCCTCTCCGGCACGGTCGGGCTCACCCTGGGCCTCGCCGTCGTCCTCGGCGGACTCCAGGGCCTCGTGCTGCCGGTCTGGTTCACCGCCCTCGGCCGACCCGACCTCCTCGGGCTCGTCCTCACCGCGCTCGCCCTCGGCATGCTGGTCGGCACGGCGGTCTTCACGACGGCGGGGGTGCGCGGCTCCCGCGGCCGGTGGACCGTCGGGGCGCTCGTCGGCACCACGGGCGGGTTCCTCGCGATCGCGACGCTCGCCTCGCCCGTCGTCGTGCTCGCCGGAGCCGCGGTGCTCGGCCTGTCGAACGCCACCCTCGGCGCGATCCTCGGGGTGCTGCAGGCCGAGCGGATCCCCGACGCCGCCCACGGCCGGGTGCTCTCGCTGCAGAACGCGCTGTTGCAGGTGGCCGCCCCGGCGGGCATCGGGCTGGCGGGCGTCGTGGCGGAGGTCGGGTCGCCCGTGGCGGCCGGGTTCTCGGTGGTCGCGGTGTGGGTGGTCGTGGTGCTCGTGGTCGGCGCGTCCGGTGCGCTGCGCGACCTGGAGCCGGCTCGGGCTTCCTGACGGCCGCCCCCGAAGTGAACGAACGGCACTGTCGCACACATAGATGCTGCGACAGTGCCGCTCGTTCGGTTCAGGGCGGGTCAGACGGAGGCCAGCTCCTGCGCGTCGCGGGCGGCGAGCAGGGAGGCGTGCGTCGGCGCGTCCGGGACGTGCGCGGGCTTCAGCGCGGCGAACTCGCGGCGCAGCACCGGCACGACCTCCTCGCCCAGCAGGTCCATCTGCTCCAGGACGGTCTTCAGGGGCAGGCCGGCGTGGTCGATGAGGAACAGCTGGCGCTGGTAGTCGCCGACGTAGTCGCGGAAGCCCAGCGTCCGGTCGATGACCTCCTGCGGGGAGCCGACCGTGAGCGGGGTCTGCGAGGAGAAGTCCTCGAGCGAGGGGCCTCCGCCGTAGACCGGGGCCCGGTCGAAGTAGGGACGGAACTCGTTGACGGCGTCCTGCGAGTTCTTCCGCATGAACACCTGCCCGCCGAGGCCGACGATCGCCTGGTCGGCCGAGCCGTGGCCGTGGTGCTCGAAGCGGCGGCGGTAGAACTCGACCATCTGCTTCGTGTGCGAGGCCGGCCAGAAGATGTGGTTGTGGAAGAAGCCGTCGCCGTAGAAGGCGGCCTGCTCGGCGATCTCGGGCGAGCGGATCGAGCCGTGCCAGACGAACGGGGCGACGCCGTCGAGCGGGCGCGGGGTCGAGGTGAAGCCGTGCAGCGGCGTGCGGAACCGCCCCTCCCAGTCCACGACGTCCTCGGTCCAGAGCCGGCGCAGCAGGGCGTAGTTCTCCAGCGCGAGCGGGATGCCCTGGCGGATGTCCTGGCCGAACCAGGGGTAGACGGGGCCGGTGTTCCCGCGGCCCATCATGAGGTCGACGCGGCCCTCGGCGAGGTGCTGGAGCATCGCGTAGTCCTCGGCGATCTTGACCGGGTCGTTGGTCGTGATCAGCGTCGTGGACGTCGAGAGCACCAGCCGCTCGGTGAGCGCGGCGATGTGGCCGAGCAGGGTGGTCGGCGACGAGGGGACGAACGGCGGGTTGTGGTGCTCGCCGGTCGCGAAGACATCGAGCCCGACCTCCTCGGCCTTGCGGGCGATCGTGACCATCGCGCGGATGCGCTCGGCCTCGGTCGGCTCGCGGCCCGTGGTCGGGTCGGGCGTCACGTCGCCGACGGTGAAGACCCCGAACTGCATGACGACCTCCTGAAGTTGAACTGTCAACTACTCTAGCCGCCCCAACTCCGCGGGGTCCCACCGCATTCCCTCAGCGCGCCAGGCCCCGCAGCCGCAGCGCGAGGTGCAGCTCGAGGGTGCGCTCGGGGTCCTGCCAGTCCTCCCCCAGCACCGCGCGGACCCGGTCCAGCCGTTGGGTGACCGTGTTGACGTGCACGTGCAGCGTGCTCGCCGCCCGCGTCGGGGACCGGCCGGCGGCGAACCAGGCCGCGAGGGTGCCGACGAGGTCGGTGCCGCGGCGACGGTCGTGCTCGAGGAGCGGCCCGAGCACGCTCTCCACGTATCCGCCGACGTCGGGGCTGCGCGAGAGCAGGAGGGCCGCGAAGCCCAGCTCGGCGACCGACCCGGCCCGCCCTTCCCGGCCGAGCGCCACGAGCGCCTCGGCCGCCCGGCGGGCGTCGGCGGCCGCCCCGACCAGCCCCTCGGCCGGGAGCACCGGCTCGGACACCCCGACGGTCACCGGGGCCGACCCGTCCGACGCCGGACGGGCGAGGTCCTCGGCCAGCCGACCCGCCTCGTCGTCGGGAAGGAGCACGACCACCGCGTCGGGGCGCTCCGCCACCAGCCCGGACCGGCCGACCGCGTGGGCGGCGTCGACGGCCAGGCGCGCGCGTTCGTGCTCGGCGCACCGGGCGACGAGGACCCGGTGCGGGCGGCGGATCTCGACGCCCAGGGCGCGGACCCGGTCGCGCAGGGCGGCGCTCGGGGTGTCGCCGCCCAGCAGTTCGAGCAGCGCCTCCCCGCGGTGGCGCTGCTCGGACTCCGAGGCCTGCGCCCGGAAGAGCAGGACCAGCGCGCTGACGGTGGCCGCGCGCTCGACGATCCGGGAGCGGGGCCCCTGCGAGGCGGCACCGGGGGCGGGCGGGGCGACGACGAGGGTGGCGAGCTGCTGGTGGGCGGCCACGACCGTCACGGCCTCCGCACCAGCGACCGCCACGAGCCGGCCGGGGTCGGCCGCTGCGGCGTGCACACAGGCGGCGACGTCGAGGTCGTCCGGGACCGGACCGGCCGTCGCGATCGGCGCCCCGCCGTCGTCGACCACCCGCACCCACCCGTCCAGCAGGTCGGCGAGGGCGGCGGCGAGGTCGGTGACGTCGCCGCCGCCGAGGACGAGCGCGGCGAACCGGTCGTGCGCGTCCGCCGCCCGGGCGAGGTCGGCGTGCGCGGCCCGCAGCCCCGCCAGGGCCGTCGCCGTCTCCGCGGCCGCCCGGGTCTGGGTGAGCGACACGGCCGCGAGGGCCGCGAGCGAGCCGAGCAGGGCGACGTCGTCGGGGGTGAAGGGACGTGCGGAGCGGTTCGCGGCGAACAGCACCCCGACGAACTCCTCGCCGACCAGCAGCGGCGTCCCGCAGATCGCGACGATCCCCTCCTCGGACACCGCCGCGTCGATCTCGTCCGTGTGCCGGTAGCGGGGGTCGGCCGGGTAGCGGGTGGTCCAGTGCGCGTGCCGGGACTGCGCCACCAGGCCGCCGAGGCCCGCCCCGACCGGCAGCCGCAGCCCCTGGAACGCGGCCGACACCGAGCCCGCCGTCGCGCGCATGAAGGTGTCGCCGCGCCCGGCGTCGTAGAGGGTCAGGTAGGCGACGTCGGTGCCGAGCAGCGCCCGGGCCCGTCGGACGATCGCGTCGAGGACGAGACCGGGGTCGGATTCGCCCGCGAGGTCGCGCGCGGTGTCGACCAGCGCCGCGAGCTCGGCCTCCCGCCGCCGGCCCGCCTCGATCGTCGCCCGCACGCGCAGTACCAGCGCCGCCGTCTCCGGGTCGGAGCCCGCGAGCGACGCCGCGGCGCGTTCGAGGTCGGCGGCCGGGCCGTCGGCGGCGAGCAGCCGCAGGGCGTCCACGAGCACGGTGCATGGGAGCACCCCGGACGCCCTGGGCACCAGCCCTCTCCCCCGTCGCTCCGCTCGCCCCGGCCCGCTACGTCCCGACGGCGGGTCGGGTCGGCTCGGAACCATCCCCCGTCGCTCCGCTCGCCCCGGTGACGACCCCGTCGTCCGCCCCGAGGTCGCGGTCGCGCGTCTCGGAGTAGGAGAACACCGCGACGAGCGTGATCACCGAGCACACCGCGAGGTAGGCCGCGATCGACTGGCCCGAGCCGGTGGCACCCAGCAGGGCGACCGCGATGATCGGCGCGAGCCCGCCCGCGGCGACGGAGGCCAGCTGGTAGCCGATCGACACCCCGGAGTAGCGCACGCGCGTGCCGAACAGCTCGGACAGGAACGCCGCCTGCGGCCCGTACATCGCGCCGTGGAACACGAGGCCGATCACGACGGCGAGCGCGGTCAGCCCGAAGCTCTGCGTGTCGAGCAGGCCGAAGAACGCGAAGCCCCACACCCCGACGCCGACCGCGCCGATCACGTAGGTCGGGCGACGGCCGATCCGGTCGGACACCGCGCCCCAGAGCGGGATCGTCACGATGTGCACGGCGGCGCCGATCAGCACGGCGTTGAGCACGAACGACGACGGCAGGCCGTACTGCTGCTTCATGTACGTCGAGATGACGATGGTGAACAGGTAGTACGAGACGTTCTCGGCGAACCGGGCGCCCATCGCGACCAGCACCTCGCGCGGGTACCGCCTGATCACCTCGAGGATGGGCGGGGCCGGCGGAGCTCCCTCGGCAGCCGCCTCGGCCTTCGCGCGAGCGGCCTGGAAGATCGGTGACTCCTCGACCGAGAGCCGGACGTAGAGCCCGATCAGCACGAGGACGGCGGAGAGCAGGAACGGGATGCGCCAACCCCAGGCGAGGAACGCCTCCTCGGACTGGAACACGGCGAGCGCGGCCAGCAGCCCGTTCGCGAGCAGCTGCCCGGCGGGCGCCCCGGCCTGCGGCCAGCTGGCCCAGAACCCACGGTTCCTCGCGTCCCCGTGCTCGGACACGATGAGGACCGCGCCGCCCCACTCGCCGCCGAGCGCGAAGCCCTGGATCAGGCGCAGGAGGATGAGCAGGGTCGGGGCGAGGACCCCGGCGGTCGCGTAGCTGGGCAGCACGCCGATGAGGAACGTCGAGATCCCCATCATGAGCAGGCTCAGGACCAGCAGCTTCTTGCGGCCGATCTTGTCGCCGTAGTGGCCGAAGACGAGGCCGCCGAGCGGTCGGGCGATGAACCCGATGGCGAACGTGCCGAAGGACAGCAGGGTGCCCGCGACGGGGTCGGCGGCCGGGAAGAACACGGCCGGGAAGACGACGGCGGCGGCGACGCCGTAGAGGAAGAAGTCGTACCACTCGACGGTGGTGCCGAGCATGCTCGCGGCCACGATGCGGACCACGGAGCGGCGTTCGGTGGGTGGCGTTCCGGGGTTGCCGGATTCGGACACGGAGGACATGACCGGCGACACTAGGACCTCCGTGACCCGCCGCACCGTGTGCTCGCGGTACGTCAGGTCAGTGGATCGGTGTGCTCTCGACCCACTCGACGGCGCTGTCGACGTCCTCGACGACCACCGCTCCCCCGGGCGGCGCAGGGCGATCCACCAGCACGACGACGAGGCCCGCCTCCCGCGCCGCGATCAGCTTGGCCTCCGTGGCGCCGCCGGAGTCCTTCGCGACGATCGTGTCGATCCGGTGCTCCGCGAGCAGCGCGCGCTCGTCCTCCAGGGCGAACGGTCCGCGTCGGAGGATCAGGTGGGCGTGCGGTGGCAGGACGTCCGGCGGCTCGATGGCGCGGACGAGGCGGACGTGGTCGAGGTGGACGAAGTGATGCACGCCCTGACGTCCGATCGCGAGGAAGACGCTCTGGGCGTGGCCGAGCTCGCCGGACGCGGCACCCGTCGTCGGGACCCGGTGCCAGCGGTCGCCGGGCTGCTCGGTCCAGCCGGGTCGGCGCAGCACCACCCAGGGCGTGCCGGTGGCGGCGGCGGCCTGCGCGGCGTGGTCGGTCATGCGCGCGGCGAAGGGGTGGGTGGCGTCGACGAGCAGGTCGGTGTGCTCCAGCGCCGTTGCGAGGCCGGCCGCTCCCCCGAACCCGCCCGAGCGGATCTCTCCGGCGGGCAGCCGGGGATCGCGGGTGCGCCCGGCGAGGGAGGTGGTGACGGGGTGGCCGCGGGCGGTCAGGACGTCGGCGAGCGCCCGCGCCTCGGCGGTGCCGCCGAGGACGAGCACCCGCCGTCCTGAACGAGCGGCACTCTCGCAGCTTCTAGCTGCGCGAGAGTGCCGTTCGCTCGGAGGGCCGGGCTCGCTCACGGACGAACGCGCTGCGCCGAGTAGAGGTGCGACTCGCAGCCCGTGTCCCGCCCGACGACGGGTCCGACCACGATCACCGCGGTCCGCTTCACCCCGGCGGCCTCGACCTGCTCCGCGATGTCGGCGAGCGTGCCGCGCAGCACGAGCTCGTCGTCGCGCGAGGCGCGGGCGACCACGGCCACCGGCTCGTGCGGCGGGCGGTGCTGCAGCAGGGTGGTGACGACCTCCGCGCACCGCTGCACGGCGAGGTGCAGGACGAGCGTCCCGCCGGTGGCGGCCCAGACGTCGAGCGACTCGCCCTCGGGCATCGGGGTGGCGTTCGCGGCGTCGCGGGTGAGGACGACGGACTGCCCGACGCCGGGCACGGTCAGCTCGGTGCGCAGCGCCGCGGCGGCGGCGGAGAAGGCGGGGACCCCGGGCACGATCTCCCAGGCGATCCCGGCCTCGTCGAGCCGGCGGGTCTGCTCGGCGACCGCGGAGAAGACGGCGGGGTCGCCGGAACACAGGCGGGCGACGTCGTGGCCCGCGGCGTCGGCGGCGACGAGTTCGGCGACGATCTCGTCGAGGGTCAGGCGGGCGGTGTCGACCTTGTGGGCGTGCGGCGGGCACTGGGCGAGCAGGTCCTCCGGCACGAGCGACCCGGCGTACAGGCACACCGGGCTCGTGGCGATCGCCCGCAGCCCGCGGATCGTGATGAGGTCGGCGGCCCCGGGGCCCGCGCCGACGAACCGGACGGTCACTGCTGCCTCCAGGGCGGCGGGGTCATCCCGCCGAGATCGGACGTGGTGCGGGCACCACCGGCATCGCGCACGTGCAGCACCCACTGCGTGACCGGGGCGAGCGCCTTCCACCCCACGTACCGGCCCACGGGTCGGCCACGCGAGATGGCGATCCGCCGCACCTCGCCGCCGTACTCGGCGTGCGCCGCGACGAGCGCCGCCTCGCCCTCGAGCGTCACGGCGTTGACCACGAGCCGCCCGCCGGGGCGCAGCGCCCGTCGGCACGCCTCGAGCATGCCGGGCGCGGACACCCCGCCGCCGACGAAGACCGCGTCGGGCGCCTCGAGGCCGGCCAGCACCCCCGGCGCGCGGCCCGGCACGACCCGTACCCCCGGCGTCCCGAGTGCTGCGGCGTTCTCCGCGATCCGGGCCGCGCGGTCCTCCCGGGACTCGACCGCGATCGCGCGCGCGGTCGGTTCGGCGCGACACCACTCGATGCCGATGGACCCCGCTCCCCCGCCGACGTCCCACAGGAGCTGCCCGGGCAGCGGGCGCAGCGCGGCCACCGACAGGGCCCGCATCTCGGCCTTGGTCAGCTGACCGTCGTGCACGTAGGCCTCGTCGGGGAGACCGGGCACCCGGCCGAGCAACCCGTCGTCGGGAAGGGCGGGGCAGTCGACGGCGACGACCGCGAGCGGGTCGCCGTCGGGGGCGTTCCAGCTCGCCGCGACGCCGTCGACACGGGTCTCGTGCTCGGCGCCGAGCGACCCGAGCACGGACAGGCGGGCCTCGCCGTAGCCGGCGCCGACGAGCAGCGCCGCGAGCCGACCGGGCAGTGCACCCGAGTCGGCGAGCACGAGCAGTCGTCGGCGTGGCGCGAGGGCGGCGCGCACCGCCTCGAGCGGGCGCCCGACCGCCGAGACCACCACGGCGTCCTGCTCCGCCCAGCCCATCCGCGCGCACGCGAACGCGACCGACGAGGGATGCGGCACCACCGTCGCGTCGGGACGCAGTCGCAGGACGCTCGTGCCGATCCCGAAGAACATCGGGTCACCGCTGGCGAGGACGACGAGCTCGTCACCGCCGAGACGCTCGAGCAGGCTCGGCAACGACGGCATCAACGGCGCGGGCCACTCCTCGCGCCGGGCGGTCACCTCGGTGGGCAGCAGGTCGAGCTGGCGCGGGGCCCCGAGCACGACGGCGGCCTTCGCACAGGCCGTGCGCGCGGGTGGGGTGAGGCCGGGCCACCCGTCGGCGCCGATGCCGACGACGGTGACGCTCACGAGGCGCGGGTGGCCGGTCCGGTCGGGCGAAGCACGGCCGAGACCCTAGCCGCACCGGTGCCAGGAAAGCGTCGTTGCCGGCGTCCAGTGACAGTCATGCCACATTCTCGGGCGGCTGACCGCCACGACGATGCGGCGATCCTCCCGCTGGACGACAGCAACGACGCTTTCCTGCCACGGAGGGGGCGGTCAGTTCTTCGACGCCACCTCGTCGGCGTACTTCTGCGTCATGTGGTCGACGGCGCTGAGCTGGGTGGCCGCGTACTCGTCGCGGCGCAGCCCGGCGCGCTCCTTGGCCTGCTGGGTCGACTCGGCGTGCGACACCCCGCCCCACGTCGTGCCCTGGAAGTGGGGCATGACGTTCTGCGCGAGGAGTTCCCAGGACCGCTTCGTCGCCTCCGGGTTGGCCCACTCGTGGCCGAGGAGCAGCATCGCGCCGAACCCGCCCGACTGGTCGGCCAGGCGCTGGACCTGGGCGCGCGCGTCGTCGGGGGTACCGATGGCGCCGATGCCGGCCTCGTTGATGAAGTCGATCATCTCCTTGACGTCGCCGCCCTCGACCGCCATCTGCGGGAACGCCGCCGTCTTCTGGAAGTAGCGGAACCAGTTCTCGATGCCGTACTCGACGTCGCGGTAGGCCTGCTCCTTGGTCTCCGCGATGTGCATGAGGCCGACGAGGCGCCACTTGTCGCGATCGGGCTCGGGCTGGCCGTAGTGCTCGGCACGCTCCTTCACCACGTTCCAGTGGTGGGCCAGCGCGTCGAACCCGTCCTGGGTCATCGTCGCGCCGATGTTGAGCAGGCCGACCCCGTGCCGGCCGGCCATCCGCGGCCCGGTCGGCGAGGCCACCGCGGCGACGACGATGTCGAAGCAGGGCTCGGTGTAGGGCCGCAGCTGCAGGCGGGCCTCGACGAGGTTGTGGGTCTTGGTCTGCGCGGTGACCGTCTCGCCGGCCAGCAGGCGCATGATGATGTCGAGGTTGACGTCGAGCAGCTCGCGCGTCTCGGTCGGGTTCAGCCCGATCATCGACGAGTCGCTCGGGAGCGAGCCGGGGCCCACACCGAGCATCGTCCGGCCGCGCGTGAGGTGGTCGAGCAGGACCATCCGGTCGGCCACCCAGAGCGGGTTGTGGTACGCCGCCGAGGTCACGCCCGTGCCCAGCTTGATGCGCTTCGTGCGCTCCGCCGCGGCCGCGATGAAGATCTCCGGTGACGCGATGATCTCGCTCCCGGCCGAGTGGTGCTCGCCGATCCACGCCTCGTCGACGCCGAGGCGGTCGAGGTGCTCGATGAGTTCCAGATCGCGCTGCAGCGCGAGCGTCGGGTTCTCCCCGGCGCGGTGGAACGGGGCGAGGAACGTGCCGAACCGCAGCCTGCTCACGGGCTCTCCTCCACGTCGAGTGTCAGCCAGGTCACGCTAGGTCGGCTGCGCCCGTGATGTCCATGGGGGGATTCCCGACGCCGGGACGGTGCCGGTGGCGTTGCGCCGGTCGCCTCCCCCGCCGCCGAGGTGCACACCAGGCATCCCCAGGCCGCTCGGAACCTGCGCTACGTGCATCTCGGCGCGGCCGGATCAGCCCGTCCTCCGCCGAGATACACACCAGGCATGGGCGGAGCCCCCGGGACCTGCTCCACGTGAACCTCGGGGGCGGCCGGATCAGCCCGCGGCGGCGATCCGGGCGTGCACGTGGGCGACGACGGTCGGCAGGAAGGCCAGGGCGACCCGCCCCAGTACCGCCCGCAGCTCCGCCCCCGGCCAGTCGGCCGGTACGAGCTCGGCGGGCAGCCCCGGGTCGCGGAGCAGGTCGACGTACACCGGCCCGGTGGCGTCGGACAGACGCTTGAGGGCCACCGCCCCGTCGTCCGGGACCGGATCGTCGAGGACGGCGGTGAGCCGGGCGAGGTGGGCCCGGAGATCGTCGGCGACCTCGTCGAGCGCCCACGCCCGGCGGGCCATCGCCGCGGCCACGGCGGTCGACGACGTCCCGCCGCTCCCACCCGGGCCGACCCACCCGTCGTCGGGAACCAGCCGCCCGAGCACGACCGACGCGTCCGGCGGCACGTCGGCGAGCACCTCGCGCAGCGCGTCGGAGCGGTCCACCGGGCAGAGGAGCACCCCGGGCTGCCAGGGGCCGTAGCCGACGAGCACGGCGGCGCGGCGGAGCCGGTCGCGGTACGGGCGGGCCGACTCGGGCACGTGGTGCAGCAGCGTGTGGAACGCACCGTCCCAGGCCGGCACCTGCCCGCGGTCGTCGCGCAGGCGCAGTACCGAGGCCCCGAAGGCGCCGGCGAGGTGGTGGTCCACCCGGCGACCGTGGCGGGTGGTGGTCAGCTGACCCGCGTCGCGCATGCGGGCCAGGGCGCGGCGCGCGGCCTCGGGACGCAGGCCGAGGTCGCCGAGAAGGGCGACGAGGGCCGGCCCGGGCAGGTCGGTGCGCCCCGCCGTGCCGAAGAGGGCGGCGACCAGGGCGGCGGGGGATCCCTGGCGGCGATTTCGGTGTACGTTCTCGCTCACGGTCGGGAGCTATTCTGTCACACGACGGGGGCGTCGATGCTCGCGAAGGTCCTTCCCTGGGTGTCGATGGCGGTGCTGGACATCGCCGCGCCGATCGTCGTCTACGACGTCGCGACCGGTGCGGGGGTCGGCGAGGTCCCGGCCCTGCTGCTCGGGGCGATCGGTCCGGTCCTCAGCAGCGTGCTCTCCGTGGTGTTCCGGCGGCGGCTCGACGAGTTCAGCGTCTTCATCCTGACGGTGATCGTGATCGGGGCGCTGACCTCGCTGCTGTTCGACGACCCGCGGCTGCTGCTGCTCAAGGAGTCGGCGCTCACGGGGCTGATCGGCCTGGTGTTCCTCGGCAGCCTGCTGGCCCGGCGGCCGGTGATGTTCTACTTCGGCCGCCGCTTCGCCACCAACGGCGATCCGGGGCGTCTCGCCTGGTGGGAGGGGCTCTGGCGGTACGAGGGGTTCCGGCGCACGCAGCGCGGGATGACCGCGATGTGGGGCCTCGGGCTGCTCGGCGAGGCCGTGGTGCGCGGCGTGCTGACCTTCCTGCTCCCGGTGGCCACGATGGTCGTGGTGAACGCGGTGGTCCCCGCGGTCGTGATCGGCGGCCTCGTCGTCGCGACCACGGTCTGGGGCAGGCGCTCCGCCCGGGCGGGCGCAGCCCGGGCAGCGGCCGCGGAGGGCGCCGACCCGATCAGCGCCTGACACCCGACCTCGGCGCCCGACGCCCGACCTCAGCGCCCGAACCCCGGCCTCAGTGCCGGAACGAGGTCCCGTTCGCCGTCGCGAGGAGGCGTCCGCGGTCGTCGACGAGCTCGGCGCGGCCGACCCGCATCCGCCGGCCCCCGTGCTCGACCACGACCCGGCACATCACCGGGTGGTCGCCGGGGCGGACCGGGCGGACGAAGCTGATCGCGAAGTCGTCCGGGATGGTGTCCAGGGCGTGCGAGAGCCCCCGGGCGGCCAGGCCGGCCAGGGCCCCGCCCTGCACGACGCCCGCGGAGTTCCGGGTCGCCATGTCGGGGTGCGCGATCATCGTGGTGCCGTCGCGGGTGGGGTCCTCCCCGCGGTGCGGCATGAGCAGCCGCCAGCCCGAGGCGCGCTTCGCCCACTGCGGGGCGGTGCGGCCGTACTGCTCGGCCAGCCCGTCGGTCAGGACGGCGTTGCGGCCGACGCACCGGGCGATCGTGACGCCGTCGCGGTCGGTGATGGTGGCCGAGCTCAGGCCGACGCCCCGACTGGCGTCGTCGAGCGTGCCGGTGGCGACGAGGTCGTCGCCCGGCAGCGGTCGCCCGATGAGCTGGACCCCGAGCCGCACGGTGACGATCCGGTCGCCCGCCCGCAGGCTGCTCGAGTACGACACCCCGAGGACGAAGTCCGCGAGGATCAGCAGCGACTCGAGCAGCCCGTCGCCGATCGTGGTGGGCATCCGGGCCTCGCAGCAGCCCCGCTCCACCCGGGTCAGCCGCGCGTGCGTCGCCGCGTGGATGGGTGCGAGCGGTGACTCCTCGGCCACGAGCCGACGCAGGACGGCCAACGGCGTCGGGTTGCCCGACGCGTCGTCACCGCGCTCCGCTCCGTCGCTCACGCGCCGATCATGCCCAATCGGAGGCGGGGTGCGACGGTCGGGCGGCGATCTGCGAGGTGTGTCCCCCGAACGGCCGCGTCAGGATACGGCGACCGTCACACCGGTCAGCTCCTCGCAGGCCAGGAGGAGCGCTTTCTGGACATCCCGGTCGTGCGACGCGGCGGTCGACCCCACCGGGATCGGGTGGCCCCACGACTCGGCGGGGCCGTCCGGGCCGATGTACACGCCGCCCGGCAGATCCGGCACGGTCGCCGCGTACAGCTCGGGCAGGGCCCCCATCTCCGGGCCCTGGGCGACGATCCGGTTGAGCACGCCCATGACCGTGTCCTGGAAGGACTCGGTGCGCGACTGCAGGTTGGTGGCGCTGTAGCCGGGGTGCGCGGCCATCGACCGCAGCGACGAGCCCGCCGCGACGAAGCGGCGCTCGAGCTCGTAGGCGACCATCAGGTCCGCGAGCTTCGACTGGCCGTACGCGAGCCAGCGCTGGTAGCGCCGACGCTCCCAGTTGAGGTCGTCGAGCCGGATCGAGCCGAGCCGATGCGCCAGGCTCGACAGGGTCACCACGCGGTCGGTCAGCCGGTCGAGCAGCAGCCCGGTCAACGCGACGTGGCCGAGCACGTTCGTCCCGAACTGCATCTCGAAGCCGTCGACGGTGCGCTGGAACGGGACGGCCATGAGGCCGGCGTTGTTGATCAGGACGTCCACCGGCCCGTCGAGGCGGGCGGCGAACTTCCGCACCGAGGCCAGGTCGGAGAGGTCCAGCTCCTCGACGGCCGTGGTCCCCGGCCCGCCGTCGGCGGCGATGCGCGCCGCGGCCTGCTCGCCCTTGTCGGTGTTCCGGACGGCGAGCACCACGTGCGCCCCGTGCGCCACGAGCTCGGTGGCGGCGACGAGGCCGAGGCCGGAGTTCGCGCCGGTCACCACGAAGGTGCGGCCGGTCTGGTCGGGGATGTCGGCGGAGGTCCACGGAGCCATGAGGACCTACTACCCACCCCGTTCAGAGCAGACGCGCGATCCGGGAGTAGACCTCCGGGTTCACGCACAGGCCGATGTGGCTGCCGCGCACCGCCTGGTTGTCGGCACCGTCGACCACGCACGACTCCGGGCGCACGATGCCGTCCTCGACGGTGCGGATGCTGGTCAGCGGCACCGCGACGGCGGCCCGCAGGTCGCGACCGAAGGCGCACGGGCAGTCGACGGTCAGGCACTGCGGGCGGGCGGGGCGCAGCAGGTTCTGGCCGAGCCGGGCGCCTCCGACCGCCGCCAGCGTGAGCACCGAGGCGTCGAACGGCGAGGACAGCGGGCTGCCGAGCGTGATCACGCGGCGGACCCGGCTCGGGCGCCGGACCGCGACGGCGTGCGCCAGCAGCCCGCCCCGGCTGTGCCCGATCACCGTCACGGGACGGCCGGCGCGCTCGGCGACCTCGGTGAGCCGCCGGTCCAGCCGTCGCACGGCCGCCTCGGAGCAGTCCACGTTCCAGGCGATCCCCGAGCGGTAGGCCCGGTACCCGCACCGGCGCAACCAGGCACGGAGGACCGCCAGCGACGCGTCGCCCGCCAGGAACCCCGGCACCGCCAGCACCGGGTCGCCGTCGCCGGGACGCACGCCGACCCCCCGGTGCACGGCGGAGGCGAGCAGCGCCAGGAACTCCAGCTGGAAGCGGGCCTCGCCGAACAGGTTCCCGCGGAACGGCGGCACGACCGGGGTCGGCGCGGGCGTCACCGGTTCCGCCGTCACGTCCCGGCACGCTACCCGGATCCGACGACCGTGTGCCGCTGCTGACGCTCGACGTCCGCCGTGTGCCACCGCTGACGCGCAGCGCCACGACCCGGTCGTGGGATACTCCGCCCGTGCATCTCACCGGGGACCCGGACGCCGTCGGCGTGGACGGCGACCACCGCGTCTGTGCGGCCGTCGAGGCGCTGCCGGACGCCTCGACCATGCACGGGTGGGTCTCGCGGTTCGCGCTCCTCGCCGACCCGACGCGGCTGACGCTGCTGCTCTGCATCCACGAGGTCGGCGAGATCTGCGTGTCCGACCTCGCGCTCGCCGCCGGACTCAAGGACTCCACCACGAGCCAGGCGCTGCGCCTGCTGCGCGCGCAGAACCTGGTCAGCGCCCACCGCGACGGGCGCGTGGTGCGCTACCGGCTCGCCGACGCCGTGGTGAAGGACCTGCTGGACCGCATCCACGACGCCGGGTCGCTGGAGACCTTCGCGCCCCTCACCCCGTCAGGGTCGACAGGATCTCCGCGAGGCGCCTCGTCTCGATGAGGAACGCGTCGTGCCCGTACGGGGACTCGATGCGCTCCACCGGGCCCGCGCCCGGGATGAGCTCGGCCAGCTCCTCCTGCTGTGAGAGCGGGTAGAGCCGGTCGGTGGTCGAGCCCGCGACCACGGTGCGGGCGGTGACCCGGCCCAGGGCCTCGGCCATCGTGCCCCGGCCGCGCGAGACGTCGTGCCCGTTCATCGCCGCGGTGAGCGCGACGTAGGACGCGGCGTCGAACCGGTGCACCAGCTTCTCGGCGTGGTGGTCGAGGTAGGACTCCACCGCGAACCGCCCGGGGGCGGTGGCGTCGTAGGGGTCCTCCCCCGGCTGCGGCCGCCGCCCGAAGCGGGTGTCGAGTTCCTCCGCCGTCCGGTAGGTGGCGTGCGCGATCCGACGCGCCACCCCGAGCCCGATGTGCGGACCGAGGCCGCGCCCGCGGTCGTGGTAGTCCCCGCCGCACCAGTTCGGGTCCTCGCGGATGGCCGCGAGCTGCGGGGACGCCCACGCGATCTGGTCCGCCGACGCCGCCGCGCAGCACGCCAGCAGCAGCAGCCGCTGGACGCGGTCCGGGTAGGACACCGCCCACTCGACGGCGCGCATGCCCCCCATCGACCCGCCGAGCACGCACGCCCACGCGTCGATCCCGAGCAGGTCGGCGAACCGGGCCTCGAGCGCCACCTGGTCCCGCACGCTGATGCGCGGGAACCGGGAGCCCCAGGGCCGCCCGTCGGGCGCGGGCGACGCCGGCCCGGTGGTGCCCTGGCAGCCGCCGAGCACGTTGGGGGCCACGACGAACCAGCGGTCGGTGTCGATGGTCAGGCCCGGCCCGATGATCCCCGCCCACCAGCCGGGCGTCGGGTGGCCGAGCCCGGCCGGCCCGACGACGTGCGAGTCCCCGGTGAGGGCGTGCAGCACCAGGACGGCGTTGTCGCCCGTGAAGGTGCCCCAGCTCTCGTAGGCGACGGTGACGTCGGGCAGCGCCACACCGCTCTCGAGCGGGAGCGGCTCGGGCAAGGTCAGGAAGCGGCGGTCACCGACCGGGTCCCCCTCCCGCCATGCACCGGAGGCGGGAGGGAGGACCGGCACCGACCCGGCGTCGGGAAGAGGTCCCGGCGATCCGGCGGGCACTCCACCGGGAAGGAGCTGGGTCACGCAGTCGTCGACTTCGCCGCGGTGAAGCCCGCCTCGAGGTCGGCCCGGATGTCCTCGACGTTCTCGATGCCGACCGAGAGCCGCACGAGACCCGGGGTGACCCCGCTCGAGCGCTGCTCGGGCTCCGAGAGCTGGCTGTGCGTGGTCGAGGCCGGGTGCACGATGAGGCTGCGCACGTCGCCGATGTTGGCCAGCTGCGAGTGCAGCGAGGTGCCGTCGACGAACGCCCGGCCCGCCTCGACGCCGCCGCGCAGCTCGAAGGCCACGATCGCGCCGGCGCCGCGCGGCAGGTAGCGCTGCTGCGCGGCGTGCCACGGGCTGGACTCGAGGCCCGCGTACCAGACCTGCTCGACCTCGTCGCGCGCCTCGAGCCACTCCGCGATCGCCTGGGCGTTCGCGACGTGGCGGTCCATGCGCAGGCTGAGCGTCTCGATGCCCTGCAGCACGAGGAAGGCGTTGAACGGGCTGAGCGCGGCACCGGTGTCGCGGAGGTGCTGCACGCGCATCTTCGCGGCGAACGCGCCCGGGCCGAGGGCCTCCCAGAACTTCAGGCCGTGGTAGCTCGGGTCGGGCTCGGTGAAGCCGGGGAAGCGGTCGCCGTGCTCGCCGAAGGCGAAGGTGCCGCCGTCGACGACCACACCCGCGATCGACGTCCCGTGCCCGCCGAGGAACTTGGTGGCGGAGTGGATGACGACGTCGGCGCCGTGCTCGATCGGGCGCACGAGGTAGGGCGTGGGCACCGTGTTGTCGACGAGCAGCGGGACGCCGACCTCGTGGGCGGTGTCGGCGACGCCGCGGATGTCGAGCACGTTGTTGCCCGGGTTCGGCAGCGTCTCGGCGAAGAACAGCTTGGTGTTCGGGCGGGTGGCGTTGCGCCACTGCTCGAGGTCGTCCTGGTCCTCCACGAAGGAGACCTCGACGCCCATCTTCGGCAGCGTGTAGTGGAAGAGGTTGTACGTGCCGCCGTAGAGGCTGGGGCTCGACACCATGTGGTCGCCGGACTCGGCGATGGTGAGGATCGCCGCCGTGGTGGCGGCGCTGCCGCTGGCGAAGGCGAGCGCCGCGACGCCGCCCTCGAGGGCGTTGACGCGCTGCTCGAGCACGTCGTTCGTCGGGTTCATGATCCGCGTGTAGATGTTGCCCGGCTCGGCCAGCGCGAACAGGTCGGAGCCGTGCTGGGTGTCGCGGAACGTGTACGACGTGGTCTGGTAGATCGGCGTGGCCCGGGCGTTGGTGGCCGGATCGGGCGCCGCGCCGGCGTGGATCTGCTTGGTCTCGAACGACCAGTTGGCCGCGGTGTCCTCGGGGGTGCTCATGACGGGGTCTCCTGTGACGGGGGTTCGGCGGGGGCGGGTCGTCAGCGTCGACAGAACTCGTCGAACGCGTCGATCCGGCGGCTGGGCCAGAACTCGTCACGCACGGGCTCGAGCACGGCGGTGTGGAGCACGTCCGACACCTTAGAGGTCAGGCCCGAGCGCGCCACCGATCGACGGTGTGACGCGACGCGGCGGAGCCCGGGCCGGGACCGGGTAGTCCCCCGCCATGGACGCCACGAGGGAATGGCTGGACGCGCAGTACGACGCGCGGGCGCTGGTGGACGACGCCGACGCGATCATCGCCGACTGGCAGGACCGCAGCGACGCCCTGCGCCGCACCGACCCGCCCCTGACGATCTCCTACGGCGACCACCCCCGGCAGGCCGCGGACGTGTACTCCCCCGCACCCGGGGGCGGGCCGTCCCCGCTGGTGGTGTTCGTCCACGGCGGGTACTGGCAGGCCCTCGACAAGGAGCACTTCGGCTTCCTCGCCGAGCCCTTCCTGACGGCAGGTGCGGTCTTCGCCTCGCTCGACTACCGGCTCGTACCCGAGGTGGCGGTCGCGGACGTGATCGCCGACGTGCGGGCGGGGATCGCCGAGCTCGCCCGGCGGGCCGCCGACCTCGGCGCGCTGCCCACCTCCGTCGGCCTCGTCGGGCACTCCGCGGGCGGGCACCTGGTGGCGAGCGCGATGGCGACCGACTGGTCGGCCCACGACCTGCCGGCCGACACCGTCGGACCCGTCGTCGGGATCAGCGGGCTCTACGACCTCGAGCCCATCCGTCGCTCCTACCTCAACGACGTGCTGGCGATGAGCGAGCAGGACGCCCACGACGCGAGCCCGGTCCACATGACCCCGACCGGCCCCGGCCCGCTCCTGCTCACCTGCGGCGGGGACGAGCCGGGCGAGTTCGACCGCCAGCAGGAGCTGCTCGTCGACGCGTGGCCCGGCGTGCCCACCGACGTCCTGCAGCAGGAGGGCGGCACGCACTTCGACGCCTGCACCCGGTTGGCCCTGCCCGGACCGCTGCGCGACGTGGCGGTCCCGCTGCTCGTGCGCCGCTGAGCCGTTCCGGTCCGCCACGGTGGCGCCTGGAAACCGAGGTGGCGGATCCGAGTCACCACGACTCGGATGCGCCGGAGGACTTCGACCTCGGGTCGCAGCCGGCCAGGTCGTCGGTGTCGTGGCCGACGTGGTGGCAGAGCACGAGGTCGGCGGCGAACCGGCCGGTCGCGAACGCGACATCGGTACCCGAGGCACCGTGACGCGCCGTCCGACGTCGGGTCGGCCGGCCAGTTGTGCCCGACGATGCCGGCCACGAGGTCACCGCCGAGCGCCCACCTGGGCGTCCGGGGCGAGCGACCCCGCCGGCAAACCGAGCGCGGCGACCACGCGCTCCATCGCCGCGCCCACGGCGAGCAGGTCCCCGCCGAGCGGGTCGACGACGAGACGCCGAACCTCGGCCACGTGGGCCGGGGCGGCCGCCTCCAGGTGGGCGCGCCCGGCGTCGGTGAGCGTCGCGACCGTGAACCGGCGGCCCTGCCCGGTGCACACCGTCCGCGTCACCCAGCCGCGGTCCTCGAGCCGCGCGACCGCGTGCGACGTGCGCGGGAGCGACCCGTTGGCCATCTCCGCGATGTCGCTCATCCGCTTCTGCCCGCCCTCGGAGAGCGAGAGCCGCGCCAGGATCATGTAGCCGAAGAGCGTCAGGTCCGCGTCGCGCAGCAGTTGGCTCTCCAGCGCCCCCGGCAGCGTCATCAGCGTCTTGCAGAGCGCGATCCAGGCCGGGCGCTCCTCGTCGTCGAGCCAGCGCGGTTCCTCCATGGCCGTTGACTTTAACAGGCAACCCGCCGCAGACTTCGAGTTGCACACGCAACCCGAAGAGCTCCGTCATGACGACCGCCGTCCGCACCACCCCGATCCCCGCCCGGCTCGGCGTCGCGCTCGTCGCGGCCGCCGTCGTCAACCTGCTCGTCGCCCTCGTCGCGAGCACCCTCGACGCCGGCGGCATCGGGATGGGCCTGCAGCCGTCGGTGTTCCTGCCCGCCACCGTGGTCGGCGTCCTGCTCGGCACGGCGGGCTGGTTCGCCGTCCGCCGGATCGCGCCGCGAGCCCTGCCCGTCGTCGTGCCGGTGGTGCTCGCGCTGACGTGGATCCCGGACCTGCTGCTGCTCGGCCAGGGCGCGACCCTCGCGAACGTCGTCGGCCTGATGCTGATGCACGCCGTCATCGCGACGGCCGTCGTCGTCGCACTGCGCCCGACGATGCGGTGACCAGGACCGCCCTGGCGGCGCGCCCGACGATCTAGGGTCGGCCGGGTGAGCGCCCCGACCCGCAGCGTCCGCACCTTCTGCCGCATCTGCGAGGTGCACTGCGGCCTCGTGGTGGACGTGGCCGACACGCCCGCGGGCGAGAAGGTCGTGAAGGTGCGGCCCGACCGGGAGCACCCGGTCTCGCAGGGGTACTGCTGCGTCAAGGGCCTCGGGCTCGGAGCGCTGCACCACGACGAGGACCGGCTCGACACCCCGCTCAAGCGCGTGGACGGCGAGCTGGTGCCGATCGGCTGGGACCAGGCGCTGACCGAGATCGGTGCCCGGGTGCGGGGCCTGGTCGACCGGCACGGGGCACGGTCGGTCGCGCTCTACCAGGGCAACCCGACCTTCTTCTCCTTCGCGCACACCACGATGTCGGCGGCCTTCGTCGAGGCGCTGGGCAGCCCCAACGTGTTCGCGTCGCACTCCGTCGACGTCAACACGAAGTTCCACGTCTCGACCGAGATGTACGGGCTCTCCCTCGTCCACCCGGTGCCCGACCTCTCCCACGTCGAGATGTTCGTCTGTCTCGGGACGAACCCGCTGGTCAGCCAGATGTCGGTCGTCACCGTCGCCGACGCCGCGGGCGTGCTGCAGCGCATCGAGGAGCGCGGCGGACGCGTCGTGATCGTCGACCCGCGTCGCACGGAGACCGCCCGACGCGTCGGCGAGCACCTGCCGATCCGCCCGGGTACCGACGCCTACCTGCTCGCCGCGATGCTGCACGTCCTGGCCCACGAGGACGACCTCGACCTGGCGCCCGCCCGCCGGGTCGCACGCGGCGCCAACGAGTTCGTCGCGGTCGCGGCTCCCTGGACGCCCGAGCGCGCCGAGGCGGTCACCGGGATCCCGGCCGCGACGATCCGGGAGCTCGCCCGGGCGTACGCGGCCGCCGACGGCGCGGCCCTGTACTGCTCGACCGGGGTCAACATGGGGCCGTTCGGCTCGATCGCCTACTGGCTGATCCAGGGCCTGAACCTGCTCACCGGCAACCTCGACCGGCGCGGCGGGCTGCTCGTACCCCGCGGCGCCGTCGACACCGTGCGCCTGGCCGGCCTGATCGGCCTCGGTCGGTTCGACGAACACCGCACCACCGACGGCCGCTGGCACCGGGTCGCCGGGGCGTTCCCGGTCGGCGCCCTCGCCGGGGAGATCACCACCGACCACCCGGACCGGGTGCGGGCGCTGTTCGTGACGGCGGGCAACCCCGTCCACTCGGTGCCGGGCGGCGAGCTGCGCGACGCGCTGCCGCAGCTCGACCTGCTCGTCAGCGTCGACCTCTACCGCAACGAGACGGCCGCCCACGCCGACTACGTGCTCCCGGCCACCGACATGCTCGAACGCAGTGACTTCCCCGCCTCGCACCAGTCGCTGCAGGTCGTGCCGCATGCGCAGTGGACCCCGCCCGTCGTCGCGCCGCTCGGCGAACGTCGCACCGAGTGGCGGATCTTCTCCGACCTCGCCCTCGCGGCCGGGGTCCGACCCTGGGGCACGACCGCGGCGCACGTCCTGCCCTGGCTGGACCGGCTCCTCGCCCGCCTGCCCGGACGCCTGCGCGGTCGGCTGCATGTCGGCCCGGACCAGGTCGTCGCGCTGCTCCTGCGCTGGGGCGGCCGGACCACGCTCGGCGAACTGCAGCGGCACCCCGAGGGTGTGCTGCTGCCGCCGACCGAACCGGGGTCCTTCCTCGGACGGCGGGTGGCGACCTCCGACGGTCTGGTCGACCTCGCGCCCGCCGACCTGCTCGCCGACATCGCGCGCCTCGAGGCCACCGAGGCCGACCTCGCCCGCCCCGGCGTGCTGCGGCTCGTCGGCCGCCGCGATCGCCGCTCGCACAACTCGTGGATGCACAACAGCAGCCACATCCGTCAGCCCGACGGCAACACCGCACTGCTCCATCCCGACGACGGGGCGGCGCGGGGCATCGACGACGGGGACCTCGTCGAGGTGTCGAGCCCGACCGGGCGGATCGCCCTGCCGGTCTCGCTCACCACCGACGTCGCACCTGGCGTCGTCGTCGTGCCGCACGGCTGGGGCCACGCCGGGGCGGGACCGCGGCGGGCCCGGGCCCTGCCGGGGGTCAACGTCAACGACGTCATCCCGGGCGGGGCCGCCCACCTCGACCCGGTGAGCGGCCAGGCCGTGATGCTCGCCCACGAGGTGACCGTCGCGCGCGCCACCGTCACCAGCTGACGGGGGCTCCCAGCTCGACCACCCCCGACGTCAGGACCCGGCAGATCGCCCCGCCGCGCTCGTGCATCGCACGGGCCGCGCCGGGACCGACGGAGGTCTCCATGACGCGGCACGGCGCGGCCTTGCGGACGACCTCGAGCTCGACGTCGCCGAGGTGGATGCGGGCGCCCGGTGTCGTGGGGACGCGGCCGGAGTCGACGGTGACGGTGCGGCGGGTGGCGCCGGCGGGGACCGGGGCGCCGCGGGCCTCGGCCGCCTCGGCGAGCTCCTCGAGCGACTGCACGGAGACGTGGCGGTGGCGGGTGCCGTGGTAGCGGTCGCCGACGACGCCCGCCCCGGCCTCGCACTCGATGCGCTCCACGGGCTCCATCGGTGCCTTCCGCTCCGAAGCGATGTGGAGGGCCGCGACGATCACGGGCTCCAGGGTAGGTAGTCGTACGGAGGACGGTCGGCGACGCCGCGACCAGGGTCGAGGCCATGAGCGAGTACGACGCGATCGACATGTCCGACCAGCTCGCGGTCCTCGCCGACCTCGGCACGCCCACCCGGGCCGCCGCGGTCGCGCGGATCCTGGCCACCCCGGAGCGCTGGTGCCCGGCCGTGCTGATGGCGATGGCGTCGGTGGTCTTCGCCGACGGGCACCACGAGACCGGCGCCTTCTGGTTCTACGCGGGCCAGCTCCGGGCCCGGTTCGACGCGCACCGGTGCACCGATCCCACGGCGTCGGCGGCCTGCGGCGCGCTCTCGGAGGCGCACGGCCCGCCGATCAACCGGTGGGCGTTCGCCGAGCCGGGTCTGTTGCCGGGACTGGTCGAGCGGGTCGGGGTGTGGGACGCGGCGACGGCGAGCACGTACGACCCGCGCTGGATCGCGCTGCACGGCATGAACGCGTTCCTCGGCTCGGACGGCCCGCTGTGCGTGCCGCGCGAGCAGTGGCCGGAGCTCGCCGTGCGCACCCGGGCGGAGTTCGTCGACGGGTGCCGCGAGCTGTTCGACGCCGACGGGCGGCTGCGGGTGGATCTGCTCTGAGCAGCACGGCGCTGCCGACGGCGGAAGCCGCGGCAGGACCCGGCGTCGGGACGCCAGGGTCGGGGCATGACCGAACCGACCTCCTTCTCCCCCGACCTGCGGGCCCAGCTGCTGCGCCACCGCGTCCTCGTGCTCGACGGACCGCTCGACGACGACAACGGCACCGCGCTCGCCACCCACCTGCTCACCCTCGCCGCGGAGAACGACTCGGCGGACGTCGCGCTGTGGATCCACTCCCCCGGCGGCTCGGTGCCGGCGATGCTCGCGATCCGCGACGTGATGCGCCTCGTGCCGGTGGACGTCTCGACCCTGGCGCTCGGCCTCGCGTGCAGCGCCGGGCAGTTCCTGCTCTCGGCGGGGACGCCGGGCAAGCGGTTCGCGCTCCCGCACGCGAAGATCCTCATGCACCAGGGGTCGTCCGGGATCGGCGGATCGGCCGTCGAGGTGGAGGTGCAGGCGAACGACCTGCGGCACACCCGCGACACGGTGCTCGGGCTGATCGCCGACGACACCGGGCAGCCGCCCGAGCGGGTGTTCGAGGACTCGCTGCACGACCGCTGGTTCACGGCCGCGCAGGCGCAGGAGTACGGGTTCGTCGACGGGATCGTGTCGAGCTTCGACCAGGTCATGCCGGTGCGGCGCCTGCGGGTGGGCATGGGGGTGGCGGCATGAGCAGCTACACGATCCCGAACGTCCTGACGCGCGACTCCCGCGGCGAGCGGATCACCGACGTCTACTCCCACCTGCTCAGCCAACGGATCGTGTACCTGGGGACGGCGATCGACGCCGGGGTCGCGAACGCGCTGATCGCCCAGCTGCTGCACCTCGAGGCGGACGCCCCGGAGCAGGAGATCGGGCTGTACGTGAACTGCGAGGGCGGGGACACGGCGGCGATGCTCGCGATCTACGACACCATGCAGTACGTCCGCGCCCCGGTGGCGACGACCTGCGTGGGCCAGGCGGTCGCGGCGGGCGCGGTGCTGCTCGCGGCGGGGGCTTCCGGACGCCGCTCGGCGCTGCCCCACACGCGGGTGGTGCTCCACCAGCCCGCCGCCCAGGGACGCGGCGCGATCCCCGACCTGATCCTCGCGGCCGACGAGGTCGTGCGGGTGCGCGCGGAGATGGAGGCGATCCTCGCGGCGCACACCGGTCAGGACGCGGACCGTCTCCGTCGCGACACCGACCGCGACCTGGTGCTCACCGCCGCCGCGGCCCGCGAGTACGGGATCGTCGACCAGGTGATCGAGCGGCACTGATTCACGCGGCGAGCAGCACCGGACCACGTGCGCCGGCGCCGCGGGCGAGGTCGGCGTGGGCCAACCCGATCAGGTCGCGCAACGGCACCTCCAGCGCCCCGGCGACGGCCGCGAGGATCTCGCTCGACGGGTCCTTGCGGCCGCGCTCGACCTCGGACAGGTACTGCGGCGAGATGCCGGCGCGCTCGGCGGTGTCGGCCAGTCGCTCGCCCCGGTCGCGGCGCAGGGCCCGCACCCGGCGTCCGACCACCTCGCGCCACAGCGGTTCGGGCGTACCGGCCCGAGCGAGCGGCACCTTCGCAGCGTCTATGTGCGCGAGAGTGCCGCTCGCTCGCTCCCGCCGGTGCGCGTCCAGCCGAATCAGCTCGCCCATGTCGAGCACCGTCGCAGACCCGACCGCCCGCCGTCCCACGGTTCTGCCAGAAGCAGAACCCGGACACTGTTGACAAGCTGCCAACAAGCGGCGCAGAGTGCCGTCATGGACTACGACGTCCTCGTGATCGGCTCGGGATTCGGCGGCGGCGTGGCCGCGCTGCGGGCCACCGAGAAGGGTTATCGGGTCGGCGTGCTCGAAGCGGGCCGCCGATTCGCCGACCAGGACTTCGCTCGCACCTCCTGGCACCTGCGCGACTTCCTGTGGGCACCCCGGCTGGGCTTCCACGGGATCTTCCGCGTCGACCCGCTGCGCCACGTGCTCGTGCTCTCCGGCGCGGGCGTCGGCGGCGGCTCGCTGGTGTACGCCAACACGCTCTACCGGCCCCCGGCCCGGGTGTTCGCCGACGGCACCTGGCCTGCCGGCGTCGACTGGGACGACGAGCTCGACCGCCACTACGACCAGGCCTCGCGCATGCTCGGCGTGCAGACCTACCCGCGCACCTCCGCGGCGGACGCCGTCATGCGCGACGTCGCCGAGGAGCTGGGCGTCGGCCACACCTACCGCAACGCCGACGTCGGGGTGCTCTTCGGTGACGAGCCCGGCGCCGAGGTGCCCGACCCGTACTTCGGCGGCGCGGGCCCGGCCCGGCGCACCTGCATCGACTGCGGCGAGTGCATGACCGGGTGCCGCCACAACGCGAAGAACACGGTCGCCAAGAACTACCTGCACCTGGCCGAGGGCGCGGGCGCCACGGTCCTCCCGATGACCACCGCGACCCTGATCCGCCCCCGCCACGGCGACCTCTCGGGCGCCTCCGGCTACGAGGTGGAGGTCCGCGAGACCCCACGGCCCGGCCACCGTTCCCGACGACGGGTGCTGACGGCGGGTCAGGTGGTCGTCTCCGCCTCCGCGCTGGGCACGCAGCGCCTCCTGCACCGGCAGCGGGACAAGGGCCTGCTCCCCCGCATCTCCGCGACCCTCGGCCGCGGGGTGCGCACCAACTCCGAGGCCATCCTCGCGGCCCGGACGCCCGACCCCACGGCCGACTTCACCGACGGCGTCGCGATCACGTCCTCGATCCACGTCGACGAGAACACCCACGTCGAGCCGGTGCGCTACGGGCACGGGTCGAACCTGCTCGCGCTGATGTCGGCGATGCTGATCGACGGCTCCGCCGACCCGTCCGACCCGACGATCGGCCGCCAGGGCCCGGGCTGGCGCCGCATCCTGCGCGAGGTCGTGACCCGTCGTCGGGAACTCCCCCTGCTCCACCGGCCGAAGCGGTGGTCGGAGGAGTCGATCGTCCTGCTGGTGATGCAGACGCTGAACAACTCGCTCACGGTCCGCCGGCGCCGCTTCCTGCCCGGCCTCACCAGCGCCAAGCCCGACGGCGAGTCGAACCCGCCGTGGATCCCGGCCGGGCACGAGGTGGCCCGCCGGGTCGCGCGGCGCATCCGCGGCGTGCCCGTCGGCGCGGCGTCGAGCCTCGCCAACGTGCCGGTCACCGGGCACTTCCTGGGCGGCGCGGTGCTCGGCTCGACGCCCGACGACGGCGTGGTCGACGCCTACCACCGGCTGCACGGCCACCCGGGCGTGCACGTGATCGACGGGTCGACGATCCCCTCGAACCTCGGGGTGAACCCGTCGCTGACCATCACCGCACTGGCCGAGCGGGCGCTCGCGCTCTGGCCGAACGCCGGCGAGGAGGACCTCCGCCCGGCACCCGGCGAGACCTACCGACGCGTCGAGCCCGTCGCGCCGCGGCGCCCGGCGGTGCCGGAGGAGGCACCGGCGGCGCTGCGGCTCCCGCTCACGGTCCTGCGGTGAACGAGCTGGCCGCCCGGCGTCGCCTCGACCCGGACGCCCGGCGCACCGAGATCCTCGACGCGGCGCTGCGGCTCTACGCGGCACGCCCCTACGGCGAGGTCTCGACGACGGAGCTGGCCCGGGAGGCGGGCGTCGCCCGGGCCCTGCTCAACCACTACTTCGGCACGAAGCGGGCGCTCTACCTCGAGGCGCTGCGCGAACTGCTGACGATCCCCGAGCAGGCGGCCGCCCACCTGGCCGGGCAGCGTCCCGAGGACCGCGCGGCGGCCGCCGTCGACTGGTTCCTCGACACGGTCACCGACCGGCGGACGCTGTGGTTGTCCGTGGGCATCGGGGTGTCCGGCGACGCCGAGATCGACGCGGTCGTCGAGGACGCCGACGAGACCGCCGTCGACCGGGTCCTGACGGCCCTGCACCGGGACCCGTGCGACGAGCCGCTCCGCGCCCGCGTGCGCGCCTTCTTCGGGATGGTGCGCGCCGCCTCGCGCGAGTGGCTCGTGCGAGGGTCGCTCGACCGACCCGCCGTCCGGAAGCTCCTGATCACCGCGCTCGTGACCGTCCTGGAGGAATGATGGATCTCGGCAACCGCGACTTCTGGGCCCTCCCCTGGAAGGACCGCTACACCGCCTTCGCCGAGCTGCGCGCCACCGAGGGCCTGCCCTGGTTCGAGGAGCCGGAGTTCCCCGGGTTCCCGAAGGGCGACGGGTTCCGGGTCGTCGCGCGGCACGCCGACGTCGACGAGGTGAGCCGCAACCCGCAGCGGTTCTGCTCCGGGCGGGGCGCGGTGTCGATCCTCGACCTGCCGGCCGAGGCGCACGAGTTCTTCGGGTCGCTGATCAGTATGGACGCCCCGCGGCACACCAAGATCCGGCGGATCGCGGCGGCGGCGTTCACCCCGAAGCGGGTGTCGGGTCTGATCGACGACGTCGAGCGCATCGCCGAGGAGGTCCTGGCCCGGGCCCGTGCGAAGGCCGCGGACCACGGCGGCGAGTTCGACCTGGTCACCGAGATCGCCGCACCGCTCCCGCTGCTGCTGATCTGCGACATGATGGGCATCCCGGAATCGCGCCGCGCGGACGTCTTCACCTGGTCGAACATGATCCTGGCCGGCGACGACCCGGAGTACGTCACCTCGGAGAACCCGCTGCAGGACTATCTGACGGCGGGCGCGGGTCTCTCGGGCCTCATGACGGAGCTGGCCGCCTCGGTCGAGGACGACCCGCGCGACGACGTGCTCTCGGCACTCGTGCACGGCGAGGTCGACGGGGAGCGGCTGACGCACCAGGAGATCGCGTCGTTCTTCATCCTGCTCTGCGTCGCCGGCAACGAGACCACCCGCAACGCGGTCACCCACGGCATCTGGGGCCTGCACCTCGACCCGGAGGCCCGCGCGCAGTGGACCGCGGAGCCGGAGCTGTCGACGGCGGTCGACGAGGTGGTGCGCTGGGCGTCGCCGATCAACTGGATGCGCCGCACCGTCGTGGAGGACACCACGGTCGGCGGCGTGCCGGTGGCGGCCGGGGAGAAGCTGCTGCTGCTCTACGGGTCGGCCAACCGCGACGAGACCGTGTTCACCGAGCCCGACCGGCTCGACCTGCGCCGCTCCCCCAACCCGCACCAGGGCTTCGGCGCGCACGGCCCGCACTTCTGCCTCGGGGCGCACCTGGCGCGGCGCGAGGCGGGCGTGATGTTCCGGCGGCTGCTGACCGAGATGGGCGACCTCGAGGTGGTCGGCGAGCCGGACCGGCTGCAGTCGATCTTCGTGAACGGGATCAAGCACCTGCCGGTGCGTCTGGCGGGCTGACCGGCGCGGCCGGGACGCGGAGACCGCGGGCGGTGAAGCAGACGCTGCCCGCGACGAGGACGCCCAGGACGACGGCGACGACCCCCGACACGTCCGCGGGCAGGCCCGTCGCGAACGACAGCACGATCGTGGTCACGGCCCCGATGCCCAGGAACGCGGGCACCCCGGAGAGCTTGTGCGCCAGGGACAGCTGCCAGGCCCGCGCCGGGGCGCGGAGCAATCGGTAGGTGATCACCGCGGAGGCGAGCGGGATCACGAGCAGCCCGAACCCGAACAGCACCCAGCCGGCGATCTCCATACCGTGCGAATCGCCCGTTCGGCCTAACGCGTTACCTCAGGGGATGGCGTAGCCCGCGGCCGCGACCAGGCGGTACCACTCCGGCCGTGTCAGCCGCAGGTCCGCGCCGGGCGCCGCCTCCCGGATCCGCTCCGGCCGCGTGGAGCCCACGACCACCTGCATTCGCGCGGGGTGGGTGGTGATCCAGGCCGTGACGACCGCGGTCGCGGTGACGCCGTGGGCGTCGGCGATCTCGTCGAGGGCGTCGTTCAGCTCGGCGTGGTGCTCGCGGTCGCCGAGGACGATCCGGCCGTCGGCGTCGGCGAACGGCGACCACGCCTGGACGGTGATCCCGCGCAGCCGGCACGCGTCGAGGACCCCGCCGTCGCGGTCCACGGACTGCTCCAGCGCAGCGACGTTCGCGGCCAGCCCCGCGGCGATCATCGGCGCGTGGCCCAGGCCGAGCTGCATCTGGTTCGCGACGATTGGGGTCGGGAGCGAGCGCTCGAGCAGCGCGATCTGACCGGCGGTGTGGTTGGAGACCCCGATCGCCCGCACCTTCCCCGCCGTCACCAGCCCGTCGAGGGTCTCGGCGACGTCGTCGGGGTCGGCGAGCGCGTCGGGGCGGTGCAGGAGCAGGACGTCGACGTGATCCGTGCGCAGCGCCGCGAGCGACTCGTCGACCGAGCGCCGCACGTGCTCGCGGGAGAAGTCGTAGTAGCCCTCGCGGATGCCGACCTTCGTCTGGATCGTCACCTGCTCCCGCCGCGCGCCGGTGAGCCCGGCGGCCTCGCCGAACCGGCGCTCGCAGGCGTGCCGGGTGGAGCCGTAGACGTCGGCGTGGTCGAACGTCGTGATCCCGACGTCGAGCGCGGTGTCGACCAGGGCCCGGACCGCCCCGTCGTCGAGACCCTCGATGCGCATGCAGCCGAGGACGAGCCTGCTCATGTGGGTCTCCATCCCATCAGGGGGAGCACGCCGATAGGGGGTCCTCGCCGATCCGGCCGTCGACGTACTCGCGGATCAGGTCGGCGTGCCCGGTGTGGCGGCCGTACTCCTCGACGAGGTCGCAGACGAGGCGGCGGAGGTTCACCGGCTCGTCGTCGGGACCGGTGAGGTGGACCGTCCCGTCGAGGCCCTGACCGTCGAGGGCCTCCTCGAGGGCGGCGCGGGACCAGGCGACGGCCGCGTCGTAGCGGGCGTAGAGCGTGGCCGGGTCGTCCGCGGCGGCGGAGGTGAACTCCCAGTCGGGATCGTCGTCCCAGGGGGCGTCGTCCCACTCCGGGCCGAGGGGCTCGCCGTGCAGCTTGGCGCGGAACGTCAGCGCCTCGACCCAGGCCAGGTGCTTGAGCAGCCCGCCGAGGGTGAGCGTGGAGACGCCGACCGTGGCGGCGAGCCCGTCCTCGTCGAGCCCGTCGGCCTTCCAGCGGAACGTGGCCCGCAGCCGCTCGAGCGCACCGACCAGCTGCTCGGCCTCGGTGCCCGCGAGGGGCGGCTCCCAGGGCGTGTCGGTCACGGGCGTCCACGTTATCGGTCGTGGGTCGGCGCTCCCGACCGGTGCAGCCGGGGTCCGGCGGCGCTCTGGGAGGTGCACCGCCGGAACCCCGGTGGCCGGGGGCAGCCGGCCGTCGACGCCGACCGATCGGCGCGGTGATCGGTCGGCGGGGTGGCTTCGTCCGGATGTCCGTGGCACGGAGGGCCCTGTGCGGCCCTCCGTGCCACGGGCATCACCGCTGGGTCAGGACGACGAGCGTCCGGGCGTCGTCCGGGACGGGCTCGCCCGCCACCTCGGAGTCCGCGTCGGCGAGCTCCGGGGCCGCGTGCCGCGGCCGGTACTCCTCGGCGGGGACCTCACGGGCCTTCATCCGGCTGATCACACGGTGCCGCACGGCGAAGCCGATCAGGCAGGCGAGGATGATCACGCCGATCGTCGCCGGGGTGCCGTACCCACTGCTCGCGGCGGTGGGCAGGACCTGGGCCTGGCTGACGGTCGTCACGTCGGAGTCGGCCTTCGGCGAGAACAGCGCCGACGCGGCGTTGCCGAGCGGCGAGCCGAACAGCAGTCCCGGGTCGTAGGAGTTGGCGGCGAACAGGTTCGTCGCCAACCCGGCCGGCGCGATCCCACCGAGCGGCGGCAGGGCGGGCAGTGCCCCGACCGGTCCGGCCGCGCCGAGCGGGGCGGGGGCACCGACCGGAGCAGGCGCGGGTGCGACCACGGCCGGAGCCGGCTTCGTCCCGGTCCCATTGCCGGTCGCGGTCCCGTTCCCGCTCGCGGTCCCGTTGCCGGTCCCGGCCTTGGTGTCGGTGCCTGAGGTGGAGTCGTTCCCAGCGCCAGCACCGGACGGCGTGCCAGTCGTCGGGTTGTTGGCAGTCGCATCCCCGCCCGCCGCGCCCGGTGTCGTCGAGCCACCACTCGGCGTGGACGTCGCGCCGTCAGCCACCGTCGTTGCCGGTTCCAGCAGTCCGGTCGCGATGCCGGTGAGCGAGCTGAGGATCGAGCCGTTGACCTTGCAGTCGTTGCCGTCCTTCGACACCTTGTCGGCGTCGAGGATCTTGTACAGCGTCGTTCCGATGTAGCAGTGCGCAGAGTCGGCATCCGCGGCACTCGCGGTACCCGCTCCCAGGGCCAGCCCGGAGGCCAGTAGTCCGCCGACGATGACACTCGGCAGCAACCGCCCAGGACGTGCTCGCATCCTTGCGACCTCCACAGTCGTTGGCCCCGACGACCGGTCCAGCACTCGATCTGGCCGACTCATCGGCAGGCACCCGATTGCGTTACACCCGCTTGGCCCTATGTGATCGCTTCACTGAGTTGGCCTAGTACTCACCCCCTGTGCTTGCTCCGCACAGACGCGCAGCTCAGGCCATATGCCTGCGGCAAACGCACAGGTCACGATGCGGTAACGGGCGGAGTGTCGGCACCCGTCCGGCCGCTATCTGTGTCCTCCGCGGTCACGATCGGTCGCAATGAGTGAGACTCGACGCATGACCGGCGAATCACTCCGCGTCGAGTTCCGACGCCAGGTGCGCGAACGCGTGCTCGACACCGCTGCCGCACTCGCCGTCGAACACGGGTGGGACCGCGTGCGGATCGGCGAGGTCGCGACCGCCTCGGGCGTCTCCCGCCCCACCCTCTACCGCGAGTTCGGCACCAAGGACGGCGTCGGCGAGGCCCTGGTCGCGCGCGAGGCGGAGCGCTTCTTCACCGGGATAGCGACCGTCCTCGACGGCAGCGACACCGTGCCCGAGGGTGTGCGCGGCGCGGTCCGGTTCACCCTCGACGAGGCGGCCGACAACCCGCTGCTGCGGGCGATCCTCACCGGCAGCCGCAGCGGCGACACCGGCCTGCTGCCGTTCCTCACCACCCGCGGCGACGCGATCATCGCCGGCGGCTCCGGGCTGGTGGGCGGCTGGGTCCGGAAGCGCGACCCGGAGATCGAGGGCCGCGTCGTGGACGACGCCGTGGACGCGATCGTCCGCCTGACGATCAGCCACCTCGTCTCCCCCGGGCTCGGCCACGCCGAGGCCGCCGACCGACTCGCCCGGATCGCGGCCTGCCTGCTCTGCACCTCGTGAGCCGCCGTCGGGTGGACGCTCAGAGCTGATGTCGATCTTCGGAGCAGCCCTCGCGGTCCACTCGACGTGATCTTGTTTCCCGACGCCGGGCGGTCTCCCCTGTCGCGGGGACCCGAGCCCCGCCGCCGCCCTGTCGTTGTGCGTCACAGCGACCAGGCGGTCGGGCATCGACGGAAGCCCGCGACAGGGGCCGATCCGGCACCGACCCGCCGTCGGGAAGAGACCGACGATGTGGCGTCCCTGCCACTGGACGCCGGCAACGACGCTTTGCTGCCACCGGAGACCGGGCCGGACCTGGAACTGAGACAAAAACTCGGTCTTGTTTCAACGGCGACACGCTGTCACAGTTACCTGTGTACGGGGAGCGTGAGGAGGCCGACGATGACCATCGAACAGGCGCGGGAACCGATCGAGCAGCAGGAGCCGTGGCGCGACAGGCGCCGCTACCTGTGGCCGCTGGGCACCGTGATGCCGGCACTGCCCATCGCCGCCTACGGGCTGGTGCACTGGACCGGGCTGAGCCTGTTCTGGTGGCTCGGCCCGATCATCCTGTTCGTGGTGCTGCCGGCGCTGGACCTGCTGGTCGGGAAGACCGACGACAACCCGCCGGAGTCCGAGCGGGCCCGTCTGGAGGCCGACAAGTACTACCGGTGGATCACCTTCCTGTTCCTCCCGCTGCAGTACGCGAGCCTGGTGTTCAGCTGCTGGGTGTGGGCCACCCAGGACCTGAGCCTGATCAGCGACGTCGGGCTCGCGCTCACGATGGGCGTCGTCTCGGGCATCGCGATCAACACCGCGCACGAGCTCGGGCACAAGCGCGAGGAGAACGAGCGCTGGCTGTCGAAGATCGCGCTGGCGACCTCCGCGTACGGCCACTTCTACGTCGAGCACAACCGCGGGCACCACGTGCGGGTCGCGACCCCCGAGGACCCGGCGAGCTCGCGCCTCGGTGAGAACTTCTGGCTGAGCTTCCTGCCGCGCAGCGTCTGGGGCTCACTCACCAGTTCCTGGCACCTGGAGAAGAAGCGGTTCGCGCGGCACGACCGGAGCCACTGGACGTGGCGCAACGACATCCTGATCGCCTGGGCGATGACCGTCGTGCTGTTCGGTGTCCTCATCGCCGTGTTCGGGCCGGCCGTGATTCCGTGGCTGCTGGTGCAGGCGTTCGTCGGGTTCAGCCTGCTGGAGGTCGTGAACTACCTCGAGCACTACGGCCTCAAGCGCCAGAAGCGCGACGACGGGCGCTACGAGCGGGTCGACCCGCGCCATTCCTGGAATGCCGACCACACGGTGTCGAACCTGCTGCTCTACCAGCTGCAGCGCCATTCCGACCACCACGCGAACCCGGTCCGCCGCTACCAGACGCTGCGCCACTTCGAGGAGTCGCCGCAGCTGCCGAGCGGCTACGGGACCATGATCGTCGTCGCCGTGATCCCGCCGCTGTGGCGCGCGATCATGGACCCGAAGGTCCGCGCCCACTACGACGGCGACCTCGAGCTCGCCAACGTGCTGCCCCGCAAGCGCGCCCGCTACGGCGTCAAGGCCTGAGCTCCACCCAGGAGCTTCTCCACGAGGGCCCGTACCCGATCCTCGGGTGCGGGCCCTCGCTCGTGCGCGGGCACGAACAGCGCGGTGTAGTACAGCGGCGCGAGGACCCCGTCGACCACGGCGTCGACCTCCGGTACCTCTCCCCCGCGGCGGGTCTCGTGCTCGAGGATCCCGGCGATCTGGGACCGCCGGTCGGCGGTGCACGCGCACGCGGCGGTCTCGCCGGCGCCGATCGAGGCGCGCATGAGCGCGAGGGAGTCGGGGTCGGCGAGGTCGCGGGCGACGTCGCCCGCCCACCGCTCGAGGTCCGCCCCCAGCGAGCCGGTGTCGGGCACGACCACGTCGCCGGTGAACCGGTGCTCGGCCACCGCGGCGAGGAGCTCGGCGACCGAGCCCCAGCGCCGGTACACCGTCGTCGCGTGCACGCCCGCCCGCGCGGCGATCACGGGGATCGTCAGGTCCTCGGTGCGCACCCCCTCGGCGACCAGGTCGGCCACCGCCCGGTGCACGGACGCCCGGACCCGCGCCGACCGGCCACCCGGCCGCGTTCCACCCGTCTCGCTCATGTCCTCGATTCTAACGCAGCGATCTTTGCTCGCCACGTGCTAGCGTCGCCGTCGTGCAAACGCAGCGATCTGTGCACTCCGAGGATCGGACCCGCGCCCGGCTCTTCGCGGCCGTCGGCGGGGTCGTCGTGCTCTTCCCGGCCGCCTCGAGCGTGCCGAGCCCGCTCTACCCGCTCTACCAGCAGCTCTTCGGCTTCTCGGCCGCGACGCTGACCGTCGTCTTCGCCGTCTACGTCCTGGGCCTCCTCGGCGCGCTCCTCGTGGTCGGGGCGCTCTCCGACCACGTCGGACGCCGCCCCGTGCTCGCCGGCGCGATCGCCCTCGAGGCCGTCTCCTTCGTCGTCTTCCTGACGGCGGGTGGCGTCCCGGCGCTGCTCGTCGCGCGCTTCCTGCAGGGCATCGCGACCGGCGCCGCGATCACCACCCTCGGCGCCCTGATGGTCGATCTCGCCCCCCGCGAGGCACCGCACCGGGCGGGAATGGTGACCGGCGTCGGCACGCTCGCCGGGCTGGCGGCCGGCGCCGTGGGCGCGGGCGCCCTCGTGCAGCTCGCCCCCGCACCGACGCGCCTCGTCTGGATCGTGCTCCTCGTCCTCCTGGCGCTCTCGGCGGTGGTCGTCGCCGTGCTGCCCGAGACCGCGACGCGGCGCGCGGGCGGCTGGGCGTCGCTGGTCCCGCGGGTGGGTGTGGCACCCCGACTGCGCGGTGAGGTGCTCGCCCTGACCCCCGTGCTCGTGACGAGCTGGGCGCTCGGCGGGCTCTACATGTCCCTCGGCCCGTCGATCGCGGCGGGCCTGCTCGGGGTGCAGTCGCGCCTCGTCGGCGGCCTGGTGGTCACCCTGCTCTGCGGGACCGGCGCCCTGACCTCCTACCTGCTGCGCGGCCGGCCGGTGCGGTCGCTGGTCGCCCCGGCCGCCGCCCTGCTGGCCGGCGGCACCGCCGTGACCCTGCTCGGGATGGCCCTGACCTCCGTGGTGGTGGCCGCTCTCGGCACGGTGATCGCCGGGATCGGGTTCGGCGCGGCCGCGCTCGCCTGTTTCGGGGTGTTCGCGGAGATCGCCGCGCCGGAGGAACGTGGCGAACTGTTCGCGACGTTCTACGTCATCTCCTACACCGCGTTCTCCGTGCCCGCCGTCCTCGCCGGGATCGGCACCGGGATCGTCGGTCTGGCCACCGCCGCGGAGATCTACGGCGCCGTCGTCGTCGTGCTCGGGGCGGCCGCCGTCGCGGTCAACGTGGTGCGCGCCCGGCGCCGTCGTCCGGTCTTGACAGGATCGGCCTGAGTGGATTCTGAGAAGGCCGCGCCTTGACCGGTCCTTGGTTCTCGGTGCCCTTCTTTGACCAACTGATTGATGCATTCACAGACATGTGCGTATCACTCGATCGGGGGACAGCTCGCTCACAGCCGATTCTTATGTCGTGATCCGATCGTGACCAGGCCTCACCGACCGGCGAGGCGATGGTTCCTTCCCCCGAGAGGATCGATCATGGGTTTCTTCCTGCTCGACGGTTGCGCTCCCCCGCGGCACCGCCACCACCACCACCGCGGCTGTGGCTGCCACGAGTGCAAGCCGCCGCAGCACTGCGAGCCGAAGCGTGAGTGCAAGCCGAAGCACTGCTGCGACGACTGATCAGGTCGTCGGCGTCCCGGCCCGGTGACGGGCCGGGCGCACCATGACCTTCCGGCCGGCGGCCCCTCCCACGGGTCGTCGGCCGGTTGTGGCTACGGACGAGGGAGACGGTGGGCGCGCACTCGACGGCAGGGACCGCGCACGACGGCGTCGGGGGCGCCGACGCGGCGGTCGACGGTGTGCCCGGGGACGGGCCCGCAGCCGCACGCGAGGACGCGCCCGCCCTCACCCTGCGCGCGATCGTCCGCCGGTTCTGGCGCTACACCACCGGTGACCGCTCGAAGCTGATGGCCGCGTTCCTGCTCATGGCCCTCGCCACCGCCTGCGACACCTACGTCGTCACGATGTTCGCGCGCATCGTGGACGGCGCCACCGTGGCCCGCTCGATGGACGCGGTGTGGCCCTCGGCGGTCGAGTGGATGGTGCTGACTGCGGTCGGCGGCCTGCTCTCGGTCCTCGGCGGCTCGCTCATGGTGGGCGCGGCCGAACGCTTCGTCTTCCGCCTGCGCCACGACGTCTTCGCGCACCTGCAGCGCCTCGGGCCGTCCTTCTTCTCCGCGCACCCGACCGGCGACCTGATCTCCCGGCTCTCCACCGACATCGACGGCGTCGAGGGCCTCGCGTCCTCGGGCATCGTCACGACGATCATCGCGGTCGGCACCGCGATCGCGTACGCCTCCGCCGCGGTGCTCGTCCGCTGGCAGCTCGCCGTCATCGTGGTCGCGCTGGCGCCGCTGATGTGGGTCACCAGCCGCATCACGGGGCGCTTCACCCGCACCGCGGCCCGCGTCGAGCGGGCGGCGGCGGGCGAGGTCGGCACCAGCATCCAGCAGTCCCTGCAGAACCTCCCGATCGTGCAGTCCTACGGCACCGAGCACGTCGAGAGCGCGCGCCTGGACCACCACGGCACGGTCTGGTGGCGCGCCCGCGCCCGGGAGAGCCGACTGCAGATGATCTACGGGCCGATCACGACGATCATCCAGAGCGGCGCCCTGCTCGCCGTCCTGATCGCGGGCGCGGCCTTCATCGCCTCCGGCGAGCTGACCGTCGGCGGCCTGTTCGGGTTCGCCGCCTACCTCGGCTACCTCTACCCGCCGCTGTCCCAGCTCGGGTCGCTGCACCTGACCGTCACCTCGGCGTCCGCCTCCTGCGAGCGCCTCCTCGAGATCCTCGACGCCGAGCCCGAGGTGCGCGACGCCCCCGGGGCCGCCGACTCCCCCGTCGCCCACGGCCGCGTCGAGCTCCGCGACGTGCGCTACGTCTACCCCGGCACGGAGTCCGCCGGCCTCGACGGCGTCTCGCTCGAGGTCCGGCCCGGGCAGTTCGTGCTGGTCACCGGGCCGAGCGGCGCGGGCAAGTCGACGCTGACGCGCATGCTGCTGCGCTTCGTCGACGTGCAGTCCGGCGCGATCCTGCTCGACGGCGTCGACGTGCGGGACCGCACGATCTCGTCCGTCCGCGCCGCGGTGACCCTCCTGCCGCAGAAGCCGATGCTGTTCGACCTGACCGTGCGGGAGAACATCGCCTACGCCCGGCCCGACGCCTCCGACGACGAGATCGAGGCGGCCGCCCGCGACGCGGGCGCGCTGGACTTCATCCGGGAGCTCCCCGACGGCTTCGACACCGTCGTCGGGGAGGACGGCGCCTCGCTCTCCGGCGGGCAGCGCCAGCGTCTCGCGATCGCCCGGGCGCTGCTGCGCACCTCCCCGATCCTCGTCCTCGACGAGCCGACCACCGGCCTCGACGCCCCGACCGCCCGGGCCGTCCTCGACCCCCTGCGCCGCCTGTCCGGCGGGCGCACCACGATCGTCGTCAGCCACGACCTCACGCCCGCCCGCGACGCGGACCTCGTGGTCGTCCTCGACGAGGGCCGGGTGGTCCAGCAGGGCCGGCACGCCGACCTCCTCACGCGCCGGGGTGTCTACGCCGACCTCTGGGCGGCGCAGCAGGGCCACCGTCCCGACGACGGGTCCGACGCCGGGTCCGACGACGACCTCGAGCCGCGCACGAGCCGCGTCCCTGCCGCCGTGCTCGCCGCCGCCGCGTCCGGGTCGCCGCGACGCGGGGCCCTGCGACCGACGCCCGCCCCGACCCCGGCGCCGACGCCCCGGCCGGTGCCGCCACCCCGCCGCCGCGGCCCGGTGCCCGCGCTCGTGCCCGACGCCGTGACCAACCCGCTCCGCCTGCTCGCGCTCGCCGCGGCCGACGCCGCGCTCACCCGCCCGACGGCCCTGCACCCCGGTGCGAGCAATGCGTCACTGCGTGCACCCAGGGACAGGAAACCCGGCATCGTCGGATCCGCGCCCTCGGCAGCCCCGGCCCCCTCCCCTGCCGCCCCGCCGGGCCGTCCCGCACCGGCACCGGCACCGGCCCATGCGGTCCCGGCGACGACGAGCGGCCCCCGCTACACCCCGACGGCGATGCCGGTCCCCGGCCCGCGCGACCCGGCGTCGGGACCCACCCCGGCGAGCCGCCCGCACCCGTCGTCGGGACCGGCCCCGGCGAGCCGGCCGCATCCGTCCTCGGGATCCTCCCGGCACGACGGGACGTCCTCGCCGCGGCGACGGACGGTGGCCGATCTCGTCAGCGGCGCCCCGGCGGGCCGTTCCGCCCATCGCCGACCCGACGCGGAGACCTCCTCCCCGCGCTGACATGGCGACACCCCCGGATCGGACGCTCGTGGACCCACCCCGGCCGGGTACAGGGTCTCGTGAGCACTGATCCACTCGAGGGTTACGTCCCCGCCCACCTCCGCGACGACCGCACCGACGAGACCCCGGCCTGGCCCGCCGACGAGGTCGCCCCCGGGCTCTGGCAGTCCGGCCACCCCAGCCCCGGCGAGGACTGGGACGCCGTGTTCGACCTCTCGGGCGAGGAGGCGCCGCTGCAGGACGTCGAGTTCTACGTGCACTGGCTGATCGAGGACGGCCCGAAGCCCGACCACGACACCCTCGTCGCGCTCGCCGACCTGGTCCGCTCCATGCGGGCCTCGGGCAAGAAGGTGCTCGTGCACTGCGCGGCGGGGATGAACCGGTCGGGGCTGCTCTCGGCGGCATCGCTGATCCGGGAGGGCTGGACGGCGGACGACGCGATCGCCGCCGTGCGCGAGGCCCGGCCCGGGGCGCTGAACAACCCCGAGTTCCAGGAGATGCTCTACGAGCTCTGAGCGTCCGGCCGCCAGCGCAACGGCGCCGACCCCCGCGCGTCGAGCACGGGGTCGTAGGCGCCGGGCGTCGCCGACATGTCGACCTGGTCGGTGACGCCCTGGTAGGCGCCCACCGGCGTGGCGGCCGTGAACGTCTCCGGGTCCAGGTACTCGTGCTCACCGGCCGTCCCGGCCACGCCGTGGGCCCATTCCTTCTCGAAGATGCCCAGCGACAGGATCCACAGCGCGACCCGGGTCAGCGAGACGTGCACGTGCCACGACCCGCCCTCCTCGGCCCGGCGCCGCAGGGCCGCGGCGACCCCGGCCTGCGCGAGCCACGGGACGATGTAGTCGTTGACCACCATGATCGGCGGGAGCCGTGGCCGGTCGGTCGAGCCCTCCAGCAGCATCATCCCGGTCACCGACCCCGCGGACTGGTCGAACCCGGGCCGCCCCGCCCACGGTCCGGTCAGCCCGTGCAGCGACACCGACACGTAGATCAGGCCCGGCCGCTCTTCGCACGCCTCCTCGGGCGTCAACCCGATCTCGCCGAGGAACTGCTGGCGGCGGTTGTGGAAGAACACGTCGGCGCCGCCGAGCAGCCGGGTCAGCTCCGCCCGGTCGGCCCGCGGGTCCAGCCACGCCGACCGCATCCCGACGTTCGCCGACGCGTACGTCGACTCGTGCTCCCCCTCGCCCGGTCGCCACAGGTTGAGCACGTCGGCGCCGTGCAGCGCGAACGACCGCCCGAACCCGGCGCCCGCGATCACATGCCCCATCCCCAGCGCACGCAGGCCCTCGAAGGGCTGCTTCCCGACGACGGGCAGCGGCTGCGGATCCGCCTCCCCCACCTTCGTCAGCTCGATGAGCGGCAGGTCGGCCAGGTGCGGGTACTGCTCGGAGGCCAGGAACTCCGGGACCGTGCGGAGCATCGGCATGACGACGCCCGCCTCGGCCGCCGCGGCCTCCAGCTCGGGCGCGGTCCACCGAGCGATCGCGTCGCGCACCCGGTCCTTCGTCAGCGGGACGCCGAGCAGCTCCTGGGCCCGTTCCCGCAGGCCCGGGTACATGTTCTGCGGCATCACCCACCGGTCGTCGGCGCACCGGAAGAACGAGAACGCCATCGCGTTGCCGCGCTCCAGCGACGACCCGACGGGGTACCGGCCCAGCCGCTCCCAGCGCCGGTCGTAGAACGGGCAGAGCCGGTGCGGCGCGCGGCGCAGGTCGACGTGCACGTCCTGCCCGGGCCCGCCGCGCCACCGGTGCACCGCCGCGGCCGCCACCGATTTCGCCAGCAGCCCGATCGTCGCGGCGCCCCCGATCCGCATCGGCGAGGGCACCACGGGGTCCGCACCCGTCGTCGTGACCGTCCCGCCCGCGTCGGCGGCCGAGAGCCCGACCCCGCCGAGCACCGCGTCCAGCTCGCCGACCAGGTCGAACGGCTCCTCGGCCGCGACCGGCTCGTTCCACGCCTGCTGCAACCGCTCCGTCAGCCCGCTCACGCCACTCCCCCGTCCTGCGCGAGGGGAACCCTCGTGTTACAAGAGCGCTCGAATCTTCCCCTCACGACAGCAGCTCCTCGGGGATGTCGACGTACCGGGCACGGAGGAACTCCGCGACGGCCTTACCCGCGATGTCCGGCCGCCCGTTGGACGACGCGCCCTTGCCGAGGATCCCGTGGATCACGAGGTGCACGGCGCGCAGTCCGGGGAACTCGTGGCGCTCGATCTCGACTCCCGGATACACCTCGGCGACCCAGTCGGTCGAGATCGCGGCGCGCAGCCACGCCCACGCCGCGTCCGAGGTGCCCCGGGGCCAGAACCCGACGTTCGAGTTCCCGCCCTTGTCCCCGCACCGCCCGTGCGCGACGAGCCCGAGCGGCGCGCGCCTCGTCGTCGTGAACTCGCCGGAGAGAGCAGGCACCGACGGCGGCTGCCCGCGGAACTCCGCGCGGACCGGGGTGTCCTTGACCGGGATGCGGCTGCCGTCCGCGAGGACCACCTCGTGGTGCAGCGCCTCGGTGGGCACGAGCGTCGGCCAGTACTCGACGACGGGGTTCGCCACCCGGAGCGGGTTGACGTAGAGCCCCGGGTAGCCGGGCAGGAACAGGCCGGTCAGCGGGGCGATGAAGCGTTCGGCGCCGACCTGGGAGCGGTCCTGCGCCTGCGCGGTCACGAGGATCTGCTGCGCGGCCTCCCACTGGTCGCGCGGGTCCTCGACGGGCGTGCCGATGCGGTCGACGCGCAGCAGCGAGAGGTCCAGATCGGCGGTGATCCGGTCGACGTGGGTGCGCAGGAGCGCGGCCTTGGCCTCGAGGTCGAGCCCCGTCGCGTAGAAGGAGACGCTGGACTCGAACCCGCCCGGCGCGGTGATCGCGAGCTTCGTCGTCGGGCTCGGCGGGGTGCCGCGGACGCCGGCGAGCACCACCCGGTCCGGCCCCTCCTGCGTCACCGTGACGTCGGCGAGGTCGACCGTGACGTCGGGGTTGAGGTAGATCGGCCCCTGGATCTCGTAGAGCAGCTGCGCGGTGACGGTGTCCGGGGTGACCGTGCCGCCCGCGACGTCGTGCTTGGTGATCACGGCCGTGCCGTCGGCGGCGATCTCGGCGATCGGGTAGCCGAGGTCGTCGACGCGCGGGACCTCGGTGAACCCCGAGAAGTTCCCGCCGGTCGCCTGCGGCCCGCACTCGATGACGTGCGCCGCGGCGACCGCCCCGGCCAGGGCGTCCCAGTCCTCCGGGCCCCACCCGTGCCACCACGCCGCCACGCCCGTCGTCAGGGAGGCGTCGGTGACGCGGCCGGTGATGACCACGTCGGCGCCGGCCTCCAGCGCCGCGGTGATCCCCCAGCCGCCGAGGTAGGCGTTCGCGGTGCCGGCGTCGTGGCCCCAGTCGGCGAGCGGGCGCCCGTCGTCGAGATGGGGCAGCGACCCGAACTCGTCGAGCCGGCCGAGGACGTCGTCGCCCTCGACGTGCGCGACGACGAGCGTGTGGCCCTTCTCGGCGAGCACGCGCCGGCACTCCTCGGCGAGACCGGCCGGGTTCAGGCCTCCGGCGTCCACGACGAGCCTCGCGTCGCGCTCCACGAGCAGGTCCACCGCGTCGGTGAACTGCGCGAGGAAGCTGCGCGCATAGCCCAGTGCGGGGTCCTTGCGGCGCTCGAGGGCGAGCTGACGCAGGGTCGGCTCGGCGAGGTAGTCCCCCGTGACCACGTCGACGGGGCCAGCGAGCGCGTCGCGCAGCCCCGAGAAGCGATCCCACAACCACCCGGCACAGTTAGCGATGCGAACGGCCGCCATGGGTGATCACCCTAGCGCTGCGGGACCAGCCCGTCCGGGGTCGGAAGCTCGCTGAGGCGCAGCACGAGGGCGAACCGTCGGCGCAGCACCTCGATGTCCATCGGGCACAGCCGCGACTGGAAGCCGATCAGGGCATCGACGGCGAGGTCGGCGATCTCGTCGCCGTCGTCGGGCCGCAGCTCCCGCACGCAGGCCGCCACCACCTGGCGTCGGGCGTCGTCCACGCGGCGCTGCACCCGGGCGACCCGCCCGTCGACGTGCGCCCACGCCCGGATCGCGGCCTCGGCCTCGTGCGGGAAGGTCAGGGCGAGGTGGGTGAGCAGCGCCAGCCGCTCACCCGCGTCGGCCTCCCGCGAGGCGGCCTCCACCAGGCGGGCCGTCTCGGTGGTCTCCCAGTGCTCGAGCAGCGCCACGACGAACCCGTCCCACCCGTCGAAGTGGTGGTAGAACGACCCCGTCGTCACGCCCACCGCCCGGCACAGCGGCGCGAGCTTCAGCCCGGCGCGGGACGTGATGTCGCGGGCGGACCCGTCGTCGTGCCCGGCGGCGAGCAGGCCGAGCGCGGCTTCGAAGAACGCGTCCCGCGTCGCCGTGCCCATGCATCCATCCTGTCACGGCGGCGTACGCGTTTGCGCGCACGGGGCCGGACAGAACAGACACCCCTGTCAGACGCTGAGCCCGTCGGTGTAGAGCGAGGATGCAGCGCGCAGCCACATCGCCCGCCGCTCCTGCGGGTCCGGTTCCGGGTAACGCTCGCAGGTGTGCGACCGGCCGCCCGCCTGCTCCGAGGGGCCCCACACCTCGACGTACTCGAAGGGGCGGGCCGGCACCGAGGCGAGCCCGGACCCGCCGTCGGGACCGCTCCCCGCGACCAGCGCGTGGGCGATGACCACCGCGTCGTCGTGGGAGGGGCAGAACGCGACGGTGCGCCAGCCGGCGTCGTCCTCCGACGGCGGGGGCGGCGGCTGCCAGCCGCGCACCTCCCAGCAGTGCGACGGCGGCGTCGGCACGACGTGCTTGCGCTCGGACATCGGACGATCGCTCAAGACACTCACCCCATGTGTCGCGAGAGAAGTTGTGTAGCTCAGGCATACACCTGTCCGCCACCTCCCGGCCACCGGACGTTCCGCGTCATTCGCCCAGGTCAGCGCCTATCGGACGGACGACCGACGAAGGTCACCCGGCCGCGCCCCACCGCCACGCGGCGGCGTCGACGACGTCGAGCCCGAGCCCCTCCGCGAGCGCCCGCACCGGCTCGCTCGCGGCCACCACGAGCGCCATCCACACCGGGTAGCGCTCCCGCTGGCGCAGCGCGACCTGTTCCTGCCCGGCGATGAGCAGCCCGGGCAGGGGCGGCCGGCACCAGCAGCGGGAGAGGTCGGGCGTCGCGGCGTCGGGGTCGTGCGGGCAGTGCACGAGGGTGTCGAACGGGTTGCCCGCCCGCTCGTGGATCGTCCAGAGCAGGCGGACCGCCACGTCCTCGGCGAGCTCGCCCCTCGCCACGGCCGGCAGGTGGGCGAACCCGACGGCCCGCCCACCCCCGGCCTTCCACAGCCGCAGCCGCTCCACCGCGTCCAGGTGCACCTCGACGTCGAGCGGTCCCCGGTAGGGCCGCCCCAGGTCGGCCTCGGTGCGGCGGACCGCGTCGAGCTCGACGAACAGCATCGGTACCTGGGGGGCGGAGAGCACGCTCACGCCGACATGACTATCAGGCGGCCGCCGGCGCCTGCGCGGCGTCCTTCAGCAACGGCTTGACCCGCTCGCCGAACTTGGTGACGCCGTCGACGAAGTCCGGCCAGGTCAGCAGGGCGCCCGTGATCCCGGTGGTCACGGCGATCTCGTCGAGCTGAGCGGCGACCCGCTCGTAGGAGCCCTTGATCACCGGCAGCGACAGGAAGGCCATGTTGCCCTCGGACGCCGGCCGCTCCAGCGACGCGAGCAGCTGCGCCGAGGTGCCGTCGGGGTTGGTGTCCAGCGAGGCCCCCGTCGTCATGTAGCTGATGGCCTCGAGGTCGGCGTTGGCGACGATGTGGTCGCAGAGCTTGTCCGCGGCCTCGTCGGTCTCCTCGGCGATGATGCAGTACAGCGCGAAGGTGCCGACGTCGCGGCCCTCCCCCGCGCTGAGGTCGCGCACGCCGCCCGCGATCGTCCCGACCTTCGAGCGCTCGGCCATGATGAAGTTCCGGTCGCCGTGCTTCGCCGTGAACGCCTGCCCGGCCGGCGACTGCCCCGCACACACCACGGTCGGCGTGTGCAGCGGCTTCGGCCGCATGTCGGCCTCGTCGAAATTGAAGAACTCGCCGTGGTAGGTCGTCGGGCCGTCGCTCCAGAGCGCCCGCAGCACCTCGACGTACTCCGCGGCGTACTCGTAGCGCCGGTTGAAGTAGTCGTCGCCGGGCCAGAGGCCCATCTGCGTGTACTCCGGCTTGTTCCAGCCGGTGACGATGTTGAGCCCGCAGCGTCCGCCCGAGATCTCGTCGATCGTCGCGACCATGCGGGCCGCCATGATCGGGTGCGTCGCGAGCGTGGTCACCGAGGGGTAGAGCCCGATCTTCTCGGTGACCGCGGCCAGCCCGCCGAACAGCGTGAACGACTCCAGGCACTCGCCCCAGAAGTCGCTCGGCCCGCCCGAGCCACGGTGCTTCATCATCGAGAGCACGAAGTCCAGGCCCTGCTTCTCGGCCTCCTGCGTGATCGCGACGTTGTGCGCGAAGCTCGGCCGGTACTGCGGGCTGCCCGTCGAGAGGATGTAGCCGTTGGTGGCGTTGGGGATGAAGACGCCGTACTGCATCAGTGCTGACCTCCGAGGTGGGTGAGTGCTTCGGCGAGTCCGACGACGTCGGCGTACTTCGCGTCGAGATCGGCCAGGTTGTTCTCGTGGAGCGCGACGCTCCGGTCGCCGCAGGCCTCGTTCACGACGACGGGTCGGAAGCCCGCGGCCAGGGCGTCCGTCGCGGTGGCGCGGACGCAGCCCGACGTCGAGACCCCCGCGACGACGACGGTGTCCACCCCCCGGGCCCGCAGCGTCCCGGCGAGCGAGGTCCCGGCGAACGCGGAGGCGTGCTGCTTGACCACGAGGGCGTCGTCGGCCGCCGGCGCGAGCGCGAGCTCCCCCCACCCGCCGTCGGCACCCTCGGCGAAACACGCGAGGGCCGGGACCTTGGCCGGGAAGAACCCGCCGTCGGCGAGGTCCGGGGCGTAGCGCACGACCGTCCAGACGACGGGCAGCGCCGCGGCCCGCGCGGCCGCGAGGAGGTCGGCGGCCGCGACGAGGACCCGGTCCTGCTGGCCGTCGAGGAAGAACGGCCCGCCGGGCGCGGTGTAGGCGCGGACGAGGTCGACCACCACGACGGCGGGGCTGCTCCCCCACCCCAGGCGGCCGGCGAAGTGGGAGCCGTGCGGATTGGTCACGAGCTGTTCCTCACCATCACGGCCCGGGCGTTGCGGAGGTGGCTGCGCATGACGGCGCTCGCCCAGTCGGCGTCGGCGACCCGCAGCGCCGCGACGATCTCGGCGTGGTGGGCCAGGCTGCGGGCCAGCGACGCCGGGTCGTAGGCGTGGAAGGTGCGCAGGACCACCGGGAGGTGCACGACGTTCGCCAGCGCCGCCGACAACGCGGGCGCCGCGGCCACGTCGAGCAGCCGCGCGTGGAAGTCGCGGTTGAGCCCGACGAGCGCGTCGAGGTCCTGGTCCGGACCCGGGGCACCGATCGCCAGCATGTGCGTGGCGAGGTCGTCGAGGGCCGCCAGGTCCTCCGCGGTCACCCGCGTGGCCGCCCGTCCGGTCGCGCGCGGTTCCAGGGCGAGCCGGACGTCGAAGATGCCGTCGAGATCGTCGGCCGAGAAGCTGACCACCCGCGCACCACGGTGCGGGAGCACCTCGACGAGTCCCTCCGCCGCGAGCCGGGAGAGGGCCTCCCGGACGGGGGTGCGCGAGACACCGAGGCGGTCGGCCAGTTCGACCTCGCCCAGCCGGGTGCCCGGAGCGAGGACGCCGCGGAGGATCTCGTCGCGCAGCGCGAGGTGTGCACGCTCGCTCGCCCGGGCCGTCAGAGTCGTCGCCATCACACCTCCCGCTCCGCGTTGTGTGCAACGTATGGTGAGTCCCGCCGGAAATCCAGCAGAACTTCGGCGGTTGTACACAAACTGGAGGGACCGACATGGCCGACCTGCTCAGCCACCCCACCGGACGGCGCGCGCGGCTGCGCGAGCTGCTGGCGTCCGGGGAGCCCGTCGTCGCGCCCGGCGCCTACGACGCCCTCTCCGCGCGGCTCGTGGAGCAGGCCGGCTTCGACGTCGTGTACATGACCGGCTTCGGGACCACCGCCTCGCTGCTCGGCCGTCCCGACGTCGGGCTCCTCGGCCAGGCCGAGATGGTGGACAACGCGCGGCGGATGGCGTCGGTGGTCGACGTGCCGCTGATCGCCGACGCGGACACCGGCTACGGCAACCCGATCAACGTCATCCGCGCCGTCCGCGAGTACGAGCAGGCCGGGGTCGCGGCACTGCACCTCGAGGACCAGGTGATGCCGAAGAAGTGCGGGCACCTCGCGGGCAAGGAGGTCGTGCCGCTCGAGGAGATGACCGCCAAGATCCGGGCCGCCGTCGACGCGCGCACCGACCCCGACCTCGTGCTCATCGCCCGCACCGACGCCGCCCAGACCTTCGGCGTCGACGCCGCCATCGAGCGGGCCCTCGCCTTCGCCGAGGCCGGCGCCGACGTGCTCTTCGTCGAGGCGCCCACCTCCGGCGACGACCTGGAGAAGGTCGCCTCGGCCCTGTCCGGGTACACGCTGCTCTTCAACGGCGCCGAGGGCGGGCGGACCCCGCTGCCGCCGTTGTCGCGGTTGACCGAGCTGGGCTTCTCGCTCGTGCTCTACCCGGTCTCGACGCTGCTGGCCGCCACGTCCGGCATGCGCACGATGCTGCGCCACCTCGCCGAGCACGGCTCCCCCACCGGCGCCCTGGAGGAGCTCGACGTCGCCGGGTTGGACCACTTCACCGAGATCGTCGGCATCACCGAGGTCCGGGAGCTCGAGGAGCGCTACCGAGCCCCGGCGTCCTGACCGGACCCACCGGTCCGACCGGTGAGCCGTCCGCGCTCCGGCGGCGCCGACCCCGCGCGTCCGATCGACGCCGCGCGTCGGCGTGAACCCCGCCCCCCAGGGGGCTCACCCTGTTCGGGCTCGATTCACGTCGATGTGAAAAGCCCCGGAAGCGTCCTCGCCCGAGAACCCCGTCGCCACTCCCGGGCAGGACCCCGAGGAGCACTGTCAGCGCACCTCCGGAGCCGGGTCGCCCTCCGTGCCGGGGAGGGTCCGGGTGGTCGTCGTGACGTCGTAGCGGTCGGTCTCCAGGTCGCCGAGGTCCGGCACGAGCACCCGACCCCACCGTCGACCGGGTTCGTCGGGCAGGCGGGTGTCGAGCTCGCGCAGGGACCCGGCGGCCTCCAGCCCGGCGAAGCTGCCGCCGGAGTCGCGTCCGAGGAACAGACCGCCGGTGCCACCGGTCCACCGCTCCGGGACGATGTCGCCCGGCGGGCTGGGGTTGGTGGTGCGCTCGCCGGGCACCGGGTCGAACGGTGCGGTCGGGGTGGTGATGATCGCGCCGGGGGTCTGCGCGGTCCCGCCCGCGACCCGCGGCAGCTCGCCCGCGCACGGCCACGCGAACGCGACCGCCCAGTCCACGAGCACCGGACCCCGGTCGGCGAGCCAGCGGTCGAGCGGCACCGGAGCCACGACCCGCGGACCGGTGAAGGCGATCCAGCCGCCCGTGTCGGTGCGGTCGTCGGTCGCCCGGAGCCGGACCCGGTCGGCGTCGGCGGGGACCTCGCCCGCCGCGAGGGTGACGGTGCGCCAGCGGTCGCGGCGCGCCCCCTCGTCCTGGAGCCGCTCCTGCTCGGCGGTGGCCGCGTAGCCCCGGTAGCCGCGGTCGGGCTCGGGGTCCTCGACGACGGGGCGTTCCCCGACCATCCGGTCCCCCCGCCCGAACTCCCACGTCAGCGAGGCGCCGTCGGAGGTCCGGCCGGCCACGCCGACGGCGAGCTCCTGGTCTCCTGTGGGCCGGGTCAGCCCGAACCAGCCGGTGGTCATCTCCCCCACCGACCCGTCACCGTCGGCCCGGCTCCCCCACGTGAAGCGCCCGTCCGGGGTGTCGGTCGTGCCGTCGGTCCCGTCGGTCTGGTCCGGACGCAGCGGCGGCGGGTCGACCGCCCCGCCGTCGGCGACGAACCCGTCCATCGTGTCGGTCGACCCCCGGAGCGGGGTGAGCGGGCCGGCGGGCACGGTCCGCAGCACCTCGACGCGGTCCTGCAGTCCGCAGGCCCCCGGCGCCCCCGCGAGCTCGGCCCGGTTCTGCGCGGCGAGCGAGTAGCGGTCCCCGCGGTCGGCGGCCGCCGCGAAGGACGACCCGAGGAGCAGCACGGAGACCGTCACGACGACGACGGCCGTTGCCGCGGGGACGAGCGGGGCCGCGGCCAGGGCCGCGGCGACCAGCGGTGGCCCCTCGTCGGGCCGGCGCCGCCGTGCCACGACGACCGCGAGCACCGCCGCCACGGCGACCACCAGGAGCCAGAGAACGACCGCGTCGAACGGGCGCTGCGGACCCGTCGACCCCGGGAGCCCGAACCCGGAGTAGGCCCACCAGGCGTTCGGTCCGGCGTAGGCGAACGCGGCGCCGAGTACGAGCAGCAGCGTCGCGACGCCGGCGGTGGCCGCCACGACGCGGTCGCGCCCCCGGCTCGCCCGCCACAGCGCGAGGACCGCGGCGACGATCCCGATCGCGCCGAACCCGGCGAGCGCGCCGTAGTGGTGCGACCACTTCGAGGGCGTCACCGCGAGCAGCCCGAACCCCGCCGGCAGCAGACCGAGGAGCAGGACCGACTCGCGGCCCAGCACGCCGTCACAGGTCCGCTCCCCACCGGAGCCCCGGGCCAGCACCACCAGCCCGGTCCCGGCGAGCACCAGCCCGACCACCACCGGCACCCGCTTGGCCGCCGCGCCCCACGAGTCCTCCCCGAACAGGTAGCCGTAGCGCAGCCACTCCGCGTACCAGGGTTGGTTCGGGCCGATCTGACGGTGGATCTCGGTCGCGACCCCGAAGCCGTGCCACGACTGGTCGGCGAACACGACGACGAGAGCCACCGCGGCGAGACCGGCGACCACCGCCACGTGCGCCGCGGGCAGGACCACCCGCGTCACCCGCGCGACGGCGCCGTCCTCGCGGACCCCGGGACCGAGCGCCCGCAGCACCCGGGGCAGGCCGAGCAGGAAGGGCGCCGCCGCCAGCACCCCGGAGGGCGCGACGGTGACCGTGAGCGCCGCGGCGAGGGCGGCGACCGCGAGCAGGACGACGGGATGCCCGGTTCCCTGACGGACGGCCCGGAGCACCAGGGCGGTCACGACGACCGTCCCGAGCGCGACCACGGACTCCGGGCGGGCCCCGAGGTCGTAGGGCAACCACCAGACCGCGAACGCCACCGCGGCGAGCACCCGCACCGCCACGCCCCGGCCGTCCGCACCGAGCGCGGGACGCAGCACGCCGCGGGTGAGCACCACCCAGGTCAGCAGCCCGGCCAGCACGCTCGGCGTCCGTAGCGCGAGCGGACCGATCCCGTCGTCGAGGAAGCCCGCGAGGAGGCGCTGGTTGGTGGCGAACGGGACCTCGGAGGCGTTGTACCACCGGTAGTAGTTGCCGACGTCGCCGTCGCGGATCTGGCGGGCGATCACCGCGGCGAAGCCGTCGTCGTCGGTCAGCGGTCCGACGATCGACCACCAGGCGAGGCCGACGGCCACGACGGCGTCCACCGCGAGCCGGGCGAGCACCACGGGACGCGCGACGGTGCGCAGGGCGGCCGCCCGGACCCGTCGTCGGGAACGGCGCCACCGGGTCCGCACGATCGCGAGCCCGCGCACCGAGGCGAGCTCCCGGAGGCCGCGGGGTGCCGGACGCCTCGGGGCCAGGGCGCCGGCGAGCAGGACGAACAGCAGACCGACGAGCGCGAGCTCGGGCTGGGCCGTGAGGAGGGCCGCCTTCTCCGGGGAGGGCGCGTTGTCGAACCACGCCGGGGTGCGGGCCGTGAGCGCGAGCCCGGCGGCGTCGCGGCCGGTCAGGTCGGTCGTGGCGGCGAAGACCTCGGGGACCGGCGCACCCGGGACGGTGGCCGCGACGCGGTCGTCGACGGTGACGGTCAGGCCGGAGGCGTCGGCGACGATCCGCAGGCCGCAGTCGTCGTCGGGCACCTCGACCGGGACGACGCGCCCGCTGGAGATCACCTGCAGGGCGGTCGGACCGTCTCCGGTGGCGGGTCGCGTCCGCACGGCGAGGGCGTCCGCCGGGGCGCCCACCGTCGTCGCGAGGACCGTCGTCTCCGCGGTCCGGGCCCGCGCCGCGCGGACGGCGCCGCACGGGACCGTCACCTCCAGCGACGCCGGCCGGTACGGGACGAGGAACAGCGTCGTCGGCACCGGGGCCGCGCCGGCGGACGGCCAGCTCACCGTGGAGGTCGACGACTCCACCGGCGCCCCGGGCACCGCGAGGGCCACGACGACGGCGGCGATCCCGCTGACCAGGGCCACGAGCGCGGCGACGAGGCGCGACGTCCGCAGCAGGGGCGCCCTGTCGGGACGCACCGGGGGAGGTGCCGGGGGCGGCTCCTCGAGGAGCGGCGCGCTGATCCGCTCGGTCGGCGAGGTGGTCGTCAGGAGGAGGCTCCCGGGGCTGCGGACGGCGGCGTCTGGTCACCCCGTCTCCGCAGTCAACGACCGTTCCGGTTCGCCAGGTGATGCGGCCGATCAGGTGATCACACCGGACCGAGCGCCGCCCGCATCCGGTCGATCTCGAGCTGCTGGCCGCGCAGCACCGTCCGCGCGAACTCGCTGAGCGCCCCCGGCGGTCCGGCGAGGTACTGCCGGGACATCGTGAGGGCGCCCTCGTGGTGGGCGACCATCGTCTGCAGCCACAGGCGGTCGAAGGCGGGTCCCGACGAGGCCCGGAGCCGGTCCAGGGTCGCGGCGTCCGCCATGCCCGCCATGGCTCCCATCGGCGCCGGGGCGGGCGCTCCCCGCAGGTTGAGGAATCCCTGGAGCTGCCCGACCTCCTCGACCTGTTCCCGGTCGATGCGGAACGCGAGGTCGGTGACGGTCGGGTCGGTGGTCCGCCCGGCCACCAGCGCCGACAGCTCCAGGGCCTGCTCGTGGTGCGGGATCATCATCGACGCGTAGCCGGCGTCGTCGGCCGCCGGAGCAGCCGTCGGAGCAGGTGCAGCAGCGCATCCGGCCGAGAGGGCGACGGCCACGAGGACGAACACGAGGGCGCGGAGCACGACGACGAGGGTGCCCGATCCCCTGTTCGTTCGCCGTGCACCCGACGGTGCTGGTCAGCGCCCCACGAACAGGGTAGGCAGCAGGGGTGACCTCCTCGATCGACCTGCGCCAGGTGTCCAAGCGCTGGGGCTGGATCCTCGCCGACGGCATCCTCGGGGTGATCGTCGGTCTGATCGCCCTCGTCTTTCCCATCGCCACCGTCCTGGTGCTGGCGATCTTCCTCGGGATCGGCCTGCTGATCTCCGGGGTCATCGAGGCGACCGTGGCGCTGCGCGTGCAGCACGGGGCGCCGGGACGGTGGTGGGTGGTCATCTTCGGCGTGATCACCGCGCTCGCCGGCATCCTGGTGATCTTCTTCCCGGGCACCGGTGTGACGATCATGGTCGTCGGCCTGCTGCTGTGGTTCCTCTTCGCGGGGATCAACGACCTGTTCGTCGCCGCCCGGTCGAAGGAGCACCGCGGCTGGAACATCGGGATGGGCGTGCTCGCCCTGCTCGCCGCCGTGATCCTGCTGTTCTCGCCGGGCGCGGCCGTCGGCACGATCGCACTGCTCGCCGGGTTCGGGTTCCTGCTGCGCGGCGCGTCCGAGATCGGTCTCGCCCTGAGCCTGCGCCGCGCCTCGCGCTGAGGCCGACCCGAACGGACGACCCCTCGACGGCGGCGATGTCCCTAGGGTCGAACGGCATGATCGACACCACCGGACTGCAGCACGTCGCCACCTTCTGCGGGCAGTGCAACTGCGGCTGCCCCGAGCTCTACCTCGACCCGGCCGCCGACGAGGAGCGCCGCGTCGTCATCACCGACGACTTCGGCCAGCGCATCCAGATGAGCCTCGGCCAGCTCGCCGACCTGGTCGCCGACGCCCGCAACGGGGTGCTCGACGCGGTGCTGGCGCAGGCCTGACCCTCCCTCGACCGGAACGAACGACCCGTTCGTTGCTTCTCGCTGCACGAACGGGTCGTTCGTTCCGATCCAGGGCTACGTCCCCCGCAGCTCCCGGCGCAGCAGCTTGCCGGTGACCGTCTTCGGCAGCTCGTCCCGCAGCTCGATCTGTCGCGGGTACTTGTAGGCCGACATGCGCTCCTTGCAGAAAGCGATGAGCTCGTCGGGCTCCACCGACTGCCCCGGGCGCAGCGAGACGAAGGCCTTCACCGTCTCGCCCCGGTACTCGTCGGGGACCCCGACGACGGCCGCCTCACGGACCGCCGGGTGCTCGTAGAGCACGTCCTCGACCTCACGCGGCCAGACCTTGTAGCCGCCCGCGTTGATCTGGTCCTTCTTGCGGTCGACGACGTAGAACCAGCCCTCGGCGTCCATGTACCCGACGTCGCCGGTCTTGAGCTCCACGACGCCGCCCGGCCCGCGCAGGGCCTTCTCGGTCTCCTCGGGCTTGCCCCAGTAGGCCGGCACGACCTGCGGGCCCCGGGTGACGATCTCCCCGACCTCGCCCACCTCGGCGTCCACCCCGTCGTCGCGCACGATCCGCACGACGGTGTCGAAGATCGGCACGCCCACCGACAGCGCCCCCGAGGTCTCGTCGACCGGCGCGGTGGCACCCAATGGCACCCCGTGCGACGGCGAGTTGGTCTCGGTGAGCCCGTAGAAGTTGTGGATGTAGTGCCCGAACTGGTCGGAGAACGCCTTCACCGTCGACGGCGGGATGGGCGCCCCGCCCGAGTACACCTTGACCATCGAGGACAGGGCGTCCCGGTCGGCCCCCGGCGCGTTCATCATCGCGATGAACACGGTGATCGAGCCGATCGAGAAGGTCGGCCGGTGCTCCCGGATGGCGTCGACGACGACGCCGGGCTCGAACCGGTAGGCCAGCACCAGCGGGCAGGGCAGCAGCAGCGCGATCGCCATGTGCCCCACCACGCCGGTGATGTGGAACAGCGGCGCCACCCCGAACACGGAGTCGTCGCGCCCGAGCTGGATCCAGTCCCGGTAGGTCTGCGCGTTGAACACGATGTTGGCGTGCGTGTTCATCGCGCCCTTGGGCGGACCCGTCGTCCCGCTCGTGTAGCCGAGGAAGGCCACGTCGTCGCCCGTGAGCGTCACCGGCTCGGGCGTCCGGCCGCGGAACTGGCCGAGCACCGTCGTCAGGTCCTCGGCCCCGTCGCAGTCGATGCGCTCCATGCCCGAGAAGAGGCGCTCGTCGTGCCGGCTCTGGAACTCCAGCGGCGACGTGGTGAACGCGGTGCGGACGCTCGTGTTCGGCACGACCTCGCCCGCGATCGACCACAGGTCCTCCTGGGAGACGATCGCCGTCGCCTCGCAGTCGGTGAGGATCGTGGTCAGCTCCCGCTGCCGCGACATCGGGTTGACGCTGACGACGATGCCGCCGGCCTTCCAGGTCCCCACCACGACGACGAGCACCTGCGGGATGTTCTGCAGGTAGGTCGCCAGCCGGTCGCCCTTCGCGAAGCCGCGCTCGACGAGGGCGACCGCGAACGCGTCGGACAGCTCGTCGAGCTCCCGCATCGTCAGGGTGCCGTCGAAGTAGCGGACGATCTCGCAGTCCGGGTCGCGCTCGACCGCGGCCCGGACCATGTCGAGCGCACTCGCGAACTCGATGGTGACCGCGCCGTGGTTGTAGTCGTCCCGGTACCGCGCGAGCCAGGGCTTCGACTCGTAGACGGAGCTCGATGGTCCAGCTCCGCCGCGCTGCGTGTCCGTGGCGCTCATCGGATGGCCACCGGGTTGACGGGCGAACCGGTGGCGCCGTGGATCTTCAGCGGGGCCGCGGTGTAGAGGAAGTCCCAGCGACCGTCGGCGGCACAGGCGTCGGCGAGGTCGTCGAGCCAGATGATCTCGGCGAGGCTCACCCCGAGGTTGCGCAGCAGCGACGCGTGCAGGGGCAGCAGCACCCCCGACTCCGGGTGCGCCGTGACCTCGTTGGCGATCGTGTCGGTGACGAGGTTCGGGATCTCCTTGGTCTGGAACCACTCCACGAGCTCACGGGAGTAGGTCAGGCCCGGCTCCACGAAGTTCTCGTAGAACTCCTCGGCGGGCGTCGCGTAGAAGTACTTGAGGAACCCGGTGCGGATCAGCACGACGTCCCGGTCCTCGATGGACGTCCCCTGCTTCGCCGCCGCCTCCTCGAGGTCGGTGTGGGTGAAGGTCTCGCCCTTGTCGAGCCAGTCCTTGCCGCGATGGCGGGCCATGTCGATCAGCACCCCGCGCCCGACGATGCCGCGCTCCGCGATCGGCAGCACCGACGCCCAGCTCATCTCCCCGCCGTTGGTCGTGTCGGCGGAGCGACCGTTCCACAGCGTGTCGTCATACCAGGCGTGGCCCAGCGCGTCGTACTGCGACGAGCCCTGCAGGAAGATCTCGGCCTTGTCGTCGCTGGCCCGGAGCCCGCCGGGGAAGGACGGGCCGTTCCCGGACTCGAAGAGCTCCTGGTCCCACACCATCTCGCGCTTGATGCCCTCGCGGCCCGGGAAGACCGGGTCGCCGTGCGGGTGTCCCATCGGGCACTGGAGCGTGAACACCTGGCCCGACCGCACGCTCGACACCCCCCGCAGCACCTGGGCGGCGTCGAGGTAGTTCAGGGAACCGACCTGGTCGTCGTCGCCCCACTTGCCCCAGTTCTTCGGGGGGTTGTCCCCGAGCAGTTCGGCCATCGAGGGTGCGTCGGCCATCGTCTGTCTCCTCGTCGTCGAGTGCGTGACCCGGGTCTCACGGTGCCATGCGCATGCGACGGCGGGAAGCGAGGAGAGGGATGGATTCGATCTTCTCCGCGGTCAGCTCCTCCCAGACGATCCGGGGGTCGTGACGGGATTCGTGACGACAGGCGTGGGTGCGTTCGGGCGTGATCACGAGGTCGAGGGCGACGTCGTGGTCGACGGTCGGGATCGCGTCCACCACCTGGAGCTCGTGGACGGTCGTGACGACGGGGGTGTCGGCCGTGACGAGGCCCGCGGCGAAGGCGATCGCGTACTCCAGGTCCGAGAAGCCACCGCCCTTCCCGAGCCGCGCGCCGCCCTCGGTGACCGCCACGCAGCCGGCGACGACGAGGTCGACCGGCTCCAGGTCCTCCACCGCGACCGTGCGTCCCGCGGCGGTCGCGCCCTTGATCGACGACGCCTGGCGCGGGGTGCGGCCGCCGAGGTCGTCGGGGTCGAGGAGGAAGAAGGGGTTCGCATCGGCGAGGCGCGGCACCGCCATGTACACGGTCTTCCCGTCCTCGAGCGCGCGCTGACGGACCGGCCACTGGGCGGAGTCCGGGTTGCACTTGATCGTGCGGGCGTTCCGCCAGACGTCGCTGTCCCGGAGCCGCTCGGCGGCCTGCTCGGCCCCCACGAAGTTCGGGATCCGGTTGCGGGCGCCCGGGAACCGGGCCTGCTTCTCCTCGGACAGACGCGCCCACACCTGCTCGCGCAGCTCCTGCTTCGCGGCGAGCGTCTCGGCGTCCCCACCGGCGTCGTGGTCGTGACGGGCCTTCGGCATGCCCGGTAGGTGCCTCCGGCCTGTGAGTACTAATCCGTGTCAGGACACGGATTAGTACTCACGGGCCGGAGGCACCCCCTGCGATGAGCATTCCGACGACGTCCCTGCCCGACGGCACCCCGGTCCCGGTCCTCGGCGCCGGGACCTGGCACTACGCGGAGGACCCGACCCGACGTCGGGACGAGATCGCCACGCTGCACGCGGCCCTCGACACCGGGATCACGCTGATCGACACGGCCGAGATGTACGCCGACGGCGGGTCCCAGGAGCTGGTCGGCGAGGCGCTCGCCGGGCGGCGGGACGAGGCGTTCGTGGTGGACAAGGTGCTGCCCTCGAACGCGTCCCGCCGCGGGACGGTCGAGGCCGCCGAGCGGGCGCTGCAGCGGCTGCGGACCGACCGGATCGACCTGTACCTGCTGCACTGGCGCGGGCGGCACCCGCTCGCCGAGACCGTCACCGCGTTCGAGGAGCTGCGGGCCGCGGGGAAGATCCGAGCCTGGGGTGTCAGCAACCTCGACACCGACGACCTGGAGGAGCTGGTCGGGCTCGAGGCGGGACGGGCCGTCGCGACCGACCAGATCCTCTACAACCCCACCCGCCGCGGCCCGGAGTACGACCTGCTGCCCTGGTGCGCCGAGCACGGTGTCCCGGTCATGGCCTACTCCCCCGTCGAGCAGGGCCGGCTCCTGCACGAGGCCGCTCTGCGCGCCGTCGCGGACCGGCACGACGCCACGCCCGCCCAGGTCGCCCTGGCGTGGGTGCTCCGCCGGCCGGGCACGATCGCGATCCCGAAGACGTCGACCCCGCAGCGGATCACCGAGAACCGCGGCGCCCTCGACGTCCGGCTGACCGACGAGGACCTCGCCGAACTCGACCGCGCCTTCCCGCCGCCGACCCGCAAGCGGGCCCTCGAACTGCTCTGACCCTGCTCCGAGCCGCTCCTACAGCAGGGAGGCGTCCATCCCGCCGTCGAGCACGAGCCCGCTGCCCGTGCACCACGACGACCGCTCGGAGGCGAGGAACAGCGCCGCCTCCGCCACCTCGGCCGGCGTCCCGTAGCGGCCCTGCTTCTGGGCGATGAGCTGGTCGAAGCCGCCTTCGGGGAGCCCGAGTGCCGCCTCGAAGCCGGGGCGGGCCGCCGTGACGAGGTCGGTGTCGATGAAGCCGGGGAGCACCGTGTTCACGCGGACGCCCTCCGGGCGGAGCTCGAGCGCCGCGGTCTTCGTCAGGTTGACCACGGCCGCCTTGGCCGCCGCGTAGTGCCCGATCAGCGGGGAACCCGCGTTCGCCGTGATCGAGCCGATCGTGACGATGCTGCCCCCGCCCGCCGCGATGATCGCCGGCGCCGCGTAGCGCAGGGCCAGGAACACGCCGTCGAGGTTGACCGAGAGCACCTCCCGCCAGGCGGCGAGGTCCATGTGCAGCAGCGGGAGCGGGGCGCCGATGCCGGCGTTCGGCACCATCACGTGCAGCGCCCCGAACTGCTCGACCGTCCGGTCCACGAGCGCCGACACCTGCTCCTCGGACCGGACGTCGCACTCGACGGCCAGCGCCTTCGGCAGGAAGTCCGCCACGGAGCGGGCGGCGTCGCCGTCGATGTCGGACACGACGACGCTCGCCCCGGCCTCCGCGAAGCGCGTGGCGATGGCCCGCCCCAGTCCCTTGCCGGCGCCGGTGACGACGGCGACCCTGCCGTCGAGCTCAGTGGACATCTCGCTCCTCCGCTCGGGGCGCGACGTCGCCGCGCGCGGAGAACCCTAGGAGCCGGCCTGTGACGCGGGCCATAGTCCGTCGTCATGAACCTCCCGTCCCGGCTTGTGCCCGCAGCACAGGAGGCCCAACACCTACCGGCGAGTAGCCGAGCGTGCTTCGATCGGGCCATGGCGCCCACCCACGTCGTCGCGAACCAGGCTCCCGACCTCGTCGGCTTCGACGCGGCGGCCGACCCTCCCCTGCTCGAGGCGCTCGAGCGCGAGGGCGCCGGCTGGGCGCTGGACGACGTGCACGAGACGGGACGGCGGGTCGGCAGCGCCGAGGTCCGCGAGTGGGCGGACGCCGCGCACCGCAACGAGCCGCGCCTGCGTACGCACGACCGGTTCGGGTTCCGCGTCGACGAGGTCGACTACGACCCCGGCTACCACGCCCTGCTCGGCGAGGCGGTGTCCCGCGGGTTCGCCGGCGCCGTGTGGGAGGGCCGGCCGGGGCAGCACGTGGCCCGGGCGGCAGGCTTCCTCGTGTGGTCGCAGGCCGAGGCCGGCCACGGCTGTCCGGTGTCGATGACGCACGCCGTCGTCCCGGCGCTGCGGGTCGCCCCCGAGCTGTTCGCGCAGTACGGGCCGGGGCTGATGTCGCGGGCCTACCAGCCGGGGCTCGCCGACCCGTCGTCGAAGACCGGCCTGCTCGCGGGCATGGGGATGACCGAGAAGCAGGGCGGCTCGGACGTCCGCACCAACACGACGACGGCCACCCCGAACGCCGACGGCAGCTACTCCCTCACCGGGCACAAGTGGTTCACCTCGGCCCCGATGTGCGACGTGTTCCTGGTCCTCGCGCAGACCGGCGGGGCGAGCGGAGCGACGGGGTCCGGGGGCGGAGCGGGCGTGACCTGTTTCCTCGTGCCGCGGATCCTCCCCGACGGCACGCGCAACCCGTTCGCGATCCAGCGACTGAAGGACAAGCTCGGCAACCGCTCGAACGCCTCGTCGGAGCCGGAGTTCGACGGGACGATCGGGTTCCGGGTCGGCGACGAGGGCCGCGGGGTCCGGACGATCATCGAGATGGTCGCCTGTACCCGGCTCGACAACGCGCTGGGCTCCGCCGCCGGGATGCGCGACGCGGTCCGCCGGGCCGTCTGGCACGCGCGGCACCGGTCGGCGTTCGGGTCCGCCCTGATCGACAAGCCCCTGATGCGGGCGGTGCTCGCGGACCTGACGGTGGAGTCGGAGGCGGCGGTCGCCCTGTCGATGCGGCTCGCCGGGGCCCAGGACCGCGCCGCGACCGACGAGCACGAGGCCGCCTTCCGGCGCATCGGCGTCACGCTCGGCAAGTACTGGATCTGCAAGCGCCAGACGGCCGTGGTCGGCGAGGCGCTGGAGTGCCTGGGCGGGAACGGGTTCGTCGAGGAGTCGGGGATGCCGCGGCTGTTCCGCGAGTCGCCGCTGAACTCGATCTGGGAGGGCTCGGGCAACGTGAACGCCCTCGACCTGCTCCGGGTCCTGTCCCGCGAGCCGGCCGCCGTCGAGGCGTACCGGGCCGAGGTCGAGCTCGCCGCCGGCGCCGACCACCGGCTCGACGCGGCGTGGAAGGCGGTCCAGGACGACCTCCGCGACGTCGCCGAGGACCGCGCCCGCTGGCTCGCGGAGCGGCTGGCGATCGTGCTGCAGGGGTCGCTGCTGGTCCGGCACGCGCCAGCTGCCGTGGCGGACGCGTTCGTCGGGTCCCGGGTCGCCGGTGAGCACGGCGCGGCCTTCGGCACGCTCCCCCGCGGCGTCGATGTCGACGGGATCCTCACCCGGGTGCCCCTCGGCTGATCCTTCCCGACGGCGGGACGGTGCGGGGTCCGTGCGCAGCGGGCCCGGCCGGCCGGCCCGCTCGTGATCAACGGGGGCACAGCGTCGTCAGCCGCCCCATGGGACTGCACTGAGCGCCCGCTCGACAGGCATCCAGCGGGTGCGCCCGTCGCGCGGCCGCGTCGCGCCCCCATGATCACGTCGAGTGGACCGTCATGGCTGTTTCGACGATCGACATCAGCCATGTGCGTCCACTCGACGTGATCGTGGACGCGGCGACCGGCGTCGTCGCCCCGTTGCGAACGGCCTCAGGAAGCCGCCCGGTGCGACGGTGGAGCGGGCACTCGAAGATCCCGACTTCGGTGGCGACACGCGCAAGTCCTGCTGCGACACGCCACCGACGTTCGGATCTTCACCCGCCGACCGGTCCGCGCCGCTCACACGGACGAGATCGCATGAGCTCCTGCCGCCGGGAAGGCCGAGCCACCGCACCCCGTCGAACGCGGCCGGCACCGGAGCGTGTGCGGGACGCAACGCCCGCGCAGGCGAGCACGACACCCGCCCACCGTGCGCGCGACGCAACGCCAGCTCCCACGAGGACGCCCCCACCCACCGTGCGCGCCGCGAAACGCCCACACACCCGAGGACGACCCGCGCCGACCGCGGCGCGACGCACAGCCACCGCGGACGGAGCCACCACGAACCCGCCGTCGGGAAGTTCCGCGAACGGCCCGACGGCACTAGCGTTCCGCGCACCATGAGTGAGCTGCTGCCCGGTGTCGAGGCCGGCACCGTCGACGCCCGTATCCGCATCCACCACCTCACGTCGGGCCCGGCGGACGGTGAGCCGGTCGTGCTGGTGCACGGCAACCTGTCGACGGGCCGGTTCTTCGAGCACCTGATGAGCCCGGCGAGCGACCGCTTCCGGTTCCTCGCGCCCGACATGCGGGGCTTCGGGCGTACCGAGCCGGCCCCGATCGACGCGACACGCGGGCTCGGCGACTGGGCCGACGACCTCGTGTCCTATCTCGACAGGCTGGGGATCGAGCGCCCGCACCTCGTCGGGTGGTCGACGGCGGGGGCGGCGATCGCGCTGGTGGCGCGGCAGCGGCCGGTCGCGAGCCTGCTCTTCCTCGACCCGGTCAGCCCGCACGGTTACGGCGGCACCCACCCCGACGGGCGCCCCTGCTTCGACGACTACGCGGGCTCCGGGGCAGGCGTGGCCAACCAGCAGTTCGTGGCGAAGCTGCGCGAGGGCGACCGGTCGGGCGACGAGGCGCTGAGCCCGCGCAACGTCATGACCGGCACCTACTGGTCACCGGACTTCCGTCTGCCGCAGGAGCGGGAGGACCTGCTCCTCGACGAGATCCTGCTGTCGCAGATCGGCGACGACGGCTACCCGGGTGACTCCACGACCTCGACGAACTGGCCCGGTGCGGCGCCCGGTACGCGGGGCCTGCTCAACGCGCTCTCGCCGAAGTACTGCGACTGGTCGTGGCTGCCGGAGCTCGACCCGAAGCCCCCGGTGCTGTGGACGCACGGGACGCGGGACGTGGTGGTGGCCGACGGCTCGATGCTGGAGCTCGGCACGCTCGGGCAGGCCGGGATCGTGCCGGGGTGGCCGGGCGCCGACACCTTCCCGCCGCAGCCGATGGTCAGCCAGATCCGCGACGTCCTGGAGCGCTACGAGCAGGCGGGCGGCCGGGCGCGGACCGAGATGTTCCCCGAGTCCGGCCACGGACCCCACGTCGACGCCGCCGAGCGCTGGCTGCAGATCGCGACGGAGTTCTGGGCGAGTGCGTGACTCCCGGGAGAAGATCACGGTGGTCGTCGCGGACGACCACGAGATGTACCGCGACGGCGTGGTGCGGGCGCTGGTGGGCAGCGGGTGGATCGACGTCGTCGGGGAGGCCGACGACGGCGAGGCCGCCTTCGCCGCGATCGTCGAGCACCGGCCCGACGTCGCCCTGGTCGACCACCGGATGCCCGGGATCGACGGCACCGAGATCGTCCGGCGGGCCGCCCGGGACGGGCTGACCACGCGCATCGTCGTGCTCTCCGCGTTCACCGACCCGAACCTCGTGTACGGCGCCCTCGAGGAGGGGGCGGCGGGCTACCTGCCGAAAGAGACCCGGCGTCGGGAACTGGTCGAGGCCGTGCGGAAGGCGGCCGACGGGGGCACCGTGCTGCCCGCCGAACTCGCGGCGGGGCTGGCCGGGGAGATCCGGCACCGGCGCAGCGACCGTGGGCCGGTGCTCTCCGAGCGCGAGACCGAGATCCTGCGGCTGATGGCCCAGGGGCTCACCACGCCGGCGATCGCCAAGCAGCTGTTCGTCGCGCCCAGCACCGTGAAGACCCACGTGCAGCGGATGTACGAGAAGCTCGAGGTCACCGAGCGGGCGGCCGCGGTGGCCGAGGCGATGCGGCGCGGGCTGCTGGAGTGAGCACCCCGGCCGAACGGGCGCTCGCGCAGTTCCAGGCCGAGGCGTCGCGGACGACGAGCCTGCTGCGCTTCGGGCTCGTGGTCCTGCTCGGGGTGACCGGGGGCCTGGACCAGAACCGGGTCGAGGGGCTCGCGTTCTGGCTGGTGCTGGCCGGGTACGGCGCGTTCGCGGTCGGCTGGTTCACCAAGGTGACGCGGCGGCCCGTCTCCCCGACGACGGGGCTGATCGCGACCTCGCTGGACCTCCTCGCCGTCACCGTGCTGTCGCTCCTCGCCGGAGGGGGCGGCACCCTGCCGACGCTGTCCTACGTCGTCATCCCGGTCATGGCCGCGTTCCGGTACCGGCCGGCCCTGTCGGCGGGGGTCGGGATCGCGACGATCGGCTCGTTCGTCCTCACCGCCGCGATCGAGCGCCCGGCGATCGAGACGACGACGCTCGCCGCCGAGGCCGTGGTGCTGGCGATCGTCGCGGTGGCGACCTTCCTGCTCTCGGTGGTGCTCGCGCGCCGGGCCGTCCGCATCCGGGCCCTGCTCGCCGACGCCGACGCGCTGACCGCCCAGGTGCTCGACGCCGAGGCCCGCGAACGACGACGGCTCGCCGAGGACCTGCACGACCACGCGCTGCAGACCCTGCTCGTCGCCGGCCAGGAACTCGACGAGCTGGACGGCGCCGAGGCCGCCGACGAGGCGTTGCGGGCGGGCATCCGCGAGATCCGCGAGGTCGTGTTCGCCCTGCACCCCTACGTGCTCGACGAGGCGGGGCTGGTGGTCGCGGTCCGACGCGTCGCGGAGCGGGCGGCGACGCAGGGCCGGTTCGCGGTGACCGTCGAGGGCCAGCCGCTGCCGGCCGGCCCGCACGACCGGCTCCTCTTCGGCGTGGCCCGCGAACTGCTCACCAACGTCGCCAAGCACGCGAAGGCGGAGCACGTGACCGTGGCCCTGCACGACGGACCCGAGGGCCGGACGCTCGAGGTCGCCGACGACGGGATCGGCATCGACCGCTCGGTGCTCGCCGGGCGGCTGGCCGACGGGCACATCGGGCTGGCGTCGACCCGCGCCCGCGTCGAGGGCGTCGGCGGGCGCTTCACCCTGGACACGACGACGCCGGGGACCCGGACCGTGGTCCGTGTCCCCGGCGAGGTGCCGCCCGTTCCCGGTGCCTAGTGGCGGGGCATGGTGTCGACGCGGTCCCGGTCCTGACGCCGGGCCTCGACGTCGCGGTCGGCCTGGCGTCCCCGTCCCAGGGCGTAGGCCCCGCCGCCGAGCAGCACGATCGCGCCCGCCGCGCTGAGCGCCCACGGCAGGACGTCGGAACCGGTCGTGTCGGTGATCGCGGCGGCGTCGCTGCTCTGCGTTGCCGTTCCCGACGACGAGCCGTGCCCCGAGGTGTGCGTCCCGGTGCCGGTGCCGCCGTGGTGGGCCGGGACCGGGGTCCCGCCCGCGACCGTCAGCTTCGCGCTCACGGTGCCCGCCGAGGAGGACGCCGTCACGGTGTAGGTGCCGGGCTTCGCGCTCGAGGCGATCGTGGCCGACCCGGAGAACGCCGTCGGGTCGGTGCGGGTCATCGTCGCGCCGCCCGCGAAGGCCGACGAGGAGACGCTGATGGCCCCGGTCCCCGTGGTGGGCGTGGCGACCGTGCCGGAGAACGTGATCCGCTGACCGGGCTGGACCGAGGAGGCCGACAGCATCAGCGTGCCGGGCTCGGAGACCGCCGAGACCACGCTGCTGGTGGCGGTGACCGGGGTGACGGTGTCGGCCAGGGCGATGCCGGTGCCGGCGAAGGTCAGGGAGCCGGCGACGAGGGTGGCGGCGGCGATCCGGGTGAGGCGCATGACGTGCTCCCGAGGGGGTGAGGGAGGTGGTGCGGGGAGCGTCCGGGTGGGGCGTTCTCCGTGCTGATGGGGAGAACTCTGCCGCCGCGGCCAGGCCCGTTCCGTCCCCCGGACGACCGTTCCCGGGGACGACAGGACCGTCCCCCGACGAGGGGACAGTTAGGCAGTCGATCATGCCGAGCGCGACACCCGGCGTCGTCGCACTCGTCATGATCAACTGCCTGGCGCCCTGATGGGGATGCGAGTCCCGGGGCCCCGCGCGCCCGGCTGACCAGCCACACCCGCCGTCGGGAAAGACGAGTTGAAGCCGACCCGTGCGACGTGTGAGCGTCGTGCCATGACCGCCGACGCCGTCCCGGCCCCGTTCCCCACGCGGTTCCGCGGCGCCCCGGACCGCAACGCCCGGATCGCGCGCCCGCTGGCCGTGCTGGGCCGGGTCCGGGTGGTCGACGAGGGCCTGGTCGACGAGATCGGGCGGCGGATGATGCTGCGCGACGAGGTCGGGGCCGCCCTCGCGGCAGCGATGCGACCCGAGGCGCGGCCGCGGGTGACGATGGCGGACCTCGGCCGGGCGCTCGAGCACGGGGTCGGGGCGACCGACCCGCCGGCGCTGCGGGCCTTCGTCCGGGAGCTGGAGCGCGAGCCGGAGTGGCTGGACCGGGACCTGCTGGAGCGCGGGGCCGCGGTCTACCGGCGGCTCGGCTCGACGCGGGACGACGTGCTCCTCGCCCTCGCGCTCATCGGCGGCTACCGCTACGAGGGGCCGGCGGACCTGCTGACGGCCACGGGCGGGTTGACCGGACGGCGGGCGATGCGACGGCTGGGCGAGACGCTGGTGTGGGGTCGGGCGGTGAGCGCGCCCGGCGGGATGGCGCACGGTGGGGAGGGCTTCCGGCTCACCGCGCACGTGCGGGCGATGCACGCGGTGGTCGACGACCGGTTCGAGCGCTCGGGCACCTGGGACACGGCCCGCTTCGGACGGCCGGTCAACCGGAGCGACCTGGCCGGGACGCTCGCCCTGTTCAGCGCCACGGCGATGCTCGGCGCGCGCGTCCTCGGGCGGCGGATTTCGCGTGCCGAGTCCGATGCGGTCATGCACCTGTGGCGCTACGTCGGGTTCCTGCTGGGCGTCGACGAGGACTGGCTGTTCACCACCGAGCGCGCCCAGCACGCGTTCGACCACCACCTCCTGCTCGCCCAGGGCGGGCCCACGCCGGCCGGGGTGGAGCTCACGACGGCGCTGGTCGAGGGCCAGCGCACCAAGCACGGCGGGGGGCTGCGGGGCTGGGCTGCGTTGAAGGGGTGGTACTCCCGACGCCGGGTCCTCGGGCACCTCCGGCTCTTCCTCGGCCGCGAGGGGCTGCGCGACCTCGGGCAGCCCGTCGTCGTGCCGTGGACGCTGGTGCCGCAGGTGACGCGCAACCTCGTGGAGTCGTGGATGGTCGCGCGGTGGGCGCCCGGCCGGCGGTGGCTGGAGCGGCGCTCGGACGCCGGTGTCGACGCCGAGCTGGCACTGCTCCTCGGGTCACGGCGCTCGTTGGCACCGGTGGACTAGTCGGTGCCACCGGTTGCCCGCGCCCCGTTCCGAGCGAGCGGCACGTTCGCAACATCTATGTGCGCGAGAGTGCCGTTCGTTCCGAAGCGGGATCACTCGAACCGCGGCGGCCGCTTCTCGGCGAAGGCGGTGAACGCCTCCTGGAGGTCGGCGCTGGGCAGGAACGCCGCGTTCCACGCCGCCACGTAGCGCAGGCCGGCCTCGACCCGGGGCGCCCGCTCGGCGTCGAGGACGTCCTTGATGCCGCGGGTGACCAGCGGGGAGTTGGCGGCCATCCGGCCGGCAAGCTCGAGAGCGGCGCCCTGGAGCTCGTCCTCCGTGGCGTAGGTGCGGTTGACCAGGTTCATCCGCTCGGCGTCGGCGGCGGGGACGTCGTCGCCGGTCAGCGCGAGCTCGCGGAGGTGCCCGTCGCCGACGATGCCGACGAGGCGCTGCAGCGAGCCGATGTCGGCGACCATCGCCATCCGCACCTCGCGGACCGAGAACAGGGCGTCGGCGCTGGCCAGGCGCACGTCGCAGGCGGTCACGAGGTCGACGCCACCGCCGACGCACCACCCCTGGATCGCGGCGACGGTCGGGGTCCGGCAGTCGGCGACCGACGTGATCGAACCCTGGAGCTCGCGGACGTGGCGCAGGAACCACTCGCGGTTCTTCGCGCTCGGGTCGCCCAGCACCCCGCCGAGCGAGCCGGCCGCGGCCTGCAGGTCCAGCCCGTAGGAGAACCGGCCGTCGGCGCCGGTGATCACGATCGCGCGGGTGTCGGGGTCGGCGTCGAGCGCCGCCATCACGCGGGGCAGCTCGGCGAAGAAGGTCGGCGACATCGCGCGCGCGATGAGCGAGACCCGGGCGACGTGCTCGGCGGGCCGGTCGACGGCGAGGGTCTCGAGCGTGTCGGGCAGCGTGCTCATGGGTCGGACTAGATCACCCGACGTCGGGGGCGATCAACCCGACCCGAGCACCCGGTCCAGTCCCGTGAGGCGCAGCGTCCGGGACACCTGCCCGTGCACCCCGCGCAACCCGAACGACCCGCCCGTGGCGGCGACGCGCCGGGCGGCGGCGAGGAGCACCTGCATGCCGCAGGAGTCGCAGTAGGGCACGGCGCCGAGGTCGACGACGAGGTCGAGCGGGCCCGTCGCCCGGGCCACCTCGTGCTCGACGGCGGTCTCCAGCACGGCGGCGTGCAGGTGGTCGATGTCGCCCGCGGCCACGACGAGCACGCGCGGCCCGGCGTCGGGACCCTGCTCCTTCTCGATGCGGACCGTGAGGTCCGGGACGTCCGGGCTCATCCCGCTCCCGTCCCGCACGCCTCCTGCACCGGCTCGGAACGGAGCAGCGCGACGGTGCGGGGCGAGTCGGCGAGCCGCTCGGCGAGGCCGTCGACGGCGGGCCGCAGCTCCTCCCGGGTCAGCCCGCCCGGCACGACGACCGTGCCGACCCAGCGCAGGAACCGCGCCAGCAGCCCGGGGTCGTCGACGTACACGGCGGCAGCGAGGAAGTCCACGAGGTGGCCGAGGTCGTCGGTCAGCTGGTCGTCCGGGTCCTGCCCGCGACCGACCCGTGCGGCGAGTCCCGCGACGAGTTCCGGACGACGGGTCTGCAGCAGCGACTGCTCCTCCCGGGAGGCGTCGTCGACCCGGCCGTCGTCGCGCCGGGGCAGCGTGTCGGCGAGCACCGCGGCGGCGGCGCGGGCGTCCGGGGCCCAGCCGTCGGCGCCGACCGCGGCGGCCCACTCCCCCTCCGGGCCGAACGCGGGACCGCCGGCGAGGATCGGGATGCCCGACGCCCGGCAGGCCTCGACGACGCGCCGGGCCGCCGGCAGCCGGGACGGCAGCGAGCTGGAGACGGCGACGACGTCCGGCCCCGTCTCGTGCAGGTGCACGGCGAGCTGGGCCGCGGGGACGCTCGAGCCCAGGAACGTGACGTCCCAGCCGTGCCGGGCGAGCACCTCGGCGAGCAGCCGGGCCGGCAGGGCGTGCCACTCGCCGTCGAGGCACGCGACGGCGATCCGGCCGATGCCGCTGGGTCGGCCCGCCGGGCGGTGCCGGGAGACGGCCGAGACGACCCGCTCCGAGATGTGCGTGGCGATGTGCTCCTGCACGACCGTCCACTCACCGGCCGCCCACCGCTCCCCCACCTCGCGCTGCGCCCCGGCGACGACGTCGAGGAGCACCGTCTCGACGTCGAGCCCGGCGTCGAGCGCGGCGAGGGCGACCTCGACGGCTCCCTCCTCGTCGGAGGCGGCCAGGCGGTCGAGGTACTCCTCCCGCCGGGCGGCGTGCTCGTCGTGCCCGTCGGCGTGCCCGTCGGCGTGCCCCTCGGGGTGACCGATGGGCCCGGTCGCGGTGCGCGGAGCGGTCATCGGGCCTCCCGGGAGGGGCGCCGGGGCGCCTGCAGCGCGAGGAGCGCCACGTCGTCGTGGGTCCGGCCGCCGAGCCACTCGGTGAGCAGCTGCAGCACCCGGTCGCAGATCACCTGCGGCGGCGCCCCGACGCAGCCGGCGAGGGCGGCCTCGAGACGCTCCTCGCCGTAGAAGGTGCGGCCGGTGGGCCCGCCGCGGGCCTCGGTGACGCCGTCGCTGTAGAGCACGCAGGTGTCGCCGGGGGCGAGCACCACCTCGGCCCGGCCGACCTCCGCGTCGCGCAGGGCGCCGACGAGCGAGCCGGCGACGTCGACCTCCTCGACGCCCCCGTCCGCGCGCAGCACGTAGGGCGGCGGGTGGCCGCCCGTGGCCAACCGCAGCCGGGACCCGCCGTCGGGAAGGGGTTCCGCGTCGCCGAGCACCATGGTGGCGAAGCGCGGGAGGGTGACCGCGGCGTCCGGCGCGTCGAGGTCGGCGGCGTCGAGCAGCGCGACGTTGAGCAGGTCGAGCAGCGCGCCCGGGTCCTGCTCGACGAGCCGCAGGGCGTGCAGCGACTGGCGCACGCGCCCGGAGAGGACGGCCGCCTCGATGCCCTTGCCGCACACGTCGCCGAGCAGGAAGGGCGTGCGGCCGGCTGCGGTGCGGGGCAGCACCTCGTAGAAGTCGCCGCCGACCCGGAGGCTCTCCCGCGCGGGGCGGTAGGCGCTGCCGACGAGGAGGCCGCCGGTGTCGGTGGGCAGGGGCGGCGGTTCGAGGCTCGCCTGCAGCACGTGCCCGAGGTGGGACTGCTCGCGGTAGAGCGCCGCGGCGGAGAGGGCGGTGCCGACCCGGACCGCGTACTCCTCGGCGACCGGGAGCGTGTCGTCGGCCGGGTCCGGGCCGACGAGGACCAGCACGCCCTGCACGAGGGTCCCGGGGACGGGGACGACCACGATCGGCGCGGTCGGCCGTTCGTTCCACACGGGCAGGTCGGCGAGCTCGACGCCGACCCAGGGGTCGACGCCCGCACGGCCGGTCAGCGCCTCGGACAGCCGGGGCGCGGCGCGCAGGTCGGCGCGGCGCATCTCGCCCGCGTGCGGACGGGCGGCGCCCCGGTCGGCGCGGGCCCAGCGGACGAGGTCGGTGCCGTCGGCGAACAGCACCAGCACGGTGGGCGCGAGGTCGCCGACCGCGAGCGTGGCGGCGGTGCGCAGCGTGCGGTCGAGGTGGAGCACCCCGTGCAGGGCGCGGCCGGCCTCGGCGAGGAAGCGGGCCCGCGCCTGGGCACGCACGAGGGACGCCGAGTCGCGCCGCTCCTCGGTGACGTCGCGCAGGTACCAGCAGGTGAGGAAGTCGACCGCGGTGCCGTCGTCGTCGAGGCGCACCGCACGCGCGGCGAGGATCCGGCCCGCGACCTCGGCCTCGAATCCGGGCCGGGCCCGGGCGACGGCGTCGGTGAACGCGTCGTGACCCGCGTGGTCCACCCCGAGCCCGACGACGAGGCCCGGGACCAGCCGTCCGGCCGCCGGGTTGGCGGCGTGCACGATCTCCGCCCCGCCCGGGTGGGCGGGGCCGGTGACGACCACAGCCTCGGACAGCCCGGCCAGCATGCGGGAGTGCAGGCTGAGGAGGCCTCTCGGCGGTGTCGGCGTGGGAGCCCCCGCCGGCATCGTCGGATCCATCCATCCACGGTAGCCGGTCACCGGGACCGCGGCCGGGACGGCGGGTGACGCGCGCCCCGGCGGGGAAAGAAGGGGCCATGAGCTCCCTGACCTACGACCAGGCCCAGACCATCGTCGCCGAGGCCCTCCGCCACGGGGCGTCGGCGGGCTACAAGCCCCTCACCGTGGCCGTGCTGGACACCGGGGGGCACCTCGTCGCCCTCGGCCGGGCCGACGGCTCGGGCTTCCTGCGGCCCGACGTCGCGATCGCCAAGGCGCACGGCGTCATCGGGCTCATGATGGACAGCCGCGCCATCGCCCAGCGCGCCTCGGACTCCCCCGAGTTCTTCACCTCGGTGGCGGCCCTCGCCGGCGGCAAGGTGTTCTCGGTGCCGGGCGGCGTGTTCATCACCGACGCCGACGGCGAGGTGATCGGCGCCGCCGGCGCGTCCGGGGACGCCTCGACCGCCGACGAGGAGGCCGTGGTCGCCGGGATCGAGGCGGCCGGGCTGGTGGCGCGCACGGGGGCGTAGCTCGACCGAGCGACGGCGCTCGTCGCGCCGCTGTTCCGAGCGAGCGGCACTTTCGCGCGCGTAGATCGGGCGAAAGTGCCGTTCGTGTGCGGCCGACCACGTCGGGTTGTTCGCAACCGATCATCCGGACTATCTTGTATCTATGTTGTCCACCAGTGGTGCCTCGGTGTGCTCCGCTGCCGACCTCGTCTACCACCACGTCAAGGAACGCGTGCTGACCGGCGAGCTCGAAGGCGGGCGGATGGTGAGCGAGGGCGAGATCGCGTCGGTGCTGACGGTGTCGCGCACCCCGGTCCGCGAGGCGTTCCTGCGCCTCGAGGTCGAGGGGTGGCTGCGGCTGTTCCCGAAGCGCGGCGCGCTCGTGGTGCCCATCGCCCCGCGCGAGATCGACGAGGTGCTCGAGGCCCGGGCGGTCGTCGAGGCGCACGCCGTGGCGGACGTCGTCGGCCGGGCGCACGATCTCGGGGCACTCGTCGGCGAGCTCGACGACGTCATCGCGGTCCAGCGCAAGACGCACGACGACGGGGACCTGCCCGCGTTCGTCGCCGCCGACGCCGAGTTCCACCGGCTCATCGCCGACGCCGGCCGCAACTCACTCTTCGCCGCGTTCTACCGCGGCCTGCGCGAGCGTCAGCAGCGGATGACGGCGGAGTCGGTGCGCGGGCGCAGCGCCGCGGCGGAGGCCGTGCTCGCCGAGCACCGCGTGCTGCGCGACCTCATCGCGGCCGCCGACGTCGAGGGCTTCCGCACCGCCCTCGTGACCCACCTCGACAACACCCACCGCGCGGGACGGGGCCGGTGACCGCGGCGCTGGACACGCGACCCGACGTCGGGACGAGCTCCCGGTGGCTGCCGGTGGGGCTCGCGCTGTTCGTCGTCGCGTGGGGCGGCAACCAGTTCACGCCGCTGATGGTGCTGTACCGCGAGCTCGGTGGGTTCTCCACCGCCACCGTGGACGTGCTGCTCGGGGCGTACGTGCTCGGCATCGTGCCGGGGATGCTCGTCGGCGGCCCGCTGTCCGACCGATTCGGCCGCAAGCCGCTGATGCTGGCCGCACCGCCGCTGGCCATCGCCGGCAGCCTCGTCCTGGCGGTCGGCGGGGAGGACGTGCCGCTGCTGTTCGCCGGCCGCGTGCTCGCCGGGCTCGCGCTCGGCGTCGCGATGGCCGTCGGCTCCACCTGGATCAAGGAGCTCTCCGGGAACGGCGGGGCCTCGCGTGCGGCGATGTCGCTGACCCTCGGGTTCCTCCTCGGCCCGGCCGCCGCCGGGGTGCTCGCCCAGTGGGCACCGTTCCCCGAGCTGCTCTCCTACGGAGTGCACGTGGTCGTCGGGATTCCGCTGGGCCTGCTCGCGGTGCGCACCGCCGAGACCCTCGTGGCCCCGTCGCGCGGCCGGCTGCGCGACGACCTGCGCATCCCGGTGCGCGGGCACCGCGAGTTCTGGACCGTCGTCGCCCCCGTGGCGCCCTGGGTGTTCACCTGCGCCGGGGTCGCCTACGCGGTCCTCCCCTCGCTCGTCGCCCCCGCGGTCCCGGGGCACGCGATCGCCTTCGCGGCGCTGATGACCGCCGTGACGCTCGTGGCCGGCGTCGCCGCGCAGTCGGCGGCGCGTCGCCTCGGCCTCGACGACGCCCGCGGCGGCATGGTCGCCGCGCTCTTCGCCGTGGCCGGGATGGGCGTGGCGGCCTGGACGGCCGCCACCCCCGGGATCGTGCTCGCGATCGTCTCCGCCGTCGTGCTCGGGATCGGCTACGGGTTCGCGCTGGTCAGCGGGCTCGCCGAGGTCCAGCGCCTCGCGGCGCCGCAGCACCTCGCCGGGCTGACCGCCGTGTTCTACGCGCTGGCCTACGTCGGGTTCATCGTCCCGGCCGTGCTCGCCGTGGCCGCGCTCGCCGTGTCCTACAGCGTGCTGTTCGGGGTCCTCGGCGTGCTCGCGCTGGTCTCGCTCGCCGTGGTGGCGCGGTCCCGCCCGTTCCGCCCGTTCCGCCCGTTCCGCCCGTGACAGGAAAGCGTCGTTGCCGGCACTGGATGACGGCAACGACGCTTTCCTGCCATCGAGCTCACGACGCCGGGTGCACCACGGCCTTGAGCGCCATCGGGTCCCGGCGGGCGGCGAGCAGGGCGCCGACGGCGTCCTCGAGCGGGTGGTGCGAGGTCACCATGTCGTCGAGCCGGATGCGCCCGCTCGCCGCGAGGTCGATCGCCGCCGGGTAGACGTGGGCGTACCGGAAGGTCCCCTTGACCACCAGCTCCCGGGCCTGCACGACGTCGAGCGGCAGCGTCACCGTCGCGCCGGTGCCGACGAGCACGACGGTCGCCGCCGGGGCGGTCGCCGCCACCGCGAGGTCGATGGCGGGCTGCACGCCGGTGCACTCGAGCACGACGTCGGCCTGGCCGAGCGCCTCGCCGATCCCGGCGAGGCCGGCGTCGTGGTCGTTGGCGTCGACGACTGCCGTGGCGCCGTACTCCGTGGCCGCCTCGCGGCGCAGCGCCATGACGTCGGTGACCACGACGGCCGACGCGCCCCGGGCCAGCGCGACCTGCAGGCACAGCAGCCCGACCGGCCCCGCCCCGCTCACCAGCACCCGCGACCCCGGCCCGATGTCGGCCTTCGCCGCCGCGTGCAGGGCCACCGAGAGCGGCTCGATCAGGGCCGCGGCCTCGTCGGACAGCGCGTCGGGCACGGGGTGCGCGCGGTGCGCGGGCACCACGACGTACTCGGCGAACGAGCCGTCGATCGGCGGGGTCGCGAAGAACTCGATGTTCGGGCAGAGGTGGTAGCGGCCCTGCCGGCACTGGTCGCAGCGCCCGCACTCCTCCTGCGGTTCCACCGCCACCCGGGTCCCGACGGCGGGTGCGGTCACCCCCGGCCCGACCGCGCTGACCACGCCCGACGTCTCGTGCCCCAGCACGAGCGGGGCGTGCATGACGAACCCGCCGATCCGGCCGTGGTCGTAGTAGTGCACGTCGGACCCGCACACGCTGACCGCCCGCACCTGCACCTGGACGTGCCCCGGACCGGGCTCCGGGACCTCCCGGTCCTCCAGGACGACGTGGTCCGGCTCGGTCAGGACGGCGACGCGCTGCATGTCGCCCAGTGTGCGCGCCTCAGGGCACCTGCGTGCGGATGCGCCGGGCCGGGGTGAAGACGCGCAGGTCCAGCATCCCGGGCGGGTCGGCCACCCCCGGTCCCCCGGCCTGGACCCACGCGGCGATCTCGTCCTCGGTGTCGCGGTCGAGGACGCCGAGCAGCCAGACCGGCTTGCCACCCGCGCGGCGCCCCTCGGGGGACGGCGAGACCACGGCGACCGTCGACTGGGCGCAGGCGTCGAGGCAGTCCGACAGCTTCACGCGACCGACACCCGCCGTCCCGTCCCGCAGCCGCTGGACCTGACCGGCGTGGTCGACGCCGGGGTGCTTGCGCGTGGTGCCGCAGCAGCAGCCGCGGCAGAGGGTGACGGTGGGGCCGTTCGCGCCGGGCTTCATCGTGTCCCACCGTAGATGTGCGCTCCGCGCCAGTGAGCAGAAAGGGCCGTCATAGCGACCCTTTCTGCTCACGTGCGCGGAGCGCACCTACGGCGTCAGCGTCACGCAGGCCAGCCGGCCGCCGGCGGTCCCGGCCTGGCCCGGCGCGGTCGCCGTCATCTCCTTCTCGTGGACGATCATCGACGCGGGCACCCGGTCGGTCAGCGCGAACGGCACGGTCGTCCCGGAGGTCCCGGCCCCGGAGGCGTCGGTGCGCAGGTCGAGCCAGAACTCGTTCTCCGGGTTCGCGTACGCCGGGTCGGACGACGGCCTGTCCGGAGTCGCGGCCGGGTCGACGCGGTTCTGGAAGTGCGGGCCGGCGTCGGCGCCGGTGGGCCCGCACGGCCTCGTGTGCAGGTGCACGGCGTACCCGCGGTTCGGGAGCAGCCCCGTCGTCGTGAGCGTGGCGGAGGTGCTGTCGGCCGCCCGGACCGTCTCGACCGTGACCTCGGCCCCCACCGGCGCCGCCGCGGGGCTGTAGGTCACCGCGGTCGCGTTCGGGGTGCCGGGCGCCGCGAGGGCGCCACCACTGGCGCGGCGGACCTCCGAGGTGCTGCTGCATCCGGCGAGGACGAGGACGACACCCAGCGCACTGAACAGGACGATTCGGGCGAACATGACGGTGATGATGCCAGTGTGCAGCTGTGCTTCACGCACCCCTGGTGAAGCGTCGCTTCTCCGCGGGACGCCGGTGGACGAGGGTCCGGGCATGGTCGATCTCGACGGTCTCTGGGTCCCGCTCGTCACCCCGTTCACCTCACGCGACGAGGTCGATCTCGAGGCGCTGGCCCGGCTCGCCGCGGAGGTTCTCGACGACGGGGCGCGGGGCCTGGTGGCCCTGGGCACGACCGGCGAGCCGACCTCCCTCACGCCCGAGGAACGGCGCGCGGTGGTCGCGACGTGTGCGGAGGTCGCGGCCGCCCGCGGTGGCGGACTGGTCGTCGCCGCGGGCACGAACGACACCCGGACGACGCTCGCCCGGCACGCGGCCCTCGCCGACGTCCCGGGCGTGACGGCGGCCCTCACCGTGGTGCCGTACTACGTGCGCCCGGGCGAGGCCGCGGCCGTCCGGCACCTGACGCACGTGGCGGACCGGTCGCCGGTGCCGCTCGTGGTCTACAACGTGCCGGCGCGGACCGGCCTCGGGCTCGGGGCGGCCGCCCTGCTCGACCTGGCCGCGCACCCGCGGGTCGTCGGGCTGAAGCAGGCCGTCGGCGCGCTCGACCCCGACACCACGACGGTCCTGGCGGCCGCTCCCCCGGACTTCGCCGTGCTCGCCGGGGACGACGCGTTCATCGCGCCCACGGTGCTGCTCGGCGGGCGGGGGTCGATCACCGCGTCGGCGCACGTCGCGACGGGCGGGTTCGCGGCGCTGGTGGCCGACGCGCTCGCCGGTCGCGCGTCCGCCGTGCGCGAGCACCACGCGGCCCTCCTCCCGCTGGTGGGCGCCCTGTTCGCCGAGCCCAACCCCGTCGTCGTGAAGGCGCTCCTGCACGCGCAGGGCCGGATCGCGACGCCCGACGTGCGGATGCCGCTGCTCCCGGCCTCGTCGACCGCGTCCGCCGGGGCGCTCGACGCCCTCTGCGGCCTCGCCAGGCAGCGCTCGGGGTAGCAGCCGGGTTCGTCCAGCCCTGAAGAGCGTCCGACCGCACGCCGACCGCCCTGGGCCGGGACCGTCCGGGAGCTTTTCACACCGTCGTGAATCGGGCCCGGGTCGGGGTGCTCGCCGCCGTGCACCGGTTCCGCGGTGACCCGCCCCTGAGCAGCACAGTCAGTGCCGGTCTCCGGGGGACGTCCGCCGTCGTCCCGCGACCCGTCCGCGGACGTCGAGGCGCCCACCGGCCTGCGCGGCTACCGTGAGATCGACCCCACCACCGACCCGCGGAGAGTTCCATGACGACGATCGCCCCGGCTCCCGTCGTCGATGCCCTGCGCGCGGTGCTGCCCGCCGACCGGGTGGTCGACGACCCCGACGTGCTCGCCTCCTACGCGCACGACGACGCGGAGTGGGCGCCGTGGGAGCTGCCGGCGGCGGTGGTCCGTCCCCTGGACGCCGCGCAGTGCCAGGCCGTGGTGCGGGCGTGTCTGGAGCACCGGGTGCCGGTCGTGCCGCGCGGCGCGGGGACGGGGCTCTCGGGCGGCGCGAACGCCACCGCGGGCAGCGTCGTGGTCAGTGTCGAGCAGATGACCCGCATCCACGAGATCGACCCGGCCGAGCGGCTCGCCGTCGTCGAGCCGGGGATCGTCAACGACGACCTGCGGGCGGAGTGCGCGAAGCAGGGCCTCTGGTACCCGCCGGACCCGGCGTCGAGCCCCTGGTCGACGATCGGCGGGAACGTCGCCACCAACGCCGGTGGGATGTGCTGCGTCAAGTACGGCGTCACGCGTGACTACGTGCTCGGCGTGCAGGTGGTCAACGGGCTGGGCGAGCTCGTCCGGCTCGGGCGGCGCACCGCGAAGGGCGTCGCCGGGCTCGACCTCGCGGGCCTCATGGTCGGCTCCGAGGGCACGCTCGGGCTGATCACCGAGATCACCGTGAAGCTGCGGCCCGCCCGGGCCCCCGAGCAGACGGTGGCGGGCTACTTCGCGAACCTCGTCGACGCCGGGCGCGCGGTCGCCTCGATCACCGCCTCGGGCCTGACGCCGAGCGCGCTCGAGCTGGTCGACCGGACGTGCCTGGAGGCCGTCGACGCCTGGAAGAACCTCGGCATCTCCGCCGAGGCCGACGTGCTGCTGCTCGGTCGCGCCGACGCCCCCGGGGCCGCCGGCGAGGCGGAGGCCGACGAGATGATCCGGCACTTCGACGCCGCGGGCGCCACCTTCTCCGCGCGCGCCACCGACGCCGAGGAGGCCGACGCGCTCTTCGCCGCCCGCCGCCTCGCCTACCCCGCCCTGGAGCGGCTCGGCCCGGTGCTCACCGAGGACGTCTGCGTCCCGCGCGCCGCGGTGCCGGAGATGCTCGCCCGCATCCAGGCCATCGGCGAGGCGAACCGGGTCACGATCGCCAACATCGCCCACGCCGGCGACGGGAACCTGCACCCGCTGCTGGTCACCCCGGTCGGCGACGAGCCGGCCCGCGAGCGCGCCCAGACCGCGTTCCACCGGATCATCGCCGACGCGATCGACCTCGGGGGCACCGTCACCGGCGAGCACGGCGTCGGGCTGCTCAAGCGGGACGGCCTGGTCGCCGAGCAGTCCCCCGAGAACCTCGCCATGCAGCGTGCGGTCAAGGCCGCGCTGGACCCGCACGGCATCCTCAACCCGGGCAAGGTCCTGTGAGACGGGTCCTCGGCACCCTCCTCGCCGGGCTGGTCGGCACCTGGCTCGTCGGGGTCGTGCGCGCCCTCGCCCGCGTCTCGCCCGACCTCCGGACGCCGCGCCTGCTGATCTCGTTCGCCTGGGTCCCGCTGGGCGTGGTGCCCGTGCTGCGGAGCCGGATGCGGCAGGACACCGTCGTGCCGCCGGGCGTCGGGATCACGGAGCGGACGGTCCCAGGCGGGGTCCCCGTCCTCCTGTACGACGGTGGGTCGCGCCCCTCCCCGAGCGGCGCGCTGTTGTGGATCCACGGCGGTGGACACCTGGTCGGGCACCCGGGGATGGACCACGACCTGGCCGGCCGGTTCGCCGCCGAGGCCGGCGTGCTCGTCGTCAGCGTCGACTACCGGCTCGCGCCCGAGGACCCCTTCCCCGCCGACCTCGACGACTGCGTCGCCGCCCTGCACTGGCTGCAGGACCACGCCGCCGAACTCGGCGTCGACCCCGCGCGCATCGCGGTGGGCGGGGCCAGCGCCGGCGGCGGGCTCGCGGCGGCCACCGTGCACCGGGCCCACGACGACGGACGTCCGGTCGCGTTCGCGCTGCTCGAGTACCCGATGCTCGACGACCGCACGGCCCTGGCCCGCGTCCCCGGCGGTCGCGGCCGGTTCGTCTGGGACGCCCGGATGAACCGCCGGGCCTGGACCGCCTACGTCGGGCGCCCGGCGGGCGACCCGGCGGTGCCCGAGGGCGCCGCCCCGGCCCGTCGTCGGGACCTCGCGGGGCTGCCGCCGACGTGGATCGGGGTCGGCGACCAGGACCTCTTCCACGACGAGGACGTCTCGTACTCCGGGCGGCTGCGCGCGTCCGGCGTGCCCGTGGAGCTGCACGTCGAGCCCGGGATGTACCACGGCGCCGACGCGAACGTGCCCGGCGCGCACGCCATGCGGGCCTTCCGTGGGCGGATGGTCACGGCGCTGCGGACGGCCGTCGGCGGCTGAGTGCCACCGACGGCCCCGGGTCGTCAGGCGCCCGCGCCGAAGGGGTGGTCGACGACGTAGCGCCACGAGCCGTCGGGCTGCCGGCGCACCACCTCGGCGGTGACGCCCGCCAGCGGCACGGGAGTCCCGTCGCCGTCGTGGCCGCCCACCAGCTCGAAGGCGCAGCTGCCGAGGGCGATGTCGCCGGAGACGATCCAGTAGCGGGACTCGCCGAACTCCAGACGACCGCCGAGGCCGAGGAACCAGCGCAGGGCGCCCTCGATGGCCTCGATCCCCCGCACGGGCTCGGCGCCCGGGCCGGGGACGATGACGGCGTCCGGTTCGTAGAACTCGAGCAGGCGGGGCAGGTCGCCAGCGTTGAAGGCGTCGCCCCAGGCGCGGTTCAGGGCGCTGCCGGGCTCGATGACGGTGGTCGTGGTCATGGTGTGCTCCTCAGGGTTGGGGCGGGTCAGGGACGGGCGGAGCCGTGCACGCGGGCGGCGTGGCGGGCGTAGAGCCGGGGCGCGATCAGCGGGACGACCGTGCGGGGCACCGCGGGCGCGGACGCGAGCATCGAGGTGAGGACCTCGGGGTCGCCCTCGTAGGCGAACATCCCGAACACCAGCGGCAGGGCGCTCTTCGGCGTCGACGCGGCGCCGTGCTCTCCCACCGCCGCCCACTCGGCCTCGGTGAGGTGCGCGGAGGCGAGGGGCAGCAGGGTGCGCTCCTCGAGGTCGAGGTGCTCCGCGAGCAGGATGTGCAGCGCACCGAGGGCCTCGACGAGGGCCGCGCGGGACTCCGCGTCGACCCGTTCCCCCCACGCGCGGCGGGCGGTGCGGACCGCGGCGAGCGCGACGTCGATGCCCTCGTGCTGGGCCTCCGCCGCGGCCAGGCGCGGGAGGGCCCGGGCGGGGACCCGCTCCCGGAGGACCGGCCAGAGGAGCTCGTCCTCACCCTCGTGGTGGTGGTGCAGCAGGTCGCCGAGCAGGTCCAGGTGCTTCCCGACGGTGCGGGCCCGACGGCGGGCGCCGTCGGCCACCCGGGCCACCGCCGCCGGCGCGAGGCGGAACTCCCGCAGGAGGGCGGTGTGCACCACGATCATGTCGCGGACGTCCACCGGCGGACGCTCCGGCTCCGGGGCGGGCGCTGCGGCGCGGCACTCCCACCGGGCCTGGGTGTGGTCCCACCAGCAGCTGCGGCCGTGCTGGTGGGTGGTGGACGGGGCGGCGTTCGAGGTGAGGTTCACGGTGCTGTTCATGGCACCGAGCCTGCGGCGCCCGACCGGCCGAACCCATCCCAACAACCTGGGGTACTGCTCGGCGGCTCCCCGGCGCAGCATGGGTGCCGTGACCAGGGGTGGACTGCTCGAACGCATGCGCCGGATGCCGGCGGTGGCCGCGGACCGCGAGACGCTGGCCCGCACGGTGTACGCCGCGGTGGCGCGGCACGTGCCGTACGACTTCGCGTGCTTCGCGACGACGGACCCGTCCACCGGCCTCATCACCTGGGCCTCGAAGACCCGCGACCTCGGGGTCGGCGACGAGGAGTTCGCCGCCACCGAGTACGGGGAGCCCGACCTCAACGCCTTCACCGAGATCGCGGCCCGCCGACCCCCGGTCGGGGTGCTCTCGGTCGACACCGACGGGCATCCGGAGCGCTGCCGGCGCCACCGCGAGTTCATGGCCCCACGGTTCGGGTTCACCGACGAGCTGCGGGTCGCGTTCGTCGACCGCGGAGCCACCTGGGCGGCCCTCGCCCTGTATCGCGGCCCGGGCGACCCGCCCTTCACCGCCACCGAGGGCGACCAGCTCGGGTCGGTCGCCACCGTGGTCGCCGAGGCCGTCCAGCGGTGTCTCTTCCGCACCGACCGCGAGGTCGTGCACGCCGCCGACGACCCCGGGCCCGCCGTCCTCGTCGTCGACCCGACCGACCGGGTCGCCCACCTCACCCCGGCCGCCGAGGCCGTGATCGACGAGCTCGGCGGCCGCGACCACGGGGCCCTGCCGGCGAACCTGCTCGCGGTCGTGGCGAGCACCCGTCACCAGGGCGCGCCCGGGCAGTCGCGGGCTCTCGGCGCCGCGGGCCGCTGGTTGAGCCTGCGCAGCGCGCCGCTGTCGGGGCCGGGCGGAGACGGGCACGTCGTCGTCACCGTCGAGCCCACCTCCCGCGCCGAGCTGGGCCGCCTCGCGCTCGCCGCCCACGGGCTGACCGCGCGGGAGGAGGAGGTCGCGCTGCTGGTGCTGCAGGGCGCGGACACCCGGACGATCGCCGCGACCCTGCACCTCTCCCCGCACACCGTGCAGGACCACCTCAAGGTCGTCTTCGCCAAGCTCGGGGTCTCGAGCCGCCGGGAGATGACCGCCCGCCTGGTGCTGTGAGCGCCGCGAATCAGTACGCGATCGCGCCCGCCTGGCCCGACCGCGCCGCCGCCAGGAACGCCTGCCACTCCGCGCGGGAGAGCACGAGCGTCCCCTGCTCGGCGTGGCCGCCGTGCCGCAGCTCCACCCGGCCCGCCTCGACGCGCCACTCGACGCGGTCCGCGCCGGTCGCGAACGTGCTGGACCGCCAGGTCGTGTCCACGTCATCCACCTCTGCCTCGTCGGTGCCCTGCCCCGACGACGCTAGGACGGTCGACGCCCGGGACCGCCGTCGTTCACGCGCCGTTGACGGACGGCGGGCCGTCCTTCTCCGCGAGGTCTACGTGAGGCATCTTCGGCCGGCCTCCGACCTGCCTGTTGTGCACCTCGCGACCGCCGGCCCGGCCGCTCGACGATGTGGAAAAACTGGCGTCCAGTGACGGCAACGACGCATTGCTGTCACGAGGGGACGTGTCACGACGACGGGTCAGGCCGCCGAGGCCGCCACTCCCGGGTGCTCGACGCGGTCCGCCATCCACGGCAGGACGAGCTGGAACGCGGTCGTCGCGAACTGCCACGAGTGCCGTCCGGGCTGTGTCACCACCGTGCAGGCGATCGCGCGGGTCCGGGCCTGCGCGCACAACTGTCGCGCCGCGGGCAGTTCCTGGCCGTTCGCTCCCCCGCCGCCCCGGCCACCGATGCCCGAGTTCGCGCCGTTCCCGTAGCCGCCCGGAGGGTGGAACGACCCGGGCGGACGTCCCCCGGGCCGGGCCCCGCCCGGTCGGCCGCCGAAGCCACCGCCGGTGTCGGAGCTGTCGTCGAACCGGCCCGCCGTGTCGGCGTAGGGGGCGTGGCCGGCGAGCACGGTCGCCGGGTCGTTCGCGGCCCAGGCCGCGGCGTCCCCGCCGTAGAGCCGGTCGATCGTCTGCTGCTTCGTGCCGACCTCGGGCCCGGCGTCGCCCGCGATGTCGTCGAAGGAGTCGAACAGCTCCGGGTGCATCACGGCGAGGTCGACCGCGCAGGTCCCGCCCATCGACCAGCCGACCACGCCCCACGCGCGCGGGTCGGACGAGACGCCGAAGGAGTGCTCGACGTACGGGACGACGTCGCGCGTCAGGTGCGCGGCGGCATTGCCGCGCGGCCCGTCGACGCACTCGGTGTCGTTGTTGAACGTGCCGCCCGCGTCGGCGAACACCAGCACGGGCGCCGTCCCGCCGTGGGCGGCCGCGTAGGCGTCCGCGGTACCCACGGCGTTCCCGACCCGGATCCAGTCGCCCGGGGTGTTGAACTCGCCGCCGATCATCATGATCGCCGGGAGCACCGGCCGGGGGCCCGCCGCGAACCACGCGGGCGGCAGCCAGACGTCCTCGTCGCGGTGGGCGAAGCCGCTCGCGTCCGCGGGGATCGACACCTGCACCACGGCACCGGTGCTCCGCGGGTGCCCGATCATCGACGGCAGGGCCGCGGCGTCCACCTGGTCGGGCAGCGGTCCGGCGTCGAGCTCCGACCACCCCTCCTGCACGGTGGTCACGTAGCCGACCCACTGGTTCGCCACGACGGCCACGCAGACCACCGACAGCGGGACCACCAGCACGGACAGCCCGCGCCGCCACCACGGCGCCGGACCCCAGGCGACGACGACCGCGACCACGGCCCCGACCGTGATCCCGACCCACACCCACAGCAGCACCGGGGCCGGGTCGGACGCCAGGCCGCTGCCGGAGAACACCCCGAGGGCGGCGAACGCACCCGCGACGCCGAGCACCACGACCGCCCCGAGCCGCAGCCACCGGCCCCGCACCCGTCGTCGGGACCAGAGCAACGGGACCAGGACGACGAGGAACGCGATCGCGACGAGGGCCTGGACGGTCCACGGCAGCCAGCCGTCGAGCAGGGACAGGCCACGCTGGTATCCCACGAGGCCGAGCGTGCGGCCCGAGCGCGTGATCGCGTCCTGTGCCGGCTGTGCGCGGGCTGTGAGTCAGGCCCGCGCGCGGCCCGCGATCTGGTTCCGCACCAGGCTCAGGCCCACCGTGCCCGCCGCGATCGCGAGGACCCCTCCCACGAGGCCGATCAGCCGGAGATCGAGGGCCACCCGTTCCCCGAAGACCGTGAGGCCCCAGGTGACGGCGACGACCGGGTTGGCGAGCGTGATCCCGGGTTGTGCCCAGATGAGGTCACCGGCCTGCAGTGCCTGCTGCAGGTAGAGGAAGGAGACGGTGCCGCCGACGAGCACGCCGTAGGTCTGCCAGGCGGTGAGCACGCCGCCCAGCCCCTGCGCGTAGGCCGGACCGAGCCCGGCGAGCAGAGCCGCGTTGAACCCGTACATCACCCCGGCGGCGATCCCGAACCAGAGGGCCCGGCGTCGGCCCCGGCCCGCGCGGCCGAGCACCGTCAGGATTCCGAGCACGACGACCACCACGGCCGTGCCGACGAGCCAGCCGCCGGTCGTGGCGGTCTGCGGCCCGCCCTCGTCGGTCTCGAGACTCGCCAGGAACAGCGCCACACCCCCGGCCATCACCCCGACCGACAGCCACGCCCGCCGGCCCAGCGGGGTCCCGAGCGCCAGCGCCCCCAGCAGCAGCGTGAACGGCAGCTCGACCACGAGCACGGGCTGCACGACGGTGATCGGCGCCAGGGCCAGGGCGACGGCCTGCAGGGCGAACCCCACGACGTGCGCCCCGATGCCCCCGAGCCACGCCGGGCGCCGCAGGAGCGCGAGCAGGCCCTCCCACCACCGGGACGCGTGGTCGTGGTGCCGGGAGGCCGACCGCTGCAGCGCGGAACCGACGGCGTTTCCCGCGGCCGCTGCCACGGCCACGAGCACCCCGGCGAGCAGCATGGACCTACGGTAGGTGAGCACTGGAGGTCGCGATGACGACCTCTACTGCTCACACGGCGCCAGCCACAGCCCGCGCTTCGCCTGTTCGGCCCGGTCCTCGGCGGCCCGGACGGCGGGCATCCGCTGCGGCGGGGCGTCGGCGGCGTAGGCCCGGACGGTGCCGGCCTCGGCCGCGAGCACGGCGTAGTCGTCCTGCGGGAGCGACACCCAGACCAGGGCGCGCGAGAACCGGTCGGAGCGCCCGTCGCCGGTGAGCGTCACGGCCTTGCCGGCGAGGGTCTTGCGGGCGAACAGGAGCGCCTGGTCGGCGTAGCACCGCTCCGGGGGCTGCACGCCGAGCGCGCGCACCCGCAGGGTCCGGCCGCCCTCGAGGCGGACGTCCATGGTCACGGGGTCGGCCACGGCCAGCACCGTCGCGGGTTCACCGGCCGGGTCGGTCGCGAGCAGTTCCGGGGCAGCGGCGGGCGAGACGGTCGGCGGGGCCGGGGCGGCCGTGACGGCGGGTGACACCGGGACCGCCCCGGACAGCACCCCGACCCCGCCGAACAGCGCCGCGAGACACGCCATCGCGAGGAGCACGCGCGGTGCCGTCCCGGTCGTCACGCGCGCCAGTGTGACGCACCGTGAAAACCGACCCGCAACCGGTCACCTTCAGTAGCTCCGGACACCTTTCACCGGCAGCCGCCGCACCCCGAGCACCCCACGCGGGTAGGGCCGGAGCACCTCCATCGAGCCACTGGTCGGCGACAGCGCGTGGTAACGGGCCGTGAGCTCCTCCAGGGCGACGCGGGCCTCCAGCCGGGCCAACGGAGCCCCGAGACAGAAGTGCACCCCGTGACCGAACGCGGTCTGGGCGCCGCCGCCGATCCCCCGGTCCAGGACGAACGCCTCCGGGTCGTCGAAGGCCCGCTCGTCGTGGTTCGCCGACAGCATCCACACCAGGACGAAGCGGTCGGCCGGGATCGTGGTCCCCGCGATCTCCACCGGCTCGGTGGTGACCCGGCCGGCCATCGTGAACGGGCTCCGCAGCCGCAGCACCTCCTCGATCGCGGCCGGGATCGTCGCCGGGTCGGCCCGCAGGCCCTCCCAGACGCCGGGGTGCTCGGCGAAGGTCCGGACGGCGTTGCCGAGCAGCACCGTCGTCGTGATGTGCCCGGCGAGCAGGAGCAGCAGCGAGAAGTTGGCCGCCTCCTCGTCGTCGAGCCCGGCGGCGACCAGCGCGGAGATCAGGTCCTCGGTCGGTGCCGTGCGCCGCTCCTGCACCCGCGCGGTGAGGTACGCGACGATGTCGGCCATCGCCGCCGCGACCCGCTCCCCCAGGGCCGGGTCCGACGGGTCGTCCACCTGCATCGAGAACAGCCGGTCCGCCCACGTCCGGAAGAGCGGGTGGTCCGACGCGGGCAGGCCGAGCATCTCCGCGATCACGGTGACGGGGAGCGGGAAGGCGAGCGCGTCGACGAGGTCGAAGCCCCCGTCGTCGGGAACGGCGTCGAGCAGCCGGCGCGTGATCTCGCGGATCCGGGGCTCGAGGTCGGCGACGCGTTTCGGGGTGAAGGCGGTGGAGACGACCTGGCGCAGCCGGCGGTGCTCCGGTGGGTCGATCTGGGTGAGCATCCCGCGGGAGACCTTCGCCGACGCCGCGGCGAGCCGCGAGGTCTCCGAGGAGAAGCGGGCCGGGTCGCGCAGCACCGTCTGCACGTCGGCCTGGCGGAACACGTGGTACATCCCGTAGCGGTCACGCCAGACGGGGTGCTCGCGCCGCATGTCCGCGAGCCACTCCAGGAGTGCGGGTTCGTCCGTGGTGTCGGGGGCGACGGCGTCGGCCGGCGCCATCTCGGTGGTGGTCATGGCTGCCTCCTGGTGACCACGCTAGGACCGCCTCCCCCGCCCGGGAAGAGGGTGCGCGCGGCCCGCCGGGCGGGCACGATCACCGATCATGACGAGGACGGTGCGGTTCTCCGAGCTGGGTGACCCGTCGGTGCTGGAGGTGGTCGAGTCCGAGGACCCGACGCCGGGGCCCGGCGAGCTCGTCGTCGACGTCGCGGCGATCGGCCTCAACCGCGCGGAGTCGATGTTCCGACGCGGCACCTACATCGAGCAGACGCGGCTGCCCGCGGGACTCGGGTATGAGTGCAGCGGGACGGTGTCGGCGGTCGGGTCGCCAGGGCGCTTCGCCGTGGGCGACCGCGTGAGCGTCGTGCCGGGGTTCTCGATGAACGACTACTCCGTCTACGCCGAGCGGGCGCTGGTCCCCGCGCGGGCGGTGGTGCCGCTGCCGGAGAGCACGTCCTGGGTGGACGGCGCCGCGGTGTGGATGCCGTTCCTCGTCGGCTACGGCGGGCTCGTCGAGACCGGTGGGCTGAAGGCCGGCGACCACGTGCTCATCACGGCGGCGACGTCGAGCGTCGGGCTGGCGGCGATGGCGGTCGCGCGGCGGGTCGGGGCGGTCCCGATCGCGACCTCGCGCTCGTCGTCGAAGGCGCAGCAGCTGCTCGACGCCGGGGCCGCGCACGTCGTCGCGACCGGCGAGGAGGACCTGGTCGAACGGGTCCTGGAGATCACCGGCGGCCGTGGCGTGGAGCACGTCTTCGACGCCGTCGCCGGTCCGGGCGTCGCCGACCTGTGCCGCGCCACCGCGACCGGCGGCATCGTGACCATCCACGGCCTGCTCTCGGGGCAGCCGACGATCTTCCCCGCCGAGACGTTGCCGGATCTCTGGATGCGCAGCTATACCCTCTTCGCGATGACGCACGACGAGGAGCGACTGCGCCGCGCGGGCGAGTTCGTGGGCGCGGGACTGCGCTCCGGGGACTTCGCGCCGCAGGTCGACCGGGTGTTCGCCGGGCTGGACTCGATCGTGGAGGCGCACGCGTACCTGGAGTCGAACGCCCAGGTCGGGAAGATCGTGGTGACCCCCTGATGAGCATCTCCGGTGATTCCGGCGTCCCCGACGAGGCCGTGCACTGGTTCTGTGCCCACGTCCCGGACATCTCCGGGGATCTGCTGTTCGAACGGATCACCGGTGGGCGGTCGAACCTGACCTACCGGGTGACCGACGAGGACGGCACCACGTGGGCGCTCCGCCGCCCGCCGCTGGGCGGCGTCCTCGAGACCGCCCACGACATGGGCCGCGAGTGGCGCTTCCTGTCCGCCCTCGCGCCCACCGACGTGCCGGTGCCCCCGCCGGTCGCGTTCTGCGACGACCGCGACGTCGCGGGCGTCGACTTCTACGTCATGGACTTCGCGCCGGGACGGGTGCTGAACAGCGTCGAGGACGCGGCGTGGGTGACCTCGCCGGAGGTCAAGACCCGCATCGGCGAGTCGACGATGGACGTGCTGGCCGCGCTGCACGCCGTCGAGCCGGCGGAGGTCGGGCTCGACGACCTCGCCCGGCCCGGCAACTTCGTCGAGCGCCAGCTCAAGCGGTGGCACCGTCAGGCCCACTCCTCGGCCCTCGAGGACTTCACCGCCATCGACCGGGCCCACCAGGCCCTGTCCGAGCGCGTCCCCGAGCCGCCGGCCAACCGCATCGCCCACGGCGACTTCCGCTCCGGGAACATCTCCTATCTCGACGACGGGTCCGCCGCGGCGGTCTTCGACTGGGAGCTCGCGACGATCGGCGACCCCTACTGCGACCTGGGGCACATCCTCGTGTCGTGGTCCCAGGAGGGCGACACCGTCCCGGCGGCCCTGCCGAACCCGACCCAGCTCGGCGGCTTCCCCACCCGCGAGGACCTGATCGCCCGCTACGAGCAGGCCACGGGCGCGAAGCTGCCGGACATCGACTTCTACATCGCGTTCGCCCGGTGGCGCGCCGCCTGCATCCACGCCGGCGTGTGGACCCGCTACCAGGCCGGCGACATGGGCGACGCCGCGGACGCCGACGAGGTGACCGGGCCGGAGGCGATCGTGGCGCAAGCCGAGTCGGCCCTGTGGCAGCTCGGGCTCTGAACCTCGCGGCAGGAGAGCGTCGTTGCTGTCGCCCCGCGACAGCAACGACGCTTTCCTGCCACGCGGGCGGGGGTCAGAACCGCCGCGCCCGCCGCATCCGGGCGGGCCGCTCGACGAGGCTGCGCACCCAGTCGCCCACGCTGTAGTCGAGACCCGCGGCCAGGGCGGGCAGCCGGAGGGCCGGCCCGCGGCCCCGGCTCGTGCGAACCAGCTGGATGCGGTGCCAGCCGGCGCCGACCGCCGCGCCGAGCAGGGCCCGCACCGGAGCCGGGCCGCCCAGGCGCGGGGCGGGCCGGTCCAGCGTGTCGATCTCCCCGCGCACGAAACGGCCCGCGAGCTCGGGTCGCACGGCGAGCGGCCGCCCCACCCCGACCGCGTCGCACACGCCGGTCTCGAGCGCCTCGTCGACCTCCGCGCGGGACCGGAACCCGCCGGTCAGCACCACCGGCACGTCCACCTCCACCGACAGGGCGGCCGCGGAGTTCCAGAACGGCGACTCGTGCTCCCCCGCCAGGTCGGCGCCCGACGCGTCGAGTCCCACCATGGCGGGCTTCTCGTAGTTCCCGCCGGAGACCTCGAGCAGGTCCACCCCGGCGTCCTCGAGCCACGGGCCGAGCTCGGCGAGCTCGTCGTCGTCGCGGGCGTCGAGCTTCACCGCGAGGATGGCCGAGGCCGGGAGCGTCCGCCGCATCGCCGTGACGATGCCCAGCAGGAACCGGGCCCGGTTGAGCAGGGACCCGCCGTAGAGATCGGTGCGCCGGTTGGTCCCCGGGTCGAGGAAGCTCGACAGGAGGTAACCGTGTGCGGCGTGCACCTGGACGCCCGCGAACCCGGCGTCCACCACCCGCTCGGCGACCTCCACGAACCGGTCCTGCAGGTCGGCGATCTCGACGACGGAGAGCCCCCGCGGCCGCGCGTAGGCCCCGCCGAGCGCCACGGCCGGGCCGGTCGAGGGCCCGACGGGGTGCGGGTTGACGAAGCGCGTGGTCTGCCGTCCCGGGTGGGAGAGCTGGACGATCGTGGGCACCGCGCTCGCGGCCTGCGCCCACCGGCGCAGCGCCGCGTCGTCGGTCCAGGAGTCCACGACGACGTTCCGGGCCCGCTCCAGGTGCGCCCGGTCCACCATGACGTTCCCGGTGATCACGAGGCCCGGCCCGCCCTCCGCGGCCGCCCGGTAGAGCCGCTCGTGGCGCGGCGACGCGTCGCCGTGGCGGTCGGCGATGCTCTCGGTCATCGCCGCGCGCACGAGGCGGTTGGGCAGCACCGCACCGCACGGCAGCGGGAGGGGCTCGGAGAGGCTCACACCTGTCTCAACCCCCGTCGTCGGAAAACGATGCGACCGTCCCCCGATCAGCAGGGACCGGAACACGCTCCGGCCGATCGACGGAGCTCCCGACCGGCATGATCAACGAGCACCCTCGGCGGTCGGTGAGGGCGCCGGACCACCGTAGGTGCTCGTTGATCACCGCGCCCGGGCACCACCGGTCCGCGCGGCTGCCGCCCGGTTCAGCGGGCGAGCGCGAGCAACTCCCGGAACCCGGCGTCGGGAAGGTAGGCCCGGCCGATGCCGATGCCGATCCCGACCCGCGGCAGATCGGCCTCGTCGCGGTAGACCAGGAACATCGGCTCGTGCCGCGGCCGGAACTTGGCCTTGAACTGGTGCAGCGAGCGGAAGCCGTAGTACGGCTCGAGCATCGCGCCGAGCTGGTCGAGCGCGCGGTCCAGCACCGGCTCGGTGTCGTCCCGGTCCGAGCGCGCGAGCGGCGCGCCGGAGAGCGACACGAACCGCGCGCCCTCCGCCTGGAAGGCCAGGCACGCCGAGGCGATGAGGTACTCGACGACCGCGCGGAAGCCCTCGGAACGCCGACGCATCACGTCGAGGGTCCAGCCGACGACCACCCCGTCCGCCCCGTACACCGGCAACCACGACGTCACGCCGTGCACCGTGCCCCCGGCGTCGACGGCGAGCCCGGTCCGCACCTCGGGGTCGAGCGCCTCCTCGACCCCGCCGAGCGTGAAGCCCATCTCGGGCAGCCCCTTGTCGCCGACCCACTCCTCGGAGATCGCGCGGACCTGCGCGACCACCGACCGCGGCTCCTGGTCGAGATGGACCAGCCGGTGCTCGATGCCCTCCTTGCCGGCCCGGTTGAACGCCGAGCGGACCGCCTGCCAGGGCTTGCCGGTGAACGCCAGGCCCTCCAGGTCGACGACCGTGTCCTCCGCGACCTGCAGCGCCCGCCACCCGCGCTCCTGCGCGACGGCGACGAGACCGGCCGTCGTCGAGAAGAGGCACGGCACGCGGCCGGTGCGCTCGGCGAGGGCGCGGAAGTCGTCGAGGGCGGTCGCCGGGTCGTCGGTGATCGGGTCGCCGAGACCGACCGCGACGCCGGCGTGCACCCGGTAGGCCACCACGCCCCCGTCGCCGGTGGGCAGGTACCGGTTCTCCGGCCAGGTCGTCATCCAGGAGATGGTCGGGCCGCCGAAGCGGTGCAGCGCGGCCCGGGCGAGGTCCGTCCCGTCGGTCGTCGGGCCCGTTCCCGACGTCGGGTCCTTCCGCAGCCGCCGTCGCGACGGCACCCCGAACGCGCGCCGTCCGACGACCAGCCACGCCGTGAGCGCGGACCAGAGCACGGCGTTCGGCACGAACACCGCCAGCCCGACGAGCTCGACCTGGTCCATCTGACCGGTCGCGCGGGCGTAGGCCACGACGCCGATCACCAGGAGCCCGAGCAGCAGGTAGAACACCCCGACGACGAGCCCGAGCGCCCACGCGAGGCGGCGACCGCGGCGCAGTCCGTCGGCGAGGAGCAGCGAGATCACCACCGAGACCGCGGTCTCGGCGACCGTCGAGTCGGACGCGGTGTTCCCCAGCGGGCCGATCACGGGCACCACCAGGGTGATCACCCGGATCGCCGCGATGACGACCAGCGCCACGGCCGCGATCAACCGCCACTCGCGCCGGCCGAGGGTCGCGCCGGTCGGGCGGACGCGGCGCGGTCCGGCGAGGCGGGCGGACAGCGGAAGCGCGACGGCGACCGCGAACGCGTGCTCCAGGTCGGCGAGCCCGCCGAGGAAGAGCAGCCCCACGACGGCCACGGCGACCAGGGCCAGCCGTAGCCGGAGCCGCCACGGCGCCCGCACGGTGGCCGACGCCACGGCGAGGGCGGCCATCATCCCGGCGGAGAAGCCGGCGTCGACGTCGGCCGCGAGGCCCTGGGCCCACGGCCAGTCGGTCGCGGCGACGGCCAGGACCACCCCCGCCGTCAGGAGGATCGCGCCGAGCTGGAACCCGATCGTCACGACGGCCGTGCGCAGCGTGCCGCAGCGGTGTTCGGCCCAGCCGACGGCGACCGCGAACAACCCGAGCGTCAGGACGTACAGCGCGGGGTGCCCGGCGACCAGCGAGCCGGTGACGACGGTCCACCATCTGCCGTCGGCGAAGGACGGGACGCCGAACGCCAGCTGCGCCCCGAGGGGGCGCCCGTCGAGCGGGCTCCAGAACGCCCCGGTGACGACACCGCCGACGACCATCAGCACGACGACGCCCGCCGTGAACGGGACCTTCCGGGCGACGCCGCGCACGACGTGGGCCCGGGAGGAGGCGGCCGGGCTCGGAGGCGGAGGTGCCGTGACGGTCATGCGATCACCCGGTGCAGTCGAGGGACTGGCAATACGGTGAAGTGTCAGCGGTCACGAGGCCGTCTGGCAACCGTCCGCAACCGTCGTGACGCGATGCAGCTCACCAGGTGCGCGCGGTCACGATGCGTCTGCCCGGAGTGCATTCTCGGGCAGCCTCGGACGTCCCGCCGGGTTCGACGAGGTGCCCGGGACCCCCGCAGTCGTCGTCCACCACCGACGACCCGATTGCCGGAGGTGGCCGATGTCCGGCACCTGCTCGTTCTGCTCCGCCAGCCGTCTCGGACGGCTCTCCCCCGTCCCCCACGCGGCGGACTGCCCCACCGCGGCCCGTCCGCCGCGCCGGCTCGACCGCGACGACGCGCTGTTCTGGCGCCACCCCGACCTGGTCGACCTCGACCTGGCCTGCGCGTTCTGGTGGCCTGCGGCCATGTGAGCACTCAGTGGGGCTATAGCCCCACTCAGTGCTCACCTGGCGGCAGCCACCTCAGACAGTCGCGCCGCCGCCAGTTCCCGCACCAGGAAGCGCTGCACCTTGCCCGTCGCGGTGCGCGGGACGGCGTCGATCTCCAGGACGTGGCGCGGCTTCTTGAACGACGCCAGGCCCTCCCGGCACCACGCGATCAGCGCCTCGGGGTCGATCGCCGCGCCCTCGGCGGCGACCACGCAGGCGACCGTCCGGTCGAGCCCGTCGTCGTCGGGAACGCCCACGACCACCACCTCGGCGACCGAGGGGTGCAGCACCAGCCGCTCCTCGACCTCCATCGGCGTCACCCAGATGCCGCCGACCTTGAGGACGTCGTCGGTGCGGCCGAGGCACTGGTAGGTGCCGTCGGGGTTGCGCACGTAGGTGTCGCCGGTGCGCATCCACTCGCCCTCGAACACGCGGCGGTTGACGTCGGTGCGACACCAGTAGCCGGTGCACAGCGAGTCGGCCCGCAGGTAGAGCGTGCCCTTCTCGCCGTCCGCGACCACCGACCCGTCGTCGGCCCGGATCTCCACCTCGTAGCCGGGGACCGGCACGCCGGAGGTGCCCGGGGCGACCTCGCCGGGCCGGTTGGACAGGTAGATGTGCAGCGCCTCGGTCGAGCCGATCCCGTCGAGCACCTCGACGCCGAACCGGTCGCGCATGCCCAGCACCATCCGCGCGGGCAGGGCCTCCCCCGCGCTGACGCCCTGGCGCACGCGGGCGAAGGTGTCGTCGGGCAGGTCGGAGGCGAGCAGCGGCCCGTACACGCTGGGGCTGCCGTAGAACAACGTCACCGGGTGCTCGGTGACGACCGACGCGATCGCCGCCGGCGACGGGCGGCCCGGCGAGAGCACCGACGAGGCGCCGACCGCCATCGGGAAGAACATCGAGTTCCCGATCCCGTAGGCGAAGAACAACTTCGCCACCGAGAAGCAGACGTCGTCGGCGCGGATCCGCAGCACCTGGGCGCCGTAGGTCTCGCAGACGGTGCGGATGTCGGCGTGCCGGTGCATCGCGGCCTTCGGCGTGCCCGTCGTCCCCGAGGTGTAGAGCCACAGCGCGGGCGACTCGTCCCAGGTGGCGTAGAGCCCGTCGTCGAACCCGAAGCCGGAGGCCGCGAGGTCGGTCCAGTCCCGCGTGCGGACGGGGTAGCCCTCCAGCGGCGCGTCGTCGTCGATCGGCACGGCCGCCGACGTGACCACGACGTCCGCGAGGTCGGGCGCGCCGCTCTCGACGGCCAGCCTGGTCGCGATCCGCGTGACCCCGCCGAACTCCGGCGAGCAGATCAGCACCGCGGCCCGGGAGTCGATGACGAGCTTCGCGAGCTCCGGCCCGCGCAGCATCGTCGACACCGGGACGGCGACCGCCCCGATCCGCATCGCCGCGAGGATCGCGGTGAACAGCTCGACGCCGTCCGAGCAGCACATGACCACCCGCTGCTCGGGCCGCACGCCGAGCCCGCGCAGCCCCGCCGCGACCGTGCGCACCTCAGCGGCGACCTCGGCGTACGTCAGCTCCCGCACGCCCCCGGGCGTCAGCGCCCGGACGGCGATCCTGGATCCGCCGTCGGGAAGGTGCCGGTCGAGCAGGTAGTGCGATGCGTTGAACTGCTGGTGGTGGGACAGCACATCGACCACCTTGCGGGATCGTCGGGACCGGTGGAAGTGCTAGTGGAAGTGCACGTACTCGAAGTCGACGGGCTTGTCGTTGATCCCCGTCGACGGCGGAGCGATCCAGCTCGCGATCTTCCCGGGCTCGAGGACCGGGTGCATGAGGCTGCGGACGTGGGTCTTGTCGAGCTCGGTGGGCAGCCACGCGTCCTTGCGGGCGTTCCAGTCGGACTCGCCGATGACCTTGCCGTCCGGGGTGATGTGCGCGCCCGCGAAGGCGCCGACCTGCCGGTTGAACCCGACGTGAGGCAGGTACAGCTCGGCGTCGATGCCGGCCTTCTGCAGGATCCGGTTCCAGCGCTTGAGCCCGGTCCTGCAGTCGTTGATGTACTCGTGGCGCAGGTCCTGGTTGAGCGCGAGCAGCGCCGGGACCTCGTTGCGCGAGATCTGCCCGTCGCGGAACGCGTCGACGTGGCTCGCGTCGTCGGTGAGGCGGTGGTCGTCGTCGCGGCGCTCCTCCTGCCAGCGGCCCTTGATGCCGGCGGTGAAGTAGTTCGCGGCGTTCGTGGAGGACTCGTTGCCGAACAGGTCCAGCGACACCGTGTAGTGGAAGTTGATGTACTTCTGGATCATCGTCAGCGGGATGCCGCCGGCGCCGGCGACCTCCTCGGTGTCGTGGGTCTGCATGAGCTCCGCGGTGCGGCGGACCACGCGGTCGATGCCGGTGGTGCCCACGAACATGTGGTGGGCCTCCTCCTTGAGCATGAACTCGCAGGTGCGGCTCAGCGGGTCGAAGCCCGACTCCTTCAGCGTCCCGAGCTGGTACTTGCCGTCCCGGTCGGTGAAGTAGGTGAACATGTAGAACGACAGCCAGTCCGGGGTCTCCTCGTTGAAGGCCCCGAGGATGCGCGGCGAGTCGTCCGAGCCGGAGTTGCGCGCCAGCAGCTGGTCGGCCTCCTCGCGCCCGGCCCGGCCGAAGTAGGCGTGCAGCAGGTAGACCATCGCCCAGAGGTGACGGCCCTCCTCGACGTTGACCTGGAACAGGTTGCGCATGTCGTAGAGCGACGGCGCGGTGGCCCCGAGGAAGCGCTGCTGCTCGACCGACGCGGGCTCGGTGTCGCCCTGGATGACGATGAGGCGCTGCAGGTCGGCGCGGTACTCGCCCGGCACCTCCTGCCAGACCGGCTCGCCCTTGTGCTCGCCGAAGGCGATGGTGCGGTCGGGGTCGTGCTCGGAGAGGAAGACGCCCCAGCGGTACTCGTTCATCGGGACGTGGTCGAAGTGCGCCCAGCCGTCACGGCCGACGTCGACCGCGGTGCGCAGGTAGACGTCCTTGGTGTCGACGGCGGGGCCCATGTCGCCCCACCAGTCGAGGAAGTTCGGCTGCCAGCGCTCGAGGGCGCGCTGCAGCTTGCGGTCGCCCGCGAGGTCGACGTTGTTCGGGATCTTGGCGTCGAAGTCGATCTTCGGTCGCGCGCTGGTCATCGTGCTACACCCGCTTCTGGTCGAAGTCGGCCTTGCGGCCGGTGCCGTACTTGCGCAGCGCGCCCTCGGGGCCGCTCGCATTGGGCCGGATGAAGATCCAGTTCTGCCAGGCCGTGAGGCGGCCGAAGATCCGGGTCTCCATGGTCTCGGGGCCGACGAACCGGTGGTTCGCCTCCATGCCGGTCAGGGCGTCGGGGCTCAGCGAGGCCCGCTCCTCGAGCAGGATGCGGATCTCGTCGGTCCAGTCGATGTCGTCGGGGGCGTCGGTGACGAGGCCCGCGTCGTCGGCGCCGGCGCCGGTGAGGGGTTCGTCGCGCGGGATCGCGTCGAGGGACTCGCCGTAGAAGCGGGACTCCAGCCGCGAGAGCCCGTTGCCCATCGGGAAGGTGCCGAACTGCGCGTCCGTGACGACGAGCGTGGCCGGCTCGGTCGCCTCGGCGCCGCTGGGCAGCGTCGCGTCCTCGGCCTCCTCGAAGGTGCCCTCGAGCATGTACTGCCGGTCGCAGGCCAGGGCCAGCTCGAGGAACGGCCCGGCGAAGCAGCTGCCCGGCTCGATCAGGGCGATGAGGCTGCGGCTGGTGACGTCGAGCCGCTTCAGCGTCCGCTTGAGGTAGCGCGTGGTCTCGGCGACGAGCCAGTCGTCCTGGTGGTGCGCGACGAGCCGGTCGGCGGCGAGGGCCGCGTCGGTGGTCCCCTCGGTGAGGATCAGCCACGTCCCGATCGCGAGCTCGTTCGTGCGCAGCCGCAGGATGGCGTCGTCGAGCTCGCGGACGATCGCGAGGAGCGGGTGCTGCGCGCCCTGCTCGTGGAGGGCGGCCGGGTCGTCGCTCATCGCGGGCACCGCGACGACGAGGGTGGCAGTCCGGGCGTCGCGGTCGATCGTCACGCGGACGTGGTCGTAGGTGATCGCGTCGTCGGTCACGGTGCGCTGCAGCGGCGGGAGGGCGACGCCCTGCGCGTCGGCGGGCCGGTCGCTCGCCGCGGCGGCCTCGGCGGCGCGCTCGGCGACGACCCGGTCCCACTCCCGGCGCGCGACGGCCTCGTCGACCAGCTTCCACTCGACGGCCTTGCGCCCGCCGAAGCCCTCGGACTTCGTCGCGAACACGTCGGCGCGGTCCTTGCGCACGCGGCGCTTGTCGATCACCCGGGTCAGGCCACCGGTGCCGGGGAGCACCCCGAGCAGCGGGACCTCGGGGAGGCTGACCGCGCTCGACCGGTCGTCCACGAGCAGAATCCGCTCGCAGGCCAGGGCCATCTCGTAGCCGCCGCCGGCCGCGGTGCCGTTGAGGGCGGCGATCCAGGTCTGCCCGGCCGCGGACATGTCCTCGATGCCGTTGCGGGTCTCGTTGGTGAACTTGCAGAAGTTCACCTTCCACGGGTGGCTCGACGCCGCCAGCATCCGGATGTTCGCCCCGGCGCAGAAGTTCGAGTCCTTGCCGCTGGTCAGCACCACGCTGCGGACCTGGGGGTACTCGAAGCGCAGCCGCTGGGTGAGGTCGTAGAGCTCGATGTCCACGCCGAGGTCGTACGAGTTCAGCTTCAGCTCGTAGCCCGGGACGAGGCCGGCCGACTCGTCGACGTCGAGGTAGACCGTCGCGGTCGGCCCGTCGACGGTGAAGCGCCAGTGCCGGTAGCGGTCCGGGCTCGTGTCGAAGTCGACCTGCGGGACGGACTCGGGCGCCACCGCCTCGTTGACCCGTTCCTCGACCACCGTCACCGTGGAACCTCCCCTTGTCGTCCCGCCCACATTCTACGACGCTGTGACGAGAGGGGGAAGACCCGTAGACAGTCGTGGAGGTGGACCGTGAGCGAGTGGACGTGGACGGCGGAGCCGACGCCGGTGTGGGACGCCACCAAGGCCGACGCCTTCTCCCCCGCCGGCCCGGGGCTGCACGGACTGGGCTCGCCGTCCGAGGGCGACGCGCTGGGCGACGCGTGGTGGCGGATCGGCACGGCCGACGGCGAGGTGGCCGGCTTCGGTCGGCTCGACGACACGTGGGGCGACGCCGAGGTGCTCGTCGCCGTGGTCCCGGCCTTCCGCGGGCACGGCGTCGGCTCGTGGGCGATGAACCGGCTCGCCGAGGAGGCCGCGGCGCGCTCGCTGAACTACGTCTACAACGTGGTGCCGGTGAACCACCCCGACCGCGAGGGCGTCCAGGCCTGGCTCTCCTCCCAGGGGTTCGACGCCCGCGACACCGGGGAGCTGCGCCGCCGCGTGCGCGTCACCGACACGGCGGTGACACCGTCGTCGTCCTGACGCCCTCCTCCTGAGGAACGAACGGGTCGTTCGTGCAGCTGGAGGCCACGAACGACCCGTTCGTTCCGACGGGGGTGGCTCACATCGTCCGGGCGCCGTCGATCGCCTCGCGCAGGAAGTCGGCGTGCCCGGCGTGCTGCGCGGTCTCGGCGACGACGTGCATCGCCACGCGCCGCACCGACCGCGTGGCGCCCGGCGTGAACCAGGGCGCCTCCGGGAGGGGCCACTCGACGTCGAGGTCGGCGGTCGCGACGTAGGCGTCGGTCTCGTCCGCGACCTTCGCGTAGTAGGCGAGGATCCCGTCGAGCGTCTCGTCGCCGAGCAGGTTGAACTCGTCGTGGCGCATGTCCCCGGTCGCGATCCGCTCCTGGATCACCGGGTCGGTCATGTCGACCTCCGGCCACTCCATCGGCATCGCGGTCGGGCCCTCCTTGGCGAACGCCAGCCACCCCGCCTCGGTGTACGCGACGTGCTTCACCAGTCCCGCGAGGTTGAGCAGCGAGAACGTCGTCCGCGTCCGCGCCTGCTCCTCGGTGAGCCCCTGGAGCGTCTGCAGGAACAGTCCGCGGTGCATCTGCAGGGCCTCGACGAGGTCCCGTCGCTCGCCGGACAGGGTGCTCGGGTCGGTGCTCATCCGGTTCTGCCTCCATCATCGGTGCTGGTGGGAGCAACGATAGGAGTCGATGCGGTCAGCTCCGGTCCTCTTCCCGACGACGGGTCGGGCAACGTCGGTCAGGGGGCCAGGCGGACCGCCGAGACGCCCCGGGAGGTCGGCAGGAAGAGCGCGTTGCCACTGACGGCCGGCGTCGCGAAGCGGGTCGCGTCCCCGACCGACAGCGTCGCGCGCTGCGTCCCCGTCGCCGCGTCGAGCCCGATCAGCGCTCCGTCCTGCTGCAGCGACCACACCGTGCTGCCGACGATGACCGGTGACCCGGTCACCTGCGCGGGCGCCCGCCACCCGCCGACCATCGCCCCGTCCGGCCCGACCCGCACCTGCAGCAGGCCGGAACTGCACGGCAGGTAGGCGACCGCTCCCCCGCCCTGCACCGGCGCGGCCGCCCCGCCGCCGTAGGACTCGCAGCCCTGGAGCGCGGCCTTCTGCCCGCCGACGCCGCCGAGCGCCGACAGGTCGACGAGGAACACTCCGCCGCCCTTGCCCGCGGCGACCGCGAGGTGCGTGCCCGGCAGCAGGACCGGGCCGGTCGACCCGAGGTCGGCGTCGACCGAGTTCTCCTGCGCCCAGTCCACGGGCGCGAACCCGTCGACGAGGGCCAGGGACGACGAGAGGCGCAGCACCGAGTCGCTGTGGTCCCAGTCCCCGGAGGTCGCCTCGCCGTTGCCGGTGGTGACGACGACGTCGCCGTTCGGCAGGCCTGCCGGACCCGACGCGGCCCAGATACCGGCCTCACGCCCGGTCGGGACGACGAACGTCGTCGGCGCCCCGCCACCCGCCGTCGGGAGGCCGACGACGCTCCCGCGGTACTGCCCGCAGTCGCCGTAGTTGCCGCCGTAGGGGACGTAGACGGTGCCCCGCGAGACGAGGAGGGCGCCGCGCTGGAGGTGGGTGGCCGGGTCGACGCCGGGGACGTCGGCGTCCCGGCGGCTGCGGACCGCGCCGTCCGCGGGATCGACGGCGTAGAGCTCGTGGCGCACGCCGGCTTCGGCGGTCACGACGAAGACCTGGTCGGTCGCCGGGTCGAACACGGGCGAGCCGGTGATGCCGATCGGATCGATGTTCCCGCAGGGCAGGGCGGAGCCGGGCAGCGGATCGGCCAGGTGGGTCCGCCACCGCACCGCCCCGCTCACCGCGTCGAGGCCGTAGACCGACCCGCCCTCCGTCGCGGCGACGACCTCCCCGGCCACGACGACGGGGCTCCCGTAGACCTTCCCGTCGAGCGGGGTCTGCCACGCGAGGGCCGGCGACGACGGGTCGGGGCCGGACGCGACGTAGCCGTCGCGGGCGGCGTCCCCGTGGTAGGTCGTCCAGTCCGCCCCCGCCCGCACCCCGCCGGACGGCGCCGGGGCGACGGGCGCCGCACCGGAGACCGGCGGCAGGACGAGCCCGGCGCCGGAGGCGGGCACCTCCGGTGCGGGGTACGGCGCGACGGTCGCGGGCGCCGAGGCCTGCGCGGGCGCGGGCGGTGAGCCGGTCGAGCACCCGGCCACCACCGACACCGCAGCGAGGGCGACACCCAGCCGCCGTCCGAGTCTCGTCACGGGTGCAGATCGTGCTCCGCTCGCGCGCGACCCGCCGTCCGGAGCTGGTCCCCCTCGTCGAGTGCGGCGAAGTGCATCACCCGCGGCACATTCCGCCGCAGTCGGGCGCGGCCGTGGAGATTCGATGGATCCGCGAACACGCGGGCGCCGTCAGAACCCGTGTGAGCCTCGACGAGAAACGTCTCCATCGGACCGTCCGCGACCAGGACGGCGCCATCACGTTGGGCCAGGCACTGGACTGCGGGTACAGCCACACGACCGTGCGTCGCAAGGTGGCCGCCGGCGAGTGGACCCGCCTCGCACACCGCGTCTACCTCGTCGGGTCGCACCGGCGGACGCCGACGGTCCTCGTCCGGGCCGCCCTGCTCTCCCTGGGCGGGGACGCCGTCCTCGTCGGCCCGGCCGCTGCCTGGTGGCACGGGCTGATCGACCGGTGTCCGGACGTCATCGACGTCGCGGTCCCGCCCCGCCGTCAGCACCGGACTCGTCCCGGCGTCCGCATCGTGCGCAGGCACATCCCGCCCGCCGTGAGCGTTCGACACCGAGGGCTCCGGGTGACCACCGTGCCGCACACCGTGCTCGACGCCGCCGCGCACCTGGGGCTGGAGGAGGGCGCCCGGCTGATGGACCGGGCGCTGCAGCAGGGGCGGGTGGCGCTGCCGATCCTGGAGCGTCTCCAGGAGGGTCGGTCGCGACGACGGGGCACGCCGGTCGTCGCCCGGCTCCTCGCCCTTGCGGCGGGCGGAGCGGTGTCCGAGGCCGAGCGGCGCGCCCATGCCGCCATGACCGGAGCGGGTCTGGTCGGCTGGGTCGCGAACCTCGACCTGGACCTGCCCGGCTACGGGCGTGCGATCGCCGACGTGGCGTTCCAGCGGGAGAAGGTCATCGTCGAGGTCGACGGCTGGGCCTACCACCGCGACCTCCGCGCCTTCCTCCGCGATGCGCGCCGGCAGAACGCACTCACCGCTGCCGGCTGGATCGTCGTCCGCACGAACTGGCATCAGATCGTCGGGTCGCCGGAGGAGTTCCTGGACGTCCTGCGGGCCGTCCTCGCCGCCCGCACCTGATCGCGAGTGCGGCGAAATGTGTCAACGGTGGCGCATTCCGCCGCACTCCCCGAGTCACCCTCCGGGGATCAGCCGCCGAGCACCGCGAGCTGCACCGCCGCGACCTGCTCCCCCAACGCCCGCGGGGTCAACGGACCGTCGGCGTGGAACCACTTGTAGGCCCAGTTCGCCGCGCCGAGACAGGTGTTGACGTAGACCTTCGGCGACATGACCAGCTCGGTGCCCGCCTCGGCGAGGTGCGCCTCCACGGCGGCGAGCACCACGTCCTCGAAGGCACGCCGACGCTCGAGGATCGGGTTCGCGAGCTCGGGCGGGAGCTCCGACTCCTCCTCGAAACAGATCTTCAGCAGGTCGCGGTGCTCGCAGGTGTAGGCGACGCGCTCGACGATGAGGCCCCGGACGGCGTCGAGCGGCGTGGGGGCCGCCGCGACGATCGCGCGGGCCGAGGCGAGGCTCTCGTCGAGGACCTGCTCGTAGATCTGGACGAGCAGGTCCTGCTTGGTGGCGACGTAGTGGTAGAGCGTCGGCTTGGACAGCCCGACCCCCGCGGCGACGTCGTTCATCGAGGTCGCCCGGTAGCCCTGGCGACTGAACACGCCGACGGCCGCCGCGAGGATGCGCTGGCGCTGCTCCTCCGCGCGGCTGCCGTTCGCTCGCGGTGTCACATCCGACGACCCTAGACGGTTGACCTCGCGCTGTGAGCTGACCTACTTTCGCCCGACCGGTCGGTCGAAGCAGGTCGACCCGGGCCGGAGCACGGCGATGTGTACGGGAGATGCAGCGTGGCGTTCGAGCTCGACGAGGTGCACGAGGACTTCCGGGCGGCGGTCCGCCGCTTCACCGACGAGCGGGTGCGCCCCGTCGTCGAGGAGTCCGAGCGCCAGGGCCACCCTCCGGAGCAGCTGTGGAAGGAGATGGGCGCGGCCGGTCTCCTCGGGCTGCTCACCCCGGCGGAGTTCGGCGGGTCGGCGGGTGAGGGCGGCGAGAACACCGCGGTGACCGTGCTGGCCGAGGAGCTCTCCCGGGCGTGCGGCGGGATCGCGGTCGGCGCCCTGGTCAGCGCCTACATGGCGGGCCCGCACCTGGTCCGCCACGGCACGCCGGCGCAGCAGCAGGACTGGGTGGAGCGCATCGCCGCCGGCACCGCGATCGCGTCGATCGCCGTCACCGAGCCCGGCGCCGGGTCGGACGTCGCGGGCATCACGACGAAGGCCACGCGGACCGACGACGGCTGGCGGCTCGAGGGCCGCAAGATGTACATCACCAACGCCGGGATCGCCGACGTGCTGATCATCGGCGCCCGCACCGAGGCCACGGGCCACCGCGGGATCACCACGTTCGTCGTCCCCGCCGACACCCCGGGCCTGTCGGTCGGGCAGCCGCTGCGCAAGCTCGGCTGGCACTCCTCGGACACCCGCGAGGTGGTCCTCGACGGCGTCGAGGTCGGCGCCGACGCCGTGCTGGGCGCCGAGAACCGCGGCTTCTACCAGATCATGGCCGCCTTCCAGCTCGAGCGCGTCGTGCTCGCGGCGATGGGGCTGGGCCACGCGAGCGAGGCCCTCACGATGGTCACCGAGTACGTGGCGGGCCGGGAGGTCGCGGGCGCCCCGCTGACGGGCCTCCAGACGATCCGCCACCGCATCGCGGCCGCCGAGATCGAGCTCGAGGCCGCCCGCGCGCTGACCTACCAGGCCGCCGACCGTCTCGACCGCGACCACCCGGAGGCCGGCCGGTCGGTGGCCGCCGCCAAGTACTTCGCCGCGAAGGTCGCCGACCACGTCGTCGACGAGGCGCTGCAGCTCTTCGGCGGCGCCGGATACCTGGAGGAGACCCCGATCGTGCGCCACCAGCGCGACGTCCGAATCCTGCGCATCGGCGGGGGCACCGACGAGATCCAGCTCGAGATCCTCTCGAAGCGGCTCATCCCGTGACGGGCACGACGAACGGGCTCCGTCCGTCGAGGGAGGTGTCGGCGCCCGTCCCCCCTGGGGCGCCGGCACCTCCCTCGGCGGACGACATCCTCGCCGCGGCCGAGCGGGCGCTCCGGGGCGGCGACACCAGCCGCTACCCGGGCACGCTCACCGCGCGGGAACGGCTGGCGGTGCTGCTCGACGAGGGCTCGTTCGTCGAGGACGGCCTGCTCGCCGGCCCCCTGCCGGCCGACGGCGTGGTGACCGGCGTCGGCATGATCGAGGGCCGTCCGGTCGCCGTGATCGCGCACGACTTCGGGGTCAAGGCCGGGTCGTGGGGGCAGCAGACCTGCGAGAAGCAGATCCGCATCCTCGAGCGCGCCGACCGGGACCTGCTGCCGGTGTTCTACCTGGTGGACTCCGCGGGCGGCCGGCTCACCGAGCAGATGGGCTTCTTCCCGGGACGACGCGGCGCGAGTGCGATCTTCCGCCTGCAGGTGGCGCTGTCCGGCCGGGTCCCCCAGATCTGCTGCCTGCACGGACCATCGGCGGCGGGCGGCGCGTACATGCCGGCCTTCACCGACTGGGTCGGCATGGTCGAGGGCCGCGCGTCGATGTTCCTGGCCTCCCCGCGGGTGGCCGAGAAGGTCACCGGCGAGCGCACCACCGAGGAGGAGATGGGCGGCGCGCGGATGCACGCCGAGGTCTCCGGCTGCGGTGACTCCGTGTTCGACGAGGACTGGCAGGCCGTCGCGGCCGCCCGGCTCCTGTTCTCCTACCTGCCGAGCGACTGGAGCGCGCGGCCCGCCGTCATCGAGGCGCGGGCGCCCGAGCAGGACGACTGGGACGGCCTGATCCCCGCCGACCCCGTCACCGGGTACGACGTGATCGCGGTGATCGACCGCCTCGTCGACGCCGGCTCGTTCTTCGAGATCAAGCCGGACTGGGCGCCCGAGATCGTGGTGGGGCTCGCGCGCCTCGAGGGCCGCGTGGTCGGCCTGATCGCGAACCAGCCGAGCGTGCGCTCCGGCGCCATCCACGTCGACTCCGCCGACAAGGCCGCCCGCTTCGTGTCCTGGTGCGACGCCTTCAACATCCCCCTGGTGTTCCTCCAGGACGTCCCGGGCTTCATGGTCGGCGTCGCGGTCGAACGGCAGGGCATCATCCGCCACGGCGCGAAGCTGATCGCCGCGATGAGCTCGGCCGAGGTGCCGAAGTTCTCGGTGATCCTGCGCAAGGCCTACGCCGCGGGCTTCTACGCGATGTGCGCCCCCGGGTTCGAGCCGCGGGCCACGATCGCCCTGCCCAGCGCGTTCATCGGCGCGATGGGGCCGGAGGCCTCGGTCAACGCGGTGTACGCGCGCAAGATCGCCGACATCACCGACGAGGCCGAGCGCGAGGCCTTCGTCGCGGAGCGGGTCGAGGAACACCGCGCCGAGATCAACCTGCTCCGGATGGGCTCCGACCTCGTCATCGACACCGTCGTGCCGCCGGAGGGGCTCCGCACCGAGCTCGCCGTGCGGATGCGGCACGCCGAGGGCTGGACCCGCTCCGCACCGCGCCGCCACCACATCGTCAGCCCCGTCTGATCCCACCAGAGGAGGAGCAGGTCATGGACGACTCGCTCGGTGCCCTGATCTCCGCCCCGCTGATCCCGCTCCGCGACGAGCAGCGATCGGCCCGGTACGCGGAGGAGATCGCGCACGCCCGCGCGCTGCACGACGCCGACCCCGACGACTACTGGGCCTGGGTGGCCGACCAGCACCGCTGGCTGCGGCCCTACGACACGGTCCGCACCGGCGAGCTCGGCGACTTCCGCTACTTCGACGGCGGGCTGATCAACGTCGCCGACAACTGCGTCGACCGTTGGGCCGAGTCCGTGCCCGACCGACCCGCCGTGGTGTGGGAGGGCGAGCCCGGCGACTCCCGCACGGTGACCTACGCGGAGCTCGCCGACGAGGTCTCCCGGCTCGGGGCCGGGCTGACCGCGCTCGGGGTGGGCCGCGGCGACGTGGTGGCGATCTACATGCCGAACCTCGTCGAGGCGTTCACCGCGATCCACGCCTGCAACCGGATCGGCGCCATCTACACCGTGCTGTTCTCCGGCTTCGGCCGCGACGCGGTCGCCTCCCGGCTGGCGTCGGCGCGCGCGAAGGTGGTGGTGGTCGCCGACGCGATCTACCGCCGCGGCAAGCCCGTGCCCCTGCTGGACACGCTGCGCTCGGCCCGCCCCGACGCACCGACGCTCGAACACACCGTCGTGGTCGACCGCACCGGCAACGGCGTCCCGCTCCAGGAGGGCGAGACCTCCTACGCCGCGCTGATCGACGCGCACCCCGAGGGCAGTGAGCTCGTCGCGCTCGACGCCAACGAGCCGGCGTTCCTCATCTTCACCTCCGGCACGGAGTCGAGACCCAAGGGCGTGGTGCACTCCGTCGGCGGGTTCCTCCTCGGCACCTGGGCCAACGCGCACTGGCAGACCGCGATCACCGACGACGACGTCTACTGGGTCGCCGCGGACGTGGGCTGGCTGACGTTCCCGATCCAGGCGGTGATCGGCGGGCTCGCCAACGGCGCCACGATCGCCTGCTACGAGGGCGCGTTGGACACGCCGTCGACCGCGCGCTTCTACGAGGTGTGCGAGAAGCACGCCGTGACCAAGGTGCTCTGCGCCCCGACGGTGCTGCGGATGCTCCGCAAGTTCGGCGACACGCTGGCCCACGACCACCCCCTCCCCCGGCTCTCCCTCATCACGGTGCAGGGCGAACCCCTCGACGGCGAGACCTTCACCTGGACCACCGAGACCCTCGGCGTCCCCGTGGTCAACGCCTACGGCCAGACCGAGACCGGCTCGACGTGGACCTATCCCGTCGCCGGCGTGGACGACCTGAAGGCGGGCTCCACGGGCACCACGCTGCCCGGCCACGCGTGCGAGGTGGTCGACGACGACGGCCGCCCCGTCCCGGCCGGGACCAAGGGCAACCTCGTCATGACGAGGCCCTTCCCGACGCTGGCCCGCACGGTCTGGGACGACCACGACCGGTACCTCGCGACGTACTTCTCGCGCTTCCCCGGCCGCTACGCCACGAACGACGAGGCCGTCGTCGACCACGACGGGCATCTCTGGGTGCTCGGCCGCGCCGACGACGTCATCAACGTCGCCGCCCACCGGCTCTCGACGATGGAGATCGAGGCCGTCGTCGGCTCGCACCCGCGGGTCGTTGAGGCCGCCGTCGTCGGGGTCCCGGACGACACCAAGGGCACGGTGCCGGTCGCCTTCGTGACGACGGCCGGGGACGCCGGCGACATCGCCCGGGAGGTCACGCAGCTCGTGGGCGACACGATCGGCGGGCTCGCCCGGCCCGACCGTGTCATCGTCACCGCCGCGATGCCGAAGACCCGGACCGGCAAGATCATGCGTCGGCTGATGCGCGAGGTCCTGCTCCACGGCGAGGCGCGCAGCGACACCTCGGCGCTGGAGGACCCCTCCAGCCTGGACACCCTGCGGGAGGCGGTGCGCGCGTGAACGCGACACGTAGCGGAGCGGAGCTGGCGGCGGTATGAGCGGCCTGTGGTTCGAGGAACTGACGCCCGGACTCGTCGTCGAGCACGCCACCCGGCGGACGATCACCGAGACCGACAACGTCCTGTTCACCACCATGACGATGAACCCGGCGCCCCTGCACCTCGACCACGACTACGCGTCGCGGACCGAGTTCGGGCAGCCCCTGGTGAACAGCATGTTCACCCTCGCGCTGGTGGTCGGCCTGAGCGTCCCGGAGCTGACGCTCGGGACGATCGTCGCCCAGCTCGGGCTCACCGACGCCGCCTTCCCGAAGCCGGTGTTCCACGGCGACACGGTGCGGGTGTCGACCGAGGTCGTCGAGGCGCGCGAGTCGCGGTCCCGGTCCGATGCGGGCATCGTGATCTTCGCCCACCGCGCGCAGAACCAGCGCGACGAGACCGTCTGCACCGTGCGACGGACGGGCCTGATGCACCGGAGGCCCTCACCGTGAACGTCCCGCGGTCGCTCCTGTTCGTCCCCGGCGGTCGCGCGGACATGATCGCGAAGGCGCCCCGGTCCGCACCGGACGCGATCGCGGTCGACCTCGAGGACGCCGTCGCCGCCGACGACAAGGACGCCGCGCGGCGCACCGCCACGGAGAACCTCCCCGACGCCGGGTCGCTCGTCCTGGTGCGCGTCAACCCGCCCGCGACGCCGTGGCACGACGACGACGTCGAGGCCGTCGCCGCCACGGCGGCGGGCGTCGTGCTGCCGAAGTACGAGGACCCGGCACAGCTGCGGGATCTGCGCGAGCGCATCGGCGACCGGCCCGTCGTCGTCGGGATCGAGACCGCCCGCGGGGTGGCGCGGGCCCGCGACCTGCTCGAGGGCTCCGACGTCACCGCCGCCTACTTCGGGGCGGAGGACTACATCGCCTCGATCGGCGGCCGGCGGACCCCGTCGAGCCACGAGGTGCTGTTCGCCCGCTCCGAGGTGCTGCTGGCGGCCCGGCTGGCGGGCGTCGGGGCGTTGGACCAGGCCGTCGTCAACGTCCGCGACAGCGACTTCTTCCGTCGGGACGCCGGGGAGGGCCGCGACCTCGGCTACGAGGGCAAGATCTGTATTCACCCCACGCAGGTGACGCTCGCGCACGAGGTGTTCACCCCCTCCGACGAGGAGATCGCGCACGCCCGCGACGTCGTCGAGGCCGGGCGGGCCGGGGTGGGCGTGGTGAACGGGGAGATGGTCGACGACGTGCACCTGCGGATGGCGGCGGCGGTCCTCGCGAAGGCGGGCGTGGAGGCGTGAGGCTCGGGCTCATGCTCGCCACCGACACGGCGGACGTCCCGGGGGCCGCCCGCTGGGCGGAGGACGTCGGCTTCGACCTCGTGGCGAGCGGTGAGCACGTCCTGTTCGGCAGCCCGACGTCGAACGCCTTCGTCTCCCTCGCGGCCGCCGCCGCGGTGACGTCACGGGTCCGGCTGCTGTCCGCGGTGACGCTGCTGCCGCTCTACCCGGCGGCGCTGGCAGCGAAGATGGCGGTGTCGGTCGACCGCATCTCGGGTGGACGCTTCGAGCTCGGCGTCGGGGTCGGCGGCGAGTACCCGGCGGAGTTCGAGGCGGTCGGCGTCCCGGTGAGCGGCCGTGGCCGGCGCACCGACGAGGCCCTGCCGGTGGTGCGGGCCCACCTGCACGGCGAGGCCGTCGACGGACACCGGATGGACCCCCCGCCGGTGCGGCCCGTCCCGATCTGGATCGGCGGGCGCTCGGAGGCCTCGATGCGCCGCGCCGGCCGGGCCGGCGACGTCTGGATGCCCTATCTCTGCAGCCCGGACCGGGTCGCGCGCGGCCTGCGACTGGTGAACGACGTGGCGGCCGAGCAGGGCCGGGGGCCGGTCACCGGAGGGTTGCTGGCGTGGTCGGCGGTCGGGCGGTCGCGGGCGGCGGCGCGCGAGCTCGCCGTGGCCCGGCTCCGCGAGATCTACGGGCAGGACATGGACCGGATCGTCGACGCCTGCGTCCCCTACGGCACGCCCGAGGACGTCGCGGCACGGCTGCACGAGTACGCCGACGCCGGGGCGGAGCAGGTGCTCTACGGGCCGCTGTCCACCGACCGGGAGCTGGGCGCGGAACTCAGCGCGGCGGTGGCCGCGTACCGGCCGTCGGGAACGGTGTGACCGGACGCACCCGCGTACCAGATAGTAGGACTTCCGAGTAACCACGGGGCCGGGTGACCGTGGAGGGGACGACTCCCCCGACGGTCTCGCGAGGCATCCCCTTGGGCTCGATCAGCACCGGCCACCACGCCACCCTCCTCGGGCTGGGCGCCTACCGTCCCCGCCGGGTGGTCACCAACGAGGAGGTGTGCGAGCACCTCGAGGTCGACGCCGCATGGGTGCACGCCCGGTCCGGGATCTCGACGCGCCGCCGGGCGGAGGCCGGGGAGACCGTCGTCGCGATGGGAGCGGCGGCCGCCCGCGACGCCCTGGCCGCGGCCGGGATCGCCGCGGCCGACGTGGCGGTGACGCTGGTGGCAACGATGTCCGCCGACACCGGGTGTCCGCAGGTCGGCACCCGGCTCGCCGCCGAGATCGGGGCCACCAACGGGGCCGCGATGGACGTCGGCGCGGCCTGCGCGGGCTTCTGCTACGCCCTCGAGGTGGCGGCGTCGCTGGTCGACGCGGGTCACGGGGCGGTGCTGGTCGTCGGCGTCGAGCGGATGAGCGACATCGTCGAGCCGACCGACCGCTCGACCGCCTTCCTGTTCGGCGACGGCGCGGGGGCCGTCGTCGTGGGCCCGTCGGCGGAGCCCGGCGTCGGGCCCGCCGCCTGGGGCGCCGACGGCACGCAGGCCGGGCTCATCGCGCAGTCGGTCACCTGGGCGGAGGCCCACGCGACCGGCGAGCGCCCTGCGCTGCGGATGCAGGGCCCGACGGTGTTCCGCTGGGCGACCTCCCGCATGGTCCCCCTCGTCTTCGAGGCCCTGGAGAAGGCCGGCTGCAAGCCCGAGCAGCTCGACGCCTTCGTGCCGCACCAGGCGAACGCCCGGATCACCGACGGCCTGGTGAAGGCGCTCGCCCTGCCCGACCACGTGACCGTCGCCCGCGACGTCGCCGTCACCGGCAACACCTCCGCGGCCTCGGTCCCCCTCGCGATGCACGACGTCCTGACGACGGGTGGTGCCCGCCCCGGGGACCTCGCGCTGCTCTGCGGTTTCGGCGCGGGCCTCACCTTCGCCGCGCAGGTCGTGTCCCTGCCGCCCGTCTAGAGCCCGCCCGAGCCCGCCGTCACGAGCGCGACGGGGTCCGCGTCGGCGCGCCGCGCGGCGAACAGCGCCCGCGCCCGGGTGGCGGCGTCGGCCCGCCACGTCGGGCCCGCGCACAGCGCCTCGACACGGGCGGCGATCTCCACGGGGTCCGGGCCCTCGACGAGCCAGTCCGCGGGCAAGAGCTCGGGCAGCGCACCGCGTCGCGTGGCGATGACCGGCACCCCGCGCGAGAGGGCCTCGAGGACGACGAGCGGCTCGGCCTCGTTGACGTAGCTCGACGGGAAGAGGAACACGTCGGCGGCGTCGAGCGCCTCGTTCACCCCGGCGGTCGGGCGCGGTCCGAGCCAGCGCACCGCCTCCCCCGCCCGCGCGATCGCCGCCGCCGTGTCGTCGTCGCCGCACGGGCCGACGAGGGTCAGGCTGGTCCGCGGGTCCCGCTCGCGCAGGACCTCGCACGCCTCGACGGCGGCGACCGAGCCCTTGCTCACCCCGAGGTTGCTGACGTGCACCAGCACGAGGTCACCGTCCCGGGCCGGGCCCACCGGGCCGGGGTCGACCACGTGCGCGTTGCTCAGCACCGCGTGCTCGGCGCGGGAGGCGTAGCGCTGTTCGAACGCCGCCCGCATCGTCCGGGACAGGAACAGGTGGCGGTCGCGGCGCCCGAGCACCCGCGTAATCAGCACCATCGGCACCGCCGTCGCGGTGAGGTAGGCGTAGGAGTGGTGGTGGGCCACCACCCGCAGGCCCCGCAGGCGCGCCGCGGCGAGCACCGGCAGCTGGTACCAGAGTCCCAGCCCGCCGAAGAGCGACACGTACACGGCGGACCCGGTGGGCAGCCCGAGCACCACGACGAGGGCCCGCAGGTGCGCCGCCGCCCGGGTCAGGACGTGGCGTACCCCGGTGCCGGAGCCCATGACGTCGACGACGCGGACGTCCGCCACCTCCCCGCGCACCCGGTCCAGCAGCCGCGCCGTCACCAGGCTCGCCCCGTGCACCGGTGCGGGCAGCGGCCCGATCCAGGCCACGGTCGTGCTCGTCGGGCCGTCCGTCACTCGCTCCATCGTCATCCCGCCCAGCTGCGCAGCAGGCGCAGGTCGGCCGCTCCCGCGGCATCCTTGTAGTACTCCCAGCACGCGAGCGGCCCGCCGAGCGTGCCGATCCGGGGGTCGCCGACCGCCGTCGTCGTGCCGTCGGGCAGCGACAGCGACGCGGTCGACCCGACGATCACGGCCTCGGCCGAGTACGGCGTGCCGTCCTGGCGCAGCGGGACGGTGTGCACCCCGCGCGCGAGCGTCGCCAGGCTCGTCCCGTCCTCGATCACCCCGTAGACCCACCGCAGCGGGGTGATCACGAAGTGGCACCGGGTGCGGGGCGCCGGCCCCTCCAGCGGCACCCCGGTGAACGCCGCGAGGCAGAGCGACCCGGCCTCGGAGCCCGGGCCGAAGGCGAAGGTCGCGCCGATCCGCACCACGTCCGCCCCGGCGTCGGCCAGGACGTACGTGGCGGAGTGGGCGTCGGGCAGACCGGCCTCCAGGCCCCCGTCCCGGACGACGGGTGCGGGTGCGTCGTGCGCGACGACGCGGAACGGCACCCCCTCGTCCCCCGCCTGCGCCCCGGTGCCCGCCGGGCGGGCGCTCCAGTCGGTGGCGAGCCGGGTGCCCGCGGACACCGGTCGCGGGGACGCCGTCGAGGCACTGCCGCAGGCCGCGAGGGCGGCCGGTGCGGCGAGCCCCAGGAGCGTGAGGGCGGCCCGGCGCCCGAGCACCGGCGTCATCGGACCGGGTCCGGGAGCGGCACGGGGTCCACCCCGACGACGTCCGTCCCGACGGCGAGCTCCTCGACGGCCCGCGGCCGGGCGCGCAGCGCGGCCACGTACTGCACGGCGACGATGCCGGTGGCGGCGACGACCATCCCCCAGCACAGGCCGAGCACCCCGCCGACGAGCAACCCCACGGTGGCGCCACCCACCATGCCGAGGCTGGTGAGGACCTGGATGGCGCAGAGCAGTCCGCCGCGGCGCATCCCGCGCAGCGCGGCGGCGGCGGGCACCCCCAGGCCGAGGACCGCGACGAGCAGGGCGGTCGGCGGCACGAGCGGGGCGAAGTCCACGTAGCGGGGGAAGAGCAGCCCCATGAGGACGTCGCGCAGCGGGATCGCGACGAGCACCAGCACGCCGAGCCCCGCCATCGCGAGGGTCAGCCGGCGGCGCAGGGCGGCGAACCCGGGCGGCAGCGAGCCGTCGGCGGCGACCGGGTAGCGGGCGAACATCGCGGTGGCGAGGACCAGGACCGCGGCCATGAAGGTCGTCGGCGGCTGCAGCACGAGCAGCTGCACCGCGCGCAGCCCGGCCATCTCGCGGGTCGAGACGACGATCCCCGCGAGCAGGAGGACCGCGTACATCTGGACCTGGCCGAGGATCGAGACGACGGTGAACCACCCCGAGAGGTAGCGCCCCTCCCGCAGCCACGGGCCGGGACGACCGGGGCGTTCCACCCCGACGGCGACGACCACGACGAGGCCGGCGAGGGCGCCGACGCCCCAGCAGGCGGCGAGCGCGGCGGGGGTCCAGCTGCCCACGAGCGCGACGACGCCGAGCCCGACGCCCTGCGCGAGCGCCCAGGCCGCGTCGACGGCGAGCGTGGCGCCGGTCCGCAGGCGCGCGAGCAGCACGTAGCGGCCGGCGTCGACGACGATCGCGCCGAGGATCCACGGGGCGAACACGAGCAGGGTCGACAGCACCTCGCCGCCGACGAGACCGAGCACGACGACGAGTGCGGTGCCGGCGAGGCCGAACACGGCGGCGGCCCCGAGGGCGGAGCCGGCGAGCCGGGCACGGCGGTCCGCGGAGGCGACGGCGGGCAGGTGGGCGATCAGCGGCTCGGAGAGCACCGCGCGGGTCGCGGCCGCGAGCACGGTGACCACGGCGAAGGCCACGACGAACGCCCCGAACGACTCCGGCAGGAGCACGAAGGAGGCCACGAACGCGGTGAGGTAGTTCGTGGCGGAGCTGACCGCCTGATCGGCGACCCCGAGCGCCGCACGCCGCGGGCTGCTCACAGGATGTCCACCCCCTCGCGCACGAAGAACGCCGACGTCGGGTCGGTCGGGCGGACGACGCGGACCGGGACCCCGCCGTAGAGGGCCGGCTCGTCGGGCAGCGAGCGGGCGACCACGCCCCCGGCCGCGACCAGCGAGTGGTCCGGGACCGCGCTGCCGGGCAGCAGCACCGAGCGGCTCATCACCAGCGAGTGGTCGCCGACCGTCACCGGGCGGGCGTCCTGGCGCACGGCGTCGAAGTCGACCGAGTGCGTCTGCACGAGCGAGCCGAAGCCCGCGAGGGTGCCCCACGGCGCGAACTCGACCCGGGCCGAGGCGTCGACGACGTGCATCGTCGTGATGAGCGCGGCCCGGCGCAGGATCAGCGACGGGGACCGGTCGACGCCCTGGTAGAACCGCGGATCGCGGCGGACGCCGTTGACGAGGTTGAGCATCCCCATCTTCGCGTCGCGCTCGAGCACCACCAGCTCGCAGCCACGGATGACGTTGCCGGCCGAGATCACCGCGCCCGCGTCCATCACGAGGCGGTCGACGTCGACCAGGGCGCGCCCCAGGTGGGCGTCGGGGTGGATGTCGTGTCCGAGCACGCGGACCGCGAGGAACCGGCGGGCCCGGCCGGGCACGACGACGGCGAGCAGCGCCACGAGCAGCCGCAGGCGGCGGCTGCGCAGGTGGCGCCGGGAGCAGGTGCGGACCGCCTCGAGGTCGATCGGCTGGTACTCGGTCACGCGGACTCCTCCTTGCGGATGAAGATCATGAGGGTGGAGGCGGCGCGGGAGGGGACGAGGCGCTGCAGGAGGAGCCCGGTGCGCAGGGCCGCGGGCGAGCGGCCGACGTACCCCGGCTCGGCGTCGAACTCGTAGACGCAGTGGGTGAAGCGCTCGGGCGGGAACCAGCCGCGCAGGGCGGCGCGGGAGTTCATCCGGTACGCCGTGGGAAAGGTGTCGACCTCGGCCTTCGCCGGCTGGAGGCGGCGCAGCGCGGCGACGTGCAGCGCGTTGGGCACGAGCCGGGTCGGCACGCCGATCGCACCCCACTTGCGGGGCGTCCGGGCGCACAGCCACCCGCCGGGGGCGAGCACCCGGTCGATCTCCGCGGCGGTGTGCGCCGGGTCCGCGACGTGCTCGAAGGTCCAGTCGCTCACCAGCAGGTCGACCGACCCGTCGGGCAGCGGGAACCGGCCCTGCGGCTCGATGACGTGGCTCTCGTGCAGGGCGGGGTTCTCCCGCACCGCGGGGTCGACGTCGAGCCCGATGAGCCGGGCGCAGCGCGGCCTGAGGTCGTGCAGGGACCGCCGGAACGGGCTCGGGTCCTCGAGGAAGGAGCCGCGACCGGCGCCGAGGTCGACCACGACCGCGTCGGGCGGGAGCACGGCGTTGACCCGGGACCAGAACTCGACGGACCCGTCGAGGCGGGTGTACCCGCCGGCGGGGACCTCGGGGAACACCTCGGCGTGCGGCTCGGCCGATGAGGCCGACCGGGCCGGGCGGGGGACGGACAGCGTCATGACGACCTCTCCTGGGGTGGGCGGGGGTCCGCGGTCCGCGACCCGCGGGCCGCGAGGCGGCCGACGAGGTCGCCGACGGCGATCCCCTGGGTGGGGGTGCGGTGCTGGCCACCGGTGGCCTGCTGGCGGGGCGGGGCGTGCCGGGGCCGGCGGTGGTGGCTCGCGACGGCGCGTGGCGCGGGGACTGAGGGTGCTGCGGGCCCGGCCGGGCGCTGCTCGACGGCGGCGAGCGGCGCGACGGCGGCGGGGAGCTGCGGGGCGGGTGCCGGGGCGGGCGTGGGTGCGGGGGTCGTGAGGTAGCGGCCGGCGTACTGCCCCTCGACCGCGGTGGTGACGCCGTTGAAGACGACCCCCACCTCGCTCACCCCGGCCGTCACGAGCAGTTCGTGGGCCCGGCGGACCAGGGCGCCGCGGGTGGCGCCGGCGCGGACGACGACCACGACGGAGTCGGCCCGGCGGGCCAGCGCGAGCCCGTCGGCCACCGGCAGCACCGGCGGGGCGTCCACGAGCACGAGGTCGTAGCGCTCGCGCGCCTCGGCGAGCACCGCGTCCATCCGGGCGGACTCGACCAGCTCGTAGGGGTTCGGCGGCAGCGGGCCGCTCGGCAGCACGTCCAGGCGGACGACCCCGCCGGGGCGGACCGCCTCGTCGAGGGCACCCTGGCCGGCGAGCAGTCCGGCCAGTCCCCCACCGGCGGGGACGCCGAGGTAGGCCGACGCGCGCGGGCGGCGGAGGTCGGCCTCGACGAGGAGCACCCGCCCGCCCGCGTTCGCCTCGGCGAGAGCGAGGTTGACCACCAGGGTGGACTTGCCCTCGCCCTCGACGGCACTGGTGACGACGACGACGCGCACGCCCTCGCCGTCGGGACGCGCGAGGTTGCCGTGCACGGCCCGCAGGCTCTCGGCGGCCGGGGACATCGGGCGGTCGCGCAGGAACAGCGGCGTGCGGTCGGTGTGCCGGTCGCGCGGCAGGGTGCCGAGCAACGGGTGCGGCAGGAGCTTGGCGAGCTGGGCGAGGCTCAGCACCGAGCGGTCGAGCGAGCGGCGCACCACCGCGATCGTCACGCCGATCAGCAGGCCGGCCGCGAGGCCCAGGCCGAGGTCGACCAGCGGCTTCGGCGAGACCGGGCCCGGGGCGAGGACGGGGCCCTCGACCACCCGGGCGGACACCGTCGGGGGCTGCGTGCGGTCGGCGGGGCGCTCGAGGTCGGCGATCAGCGCCGGGAAGCGGCGGCCGACGGCACCGGCGATGGCCTGCGCCCGCTCCGGGGAGGCGTCGGTGACCCGGGCCTCGAGCAGCACGGTGTTCGGGCTGACGCTCGCCGACACCTGGTCGGCGACGCTCTGCGGGTCGTCGGGGAGGCGCAGGTCGGTGACGACCTCCTCGCCGAGGCGGTAGCCGGACAGCAGCTCGGTGTAGGACTTCACGCGGTCCTGGGAGAGCAGGCTGCCCTGGTAGGCGTCGGCGGAGCTCGTGTTCGACGCCGTGGAGACGTAGAAGGTCACCGACGCGGCGTAGGACGCCGGGGTGAGCAGCACGGCGACGCCGGCGACGACGACCCCGACGAGCGCGGCGCCGACGATCCAACGCCACTGCTGGCCGAGGAGGGTGAGGTACTCGCGCGCGGTCACCGGGCGGTCCTTCCTGGGGTCGGGTGGAGGGGTGGGGAGGTCAGAAGGCGCCGGGGAGCAGGACCCCGGCGTGGTCGCGCAGCGACCGGGTCGGTCCGACGGGCCGGTGGAACCACGCCCCGTCGAGGAGCTGCTTGTGGCGGGCCGGAGAGCCGGTGTAGAGCCCGGCGTGCTCGACCGGTGCCCGACGCAGCACCGAGCCCGCCGCGAGGGCCGACCGGTCCGGGAGACGTGCACCGGACAGCACGGTGCACCGCGTTCCCACGAAGGAGTGGTCACCGATCTCGATGTGCGCGCAGGTCTGGGCCGGCCCGTCGAAGTCGAGCTCGTGGCTCAGCACCTGCGTGTCGTGCCCGGCGATTGAGGAGAAGGCCCCGAGGACGACGGTGCCGGAGCAGTCGATGCTGTGCCGGCTGGTGATGAGGGCGTGCGCGCCCATCCACAGCACCCCGTTCTCGCCCTCGTGCTGGAAGGCGGGGTGGGCGGTGAGGATGTTCCAGGGCCCGATGATCGCGTCGTCGCCGAGCACCAGCTCCGCGACGCCGCGGATGAAGTTGCCGGACGCGACGAAGGCACGTTCGCCCGCGTGCAGGTGCACCAGGGACGGGACGAGGCAGGAGCCGAGCGAGGCGCTCCGGGCGACGACGTGGCCGAACCGGCGGAGCAGCCGGTTCTTCATCGGCGACGCGGGGAGCAGCCAGACGAGGGTGTGCAGCCGACGGGCGAGCGGGCCGCGGACGGGACGGGTCACTGGGGGCTCCCGGTGAGGTGGGACCGCACGGCGGCGTGCCGGGCGGCGGTGCGGGGAACGCGGGAGACCAGCAGGAGCAGCACCAGGAGCACGACGATCCTGGCCATGGCCTGCAGCAGGGAGCCGCGGATGAGGATGAACTCGTAGCCGGCGATGACGGGCGCCGCGACGGCCACGAGCGGCACGACCCGGGTGCGGGCCCCGCGGTGCGCGACGAAGGCGTCGTCGAGCCGGCGGGCGGCCAGCCCGCCGAGCGCGAGCAGGCCGCAGGCGCCGAGCCAGCCGAAGTCGACGTAACCCTCGGCCCACAGCGGGGAGTCCAGGTTGCGGTTGGGGAAGCCGATCTCGTCGGCGATGAGGAACGCGGTGTTGTCGGGCTTGTCCGGCCACAGCGAGCGCGGCACCCAGAAGGTGGCCGCGCCGAGCAGCTGCCGGCCGAGGGTGTGCCCGTGGTGGTCGACGACGCGCAGGGCGACGCCGACGTCGGAGATGGAGGCGTAGTCGGTCTTGCCGAGCACGTAGTCCACCGGCTGCGAGTAGCTCGGCGTCCGGATCCCGTACTGCTTCATCTGCGCCTCGGAGACCCGGAAGTGGTCGAGGTAGGGGAAGATGATCAGCGAGCTGAGCGTGAACAGCGTGACGAACGTGGTCAGCACGGCCGGCCGGGTGGAGAAGCGCCAGCAGAAGAAGAACGCGAGCACGATCGCGAACGCCCAGTAGCGCGGGTTCGAGAGCGGGTTGTTCATCAGGGCGTTGAGCGCGACGAGCGCCGCGCCGAGCGCCCACACCTCGGCCCGACGACGCTGCTCCGGGTCGTCGGCGAGGAGCTTGACCAGGCAGATCAGCGCCACGAACGGCAGGACGTTGCCGATCACGGCGACCATGCCGCCGGTCGCGTTCGACGCCGAGGAGTAGAGCCCCGACGACGACAGCTGGTCGAAGACCGCCTGGCGGTCGGACAGCAGCACCCCCGGCCCGCCGAGCAGCGCGACCAGCACCGGCGCGGTGACCAGGGCCACCACGCCGAGCAGCAGGACCCGGGTCGGGTCGAGGACGCGGCCGCGCAGCCGGGCGTCGAGCGCGGCGGGCAGCAGGGCACCGGCGCGCCGCGGGCGGACCCGGGACGCCACGTCGAAGCAGATCAGCCCGGCGAGCAGCAGCGCGGCCTGCTCGGTGGCGAGGTCGCCGAGCGTGAAGCCCAGCGGGTTCTCGCCGGCGAGGGTCTGGGTCAGCCCCGCGACCGCGAGCCAGGCGTAGGAGAACATCCACAGCCCGAGCACGGCCCAGCGCGGCTCCGCCTCCCACATCAGCGATCCGAGGCGCAGCGCGCAGTAGACGACCGACACGGCGAACAGGACGGCCGCGACGCCGACCGACACGGAGCCGCGCGCGACGACGGGGGCGACGAAGACGGCCGCCGGGACGGCCAGCAGGACGGTGACGGAGAACAGCGGGAGGAGGAACTGCAGGCCGGTGAGCCGGCGCGGACCGGGGGGCGGGAGCGGCACGTCGGCCGTCGCGGGACGGTCGAGCACGAGGCTCACGCGGTCACCCCCGTCGTCGGGACGCCCCGGTGGTCCCGCGCCCCGCGGGGCCGGGGCACCGCCGCGTCCCCGACGGGGGCGGAGGTCCGGGCGAGCACCGTGCCGGCGGGGACCAGGCCGTCGGCGGGCACCACGACGCCCCGCAGGACGATCGCCCGCAGCGCGACCCACGCCCCGGCGCCGACGACGATGGGGGCGTTGTCGTAGGCGAACGCCGGGTCGCGCCGCCGGTGCGAGCCGGTGCACAGCACGGCCTCCTGGGACACGCACACCTGGTCGCCGAGCAGGATCGGCTCCAGGTTGAGCAGCCAGGCGCCCTCGCCGATCCAGCAGTGGTCGCCGATCTCGAGCTTCCAGGGCCAGTGCACCCGGACGCCGTTGCGGATGTTCACCCCGCGACCCACGCGGGCGCCGAAGGCCCGCAGGATCACCGGGCGCACGCGGGCCGGGCACCACCAGGCCCGGAACACGAGGTTCGAGACGACCCACCACGCCACCTGCCAGCCCGTCGACCGGCCCTTGTCGTGGCCGGCGCCGGTGAAGTCCTGCAGCCGCCGCGCGGTCACGACGCGTCCTCGGTGACGAGCGCGCGGACGTCCGTGGGGACCTCGGAGGCGCCGGCGAGGGTGGGGAGGGCGGTCGGGCGGCGGCGGCCGCGCCCGGCGGCCAGGTCGGCGACCCAGTCGACGTAGGCGCCGCGGGCGGCCACGGCCGAGAGGGCGTCGCGGGCGAACAGCTGTCCGCGCAGGCCCATCGTGCCGGCCGTCGCCGGGTCGAGGCCGCAGCGCAGGACGGCCCCGAGCAACTCCTCGGGGGTCCCCGGGTCGACCCGCACGCCCCCGCCGGAGGCCTCGATCTCGGCGCTCGCCGCACTACGGGGGCTCGTCGCCGCCACCACGGGCCGGCCGGCCGCGAAGTACGAGGTGAGCTTGGAGGGCACGCACATCTCCTCGACGCCGGGCTTCTCGTTGAGGACGAGGACGTCGGCGGCGGCCATCGCGAGCTCGAACTCGGAGGCGGGCAGCGGGTCGAGGAACTGCAGGCGCTCGACCCCGACGCCGTACGCCTCGAGCGCCGCGCGGCGCGCGCCGGTGCCGAGCAGGACGAAGCGCACGACCGCGCCGGTGGCGTCGGCGAGGCGGGCCGCCTCGACGACGTTCTCCAGGCCCTGCTTCGCGCCCATGTTCCCGGCGTGCAGGGCGACCACCTCGTCGTCACGCCAGCCCCGCCGGCGGCGCAGCGCGAGCAGGTCGGCCCCGCCGGCGCGGACCGGGCTGACGTGGCTCCAGTTGCGGATGGTGGTGATCCGACGGTTCTCGACGCCGAGCTCGCCCAGCGACCGCCGGAAGCTCTCGTGGATCGCGACGACGCCGTCGGCGCGGGTCAGCAGCGCCCGCTCGAGGGTCGCGGCGGCGCGGGCGCCCCGCCCGCCGAGGGCGCCGGTCTCCGCGATCGCCCGGCCGTAGAGGTCCTGGGTGATGACGCCGACCGCGGTGCGGCCCGGGGCGCGCCAGCGCAGGGCCGCGCCCACGGTGAGCAGCGCGGGGCTGACCGCCAGCACGACGTCGGGGCGCGCGCCCCGGTGGGCGCGGGCCGCCCCGGCGGCGAAGGCGGCCTCCATGCGGATGCGCTCGGCGCCGCCGGGGTCGGCGGGCACGGGGTGCGCGATGCGGGTGAGGCGGACGTCGCCGTCGCGCTCGTGGAGCACGCCGCGGGCGCGGCGGTACCCGGCCGCGATCTCCCAGTGCGGGTAGTGCGGCAGGCCCGTGACGACGTGGACGTGGTGCCCGGCGTCGGCCAGGAAGCGGGCGGTGCCGGTGGTGTAGGGCGCGATGCCGGTCGGCTCCGGGGCGTAGTTCAGGCCCAGGATCAGCACGGAGAGGCTCATGGCGAGGGTTCCCGGTCTCGTCGTGTGGGAGTCAGTAGGCGCCGCGGCCGGCGAGCACGGCCGTCACGGTGCGGGCGAGGATGTGGAGGTCGAGTCCGGGCGACCAGTTCTCGACGTAGCGCAGGTCGAGGCGCACCGTCTCCTCCCAGGAGAGGTCGCTGCGGCCGCTGACCTGCCACAGGCCGGTCATGCCGGGCCGGACGAGCAGGCGCCGGCGGGCGTCGTCGGCGTACTCGACGACCTCGCTCGGCAGGGGCGGGCGCGGGCCGACGAGCGACATCGAGCCGCCGACGACGTTGAGCAGCTGGGGCAGCTCGTCGAGCGAGTAGCGGCGCAGCACCGCGCCGATCCGGGTGACGCGCGGGTCGGCGCGCATCTTGAACAGCGGGCCGTCCGCGTCGTCGGAGCGCAGCGAGGTCCGCACGGCCTCGGCGTCCACCGCCATCGAGCGGAACTTGATCATGCGGAAGGGGCGGCCACGCCGTCCGACGCGTTCCTGGCGGAAGAAGACCGGCCCGTGGTCGTCGAGCCGGATCGCGAGGGCGACCCCGAGCAGCACCGGGGCCAGCGCGACGACGGCGACGACGGCGACGACGCGGTCGAGCAGTGCCTTGGAGACCCGGGCGGCGCCCCGGAAGGTGGGCTGGGTCAGCCGGATCATCGGCTGGCCGTCGACCGGGGTGACGTGCAGGCGGGGCCCGGCGATCTCCATGAGCCCCGGGTCGACGACGAGGTCGAGGTCGGTGCCCTCGAGCTCCCAGGCCAGCCGGTGCAGCCGGCGCCCGGACCAGCCCGGTGCGGCGGCCACGGCGACGACCTCGGCGCCGACGCCGTGGACCCGCTCGGCCACGTCGTCGAGGTCCCCGACGACGGGCACACCGGCACAGGTCCCGACCCCGGCCGGGGTGCAGGCGGCGAGCACGGTCCAGCCGTGCTCCGGCGCCCGGCGGGTCCGGGCCACGAGGGCCTCGACCGACTCCTCCGAGCCGACCGCCAGGACGCCGGTCAGGCCGATCCCCCGCCGCCGGCGCCGGTGCAGCAGCGCCCGGGCCACCCCGCGGACCGCGAGCACCGCGAGCACCGCCGCGGGGAGGACCGCCAGGGTCCAGGGCCGGAGCCCGTCGTCGCGGACGGCCACCTGGCCGAGCGCGAGGACGAGCAGCGCCCCGGTGCCGGCCTGCAGCACGCGGGTGTACTCGAGGCCGCCCGAGCAGACCAGCAGCGGGTGCCAGCAGCGCCGGACGGCGAGGGCGACACCGAGGAGTGCGACCAGCCCGACGACCAGCAGCGTGGGGCCGACGTGCCCGACCGGTCCGGTGGGGTCGGCCGGCAGGAGCACCGCGGCCGCGGTACCGACGAGCGCGACGGCGAGCAGGTCGGCGACGAGGACCCGCCGCGCCCAGGACCGCCGCACGCGGCGGACCGCGTCGACGCCCCGGCTCCCGGTCGTGCCCGTGAGCGGGTCCCGCCCCGGGACCGCACCGTGGTCCCGCACCGCACCCGCCGTCGGGACCGAACCCGCTGTCGGGACCGCGTCCGCCGTCGGGACCGTGTCCGCCGCGGTGAGCAGCACCCGTGGAGCCGCCTCGTCGCCGGCCGCCTGCGGGCCGCCCGTGGTCGTCACCGGTGAACACCTCGTCTCGTCGTCGCAACCCTCGTTGCGTCTCAGAGCTGGCATCGCCCGGTCGGCCGTAGGCGCTACAGCCGATGGAGCAACGCCGAGGGCGACGAAAGTCGATCACGGACGGTGACATCGGTGGTTTTCGACGGTCCCGGGACCTGCCGTCCGGAGCCGACGATCGAGCGCCGCAGGACTGTCGCGGAAGCCCCGGGATTCACCCGATAGGGCACGACGGGGGTGGGCAGAGGAGCACTCGCCTGCCGTGATGTTGTGCGCGATCCGATCGTGCGAGTTCACCCGCCGGGGTGACCGCAACGGCCGTTACCGCCGCTACCCGCTCGACCTCCGACGACGCCCTGACGCGCGGACACCTTGGGGTGAACCGTCCCCGACGGGCGTCGCTCACTCGGGCATCCGGGCTACTCCGGGCCCATGGGAACCGAGTTGAGCCGTCGTGAGGTGCTCCTGGCCGTCGGCGGATTGGCGGGAGCCGGGATGCTCGCCGCCACCGGTTCCGCCGACGCGGCGTCGCTCCCTGCCCCGCCGTCGGGGTTCAGCGCCGGCACCCCCACGACCGTCGCCTCCGCCCGTCAGGCGGGCTACGCGGTGGTCACCGACTTCGGGGCGGTCGGCGACGGTGGGTCGCGCCCGCTCTCGACGCGGTACGCCACCCTCGCCGACGCGCAGCGCGCCTTCCCCGCCGCCCGGAGCCTCTCCGACGAGCTCGACGGCGCGGCCATCCAGAAGGCCACCGACTCGGGCCGGGCCGGCGTCTTCTACCCGGCCGGCACCTACCTGCACTCGCAGGCGATCGTCGTGCGCGCCCACCAGCGCCACCTCGGGGCGGGCGCCGCCGGGGTCTCCCCCACCGCGGTGCTGCGCAACGTCCGCACCCGCAGCACCGACTACGACTTCGCCCAGGCGCACAGCTTCCAGATCGGCGACATCCACCCGGCCGCCTTCGCCACCGGGCAGGCGGGCATCTCGTGGGCCACCCGCACGCTCGCCCCGATCACGGCGGGCGCGACGTCGGTCCGGCTGACGCAGGCGCTCGGCTCGGTGCCCCTGAAGGTCGGCGACGTGGTCATGGTGCGCTGCGACAACGACCCGATGGTCAACCGTGAGGCCGTCATCTACGACGCGCAGCAGTGGAACCGGGTCACCTCCTACAACGCGGGCACCGGTGTCGTCGGCCTCGAGCTCCCCGTGCCGTGGACGATCGTGGCCTCGTCGGGCGACCCCACGGTGCTCGACGGCCCGACCCTGTGTGTGAACGACGGCGCCGACTACTTCATGCGCTGTCCCTGGTCGCTGTGCCAGGACATCGAGGTCGGCCGGCTGTGGCTCGACTCCGCCGGCTTCACCGCCCGCAACGGTGTCTGGCGCGGCTGGTTCCACGACCTCGTGGTCGTCGGCGAGAACATGCTCGGGTTCAACGCCCTCGTGCTCTCGACGATCGAGCGGGTCAACGGCCGGTTCAGCTCCCGGATGATCGAGCTCAAGCACTCCGGGCACACCAGCACCGTCCGGGAGGTCTCGGGGACCTGGGCCCCGCCCGCCGCGAACAGCGTGGGCGTGGACGCCGACGCGGTCGACATCGGCGAGCAGTGCTACGGCCTCACCCTCACCGGGATCCAGGTGACGATCTCGTCGGCAGACACCGCGAACCGGCGCGCCCTCAACATCAGCACCGGGAAGGTCAGCTTCTCGGGTGCGCTCACCCACCAGGGCAGCGGGCCGCAGCAGGCGGTGTGGGCGATCGTCGACTCTCAGGCCCCGGCCAATCCGCCGCGCGACCTGTCGCTCGCCCTGCTCGTCCGCACCCGCCCGGGGATGTACGCCTACGGCGTCGTGGGCTGGCCCGACCCCCGGACGTCGGACCCGGTGGGCGTCACGCTGAACCTCGACCAGGCCTCGTCGGGCGCCCCCGCCGGGCAGGGGTTCCACGTCGCCACCGGGCGCGACGTGCGTGTCACCCGCATCGTCGGGGACCGGACCACGGCGTCGTGGACCCCGCCGGGGCAGGCGCCGAGCGGCTGCACCAGCGTGCAGGTCTGACCGTCACCCGCGCGGGTGAGTCTGCTCCGATCGGCCTAACGGCCGCCGTGCCGATGGCGATGCGGCCCACATGACGACCGAGACCGTCGTGCCGATGCACGACCTGCAGGAGGCCGTCCACGGCGACGGCCACGACTACCTCTCCGGCTCGCCCCACCTGCGGCACGCCTACCTCAACAAGTGGATGCGCGACACGCTCAACGCCGTGGTCACCGAGCTGGCCGACCGGCTCGGGCGCCCGCCGCGGGTGATCGAGGTCGGCGCCGGGCACGGCGGGTTCACCGAGACGATGGTGTCCGCCGGGGCCGAGGTCGTGGTCACGGAGATGAGCGGCCCGAGCGCCCGGTCGATCGCCGCTCGGTTCCGGCACAACCCGCGGGTGCAGGTCCACCACGACCTCGACGGCCGGCTCGACGTCCACGGCGAGGTCGACCTGGTCGTCTACATGGCCGTCCTGCACCACATCCCCGACTACCTCGCCTCCCTCGAGGAGGCCGTCCGCATCGTCGCGCCCGGCGGCGCGATCGTCACGTTCCAGGACCCGCTCTACTACCCGCGCCAGTCCCGCACGAGCGTCGCGCTGTCGCGGGCCGCGACCCTGGCGTGGCGGGTCACCGAGGGCGAGCTCGCCCGTGGCTTCCGCACGCTCACGCGCCGGGTGCGCGGCGTCTACGACGAGTCGAGCCCCTCGGACATGTCCGAGTACCACGTGGTGCGCGACGGCGTCGACGAGGACGCGATCGCCCTCCTGCTCGGCCGGTCCTTCGCCGACGTCGACGTGCACCGCTACTTCTCCACCCAGGGCGGCTGGGTGCAGACCCTGGGCGAGCGTGTCCTCCGGCCGAACACCTTCGGCGTCGTGGCCACGGGTCGGCGCTGAGGTGCGCTGCGCGCAGGTGAGCAGTAAGGGGGGCTATAGCCCCCCTTAGTGCTCACAGGAGCGGAGCTCACCTACCGGTGCCCGGCGATCCCCCGCGGCTCGTAGCTCTCCGACAGCTCGGTGAGCTCGTGGTCGTCGAGCTGCAGGTCGACCGCGGCCACCGCCTCCTCGAGGTGGTGCAGCTTCGTCGCACCGATGATCGGCGCGTCGACGACGGGCTGGGCGAGCAGCCACGCGAGCGCCACCTGCGCCCGGCTCACCCCGCGCTTCTCGCCGATCTCCGCCACCTTCTCGACGATGTGGCGGTCGGAGTCGCGGTAGAGCGTCCTGCCGAACTCGTCGGTGTCGCCGCGCGTGGTGGTCTCGTCCCAGTCCCGGGTCAGCTTGCCGCGCGCGAGCGGGCTCCACGGGATCGTGCCGACACCCTCGTCCGCGCAGAGCGGGTTCATCTCCCGCTCCTCCTCGCGGTAGAGCAGGTTGTGGTGGTTCTGCATCGTCACGAAGCGGGCCCAGCCGTTCGCGTCCTGCAGGTGCAGGGCCTTCGCGAACTGCCAGGCGAACATCGACGACGCGCCGATGTAGCGGGCCTTGCCCGAGCGCACGACGTCGTGCAGCGCCTCGAGCGTCTCCTCCAACGGCGTCTCGGGGTCGAACCGGTGGATCTGGTAGAGGTCCACGTAGTCCATGCCGAGGCGGCGCAGCGAGTGGTCGATGCCGGTGAGGATCGCCTTGCGCGAGAGGCCGGCGCCGTTCGGACCGGGCCGCATCCGGTTGAAGACCTTCGTCGCGACCACGATCTCGTCGCGGTCGGCCATCTCGTTCAGCCAGCGGCCGGTGATCTCCTCCGACGTCCCCTGCGAGTAGACGTCGGCGGTGTCGAAGAAGTTGATGCCGGCCTCGAGCGCGGCCGAGAAGAACGGCTTCGCCTCGTCCTGGGGCAGCGCCCACTTCCAGCGGTCGTTCGGCACGCCGTAGCTCATGGTGCCGAGGCAGATGCGGGAGACGTCCAGGCCGGTCGACCCGAGTTTCGTGTACTCCATGCCCCACGACTACCCGCGCTCCCGAGCCGGCGCACCCGCCGTCGGGAAGGCGCCCGGAAACGCACGAACGGCACTTCCGCAGCATCGATGTGCGCGGAAGTGCCGTTCGTTCGGTTCGGGGCCTACTCCTGGTGGTGCGAGGGCTGGAGCTTGTAGACGGTCGTGTCCAGCCCCTCCTGGCGGGCCTTGAGCTGCAGCGCCAGGTAGAGCGAGTAGTGCCGCGACTGGTGCAGGTTGCCGCCGTGGAACCACAGGTTCGGCTGCTGGGTGGGCTTCCACATGTTGCGCTGCTCGCCCTCCCACGGACCCGGGTCCTTCGTGGTGTCCGAGCCGAGGCCCCACACCTTCCCGACCCGCGTGGCCATCTCCTCGCCGATGATGTCCGCGACCGAGGTGATCATCGAGCGGTACCCGGTCGCGAGGACGACGAGGTCGGCCTCGAGGTGCGTGCCGTCCTCCAGGGTCACGCCGTCGGCGGTGAACTCCTTCACCTGACCCTTGGCGAGCTTCACCTTGCCCTCGGCCACGAGCTGCGCGGCGCCCACGTCGATGTAGTAGCCCGAGCCGCGGCGCAGGTACTTCATGAACAGGCCGGACTCGTCGTCGCCGAAGTCGAGGTCGAAGCCGGCCTCGCGGAGCTGGTCGTAGAACTCCTTGTCGCGGACCTTCGCCTCGTCGTAGGCGGGCCGCTGGAAGTCGGCCATGATCCGGTACGGCAGCGAGGCGAACACGAGGTCGGCGGTGCGGGTGTCGATCCCGTTAGCCACGGCCTCCTCGGAGTAGAGCGATCCGAGGCCGAGCTCCATCAGGGTGTCCGACTTGATGATGTGGGTGGAGCTGCGCTGCACCATCGTCACGTCGGCGCCGGCCTCCCAGGCCGCCCCGCAGATGTCGAAGGCCGAGTTGTTCGACCCGATCACGACGATCTTCTTGCCCTCGTAGCCCTGCGGGCCGGAGTGTTCGGACGAGTGCTGGATCGTCCCGCGGAACGTGTCCATGCCGGGGAACTCGACCTTGTTCGGCTTGCCGGAGACGCCCATGGCGAACACCAGCTGGCGCGGCCGCAGGACGACCTCCTCGGGCCCGTTCCCGCGGTCGCGGGTGACCTTCACGGTCCAGCGGCCCTCGGCCTCGTCGAACTCCGCGGACTGCGCGGACGTCGAGCCCCAGTAGTTGATCTCCATGACCCGCGTGTACATCTCGAGCCAGTCGCCGAGCTTGTCCTTGGGCGCGAAGACCGGCCAGTTCTCGGGGAACGGGATGTAGGGCAGGTGGTCGTACCAGACCGGGTCGTGCAGGGCGAGGCTCTTGTAGCGCTTGCGCCAGGAGTCGCCCGGCCGCTCGTTGCGCTCGATGACGATGGCGGGGACGCCGAGCTGACGCAGCCGCGCCGCGAGGGCGATGCCGCCCTGCCCGCCGCCGATGATGACGACCTCGGGCTGACGGTCGTAGCCGAGCTCCTCGGCCTCCTGCTCGCGCGACTCCTTCCACGTCACGCGCGCGGGGTTCGCGCCGTGCTCCGTGCCGAAGGGACGACGCTCGCGCTTGTTCTCCTCGTAGCCCTTGAGCTCGTCGAGCGTGGTGAGCAGGGTCCAGGCCTTGCCGCCCTTCAGGCGGACGTGCCCGGTCCCGCGCCCGACCGCCGTCTCGAACGTCAGCCACGCCTCGTCGACGCCGTCGGCCGAGGTGGGCTCGCCGTCGACGGCGAAGTTCGTCGGGTCGATCCGGTCGAGCACGCTCCCCAGCAGGTCGGCGACCTCGTCGGTGCCCTCGACGGTGGCGATGTTCCAGGTGAAGGACACCAGGTCGCGCCAGTAGCACTCGTCGGCGAACAGCGACGTCGCGGCGCTGACGTCGCGCGCGGTCAGGGCGTCCTGGAACGCCGACACCCATGCCTCGACGCGGTCGGCCACCTCGCTCCCGGGGCGATCCAGGGTCTGCGTCACGCGGCACCTCTTCTCGTGTTGCCAGTGGTGGGGTGACCACGGTCACGCAGGTGCCCCGGTAGGGGCAAGGGTTGCAACGTTGTTGCGCGCACTGTGACCCAGGCGACCGCGACCGCAGCCCCACCCCGCCGCTGGTGGATCCTCGCCGTGATCGGCGTCGCCCAGCTCATGGTCATCCTCGACAACTCGATCGTGAACATCGCGCTGCCGTCCGCGCAGGCCGACCTCGGGTTCTCCGACGCCCAGCGCCAGTGGGTGGTCACGGCCTACGCCCTCGCCTTCGGCAGCCTGCTCCTGCTCGGCGGGCGCCTCTCCGACCTGTTCGGGCGCAAGGCCGCCTTCGTCGTCGGGCTGATCGGATTCGCGGTCGCCTCGGTGCTCGGCGGGCTCGCCCCCGGCTTCGGCCTGCTCGTCGCGGCCCGGGCCCTGCAGGGCGTGTTCGGCGCGGTGCTCGCGCCCGCCGCGCTGTCGCTGCTCACGACGACCTTCCCCGCCGGCCGCGACCGCGCCCGCGCCTTCGGCGTGTTCTCCGCGCTCGCCGGCTCCGGCGCGGCCATCGGGCTGCTGCTCGGCGGGACGCTCACCGAGTACGCCGACTGGCGCTGGTGCATGTACGTCAACGTGGTGTTCGCGGTGATCGCCCTGGTCGGCGCCCTGCTGCTGATGCCCGCGCACCCCTCGGGCGAGCGGCCCCGCCTCGACCTCGTCGGCACCGTCCTCGCCTCGGCCGGCCTCTTCGGCGTCGTCTTCGGGTTCGCCACCGCGGAGACCGACGGCTGGGGCTCCTGGCCGGTCTACGCCTTCCTGACGGCGGGGGTGGTCCTGCTGGCGGTGTTCGTCGCCGTCCAGCGGGTGCGCGCCGCGCCGCTGCTGCCCCTGCGCGTGCTGCTCGACCGCTACCGCGGCGGCTCCTACCTCACGATCCTCGTCCTGACGACGGGGATGTTCGGCCTCTCGCTCTTCCTCGCCTACGTGATGCAGACCGAGCTCGGGCTCTCCCCGGTGCTCACCGGCGTGGCGTTCCTGCCCATGGTCGCCTCGATCATGACGGCGTCGACGACCGTCCCGGCGATCGTGCTCCCCCGGGTCGGCCCGAAGCCGCTGATCTTCGTGGGCCTGCTGCTCGGGGCGGGCGCCCTGTTCTGGTTCTCGCAGCTCTCACCGGGTTCGACGTACGTGAGCGGTCTGCTCGGGCCGCTGATCCTCATGGGCCTGGGCATGGGCACCGCGATGTCCACCTCGATCAACACCGCGACCCTCGGCGTCGACCCGCAGGACGCGGGCGTGGCGTCGGCGACGGTCAACACGATGCAGCAGGTCGGTGGCTCGGTGGGGACGGCGCTGCTGTCCTCGATCGCCGGCACCGCCACCGCCCTCGGCGTCGGCCTCGCGCCGCGCGCCGCAGCGCTGGCCGGGTACGACCGGGCGTTCCTCGTCGCGTCGGCGATCTTCGTGGTCGCGGCCGTCGTGTGCGGGCTGCTGGTGCCCGCGGGGCGGCCCCACGCGACGGTCGCCGACTCCGGGCCCGCCCCGCGCGAACTGGAGTCCGGCTCCTCCTGGGGCGGACCGGACGCGGTCGACGCGCCGACCGGGACGATCCCCGTGGCCGCCGACGACCGCCGTGCCGCGGCGCCGGGCCTGTCCGGCCGGGTGCTCGACGGCGCGGCACCGGTCGACGGCACCGTGACGCTCATCGACGCCCTCACCGGCACGCAGGTCGGCACCACCCGCACCGACGGCGGGCGCTACCACTTCGAGGTGCCGCGCGCCGGGGACTACCTGCTCGTCGTCTCCGCGGCCGGCCGCCGCCCGTTCGCCGAGCGGGTCCGGGTGGCCGCGCCGGAGTTCGCCGTGGCCCGGGACGTGAACGCCTGACGCCCCCTGCCTTCTGAACGAGCGGCACTTTCGCGCACATAGAGGCTGCGAGAGTGCCGCTCGCTCGGAACCGGGGTGCCGCCGAACGGCCTACTCCGGGTCGTTCGGGGTGTCCCGGCCGGCGCGGTAGGGCGTACTGACGCCCTCGTACATCAGGTGCGCGACGAGGCCCTGCTTCGGGTGGGCCAGGTTGTGGCAGTGGTCCATCCACACGCCGGGGTTGTCGGCCACGAACGCGATGTCGAACGTCGCGCCGTCGGGCACGTCCAGCGAGTCGATCCACCACGGGCTCCCCGACGCCGGGACCCCGTCGCGGGCGAGGACCACCGCGTGGTGTCCGTGCAGGTGCATGGGGTGCACCTCGCCTGAGGTGTTGCTGATCCGCATCCGCACCACGTCGCCCTCGCGCACCAGGAACATCGGCACGTCGGGGTACATCCCGCCGTTGATCGTCCAGTAGAGCCCGGGCACGCCACCGATGAAGCCGGGACGGCGGCCGATCGCGTAGTCGAAGACCCGGTTCGGCGTGCTCGGGTCGAAGCCCAGCGGGGCCGGGGCGCCGTAGGAGAGCAGGTCCACCGTCGTCGTCGGGACGGGTGCGGGCGCACCGCCCCCGCCGACGACCACCGCCGCTCCCCCGAGCCCGATGCGCGCGGGCGCCACCACCTCCAGGTCGGCACGCCCGCCTGCGGTGATCGGCACGGCGGCCCCGACGACCGGGGTGGGCGCCTGCACGTCGGTCCCGTCGACCGCGAGCACGCGGTAGGGCGCGGCGGACCACGCGCGCATCGGCCCGTCGTCGGTGTTGGTGAGCCGGACCCGCACCGTGCTCCCGGGTGCGGCGGGCACGGCGAGGTCCCCCGGCGTCCCGTTCACGGTGCGTCGGCCGCCGAACAGGTGCACGAGGGCCGTCGCGTCGGGGCCCACGCCCCCGGGCGGCTCCACGACGAGGGACCCGAACAGCCCGCCCTTCACCTGCTCGTCGGCGACCTGGTGCGAGTGGTACCAGTACGTCCCCACCTGCTCGGCCCGGAACCGGTAGACGAACTCGCCGCCCGGGAGCACCGCGTCCTGGGTGACGCCCGCGACGCCGTCGTCCCCGTTCGGCACGTCCACGCCGTGCCAGTGCAGCGTGATCCCCCGCGCCACGTTCTCGTTCACCAGCCGCACGGACACCACCTGGCCCGCCACGGCCCGGATCTCCGGCCCAGGAGTGCGGCCGTTCAGCGTGTACCCGGCCCCCTCGGCGCGGGCCACCAGGGTCACCGGGACGTCGACGGGGACGTCCGCGGGCAGCCGGAGGGTGTCGACCGGACGCCCCGCCCCGTCATGGTCCGCCATGAGGGGCGGACCGCCCCCGTCGTCCGGAACGCCCATCCCGGTGGCCGACCAGCTGGCCGGCGACAGGCTCGCCGCCCAGAACCAGACGACGGGGGCGAGGACCGCGAGCGTGGCGAGCAGCGCCACGACCGTCCGGCGACGGGGGCGTCGTCGGCGCGGGGCGACCGCCGGCGCGGGCGCGGTCCCGGTGAGCACCTCAGGCGATGGGGGCGTGGTGCGCGCCCGCGGTGACGGGAGCGTCCGCGGCGACGTCCGCGGCGCTGCTCCGGCGGGCGGCGACGAGCGCGACCACGAGCAGCCCGAGCGCGACGGCCCCGTGCAGCAGGCCGAGCGCGGGGATCGAGTGGGCGACGATGCCCAGCGCGACCTGCGCCACGACCAGCACGAACGCCGCACCGGCCCAGGCGACCGCGCCGGGGAAGCGGGCGAAGAACGAGCTGACGAGGAACAGCAGGGCGAACGCCGGGACGATCATGGTGCCGTTCATGCCGTGCACCATGAAGCCCGTGACCCCGTCGAACACGACGGACTCGCTCTCCATCCCCGCCTTGTCCAGCACCCCGCCGCCCTCGATCCAGGCGGTCAGGCCGAACAGGGCCCAGGCGATCGCGGCCGCCTGCACGACGACCTCGAGCGCGAGCAGATAGGCCAGGACACGGTAGACGGCGCGCATCACGTACCCCCGGGGTTCGTTCACGGTGTGGTGGTGGCCGCGTCGGCATTCGTGGATCTCGACGGGAGTCCGCGAGGTGTCGCCGCAGTAGTGGCTACTCTAGGTCCACAATGTGACCGGTATCCTACTCTTTACGAGTGAACCGAGTGGTCAACGCCTCGGTGACACGCCGCAGGACCCCTCCGACACGACGCGTCACCGGTCGGTACCGTTGGAGTCATGGCAGACAGCCTCACCGACACGACCACGGTCCCCGAGCTCGTCGGGCTCGCCGCGGCCGACGCCCACGACGCGGCCCTCGACGCCCGTCTGCTCGCGATCCCGCAGAACGCCCGCCACACCGGCGCGGGGCGCAGCATCATCACCAACCAGCGTCCGAAGGCGGGCGCCACCGCCTCGCCCGGCGACACGATCATGATCTGGGTCGACGACCCGGCCGCCGGCCCGAGCACCGACGAGGGTCCCGACGACGACGGGAACGGCGGCGGTGGCGGCGGTTCGCGCGTCCCGGACGGCCCCCGCACCACGCCCACCGCGGGCGCCAAGTAGCACTCCCCCACCCCGGAGCCCGGCCACGATCGCTCGTGCGCCGGGCCCTCGTCGTGCGTGGGGTCGTGGTCAGTGCTCGAACTGCACCGCCGAACGCGCCGCGATGAGCGGGGCGATCTGCTCGGCGATGATCTTCTTGTGCTCGGGGTGGTCCCGGTAGCGCAGGTAGGCGTCCCGGTCGGTGAACGAGGCGGACACCGCGAACGACGCGTTGCCCTCGTTCACCCCGAGGTCCGGACCCGCCTGCCAGGCGGTGAGACCCTCGAGCCCCTCCTTGCGGTCGATCCACTCCTGCAGGTTCGCGAGGATGCCCTCGACGGTCGCGGCCGAGGTGCCCTCGACCCAGCTGAACGTGACGACGTGCGTGACGGCCATGCGCCCACCCTGCCATCCCCGTCCCGACGGCGGGTGCGGTCACCTCGGCATGATCAGCGAGCACCCTCGGTGGTCCGCCGCCGTCGCCGACCACCACAGGTGCTCGGTGATCATGGTCCAGGTCAGCCGTGCGACCGCGCGGCGAGCGGGACCACCCGGGCCGACCGTCCGGAACCCGTGTCCGGGTCGTCCTCGGGTCCCTCGTCGCCGGGCACGTCGTCCTCGGCCGGCTCGTTCCCGGCCAACTCGTCCTCGGCCAACTCGTCCTCGGCCGACTCGTCCCCGGCTGCGGTCGACGATGCGGCGTCCCTGCCACTGGACGCCGGCAACGACGCTTTCCTGTCATGGGCGGGGGCCGGCGACGACGGCTCGGCGTCACGGGAGGGGACGGGCGGCAACGCCGCGAGCCCCGTCCTGGCCCGGGCGACGACCGCCGGGTCGGCCGCGCCGAGGGCGACCGTGAACGCCTCGCGCGCGGCGTCGGGGTGCCCGGTCGAGGACTCGAGGGTCCCGAGCTGGCACGCGGCCTCGACGGCGAGGGAGGGGTCGCGGGAGCGGCGGAGCACGGTGAGCAGGGTGCGGGCGTCGGCGACCCGGCCCTGGCGCAGCGCGATGTCGGCGAGCACGACCTGCACGCCGAGCTGGTCGGCGGCGCGGTCGAGGTGGCGGCGGGCCCGGTCGAGCCGGTCGTAGCGGTAGAACACGAGCCCGAGGCCCCGGTGTGCCGCGCGGGCCTGGTCCTCGTCGCCGACCGCGATGACGTACGCGAACCACTGCGCCGCCTCCCGGTCGCGCTCCAGCCCGGCGTAGCCCCGCGCGATGCGCAGCGCGACGACCGCGCCGAGGGGGTCGGGCTCGAGGTCGACGACCATCGCGGCGGCGAGGCTGTCCAGTCCCGCGGCGAGCATGGTGCGGGCGGCCGTGTAGCGGGCGTGGTGGTCGAGGCGGGCCGCGATGGTGCCGACGAGCTCGGCGGAGGGCAGCCGCGCCAGGTCGACCAGGACGCGGGCGGGCACGAGGTGCCGCTCCCCCGCGCGGGTGCACCGCTCCAGCCAGCCGGCCTCGACGAGCCCGGCGACGATCTCCGCGAGGTCGCCCGTGGCGTCGTCGGGGCGCAGGGCCGCGAGGGTGTCGAGGTCGAGGGCGGACGGCACGCCCAGCCGGTGCCACACCGCGACGAGGCGCAGGACGTCCCCGGCCGGGCCGGCGAAGGCCTCCCGGGCCTCGGTCCCCGCGCACACGAGGTCGCCGATCCGGCGGCCCACCGCTCCGGACACCCCGTGGGCGGCGACCAGGGGGTGCGACTCGCGGCCGACGACCTCCGCGGGGGTCAGCGGCGCGACGACGACGGGGGCGAAGCGCGGGGCCGACAGCTCCCCGCGCGAGAGCGCCGCCAGGCCCCAGCGCACCGTGACCACGAGCCGCACGACGGTGTCTCGCCCCTCCCGGCACGCGGCCAGGACGTCGCCGCTGACCTGGTCGAGCAGCGGCAGCGGGGCGTCGTCGCACCAGACCAGCACGGGACGGGAGACCGACGCGCGCCGGCGGGCCCGCTCGACGACCTCCTCGAGGCGGACGCGGTACGGATCGTCGATCTCGACGAACAGGTCGTCCGGGCGAGTCCGACGGACCGCGTGGGCGGCGGTGCGCGTCACCCCCGCCGACGGCGGCCCGGTCACCACGACGACGGGGTGGGTCGACGAGGCCAGGAGCTCGGCCAGCCGCTCGTCCGCGGCCCGGGACAGGTGGTCGGCGTCGAGCTCGCCCCGCCCCGTGTCGGGCAGCGCGGGGGTCGCGCCGACGCGGACGCCCACGAGCCGCTCCGCGACCCGCCCCAGCGAGACGGGCGCGAGCCGAGGGCGTCGGGCGGTCGGTGCCGGGGATGCTCCCACGTACGCAGTGTGACCTATTGGTCGCTTTACGGTCACGATTCGTCACACAACCGGCCACCAACGAGATCGGGTGCCCCGAGTGGTGGACCTGCAGGTCGACGCGCCGTGCAGCGGTGTCGTCGGGCGTGGGTGACGGCACGTCGAGCCGCCTCGACCGCCGTCACCGTCCGTCACCGAACGGCCGGAGGACTCAGCCCGCCATGGGGCGCCCCGAGAGGCCCGGCCACGTGCCGGGGAACGGCGCGACCTCGGCGGTCGGCCCCTGCAGCATCGAGAGCTCGGCGTCGACCATGATGCGCGCGAGCTCCGGGGTGAACGTGCGGGGCCGCCAGCCCAGCTCGCGCGAGGCCTTCGACGCGTCGCCGATCAGCGCGTCGACCTCGGTGGGGCGCAGGTAGCGCTCGTCGTGGCGGACGTGGCGGGTCCAGTCGAGACCGACGTGGTCGAAGCAGAGCCGGGCGAAGTCCTCGACGGTGTACGCGGTGCCGGTGGCGAGGACGTAGTCCTCCGGCCGGTCGGCCTGCAGCATCGCCCACATGCCCTCGACGTACTCCGGCGCGAACCCCCAGTCGCGGACGGCGTCGAGGTTGCCGAGATACACCAGGGACTCGTGGCCGAGCGCGATGCGGGCGGCGGCGCGGGCGATCTTGCGGGTCACGAACGTCTCGCCGCGCCGCGGGGACTCGTGGTTGAACAGGATGCCGTTGACCGCGAACAGCCCGTAGGCCTCGCGGTAGTTGCGGGCGGTCCAGTACCCGAAGACCTTGGAGACGCCGTAGGGCGAGCGCGGGTGGAACGGGGTGTCCTCGCACTGCGGCGGCGGGGTCGCGCCGAACATCTCCGAGCTCGAGGCCTGGTAGAAGCGCGTCTCGAGACCGATCATCCGGATCGCCTCGAGCAGGCGGACCGTCCCGACCCCCGTCGTGTTGGCGGTGAACTCCGGCTCGTCGAAGCTGACGCGCACGTGCGACTGTGCGGCGAGGTGGTAGACCTCGTCGGGCACGATCTCGGAGAGCAGCGAGACCAGGCGCGACGCGTCGGTCAGGTCGCCGTAGTGCAGGTGCAGGCGCCGCGACGGGTCGTGCGGGTCGCGGTACAGGTGGTCGATCCGCTGGGTGTTGAACGTCGAGGCCCGACGGATCAGCCCGTGCACCTCGTAGCCCTTGGACAGCAGCAGCTCCGCGAGGTACGAGCCGTCCTGGCCGGTGATCCCGGTGATGAACGCGGTCTTCGATGGGGGGAACGGGGTCACGCTCGGGGTCCTTCCGGCTGGGGTGAGGGCCGAGAGGAGACGCGGTGACCCCGACCGCCTGTCGCGAGGACGGGGTACGACCACCCGGTCGGGTGACCCGGCCGACCTCAGGGAGCGCTCGGCGCCGCCGGTGGCGCCGCGACCTTCCCGCTGGAGGACACCAGGGCGATCGTCTGTCCCTGGATGCCCTGCCCGCCGCCCCCGCCCGGCGTCTGCCCGACCACCGTCCCCGCCGGTGCCCGGTTGTCCACCTGCGAGGTGGTGACGACGAAGCCCGCCGCGCGCAGCGCCGCGGCGGCCTGGTCGACCGGCTGCCCGATCTCCTGCGGCACCGCGATCCGGTTGCCGCCGGAGACGAAGCGCGGGTCGGTGGCGGGTAGCGGCGCGATCGGCTGGCCGGCGAGGACCGTGGTCATCGCCTGGTAGTAGGTCGCCGCCGGGGTCTCGCCACCGAACAGGTTGCCCGTCGCGCACGAGGTCGGCGGGGTGCCGTAGCAGATGGGCCGCGGGGTCGAGGAGTCGTCGAACACGATCGACGCCCCGGACATCTGCGGGGTGGCGCCGACGAACGCCCCGGACTCGGAGACCTCCGTCGTGCCGGTCTTCGCCGCCGTCGGCCGGTTCCAGCCGGCCGCGACCGCGGAGGCGGCCGAGGTGCCGCCCGGCTGGTCGTCCTTCGACATCCCGGTCATCAGCGTGTCGGCGAGCTGCGGCGGGAGCGCCTGGTGGCACGCCGTCGTCGGCAGCGACACCGGCGCGCCGGAGGCGTCGGTGAGCGAGACGATCGGGTCGGGCGGGCACCAGGTGCCGTGCGAGGCGAGGGTGGCGCCCACGCTCGCGAGCTCCAGCGGGGACGTGGGCGTCGGGCCGAGGGTGAACGACGCCTGGTTCTGCGCCTTCACCGTGTCCGCGATCGACGGCCCGTTGCCCGACGTCGGCTTCGCCAGCGAGGTCATGCCCATGTTCACGGCCATGTTCACCACCGGCGCCACGCCCGTCGTCTCCTCGAGCTTGACGAAGGCGGTGTTCGGCGACTGCGCCAGGGCGTCCTGCAGGGTCAGTGCGCCCGGGTAGTTGCCGTCGTTCGCGACGACGAAGCCGGGCGAGAGCGGGGAGGCGTACCCCGACGGCGGGACGGGGATGACGTTGGAGATCCCGCCGCCGCCGAGCAGGTAGGTCGCTGCGGTGAAGATCTTGTACACCGAGCCGGCGCCCAGGTTCTCCGGCTCCACGGGCAGGTCGTAGGTGGTCTGCCCGGCCGCCGCGTCCAGGCCGTACCCGCGGTTGGCCGCCAGGGCCCGCACCGGGTGCGACGTCGCGCCGGGCTGCACGATCGCGAGGGTGTCGGCCACGTGCGGCTGCGTCGGCGGCACCTTCGCGTCGACGGCCTGCTTCGCGGCGGCCATCGCCACGGGGTCGAGCGTGGTGCGGACGGTGTAGCCCCCGGAGCGGAGCTGCTCGGGGGTGATGCCCTCCTGGTCGAGGTAGTCGAGCACGTAGCTGCAGAAGAACCCGTCGTCCCCGGCGCCGACGCACCCGTTGGCGAGGCCGGTCAGCGGCGCCTGCACCCCCAACGGCGCCGCGGTGGCGGCCGCCGCCTGCTCCGGCGTGAGCTCGCCCTGCTGGCGCATCTGGTCGATGACGACGTTGCGGCGCCCGGTCGCGGCCTGCGGGTGGTTCAGCGGGTCGTACGCGGTCGGGCTCTGCACCATGCCCGCCAGCAGCGCGGCCTCGGGCACGGTCAGCTTGTCGGGGGTGGTGTTGAAGTAGGTGCGCGCGGCCGCGGCGACGCCGTAGGCCTGGTTCCCCAGGTACACCACGTTGAGGTACCGGGTGAGGATCTCGTCCTTGGACAGCGAGTGGTCGAGCTGCTCGGCGACGCGGGCCTCGCGCAGCTTGCGACCGAACGTCGCCTCGGTCGCCTTCAGCTGCTCGGCCGGGGTCTTCGCGGCGACGTACTCGTCGTAGTTCTTCACGTACTGCTCGGTGAGCGTCGAGGCGCCCTGGGTCGACCCACCGGTGCCGTTGTTCACCACGGCGCGGGCGATCGAGCGCGGGTCGAGGCCGGACTCGCTGAAGAACCGCCGGTCCTCGATCGCGACGATCGCGGCCTTCATCGTCACCGCGATCTGGTCGGAACGGACGATCTGACGATTCTGCTCATAGAGGTAGGCAATGGGCGCACCGTTCATGTCGGTCACGGTGGTGATCGAGGGCATGTCGCCCCCGATCACACCCGGCGCGGTGTCCTGCGCCCCCACGATCGCCTCGCTGGACAGCAACCCCAGGCCTCCCACCAGCGGGAACGCCAATCCCGCCACGAGAATCCCGGCAATCACCGTCACGGCCAGCAGCCGCACCTTCGCCGTCATCGACCCCAGACCCACTCATTCCGGACAATTCCCGACGACGGGTCGTACCCGCCGTCGGGAATGCATTCTCCTCGCTACCCGGAAAGAACCGGTGAGGGACTCACCACGTGACGGGAAGCGCATGCACGCCGTAGACGACCATCGCGTCGCGGAACGCGATGTCGTCGAGCGGCGTGTCCACCCGCAGCCCCGGGAAGCGGGCCAGCAGGGCCGGGTAGGCGATCTGCAGCTCCACGCGGGCGAGCTGCTGACCCAGGCACTGGTGCACGCCGTGGCCGAAGGCGACGTGGTGGTTCGGGGTGCGGTCGACGTCGAGGGCGTCGGGGTCGGTGAACACCTCGGGGTCGCGGTTGGCGATCTCGCCAGCCGCGACGACCCCCTCCCCCGCGCGGATCGCGACGCCCCCGAGCTCGACGTCCTCGGTCGCGACCCGCCGTCGTCCGAGGTGGGTGACGGTGAGCAGCCGCAGCAGCTCCTCCACCGCGCCCTCGACGGACTCGCCCGCGCGCACCTTCGCGGCCTGCTCCGGGTCCTGCAGCAGCAGGAGGGTGCCGAGCGCGATCATGTTCGCGGTCGTCTCGTGGCCGGCGACGAGCAGGAGCAGCCCCATCGAGGCGGCCTGCTCGCGGGTGATCTCCCCGGTGCGCACGTGGCGCACGGCGAGCCGCCCCAGCATGTCGTCCTCCGACCCGGAGGCCTCGCGCTCGGCGACCAGGCCCTCGAGGTACTCCACCAGCTCGTTCGACGCGGCGACCGAGTCCTCGACGCTCGACCGCGTGTCCACCAGCGTGTGCGAGCGCGCCTGGAAGAAGGCGTGGTCGGCGTAGGGCACGCCGAGCATCCGGCAGATGACGAGGCTGGGCAGCGGCAGCGCGAAAGCCTGCACGAGGTCGACCGGCTGCTCCTGCTCGGCCATCGCGTCGAGCAGGCCGTCGACGGTCTCGGTGATCATCGGACGGAGCGCGCGGATCGCCTTCACGCTGAACTCGCTGATCAGCATCTTGCGGAAGAACGCGTGCTGCGGGTCGTCCATCGCGATGAAGCTCGGGACGTTCTTCCGTCGCGCCGTGATGCTCGGTGAGGTGGCCGGGTAGCCCGGCGTCAGGTTGTCGGCGGAGAAGCGCTGGTCGGCGAGCACGGCGCGCACGTCGGCGTGGCGGGTGACCAGCCACGGGTGGCTGCCGTCCCACAGCGTCACGCGGCGGATCGGCTCCTGCGCCTGGATCGTCGCCAGCTCCTGCGGCGGGTCGAACGGGCACTGCCGCACCATCGGGTAGTGCGGGTCCCCGGCCCCCGTCGTCCCTGCCGCCCCGGTGTCCATGGTCGCCGTCATGACTCAGCCTCCACGTCTTGGTTGCTGAGGCTAACGATATACCGCAGGCGGTCCGGGTGCCTCCGGAGTCGGTGACCGGGTCCGTCGGACGGAACGCGTCGGTGGGGCCACCGACCCGGGCGCGCCCGCCGACACCCCGGTGGATCACTCGTCCGGCCGTACCGCCCGCCGAGGCCCCCCGTTCGTGTCCCTCGACCCCGGCGCGCCGACCACGTGTGATCACTCCGGTCCGCGCCGTCGGGGGGCGGACGTCGACGGGGGTGTGCGGTGGCTGGGTCGTGCTCACGGTGTGGAGCGCCGCGGACGGACGACTGGGCGTTCTGCCGCTCGTGCGGGGCGGTCGACGTCCCGGCGCCACGGCAGGCCCCGCAGGAGGCCGCCCGGCCGACACCGGCGCGCGCCACGGCGGCCGCCCGGCCCGCCGCCGCGGCCGCCGAGGACGAGCCGGGCTCCGAACTCATCCCCACCGTCGGGCCCCGCTCCGGGCCGCTGCCCTCCCCCGGACCCCGATCGGGCCCGCTGCCCGCCTCGGCTCCCCGGTCCGGCCCGCTGCCCGCCTCGGCGCCCGGCTCCGGCCCCAGGTCCGCGTCGGCTCCGGCCTCGACGCCCGGCTCCGGCCCCCTGCCGGCCGCGCCGGACCGCGCCGCCGCCCCGTCGACGCCCCCGCGCGCGGTGCCCCGTCCCCGGCGTCCGGAGGGCGAGGGACGACCCGCGGCCTGGCCGACGATCGAGCCGGCCCGGCGCCCGGGTCCATCGACGCCGCACTCCGGGCGGGTCCGGGTCCCGCTGCACGACACCCCGGGTGCCGGGGTCCCGCGCGGGCCGGCGTCGGTGGCCCGGCCGTCGGTGCGCGTCGGCTCCGTCGGGTCCGTCGCCGACTGGGCGCACGCCGCGCTCGCGGCCCTCGTCGTCCTCGTGGTCCTCGCACTGCCCGGCGCCGTCCTCGCCGTGACGCTCGGCGCGGACGCGGCGGGCGGTTCCCCGCTGCTGCTCCTGCCGGTCGCGGTGGCGCTCGGCGTGAGCGGGTCGGTGGGGATCACGGTCGCGCCGCTCGGGCTCGGGGTCACCGTCGCGGCCACCCCGCTGCTCGTCACCGGGGCGGCCGTCCTCGCGGGCGCCGGGCTCGTGGTCGGCCGGTCCCGCCCGGGGCCGGAGGTGCCGGTCCAGGCGGTGCGGGCGCTCGTCCTGTTCCTCGGCGGGCTCGCGGCGGTCGCACTGCTCGGGCGGGCGGCGCCCGGTGACGGCAGGCTGACCGTCGCGATCGCGCCGACGCTGCTGGGCGGGGCGGCCTGGTTCGGCGGGGCGCTGGTGCTCGCGGTCGCGTGGCGCCGCCCCGACGCGCTGCCGGCCGCACTGCGCCCCGTCCGCGACCTGCTCGCCGGTCCCGTCGCCGGGCTCGGCGCGATCCTCGGCGCCTGCTGGCTCGTCGGCCTCGCGCTGGTGGTGGCCGGGGCACTGGCCCGGTCCGGGGCACCCGTGCCGTCCGCGGCGACCGCCGGCGAGGCGTTCTCCGGCACCTCTCCGGTCGCCGCCGTCCTGCTCGTCGTCGTGTTCGCCCCGTCCGCCCTGCTCGTGGCGTTCGCCGTCGGGCTCGGCGTCCCCCTGACCCCGCGCACCCCGTTCGGCGACGGCGAGCTCGGGCTGGTGCGCCTGCTGGGCGAGGGTCCGTCGTGGTGGCTCGCGCCGCTGGTCGCCGGGGTGGTGTGCGTCCTCGGCGGCATGGTCGCCGCACTGCACGCGCCCGATCCCGACGCCGCGGCACGCCGCGGCTGGGCGCTCGGTCCCGCCCTGGCGGTCCTGCTGGCGGCCGCGGTCCCGGCCACCTCCGCCGTCGTGGGGCCCTTCGGCCTGCACCTCGACCTCGCCACCGGCGTGGTGCTCGGCCTCGCGTGGGGCGCCGTCGGCGGTCTCCTGGGCGCGGTCGTCGCCCCGGGCCTGCCGCCGGCGCTGCGCGGGGGCCGCCTCGGAGCGGGGTCCACGACGGCGGGTCAGGTGGTCGGGGTCACCGTGGTGGTGCTGTTCCTGAGCGCCGCCCTCGTCGTCGGGTTCATCACCGCAGCGCGACTCGGGTGACGGTTCCTCGTCCGATCGGGTGATCTGGTTAACGGCCGGACGCCGGAGGACGACAGCGCAGGCAGCACGCTCCGCACGGGGCGTCACGTCGATGTCGGGGGACACCATGATGATCACCGCTGCTGCCGCCGTCGGGGCCACCGCGGCGGCCTGGCTCGCCGCGCCGTTCGTGGCGATGGCCCGCCGCGGCACCCTCGACGACCAGGCCCGCGCCGCACTGCGCGCCGAGGCCGACCGGGCCGGCGCGATCAGCCGGGCCCGTCGTCGGGAGGCGCTCGTCGCGGCCGCCTCCGGCCCGGAGATCGTCATCCCCGCGCCGCGCGCCGCCCGCCGGTCGAGCCCGGCCGTGCTGCCCGCCTGACGTCAGGGGCGGTGCAGGCGCACCGCCACCCCGTCGTCGTACGGGGCCACGTCCTCGAGCCGGAACCCGCCCGGCAGCGCGATCCCGCTGCCGGGCAGTGGCGGCAGCCGGGCCGGCAGCCGCCAGCGTCGCCGTCGGGACCGCAGCGCGACCGCCCGGAGCACGAGCCCGGCCGCACCGATCTCCGGCCGCACCTCGACGCCCACCGCCCGCGGCGCACGCGACCACCGCAGCACCGGCACGCCGTCGGCGAGCCCGAGCAGCACCCGCGTCCCGTCCGTGCGGTCGAGCAGGGCCTGCACGGTCGCGAGCGGGACGGTCCCGGACACGGTCACCCCGGCGGGCTCGACCGCCCCCGAGAGCCGCACGTCCACGCTGTCCACGTGCACCTGCGCCCGCGGCACCCGCAGGCCCGACCACTCGACGTCGGTCGCCTCCACCCGCACGTCGCGGACCCGCCCCGGACGCAGCAGCGACCCGCCCGCGAAGGTCACCGACGCCACCCGCAGCCGCACCGGACCCGCCGTCGTGGGCACCGAGAGGACCCGGTCCCGCGCGCCGACGGCGACCGCCGCGCGCAGCAGCGCGAACCACGCGTCCGCGAGTCCCATGATCGGCCAGTCTGCCGCACCTCCCGCCGGGTCCGACCGTTCTGTGGTGCCATGGGCGTCATGGAGCAGTGCCGGCAGTGCGGCGGGGGGCCGGTCCAGGGCGGCTGGTGCCGCACGTGCGGCATGCCCGCCGCCACGACCCCGTCCCCGGTCCCGACGCCGGGTCCTGCCGCACCTCCGCCGTACCCCGGCGCCGCTCCCCCTTCGCCGCGGCCCGGCACCCGGGCCCAGGCCATGCCCGTGCTCCTGTGGGCCGCGATCGGGGCGCTCGCGCTGGGCGCGGTGCTGTGTCTCACGACGCTCATCGGCACCCTGTCCACCGCGGACGCGCTCTCCACCGACGAGCTCGCGGTGCTCGCGAGCGCCGCCGGATCGGCGTCGCCCGGGTTCGGACTGGTCGGCACCGTGTGGCTCGGGCTCTCCGCCTGGTTCCTCGCGCTCGGCAGCCGTCCCGCGCGGGCCTTCACCGTGGTCGGCGCGGTGTTCGGGGCGTGCGCGCTCGTGTCGGGGCTGCTGGTGGTCCCCCTGGCGGCGGCCGCGCTGCTGACCGTGGGGGCGGCCGTCGTCCTGGCCGTGGTGCCCGACGCCCGGGACTGGTTCGCCGGTCCCTGGGCCCGTCCCGTGCGCGGGCCGGTGTCGGTGCTGCTCGTGCGCACCGGGTCGCTGGGCGCCGCGATCGCGTGGGTCCTCGGCGCGGTGGTACTGGGCGTGATCGGGCTCGTGGCGCTGGCGGGTGGGCTGGTGAGTGCGTCGGTGGGCTCCGGCTCCGAGATCGGCGCGGCGCTCGGCGGCCTGCTCGGTGTCATCGGCGGGTTCGTCCTCGTCGCCGCCGTGTTCTGCGCCGGTCTGGCCGCCCTGCAGTTCTGGGTCTTCGCGGCCCTCGCCCGCACCCCGCCGCGCTCCGCCCGCGGCGCCCGGCTCGCCGCGACCGTGCTCGCCGGGCTCGGCGGCCTCGCCGCGCTCCTGGCCTGGGACCGGTGGACGCTGCTCGGGCTCGTCGTCGCGGGCGTGGTCATCGGTGCGCTGTGGGTCCCCGACGACGCCCGGGCGCACGTCGGGGACGCCCCGCTGCCCGCCGTGCGGCGGCTGCTCGACCGCGTGCACGCCCTCGGGCCCGCGCCGGCCGTCCCCGTGCACGCGCAGCAGACGCAATTCACCGAGCACGCGGGGACCGGGCACGCCTGGTACGCGACGCCCTCCGACGGCGTCCCCGCCCCGACCCGGGCGCCCCTCGCCCCGGAGCCCGGGGGCACCTGGTCGCGCGATCCGTCGTCGGGATCGGCGGGACCGTCGGCGGGGACCGAGCAGGTGTGCGCCCTGTGCGGGGCCCCCGTCCCGCCCGCGTCCTCCTTCTGCGGGACCTGCGGTACGCGCAGGTAGGCACGTCCGCCGCGCGCGGAGCATGATCGGTGAGGTGATGCGCGCGGACCTGGTGCTCGAGGGCGGTGGGGTCAAGGGGATCGGCCTGGCCGGGGCGGTCGCCGCCGTCACCGACGCGGGCTACACCCCGCAGCGCATTTCCGGGACCTCCGCCGGCGCGCTCGTCGGGGCCATCGCCGCCGCCGGCGCGCACGGGGACCGGCTGGGCGAGATCACCCGGCGGCTGGACTTCCGGGCCGTCGCCGACCGGCACGGCCTCGGCCGGCTGCCGCTGGTCGGCCCGGCGTTCTCGCTGCTCACCGGGGCCGGGCTCTACGCGGGCGACTACCTCCTCGAGTGGATCACCGCAGAGCTGGCCGCGCTCGGCGTGCACACGTGGGCCGACCTCCGCCTCGACGACCCCGGCCTGCCCCGGGAGCAGCGCTACTCCCTCGTCGTGACCTGCTCCGACCTCACGCTGGGCCAGCTCGTCCGCCTGCCCTGGGACTACCGCGGCGTGTACGGGCTCGACCCGGACACCCAGCCGGTCGCCGAGGCGGTGCGGGCGTCGATGTCGATCCCGTTCCTCTTCCGCCCGACGACGCTGGTCCACGGCGACGGCTTCACCTCGACGCTGGTCGACGGCGGACTGCTGTCGAACTTCCCCATCGACTCGCTCGACCGCACCGACGGCGCCGCCCCCGCGTGGCCGACCTTCGGCGTCACCATCACCACCCGACCCGGCGTCGGGGACCGGGTGGCGCTCTACCGGGCGCCGCTGGAGGGCTGGCCGCAGCCGACCGCGCTGCGCCTGCTCGAGCAGCTCCTGACGACGATGGTGGTCGGCCGCGACCAGGCCTACCTCAACCGGCCCTGGGTCGCGGCCCGCACGATCCACGTCGACGCCGGCACCGTCGGGCTGCTCGACTTCGGCATCAGCCGCAGCCGCACCGACGCGCTCTACCGGCGCGGGTACGACGCGGCGGCCGCGTTCCTGTCCGCGTTCGACTGGGACGCGTACCGCGAACGGTTCCGCGGTGATGTGCCTGCGGCACGTGAGCACTAAGGGGGGCTATGGCACCCCTTAGTGCTCACGGGCCGGAGGCACATCGTCGGTCCGGGTCCCGAACACGCACAGCGGCGCGAGCCACGGCTCCGGGTCGCCGTCCCAGTCCCACGCGCGCATCTGGTCGACGCTGCGGCGGCTGAACACGCCGCGGAAGAACTCCCACCGGTCGATCGTCAGGGTGGCGGTCGGACCGTCACCGGTACCGCCGACCAGCTCGGTGTCCCCCACCCGCACCGTCAGCGTCCCCGGCTCCCGGATCCCCTTCACCCGACCCCCGCACAGCAGCCCGGCGACGGCGCCCCACTCCCCGAGCGGCGGCACCGCCTCGCCGAGCGCCTCGACGAGGTCGCCCTCGTGGACCAGCAGGTCGGCGCACGGCGGCGGACCGATCGTGCGGTCGTTCAGCCCCGCGACCATGGGGCCCACCAACGGCGCCCACTCCGCGAGCACGTCCTCCACCGGCACGCCGAGCCGCTGGTCGACCTGGCCGGCGGTCCACTCGTCGTCCGGCGGACCCGTCAACCGGCCCGACAGGGCGTCCGCGGCGAGGCCGGTCACGTGCGACACCACGGCGTGCACCGTCCACCCGGGGCAGGCGGGCACCGCGGTGCCGAGGGCGTCGGGGTCGAGGGCGGCGAGCGAGCGCATCCGGGTGTCGATGCGGGCGTGGGCGTCGCGGTAGGCGTCACCGAGGAGGACGGGCATGCCGCCGACCCTAGGGCGATCACCGACCGTCACAACCTGTGCGTATCGGGTGAACATCAGCGCTGCACGTCCCCGGATCGCCGCCGTGCGAGCGATGCTGGTCGGTGGACGCGGTGGTGAGGCCGCTCCTCGGACGTCGGGGGACGGACGAACCGGGAGTCACGGACGCGATGACGGTGGACACGGGTCCGGCGCACGCGCACCTGCTGCAGGTGGCCGAGAACGACCACGCGCAGCGGGTCGGCACGGCCGCCTGGCTCGACCGCGAGCTCGCCTTCGGCGCCAAGGTCTACTACAAGGGCTGGCTCGGCGAGGACCGGCGGATCGAGAAGCACTGGATCGCCGGACCGCAGGCGACGGTGCGCACCCGGCGGGCGCTCGAGACCGGGCAGCTGGAGTTCATGGACTTCCCGCGCCTGGTCGACCTCGTCGGCGGGACCGCGGAGGGGCTCCACCGCATCCAGGCCGACGAGCTGCACCGCGCGCTCGACGAGGGCTGGACCTCGGTGGCGATGACCCAGGAGTCCTCGCGCCGCCCGCTCGCCGACGAGACCGAGGTCGCCGTCTTCGCGCAGCAGGAGGGGGGCTACGACGAGCTCGCCGCCCGCTTCCCGCTGCACGTGCTCTGCCAGCTGACCACGGCGGTGGAGAACGAGGTCCACGTCGTGCACTCGCTCGGCGTCCACCACCGCGACCTGCTCGACGTCGGGTGGGGCGCCCAGGAGGCGCAGGGACGCTGGCGGGTCTCCGGCGACCTCGACGCCCACGTGGCGCAGCGGTTCGGCGGAGCCCTGACCGGGGCGATGCGCCGGGCGCGGGAGGTCGCCGAGCAGGGCACCGGGGAGAGCCCGGACCTGCACGTTGACCTCGGCGCGGTCGGGTTCGTCGACGTCGCCTGCGCGCAGCTGATGGTCCTCGCCGCCCGGTCCGCGCCCCCGGGCCAGCGGCTCGTGCTGCACGACCCGCCGCGGCTGCTCCGGCGCCTGCTCGACGCGCTCGAGCGGCCCCACACGATCGTCCTGGCGGACGGCGAGGCCGCGTGAGTCCGGACGGGCCGGGTCGGGCGGCGCTGCTGCACGCGGCCGTCGTCGCCGAGGACCCCGAGGACCTCGTCCGGCTCTGCCTGCCCGCCATGGACGACGCGCTCGCCGTGGGCGCCCCGGTCGAGGTCGTGCTCGACCGGCGCGGCGCCCGCGCGTTCCGCGACGCCCGCCCCGACGCCCCACTGCGCCTGCCCAGCCCGGTCGACGTCCCCGCCGTCGGGCTCGCCCACCGCCTCGCCGACAGCGTCGTCCCGGGCGGCGTGGTCATCGGCCGCGTCTGCGCCGACGCCGGGCCCGTGGACCGCGCCCTCGCCGAGGACGCCGTCACCGTGCTGCTCGCCGACCACGCGCTCTCGGTGGTGTGCGTCTACGCCCCGGGCCAGGTCGAGGTGGCCCGCCGGGCGCACCCGTGGCTCCTCACTCCGGACGGGCCCGTCCCCTCCCCCGACCACCGCCCGCCCGCCGCGACGAGCCCGGTGCCGGCCGCCGTACTCGGGTCGTCGGTCGACCGGGTGCCGGTGCCGGACGGGGCGGCGCTCGCGGCGCTGCGCCAGCGGGTCGCGGCGGTCGTGCGCGACGCCGGGCTCGACGGCGAGCGCGCCGAGGTCGCCGTGCTGGCCGCCCACGAGGCGATGCTGCTGGCCTGCGGGGTCGACCTCGTCCCCGGCCCCACCGACCTCCCGCCCGGCGAGCACACGCTCGACGTCCGGGTGAGCTCCGACGCCGTCGTCGCCGAGTGCCGGGCCGTCCCGGAGGCGTCCGACGGCCCACCGCGCCCACCGGTCGAGGACCCGCGGTTCGCCCACCTCGCCCGGTTCTGCGACCACGCCACGGCCCACGACGACCGGCACGGCCGCACCGTCCGGGTCCTCACCGGGACACGCTGATCTTCCTGCTCCTCCCTGCGCCTGACACGATCGGGTGATCACGACGGAGGGGGACCCGGGTGGGCGTGCGTGGCGGCGTGGTCGTGCTCGCGACGACGCTCCTCGGCCTGGTCTCCGCGGCGGTCGTCGTGCAGGTCACGCCGCCGCTCCGCGGCGTCGCGCTGGACCGCCCCGTCCTGCTCGCAGCGGGAGCCCGGCCACCAGCCGACCCCGGGCCGGAGGTCCTCGCCGACGCCGCCGCGCTGCTCGGGGGCACCCCGACGGCCGCCGAGCTCGACGGCACCGCGACGGTCGACCTCGCCGACGGCGTCCTCGCGGTCCGGGCCCGCGCGGCGACCGCCGAGGAGGCCGCCGTCGTCGCCCGCGCGCTGGCCACCGCCGCGGCGCGCCGGATCACGCAGGCCGCGGACGACGGCCGCCCGGCCAACCGACCCGCCGTCGTGATCGGCGAGGCGGAACCGCGGGACACCGGACCGGACCCGCACCCCGGCGCCGTCCTCGCAGCCGGGGCGCTCCTCGGCCTGCTGCCCGGGCTGGTGGCGCTGCGACGTGTTCCCGACGTCGGGCCGGGTCGGCTCCCGCGCTCCCGGCGCGACCCCGTGGTGCTCACCCCCGGGACCGGGCGCCGCCACGCCCGGCGGGTCGCCGCTGTCCGGGACGTCGCGGAATCCGTGCGCGACGGCCGGGTGATCGCGGTGGTGGAGTCCGTCGAGCGCTCCGGTGTCTCGGCGGCCGTCGAGATCGCGACCGCCCTCGCCCACGTCGGTGCCCGCGTGCTGCTCGTCGAGGCGGGCTCGCGGTCGCCCACCTCCCGGGTGCGCCGGGTCGCCGACCCCTCCCCCGGCGTCCGCGAGGTGATCGCGGGCGTCGCCGAGACCGACCGCGCGATCCGGCCGTGGGCACGCGGCGGCATCGACGTGCTCCCCACCGGACGCAGCGGCCCGCCCCTGGCCGACGACGACGTCGCGGCCGTGCTCGCCCCGCTGGGTGGGCGCTACGACCACGTCGTGCTCGACGCGCCCGGTCCCGCGGACCTCGTGGTGGCCGTCCGGGGTACGCGCGTCACGGTCCAAGCGCCGGGACGGGAGCGCTCCGGATCATCCGAGTCACGACGACGCGGATGACCGGACGTCGATCCCGCTCGGGTCAGCCCGCCCAGGTCTCGGCGAACGTGACGTCCGCGGAGTCGTCGGCGTTCTTGTAGAACTCCCAGACCGCCACGGTGCCGCTCCCCGTGGCGAACCGGGCGTCCCGCACCGTCGTCGTGGTGCCGTCGGGCAGTCGGAGCACCACGGCGTCGCCCGCGACGACGACGTCGACCGGCCGCGGGGTCCCGTCCTGCGGCAGCGGCAGTCCGTAGTCCGCGCGGGCGAGCTCCTGCACCCGGCCGCCCTCGAGCACCCCGGCGATCCAGCGGTCCGGGGTGAAGACCATGTGCAGGTGCCCGTCCACCCGGTCGACGGTCGGCGCGCCGTTCCACGCGACGAGGGCGGCCGAACCCGAGGTGGCGCCGGGGCCGAACGCGATCCGCGCCCCGATCCGACGGACCGGGGCACCGACGGGCTGCGTGAGGTAGACCGCCGACGCGGCCGCCGGCAGGTTCCCCACGAGCGCTCCCCCGCGCAGCGTGGGCTGCGCGGTGGTGTTCGACAGCAACGTCGTGAACGGCACGCCCTCGTCCCCGGCGGCGGGCAGCGGACCGTCGGGACGGCCCGTCCACCGGGTGCGACGGCGCAGCGGGACGTCGGGGACACCCGTCGTCGGGACCACCTCCGCCGAGCCGCACCCGGCGGCGAGCGCCCCGAGCAGCGCCGCGCCGCCCAGCCCGAGGACGCCCCGCCGGGTCAGGGTCACCGCGCGGCCCGGTGGGCGCCGCCGCCGGCCGGACGCCGCGTGGACCAGGAGACGCTCGCGACCCCCGCCACCGGCCGGGCCTGCAGCCCGACGAGCGTGGGCCGCTCCACGCGGGAGAAGTCGAGCATCGAGCTCGGTCCGCCCCACCCGTCGGCGCCGCCGGCGACCGTCGGGGCCGCATCCGCCCGGACCTCGCCGTCCGCGGTCAGCACGGTGCCGACCAGCCGGGCGCCGACCGCCCGCAGCGCCTCGGCGGCACCGGCGACGGCCTCGGCCGACGTCGAGCCCGCTCGGCAGAGCAGCACCGCCCCGTCGGACCCGGCGGCGAGCACGGCCGCGTCGGCCACCGGGCCGAGCGGCGGCGCGTCGACGAGGACCACGTCGTGGGTGGCGCGGAGGCGGTCGATGACGGCGCCGAGGGCACGGGAGGCGAGCAGGCCCGACGGGTCGGTGGGGACCTCGCCGCTCACCAGCACGTCGATCCCGTCGTGGTGCTGCAGTGCCGACTCGAGCGCGCACCGGCCGCGGAGCACGTCGGTGAGGCCGAGCCGGCCCCGGAGGCCGAGTCGCTCGCCGAGCACCGGGGCCCGCAGGTCGCCCTCGACCACCGCGACCCGGCCGGTCGCCGCGAAGGCGCTCGCGAGGGCCTGCACCAGGCTGGTGCGCCCCTCCCCCGCGACCGCGCTGGTCACGGTGACGACCTGCAGGGCCCCGTCGACGTCGGCGAAGGAGAGGTTCGTCCGCAGGCGGCGGACCGCCTCGGCGTACCCGCCCTCGGCGTCCGGGGTGAAGGTGCCGCGGACGGCAGGAAGACTGCCGAGCGACGGCGCGCCGGTGAGCCCGGCGAGCTCGACCGGACGCCGCAGCGACCGGTCGGTGGCGGCGGCGACCACGGCGGCCGCGACCCCGAGCAGCAGCCCGACGACGGCCCCGACGACGAGGTTGACCGTCCAGCGCGGCGACACCGCCGCCGGGTCCGCCACCGCCGCGTCGACCGTGGCGACGGTGACCGCCGGCGTGCTGCCCGCGACCGTCCCGCCGGGACGCTCGAGCTGGCCGACCACCTGGGAGAACCGGGCGGCGATCGCGTTCGCGAGGTCGGCGGCCAGCGGCGCGGAGTCCTCGGCGACGGTCACCTTCATGACCGTCGAGTCGGTGTCGGTGGTGACCGCGACGTGGTCGGCGAAGTCGGCGGTCGACCCCGGGATCCCGGCCGCGTCCATCACGGGCCGCAGCACGCGCTCCGAGGTGAGGATCTCGGTGTAGGACTTCACGCGCTGCTGGGAGAGCAGCACGCCCTGGTAGGCGTTCTGCGCGCTCGTGTCGTCGACCGCGGAGACGTAGAGGCTCGCCGTGGCGGCGTAGGTGCGGGGCAGGAAGGCCGTGACGCCCGCGGCGACGGCGAGTCCGACCGCGAGGCCGGCGACGACCAGCAGCGCGCGGCGGCGGATCGCGGTGAGCAGGGCGACGAACGTCATGACGGTTCTCCCGGGGCGCCGGAGCGGAGCAGGGTCAGGGGGGACGAGGAGGTGCGCCGGACGACGGCGAGGCCGGCGAGCAGGGCGAGGGGGACGTAGAGGTAGAGGTCGGCGATCTGGTTCTCGACGACGCCGACGACGAGCCAGGCGCCGAACGCGACGACCAGCGCCCGGGCGAGCCCGGCCGCGGCGACCCCGGAGCGGGCGATCGCGGTCCCGTCGGCGAGGGCCCCGACGACGGTCGCGAGGAAGGCGACGAACAGCAGCGCCCCACCGGACGCGGCGAGCTGCAGGTAGATGCTGTGGCCCTCGGCCATCACGTGGAGCCCGATCCCCCGCAGCGGGGAGTGCTCGATGTCGCTGAGGGCCTGGGCGTGGATGCGGGCGCGGATCGCGTCGGACTCTGCGGCGCTCTCCGCGCCGGTGAGCCGCAGCTCCCGCCCGAGCCGGTCGAGCATCGTCGGGAAGAAGGCCAGGAGGAGCGTGCCCGCGCCCAGGGCGACGCCCGCGGCCGGGAGCAGAACCCGGCGGCCGGTGCGCTCGACGACGAGCGCGACGAGCACCGCCCCGAGCGCCACGACGAGGCCGCCGCGGGACCCGGAGACGAACAGCCCGCCGCCCATCACCGCGACCGCACCGGCCCAGAGCAGCCGCTCCCGGCCGTGCGTGGACAGGAGGAACCAGACCGCCACCGGTGCGGCGAGCCCCACCGAGAGCGCCAGGTGGTTCGGCTGCGCGGTGAGGCCCGCCTGCCGGCCGCCCACGTCGACGGCGATGAACATCGCGCTGATCGAGGTCAGCCCCGTCTCGTCGGCGAGCGCCACCGCGGCGTTCACCGCGGCGCCGAGCACCCAGGCCGCGGTGAGTCCGCGGAGCAGCCGACCCCGCCGATCCGCGTCACGCCCGGCGACGGCCAGGCAGACCGCGAGCGGCAGGGCGAGCGCGGGGACGATCCACCGGACCCCGTTGAGCAGGTTCGCGATGCCCGGGCTCGGGATCGCCGCCGCGGTCGCCGCGTCGATCGGCACCCCGAACCGGGCGCTGAGGTAGCCGCGGTCGATCGGGAACAGCACCGAGCAGGCGACGACCAGCAGCAACGCGGTCGGCAGCGGCCACACCCAGGCCGGCACCGCGAGGCGCCGTCCCTGCCCGACCACCGGCAGCGCGAGCGCCACCAGCGCCGACGCGAGGAACAGGTGGCCCAGCGGCAGCCCGAGCGAGATGCCGTTCCAGGTCGCCGTGCCCACCGCGCCGGCGAGCAGCGCGACCCCGAGGTCCCCCACGCCCCGCAGCACGACCACCAGGCCGACCACGACGACGAGCGCGAGCGCCGGGAGCGTCCGCTCGGCCGCCACCAGGTGGGTCGCGTCGAGCACGAGCACGCCCGCCACCACGAGGGCGACGAGCCCACCGAGGACGAGGACCGTCGTGCGGCTCACCCCGGCGCCCCCGCCGCGCCCGCGGCCGCCTGCGGCCCCGGAGCAGGCCCCGCCCCCGACGACGGGGCCTGCTCCGGAGCCGCGCGGCGTCCCGGCCGCGGGGGCCGGGCCCGGCGATGGGCGCCGCGCCGCGTCCATCGTCGGGACGATTCCGTGTGATGGCCCGGGGCCGAGCCCCGCGCCGCTCCCCCGGTCCATGGTCAGGCGATCTCCGAGGTCGTGCGGTGCAGGAACGGCATCGCCGGGTCCAGCGCACGAGCGGGGCGCGCCGGAGCCCCGGCGTACACCTGGTGCTCCGCGGGCAGCGCCTTCGTGACGGTCGACCCCGCCGCGACGATCGACCGCGCCGGGACCACGGCCCCGGGGAGCAGCAGGCAGTGGGTCGCGACCATCGCGTACTCCCCGAGCCGGATCGGCCGGGCGTCCTGGACCATGTTGTCCACGTCCACCGCGTGGGTCTGCACGATCGAGCCGAAGCCCGCGATCGCGGCGTAGTCGCCGAGCTCGACGAGGTCGCAGGCATCGATGAGGTGCAGCGCGGAGATCATCGAGTGGTCGCCCATGACGAGCTCCGGACGACGGCCCTCCAGGCCGGCGAAGTAGCCGGTGGAGCGGCGGACCGAGTTGACCCAGACGAGCATGAGGACGACCGCGCCGGTCCCGAGGACCACCCGCTCGCAGCCGCGCATGACGACGAGGTGGCCGATCCGCGCGCGCTCGCCGAGCACGAGACGGTCGACGTCGATGAACGAGTGGCCGATCGAGGCGGTGGGCGCGAGCTCGTAGCCGAGCAGGCGGGTGTGCACGAACCGGCGCAGGCGCCGCGGCAGCACGACGGCGAGCCCGGCGGCCAGGGTGCGCAGGGGGCGGCGGGTGAGGACGAGGCTCACGCGGCCACCGCCGTCCAGGCCTGGGCCGTCGCGAGGTCCTTGCGGATCGTGAAGCCGAAGATGTTCCCCTGGCGCCGCGCGACGGCGTTGAGCCCGCCGTTGAGCAGGCCGATGACCCGGTCGCGACCGCCGATGGCCGAGCGCATGCTCGACGTCAGGGCCCGGTCGGAGCCGATGAGCCACCGGGAGTGGAACTCGATCGGCACGGCGTTCCCGGGATCGAAACTGGCCACGGTCTTGCGGACCTCGTGACGGGTCCAGCGGTACACGTGGTTCGGCGTGCCGGTGCCGTCCACGCCCCCGGTCGTGCCGCCGCCGTCGGCGACCGCGTCGTGCTCGTAGACCCCGGCGAGGCCGAGCGAGCAGGCCAGCCGCATGAGCGGCGAGTCCTGGTTCTCCACCGCGACCACCGACGAGCGGGCGATGCGGTACATCTCGTGCAGCGCCTGGTGCGGACGGGAGCAGTGGTGCAGCCCGGCGTGCCCGATGACGTGGTCGAAGGACCCGTCGGCGTAGGGCATCGCGTGCGCGTCGGCGTGGCGGCCGGCGGTGAGTCGCGAGGACGGCGAGTCGGGCGCGAGGTTGGAGAAGGTGCAGTTCGTGAGGCCGACCTCGGCGGTCGTCCTCTCGTCGAACTCCCCGGCGAACTGGACGAGGATCGCGTCGTCGGCCGCGATCACGCCGCGGGCGAGCAGGTCGGACAGGATCGCGGCGTAGGTGCCGCCGCCGGCTTCAGCCATGGCTGGTCTCCTGGTAGGTCTCGAGGAGTCGGGTCACCCAGGCGCGGGTGGAGAAGTGCTGCTCGTAGGTCGTCCGGGCGCGGCGGGCCAGGGCCGGCCGGTCGCGCTGCACGTCCTTGAGGGCGACGGCGAGCTCGGCGGCGTCGCGGGCCCGGACGACGGCCCCGGTGCCGTGCCGGGCGATGTCGTCGGCGGCGCCGTTGCCCTCGACCGCGACGACGGGCACGCCGGCGGCCAGGGCCTCGACGTAGGTCAGCGGCGGCCCGGCCTCGGCCCAGAGGCTCGGGACGACGAGGCCGGTGTAGGCGCCGAGCCGCGCCCGGACCTCGTCGTTCCCCATCCCGCCGAGGAACCGGATGTTCGGCCGGTCCCCGTGGCGACCCTGCAGCTCGTCCTGCTGCTCACCGGTCCCGATGAGGTCGAGCGGCAGGTGCGCGGGCCAGGCGTCGAGCAGGGCCGCGACACCCTTCTCCGCGGACAGCCGGCCGACGAACAGCCAGCGGGGGGCGTGGACGTGGTCGGTGTCGTGGTCGGTGTGCCCGAGGTCGGCGACGGCGTTCGGGACGACGACGAGCTTGTCGCGGGACACGCCCGCGGCCAGGTACTCGTCGGCGGCGCGCTGCGAGATGGTGATCAGCCGGTCGGCGCGTGCCACCACGGGGTGCGCGGTGGCGCCGCCGCGGGTGCTCACGGCCAGGGGCAGGGTGGCGAGGCGCGAGCCCTGGAAGCAGCGGTGGGTCACGGCCGCCCGCGGCGTGTGGATGCAGTCCGTGCAGCGCTTCCCGTCGCGCAGCAGCGTCCCGGCGGGGCAGATCGGCCGGAAGTTGTGCAGCGTCGCAACCAGCGGACCCTGCCAGCGGGCGAGCCACCGGGTGCCGAAGTTCGGGAACAGGTTGTGCACGTGGACCACGTCCGGGGCGATCCGGCGGAGCATCTCCGTCGGGTCCGGCCCGAAGCCGGTGGCGACCGTCGCGGCGGCCTCGAGGGGGTAGGTCGCGCGACGACGCCGGAGGTCGTTGTGCTGGGCGACGACGACCACGTCGTGCCCGGCGTCCTGCAGCGCCTGCACCTGGGCGTCGACCACCACGTTCTCCCCGGAGGGGACTTCGGTGTGGTGGTAGCTGTGGACCAGGGCGATCCTCATGCCGGCTCCACCCAGGTGTTCGGGAGCCGTCGCGGCCCGGCGTCGAGGACGCCGATCTCCGTGGCCGTCGGCTCGAGCGGTGCGTGGCCGGGGCGGGCGCGCGCGGCCGCGAGCCCCTCGACCCACCCGACGTAGGCCTGGCGGGCCGCGTCGACGTGCAGGACGTCGTGGGCGAACAGCTGCCCGCGCAGCCCCATGGCCTCGGCGTCGCCCGGCTGCAGGCGGGTGTCGACGACGGCGTCGAGCAGCGCCACCGGCGACCCCGGCTCCACCGTCACCCCGGCCCGGGAGGCGGCGATCTCGGCGCTCGCGGCCGACAGCGCGTTCGTGGCGGCGACGACCGGGCGCCCGGCGGCGAAGTACGAGGTCAGCTTGCTCGGGACGCACATCTCCGCGATCCCGGCCTGCTCGTTGAGGACGAGGACGTCGGCGGCGGCCAGGGCGTCGATGAACCGCTCGGTGGGCAGCGGGTCGAGGAACTGGATGCGGCGGATGCCCTGCGCGAGGGCCCGGAGCCGGTCGCGGCGGCTGCCGTGGCCGAGGAGCACGAAGCGCACCGGCGCGCCGTCCTGGTCGGCCCGACGGGCCGCCTCGACGACGTTCTCCAGCCCCTGCTTCGCGCCCATGTTCCCGGCGTGCAGGGCGATGATCTCGTCGTCGCGCCAGCCCAGTTCGCTGCGGACCGCGGCGAGGTCGGACGGGTGGCGGGGCGCGGTCGGGACGTGGGTCCAGTTGCGGATCGTCGTGATGCGGTCCTCGTCGACGCCGAGGGCGGCGATCGAGGAGCGGAACCGCCCGTGGATCGCGACCACGCCGTCGGCCCGCGCGAGCAGCCGGCGCTCCAGTGCAGCGGCGGCCGCGGCCGTGCGGCCGGAGCCGAGCCGCGTCTCCGCCAGGGCGTGCCCGTAGAGGTCCTGCGGGATGACGCCGAGCGCAGTGCGTCCCGGGCGGCGCAGCGTCGCCGCCGCGGCCACCGAGAGCAGGGCGGGGCTGACCGCGATCACGACGTCGGGGCGGGTCCGCCCGCCCGTGACCACGCGCGTCGCCCGGGCGGCGAAGGCGGCCTCCATCGCGATACGGCCGGGGCCGACCGGGTTGGCCGGCACGGGGTGCGCGACGCGGGTGATGCGGACGTCGCCGTCGCGCTCCTCGACGAGGCGTCCCCGGTAGGCCGGGTCGACCTGCCAGTGGGGGTAGTGCGGGAGTCCGGTGACGACGTGGACGTCGTGCCCGGCCTCGGCCAGGAACCGGGCGAGGCCGGTCGTGTAGGGCGCGATGCCCGTGGGTTCCGGGGCGTAGTTGAGCCCCAGGATGGAGACCCGTAGCCGCGACTGCGGGGTCATCCGTCACCTCCGTCGATTCGATCCGCCGACTCACGTGCGCTGGATCGCTGGTCCCCGACAGACAGCAACCGTGTGACCCGATCCCTCGACGACGGTGAGTCACCGTCAGTTCGGCATCCGGCCGTGTGGTATCCCCTGTTCGGGGTACCGCACGGCGGAGAAACGTCGATCCGGTGACTCGATGACGCCGAATCGCGGAAAAAGTCGAAGCATCACGGCACGCGACCGAGGCACTACTCCCCGATCGGGTGGCGGGGCCGTTCGCGGCCCGTGGTCGCCCACCCCGCCGTCGGGGTGGCGGCGCCGGGATGCACAGCAGGCAGGGCGGCGGGCCGCCCGACCTGCCTGATGTCACCCTCGCGACGGCAGGTCCCCCTGCGGCGCGCAGCCCCCGCCGCGAGATGTACAGCAGGCAGGCTCTCGGGCCGTTCGACCTGTCTGACGTGACCCTCAGTGTCAGGGTCGGTGGTGCCGCCAGTGGCGGTGGTCGGGATCCTGGTCGTCGGTGCTCTGGCTCTTGATGTGACTGTCTCCGCAGGAGGCCAGCGCGAGCTGTGCCGGGCACCGGCGGCCAGGACCGGCCGGCGTGACTTGATAGGAGCGTGGCAGCGCCCCCACTGAGGTGTGTCCGCCGACCGGCCCGGCCTGTTGTCCCCCGCAGGCTAGGAGCAGGAGACCCCTTCGATGGTCCTGATGGTCGGAGTCGATGTCCACAAGGACACTCACACCGCGGTCGTGGTCGATCAACTCGGCGCCCGCCGCGCGCAGCGTCGGGTGCAGGCCACTGACGCCGGGCACCTGGAGTTGTTGGCCTGGGCCCAGCGCGAGTGCCGGGAACTCGCTGCCGACGGGCAGGAGATCGAGTGGGCGCTCGAGGACTGCCGGCATGTCTCGCTGCGCTTGGAGCGGGCGCTGCTCGCCGCGGGGCAGCGGGTCCGGCGGGTCCCGCCGAAGCTGATGGCCGGTGCCCGGAGCTCGGCACGCCAGTTCGGGAAGTCCGACCCGATCGATGCGACCGCGATCGCCCGGGCCGCGCTGCGCGAGCCGAACCTGCCCGTCGCCGAGCACGACCCCGAGTCCCGCGAGCTCAAGCTGCTGGTCGATCACCGCGAGCACCTGGTCACCGAGCGGACCGCGATGATCTGCCGGCTGCGTTGGCACCTGCACGAACTCGACCCCGAACTCGAGCGCAGCATCCCGGCCCGCGGGCTGGACAAGCCCACCCGTCTGACCGCGCTGGCCGCGCTGCTGCCCGCCGAGCACCCCGGGCTGGTCGGGGAGCTCGCCGCCGAGCTGGTCGGCGACATCCTCAAGCGCACCAGCCGTATCCGGGCGTTAGAGCGTGAGATCGCCCGCCGGGTCGCGGTGCTGGCCCCGCAGCTGCTCGAGCTGCCCGGCTGCGGCCCGCTCTCCGCGGCGAAGCTGATCGCCGAGACCGCCCGACCCGATCGGTTCCGTTCCGAGGCCTGCTTTGCCATGCACGCCGGAACCGCGCCGATCCCCGCCTCCTCCGGGCGCACCAACCGTCACCGGCTGGCCCGCGGCGGCAACCGGCAACTCAACGCCGCCCTGCACCGCATCGCGCTCACCCAGACCCGCCTGGCCGACAGCCTCGGACGCGCCTACTACGACAAGCGACGCGCCCGCGGCGACAACCACAACGAAGCGATGCGGGCCCTCAAACGACGCCTCGCGCGCGTCGTGTTCAACCTGCTCCTGCAGTCCCGGACCGCACCGGACACCGTCGCGGCTTGACACAGGAGCAGCTCGCGACGGCAGGTCGCCCGACACCCCAGAACCGCCGCCACGCCCGGCACGGCGCGACCGGCGCACGAGGGAGGCGCGACGCACGCGCGGGCGGTGGTCGAGGCAGTGCACGGGCACTTCCTGGTGCCGGGAGGTCGGAACGCGCCGCGCCGGTCGCTTGGTCCTCGAGTGGCGTGTCTGGTGCACGACCGGTCGGAAGTTGCTCCGTTCGCCGGTTGATCTCTTCGAACTGGTGTTCGATACTGAGTGCATGGCGATCGACGCGGCGTGGGACCCCTGGACGGGGCCCGAGCCGCTGCCGCCCTGGGAACCCGAGGACCCCGACGAGTCTGCTCGCCGCCCGTTGAGCGACGCCGAGTTCGAGGCGTTGTTCCCGTGGTTGCCCGAGCCGGAGGCCCCGTTCTTCGAGCCCGACGACCCGCAGGACCACGTACCGTGCGCAGGTGCTGACGAGCCGGGGTGGGCGGTCCCGGGGGTCACCGACGCACCCGCTTCCGGCTCGGAGGGCGGCTTGTCCGCCTCCTCGCAGGCGGTGCTGGACGAGGTCGACGCCGCTACCACCGCCTGGCGGTTGGCCGGGGCCCGGCTGTACCGGGCGATCACCTCGCTGCGCGACAGCGACGTCCTGGCCGAGACCAGGTATCAGCGGCTGCCGCGGTTGTTGGAGGACCACGTCCGGCTCGACCCGCAGACCGTCACGAGGCTCGACCGGCACGCCGACGCCCTGCACCCCCACACCACCCCGACCGGCGCGACCACCCCCGCCCAACTCCCCGCCTCCGCCGCCGCCGTGGACGACGGGGTGATCGACGGGGCACACGTCGAGATCATCGCCAAGACCATGGACCGCCTCCGCAACGTCTCAGAGTTGGACGACGGCGTGCTCGCGGTGGCGGAGGAGCAGCTCGCGACGCTGGCCGCGACGCATTCGCCGCGGGCGTTGGCGTCGGCGGCGAAGACGATCGCCGACCGCCTCGACCCCGACGGCGCCGCCCCGAAGGACGACGACCCGACCGGCAACGAGCTGCACCTGACCCGGCGCCGCAACGGTCAGGTCAACGCGAAGCTGGTGCTGCGCGAGCCGGCCGCGGCGGCGTTGTTCACCGACGCCATCCGCGCCGCCACCCCCGCACCTGCCACCGCCGTCACCGCCGACCCCGAGACGGGCCTGCCACCGGTCGCCGACGACGCCGACGGTCGCCGGGTCGGGGTCGACCCGCGGGTCGAGGCCCGGGATTCGAAGCCGAACCGGCAGGCCACCGGACTGCTCGACCTGATCTCCGCCAGCCACCGGGCCGGGCTCGACCACGGCGACGACGAACAGCATCCCGGTAGCCCCACCGCCTCCATGCCGCTGCCGGACCTCGACGACCACGGCGACACCACCGCCTGGCCCACCGAACCCGCAACGGAGCCCGCGAACACCGCCGACCTTGCTGCCGAGTACGAGGACGAGGACCCGGGCAGCGGACACGACGACACCGCCGAGCCCGAGGACGTCGCCCCGGACCACGCCGACACCGCCGACAGCGCCAGCAACGCCGCCGCCGCCGATGAGGAGACGCCAGTGTTCGGCGTCGGCCCGCCCGACGACCAGCCCGGCGGCAAGGCCGACGGCAAGCCCAACGACGAACCGCCGCCGCACAAGCCGTGGAGCCCACCGGACTTCGACGCGATGTCACTACCCGGCCGGGAGCGGGTGACGCTCACCGTCACCCTGGACTACCAGACGTTGCGCCAACAGCTCACCGACGCCAGCGGAGCGTTGGCGCTGCTCGGGGACTCCACCTCAATCGGCCCCGAGACCGCCCGCCGCCTGGCCTGCGACGCCGAGATCATCCCGGTCGTCCTCGGGTCGAAGGGCGAGGTCCTCGACATCGGCCGCAAATCCCGCGCCGCCACCGCCGGGATCCTCCGCGCCGTGACCCTGCGCGACCGGCACTGCGCCTTCCCCGGCTGCCGCCGCAAAGCGCGCACCACCCAGCTCCACCACATCACCCACTGGGCCCACGGCGGACAGACCGAGCCCGACAACCTCGTCTGCCTCTGCCGGTATCACCACGACCTGGTCCACCACGCCGGATGGGACGTCGCCATGATCGACCACCTCCCGTGGTTCACCCCACCGGCCTGGCTCGACCCCACCCGAACACCCCGACACAACCGCCCCTGGACACTCATCCCCCGCGTCTGAGGACGAGCATGGAACGGGCCCGCTCAGTGGGCCCGGAACCCCGTGGTGGACTGCGATCCGTGGACACCGTTCCAGCCGGCGATCCGATCGCCGTCGCAGCCGTCGAGGCGATCCGCGAGGGCCGCGTCCAGGACCTGCAGGCACTGCTCGGCGAGCACCCCTGGCTGGCCACCGCCCGGTTCGGCACCACGAGGGAGTCCCGCACGCTGCTCCACGTCGCGACCGACTGGCCCGGGCACCACCCGCAGGTCGGAGCCACCATTGCCGCGTTGGTCGCGGCCGGCGCCGACGTGGACGCCCGGTTCCGGGGACCCCACGAGGAGACGCCCCTGCACTGGGCCGCGAGCTGCGACGACGTGGAGGCGGCCGACGCGCTCCTCGACGCGGGGGCCGACATCGAGGCTCCGGGCGCGGTCCTGGGTGGCGGTGCGCCGATCGCCGATGCGCGCGGGTTCAAGCAGTGGGCGGTCGCCCGGCGCCTCCTCGAGCGAGGCGCCACGACCACCCTGATCGACGCGGCCACCCTCGGCCTCGACGACCGCGTCGCCGACCTGCTCGCCACCGAACCGGCGCCCTCCGCAGAGGAGATCGACCTGGCGTTGTGGGGCGCCTGCCACGGCGGACGTCGGGGCTGCGCCGAACTGCTCGTCGCCCGGGGGGCCGACGTCAACCGGGTGCCGCCGTGGTCCGACCAGAGCCCCTGGGACGCAGCCACCGCGGAGGGCGCCCACGACCTCGCGCAGTGGCTCCACGAGCGCGGGGCTCGGTCGACACGACCGGACACGCCTGATGGTGCGCAATCCCGCCGCGAAGGGTGAAAGCCGTACGAAAGGCCCGACGGGTGTCATGGAGTCCGTGAGTCGCTCGCACCGAGGCACCGCCCCGCCGGGGGGAGGGGGCGGATGCCCGCGAGGACCGCGGCAGGCGACGGCGGCGGTGCTGGGGACCGCCGCCGTCGTGGTCGCCGGCTGGGTGGCCGCACCGTGGATCGCGATGACCCGACGCGGCACGCTCGACGAACGCCACCTCCGCTCGTGGGCCGACGAGACCGGCCCGGAACCAGAGCCGCCGATCGTCCCGCTACCCCGCCGCCCGCTCGCCCTCGAGCACAGCCGCGCTCGGTAGGAGTTCGTCGAGCTCGGCGGGCGAGTGGACGTGCAGGTCGGGCCGCGTGACGGCCGCCGCCGGGGTCGCCCCGGTCCCCGCCTGCCCGTGCCGCCGCTCCACCCAGCAGGTCCGCAGGCCGAGCGCGTGCGCGGCGCCGATGTCGTGGTACTGGCTCTGCGCGACGTGCAGCACCTCGTCCCGGGCGATGCCGACCCCGGCGAGCTTGTCCAGCGCTGCCTCGAACATGCGCGGGTCGGGCTTGTTCACGCCGACCTCGTCGACGGTCACGGTGTCGTGGAACGGATCCCCCAGCGCCGGACCCCAGGCCGCGACCGCCGCGCGGTCGGCGTTCGTCAGCGCCACGAGCCGGAACCGGTCGCGCCACCGGCCGAGCACCTCCGCGGCGTCGGGGAAGGCCGGCCACGACGCGATCGACTCGCGCAGCGGCGACGGCGACCCGGCCAGCTCCGGGATCCCGAGGTCCGCGGCCAGCCGCTCCCCGATGGGATCGAGCATCGCCGGGAACGGCAGCTCCGGCGTCCGACGTTGCTGCACGTCCTCGGCCGCCCCGAAAGCCGCGAGCACCGACCCGTCGTCGGGAACGGAGGAGAACCCGCGGACGCACCGCAGGATGCCCGCCTCGAAATCGATCAACGTCCCGACGACGTCGAAGGTCAGGGCTCGGATCATGGCCGCCTCCAGCAAGGTATACCGATCGGACTACCCGAGACCTTGACCCACCGGTCGGTATACCGTCAAGTCGTGACCACCCCGGCCGGGCAGCGCATCCTCGACCACGCCTCGGCGCTGTTCTACGAGCACGGGATCACGGCGGTGGGGGTCGCGGGGATCGCGGAGGCGGCCGGCGTCACGAAGAAGACGCTCTACGACCAGTTCGGATCGAAGGCCGCCCTGATCACCGCGTACCTGCAGCGCCGGCACGACCGCTGGTGGGCCGACCTGCAGGAACGCCTCGCGGCGAAGCCCGACGTGGACACGGTCTTCGACACCTACCTCGTCCACCCGCAGTTCGACACCGACCTCGGCTGCGGCTTCCAGCGGGCGGCCGCCGAGCTCCCCCGCGACCATCCCGGATTCGCCGTGATCCGGGCGCACAAGCAGGCGGTCCGCGACGTGCTCCAGCAGCTGACCGACGACCCGGACCGCGTCGAGTACCTCTTCCTCCTCCTCGAGGGTGCCGTCGCCCGGCGTGCGGTCGAGGGCACGCCGGACGCCCTCGAGCGCGCCCGGTCCCTCGCCGGGCACTGAGAGCGCTACGTCCACCGACAGTTGACGGAGCGCCTGGCGTCAACCTACGGTGGACGCATGACCTCACCACCGCACGTCCGCCTCGACGACCTCATCCGCTCCATCACCACAGTGCACGAGCAACCGCTCGACCAGCTCTCCGACGCCGTCCTCGCCGCCGAGCACCTGGGCGAGGTGGCCGACCACCTCATCGGTCACTTCGTCGACCAGGCCCGCCGCTCGGGGGCGTCGTGGACCGAGATCGGCCGGAGCATGGGCGTCACCAAGCAGGCCGCGCAGAAACGGTTCGTGCCGAAGGGCGGGTCGAACGACCTCGACCCCGAGGAGGGGTTCAAGCGCTTCACGCCCCGCGCGCGGTCGGTCGTGGTGGCCTCGCAGGAGGAGGCCCGGTCGGCCCGCAGCCCCGAGATCACGCCCGGCCACCTGACGCTCGGGCTGCTCAGCCAGCCGGAGGGCCTCGGCGCCCGCGCGATCGCCGCCCAGGGGGTGACCCCGGAGGCGCTGCGCCGGAGGATCGTCGCCACGCTCCCCGAACCGGTCGAGGAGCCGCCCGCCCTCATCCCGTTCGACGCCGCCGCGAAGAAGGTCCTCGAGCTGACCTTCCGGCAGGCCCTGCGGCTCGGGCACAACTACGTGGGGACCGAGCACCTCCTGCTCGCCCTGCTCGAGGACGAGGACGGCACGGGTGTGCTCACCGGGCTCGGCCTCGACAAGGAGCGGGTCGAGGCGGAGGTGGCCCGGCTCCTGGCCACCGCGACCGGTAGCCAGGAGCTGTAGCACCCGACGTCAGGAATGGGCGTCCCCGACCGCGAGCTCACCGCCGGCGGTGACGTCCGCGTAGACCCCGGCACACGCCCACCGCCCCGCGACCTCCTTCTTCTCGATGTCGACGCGGTTGTGCTTCGCCACCGTGCGCAACGTGTCGCGGTCCTCGGGCAGGTCCTCCTGCGCGAGGGTCGTCATGACGCACCGCATCGTCTGGAAGGTGTACGACACCCGCACGTCGTCGCCGAACGACATCTCTCGCCCGACCCAGTCGTTCTCGACGAACCCGGGCTCGGTGTCGTCGAGCACCACGTTGGGCCGGTAGCGGCGCGGGTCGAAGCGGCTGTCCGGGGCGAGCTCGCCGAGGCGCGCGAGGGTCGAGTGCGTGATCACGTGCAGGGCCGCGAGGTCGTAGAAGCGGCCGGGCGGCGCGAAGGCGGCGACGTCGAAGCGGCTGATCGCCTCGCCGGTGTCCTCCTGCCGCGCGATCGTCGCGTCGATGATGTGCTGCGGGGCGAGGTCGTCGATCTCCGGCCAGAGCTCCTCGAAGCCCGCACCGTCGGGCGGGGTCGTGATCAGCGAGACGTCGCGGCCGAGCACGCTCGACAGGGCCTGGTTGACGTCGGGATCGTCGCTGCGGCGGGTCGAGCCGTCGGGGAAGGTGATGACGACGGGCGGGGCCGGCTCCCCCGCCACCGGCTCGCCCGCGAAGGCGGCGGAGAAGCGGAGCAGCTGGTCCCACCGCTTCGGCACCTTGGCGCTCGCGACGATGCCCGTCTGCACGTCGAGCAACGCGTAGGCGCGGTCGCCCACCACACCGCGCTCGTCGAGGGTGGCGCGCGAGAGCGCCTCGCCCTGCATCGATTTGACCGGGTAGCGGTAGATCGCGGCGATCGTCATGCGCGACGTCGTACCCGGTCGGATCTATCGGACGAACCGAACCGACCGGAGGGGTCCGGACGGCGGGCGCCCGAACAGCGCACATCGCATCGCGATGTCGGCCGAGAAGACGGCGGCAACACCCGTCCCGCACCGCAGCTGCGGAACGACTCGGACGGGACGTCCGGGGAAGTTGGTCCGTTCGAGCCCATCGGGCCGTCGGGATCGTGCGTCGAATTCGACTGCGTCGCGGCCGCCCGGGGGTCTTAGGGTCGCGGACATGGCTGACGTTCCCGCCGATCTGCAGGCCGCCGTCGACGCGGTGCTCCCCGACGCCCGACGCGACCTCGACGGTCTCGTCCGGATCCCCAGCATCTGGGCCGACCCCGCGCACCGGGAGGACACCCGTCGCAGTGCCGACGCGGTCGCGACCCTCGCCCGCGAGGCCGGTGCCGCGTCGGTCTCGGTGCTCAGCGCCGAGGGCGGCGCACCCGCCGTCGTGGCGCACTGGCCTGCGCCCGAGGGGCAGCCGACGGTGATGCTCTACGCCCACCACGACGTCCAGCCCACCGGCGGCGACGAGCTCTGGACCAGCGCGCCCTTCGAGCCCACCGAGCGCGACGGCCGGCTCTACGGCCGCGGTGCCGCCGACGACAAGGCCGGCGTGATGACCCACCTCGCCACGCTGCGGGCCTACGACGGCCGCCCGCCGGTGGGGGTGACGCTGTTCGTGGAGGGCGAGGAGGAGTCGGGCTCGCCGACGCTGTCCGCGCTGCTCGCCGAGCACCACGACGACCTCGCCGCCGACGTCATCGTCATCGCCGACGCCGGCAACCCCGCCGTCGACGTCCCCGCCCTGACCACCTCGCTGCGCGGCCTGACCAACATCGTCGTCGAGGTGTCGATGCTCGAGCGCGCGGTGCACTCGGGGGTCTACGGCGGACCGGCCGGCGACGCGCTCACCGCGCTGTGCCGCCTGCTCGCGACCCTGCACGACGACAAGGGCTCGGTGGCCGTCCCGGGGCTGGTCCGGGGGTCCTCCGAGGTGCCCGGCATGTCGGAGGAGCAGTTCCGCGGCGACGCGGGCGTCCTCGAGTGCGTGGACCTGCTCGGCACCGGGTCGGTCGAGGAGCGGATCGCCCAGCAGCCCGCGATCGCGGTGCTCGGCATCGACGCCCCCGCCGTCGAGGGCGCCGCCAACATCCTCGTGCACCGGGCGCGGGCGATGATCAGCGTGCGCCTGGCCCCCGGCGACTCCACGGAGTCGGCGTTCGAGGCGGTGCGGGAGCACCTCGCGCGGAACGCTCCCTGGGGCGTAGGCCTCGAGGTGTCGCTGCACGCGTCCGGTGAACCGTTCGCGCTGTCGCCGGAGGGCTCGGTCTACGACCTCGCCCGCGAGGCCCTGTCCGCGGCCTTCGGGTCGGAGACGGTCGAGATGGGGATGGGCGGCACGATCCCCTTCATCGCCGAGTTCGCCCGCACCTTCCCGGGCGCGACGGTGCTGGTCACGGGCGTCGGCGACCCGGCCTCCCGCTGGCACGGCATCGACGAGAGCCTGCACCTCGCGATGTTCCGGCGCTGCGTCCTCGCCGAGACGCTGCTCCTGCGCTCGCTGGCCCGGTAGCTCCCTTCCCGACGGCGGGTCGGCGCGGGTCGCCCCGCCCGGCTCACCGGTCCGGGCCGCCGTGCCCGGCTCACCGGTCCGGACCGTCGTGCCTGCTCGCCGCCGAGATCTCGTCGCGCCATGCGACGTGCTCGCTCATCGACCACTTCGCACGGCTGGACAGGATCTTGCTCTCGGACACCGACCTCCGGGTGATCGACATCGTCCGGTCGAGTGACCTCACGGCGTGTCGCGCGTTGCACCCGGTGAGGGCGGGAGGCCGCGATGTCCGAACAGAGCACGGTGACCGGGCGACACGCGCGTCCGGAACCCACCGACACGCCGTCGACGACCGGCCGCCACTCCGCGCCGGAGGCCGACGAGACGCCCACCGGCAACGACGTCCCGGTTCGTCCGCCGACGCGGCCGTTCGAGGCCACGGCGCCGCCCGTCCGCACGCACCACCGCCGGCCGCGACCACGGGCGAAGCTCCTGATCGTGGGCGCAGTGGCGGCGGTCGGCCTCGCGGCGGTCGTCGGCATGGGTGCGGCCCTGACCGGCGACCCGACGCCGGCCCCCGCCGCCGTGACCGCCACACCCCCGTCGGGCACGCCCACCTCCGTCACTCCCCCGGTCGCGGCACCGCCCGTGATCCCCACCAGCAGGAACGGCACCCGGTCCGCGTCCCCGGCGGCCTCCACCTCGACCCGCCGCTCGACCACGGCCCGCAGCACGACCACGACGACCACCCTCCCCGGCTAGGACGGCCAGGTCGCCCGGCGGCGCGTGTCGCGCGGTGTCCGGGAACGGCTCGACGGCCGCCGGCACGCTCACCGCACCGCACGCCCGGCCCGCCGCGACCCACCGTCCGCACCGAGACGGTCCCCGGACCCGGTCCCTAGCCTCGCCGCCAGCTCCCCAGCTCCCGGCCCGAGGACCACCATGCTCAAGGGATTCAAGGACTTCCTGCTCCGCGGGAACGTCATCGACCTCTCGGTGGCGGTCGTCATCGGTGCCGCCTTCACGGCGGTCGTCAACGCCTTCACCGACTCGTTCCTCAAGCCGCTCATCCAGCTGCTCTCCCCCGGCGGCGACCAGTTCCGCGGCACGGTCCGCGTGAGCGGCGTCGCCTTCGACTACGCCGACTTCATCAACCAGGCGATCACGTTCCTCATCACCGCCGGCGTCGTCTACTTCCTCGTCGTCGCCCCGATGAAGGCGCTGCAGAGCCGGCGCCTGCGCGGCGAGGAGGCGGGTCCGGCACAGCCGACGGACGTCGAGCTGCTCACCCAGATCCGCGATCTCCTCGAGGACCAGGCCACCCGAGGCGTTCCCGACGACAGGCGTGGTCCGGCGCCCGTCCCGGCTCCCGAGCGAGCGCCGGCACCGGCGCCGATGCGGCCGTCGATGCCGCCGGCCCCGCCCGTGTCGCCGCCCGTGTCGCCGCCCCCGACGAGCGTGCCGCGGCGCGGCCACGACGCCGAGACCGCACCGGCCCACGCCGCGGCGCCACCCGCACACGCCTCGTACGCGGCACCGGCCGGCCGACCGACCCCGCCGCATCCGTTCCCCGCCGACACGCCGCCGCGCCACAGCCGGGCGGGCGTGCGCTAACGGTCCCGGCGCCGCCGGGCCGACCACCACAGCCACACCGCGACCAGTACGAGCGCGACCGACAGCAGGTCGGCCGTGGTGATCGCGTGCGTCTCGGAGAGCACGAGCAGCTTCGGTCCCTCGACGGGCTGGTTCAGCGGGAGCCACACGATGGCGAGCCCGACCAGGACGAGCGCGGTGATCCGCCGACGAGGCACCCGGGGAGCCTAGGACGCCCGGTCGAGCACCGACCGGATCGCCGCCGCGACCACCCCGGGCGCCTCGAACACCGGCGTGTGACCGCACTCGGCCCAGAAGAGCTCGGCGTCGGGGAGGAGTGCCGCCAGTTCCTCCGCCTCGGCCGCCGACCGCGCGCGGTCGTGCACGCCGTGGACCACCGCGGCGGGGCAGGCGATCGTCGGGAGGACGTCGGTCAGGTCGAGGTCCCGTTGACTGCGCAGCACCTCGACGCCGGCCGCCGACGGCACCGCCTCGGCGTAGGCGAGCAGGTCGGCGTGCACGTCGGCGGGCGGCGGCGTCGCGAACGACCGGTCGAGCACCGCCGACAGCGCCTCGCGCCCCCACTGCGCGGCGAAGCGGTCGATGATCGCGTCGACGTCGCCGTGGCGCCGCATGTGCGCCCCGGTGTCGACCAGGACGAGCCCCACCACGAGGTCGGGGTGGGCCGCGGCGAGCGTCGTGGCGATCGCGCCCCCCGTCGAGTGCCCGACCAGCACCACCGGTGCCGTCAGCTCCCGCGCCACCCGTTCGGCGACGGCGGGGACGGTCCACGGACCGGGGGCGGTCATCCACGACACCGCGCGCACCCCCGGCACGAGCGCCGCCACGGGGTCGAACACCGCCGGCGAGCAGACCGTCCCGGGGATGCCCACCACGTCCGTCACGCGTCCATCCTCCCGACGGCGGGTCGCGTCCGCCGCCGCCCTACCCCGCCGTCGTGAAGGACGACTCCCGCAGTGCCGGCGCCACCTCGCGGGCGAGGAGCTCGACCGAGCGACGGCTGGACGCCAGGGGCATGCCGGCCCAGTCGGTGCGCAGGACGAAGTGGTCGATGCCGAGGTCGCGCCAGGCGAGCAGGGCGCGACGGCAGTCGTCGGGGTCGCCGATGACGAACCGGTCGTCGGCGAGGGCGGCGAACTCCATCCGGAACGACTCCCGGTCGGGCATCACCCGGTCCTGCCCCCAGTCCGCGTAGACCTGGTACTTGCCCTCGAGGAACGGATGGGCCCGCTCGAGCGCCTCCTCGCGGGTGTCCGCACAGAACACCTCGCGCATGAGCGGCCGGGACGTCCCCGGGCCACGGCCGTGCGCGGCGCGCTCGGCGTCGTAGAGCTCCAGCTGCCGCCGCACGGTCGCCGCCGTCGCGTGCGGGTTGATCATCCAGGCGTCGGCGAGGCGCGCGGCCCGACGCACGGCGTTGTCGGAGTTCGCCGCCATCCACACGGGCGGCTCCGCGACCGGCCGCATGAGCGCCTGCGCGGCGTCGAGCCGGGTCCACGGCAGGTCGCGGGTCACCACCTCGCCGCGCCACAGGGCCCGGACGATCGCGAGGTTCTCGGTGAACCGGCGGACCTTCTCCTCCGGCGGGACCCCGAACGCGGCGTACTCCTCGGACCGGTAGCCGAGGCCGACCCCGAACACAGAGCGCCCGCCGGTCACGACGTCGAGGCTCGCGTAGGCCTCGGCGGTGTCCACCGGGTGGTGCAGCGCGAGCAGGTGGATGCCGGTGCCGACCGTCATCTCGCCCGCCTCCGCCGCCACCCGCGCGAGCCACGGCAACGGCTGGATGTGCGCGAACGACGCCGCCAGGTGGTGCTGCCCGGCGAACACCGAGTCGAGGCCCTCGTCGCGGGCGGTCCGCACGAGGGTCAGCTGGTCCTCGAGCGTCGCCCGCGGGTCCTGCTCCGGACGACGTTGGTGGGTGAGGAAGACGCCGACGCGGACGTCACCCACGGCAGGCCTCGGCGAAGTCGATCGCCGGGGTGTCGTCGCCGAGACCGAGCACGGCGGCCCGGACGCGTTCGGCGGTGGCGGGGTCGGCGGCCGTCCCGATCGTCCCGTCGAACTTCGCCTCGATGTCGGCGTTGGACAGCGGACGCTCGTCGTGGCCGCGGTTGACCTGCTCGCGGCGGGTGAGCCGGCGCCCGTCGTGCAGCTCGAGCTCGACGTGGCCGGAGTAGGCCCGCGGGAAGGCGCCCTCGTGGTCCTCGACGACCTCGACCTTCCGGGTCAGCTCGAGGGTCGCCGGGTCGGCCAGGGCGTCGTCGTCGAGCTCCGCCAGCCCGAAGCGACCGCGCCGCAGGACGGTGGCGACGACGTAGGGCAGCGAGAACTTCGCGTCGTACTCGTCGCGGGGCGCCCACTTGTTGGCCGGCGGCTCGCAGACCACCTTCCCGGGCACCGGGTGGATCGCGCACCGGATCGACCGCACCTCCTCGGCCCGCACCCCGTGCTCGGCGCGCAGTGCGAGCGTCGCGTCGGCGAAGGCGTGGATGAAGTGGCAGATCGGATACGGCTTCACCGCGGTGCGCATCAGCTCCCACCGCTCGCCCAGCCCGTCGGCCACCGCCGACGGGTCGGAGTCGCGCCGCTGCAGGTGGGTCGCGTAGAGCCCGAACCGGCCCTCGTAGACGGCGGCCGGACCCCGCCAGTCCTGCTCGGCGAACGCCGCCGCCGTCATCCCGGAGCTCGCCGCCCAGCCCGGGTGCAGGCGCTTGGTCCACGAGCCGTCCTCGAGGAACTCGAGCAGGCCCGCCGACATGGACCCGACGATGCCCTGGGCCGCCGTGATCCCGGCGGCGTCCAGCCCCCACAGCTTCGCCGCGGTCACCGCGGCGCCGAACGCCCCGGCGACGGCGGTGGGGTGGAACCCGACGTCGTGGAACCCGCCCGCACCGCCGAGCCCCACCCGGGCCGACACCTCGACGCCGAGGACGTAGGCGAGCAGCAGGTCCCGGGTGGTCGCGCCCGCCGTCGTCGCGGCCGAGATCGCGGCCGGCAGGGCGGCGGCGGAGACGTGCGTGACGGCGGGGATGTGGGTGTCGTCGAAGTCCATCCCGTGCACGAGCACCCCGTTGAGGGTGGCCGCGTCGCGCGGGGCGAGCCGGTCGGGCATCCCGAGCACCGGGTGCTCGCCGGCGCCCAAGCGCCCCAGCGCGTCGCGGGCCTTCGTCGGGAAGTCGTAGACGGTGGAGGCGAACGCCAGCCCGACCGCGTCGAGCACGAGGTACCGGGCGCGCTCGAGGACCTCGTCGGGCACGTCGCCGGGGCGCAGCCCGGCCGCGAAGTCCCCGACGGCGGCGGCGAGCGAGGTCCGCGGCGGGCTGTCGATCGTCATCGTTGACTCTCCTTCGACGGTGAGGTGCGCTGCGCGCCTGTGAGTACTCATCCGTGTCAGAAGACGGATGAGTACTCACAGGACGCAGTCACCCCAGGAGCGGCTTGACCTTGGTGCCGAAGTCGTGGACGCCCTGCTCGAAGTCGTCGAAGGTGAACATCATCCCCTCGACGCCGGGCATCTCCGCGACCTGGTCGATCTGGCGCGCGACGGTCTCGTAGGAGCCCACGAGCGTCGCCATGTTGAAGTTGACCGCGCCCTCGGGGAGGTTGATCGTGCGCGCGGTCCCGGACTCGTCGGCGGTCGTGTCGTTGCTGCCCTCGTCGGACATGTAGCCGAGGGCCGCGAGGTCCGCACCGGCCTGGTAGGAGTCCCACTTCGCACGGGCCTCCTCGTCGGTCTCGGCCATGATCGCCATGAACAGCGGCAGGGACCGGACGTCGCGCCCGCTCGCCGAGGCGGCCTTCGCGAGGCGCTCGGTGGGCTCGCGGTAGACCTGCGGGTCGTTGACGCCGGGCGCGAGGATGAAGTTGTAGTCGCCGTACTCGGCGCAGAACTGCATGCCGCGGTCGGACTGCCCGGCGCACACGATGTCGACCTTGCCGGTGGGCCGCGGGGACAGGACGCAGTCCTTCATCTGGAAGTACTGGCCGTCGAGGTCGCAGCGGCCGGTCTCCCAGAGGTCGCGCAGGACCTTGACGTACTCGGTCGAGTAGTCGTAGCGGTAGCCGAAGTAGTCGTCCCCGGGCCACAGGCCCATCTGCTCGTACTCGCCCTTGGCCCAGCCGGAGACGATGTTGACGCCGAAGCGGCCGGGGGCGATCGAGTCGATCGTCGACGCCATGCGGGCCACGAGGGCCGGGGGCAGCGTGAGGACCGCGGTGGAGGCGTAGAGCTTGATCCGCTCGGTGACGGCGGCGAGGCCCGCCATGAGCGTGAACGACTCGAGGTTGTGGTCCCAGAACTCGGTCTTCCCGCCGAAGCCGCGCAGCTTGATCATCGAGAGCGCGAACGCGAAGCCCTGCGCCTCGGCCTCCTGCACCACGCGGCGGTTCAGGTCGAACGAGGGCTTGTACTGCGGAGCGTTCTCCGAGATCAGCCAGCCGTTGTTGCCGATCGGGATGAAGACCCCGAAGTCCATGTCGACCACACCTTCCGTGGGAGCGTCCTGCTGTGAGCCGGACCACGAAAATACATCAGACGTTTATCGCGAGGAAGTCTTCCGTGTAACGTCCACGGGTCGTCGCCGGTGGTGACCGGTCCGTGACTGGAAGACGTGCGCGGCCCGCAACGCGGTCGCCTCGGCGTGCGGCCGCGCGATCAGCTGGGCCGAGATCGGACACCCGTCGGCGGCCACGCCCGTGGGCACGGCGAGCCCCGGGACCCCGGTGAGGTTGCCGAGCATCGTCGAGCGCGACTGCGCCGCGTAGAGCGGGTACTCGACGCCGTCGACCACCACCGTGCCGTCGAGGCGCGGCGCGGTCGACGGGCAGGTCGGCACGACGACGAGGTCCGCCACCGCGAACACCGCGTCCAGCTCGCGCTGCAGCTCGACCCGGAACTGCTGCGCCCGCAGGTAGTCCTGCGCGGGGGTGGTGATGCCCTGGCTGATCCGCCGGACCACCACCGGGTCGTAGTCGCCCCAGCGGTCCCGGTCGACCCGGTGCAGCGTCGCGGCCTCGGTGAACACGAGGAGGTACCCGATCGCGAGCGCCGCGGCGGCTCCCGGGATCTCGGCCGGCACCACCTCCGCGCCCGCGTCGACGAGCTCCGCGACCAGCGCGTCGACCCCCGCCCGCACCTCGGCGTCGCACAGCTCGGTCAGCGCCCCGCCGGGCACCGCGATGCGCAGCCCCCGCACGTCGGTCGGAGCGTTCCCGACAGAGCGATCGAGCACGCCGATAGGGGGTTCGGGCCGCCAGGACCGCGGGTCACGGTCGTCGGTGCCTGCCAGCACGTCGAACACGCGCGCGACGTCGGCGGCACTGCGCGCGATCGGCCCGACCGTCTCCGCGGTCCACGACAGCGGCACGACCCCGACCCGCGAGATCGCGCCCGCGGTGGGCTTCAGACCCGTGAGCCCGGTCCAGGCCGACGGCAGCCGCACCGATCCGCCGACGTCGGTCCCGAGCGCGAACGGCACGGCGCCGGCCGCGACCGCCGCCGCGGAACCGGTCGACGACCCGCCCGCCCAGCGGTCCCGGTTCCACGGGTTGCGCGTGGGCCCGAAGCGCGGCGGATGCGGGCCCCCGACAGCGAACTCGGTCGTCGCGTCCTTGCTCACCGGGATCGCTCCGGCCGCCTCGAGCCGCCGCACGACCTCCGCGGACGCCGCCGCCGGCGTGTCGCCGTGGCACCAGGACCCCGCCGTGGTCGGGACGCCCGCGACGTCGATGACGTCCTTGACCCCGAACGGCACGCCCTCGAGAGGACGGGCCGTGCCGTCGCGCCAGCGCCGCGCGGACTCCGCCGCGGCCGCCGTGGCGCGGTCGTCGAGGAACCGGATCGTGCAGTTCAACGCCTCGTGCGTGGCCCGCAGGTCGGCGAGCGACCGGGCCACCTCGTCCTCCGGGGTCCGCTCCCCCGCGGCGTAGGCGGCGAGGAGACCTCCGATGCCCTCCTCGTCGTCAGGAAGATTCCCGACGGCGGGTGCGGTGCGGTCGCGTCGGACCCACCGGTCCCCGTCGGCCGGGTCGGCGTCGAGGTCGAGGGCACGGGGCCGGTCGCGCAGCGCGGCGATCGCGGGCTCCGCGCCGGTGACCGCCGTGTGCATCGCCTCGGCGAGGTCGTCGTCGAGGGTGAAGCCGAGGCGGGCGGCCTGGTCGCGCAGCGCATCCGACGTCGGGAAGCTCATCCCACCGTCGCCTTGCCGGCCAGCAGCGACTTCGCGATGCCGGTGCGCAGGACGTCGTTGGTGCCCTCGCCGATCGACATGAGCGGGGCGTCGCGGTAGAGGCGCTCGATCTCGAACTCGGTCGAGTAGCCGTAGCCGCCGTGGATGCGCATGGCGTCGGTGGCGCACTGCAGCGCGGTCTCCGAGGCGAACACCTTCGCCATGCCGGACTCGGTGTCCATCCGCACGCCGTCGTCCATCCGCGAGGCCGCCCAGTAGGTCATCAGCCGCGCGGCCTGCAGCTGCACGGCGATCTCGGCGAGCCGCAGCTGGACGGCCTGGAAGTCGCCGATGGGCTGCTTGAACGCCGTCCGGTCGCGGGCGTAGGCGAGGGCCTCGTCGTAGGCCCGCTGCGCGATGCCGACGGAGCGGGCGGCGATGTTGATCCGCCCGGTCTCCAGCGAGGAGAGCGCCTGCTGCAGGCCCTTGCCCTCGACGCCGCCGAGCAGCTGCGACGACGGGACCCGGACCTCGTCGAGCACGACCTCGCAGGACTCGGTGCCCTTGTAGCCGAGCTTGCCGATGTCCTTGGAGACCGTGAAGCCCTCGGCGTCGGCGGGGACGAGCAGGATGCTCATCCCCTGGTGGGCGGGCTGGGCCCTCGGGTCGGTCTTGACGAGCACCGGCAGCGGGTCGGCGTGGCGGGCGTTGGTGATCCAGGTCTTGGTGCCGGTGATGACGTAGTCGTCCCCGTCGCGGCGGGCGGTGGTACTGATGCCCTGCAGGTCCGTGCCCGCGCCCGGCTCGGTGAGCGCGATGCCGGTCCGGCGCTCGCCGGTCGCGAGCTCGGGCAGGTAGGCGTCGCGCTGCTCCGGGGTGCCGTGGCGGGCGATCATCCAGCTCGACACCGAGTGGCTGCCGAGGATGCCGGCGATGCCCATCCACCCGCGGGCGATCTCCTCGAAGGTCAGGGCGAAGGAGACGGTGTCGGCGGCGATCCCGCCGTACTCCTCGGGGATCGACAGCCCGAAGAGGCCGAGCTTCCTCATGCTCTCGACGATCTCGGTGGGGTACCGGCCGGAGTGCTCCCAGTCGCGGGCGACCGGCACGATCTCGCGGTCGACGAAGTCGCGCAGCGTCTCGCGGTAGAGCCGCTGCTCGTCGGACAGGGTGAAGTCCACGGTGTCTCCTCAGCGGGTGGGCGCCGACGGCGCCTCGGGAACGGGGTGCGCGGTGGCCGCCTCGGCGAGGGGCTTCGCGGCGGTCGCCGGGTCGGGCGGCGGGCCGAACGCGGCGGCGGCGCGGAGCGCGGCGATGCGCTCGTCGTCGTACCCGAGCCCGGCGAGCACGGCGTCGGTGTCCCGGCCCATCGGGGGTGCGCCACGGGCCGGCACGACGTCGGCTCCGGGCGGCCCGACGCGCACCGGCGAGCGCAGGGAGCGGACGGTCCCGAACCGCGGGTGCTCGGTCTCGACGACGAGCGCGCGGGCCAGGGTGTGCGGGTCGTCCAGCGCGCCCGCGACCTCCTGGATGGGCGCGGACGGGATGCGCGCGGCGTGCAGCGGGGCGAGCCACTCGGCCACGGTGCGCTCGCGGAAGGCGTCCTCGAGCAGCGGGACGAGGACGTCGCGGTGCCGGTCGCGGTCGGCGAACGTGGCGAAGCGCGGGTCTCCCGCCAGCTCCGGGCGGCCCATCACCTCGGTGAGCCGCACCCAGAACTTCTCCTTCGCGCACCCGACGACGAGCCAGCCGTCGGCGGCCTCGAACGCCTGGAACGGCACGAGCGACGGGTGGGCGGAGTGGTGGGTGCGGGCCGGGGTGAAGCCCTCGGTCATGTGCCAGGTGGCGGGGTAGGTCAGGAGGCTGACCGCCGTGTCGTAGAGGGAGAGGTCGCAGTCGGTGCCCACGCCGTCGCGGCGGGCGGCGTGGATGCCCGCGAGCAGCCCGATCGCGGCCACGAACCCACCGCTGTAGTCCACCAGCGAGAGCCCCGTCTTCTGCGGCGCGCCGCCGGGCTCGCCCGTCACCGACATCCACCCGGCGAGGGCCTGGAGCACGTAGTCGTAGCCGGGCTCGTCGGCCCGCGGGCCGGTCATGCCGAATCCGGTGAGCGAGCAGCAGACGATGCGCGGGTTGACGTGCTTGAGGTCCTCGTAGCGGATCCCGAGCTTGGCCGGGACGTCGCCGCGCAGGTTCGAGTACACGGCGTCGGCCGAGCTCACGAGGTCGTGGAAGACCTCGCGCCCGGCGTCGGTGCGGATGTCGAGCAGCATCGAGGACTTGTTCTTGTTGAACGACTCGAAGAACAGCGAGTCCTCGCCGCCGGCGTAGGGCGGCACGTAGCGCCCGACGTCCCCGCCCGAACCGGGGTCCTCGATCTTGATGATCTCGGCGCCGAGGTCGGCGAGGTGCATCGACCCGAACGGACCCGCCCCGTACTGCTCGAGCGAGACGATCCGGACGTCCTCGAGCGGCCTCACGACGTGCCCTCGAGCGTGAGCGGGGTGGCCGCCTGCGGGAAGAGCGAGGCCGAGCCCGAGGAGTCCCGCCGGTGGACGTAGAAGGTGCGCTTGAAGCTCAGCACCTCGACGGCGTCCTGGTTGAGCGTGCGGGTGCGGATCGTGACGATGCCCGCGTGCGGACGGCTCTTCGACTCGCGCTTCCCGAGCACGATCGACTCCGACCAGATGGTGTCGCCGACGAACACCGGCGCGGTCAGCGTGAGGTCGTCGAGGCCGAGGTTGGCGAAGGCGTTCTGCGTGGTGTCGGTCACCGACTGCCCCATGGCGATCGCGATCGTCAGGGGCGACGCGACGAGCATCCGGCCGAACTCCGAGGACTCCCCCACCTGGGCGTTGAAGTGCGCCTGGTTGGTGTTCATCGTCAGGAGGGTGAACCAGGTGTTGTCGGTCTCGTTGATCGTCCGCCCCAGCGGGTGCTGGTAGACGTCCCCGACCTCGAAGTCCTCGAGGAACCGCCCGCGCCAGCCGTCCTTGACCGTCATCGAAGCTCCTTTCGTCGCCCCCTCGGACGCTAAAGGTCTGATGTTTGCCGGGCAAGAGCCTCCGCACTGATGTCCTCCAGCGTCCGGTTGCTGGTGCGCTCGCCGAACAGCAGCAGGACCAGCCCCATGAGCAGCGCGGCGACGGCCAGGTAGACGTACACCGCGACCGTGCCGGCGCCGGTGTAGATCGCCGCCACCAGCACGCCGCCGACCACGCCCGCGAGGCGCCCGGACCCGTTCGCGATCCCGGAGCCGAGCCCACGCAGCTCGAGCGGGAACACCTCCGCGATGTAGGTGTAGAGGACGGCGACGCCGGTCTGCATGAGCATCGACGCCGCGAAGCCGCTGACGACGATCCAGACCGGGTCGGTGACGAGGCCGAAGACCAGCAGCAGCACCGCGACGACGCACTGCAGGCCGAACACGAGCGTCTTGCGCTCGACCCGGTCGATCACCGGGAACGCGAGCAGCGCGCCGGGCACCGCGGCGATCGCGAGGATCGAGGCGAAGGTGAGCGACTGCGCGGTGGTGTAGCCGCGCTCCACGAGCAGCGTCGGCACCCAGGCGGTGAACCCGTAGAAGCTCAGGATGAGGAAGACGCAGGCCGCGGCGGCGACCACGACCCGTCGACGCGCCCCGCGCAGGAGGTCGCCGACCGTCGCCGCGGGCACCGGGGGCACGGCCGTCGGCGTCGGCAGCTCCCGGCCGGTCGCGGCGCGCGCCTCGTCCTCCATCCGCGCGATGAGCGCCGCCGTCGCCGGGGTGGTGCGGCCGTGCGCCGCCTGCCACCGCGCGGACTCGGGCAGCACACGGAGCGCGACGAGCCCGAACACCGCCCCGAGGGCGCCGAACACGAAGATCCAGCGCCACGTGTCCGGTCCGAGCGGGACCACGAGGCGGGCCAGCCAGGCCGCGATCGGCACCCCCGCCAGCCCGACGGCGAGCAGGATCGCCTGGTACCGCCCGCGCAGCGCGCGGGGGAACATCTCGCTCACGTAGACCAGGAGCACGCCGGTCATCGCCTGCAGGCCGAACCCCGTGAGCACGCGCAGCACCCCGAGGCTCGCCGCGTCCCACGCGGCGGCGGAGAGCAGCGAGAACGTGGAGTAGAAGAAGACCGAGCCGATGAGCACGGGCCGCCGACCGAACCGGTCGGAGAGCCGGCCGCCGACGATCGCGCCGACGAACATCCCGACGAAGCCCGCCGAGGTCACCAGCCCGACCGTGCCGATCGACAGGCCCCACTCGGCCCGCAGGGCGGGCGCGGCGTAGGCGAACGCATTCAGGTCGACGAGGTCGAAGACGAACAGCGCGCCCAGGACCACCACCCACCTCCGGTGGGTCCGCGTCACCACGGGCAGGCGGTCGATGCGGGCCGCGAGGTCCGACCCCGGGCCGGTCCGGGGACCGGTCGATCGGATGTCCGGCGGGTCGGTGGCGGTCATCGGCACTCCCCTCTCCGCGGGCCTCCCCGACGGCGGCCCGTCCCGACCCGGCAGCGGAGGCGGTGGCAGCGGGTGGTGGAGATGGCGCCGCGCGGCCGTAGGCTGTTGTCCGGGTCACAGCGACCGTAAATGTCCGATGTATCGGGCACAAGGGCATCCGACGACGGGGCGGACGGTCGGACGTTTCACGCATCGAGCCGCAGCCACCGGGTCGGACGCCGCGTAGGGTGACCGCCGTGCCACCGACGCGCCCCTCCTCGAGCCCCCGCGCGGCCGCCGCGGCCGACGGCGGGACCTCGGGCCCGGCGGCTCCCGCCCGGCTCCGGGTGCAGCGGGTCCGGCCCGCGTACCGCCAGGTCGCGGACGAGCTCCGGGCCCAGATCGTCGGCGGCTCCCTGGACGCCGGCCAGCGCCTGCCGAACGAGGCCGACCTCGGTCGGGCCTTCGGGGTCAGCCGCAGCACCGTGCGCGAGGCGCTGCGGGTCCTCGCGAGCCAGCACCTCATCGAGACCACCCGGGGCGTGCAGGGGGGTTCGTTCGTCGCGGCGCCCGACCCGGCGCAGGTCGTGGAGGACGTCGGCGGGGCGCTCGGCGTCCTCGTCATGACCCCGCAGCTACGGCTGCACGACCTGCTGGAGGCCCGCCTCCTGCTCGAACCCTCCGCCGCGCGGCTGGCCGCGCAGCGGGCGGACGCCGACACCGTGGAGGCCATCCGCACCGCGGCCGGCGCCCCGCGCGACCGACGGGACCCGAGCGGCTTCGTCGGCCACCTGGACTTCCACACCACCGTGCTCATGGCGACCGGCAACCTGATGATCACGATGATGGGGCAGCCGGTGAACGACGTGCTCCGCACCCGGCTGCGCCGCGTCGGCGTCGAGGCCGCGGAGTGGGACCGGGTGGACGAGTGGCACCGGGACATCGCCGACCACATCGCGGCGGGCGACGCCGCGGCGGCCGAGGAGGCCATGCGGGACCACCTCGTCGCGCTGCGCTCGCTCTACGAGCGCGACGGGCTGTGGACCGACGAGGACGCCCACCGCTGAGCCCGGCGCCCGCTCACTCCGGCTTCGGCAGGCGCCGGACGTCCAGCTCCGTCTCCACCGCGGCGCCGTCCGGTCCCCGCTCGACCCGGTACGCCCCCGCACGGTCGCGTTCGGTGAGTGCCTCGACCAGTTCGGTGCCGCGGTAGAGCAGGCCGGCGCCGTCGTCGGTGGCGTAGGCGGTCGGCAGGACCTCGTCGGCGACGAGACGGTGCAGCAGCGGTCGGCGCTCCGCCTCCGAGTCGTAGTGCACGCCGTTGGCGTACGGCAGCAGACCGAGACCGTTGATGACGGGCTGCAGGGTCGGCCCGAACGAGTCGGTGGTGCCCCCGACGTGCCAGCAGATGGAGCCGGCGGAGACCCCGGTCAGCACGACCCCGGCCTCCCACGCCTCGCGCAGGATCGTGTCCAGGCCGTGCAGCCGCCACAGCGCGAGCAGGCCCGCGACGCTGCCGCCCCACACCCAGATCACGTCCTGGGCGAGCAGGTGTTCCCGCAGGTCGGCGACGTTGGGCATGGGCAGCAGCGCGACGTGGCTCGCGTTCCAGCCGACCCGCCAGGCGTTGTCGTAGAAGGTCATGACCAGCCGCGGGTCGTCGCCCACCGCCGTCGGCACGAGGCACACCTTCGGCGCCCGGCCGACCACGCCGGCCAGCTCGACGGCGTGGTGGGTCAGCGGGGCGACCCGCCAGTCGATGCGGTCGTCGCGGCGCAGGCCGCCGGAGGTCGCGAGGATCGTGGGGCCGTCGGCGGGCATGTCGCCGGACGGTAGTCGCGCGCGACCCGTCGTCGCCGACGGCCGTGATCCACCCCGCGAGGTTTGACGCCGGGGTAACCGTCGGCTATGCGACTGTTGATCGCGGGAGCGTCCGGCTTCGTCGGGCAGCGACTGTGCGAGGCCCTCACCTCCGCCGGCCACGCCGTGTCCGCCATGACCCGCCGTCCGGACCGCTACGAGGGGTGCGGGGACCCGGTGCGCGGCGACGTCCACGACCCGGCGACGCTGCCGGGGGCGCTCGCCGGTCACGAGGTCGCCTACTACCTCGTGCACTCGCTCGACCGCGCCGACTTCGTGCACGCCGACGCCGAGGGCGCCCGGGCGTTCGGGCGGGCTGCCGCCGAGGCCGGGCTGCGCCGGATCGTCTACCTCGGAGGTCTCGGCGACGACCGCGACGACCTCTCCGACCACCTCCGCAGCCGCCGCGAGGTGGAGACCCACCTCGGGGAGGCCGGCGTGCCGGTCACGACGATCCGCGCCGGGATCATCGTCGGGCACGGCGGGATCTCGTGGGAGATGACCCGCCAGCTGATCACCCACCTGCCGGCCATGGTCTGCCCGCAGTGGGTCTACACGCGCACCCAGCCCATCGCCATCGACGACGTGGTCCACTACCTCGTCGCCGTGCTCGACGTCGACGCCACCACCGGGCGGGCCTTCGACGTGGGCGGACCCGACGTCCTCGTGTACGCCGACATGATGCAGCGGGCGGCGACGGTGATGGGACGCCGGCGACTGGTGATCGTGCCGGTGCCGCTGCTGACGCCGTCGTTGTCGTCCCGATGGCTCTCCCTCGTCACCGACGTCGACACCGCCACCGGGCGCTCGCTCATCGACTCGATGTCGAACGAGGTGGTCGTGCGCGACGACGCGATCCGCCGCCTCGTCCCGCTCGACCCCATGTCCTACGACGACGCGGTGCGGCGCGCGCTCGCCGACCGCGACGAGGCCGCCCGTCCCACGGTCGAGGACCACGCCGCGGCAGCGTGAGGGCGGGGTCTGGCCTCCCCGGGTAAGCACGGTTATGGTGCGCGGTCGGTAGGGGGCTCCAGCAGCGTGGGCCTCCTCCGCTCTGCTGCTAGCCCCGGTCGCGGGTCGTCGCGTCGAGTCGCTCGAGGAACACTTCGGCGAACTCCGCGACGCCCGCCGCGCCCACCTGGCGGCGCAGCGACCGCCAGGTGAGGGTCAACCCGTCGTCGTGACCGACCACCCCGAGCGTCACGGCCATCCGGGGGGACAGGACGGGCGGGCTGAAGCGCACCTCGCGCACCGCGCCGGCCTCACCGAGGTCGCCGAACGACGCCGGCCCGAGGTTGGACAGGATCGTCGACTCCACGAAGCGCCCCTCCACCAGCGGCAGGAGGCGTGGCGCCACCCGCTTCACGCCGCGCGGCACGACGAGCACCGAGAGCACGTCGGCGATCCACCCCGCGGTCCCGCGCTCCTTCACCGCCCGGGTCTGCGCGGACACGGCGGCGATCGCCGACCCGGGGTCCGCGAGATCCCGCGTGGGCACCACGATCGCGACGTAGCTCGCGAGGTTCGCCACCACCTCGCCGTCGGCGCGCAGGTCGACCGGCATCATCACCGACACGCTGCGCCCGACCCGCCCGCCGCGCCGCTCGTTCCACGCGACCACGGTGCGCAGGTGCGCGGCCAGCAGGCAGTCGTTGAGGGTGGCCCCCTCGGGCTTGGACTTCCGCAGCGCCTTCACGACGGCGGGTTCCAGACGGCGGGTCACGAGGGCGTGGTGCGGTCCGTCCTCGCCGCCGTCCCCCGCGATGCGGGTCAGCCCGGCCCTCCCCCACGCGTCGGAGGCGATCTTCGCCGCGCGGGCGGCGACGTCGGACGCACCGCGCGCGCCGGCGAGGCGCCGGAGGTCCCGGGCGTGCGCGAGCCCGTCGTCGGGAAGAGGCCGTCCGGCGTAGGCGTCGACCACCGACGCGACGAACCGGAGCGCCCCGCGCCCGTCGATCGCGGCGTGGTGGAAGCGGAACGCCACCACGTCTCCCTCGCCGTCTCTGGCGACCATCACCGACACCGCCCGGTCGTCGGGCAGGCGGGACTGCAGCACCTCCCGCGCGACGGTGACGTCGTCGACCACCTCGACGGCGAGGGGCGCGTCGAGCGCCCAGCGCGCGTGCAGCGCCCACGGGCGCTCGGGAGCGGGCCGGGCACGGGCCATCGGGTGGGCGTCGGCGGCCGTGGCGAGGGCCGCCGCGAGGCGTGCCGTGTCGACGTGACCGGTCACCCGGATCTCGAGGTGGACGGAGAGCACCGACACCGCACGGAGGTCGAGGAAGGCCTCGTCGAGCGGGGTCGCGGGGAGGGTGCGCGGCACGACGCGGGATGCCCACGGCGGGCTCGCGTCAGTCGGACGGCAGTGGCGCATACCTCTCGTGACGAATGCCGTGTCGAAACTCCTGCATTCGAGTGAAGGATCGATCAAGATCGACGGAGTCCGTCGCAATCCGTGCAGCACGGACGATCAGTGCGGCATCGACCCCGCTGCACTCCGCCGGCGGGGCGATTCCCGTGAGGACCCATCGATGACGCAGCAGCTCCCCCCGCACGCCTCCCCCGAGCAGCCCGCCACCGCGTACGCCCCCGCCGCGCCGCAGGGCACGAACCTCATGGCGATCCTCTCGATCGTCTTCGCGTTCGTGTTCTCCCCGCTCGGCATCGTCTTCGGCATCATCGGCCGCAAGCAGACCGCCCAGCGGAACGAGGGGGGTCGCGGGCTCGCGACCGCCGGCATGTGGCTCTCCATCGCCTTCACCGTGATCGGCCTGCTGGTCGCCGTCATCGTCGGCATCGGGGCCGCCTCGGTCGCGAACCAGGTCCCGCAGCAGCCGGGCACCACCCAGCAGGCCCCGGGCGAGCAGGCCCCGAGCACCGCGAGCGCGCCGGTCGTCGCCCCGGAGCAGCTCGCCCCCGAGGTCGCCGCCCAGACCGCCGCCGAGGACGTCACCTGCCCCGAGCCGCTGCCCGGTCAGATCGGCGCCACCACCACCTGCTCCGGGACCGTCGACGGCGGCCCCGCGCAGTTCGGCGTGACGGTCAACAGCGTGAACGGCACCCAGGTCGGCTTCCAGATCGTCCGGATGAGCTGACCACCCGCTCCACCCGCTCCACCCGCTCCACCCGCTCCCCAGCCCGCTCCCCGCCCCGCGTGAGGGGAACCCTCGTGCCACAAGAGCGCCCGAGGGTTCCCCTCACACGTCTGCGGAGCACCGCCCGACTCAGCCTCCGACGTGCTCGACCAGGACGTCGGCGGCGAGCTTCCCGAGGGCGTGCGCGGCGAGCGGGCTGTCGCCCGTGATGAGACCGCGGTCGCGGTGGACGTGTCCGGCCATGTCGTCGTTGACCACGACGAGGCCCGCGTCCCGCAGCCCGGCGGCGAGCAGCCAGGGCATCTCCCCGGGGATGTACCCGATCTCCAGGTTCGCGCCCGTGTCGAGCGCGTCGGGGAAGGCACAGACCTCGTAGCCCGCGAGCGGAGACTCCGCCCGGTCCTGGCCGGCCGCGAGCAGGGCCGCCGGGCCGTGGCACAGGGTGATGATGAAGCGGTCGGTCCCGAGGAACCGGTCCAGGACGGCCTGGACGTCGGCGGAGTCGTGCAGGCCCTGCATCGCTCCGTGCCCGCCGGGGATGAACACGGCCAGGTGGTCGTCGAGCCCCTCGGTCAGCACCGCGCCCAGCCGCTGCGGCCGACGGAACTGCGGGAGCAGCTCGTCGAGGGCCCGGTGCACGGCCTCGTCGTCGGGCGGGGTCGCCCAGTGCTCCAGCTTCACCGGCAGACCCGACACCGTCGCCACGTCCACCTGGAAGCCCGCCGCGCGCAGGTGCATGAGCGGGAGCAGGGTCTCGACGGGGTGGTTGCCGGTGGAGAACAGCCGACCGTTCGCCATCGGCAGGTACCGCTCGTCGGTGCCGATCACGAGGATCCGCCACCGGCCCTCCGTGTAGGCGCCCTCGTGCTCGACGCCGTCGAAGTCGCTGCGCGGGGGCACGTACTGCCCGAGCGAGTACGGGGACGGGAAGAACGCGTCCCGTTCGGCCGGATCCGGCGTGGGTTCTCTGGACTCGCCCCCGCGGGGCACGGTCAGGTCCGTCATGGCGTGCGCTCCTCGTCCGTCGACGCTTTTCCTCGACGGTGCCCGACCCGGACGGCTCGCAACCGTGGGCCGAGGCCGCGAGCAGCACCCTGACACGGTTTCGTAGCGTCGTCCCGGTGTCGACCGGCGGTGCCGGGGTAAACGATCCCGGGTCCCGCCGGACAGGTGGTCCCGCTCGACCGACCTCCAGCAAAGGGGCCACCGACATGACCGACTACGCCGAGTACTCCGAGGTCCTCGAAGGAGCGTGTCCCTTCGGGGGCAACCGCATCGGGGGCGTCGAGACCTCCGCCCCGACCCTCTCCGACTGGTACCCCGACCGGCTGCGCGTGGAGCAGCTGCACCGCAACGGTGCCGCCGCGAACCCGCTCTCCGACGACGACTACTCCGCCGCCTTCAACTCGATCGACCTCGCCGAGCTCAAGGCCGACATCCGCCACTTCATGACGACGTCGGTCCCCTGGTGGCCCTCGGACTACGGCAACTACGCGCCGCAGATGATCCGCATGGCGTGGCACTCCGCGGGCACCTACCGCATCGCCGACGGCCGCGGCGGCGCCGGCGAGGCCATGCAGCGCTTCGCCCCGATCTCGAGCTGGTGGGACAACGGCAACACCGACAAGTCCCGGCGTCTGCTCTGGCCGATCAAGAAGAAGTACGGCTCGTCGCTGTCCTGGGCCGACCTGATGATCCTCACCGGGAACGTCGCCCTCGAGGTCATGGGCTTCCCGACGACGGGCTTCGGCGGCGGTCGCCGCGACGCGTGGGAGGCCGACGACGCCACCTACTGGGGCCCCGAGTACATCGCCATGACCGACGTGAAGTCCTACGACGACATGGTCATCCGCGGCGACCGCTGGACCGGCCGCCCCGGCGACGCGAACTACGAGCTCGAGCAGCCGCTCGCCGCGTCGCACCAGTCCCTGATCTACGTCAACCCGGAGGGTCCCGAGGCGAACGGCGACCCGGCCGCCTCCGCCAAGGACATCCGCATCACCTTCGGCCGGATGGCCATGAACGACGTCGAGACGGTGGCCCTGATCGCCGGCGGCCACGCCTTCGGCAAGAGCCACGGTGCCGTCGCCGCCGACCGGATCGGCGCGCCGCCGGAGATGGCGCCGCTCGAGGCGATGGGCCTGGGCTGGCACAACCCCGAGGGCTCCGGCAACGCCGAGCACACGATGACCAACGGCATCGAGGGCTCCTGGACGCAGAACCCCACGCAGTGGGACAACTCCTACCTGGAGAACCTGTTCGGCCTCGAGTGGGAGCAGACGCAGAGCCCCGCCGGGGCGTCGCAGTGGAAGCCGGTCGACGCGGACGCGCCGAAGACCCCCGACGCCCACCTCGACGGCGTCGAGCACCCGCTGATGATGATGACCAGCGACATCGCGCTGAAGGTCGACCCGGTCTACCGCGAGATCTGCGAGAGCTTCCTCGCCGACTTCGACTACTTCACCCGCGAGTTCTCGAAAGCCTGGTACAAGCTGACCCACCGCGACATGGGTCCGAAGTCGCGCTACCTCGGCCCGGAGGTCGCCGCCGAGGACTTCATCTGGCAGGATCCGCTGCCCGCCGCCGAGCACGGCCCGCTGTCCGACGCCGACGTCACGCGCCTCAAGCAGGCCGTGCTCGACTCCGGGCTCTCGGTGTCCGACCTGGCCTTCACCGCCTTCTCCTCGGCGGTGACCTACCGCGACACCGACAAGCGCGGCGGCGCCAACGGGGCCCGGATCGCCCTGGCCCCGCAGAAGGACTGGGCGATCAACGCCCGCACCGTCCCCGTCGTCGCGAAGCTCCGCGAGGTGGCCGAGGCCGGGGGCGCGAGCCTGGCCGACGTCATCGTGCTGGCGGGGTGCGTCGCGGTCGAGCAGGCGGCCGCCGCGGCGGGCGTCCAGGTCACGGTGCCGTTCACGCCGGGCCGGGTCGACGCGACCCAGGACCAGACCGACGTGTCGCAGTTCGAGTGGCTGGCCCCCGTCGTCGACGGGTTCCGCAACTACGTCATCGACGGCTACACCTCGATCACCGGCATGGCCCCGGAGCGGGTGTTCCTGGACAAGGCGGCGCAGCTCGGGCTGAGCGCGCCGGAGTGGGTCGTGCTCACCGGTGGCCTGCGGGCGCTGGGCTGCAACCACGACGGGTCGGGCGCCGGGGTCTTCACCAACCGGGTCGGCACGCTCAGCACGGACTTCTTCGACGCGCTGACGAGCATGGACTACGAGTGGCACGCGGCCGACGACGACGCGACGTCGTTCACCCTCGACGACCGCGAGAGCGGCCGCCCGGTGTTCCAGGCGACCCGCAACGACCTCGTCTTCGGGTCCAACGCCCAGCTCCGCGGCATCGCCGAGGTGTACGCAGGTGACGATGCCCAGGAGCGCTTCGTGCGCGACTTCGTCGCCGTCTGGGACAAGGTGATGATGTTCGACCGGTACGACGTCAAGGTCGGCTGAGGCCGGCGGCGGTGGCGCGCGAGTCCCTTGCGCGCCACCGCTACGGTGACGCCATGTCGCTGCAGGTCGTCGCCCTGATCACCGCCAAGCCCGGCTCCGAGGAGCTCGTCGGGCAGGCCCTCGCCGAGCTCGTCACCGCCACCCGCGGCGAGGAGGGCTGCCTCTCCTACGAGCTCAACCGCTCCGGCGCCGACGGCACGGTGTTCGTCACCGTCGAGCAGTGGCGCGACCAGGCCGACCTCGACGCCCACATGCAGACCCCGCACGTCGCCCAGGCCTTCACGACGGCGGGCGAGCACCTCGCGGGGCCGCCCGCCATCCACCCGCTCGTGCCTGTGGCTTCGCCAGGTGAGCAGTAAGTGGCGCTATAGGCCCACTTTCTGCTCACCTGCGGCGCAGCCGCACACCGCGTCGAGCGCCGCCGCGATCTCGGCCCGGACGGCCGGGTCGGCGATCAGCCCGTCGTCGCCGACCTGCGCGCGGGTCAGCGGCACCCGACGGCAGGCCGCGTCCACGACCCGCGCCTGGACGTAGCCGAGCACGGTCGCGAGCTCGGTGTGCGCCCCGCGCCCGCCGGTCGGCGCCGCGACCCCGGCCGCGTTGATCCACCCCACCGGCAGACCGGGCATCTCGGCGCCGCCGACGGTCCAGTCGAGCAGGTTCTTGAACGCGCCCGGCAGCGCGCCCGCGTACTCGGGCGTGCAGATCAGCAGGGCGTCGGCCGCGGCCAGCGCACCCCGCAGGTCGGCGACGGCGGGTGGGAGCGGCTCGACGTCGTCGTCGGGGTTGAACGCGGGTAACGCGGCCAGCCCGTCGTACAGCCGTGTCCGTGCCGGGTCCATCGCCGCCGCCGTGCGGAGCAGCGCCGTGTTCGTCGACCCCGCCCGGGTGCTCCCCGAGACCAGCAGCACCGTCGTCACGCGGAGCAGCGTAGGACCCGACCGCGCTGCTTCGGCTGACCCGCCGGACGATGAAGATCCGAACCTCCGGGGCGCGTCGCCGCTGCCGGTGGGCGTGTCGCCACAGGACTTCGGATCTCCGCAATCAGTTCCGGCGGCCCAGCAGCCCGTCCACCAGCATCCGCACGTACACGTCCGCCACGACGTCGGGTGACCGCGAGCCGGCCGGGTCCAACCAGCGGGCCGTGCCGTTCAGAGCGTCGAGCAGGGCCAGCGCCGCGAGGGCCGGGTCCTCGACGGTGAACTCCCCCGACCGCACGCCCGCCGTCACGGTGTCCCGAACCCGCCGTTGGTAGTGCCGCCGGTGCGACTCGACCTCGGCGCGGTGCTCGGGCGTCAGCGCCGCGAGCTCCTGCAGCCCGACGAGGAACTCCACCCGCCGTCGGACCAGGTGCTCCAGGTGCGCCCGGCACAGGGCGGCGAGCCGGGTGCCGGGGGTGCCGGCGTCGTCGAGCAGCGGCAGGGTCTCCTCGACGGGCTCCAGGGTCACCCGTCGGCAGATCGCCGCGAGGATCTCCTCCTTCGACGCGTAGTGGTGGTACAGCGAGGCGCCGCGGATCCCGAGCTCGTCGGCGATGTGCCGGGTGCCCACCGCGTGGTAGCCCTCACGCGCGAACAACGCTGCCGCCGCGTCGACGATCTGTTCGGGGGTGACCCGGCGCCGCCCCGACAGCGGGACGGGTTCAGACATCGACCCGCCGCAGCTCGCGCTTGAGCACCTTGCCCTGCCCGTCGACCGGGAATGCCTCGACCACGTGCACGGCCTTCGGCGTCTTGTACGACGCCAGGTGCTCCCGGCAGTACGCGACGAGCTCCGCCGGTTGGACGGGGGCGCCGAGGATGACGAACGCCGTCACCGCCTCCGACCAGTACTCGTCGGGGCGGCCGACGACCGCGGCGCGCAGGACGGCGGGGTGCGCGTGCAGCACCCGCTCGACCTCCTGCGACGACACGTTGAAGCCACCCGACTTGATCATGTCCTTGGCCCGGTCGGCGAAGAACAGGTTGCCCGCCTCGTCGGCCCGCACGATGTCGCCGGTGCGCAGCCACCCGTCGTCGGAGAAGACCTCCGCGGTGCGCTCGGGCTCCCGGAAGTAGCCGAGCATCACCGAGGGCGAGCGGCACCAGAGCTCGCCCGGCTCCCCCGGCGCGGCGTCGGCACCGTCGGGGCGCACGATCCGCGTCTCGAGGTGCGTGACGGGCACGCCGATCCACGACGGGTCGGCGTCGGGGATGTCCTCCAGCCGCGAGAACCAGCCGACGGAACCGAGCTGCGAGAGCTCCGACTGCCCCCAGTAGGTGCCCCACACGACGCCGTCGGCGGCATCGGCCCACGCGTCGACGGCGGCCGGTGACACCTGCCCGCCGTAGGTCATGGCCCGCCGCACGGAGCCGACCGTGGCGGGTCCGAAGCCCTCGGCCCGCGCGAGCGCGAGGTAGAACGTCGGGGTCTGCGCGACCACCGTGACCTGCTCCGACGCGATGAGCTCCAGCGCCCGCGCGGGCTCGAGCGAGTCCGGGAGCACGAGCGTCGCACCCATCATCGTCAGCGTCGTCATCGAGCCGAGCCCGGCGATGGTGAAGAACGGCATGGCGAACAGCCACGTGTCGTCCGGGCCGGTCCGCAGGCCCCAGCTCCATGCCGGCGCCGTCGAGATCAGGTAGTTCCGGTGCGGGATCATCACGCCCTTCGGCGTGGACTCGGTGCCGCTGGTGTAGACGAGCATCGCGAGGTCGTGCTCGTCGACGTCGGTGTCGGGCTCGTGGTCCGGGCCGGCGAGGACCTCGGCGAGCGGGACCCAGCCGTCGACTCCCGACCCGAGCACCACCCGCCCCAGCACGCCCGGGGTGATCGGCGAGAGCAGCTCCACGTACTCCGCCCCGGCGATCACGACGGCGGGCTCGGCGTGGCCGAGCTGCGCCGCCACCTCGTCGCGGCCGTGGAGCACGTTGATCCCGGTGAACGCGGCGCCGGCCTTGAGCGCGCCGTAGTAGACGGCGATGACCTCGACGGCGTTGCGGGCCATCACCGCGACCCGGTCCCCGCGCCGCACGCCGAGCGCGAGCAGGTGGTGGGCGACGGCGTTGGCCTGCCGGTCCAGCTCGCCGTAGGTGGTCTCGCGCCGCGCCCCGGCGTCGTAGGAGATGACCGCGACCCGCCGCCCCTGCGTGCGGGCGTGCCGTCGGAGCTGGTCACCGATCGTCGCCCGGCCCACCGGGCGGCGGTGGACCTCGGGCAGGGCGCGGACGTCGACGGACGTGCTCACGCGGGCGCCCCGGCGAACAGCGGGCGCCCGAAGGTCTCGTCGAAGGTGATCTGCTCGACCGGGGTGCGCGACAGCTTCGTCGGGAAGGACCGCGCCGGGTAGCCGACCGCGATGTGGGCGGCGGTGATGTGGTCGTCGGGGACGGCGAGCAGCTCGCGGACCTGCGGCTCGACGGCGCACAGCAGCGTCGTGACCGCGGTGGCGACGCCCTGGGCGCGCAGCGCGAGGCAGAGGTTCTGCATCGTCGGGTAGATCGAGGCGCCGCCGACCACGGAGAGGCGGCCGAGGTCGGTGTCGGTCGGGTGCAGGCCGGAGGTCTCGGCGCACAGCACGAGGATCGCGGGGACCTGCGCGAGATGGCGGGCGAAGTGGTCGGCGTCGGTGACCGTCTTCGGCAGCGCGTTGGCCTGCACCGTGCCCTCGCCGATCCCGGCGAAGTAGGCCTCCCACATCGGGAGGTAGAGGTCGGCGAGGGCCTGCTTGCGGGCGGCGTCGCGCACGACGATCCACTTCACCGGCTGCCGGTTGCCGCCCTGCGGGCCGAAGCGGGCCGCGTCGATGGCCGCGTGCAGCACCTCGTCGGGCACCGGGTCCTCGCGGAAGTACCGGCACGTGCCCGTCGTGCGCATCGCCTCGTCCAGCTCCATCGCCGGTTCTCCTATCCGCGGGTAGGCCAGGTTCCGGTCACTGTGCTGTGGTGGCGAGCACACGTCAACCCCGTCCCTGCAGGTCGTCCGAGGGCTTGCGCCGAGGTGACCTACCCGCCGTAAGGTCGCCGACGTGACCACCGCCAGCCGCACCGACCTGCGCCGCGCCCTCGACGCGGCGAACGTGCCCTGCCTGACGATGTGTCTGGTGCAGCTGACCGGCGACCTCCGCTGGCTGGAGGCGCCGTACGCGCCGACCCGTGCGCGCGGCCTCGACGACCACGACACGGGTGGGCTGCCCGACGAGGTCCAGGCCGAGATCCGGGACGCGGTCGCCACGGCCGTGGAGGCAGGGCTCGAGCCCGTGATCCCGGCGCCGCGGGGCGACCTGCTGCTCCGGATGCTGCGGACGTTCACCGGCGAGCCCGTGGGCGACGAGTTCGAGCCGATGATGGCCGAGACCCTGGGCGCGGCGTCCCCGGAGCCGACCCCGCACCCGACCGTCCCGCCCGGCACGGACGCCCTCGTGATCGGCGCCGGCGTCGGCGGGCTGCTCGCCGTCGCGACCCTGCGTGAGATGGGCATCCCGGTGACCGCGCTCGAGCGGAACACCGACGTGGCCGGTACGTGGTGGGAGAACCGCTATCCCGGCGCGGGCGTCGACACCCCGAGCCACCTCTACTCCTACTCGTTCCGCCCGCACCCCTGGTCGACCGCGTTCGGGCGCCGCGACGAGGTGTTCGACTACCTGCGCGACTACGCCGACTCCGCCGACCTGCGCCGGTCCATCGAGTTCGGCGTCGAGGTGGAGTCGGCGACCTGGGACGAGGCGACCTCGCGCTGGGAGCTGGTGACCCGTCGTCGGGACGGGAGCCGGGAGACCCGGTCGGCGGCGCTCGTGATCTCGGCGGTCGGGCAGCTCAACCGCCCGACGATGCCCGACCTACCCGGCCTCGACGCGTTCGACGGCCCGCTCTTCCACTCCGCCCGCTGGCCGGACGACCTGGAACTCTCCGGACGACGGGTCGCGGTGGTCGGCACGGGCGCGAGCGCCATGCAGATCGTCCCGCGGATCGCCGGTCGGGCCGGCCGCGTCACGATCTTCCAGCGCTCACCCCAGTGGATCGCGCCGCACGAGGGCTACTTCGACGAGATCGGCGCCGACAAGCAGCAGGTGCTCGCCGAGGTGCCGTTCTACGCGGGCTGGTACCGCGCCCGCCTCGCGTGGACGTTCAACGACAAGGTGCACCCGGCCCTCGTCGTCGACCCCGGCTGGGAGCACCCGGAGCGCTCGGTCAACGCCGCCAACGACGGGCACCGCCGGCACTTCACGCGGTACCTGGAGGCCGAGCTCGACGGGCGCCCCGACCTCGTCGAGAAGGCGCTCCCCCACTACCCGCCGTTCGGGAAGCGGATGCTGCTCGACAACGGCTGGTTCGCCGCCCTGCGCCGCGACGACGTCGAGCTCGTGACGGAGGCCGTGGCCGAGGTGCTGCCGCACGGGCTGCGGACGACGTCGGGCACGGAGTACGACGCGGACGTCGTCGTCGTGGCGACCGGCTTCGCCGCGCACGAGTTCCTGGCGGGCGTCGACGTGCAGGGTCGCGTCGGCTCGCTGGCCGAGACGTGGGGCGAGGACGACGCGCGGGCGTACCTGGGCGTCACCGTGCCCGGCTTCCCGAACCTCTTCCTGCTGTCCGGCCCGAACACGGCGCTCGGTCACGGCGGTTCGCAGATCACGATCATCGAGCTGCAGATGCGGTACGTCGCGCGGCTGGTCGCGGGCCTGCTCGACGGCGGCGGTACGGCTCTGGAGGTACGGCCCGACGTCGCGGCGGCCTACGACGAGGAGGTCGACGCCGCGCACGCCGGGATGATCTGGACCCACCCCGGCATGACGAACTGGTACCGCAACGCCGCCGGCCGCGTGGTCAACACGCTGCCCTGGCGGATCGTGGACTATCGGGCCCGGCTGGAGGCGTCGGGGCTAGGTGACTTCGTCATGTGAGCACTAAGTGGGGCTATAGAGCCTGTCGGCTTTTGTAGACCGGCGCCAGCGCCTCTGATTGGATCTTGGGGTGGCTCGTGACTTCCGTCCGGTGGATCGTGACACCGGGTTCCTGCTGCCCCCGGATGTGCGGGACTGGCTGCCCGAGGGGCATCTGGCCTGGACGGTGATCGACGCGGTCGAGATGTTGGATCTGACCGCGTTGATCTCCACCTACCGGCTGGGGGGTCGCGGCCGGCGGGCCTACGACCCGGCGATGATGCTCACGTTGTTGATCTACGCGTATGCGGTGGGTCTGACGTCCTCACGCGGGATCGAACGCGCCTGCGGCCACGACGTGGCGTTCCGGGTGATCACCGCCAACCAGGTCCCTGATCACGACACCATCGCCGCGTTCCGGGTCCGGCACCGCGAGGTGTTCAAGGACCTGTTCATCGAGGTCCTCAAGGTCTGCGCGGCCGCGGGGCTGGGGCGGGTCGGGACGATCTCGGTCGATGGCAGCAAGATCGCCGCGAACGCCTCGTCGCGGCGCAACCGCACCGCGGCGGGGATCGCCAAAGCCCAGGCCGAACTGGGTGAGCCGGAGCCCGATGACCCGGATCTGGGTGACCCGGATCTGGGTGGCCCGGAGCTGGGTGACCCGGAGCCCGATGACCAGGGTCTGGCGGGGGTGGTCGAGGACCGCCTGGAACGGGCCGAGTCCAGCGACGCCGCCGAGGACGCCGAGCACGGGCCGGGACGACGGGGCGACGAGCCGCCCGAGGACATGAACGACCCGACCGCGCGGCGGGCCCGGCTGGCCCGGGCCGCGGCGAAGGTCGCCGAGCAGAACGCCGCCCGGGCGGCGGAAGCGGCCGCCCAGCAGCAACGCTACGAGACCAGGCTCGCGGCCCGGAACGCCCACCACGCCACCCACGGGCGCTTCCCGAAAGGCCGGCCCCCGAAGGCACCGGCCACCCCGACCGAGGCACCGGCCACCCCGACCGAGAGCACCCCGGCCGGGGACAAGCCGGTGCGGGCGAACACCACCGACCCCGACTCCCGGCCGTTGCGGACCGCGCAGGGGTTCCTGCAGGGCTTCAACTCCCAGGCCGTGGTCGGCGACGACCAGGTCGTGATCGCGGTCGAGGTCGTCGACCAGGCCAACGACGCCGGTCTGCTCGCCCCGATGACCGCCGCCGCGCTGGACAACCTCGCCCGCGCCGGGATCGACGCCCCGGTCGAGACCGTGCTCGCTGACACCGGCTACTTCACCGCCGGAGACATCACCGCCCTCGATGACGTCCACCAGCAGGGGCGGGGCCCCCGACCGCTGGTCCCGCCCACACGTGATGCGCTGCGCGACCCCGAGCAGCAACAACCACCCCGGCAGGAGTCGCGGGTGCGCCGCCGGATGCGCGAACGGCTCGCCGAGCCCGAGGCGCGCGAGCGCTACCGACGTCGCAAAGTCACCGTCGAACCGGTCTTCGGGCAGATCAAGAACCGGATCGCCGACCGGTTCCGGGTTCGGGGTCTCGTCGCGGTCCGCGCCGAGCTCACCCTGATCGCCACCGCCCACAACCTGCTCAAGCTCCACACCGCAACCACCTGAGAAGCGGGCCACGGCGCCCTCCGGGCGCCGCAGCCCGCCCTCAGGAACCCGCCGTCAGGAACCCGCCGTCAGGAACTCGCCGTCAGGAACCCGGAATCAGCGACTGACTCCGAGCACCCACCGGACTTACAAAGTCCGACAGGCTCTATAGGCCCACTTAGTGCTCACCTGCCGCAGGCACCCAGCTGCCGTGGAACCCGGCCGGGACGCCGCGCGGCAGGGTCACCGCGGCGACGGTGCGGGTGATGTCGGACGCGTCCAGCACGAGCAGGCGGGACGCCGACCCGTCACGGCGGGTCGTGACGGTCAGCAGCCAGCCGTCGTCCTCGGCACGGTCCGGAGCACTCGACGGCACGAAGACGGCCTCGCCGGCGGAGACGTCGCGGCCCGCGTCGTGGGTGGTGGTCACGCCGGTGTCGAGGTCGAGCTTGACCACGCTGTCGCTGTGCCGGCCGGAGGCGACCGCGTACCGGTAGCGCGCCGTCCGGCCCACGCGCTCGTCGTCGAGGGTCGGCATCTCGAGGGGCCGGTCGTCGAGCGGGGTCTCGGTGACCGCGCCGGTCGTCAGGTCGAGCGTCCACCGGTGGAAGCGGGCGACGCCGAGCGAGACGGCCTCCGACGCCGGGTCCTGCCGCGGTCGGCGGCGACGCTTCGAGGGGAACAGCGCGGCGGCGTCCGCGCCGGAGTAGCGCGCACCGTCCAGCACGATCCGACCCGCCCCGTCGTCGGGAAGGAAGCTCGCCGTCCCGACGTGGAAGACGTAGCAGGGGTCGATCTCGAACCAGCGGACCGGCGCGGCCGGGTCGTCGAGGGGCATGACGCCGAGGCGGGCGCCGTAGCGCTCCTCCCAGCCGAAGGGCATGCCGGAGACGACCATGCGGCGCCAGGCGAAGGTCATCGGCAGGTCGAGGAAGATCGCGTGGCGGTCGGTGATCGCGAGGTCGTGCATCATCGTCGGCCGGTCGACCGACACCGGACGGCTCTCGACGAGCTCGCCGCTGGCGGAGAGCCGGTGGTAGGTCAGGTACGGCGGGAACGGCGAGTAGCCGTGGAAGTGCATCTCGCCGGTGACCGGGTCGGTCTTCGGGTGCGCGCACATGGCGGTCTTCAGTCGGCCGCCGAAGTCCTGCGGTCCGACGGTGTCGAGGTCGGCGGAGACCTCGTACGGCAGCCCCTGCTCGACCAGCGCGAGCAGACGCCCGGCCTGCGGCACGATGTGCGTGTTCGCGGGAACGGCCGTGAGGTCGGGCCCGCGCAGCCCGAGGAACGGCTTCCCCTCCAGCGCCCGGGTGCGCACCCACCGGTTGCGGTACCACTCCGCGCGACCGCCCCGCAGGCGGATGCCGTGCAGCATCCCGTGCCCGCGGAACCAGTGGCCGGGGTCGTCGCCGGGCAGCGGGTTCGGACCGTTGCGCAGGTAGCGCCCGTCCAGTTCCGGCGGGATCGCCCCCTCGACCGGCAGGTCGACGGCGTCGATCTCGTCGGGGACCGGGGTGTAGCGGTCGCGCGTCGGGGGCGCTTCGGCGGTCATCACCTTCGAGTGTGCGCCGTCCCGACGCCGGGCGCCGGTTGCCCGGGCGACCCCAGGTGTCAGTCGTGGCCCACCGCTGTCGTCCAGCGTCAGGAGGGCGCCACGCTCACGTCGGCCGGAGCGGCGAGTGCGGCGGAGTGCGGCGGAGTGCGTCATCGCTGATGCACATCGCCGCACTCGCGCTCGGGCCCGCCAGGCAGTGGATCATGCCGAGCGCGACATCCGGGCCGTCGCGCTCGGCATGATCATCTGCCTAGCGGACCGCACGGCTGGCTCACGTCGGCCGGATGCGCTCGTCCACCACGCGGCGGGCCTTGAACGTCGTCTCCGGCAGCACGCCCGGGTCCAGCAGGACGACCGGCACCCGGATCTGGAGGACCCGTCGCAGCGCTGCCTCCACCCGCTCGGTCAGCTCCGCGCGGTCCGTCCCGACGGCGGCCGGGCTCAGCTCGGCCTCGACCGTGAGCTCGTCGAGCGCGCCCACCGTGTGCACGCGCATCCGGAACTCGGGGCCGAGCTCCGGGATCGTCCGGAGTCCTGTCTCCACCGCGCTCGGGAAGACGTTGGCGCCGCGGATGACGAGCATGTCGTCGAGTCGGCCGAGCACCCCCTCCGGCAGTCGGGGGTATGTCCGACCGCAGGGGCAGGGAGCGGTGTCGAGGTAGCTCTCGTCGCCCGGCGCGAACCGGATCATCGGCTGCGAGTCGCGCCAGAGACGGGTGTAGACGATCGCCCCGCGGGCCCCGACCAGGATCGGGACGTTGAGGTCGCCGGCGTCGACGACCTCGGTGAACACCTCGTCGTCGATCAGGTGCGTGCCCGTCCCGGCCTCGCAGCCGACGCTCGTCTGGAAGGGGTACATCTCCGACGTTGAGCCGGCGTCACTGACGATCGCACCCCAGCCGTCCTCGATGATCTTCCGCGTGCCCGGCAGGCTGCCACCCGGCTCCCCGCCGACGAGGATCCGCCGGATCGGCCCGGCCGCGAGGTCGATGCCGAGCCGTTCCGCCACCGAGAGCAGGTGGATGCAGTAGGAGGGCGTGGCGCTGAAGACGGTGCTGTTCAGCCGGGTGATGAGCTCGAGGTGGCGCTCGGAGTCGGTGACGCCGAGCGGGAACACCGTGGCGCCGATGCGCTCGGCGCCCTGCACCACGCCCCAGCCGCCGAAGAACAGGCCGAAGGGGAAGCCGACCTGGACGAGGTCGTCGGGCCGGATGCCCGCGCACCACTGCGCCATGGCGTGGACGTCGGCAGCGCGGCGCCAGTCGGTGTGCGAGACGGCGTACATCGTCGGGGTCCCCGAAGTGCCCGAGGAGCCGTGCACGCGCGCCGTCGCGCCCGGACCCGTCGTCGGGGTGTAGCTGCCGAACGGCGGGTGCTCGGCCTGGTCGGCGACCAGCATCTTCTTGGTGATCACCGGGACGCGGGTGGTGAAGTCCTCGAGCGTGCGCAGCTGGTCGGGGTGGAACCCGTGCGCGTCGTAGTGCCGTCGGTAGAACGGCAGCTCGGCGTAGGCGTAGCGCACCTGGTGCTGCAGCCGCTCGAGGATGAGGTGCCGCCGGCTCGCGGGGTCGCGGGTCTCCCGCTCCTCGTCCCAGAAGCGGGGGAAGCCGCGCGCGTCGAGCTGCGGGCGGGCCGGCGCCGACGGGGCCAGGTCCATGGGTCGTCTCCTCCTACACGGACGTCAGACGGGGCGCGCGACGAGGCCCTGGGCCTCGGCCACGTCCCAGTAGCTGTGCAGGCCGCGCACGTGCTGGCCGCCGTCCACCGGGACGAAGTGCCCGGTGATGCGCCCGGCCTCCGGCGAGAGCAGGAACAGCGCGACGTCGGCGACGTCGGAGGCCTCCTGGTGCCGGGGCGGGGCGATCAGGGTCCGGTCGAGGAACTCCTGACCGATCTGCCCGACGGTGAAGCCCGCACCGAGCGGCGTGTTGACCGTGCCGGGACCGATGCTGTTGACCCGGATCCCGTGCCGGCCGAGTTCCCCCGCGCAGACCTCGGTGAACTGCTTGATCCCGGCCTTGGCCGCGCAGTAGTGGCCGAGCCCGTCCGTCGCCGCCACCGCGTTCAGGGACGCGATGTTGACGATCCCGCCCGGGCGGCCGGTGGCGATCGCCCGTCGTGCGTAGGCCCGGGTGCACAGGAAGGTGCCCTTGAGGCAGGTGTCGACCACGAGGTCCCAGTCGTCCTCGGACATGTCGACGACGAGCGAGAGCGAGGCCAGGCCCGCGTTGTTCACCAGATGGTCGACCCCACCGAAGCGGTCCTCGGCGAGGTCGAACGCGGCGTCGACGTCGGACGCGACGGCGACCGACCCGTGTGACCAGGCGATCCGCTTCCCGGCATCCAGCGCGGTGTCCGTCGCCTCGATGTGGTCGGCGTCGATCTCGAGGCCGACCACGTTCCCGCCCGAGGCGAGCACGGCCGCGGCGATCCCCGCGCCGATGCCGCTCCCGGCTCCCGTGACGAGCACGGTCCGATCCGTCAGGTCCATGACTTCTCCCCGTCGAGGTGTCCGAGCCGGACGTCGATCAGCCGGCGCTGCCCTTCGTGTTCCACCCGCCGTCGACCGGCAGGATCTCTCCGGTGCAGAACGCGGCGTCGTCGGAGAACAGGAAGGCCGCGGCCGCAGCGATGTCCTCCGCCCGGCCGAGTCGCGGGATGATGTGCGCCGCGGTGAAGTTCTCCCGCATGCTCTCGGTGATCCCGGCGAGGATCGGGGTGTCGATGGTCCCCGGGCAGATGCAGTTGACCCTGATGCCGCGAGGCCCGTACTCCATCGCGGCCTGCTGGGTGAGGCTGACGACGCCACCCTTGGCCGCCGAGTAGGCCGCGAGGTTCTCGAGGCCCTTGAGTGCGGCCATCGACCCGATGTTGACGATGCTGCCGCCGCCCGCGTCGAGCATCCGTGGGATCGCGGCCTGCATCCCGAGCCAGACGCCCCGCAGGTCGGTGTCGATGACGTGGTCCCAGCCGTTGTCGTCGAGGTCGACGACGGTGTCGGGGCCGAACGTGTTCGTCACCCCGGCGATGTTCGCCAGCATGTCGAGGCGCCCGAACCCGCCGACCGCCTCGTCGATCAGCCGCTTCCACTCGCCGCGCTGACGGGTGTCCATGACGATGTGCGAGCCCTGCCCGCCGTCCGCGACGATCTGCTTCACCGTCGAGTCGTCGTCCTGCAGGTCCCCGACGACGACGGCCGCGCCCTCGGCCGCGAGGCGCAGCGCCACCGCGCGGCCGATGCCCTGGACGCCGCCGGTGACGACGGCGACCCGGCCCTCGAGGCGGGTGATCCCCGGAGACATCAGGCGATGCCGAGCGCGACGTTCGCCATCTTCTGACGGCGGGCCATCCGCTGGTTGGCCTGGAAGTTCGGCATGACGTAGCGGGCGAACATCTCGAGCGAGCGGTTCCACTTGTCGGTGGTGACCCAGTCGCGGCAGTTGATCAGCAGCGTCCCGAAGCCGCCGACCTCCTCCTCGAGCTCCTGCAGCTGGCGGGTGCACTCCTCGGGGCTGCCGATGATCCAGGGGATGTTCTCGGCCATCCACTCGAAGGTGAGCGACTCGTCGCCCATCGTCTCGTCCTTCTTCATGAGCGCGCCGAGACCGAGGCCCTTGAGGTAGTCGTAGGAGCGCTTGACGCCCTCGCGGATGTCGTTCATCGCCTGGTTGCGGTCGTCGGTCACGTAGACCTCGCGCACGATGCGCCAGTTCTCCCGGGTCGTGGACTCGGCGATCCCCGAGCGACGCCCGGCCTCCAGCATCGCGGCGCCCATGGCCTTGAGGTCGGGGGCCAGCGAGTACGTGCCGTTGTCGATCGGCGCGAAGTGGACGCTGAGGGGCTTCCAGCCGCGCTCGCCGCACTTCGCGTAGTTGTGCGTCCCGGTCAGCCCGGCGATCGCGAAGGGCGGGACGTCCTGGTACGGCCCGACCTGGAGCTGCCGGTTCTCGTACTTCCAGTAGACGCCCTCGTAGCTGACCGGGTCCTCGGACGTCAGCAGCTGCCAGATGATCTCGAGCGCCTCGTTGGTGCGCGGGGCGGCCTCGGAGGGCTCCAGCCCGAAGAGCGCCTTGTCGGTGGGCAGACCGCCGCCACCGAAGCCGTAGTCGAGCCGGCCGTGCGTGAGGTGGTCGAGGAACGCGAGGCGCTCCGCGACCATGAACGGGTCCTGGTAGGGCAGGTTCACGACCCCCGTGCCGAGCCGGATGGTGTGGGTCAGCGCCGAGGCCTTCGCGATCATGAACTCCGGGACCGGCACGTTCTCGAAGCCACCGGTGTGGTGCTCGCCGATCCAGAACTCGTGGAACCCGAGCCGCTCCGCCTCGACCACCGCTGCGATGTCCCGGTCGTAGGACAGCGTCCAGTTCTCGATCGGCGGGTGCTCCGGCATCGTGAAAAAGCCGAACTTCATCGGTCGCTCCCTCGATTCGTCGCGCGTGCTGGACGCGGCGGCCCGTGTGATCCCGACCAACGGTTTGCTCTCGGGACGCGACCACTGTGGCGTGGTTCACGAAGCCGTGTCAACAACGGGGTTTCGATTGCAGACGACTCAACTCGGATGCTTGTTAGCCGACCGTCGGTTTGCTTACATGGCGGCCTGTCCACGACCTCAGGAGCACGCGTGTCCGTCCCTCCCGGGCTCGATCCCCGTCCCACCACGACGACCACCGCCGACGGCCGCCACGTCGTCGCGGGCGGCCGGTGCCGACGCTGCGGCGAGGCCCAGGCGTTCCGCTGGCCGCGGTGCGCCGCCTGTGGTGGCGAGCTCGCGGCCGAGGACTTCGGACCTGCGGGCACGGTCTGGAGCAGCACGGTCGTCCGCATCCCGATCCCCGGACGCACCGCCCCCTACGGCCTCGCCTACGTCGATCTCGACGACGGGCCGCGGGTCCTCGCCCACGCCCCCGTTCCCGACGGCGGGTCGACGCCGATCGGCGGCCGGGTCCGGCTCGTCGCGCCCTCGCCCGACGGCGACCTGGTCGTGGAGCCGATCCTGGAGCCGCAGCGATGACCGGCGTCGCCGTGCTCGGCGTCGGGACCTCGCACTTCGGACGACAGCCCGACCGCGACCTGGTCGCGCTCGCCTGGGACGCCGTCCGGGAGGCCTTCGGCGACGCGGGCGTCGAGGGCGTGGACGCCGTCTGGGTCGGTACGGTGTTCGCGCCGGCCGGGGTGGCGCAGCGCGTCCTGCGGGCGCTCGGCATCACCGGGGTTCCGGTCGTCACCGTCGAGAACGCCTGCGCGAGCGGCACCACCGCGTTCGCCGAGGCGTGCGAGGCGGTCCGCACCGGGCGATATCGACGGGTCCTGGCCCTCGGCCTCGAGCAGATGAGCACGGCCTTCGCCGGCGCGATCGTCCCGGAGGCCACCGACCCCGAGGGGCGCACCGGCCTGGCACTGCCCGCGCTGTACGCGATGAGCGCCGCCCGCCTCCTGCACGAGGACGCGGTCACGCGCGAACAGCTCGCGGCCGTGTCGGTGAAGAACCACGCCCACGCCGTGCACAACCCGCGCGCCCAGTACGCGGGCGAGTACACGGTCGCGCAGGTGCTGGACTCGCCGATGATCGCGGACCCGCTGACGCGCCTGCAGTGCTGCCCGACCTCGGACGGCGCGGCCGCCGCCGTGCTCGGTCCCGCCGCGGGCGGGGCCGACGAGGTCGTCGTCCGCTCCCTGGCGCTGAAGAGCGGGGCGGCCTGGAACCACCGCTCGCCACACGTGTGGGGTCACGACATCGTCCGCGACACGGCGGCCGCCGCCTACGCGCAGGCCGGCCTGGACACGCTCGACGACATCGACGTCGGGGAGGTCCACGACGCGTTCACCGTCGGCGAGGTCGTGACGACGGAGGCCCTGGGGATCACGGCCCCGGGCGACGGCGGGACCGCCGCGGCCTCGGGCGTCACCGCGCTCGGCGGGAAGACGCCGATCAACCCGTCGGGCGGTCTGCTCTCCCGGGGCCACCCGCTGGGGGCGACCGGTCTCGCCCAGATCGCCGAGATCACCTGGCAGCTGCGCGGCGTCGCCGGGGCCCGGCAGGTCGACGGGGCCCGCCTCGGGCTGGTCGAGACGATGGGCGGCGGGGTGTCCGGCCTCGACGGCAACGCCTGCGTCGTGACCCTGCTGGAGCGGCCGCGATGACCCCGATGACCGGGCTCGAGCACGCCGACCTGCTCTCCGACGACGCGGTGATCGACCCGTACCCGCTGCTCGCAGCACTGCGCGAGCACGACCCCGTGCACTGGAGCACCCGCTACCGGTCGTGGTTCGTGACCCGCTACGACGACGTCACCGCCGCCCTGCGCGACCCCCGTTTCTCCTCCGACCGGATCGCGCCCTACCGTCGCGCCAAGCTCGACGGCCCGGACGCCGACCCGGAGCTGCGCGCCGCGTTCGGGGTCCTCGAGGACTGGATGGTCTTCAAGGACCCGCCCGACCACCGCCGGTTGCGGCGCCTGCTCGCGCGCGCCTTCACCCCGCGGGCGGTGGCGCTCATGGCGCCGCGGATCCGGGTCATCGCCCACGAGCTGCTCGACGACGTGCTCGCGGTCGGCTCCGGGGAGTCCGACCTCGTCCGCGACTTCGCCTACCCCCTGACGGCGTCGGTCATCGCCGAGATGCTCGGCGTCCCGAAGCAGGACCGGGAGCAGTTCAAGGACTGGTCGGACCAGATCACCGGCCTCGTCTTCGGCGGCCTGGGCAACACCACCCGGCACGACGCCGGGGCGCGCGGGATGCGCGAGCTCACCGACTACCTCGGCCGGCTCGTGGCCGACCACGAGCAGCACCCCGGCGACGACCTGCTCACGGCCATGATCAGCGCCCGCGACGACCGCGACGCGCTCACCCCCGACGAGGTCATCGCGACGGGGGTGCTGCTGCTGTTCGCCGGGCACGAGACGACGACGAGCCTGATCGGGACCGGGCTGCTGGCCCTGCTCGGCGACCCCGAACAGCGTGATCTCGTGACCGGGACGCTCGACGACGGCGCCGTCGACGAGCTGCTGCGCTTCGACGGGCCCGCCAAGACCGTGGCCCGGGTCCTCGTCGACGACGTCGAGCTGCGCGGCCGCAGCATGCACCGGGGCGACCGGGTGTTCCTCAGCCCCGCCTCGGCGAACCGCGACCCGTCGGTGTTCGAGCGCCCCGACGTCCTCGACCTCACACGCACCGGTGAGCGTCACCTCGGCTTCGGGATCGGCGCGCACTTCTGCCTCGGCGCGCCGCTCGCCCGGCTCGAGACCGGGGTCGCCGTCCCGCTCGCCCTGGAGCGGCTCCCCGGGCTCCGTCTCGCCGCCACCCCGCAGTGGCACCCCGTCCTGCTGTCGCGGGGCATGGAACGATTCCCCGTCCGCTTCGACGTCGGCTGAACTCCCGGGAGCGTCATGCCACGACCGAGCCGCTGGCCGGAGATCCTGCACGCCGCCGGCGAGGAGTTCCGCGACCACGGGTACGAGAACGCGACCCTCGAGGGCATCGCCGCACGGGTGGGCATCCTGAAGGGCAGCATCTACAACTATGTCGCCAGCAAGGAGGAGCTCCTCCTCGCCGTCGTCGAGGGCCCGGCGACCGCGCTGCTCGCCGAGCTGGACCGCCTGCGCGCGGAGTCCGACAGCGGCGTCGCGGTCCGGCTGCGCGAGCTCGTGCGCATGCAGGTGCGGATCTTCAGCGAGTACCACCCGGCGGCGTTCGTCTACCTCCAGCACCTGGGCCACCTCGAGCAGTCCCCGCGGTTCGCGACCTTCCGGCAGATGGACCGCCGCTACATGTCCGCCGTCGAGGCCCTGATCGCCGAGGGGGCGGCCAGCGGGGAGTTCTCCCTGGCCGCGGAGCCGCGCATCGTCGCGCGGGCCCTCGTCGGGATGATCGACTGGATGCAGCACTGGTTCGTCCCGCGCGGCACGGAGGAGGACCTGCGCCTCGCCGACCAGATGGTCGCGCTCGCCCTCGGCGGGCTCGCCGCCGGCGGGAGCATGCGGGCGATGCTCGGCGCGCTCCCCGACGTGTCGGTCCCCCCGATCGCGGTCGACGTCCCCCGATGAGCCACCCCGACCCGCTCGCCGGGTTCCGCCTCGACGGCCGGGTGGCCGTGGTGACCGGCGCGTCCTCCGGGCTCGGCGCCCACTTCGCCCGGGTCCTCGCGGCAGCCGGGGCATCCGTGGTGGTCGCCGCGCGGCGGGTCGAGCAGCTCCGGGAGGTGGCCGCGGCGGCCGGGCCACGGAGTCACGCCGTGCCCACCGACGTGTCCGACCCCGTGCAGTGCACGGCCCTCGTCGAGGCCACGCTGGACCGCTTCGGCGCGCTCGACGTCCTGGTCAACAACGCGGGCGCGGGCTACGCGGCACGGGCCGAGCGCGACGACCCGGAGCAGGCCGCGGCGCTCCTGCGCGTCAACGTCCTCGGCGCGGTGCAGATGGCGTCGGCCGCCGGACGCCCGATGCTCGCCGCCGGACGCGGGTCGATCGTCAACGTCTCCTCGGCGCTCGCCCTCGCGCCCCGGGGCCTGCCGCAGGCGACCTACTCGACGTCGAAGGCCGCCCTGCTCGGCCTCACCCGCGACCTCGCGCAGCAGTGGTCGGGCCGCGGGGTCCGCGTCAACACGCTCGCGCCGGGCTTCTTCCCCTCGGAACTCACCGCACCGCTGATCGATCCCGACGGCGGGGCACCCCGGGTCGCCGCTCACACGCCGCTCGGGCGCATCGGCCGGCTCGACGAGCTCGATGGGCCTCTGCTCCTCCTGGCGTCCGACGCCGGGTCGTACATCACGGGGACGACCCTGTGCGTCGACGGCGGCTGGGCGATGCACTAGGCCCGGGGCCAGCTCCCGCTGCATGCACCCAACGCCAGGAAACCCGGCACCGTCGGGGTGGGATCGGCGAGTGCGGCGGAGTGAGCCACCTCTGATGCACATCGCCGCACTCGCGCTCGGGCCCGCCAGGCAGTGGATCATGCCGACCGCGACATCCGGGGACGCCGCGCTCGGCATGATCATCTGCCTAGCGCGGCGACGGCACGGGAACCGCGGCGCTCGCCAGAGCCGACTCGTCCGCCCGGCGCGGCGTCGGCACCGCGGCCCACTGCGCGTCCCGCGTGTGCAGCGCGACCTGCCGCGCCTCACGGAGCCGGCGCTGCGGGTCGAGGGCCCGCGACTGCTCCGGCCGGTCCGACCGGACGACCCGCAGGTGGACCCACTCCGGCCGCCCGGCGTCGAGGACGTCGTCGACCAGTCCGCGCTCGACGTCGAGCTCGACCGAGGCCGCCGACCACGCCGCGCCCCGGAGGTCGGCCGCAGCACCGTCGAGCACGATGCGGGTCAGGGCGAGATCACCCGTGGCCCGGGCGAGGGCCGCCCGGGCCAGGACGAGGGCCTCGCGCCAGGTGCGGGGGTCGGAGTCGACGAGGTGGTCGTCGAGGTCGTCGGCGGCGGCCTGCGCCTCCGCCGTCCGGCCGAGCCGGGCCAGCACCGGGATCACGACGATGCGGGCCCGGGTCGCCCGCTCGCGGTCGGTGGTCGTGGTCGCCGCGAAGCGCAGCCAGCGCACCGCGGCCTCGTCGTCGGCGTCCTGGCGGGCCATCGTCGCGAGGGCGAGCGCCGCGGACACCGCGAGCTCGTCGTCGCCGTCGGCCGCCAGCTCGAAGCGACGCCGGGCCTCGATGCGGCCGTCCTCGGACTCCGCCTCGGCCAGGGTCAGGCGGGCGAGGACGTCCTGCGTGGCACGGTCGGCGCCGTCGATCCCGGCGAGCAGGTCGTGGGCCGCGCGCCGCCGACCGCACCGCAGCTCCGCCAACCCCGCCGCACGACGGGACGCGCGCGCGTCCTCGGCGTCCCCGCGGGCGGCCACCGACCGGTGCCACCGCGCGGCCGCCTCGTCGTGCCCGTGCTGCTCGGCGGCCGTCGCGACCGCCCACGCCGTCTCGACCGGCACCTCGTCGGGATCGAGCCACCCCAACAGCACCGCCCCGACCCCGGCGTCGCCGCGGGCCACCGCGACCCGCCCGGGGATCACGAGCTCGGACATCGCGTGGGCGTCACGCAGCCGTCGTGCGAACGCGGTCGTGATCGGCCACCCGGCCGGACCCTCCGCGAGGTCGATGACGGCGTCATCGGGCGCGAGGTGCGGCTGCCCGTCCCGCGTCGTCCGGTGCACCAGCCCGGCCTCCACCGCCTGGTCCAGCGTGTCGGCGCGCTCGGTCAGCGCGGCCAGTCCGGTCTCGTCGAGGGCCGTCCCGACGGCGAGCCGGTGCCGGTCGGTCACGACCTGCACCACGTCCCGGACCGCCTCCGGGACCGCGCACCCGTCGTCCGGAAGGGTGTCGACGAGGACGAAGGGCAGGTCGGGCACCGGACCGAGCACCGCGTCGAGGACAGCCGGACGGACCCCGATCAATCCCTGCTCCGGCAGCGCCCCGAGCTCGGCCGGGGTGGCGTCGTGGACGACGGCGAGGTCGTCGCCGTGCCGCTCGGTCGCCGCTGCGAGGGCGGTGCGCACCGCGACCACCGACGGCCCCGTCACCAGCACCCGCCCGAACTCGGCCAGCGCCTCGTCGAGTGCCTGGTCGGTCGCCAGGTCCGTGACCAGCTCCGTGACCGCGCCGTCATCGTTCCGCGTCATGCTCGGTATGTCCGAGCGGAGGCAGCCGGCGTTGCACCTGGTGCGGGGTCCTCACCCGACCGAGAGGCCCGATTAGCCCGGTCGGCCCAGCGAATCAGGGTCGTTGGTGCTCGTGGAGCCAGACAGCCACAGCCTGTTGGAAGCGCCGGAGGTCCGTGAGATCGGCGAGACGGTCGAGCATGATGCGGTCGTCGACGTCGACGTACTCGTGGACGAGCACGTTCCGGAAGCCGACCGCCCGTACCAGCCGGTCCGCGTGGTCGCGCTCCACCACACCGTGCCGTCCGAGGACGCGCATCGCGTCACCGTTGTCAGCAGGCGGGCCCCACCCCTCGGAGGAGCAGAGGTGCTGGGCCACGTCGACGCAGCCCTCGACGGCCGAGATCATCGAGTACTTCACGCCGCGGAGCCAGATGGGGTCGGCGCGGCGTTCGCCGTCGGCCGCGGCCTCGTGGCTCAGCAGGTCCAGCTCGTCCGACACCGAACGCAGCAACCGCTGGACGCGGAGTTCATCGACCACGCCGGAGCCCCTCGAGGAACTCCCGGTGCGCCCGGTCGAGACGCGGACGTTCGTCGGCGTAGATCTTCCTCGTCGTCGCGACCCACCGGACCCGCGCCGGCGCGTCGTCGTCGAACAGGAGCAGGCCGTGCTGCGCCACCCGGCCGCGGAGTTCGAGCGGAGCCGTATCGAGCACGAGCAGATCGACCGAGGGCGGCAGCGACACCTCGAACGACGCCGGGGCCGACCCGCCCCACCACGCCGCGACGTCGGTGTCGGAGTCCTCCCGATGCGTCCCTGCGGCACGGCTGCCGTGGATGAGCGCGAACCGGGCGCCCGCGTCCCGCAGGGCCGCGACGATCCGCTCCCTCAGGTCGACCGGGACGTCCTCGATCACGCGCAGAAGTGTGGCACGACGGTCGGACGCCCGGGTCGCGCCGCGGCGTTCCGAGACCCCCAGAACGGACCGAGCGGGCCGTTCGTGCACATAGAAGCCACGAACGGCCCGCTCGTTCCGAACCGGGTCCAGCGGAGCGGACCTACTTCTTCGTCCAGGTGCAGGAACCGCTGAAGTCGATGTACTTGTCGGTGGACTTCACGACCATCGTCGAGGTGCCCTGCACGTTGTCGTTCGCGTTGATCGAGCTGAGCTCGCCGTCGGCGCTGGACAGGCGGGCCCAGTAGCACCAGCGGGCGCCGGTGGTGGTGTAGGTGCCCGGCTCGATCTCCGACCCGACCGCGTAGGTGCCGGCGCCGTACGTCCCGGCCGGCAGGCTCGCGGAGGAGCTTCCCGACGACGAGCTCGACGAGCTGTAGCCGCCCGAGCTGTAGCTGCCCGAGCTGTAGCTCGGCGCCGACGAAGCGGCCGATCCGATGGCGGCGACCCAGATCATGCAGATGATCAGGCCGATCACGCCGAGCACCGCACCGGCGATCGCGAGACCGCGGCCCACCCCGTGCTTCGAGGCCGCGACGATGCCGGCGATCGAGAGGACCAGGCCGACGGGCGAGATCACCCACGAGACGATGCCGATGATCGGGATGAGGGCGAGCACCGCGCCGACCAGGGCGACGACGAAGCCGGCCGTGGCGATGCCGTTGCGCGGCTCGGGCGGCGGCACGGGCACGCCTCCGGCCGGCATCTGGACCCACCCGTACTGCGACGGGTGACCGTACTGTCCCTGCTGCGGACCGCCCTGCTGCATCGTCACGACGAACTCCCCCGACCGAACCAGTGCTGACACCGCACGTGTCGGACAGCGTCGAGAACCTGTTATCGACACGAGTGGAACATCCCCCGTTCGGGCTACTCGCTCACGACGGGTACAACTGGCGGACAGCGGAGACCACCGGACCGGCCCGCCCGACCTCGAACTGCCACCGCACCCCGTCCGCCCCGACGACGATCACCACCGGCATCCGCGCGTTCCGCGGACTCGCCCCGCGCCGGACGCGCAGCGGCGCCGGCAGCACGCGGATCGTCGGCCCGGGACGCGTCGCGTCGTCCCGCCGGTCGGCGGCGAACACGAGGTCCTCGTCGAACGCGAGCAGCGACCCGCGGCAGGCCCCGTCGTCGTGCACGAGGGTCGGGCGGCCGAGCGCGGGATCGAGCAGCACCACCTCCCGGCGCCATCGCGGTGCCTCCGGCGCGCGCTCGCTCAGCACCAGGTACTCGCTGTCACGCTCCGGCGGCACGCGCCCGGCCCAGAGCACGTCCTCGACGTCGGACCCGACGTCGACCCGGCGCTCCCGCCACCAGCGCGGACCCCACCACGGTGGCTCGGAGAGCAGCACCAACCACGACCCGATCGCCGCCAGGAACCCCGCCAGCACCACGAACCCGCCGACCGGCGCGACGATCAGCGGCACCGCACCGAGGGTCGCGAGGAACAGGCCCACCCCGGGGACGAGCGTGATCGGCGCCGACCGGGTCGTCCCCGGCGAGGCCCACCCGCGCCACACCCCGCTCCACGCGAGCGCCCCGATCCCGAGCAGCACGGCCCCGAGGACCAGCGCCACGACGGAGACCGGGGACAGCACCACAGCAGGAGATTCCACCCGACCGAGCGCCCGTACACATCCTTCCCGACGACGGGTCGGGGCGGGTCAGGCCGGTCCGCGCTTGAGGATCACCGCCATGTCGATCGTCTGCCCCTGGCCGTAGCTCGGCGCGAGGGTGCCGACCGCCACCCAGCCCTGCTGCCCCCACTCGTTGAGGTCCTGCTCGATCTGCTCGTACGTGAAGCCCTTCCACCCGAGCTTGTACGTCAGCACCTTGTGCTCGTAGGCGTCCACGACGGGGAGTGCACACCGTGCCGCTACGGCACGGTCAAGGACCGACGACGGCAGACGTCGTGAGCGTGTTGCATCAGGGCTTGCGCATGTCGCGCACGAGGTCGCGATCACGGGCCCGGCTCGCCCGCCGGACCGAACGGCGTCGTCGAGACCGAGTCCAACCGACTCGGTTCCGGCACCGTGGTCCTGCAGCCGGACGAGACGTGTGCGGGACGCACCCGACGGATCAGCGCAGGTCCCACACCACCAGGTCGATCGCGCCCCGGACGTCACCGCGGTAGACGATCGGGCGCCCGCACAGATCGAGGTCGAGCTTCGGACCGTTGCCGAACCACGGCTCGGCAGGCCGACAGGACAGCGGCTCCCCCGGGTGCAGCAACCGCACGTAGTAGTCGACGCCGAGCGAGCGCAGGTACTCCGCTCCGCGCCCGGCCTGCAGCGCGGCCAGGTACTGCGGGGACCCGACGAGCCCCTCGAGCTGCACCACCGGGTGCTGCGTCGAGAACGCGAACGAGCCCGCCCAGTCGCCCATCGCGAGCACCGACCCGGGCGGCAGCGTGCGGTCCGCCCACTGTCCGGCGTCGATGTCGCGGGTGTAGGGCGACGACGACGGGTCACGCGGCAGGACCTGCACGGCCTCCTTTCCGGCGAACACCGCCAGCATCAGCACCGCGAGGCCCACCACGACGGGAGCAGCGAACCGCAGGGAAGACAGCCGCCCGCCGATCACCAGCGCCGAGAGCACCAGCGCCACCGTGCCGGTCGAGAAGTACCAGCTCTGCAGCTCCCAGCCCGGGGTCGTCACGACGTACCAGGCCACCTGGATCAGCTGCGCCAGCACGAGCAGCACGATCAGTGCCCGCAGCTCGGCGGCCCGCGGGACCCCTGGCGCCACCACCCAGGCCACGACCGCCAGCACGAGCACCGTGAGCCCGAAGCACATCGGCAGCGGACCGAGCGAGCCGTAGAGCAGGAACTGCCCCAGCGCCGCCCAGTTCTCCCCCGACCCCAGCTGCTTGGCCAGCCCGCTCACGGGCAGCGCCGACCCGAGCAGCACCTCGTTCACACCCGCGTAGACCACCAGTGACACCACCGCCGGCACCACGAGGAACGACACGAGCCGCACCGACCGCCAGCGCCACCACCCCACGAGCGCGAACAGCCCCACCAGCACCGCACAGTCCAACCGACCCAGGGCGAGCAGAGCGAGGAGCACCCCCGCGACCCGCACCGACCCGACGTCGGGAACACGGTCCAGCAGCCGCCGGCGGAGCACGACGTCGACCAGCGCCAGCAGCAGCACCGCGACGAGCGCGTTCTCGCAGCCGCCCCACCAGCGGGCGTGCGGGAGCAGCATCACGAGCGCGGCCACGGCGCCGACCGGACCGGCCGTCACCGCGGCGATCCGCCACACCAGCCACAGCGCGAGGGCCCAGAGGACGACGAGCAGCACCATCGTCACGACCAGCGCGCCCGACCGGTCCACCCCGAGGACGCGGAACAGCCCTGTGAGCAGCAGGAACCACAGAGGTTGGTAGCCGTTGGTGGGTTGCAGCCCGTCGAAGGTCGAGCCGTCGCCCGCTGCAGCGTGCAGGGCCGTGAGCAGGTAGTAGTGCACGTCGTCGGAGCCGAAGGCGAGGAGCTTCCACGGGTCGGGCGTGGCCACGACCGTCACGAGCTTGACCGCACCGAGCCCGACACCCACAGCCCAGAACACGACCGCGGCGGCCGACACCCGCCCCCGCGGCGGCGCGATCACCCCGCCCACGTCGCGTACATCCGCACGTCGGAGGAGTCGGGCGTGAGCTTGAAGAACTCCCAGGTGGCGATCGAGCCCGCGACGGCACCGAACCGCGGGTCGTCGACGCGGCGGACGGACCCGTCGGGGAGCGCGAGGAACGCCGTCGTGCCCGCGAGCCGGACCTCGCCCTGCACCGGTGTCCCGTCGAGCGGCAGCGGGGCGGAGTAGAAGTCGCGCGCGACCTCGTCGACACTGCCGTCGTCGATCACGCCGAGAATCCAGCGGTCCGAGGTCAACGACAGGTGCAGGTTGGCCCGCGGCGGCTGGTCGGTGGTGAAGGCGACCAGCGCGAGTGCGCCTCCGGCGTCGCCGGCGCCGAACCCGAAGCGCGCCCCGAGCCGGTGCAGCGGCGAGTCCAGGCGCTGCCCGAGGTAGATCGCGCCCGGCTTGCGGGGCATGTTCCCGACGAGGGCCCCGCCCTGCACCGAGGGCCGCTCGGGCGCGCCCGTGAGCACCACCGTGAACGGCACGCCCTCGTCGCCGACGGCCGGGAGCGGCCCGTCGGCGTGGTTGCTCCACACCGTCGACACCCGGTTCGGCACGACGGGCAGGGCCGAGGGGGCCGCCGCCTGCCCGGACGAGCTGCACGCCCCGAGCAGGGCCGCTCCCCCGGCGAGCCCGAGCGCGAGCGCGGACCGCCGGGACATCCCCCGGCTCATCCCTCGCCGCGCCGGCGGCCGGGGACGACGTTCATGGTGCGCGGCACCGAGGCCGACGGGGGCACGAAGGTGTTCCTCGTGGCCTCGGCCCCGTACCGCGGCATCCCGACGGCGGGCGACTCCGGCGCCCTCGAGGTCGGGGTGGTCTCGGGCCCGGTCCGCGACCGCGAGAGCTGCGCTGCCGCGGGCTGTCCCGACGACGGGTGGGGTCCGTACGCGTCGTAGGAGCCCCGGGGCGCGGCGGTCATGGTCAGCACCGCGCCGTGCAGGCGGGCGCCGACCGCGCTCAGGGCCTCGACGGCCGCCGTGACCTTCGCCCGCGGCGTCGCCCCGGAGCGGCAGAGGAGCACCGCGCCGTCGCAGCCGGAGGCGAGGATCGCGGCGTCGGCGACCGGGCCGAGCGGCGGCGCGTCGACGAGCACGACGTCGTAGCGCGCCCGCAGCGTGGTCAGCAGGTCGGCCATCGCGGCGGAGGAGAGCAGTTCACTCGGGTTGTGGGGCAGCGTCCCGGCGACGAGCACGTCGACGCCCGGCCCCCAGTTCTGCGTCGCGTGGGCGAGGTCGACGCGACGCCCGAGGACGTCGGTGAGCCCGGACTCGGCGACGAGCCCGAGGCGCGCGGCGATCGTCGGGCGGCGCAGGTCGCCCTCGACGACCACCACCCGGGACGTCGGGGCGAAGGCCGCCGCCAGGGCGATGACCAGCGTCGTCTTGCCCTCGCCGGACTCGCTGGAGGTGATGGTCAGCAGGGCCGGCGGCTGGTCGACGTCGGCGAAGAGAAGGTTCGTGCGGATGCGGCGGACGGCCTCGCCGAAGGGGCCGGACGGCACCGCGGCGGGCGCAGCGCCCTCACGCAATGCGCGGTCGGTGGGGAGCGGGCCGAGCACCCCGGCGCCCGCGGCGGCGGCGAGCTCCTCCGAGGTGCGCATCGAGGTGTCGGCGGCGCTGCGCACCACGGCGGCGGCGATGCCGACGAGCAGGCCGAGCACGGCGCCGACCACGAGGTCGAGGGTGACCTTCGGGCTGACCGGGTCGGACGAGGGCTGTGCCTGGTCGACGACGTCCACGCTGACCGGGGCGGGCGCGCCCGGTACGCGGGGTCGCTCGAGCTGGCCGACCACGCCGATGAAGCGCGTGGTGACGGCGTTGGCGAGGTCCGCGGCGCGCTGCGGGTCGTCGTCGCGGACGGTGATGCGCAGCAGGGTGGACTCGGAGTCGGAGGCGACCGACACCTGGTCGGCGAGGTCGGCGACCGACGCGAGCCCGAACTGCTGCACCACGGGCGTGAGCACCCGCTCCGAGGTCAGGATCTCGGTGTAGGTCTTCACCTTCTGCTGCGAGAACAGCGTGCCCTGGTAGGCGTTCGAGGCGTTGGCGGCGGAGTCCGTCGCCGAGACGTAGACGCTCGCCGTCGAGTCGTAGGCCTTCGGGCTGAACAGGACGACGGCGCCCGCGGCGAGCAGGCCGACGACGAGCCCCGCCACCACGAACAGCCAGCGGCGGACGAGGGCCCGCCCGAGAACGGTGAGGGTCATGCGGGTCCTCCGGCGGTGGATTCTCGGGCGGCCGCCAGGCCGGCCACGATCGCGATCGGCAGGTACAGGAAGGCGTCGGTCAGCTGGTTGACCACGGCCCCGACGAGGAGCCAGGAGACGACGGAGACGAGCAGGACGCGGGGCAGGCCGTCGCCGACCGCTCCCCCGTCGAGCCGCCGCACCTCGAGCACGAAGCCGAGGACGAACACCCCGAAGCCGAGCAGCAGCAGGACCCCGCCCGAGGCGAGGAGCTGCAGGTAGACGTTGTGCGCGTCGGCGGCGACGGGGAGCCCGAGGCCGTGCAGCGGGGAGTGCCCGAAGTCGGTGAGGGCCTGGCGGGCGATGCCCTCACGGATCGCGTTGCTCTCGCTCGCCGAGTCGGCCCCGGAGATCCGCAACTGCTCGGCGACCCGGTCGAGCAGGGCCGGGAACGCCGCGACCGCGACGACGGCGACCGCCACCACGCCCCCGACCAGCGGCAGCACGAGCCGCCGCCCGGCCGTCAGCGTCAGCACGGTCAGCGTCGCGCCGAGCACGGCCGCGATCAGCCCGGCCCGCGAGGCCGAGGCCACGAGCCCGCCCGCCAGCACCATCCCGACGACGAGCCACGCGGCCCGCCGCGCGAGGCCCGGGGCGACGAGGACCCGCCAGGTCACCACGGGCACCGCCACCGCGACGGCGAGCGCCACGTGGTTCGGCTGGATGGAGAGCCCGGCCTGTCGGCCCCCGACGTCGACGATCGGCACCAGCCGCGCGCTGATCGCGGTGAGGCCGAGCTCGTCGGTGATCGCGACGGCGGCGTTCACGGCCGCCCCGAGAGCCGCCGTGATCGCGAGCCACGGTGCGAGCTTCGGCCGGGCCGCGATCGCGAGGCAGGCCGCGACGGGCAGGGCGGCCGCCGACACGAGCCACCGCACCAGGTTCACCACGTTGTAGAGCGCGAACGGCGGCGTTGCGGTCGAGATCGAGTCGGGCACCGGGACGAGCACGCGCGTCGCGAGGTAGGCCGGCGACGGCGGGAAGAACCACGCCAGCACGGCGACCAGCACGAGCGTGGCCGGCAGCACCCACACCCAGCCCGGCACGTGGATGCGCCGGCGCGAGGCCACGGCCACCGCCGCGAGGACGACGAGCGCCCCCGCGAGGGCCGGCTGCACGACGGCGAGCCCGATGCTCGAGAGCCCGTTCCACGTCGCGGTCAGCGCCGCGAGCAGGAGCAGGCCGACCCCGAGGTCCTCGACCCCGCGCACCGCGACGACCGCGAGCACCACGGCCATCCCCGCCACGACCGGCACCGACCGTGTGATCGGCACCAGTCCCCGCGTGTCGGCCAGGAGGATCCCGACGACGAGCGCCGCGGCCACCACGACGATCGCGGCGAGCACGACTGCATCCGTCCGCCCCACCCGCGTGAGGGGAGGATTCGAGCGCTCTTGTGGCACGAGGGTTCCCCTCACGCCGGGAGCGGAGGGCGGGGACGCGAGCGTCACGCGGCCACCACGGCGGTCCCGACGACGGGTCGCTCCAGCCGGAGTGCGCGCGCCACGATGGCGACCAGGGCGATCACGGTCGCGACCGTGAGCCCCCACGCCAGGCCGACGACCCCGCCGAGCGCGAGCCCGGCCCCGGCGCACGTCAGCAGCGCGCCGGCCTGGACGAGTTGCTGCGCGAACAGCGCCCGGCCCTGCCGGAACCCGCGGATCTGCGCCTGGAACGGGACGGTCAGCGCGCCGAGCGCGGTCTGCAGGGCGATCGGGGCGACGAGCACGGCGTAGTCGGTGTAGCGCGGGAAGAACGTCGCGAGCAGCACGTCGCGCAGCGGGATCGCGAGCAGCGCCAGCAGGCCGATCACCGCCATCGCCGTCAGCGCCCGAGCCCGGGCGCGGCGCAGCCCGACCAGGTCGCCCGCCGCCGAACAGGCGGCCATCGGCGGCACCAGCAGCACGAGCAGCGCGGCCATCAGCGTGATCACGGGCTGGAACACCATGAGCTGCACGGCGCGCAGCCCGGCCGTGTCGACGGCGAGCAGCACCGCCCCGGCCAGCAGCAGGACCAGGTAGATCTGCACCTGGCCGAGCACCGAGGTCGCCGTGAACCAGCCGGACAGGTACCGCGACTCGGCCCACCACGGGCGCGGCGCCGCGAACCGCTCGGGCGCCACCACGAGGAAGGTCAGGGCCGCCGCGACCGCGCCGAGCCCCCACGCCGCCGCGAGCCACGCGATCGACCACGTGCTCCACGCGAACACCCCGCCGAGCACGGCGAGCTGCACCACCACCCACACCGTGTCGACCGCGAGCGCCCGCCCGGTGTCGCGGCGGGCCAGCAGCACGTAGCGGGCGGCGTCGGCGACGAGCGCCGCCGGCATCCACGCGGCGAACACGAGCAGCGCGTCGAACCACGTTCCCCCGGCCGCGCACACGGCCGCCGAGGCCAGCCCGAGCACCAGGGCGAGGGAGAGCGCGGAGGCGCCCAGGCCCCGTCGTCGGGACGGATCCGTGGTGGGCAGGTGGGCCAGCAGCGGCTCCCCGACGACGGCGCGGGTGCCGGCGAGCAGCACCGTCACCACCGCGTAGGCCAACACGAACGCCCCGAAGTCGACGGGGGCGAGCACGAGCGAGGCGAGGAACGCGGTCAGGTAGTTGGAGCCGGAGCTGACGACCTGGTCGGCGACGCCGAGGACCGAACGCTTCACCAGGCGCCGGGCTTTCCCTCGCGCGGGCGGTTGAAGTACCCCCAGCTCAGGTCGGTCTCGCGCAGCCCCTTGGCGGGGACGCCGCCGAAGAGCTGGTGGCCGACGAGCTTGCCGTTGACCACCGACCCGGCGGCGACGATCGAGCAGCTCGGGACGATGGCCCCGGGCAGCAGCGTGGAGCGGCTGGCGACGAGCGAGGACTCGCTGATCCGCACCGGCGCGCAGTCCTGCTTGAGCGTCTTCAGGTCGACGGCGTGGGTCTGCACGAGCGACCCGAACCCGGCGAGGGAGGCGAAGTCCTCGAGCTCGACGAGGTCGCAGGCGTCGATGAAGTGCAGCATCGTGATGAGCGCCTTGTGGCCCATGATCAGCGCGGGCCGCCGCTCGACGTCGCGGAAGTAGCCCTTCTCGGCGCGCACCGAGTTGATCCACACCAGCATCTGGATGATCGCCCAGTCGCCGAGCCGCACCTCCGTGCAGCCGCGGAGCAGCACGAGGTGGCCGATCACGGCGCCCTCCCCCATCTCGAGGGAGTCGACGTCGATCAGCGCGTGGCCGATCCGCGCCGTCGGGTGCAGGCGGTAGCCGAGGAGCTTCGTGTGCACCCACCGGCGCAGCGGCCCGGGCAGGAACATCGCGATCAGCGCGGACAAGGAGCGGAACCGGCGGGAGCGGATCATGACGCGGCCTCCAGGGCGATCCAGGGCTGGGGACTGGCCAGGTCCTTGCGGATCGTGAAGCCGAAGATGTTGCCCTGCCGGCGCGCCACGGTGTTGAGACCGCGGTTGATCATGCCGATGACCCGTTCCCGGCCCCCGATCGCGGCCCGGACCGAGGTGGTCAGCGCCCGGTCGGAGCCGATGAGCCAGCGGGCGTGGAACTCGATCGGCACGGCGCGGCCCGGGTCGAAGGTGGCGACGGTCTTGCGCACCTCGTGGCGGGTCCAGCGGTAGACGAAGTTCGGGACCCCGGTGCCGTCCACGCCCCCGGTCGTCCCGCCGCCGTCGGCGACGGCCGCGTGCTCGTAGACCCCGGCGAGCCCGAGCGAGCAGGCCGCGCGCATGAGCGGCGAGTCCTGGTTCTCCACCGCGACCACGGTCCGCCGCGCGATCCGGTACATCTCGTGGAGCGCCTGGTGCGGCCGCGAGCAGTGGTGCAGCCCGGCGTGCCCGATGACGTGGTCGAACGACCCGTCGGCGTACGGCATGCGGTGCGCGTCCGCGTGCCGCCCGTCGGCCAGGCGGGACGACGGCGAGTCGGGCGCCAGGTTGGAGAACGTGCAGTTCACGAGCCCGAGCTCTGCGGTGATCTTCTCGTCGAACTCCCCGGCGAACTGGACGAGGATCGTGTCGGTCGGCGTGATCGCACCACGCTCGAGCAGGTCGGACAGGATCGCGGCGTAGGTGCCGCTGCCCGCTTCAGCCACGTGCTGCCTCCCGGTACACGTCGGTCAGCGCCCGCACCCAGGCGCCGGTGGAGAAGTGCTGCTCGTACACGGCCCGCGCCCGCGGTCCGAGGCGCGGTCGGTCCCGCGCGACGTCCTTCAGCGCGATCGCCAGGTCCTCTACGAATTCCTTCCCGACGACGAGGCCGGTGCCGTTCCGCGCGATGTCGTCCGCGGCGCCGTTGCCCTCGACGGCCACGACCGGCACCCCGGCCGCGAGCGCCTCGACGTAGGTCAGCGGCGGCCCGGCCTCGGCCCACAGGCTCGGGACGACGAGGCCGGTGTAGCCCGCCAGGCGGGTGCGGACCTCGACGTTCGACAGCGCGCCGAGGAACCGGATCTCGGGCCGGTCGGCGTGGGCGGCCCGCAGGTCGGCCTCGAGCCACCCGGAGCCGACCACGTCGAGCCGCAACCCCGCCGGCCAGCGCGCGAGCAGTTCGCCCACGCCCTTCTCCGCCGACAGCCGGCCGAGGAAGAGCCAGCGGGGGTCGAGCTCGTGCTCGACGGCGCTGCGGACCGGGCCCGGCTCGTCGTCGGGGACGGCGTTCGGCACGACGACGAGGCGCTCGGCCCCGACCCCGACCGCGCGGTACTCCGCCGCGGCCCGCTCCGAGATCGTGATGAGCCGGTCGGCCCGGGCGATCACCGGGTGGTGCGGGGCGCCGCGTCGGCCGGCGACCGCGAGCGGCAGGGTCGCGACCCGTGACTCCTGGAAGCAGCGGTGCCGCACGGCCGCGCGCGGGTCGGTGGTGCAGTCGGTGCAGCGGTGCCCGTCGCGCAGCAGGGTCCCGGCGGGGCAGATCGGGCGGAAGTTGTGCAGCGTCGCGACCAGCGGGCCCTCCCACCGCGGGAGCCACCGGGTGCCGAAGTTCGGGAACAAGTTGTGCACGTGGACCACGTCCGGGGCGATCCGGCGGAGCATCTCCGTCGGGTCCGGCCCGAACCCGGTGACGACCGTGGCCGCCGCCTCGAGCGGGTAGGTCCGGCGCCGGCTGCGCACGTCGTTGTCCTGCGCGACGACGAGCACCTCGTGACCGGCCGCGAGCAGCGCCTCCTCCTGGGCGTTCACCACGACGTTCTCCCCCGAGGGGACGTCGCTGTGGTGGAAGCTGTGCACCAGCGCGACCCTCACGCGCCCTCCCGCTCCCCCGGCAGCGCCGGGAGCGGGGGGCGCCGCAGGCTGCGGCGGCGGCGCTGCGGGATCACGGCCGCGGGCGTGCGGACGCCGGCGAGACCCTCGACCCAGTCGACGTAGGCGTCGGCGGCCGACTCGACGTGCAGGAAGTCGCGGGCGAACAGCTCGCCGCGCAGGCCCATCGCGAGGGCCTCCTCCTCGTCGTCGACCACGCCGAGCACGGCGCCGAGCAGGGCGTCCGGGTCGCCCGGGGTCACGGTGACCCCGCCCTCGGAGGCGGTGATCTCGGCGGTCGCGGCGCTGTGCGCGCCGGTCGCCCCGACGACGGGACGGCCTGACGCGAAGTACGACGTCAGTTTCGAGGGCACGCACATCTCGGCGATCTCGGGCCGCTCGTTGAGCACGAGGACGTCGGCCGCGCGCAGGGCGGTCTCGAACTCTCCGTCGGGCAGTGGGTCGAGGATCTGCAGCCGGTCGATGCCGCACCCGAGGGCCTGCAGGTGGTTGCGCTGGTGGCCGTCGCCGACGAGCACGAACCGCACGGGGAGCCCGCGTCGGTCGGCGAGCCGGGCCGCGTGCACCACGTTCTCCAGGCCCTGCTTCACGCCCATGTTCCCTGCGTGCAGGGCGATCACCTCGTCCTCGCCCCAGCCGAGGGCCCGGCGCAGCGCGCGCGGGTCGCCGGTGGCGGCGCCGACGTGGGTCCAGTTGCGGATCGTCGTGATCCGGCGGTCGTCGACGCCGAGGCCCACCAGCGAGCGGCGGAACCGCTCGTGGATCGCGACCACCCCGTCGGCCGCCCCGAGCAGGCGCTTCTCCAACGCGGCGGTCGCGGCGGCCTCGCGGCCCGTCAGGACGCCGGCCTCGATCGCGGCGCGGCCGTAGAGGTCCTGCACGACGACGCCGACCGCGGCCCCCGCCGTCCGGTAGCGCAGCGCGGCGCCGACGGTCAGCAGGGCCGGGCTCACGGCGATCACGACGTCGGGCCGCGGGCCGCCGACCAGCGCCGCCTGCGTCGCGAACGCCGCCTCCATCGCGATCCGGGCGCGGCCGGTGGGCCGGGCCGGGATGGGGTGCGGCACGCGCGTGATCCGGACGTTGCCGTCGCGCTCGTGGATGCGTTCCCGCAGGTAGCCCTCGGCGAGCGTCCACTGCGGGTAGTGCGGGAGGCCCGTGACGACCTCGACCTTGTGCCCCGCGTCGGCGAGGAAGCGGGCCATGCCCGTCGTGTACGGGGCGATGCCGGTGGGTTCGGGCGCGTAGTTCAGACCGAGGATGCGGACCTCGAGCGGACGCGTCACATCGCTCCCTGCGTGGGGTGGAACAGCGAGCCGTCCACGCCGCCCTTCATGGAGGGCGGCGGGTCGATGCCGTAGACGGTGGTGAGCAGCGACGGCGCGACGTCGAGGACGTTGATCTCGCGACGGACGTCGCCCTGCCCCGTCGAGGAGATCTCGCGGTCGACGAGGATGCCCTCGGGGATGTGGTACGCGGTGTTGCTGCCGCCCATGCGTTCCCGGACGGCGAGCCCGAGCTCGCCGTAGGTGGCGGTCAGGGCTCCCGGGTCCGCCTCGAGGTGGGCCGTGCGCGGGTCGTCGTCGGCGACCGCGGTGTACCGGGTGGAGAACCCGACCGACCGGCCCTGCTGCTCGATGCGCTCGAACAGCGGCTCGCCGGCGTGGTCGACGACGCGCGGGAGCTGGTCGGCCGCCCGGGCGGCGGCGTCGACGGTGTCGAAGGCCAGCGAGCACATCGGGTGCATCGCCAGTTCCTGCTCGGCCGGCCCGGCGCCGAGGAACCGGGCGAGCGCGGACCCGTCGTCGAGAACGAGGAGGCCGGAGGTGTCGACGCGGTGGTCGATCGGGCCCTGCCCCATGCTCGCGGCGACGACGAGGCGGTCACCGGGCTGGAGCTGCTTCTCGATGCGGCCGAGCTGCCGGTCGGCCAGGGTCATCGCGGCGTCGCAGAAGGTGGCGAAGACGGGGTCCGGCGCGTAGTCGAAGGCCGGCGCGTACTCCGGGACCGCGTCGCCCCAGTAGCGGTGCATCATCGCGGCGACGTGGTTGGTGAAGAACGCCGAGAACCGCGGGCGGTGGGTGCGGTGCAGCCGCCAGTAGAGGTCGAACGCGGGCAGCACCTGCATCATCGGGCGCGCGGCCTGGAACCGGGGCTCGCGGCGCTCCTTCACGAGGTGCCCGGCGAGCTGGGCGGCGGAGGCGGGGGTGAGTCCGCGCTTCACGAGGTCGAGCCCGGTCGCTGCGAGGTCCCTCGCCGAGAGCGGCGCGTCGGAGGAGTACGCGTTCTCCGACGTCATCTTGAGGTTGAATCGCTGGAACGTGCCGAGTTCCGGGGGCTCGGTGGCGGCGTCGCGGGCGAACGTGTCGGGCACGGAGAACCCGCCGCTGCGGTGCTTCCGCGGCGGCCACGTCTGGAGCAGCCCGAAGGTCCCGACCCGCACGCCGGCCTCGTCGAGGGGCTCCCACAGGTCGGTGCCGTGGAAGGTGGCCGGGTCCTGACCGAGCTCGAAGCTGTTGTGGTCGGCCGCGTACATCGAGCGGTGGAAGGTCGGCCAGGTCCGCCACGGGCTGAGGTGCGCGGCGTCCTCGTTGACCGTGGTCCAGGTGGTGCCCTCGCGCAGCAGCCGCGCGATCGTGGAGCGGGGGTGGTCCGCGACGTAGGCGTCGACCAGGCGCCAGGGGACCTCGTTGAGCTCGTAGAGCACCACGGTCGGCTCAGGCATCCAGGCGTCCTCCGGTCCAGCGAATGAGGGCGGTTATGTCGGGCACTGACGAGACTTCCTTCGCACGAACGAGTGACGGCGTTACGGGACACGGACTTTCCCGTGACGTCACTGTCACCGAGCGTGCCTGATCCGTCCGTATCCGGACGGAGCGTCACGATCCGGACCGTGTCCCCCCGTCGGGGGACACCGGTGTCGTCCGACCGACCGGTCGCTCGGGGGACGGGAGGGGCCACGTCACGGCGGGAGGGTTCTCCCTGTCAGCACGGGGCCCGCTCCCCGCGCCCCTCACCCTCGGGAGCACGCCATGCGCCTCGCCCGGATCGCCGCCACCCTCGTCGCCGGCTCCCTGACCTTCGCCGGCACCGGCATCGCCCTGGCCGACACCGTCTCCCCTGTCACCAGCAACGCCGTCTCCGCGGTCTCCGAGCCCGGGACCCTGACCCTCTCGGCCTCCTCGGCGCGCCCCGGCGCGCAGGTCCTGTTCTCCGGGACGTTCGCCGAGCCCGCCGCGTCCACCGCGACCGGGTCGATCACCGTCACCTCCCCCGCCTTCGCTGGGCCCGCCACGCTGTCGCGCACCAACCCCGAGGCGTTCTCCGGGACGGCCACCGTCGCCTCCGGGACGAAGGCCGGCACCTACACGGTCACCGCGTCCTCGTCGGCGGGGACGGTCACCACGAAGCTGACGGTCACCGGGGCAGCGCCGACCCCGGCGCACCACGGCGGGGCCGCCGCGGGAACGCACTCCTCGGGGCACGGCTCGTCGTCGGGGTCGGACGCCGCGAGCGCTGTCTCCCCCCTTCCTGACGGCGGGTCCGACGTGCTGCCGTGGGTCCTCGGCGGCGCCGGGGTGCTCGTCGTGGCCGGCGGCGGCGCGTACGCCCTCGGCCGGGGCCGTCGGGACGACGCCGGCCGGCGGGCCGCCCAGGCCCGGCAGGACTACCGCGAGCCGCGCACCGAAGAGATGGCCCGCCGCTGATCCGAAGCACCTCGCCGGGACCGTGTCCGTCGGACACGGTCCCGATCCATGAGTTCGAGGTGCCGCGAAACATTCGACACGCGCCCGTGGTCAGCGGGATACCGCGCTGTCATCCACACCTCTCCACGGCGCCGATGCAGTTACCCGGATCGCAGGAACGGCCCGATCGATGACGCAGTCATGTCGTCCGGAAAACACGCCGTGACAACCGCGGATCGGCATTGTTCGCCCGGTTGCTCCCCTGCACTCTGCGAGTCGACCGCACTTTTCTCGGCCACTCGGCGTATGCGTGGCTGCGTCAGAAGGAGCCCTCCCTCGTGAAACTCCCCGTTGCTCTCGCGATCGTCGTCGGTGTCGTCGGCGGCATCCTGACCTGGCTCTACGTGGGACCGCTCGCCGCCCTGGGCCTGTTCGTCCCGGCGACCTTCATGGGGGCCGCGTGCTATTTCGCGGCCGGAGGCGATCTGCCGGCGCTGAAGAAGTCGATGCCCGCGAACATCTGGGGCGTGGTGATGGGGACGATCACGCTGATCGTCGCGAGCCTCGTGTCGGGGGCCGCTCTCACCGGGGTGGTCGTGGGTGCGGGAACGGCGATCCTGATCCTCGGCGCCCTCGTCCCGCTGCTCGAGTTCGTGCCCGGCGCCGTCATCGCGTTCGCCATGACGGTCGGCTGGGGACTGCTCACGAGTGCCTCGGGCACCGACTTCGCGTTCGCGACCGGTCCGTTCACCGTGATGCTCGTGTCGTTCGTGATCGGCGGGCTCTACGGGTGGGTCGGCAGCATCCTGGTCGGCAAGCTCGTGGGCGCCACGTCGAGCGCGTCAGCGCCCGTGGCCAAGGCCGCCTGACCGACGGCTCGAGCATCGGGACCGAACGGCGGAACCGTGTCCATCGGACACGGTTCCGTCGCCTCGGTTTCCGGGCGCCCCGACCGTCTGAGCCGCGGCCCGAGGTCGACGTCCTCCGGCGCATCCGAGTCGTGGTGACTCGGTTCCGCCACCTCAGTTGCCGGATGCCGAGGCCGTCTGAGCCGCGGCCCGAGGTCGAAGTCCTCCGGCGCATCCGAGTCGTGGTGATTCGGTTCCGCCACCTCAGTTCCCCGGCGCCACGCCCGGCGTCGCGCTGACGCTCGGGGACCGCGGGTCGTCGGTGGGCTCCGCCGTTGGAGGTGCGATGGTCTGTTGTGGGGGCGCTGCCGGCGGGACCGACGGGCGGCGGGTGGGCGGACCCGTCGTCGGGATGACCGTCCCTCCCGACCCCACCGGGGGCGCCGCGGACGGCTGGGGCAGCACCGCGGGCGGGGGCACCGGACCCGTCACGCCGGGCGGGGAGACGGCGAAGGTCGGCATGTCGAACCCGAAGCGGGGCGAGGGCGCGCTCGGGGCCGGGGCGACGCCAGGCGCGATGTCGCCGGGCGTCTGCTCCGTGGTGACGGGCCCGCCACCGACGACCGAACCCAGGGGCGCCGCGCCCGCCGCGAGGAGACCGGCGACGGGGACGGCGGCGGCGAGCGCGAGGGTCGCGAGCCCGCCCGAGGAGAACCCGCCGAGGACGCCCGCCCGAGCAGCCGGCGGCCACCACGACCGCACGCCCCGCGCCGGCACAGCGAGCGCGACGTGCTGGAGGCTCGCGGCGCGCAGCCAGACCGGCATCGGGATCACCACCGGCACGGCGCCCAGGAGCGTCTGCGGGTTGACGGCGTCGGCGCGGTCGGCGGTGCAGGTCGGGCAGTAGTCGATGTGCCGCGCGACCCGCTTGCGCCACAGCACGGTGACCGTCCCGTCCCACGCGGCCACGAGCGCCGTGAGCTCCGGGCAGCGCGACCGACCGGCCCGGGCGCGGCGGGCGAGTACGAGGGCGGCGAGGCTGCGCTCGAAGGTCGCGCGGGCGCGGTGGAGCAGGGTGGTCGTGCTGGTCAGGCTCAGCCCGAGGGCCGCCGCGATCTCGGGGCCGTCGAGGTCCTGGTGGTAGTGCATCGCCAGGGCGGCGCGGTCGCGGTCGGGCAGGCCGCGCGACGCCTCCCCCATCAGTTCCGCGAGCTCCCGTTGCCCGGCGCGGACCGTGGGGTCGGCGGCGGGGTCGGGACGGTCGGGCAGGTCGTCCGAGGCGAGCTCCCGGCCGTCCCGTCGCCGTCGTCGCGACACCTCGTGCCGGGCGATCGCGAAGAGCCAGGCGCGGAGCGCGGACCGGTCCCGGAGCTGGTGGAGCCGGGTGGCGGCGGTGTGGAAGACCTCCTGGACGCAGTCGGCGGCCGCGTCCCGATCACGCAGCAGCCCGAGACAGAAGCGGAACAGCGCGTCGCCGTAGCGGTCGTACACCGCGCCCAGCGCGGCGGGACGCGCGAGCGCGGCCGCGACGAGCTCGCCGTCGGGAAGGACCTCCCGGCGGGCGAACGGCACCGTGATCAGCGGCTCGACCCAGCCGAGCGGCAACGGCTGTGAATCGGTCTCGGTGCTCACGTGTCCCCCGGGTGTCCGTCGGAGCCCCCCGCTCCGCGTCGATCATCGATCCGGGCGCGGTGACTGTTTCGCGCGCGACCGGCTCCGCCGCCGCGCAGGGCGACGGAGCCGGCGCCGGGACGAGGCGAGCCGGTTCCCCCCGGTACCGGCCCGGCGACTCGTCCGGTCCCTCGGGGCGGGACACGGCGGACGCGCACGCGAGGGAGTGGACGCGCGGCGGCCCGCGATCACGCTTTTTTTCGGCGAACCTGGTCGGGTTCACCGGTTCGGCCCAGTGGCGTCTAGCCGTCGCCCCGGAGGTACTCGGAGTAGAAGGCGGCGAGCCGGGCCACGGCGGCGTCGACGTAGGCGGGCTCGTCGTACATCTCGTAGTGACCCGCGCCCTCGATCACGAGCAGGTCGACGGGGTTCGGCGCGAGTTCCCACAGCCGCATCCCGGACTCGTAGGACCCGGTGTTCCCACGGCGTCCGGCGAGCACGACCTGCAGCGGTTGGGTCAGGAGCCGGTCGACCAGGTGGAACGGGTCGTAGCCCACCAGCAAGGGGTCGCTGCGGGTGAGCCGGAGGTTCGTGGAGTTCTCGTGGCGGCCGCGCGCGGTGCGGTAGTAGGTGATGGCCTGGGTGGTGTCGATGTCGGTGAGACCGAGCTCTGCGGCCTCGGCGAACGTGTCGGGCAGCCAGGTGACCCGGTCGAGCGCCTTCGCCTGGTTCTCGGCGCGGCGCACCTTCGCCAGGGCTTCCAGCCCCGCGACCGGCCCGCCCGACTGGAACGCACGGAACGAGGTCCCCATGTCGCCCGGGACGACGGTGCCGACCGCCCGGATGCGGTGGTCGGTACGCGCCGTGTGGACCGCGTAGCCGCCGCCGGCGCACACCCCGAGGACGCCGATCCGTTCCGGGTCGATGCCGGGCAGGGTGTCGAGCACGTCGATGGCGTAGGAGATGTCCTCGCCGCGGCGGTAGGGGTCCTCGAGGTCGCGGGGCTCGCCGCCGCTGCGGCCCTGGTGGGCCGGGTCGAACACGAGCGCAGCGAAGCCGGCGGCGGCGAGCCGGGACGCGTAGTTCGCGCCGATCTGCTCCTTCACGCTGCTGCCCGGGGTCGACAGCACGACGGCGGGCAGCGGCGCGGCCTCGTCGCGCGGGGCGGGCAGGTGGAGGTCGGCCGCGAGCTCGATCGGCCCGCGCGGGATCGTGAGGGGCTCGATCATCATGAGGTCCTCTCGCTGTCGCACGAACCATTAGTACATCTTCGTACTAGTACGAAACGGTACCATCAGGAGAGTCATGTCCCACGACGCCGCGCAGCTGTGGACGTTGAACCACCGCCTGCTGACGACGGTGCTGGACGGCTGCGCGGAGGAGCTGGCGGAGCTCGGCCTCGACACGAAGGAGTTCTTCGTGCTCGCCGAGGTCGAGGCCGTGCCCTACCCGGCCGAACTCGCGGCCCGGCTCGTCGTCCCGAAGGCGAGCATGACGGTGTACGTGCGGAACCTCGTCGCCAAGGGGTTCGTGCACCGCGAGATCGACGACACCGACCTGCGGCGACACCGTCTCGTCCTCACGCCCACGGGTCGGACGACCCGGGACCGGGCACTCGCGGCGCTGGCCACCGAGTTCGACCGCCGCCTGACGCGCATCGACCCGCGCGACCGTCAGGAGCTGCAGCGCATCCTCGCGGACCTGGTCGATCCGTGACCGGCCCGGCTGACAGCATCGACCCGGTGGACCACCGCGCGCTCGAGATCACCGACGACCCGCGGCCCGAGGACCTGACCGCCCTGAAGGACGCCCTGCGCGACAGCACCCCGACGCGGGCGGACGACGGCTACCGCACCCTGGCGATCTTCGTCCACGACGACGGGCTCGTCGGCGGTATCGCGGGCTACACGCACTTCTCGTGGCTGTTCGTCCAGCAGCTGTGGGTCGACGGGTCCCGGCGCGGCACCGGACTCGGCTCCGCACTCCTCCGCGCGGCGGAGGACGAGGCCCGTCGTCGGGAATGCCGGGGCGTCTGGCTGGACACCTACAGCTTCCAGGCCCGCCCCTTCTACGAGGCGCACGGCTACGAGGTGTTCGGCGAGATCGCCGACTACCCGCCCGGGCACGCGAAGTACTTCCTGAAGAAGGCGCTGTGACGCCCCGACGCCGGGCTCTCCCGCACGCCGCAGCCTCGTGGCCCGGACTCTCAGCGCACCTGGCGCACGCGCCCGTCCGTGCCCCAGGCCGCGTCCGCGGTCCACACCGTCGCGTCGAGCCGTTCGGCCGTCGCCAGACAGATGCGGTCGGCGAGGGACAACCCGCTGCCGGCGCGCCACAGCTGGGCAGCGAGCTCGGCATCCTCGACCGACACCGGCTCGACGAGCACCCCGTAACTCTGCAGGACGCCCCGCGCGAGCGACCAGTCCGCGGCCCGCGACCGCACCTTCTGCGATGTCTCCGACCAGTTGACCACGCTGCAACGGCCTCCGCCGGACAGGACCTCCTCGACACGGTCGGCGCCCGTCTCCCCCTGCAGGAAGCACAGCAACGCGGAGGAGTCGAAGAGGTTCACCGGTCGTCCTCGGCGGCTGCAGCACGGCGTTCATCGACGAGTTCGTCGACGAGGTCGTCCCCCTGCAACTGGCGGCGCACCAGGTCGCGGGCCCGCTCGCGCGTCGTCACGACGATGCCCATCGCGGTCTCGACGAGAAGCAACGGAGAACCAGCGGCCAACCCGAAGCGCTCCCGCAGCTCGGCGGGAACCACGAGTCGGCCGCGATCCCCCATCGACACCGCATACGTCCCACTCATGGAACGACGGTACCAACGCCATTCTCCTCATCCCACTGATCGGAGCCTCCGGGTCACCCCGCGCGAGCCGCCCATCCACCCCGGCAGGTGCAGCATCTTCGCGCCGGGGCCGCCCGCCTCCACCACCCGCAACGCCTCCGGCCCCGCCGAGACCGGAAACCCGAGCCGCGCAGTCCCGCGGGCGAAGAGCTCCTCCGGCACCGCCAGGCCGTCCAGACGTCGGGCGATCTCGGGTGGGAGGACGACCGTCTGTTCGCAGGCGGCCAACCGGTCGAGGCCCCCGCCCGCGTGCGCGGGAGCGGTGAGCGCGTCGGCGAGGGGGTCGAGGACGTCGTCCGACGCGGGGAGGTCGTCGCGGGGGACGACCTCGGCGGTGCCGGCGAGGGCGAACACGGTCACGGCGTCGTCCGGACCGGGCGCGGCCAGGCAGAACCCGTAGCGAGCCGGTTGAGCGGTGGTGGCCATGCTCGTCACCTCTGTGGTCACGCCCCCGACCGACGCGAGGGTCAGCGCGAGCGCCCGCCCCACCACCCCGTTCGCGTGCGGCCCGGGCCCGAGCATGCCGGTGGACGACGACAGCCCGAGCTCCGCGACGGCGGGTCCGTGGACGATCAGTCCGACGGCCGGGGTCCCCGTGGTCGTCTGGACCCCGAGCAGGTTGAACTCGGGCTCCAGGGCCGCCAGCGCCGCCGTCAGCACCACCGGCACGACACCGGGTCGGCACCCGGCGAGCACGCAGCACCCGGCCACGGCCCGTGCGGAGAGCTCGCCGAAGAGCGGTGGCACCAGGCCCAGCACCGCGTCGGGCGACGGGACCCCGTCGAGCATCGCCTCCCACCGCTCGGCCGTCGGCGGGACGACGGGCAGCCCGTCCCCCACCCCGAGAGCCAGCAGGTCGTGGGTCGCTGCCTCCACCGACGTCCCGGCCGGTAGCGGGGAGAAGATCACCGACGCACCCGCACCGACACCAGCTCCGTCGCCCCGAACGACGGGATCCACGCCGAGTGCTTCCCCGCTCCCCCGGCGACCACCACGTGGAGCTGCTCGGGGCCGGTGCTCACCGTGTAGGAGTCGCCCTCGGGCTTCACGCCCCACTCGACGAACTGCTCCCGGTTCCCCGGCGAGATCTTCTCCACCGGGATGCGCGCCTCCCGCCAGAGGTGCTCACGCACAGAAGCCACGTCCCATCCGTCCCGGTGCAGCGTCGCGGCGTGCTCGGGCCCCAGGACGAGCAGGTGCGGGCCGCGGACGTAGACGTTGTTCGACCCGGTCTCGGCCATGGTCCCGGCCACCGTCGTCAGGATCCCGAGCCCGGTCGTGCTGCCGTGGTCGTTGACGTTATGCGGCGGCTCCGCGGCCATCACCGACACGACTCCGTTGTCCGGACCGAACCCGCGCTGCACGTCGAGCCCGGGCCACGGGCTCTCGTCGGACTCGGCGAAGCAGAACGTGTACTTGGCGGGCGAACCCTGGGTCGACCGGTCGAGCGTCCCCGGCTGCGCGCCCCCGACGTGCAGGAGCACGAGCGAGAGGGCCCGACCGAGCGTGGCGTTGTTGCGGTTGCCGGGACCGAAGCAGTTGCCGCCGCCGTGGAACCCGGCCCGGGCGGCGCCGGAGACGAGCACCATCGGCGCGCACGGGTGGGTGGTGGCGAGCGAGCCGTGCAGGTTGTAGCCGGGGGTCGTCACCCCCTCCAGCGCGGCGAGCAGCAGCGGGAGCACGCCGGGCCGACAGCCCGCCATCACGGCGTTGGCCGCGACGGACCGCAGGGTCGGTGTCACCCCGCTCGGCGGCAGCGCCGCCAGGCCGTCGCCGGCCCCGTCGGGCAGCGCGGCGAGCATGGCCTCGACGCGCTCCTCGGTCGGCGCGACGGTGGGCAGCCCGTCGCCCCAGCCGCGCTCGTCGGTCCAGTCCTCCCAGACGGCGGTGTCGGGCACGTCGAGGGTGTCGGTCACGGCAGCACCTCCATCGTCCGGAAGGTCTCGAGGACGCCGTCGAACGCCGCGTCGATCCGGCCCGCCAGCTCGACGTCGGAGAGCCCGCCGATCGGATGGTCGATCACGACGAGACGCGGGTCGGCCTTCCGCGCCCGGGCCTGCGCCTGGACGAGCGGGAGGAAGGAGCGGGTGACGACGAGGACGGAGCGGACGCCACGGCGCTCGAGCTCCAGCGAGTCGTGGAGACTCCACGACGAGCAGGAGCCTCAATCACCGATCGCCACGACCGCGAGCCGGTACTGCGCGCCGAGGTGGTCGAGCAGCTCCTCCTCGGCCCCGGAGGCGGCGCTGGGCTTCGACGCGACGGTCATCGGCCCGAGCCCGTGCTGCTCGAAGAACCTCCGTCCCAGGGTCTCGAGGAGCACGGTGGCTCCCGGCTTGGAGTTCGACAACCCGCAGAGCACGCCCGTTCCCGACGACGGGGCGGGGAGCTCGGCGAGGTCGGTGAGATCGGCGGGCCCGAGCCCGGAGGTGGGGTCGACGATGCGCATGACGGGTCTCCTCAGTGTCCGGTGGCGAGCAGGTCGATGACGGCGAGGCCGGCCCGGCGACCGTCGGCCGCAGCGGCCAGCAGGGTGGGGGTCCCGGCGGCGCCGGTGACGTCGCCGGCCAGCAGGACGTAGGGGTCGCCGGCGGCCGCGTCGGCCAGGGCGCGCCGGGGGCGGTTCGCCTCGGCGAGGAACACCCCGGCGGCCTCGACGGTGCTGCCGTCGTCGAGGGCCACGGCGGCGAGCGCCGAGGCCCCCTCGAGGGCCGTGGCCGTGGCGCCGCGACGCACCTCGACGGTCGGTGACGCCGCCACTGCGCGCTCGGCGGCCGCCGACCACGAGGTCCGCGGGGCCACGACCGTCACGTGCGCGGCGACGGCGGCGAGCTCGAGGGCCTCGGACGCCGACCACTCGTCGCCCCCGAGGACGACGACCTTCTTCCCGGCGTAGAGCGGCCCGTCGCACGAGGCGCACTCGGACAGCCCCCGGCCGACCCAGTCCTGCGCGTCCTGCAGGGCGGCGTCGTCGGGAGCGAGACCCGTCGCGACGACGACCGCCCGCGCGGCGACCGGCCCGTCCATCGTCTCCAGCGACACGGGCCGGCCCGGCGTGAGCCCGGTGACCTCGCCGTAGGCGATCTCGACGCCGGCGCCCATCGCCTCGTCGAGCAGGGCGCCCGCGAACTCCGGGCCCTGCACCGCACCACCCGGCCACGCCGAGACCGCACCGAGGGAGATGAGGCGTCCGCCAGGGGCGAGCATGTCGTACGCGACGGTGCTCAACCCCTGCTCGGCGCACACCCGCGCGGCAGTCAGTCCCGCGATCCCGGCGCCCACCACGGCGACGTCCCAGGTCATGACAGATCCTCGATCCGACGGCTCACGGGCACTCCCTGGACGTGGTTCTGGACGAAGCCGCGGGACTGGTTGCGGCTCTCGTTGCCGGCCAGGACGATCCCGAGGTCGCCCGCCCGGGCGAGCATGGGCACGAGCCGGTCGGGGTCGGTGCCGGCGTACCGGGCGTCGAGCTCCCCGGAGGCCACCTTGGCGTCGAGGTCGAAGCTCGTCGACCCCACGTTCCACGCGCAGCGCTGCAACGCGGAGGCCGTGACCACGAGGTGCTCCCCCAGGTGCGCCCGCACCGCCGCCTTGTCCACCCCGCCCCGGGCGAGAACGGCGGCGACCGCGGGGCCGAGGACGACCAGCGGGTGGAACGCGCCGAACTCGAGCCCGGTGTAGGCCCACGGTCCGATCGCGTCGGCCATCCCGCGGGTGAGCGCGTCGAGGTGGTCGCGCACGGTCTCGCCGCCGGAGTAGATGGGCGCGCTCACCGTGACGACGCTCTGCACGGTGACCACCGACTCGTCCTCGGCGAACCCGCGGTCGCGGCGGAAGGAGGGCCAGCCGAGCTCGACGACGGCCCGGTCGTTCTCGGCGAGCGCCACCTGGAAGGTCGACGCGATCGCGCCCTGGTCGGTGTGCTCGGGCGGGATCCGCAGGCCCGCGACGTTGCGCAGGTAGAGCCGGGTGAAGCGGCCCACCGAGGTGTTGGCCCGGCGACCCACGCGCATCACGCCGGTGCCGCTGTTGAAGTCGAGGCGCTCGACCACCGGACCGGACAGCACCACGAGGGGCTCCCAGCCAGGGGTCGACCCGGCGTCCTGCACCCGCCACACCGGGTCGGCCAGACACTCGACGACGGCGACGAGCACCGGCATGTGCTCGGGCCGGCACCCCGCCATCACTCCGGTGACCGCAACGCTGCGCACCGTCGCCTGCCGCTGCTCGGGGGCGAGGACGCCCAGCACCTCGTCGGGGTCGCGGCGAGTGCGGGCGAGGAAGGCCGCGACCCGGTCCGGGGTTGGCGGCACGATCGGGAGCCCGTCGGTCCAGCCGCGTGCCTCGAAGTGGTCGGTGACCGCGTCGAGGTCACCCGTCACGACGACGTCGGTGGGACGTGGATCGCGCTCGGGCGCCGCCTCGGTCGTCGTCGTGGAGCCGGCCACCAGCGCGTCGACGACGGCCGGTGCCACCTGGTCCCGCATCTTCGTCCGGAAGGTGGCGGTGTCGTCGGTGAGAATCACGCCCGGGTAGCTGACGATCGGGACGTGGGGCACGCCGAGGGAGCGCCCGATCGCGCGTCCCATGCCCTCGAACCCCGCTCCGCCGATCGCCACGGCCGGGACCCCGGCGCGCTCGGCGGTGGCCGCTGCCCGCATCACGGCAGGCATGCAGGAGCCTCAAGCACCCACCGCGGCGACCACGAGGTCGACGCGGTGGGAGCGCAGCAGCTCGGGCAGGGCCTCGAGGACGCGACGCTCCTCGGCGGCCGACGCATGGAAGTTGCCGAACTCCTCCCAGCCGACGAACTCGACGTCGCCGTGCCGTTCGCGGGCGACCTCGGAGATCACCTCGAACATCTCGGGGCCGCGGAAGAGCTCGTCCCACAGGTAGGCCACCCGCGCGCCCGCGAGCTCGGTGGGCCGCTCGTGCTCGGTGACGTCGCCGGTCACGCGCGGCGCCAGGGGCCACATCGCCTCGTACTGCGGTTCCACCGTCACTCCTCCGCCGTGATGACGCGACCGGACCGGTCGCGCAGGAACAGGGCCGCGACCGTGACGATCGCGGCGCCGAACACCGCGATGCCGACCGCGATGCCGTAGCCGGACGTGGTGGCGACGATGCCGCCGATGAGCGTGCCGATGCCCGAGAGACCGCGGCCGATGTTGTAGGCCGCGGCCGAGCCGAGCGACCGGATACGCGTGGGGAACAGCTCGCCGAACCAGACCCCGAAGATGCCGAAGTAGCCGAGGAAGAGGCTGGAGAGCAGGTACAGCCAGACGAAGCTGCCGAGCGCTCCCCCACCGACGGCGATCGTCAGCATCACCGCGAACACGATCGTCTGGAGCCCGGCGAACGCGACGAACACCCGGCGTCGTCCGAGCAGGTCCGAGAGCCAGCCCGCGAGGATGAAGCCGACGAAGGAGATGGCCGAGGCGATGTAGAGGACGGTGCTCGCGTCGCCGGTGGAGAAGCCGAGGTCGGTCTTGAGCAGCGAGGGCATCCACGTCGTCGCCGTGTACGGCACCCACTGCCCACCGAACGCGACGAGCAGCCCGAGCCCGACGAAGGGCAGGCTGTCGCGGGCGACGAGCTGGCGCCAGGGCGAGCGGGCGGCGGTGCGGGCGAGGTCGGCGGAGAGCCGTCCGGTGGCCTTGCGGGCCTGCAGCTCCTCCCACTGGCGCGACTCGCGGCAGGCGTACCGGATCCACACGCAGGCGAGGGCGGGGAGCACGCCGACGAGGAAGGCGTAACGCCAGTCGGGCACGAGCTGCGACACGAGGATCGCCAGCGCGTACGCGGGCCAGAGCGACGACTGCACCAGCCCGCCGCCGAGCCCGCGGCGCTTCGGCGACCACGCCTCGTTGAGCCACGCGAACCCGACGGCCCACTCCCCGCCCGTCCCGATCCCGGCGACGATCCGCAGGACGACGAAGACGGCGAAGGTCGGGGCGAAGAAGACCAGGCCGGTCGCGATCGAGTAGATCATGATCGACCAGATCAGGGTCCGACGGCGCCCGTAGCGGTCACCGAGCCAGCCGAAGACCAGCCCGCCGACCGCCGAGCCGATGAGCTGGCCGACGATCGCGATGCTGAAGACACCGGCCGACACCCCGAAGTGCGCCATGATCAGCGGCGCCAGGAGCGTCGGGAGCATGAAGTCGAAGTACTCCATGCCCCAGCCGAGGCAGGCCGCGCCGAGGATCCGGTGCCGTTCGCCGGGCGTGTACTCGGGCGGGGCGACCCGGTCGGCCAGAGCTCCCGCTGGTTGCTCCGTCGTCATGTTGCGCCTCCCGGAGGGAGGGCGGACCGACGCTCCGGCGCGGCGACCTCACCCGGGACGCGAGGTTAGGTGGGTCACACGCGCCACGTCCAGAGTGGATTGGATGCAATTCCGTCTACGACGGCGGGGCCAGGTTCGGCAGCCCGAGGGCGGCGTGCAGGTCGGTCACGGTGATGTCGCGGTGCGCGTTCATCAGCTCGACGAGGCCCTCGGTGTCCCCCCGGCGCAGCGCGGTGATCATCCTGCGGTGCTCGCGGACCACCCGCTTGCGGCCGGCCGCGTCGTAGAGGTGCACGGTCCGGTAGGGCTCGCTGCGGGTCCAGAGCCGGTCGATCTCGCCGACCACGAGGTCGAGCCCGGAGAACCCGAACATCGTGAAGTGGAAGGCACGGTTGCCGGCGACGATGGCGGCCACGTCGGTGCGGTCGACGTCGGCGACGATCGCCTCGTTGAGGCTGGTCAGCTCGGCGATCTGGTCGGGTCGCAGCCGCGGGAGGGCCCGCAGGACCTCGGTCTCGAGGGCGCGGCGCATGAGGTAGACCTGCGCGAGCTCGTCGGCGGAGAGCCGGGCGACGGTGTAGCCGACGTGCGGCTCGTGACGCATCACGCCCTCGGCCTCGAGCGACTTCAGTGCCTCGCGCACCGGGATGCGACTGACGCCGAGGCGGGCGGCGAGGGACTCCTGGCGCACCTGCTGGCCGGGGACCAGCTCTCGGGTGCGCAGCATGACCCGCAGCTCGTCGATGACGCGCGCGACGCTCGTGACCCGCCGCGCGGTGTCCGGTGCGACCCCGCCCATGCGCCACCTCCCGCGACCAGCCTAGCGAGCGGCCACCCCGGCCCTACCGCCGTGAGGATCGGATACGAAATCGTGTGCGTCGTTGTCTCCCGGCCCGTCGCCCGCCTACGGTGCGGACCGCGTCACCGATGCGTCGTCGCCGAGGAGGTCCGTGGTGGAGCGAGGTCCCCGAGAGTCGGCCCCGGGCGACTGGGGTCGGGTCCTGCACCCCCGGTCGGTCGCCCTCGTCGGCGCCTCCGGTCGCGAGGGCCACCCAATGGCGCGTCCCCTGGCCTGGCTGCGCGACCGCGGCTTCGCGGGCCGGGTGCTCCCGGTCAACCCGCGCTACGACGAGCTCGGCGGCCTGCCCTGCTACCCCCGCCTCGCCGACGTGCCCGGCCCCGTCGACCTCGTGCTCGCCCTGGTGCCCGCCGAGCGCGCGATCGCCACCGTCGAGGAGGCGGGCGCGGTCGGGGCCGCCGCCGTGGTCGTGTTCGCCTCCGGGTTCGCCGAGGTCGGGGGCGACGGCGTCGCGGCGCAGGCCGAGCTCGCCGACGCCGCCCGCCGGGCCGGGGTCCGCCTGCTCGGCCCGAACTGCCAGGGCCTCTACGTCGCCCGCAGCCGCCTCTTCGCCACCTTCACCGCGGCGGGTGAGCGCGTGCTGGAGGGGAGCAGCGGCATCGCCTACGTCGGTCAGAGCGGCGCGATCGGCGGCGCGGTCCTCGACGTCGCCGCCTCCCGCGGGCTCGACCTCACCGCCTGGGTGAGCACCGGCAACCAGGCCGACGTCGACGTCGCCGAGGTCGCCCGGGTCCTGGTCGCCGATCCCGACGTGCACGTGCTCGCCGTCTACGCCGAGGCCCTCCCCCGGCCCGCCGACTACGTCCGCCTCGCCGCCGAGGCCCGCACGGCCGGGACCGCCCTCGTCGTCCTGCGCAGCGGCCGCACCGAGAGCGGGCGCCGCGCCGCGCTCTCCCACACCGGCGCGATGCTGCCCGAGAGCACCGCCTTCGACCTCGTCTCCCGCGAACACGGTGTGGTCCTCGTCGACGACGTCGAGGAGCTCCTCGCGGCCGCCACCCTGCTGCGGACCCAGACCCGCCCGCGCGGCCCGCGCGTCGCCGCGGTCACCAGTTCCGGGGGTGCGGGCATCCTCGCGGTCGATCGGTGTGCGGACGTGGGTCTCACCGTCCCCGAGCTGGCGGAACCCACCCGCGAGAAGCTCGCCCGCCGCGTCCCGGCCTTCGGCTCGGTCGCCAACCCCGTCGACGTGACCGCGCAGCTGTTCAACGACGGCGGCGGCGCCTTCGGGGAGGTCTGCGCCCTCGTCCGCGACGACCCCGCGGTGGACGCGGTCATGGTGATCCTGACGATGCTGGTCGGCGAGACCGCCCGCGCGCTCGCGGCCGATCTCGCGGCGACCGTCGCGGACGCGCCCGCCGACGCGCCCCCCGTGGTCGTGGTGTGGATGGCAGGCGAGGACGCGACCGTCGAGGGACGGGCGGTCCTGCGCGCGGCCGGCGTCCCGGTGTTCTCGTCCATCGCCGTCGCCACTCGCGTGCTGGCGGCCGCCGCGACCGCGGCCGCTCCCCCGGCCGCTCCGGCCACCCCCGTTCCCCGGATCGACGACGCCTGGTCCCTCGTGACCGCGCTCGGCGTCCCGGTGCCGCGGTCGGTACGGGTGCCGGTGGCCGCCGAGGCCCCCGATGCGGTCGCCGCGGTGGGTGGCCTCGCGGCGCTGAAGGCGGTCGCCCCAGGGCTCGAGCACAAGACCGAGGCCGGGGCGGTGCGGCTGGGTGTCGACGTGGCCGGCGCCGCGGACGAGGCCGCTGCCCTGCTTGCCCGCGTCCCCGGCGCGGAGGCCGTGCTCGTGCAGGAGATGGTCCCGCCGGGCGTCGAGCTGCTCGTGTCCGTGGACGGCGGGCGCGACAACTGGCCGCCGGTGGTCACCGTGGGTCGGGGTGGCACCGAGACCGAGCTCCACCACGACCTGGCCCACGCACTGGCCCCGGTCACCGCCGACACCGCCCGCGCGCTGCTCGACTCCCTGCGCTGCCGATCCCTGCTCGCCGGCCACCGGGGAGCACCTCCGGCGGACGTCGGGGCCGCCGTCGACGCGATCGTCCGGATCAGCCGGGCCGCCGGGGCGGACGGGCTGCAGGAGCTGGAAGTGAATCCCCTCGTCGTCGGGACCCACGGGGCCGTGGCCGTCGACGTGCTGCTGGAGCGTGCCTGATGGGCGGCATCTCACTCGGGGTGACCGACGGCGTCGCGCTGCTCACCGTCGATGCCCCGGAGGTCCGCAACGCCCTCACCCCGGCCATGGGCCGCGAGCTCGCCGAGGCCTGCGACGCCGTCGACGCCGACCCGGCGGTGGGCGCAGCCGTGGTCCGTGGTGCGGGTGGCACGTTCTGCTCCGGCGCCGACCGACGGGGCTGGCGTCCCGGCGCCGACCAGGCGGAGGACGCGACCTTCCGCGACACCGGCGCCGTGTACGGAGCGTTCCGGCGGGTGGGCACCCTCGCGGTCCCGACGATCGCCGCCGTCCGCGGTGCCGCTGTCGGCGCCGGGATCAACCTCGCCCTGGCCACCGACCTGCGAATCGTCGCCCGCGACGCCCGCCTGCTGGCGGGCTTCCTGCGCATCGGCCTGCACCCCGGGGGCGGGTTCTTCACGCTCGCCGGGCGGAGCGCCGGCCGCGAGGCCACGGCTGCTCTCGGCCTGTTCGGGGAGGAGATCGAGGGCACCCGTGCTGCCGAGATCGGTCTGGCCTGGCGCGCGGTCGACGACGCGGACGTCGAGGCGACCGCGCTCGCCCTGGCTGCCGGTCCGGCCGCCGACCCCCACCTCGCCCGCCAGGCCGTCCGCTCGTTCCGCACCGAGCTCGGCCCGCCCGCCCTGCCGTGGGACGCCGCCCTCGAGTTCGAGCGTGCGACCCAGATGTGGTCGCAGCGTCGCCGCCACCAGGAGGACCCGTCGTGATCTTCACCCCCACCCCGCTCTCGGCCGCCGAGGACGCGCTGCGCCACGAGGTCCGCGACTGGCTCGACGGGACCCTGCCCGCCGACTTCCGGCCCGGGCTGGGGCTGGGCGGACGACACGATCCCGACTTCAGCCGGGCCCTCGCCACACGGGGCTGGGTGGGGATGTCAATCCCGCGGCAGTACGGCGGGGCGGGCGCGAGCACGGTCCAGCGCTTCCTCGTCGTGGAGGAGCTGCTCGCCGCCGGCGCCCCGATCGCCGCGCACTGGATCGCCGAACGGCAGACGGCGCCGGCACTGCTGCGCTTCGGCACCGAGGAGCAGCGCCGGTGGTTCCTCCCGCGCATCGCGGCCGGGGAGTGCTTCTTCTCCCTCGGCATGAGCGAGCCCGACGCCGGGTCCGACCTCGCCGCCGTCCGGACCACCGCCACCCGCGTCGACGGCGGCTGGGAGGTCAGCGGCACGAAGGTCTGGACGACCAACGCCCACCTCAACCACTTCTTCGTCGTCCTCTGCCGGACCTCGGCCTCCGAGAACCGCCACGGCGGGCTGTCCCAGCTCGTGGTGGACCTCTCCTCCCCCGGGGTGACCGTGTCGCCGATCCCGCTGATCGACGGCGAGCTGCACGTCAACGAGGTGGTCCTCGACCGCGTCCACGTCCCGGACGACCGGGTGCTCGGCGAGATCGGGCAGGGCTGGGCGCAGGTGACCGCCGAGCTCGCCCACGAACGCTCGGGGCCCGACCGCTACCTCTCGGTGCTCGGCCTGCTGCGCAACTACCTCGCCGAGCACGGCAAGGACCTCGACGACGCCGCGGCGACGGCCTTCGGGCGGATCGCGGCCCGGCTGTGGTCGATCCGGCAGCTCTCCCTCGCCGTGGCCCGCTCCCTCGACGAGGGCGAGGCGCCCGCGACGGAGGCGGCGCTGGTGAAGGACGTCGGCACGATCTTCGAGCAACAGACCGTGGAGACCGTCCGGGAGATCGCCGCGTGCGAGATCGACCCCGGGGGCTCGATGTTCCAGCAGCTGCTCGCCGAGTGCGTGCTCAACGCTCCGAGCTGGACGTTGCGCGGCGGGACGACCGAGGTGCTGCGCGGTATCGCCGCGAAGGCCCTGACCGGGGGAGGCGCCCGATGAGCGACACGACCGAGCTCCGTGACGCCGTGGCCGACGTGCTCCGCGGCCGTTGTTCTCCGGCCGTCCTCGAGGACGCCGAGCGGGACGGCGGGGCGCCGACCGTGTGGGCGGCGCTCGCCGACGGCGGGTTCACGACGGTCTCGGTCCCCGAGCCCGCCGGGGGCTCGGGAGGCTCGGTGGCCCAGGCCTGCGCGGTCCTGGAGGCGGTCGGCGCCGCAGCTGCGCCCGTCCCGGTCGCCGAGACGGGTCTCCTCGCCGGACGCCTGCTCGCCCGCGCGGGCCTCGGCCTGCCCGACGGCCCGCTATCGACGGCCCCCTCCCCCGGGCTCGTTCTCGACGACGGGGTGCTCGTCGGCTCGGTCGACCGGGTCCCGTGGGGTCGGAGCGCCGCGTCGGCTCTGGTCGTCGACGGGGGCACCGTCGTGCTGGTGGAGCCCGGAACGGGCGTGGTCACGCCGGGCCGCAACCTCGCCGGGGAGCCGCGGGACCACGTGGACCTGACCGGCGTGCGGCCCGCCGCAGTCGCTCCGGTCGACCCGATCGCCGTCGACGAACTCGCACGACGCGGAGCCCTGTCCCGGGCCGCGCTCATCGCGGGAGCCGCCCGGGCGGTGCTGGAACTGACCCTGCGCTACACCGGGGACCGGGAGCAGTTCGGCCGGCCGGTGGCCCGGTTCCCCGCGGTCGCCGCACACCTCGTGCAGATCGCCGAGCAGACCGAGCTCGCGGCGATGGCCGTCGGCGCCGCCGCTGCCGGCGCCGGGGACGAGGGCGAGCCCGACCCCCTGGCCGTGGCGGCCGCGGCCTCCGTCGCCGCGGACGTGGCCGGTGCCGTCGCGACGGCCGCCCACCAGGCGACCGGGGCGATGGGCATGACACGCGAGTTCGGTCTGGGCGTCCTCACCCGCCGGCTGTGGTCCTGGCGCGACGAGTGGGGCGGCGGCCGTTCGTGGGCTGCCGAGCTGGGGCACGCACTCGCCGCCGGTGGCGCGGATACCTTCTGGCCGACGATCTCGCGGGGGCTGGTGCGCTGAGAGTCGGTGGTCAGCGGTAGTGCGGCTGGGTCGAGTGCTCGCTCCAGGCGGCGACCATCCCGACGGCGGCCGGCAGCAGCGGCGTGGCCAGACCTGCCGCCCACTCGCGCCAGTCCTCGAGGACGATCTGGTCCAGTCCCTGCAGGGCCCCGGACATGCCGGCGAACTCCATCCGGACGTCGTCGACCGACACGGGCTCGCCGTCCACCGTCCACCCGTGGCCGATGAGGTCCAGGATCCGGGCCGCCAGTTCTGACGACTCGATCGGGCCGTGGGCGAGGATGACGGCCAGCGCGTCGACGACCAGCTGGTCGACGAAGGCGTCCCCGGTCTCGAGCCACCCGCGCAGCCGCCGGATCACCTCGAGGTCGTCGAACGCCGCGCGGGTCGGCGTCAGCACGCCGTTCTGGACACGGACGAGGCGGACCTTCCGGAGGATCGCGTGCAGCTCCTCGAGCGGGCGCAGGTCGTCCTCGCGGCTCGCGGGCTTCTCGTAGAACGCCCACTGCGGTCGCTGTTCCTGGATGGCGCGGACGACCGTCCGGGGCAGCCGGCCGGTCGCGGTGGGCTTCACCCCGCCGTCGAGCAGGCCGAGGAGCAGCCGCACGCTCTCCGGGACCGCGCCGACGACCTGCCGCAGGTGCCGGTCGGTCGCCGCGAGGTCGAACCCGGGCAGCGACCCGCCGACCCAGGCGAGCGCGTCCTGGTGCTCGGGATGCTGCGGGTCGGCCAGCACGTCCCGGAGCCGTTGGAACCCGTGCGGCCCGCCGCAGTCCTCGAGCGGGCAGCCGCCCTGCCCGTCGACGCAGCCCGGCTCGTCGCCGCCGACGCCGAGGACCTCGACGTCGTGGGTCCAGCCGTCGCCGAAGTCGTACTCGTAGACGAACCGGTCGCCGAGGGCCGGCAAGGACGCGGTCGACTCGTCGACCGCGTCGTCGGGCTGGTCGACGTCAGCGGGTCCGTACCGGACCCCGGCCACCTCGAAGGCGTGCAGGTGGACGTTCACCCAGCCCATCGCGGCCTGCAGGAGCAAGTGCAGTTCGGGAAGGGTCGCCCGGGCCGGGACGTCCAGCACCCGCTCGACCACGGGGTCGACGCCCTGGAGTCGGATGCGAACTCTCCTCGTCTGCACGCCCGACAGTCTCGCGTCCGGCGACGACGTCCCCTCGTCGGGGGACGTCCGGGTCGTCCCCGGGACCGGTCGCTCGGGGGACGGAACGGGCCTGCCCGCGAAAGCAGAGTTCTCCCCGTCAGCAGGGAGAACGGCCCCGGACCGGGACTCACTCCCTCCCACGTTCCACACCCTCGGGAGCACCCCAATGCGTCTCACCCGGATCGCCGCCGCCACGCTCGTCGCCGGATCGCTGACCTTCGCCGGTACCGGCATCGCGCTGGCCGACACCGTCACCGCGACCCCCGCCATCTCCAGCAGCGCCTCGGTCGTGACCCAGTCCGGCGGCACGATCACGCTGGGCTCGAGCTCGGTCAAGCCGGGTGCGTCGGTGTCACTGTCCGGGATGTTCACGCAGCCCGGGACGGGGTCGATCTCGGTCACCTCACCGGCGTTCGCCGGCTCCGCCACCCTGCGCGACGCGAGCCCCACCAGCTTCGACGGGTTCGCCCAGATCGCGAACTCCGCCAAGCCCGGCTCCTACACCGTCACCGCGACCCGCGGAACCCAGACCGCGACGGCGACCCTCACGGTCGTCGGCTCCGGGCCCGCCCCGGTCCCGCCCGCCCCGATCCACCACGGCGGCACCGGCACCACGACCGGCGGCAGCCACGGCTCCTCCTCCGGCTCGACGACGGGGACGCACCACTCGGCCGCCGCCACCGGAGCCGACACCACCGGAACCGACACCACGCCCGCCGCTGCGACCTCGGCCGACGCTCCCTCCGGGACCGACGTTCTCCCGTGGGCGCTCGGCGGCGCGGCGATCCTCCTCGCGGGCGGCGCCTACGTCTTCCGGGCCCGCCGCACCTCGGGCGGGAACGCCCCGGCCGCGCGCGACGAGCAGGACCCGCAGACCGCGCCGTACGACCGCGAGCCCCGCACCGAGGTCATGCACCGCCGCTGAGCACGCACCACGACGCCGGTACCGAGTCGCCACGACTCGGTTCCGGCGTCGTGATGTGTACGGAGGCCTCGCGTTCTCGACGGCGGGTCCGGCTGGTCAGCCGGGCGCGCGGGGCCCCGGGACTCGCATCCCGATCGGGGCGCTAGTCAGTTGATCATGTCGAGTGCGACGACGCCGGGTGTCGCGCTCGGCATGATCAACTGCCTAGTTGTCCCCTCGTCGGGGGACGGTCCTGTCGTCCCCGGGACCGGTCGCTCGGGGGACGGAACGGGCCTGGCCGCGGCGGCAGAGTTCTCCCCATCAGCACGGAGAACGCCCCACCCGGACGCTCCCCGCACCACCTCCCTCACCCCCTCGGGAGCACGTCATGCGCCTCACCCGGATCGCCGCCGCCACCCTCGTCGCCGGCTCGCTCACCTTCGCCGGCACCGGCATCGCCCTGGCCGACACCGTCACCCCCGTCACCGCCACCTCCAGCACCGTCTCCGCGGCCGTCGCGGAGCCGGGAGTGCTCACGCTGTCCTCCAGCACGGTCAAGCCCGGCAGCCAGATCACCTTCTCCGGCACCTTCGCCGAGCCCGCCGCCTCCACCGCCACCGGCCCGATCACCGTCACCTCACCCGCCTTCACCGGCCCGGCCACGCTCACGCGCACCAACCCCGAGGCGTTCTCCGGCTCCGCCACCATCGCCTCCAACCTCAAGGCCGGCAGCTACACCGTCACCGCGTCCTCCTCCGCCGGCACGGTCACCGCGAAGCTCACCGTCCCCGGCACCGTCCCGCCCCCGGTCCCCGCCCACCACAGCAGCACCGGCACCACCGGCACCCACACCTCGGCACACACCTCCGGCACCGAGAACACCACCAGCACCGACACCGACACCGTCGCCAGCAGCACCGACCTCGCCACGGTCCCCGACGCCGGCTCCGACGTGCTGCCCTGGGTCCTCGGCGGCGCCGGGGTCCTCGTCCTCGCCGGTGGCGGCGCCTATGCGGCCGGCCGCGGCCGCCGCACCGGCGCCCAGGTCCGCCAGGACGACCGCGAGCCCCGCACCGAGGTCATGCCCCGCCGCTGAGCACGGACCACCACGCCGGAACCGAGTCACCGTGACCCGGTTCCGGCGTGGTGTGTCGGTACCTCGGCGACGGCCGCGCTGACCGGAGGACATCTCTCCCATGCGCGACCAGCATCGCCGCACGGCCTCCCGTCGCGAGCCGGCTCTCAGCGCACCGTCCGCCCCGCATCCCGCGCGGCAGCCACGAACTGGGTGACGGTCGAGGGCACGTTCCCCGACCGGTGCGCCACCCCCAGCGCCAGCCGTAGCGGAGCTCCTCGCAACGGCCGGTAGACGACCCCCTCGCGGTTGAGTTGCTGCGCCTCGGCGGCGATGAACCCGAGCCCCACACCCGCCGCCACCAGCCCGATGATCGTCTGCGCCGGATGGGCCTCGACCGCGATGTCCAGCGGGAACCCGACATCGCGGCACAGCGCGATGAGCGTGTCGTGCAGCTGCGGGGCGATCTTGCGGGGGAAGACGACGAACTGCTCCCCCGCCAGCTGCGCGAGCTCCAGGGTCTCGTGCGCGACGAGCGGGTGTGCCGCCGGCAGCGCGATCCGGAAGGCCGGGTGGGCGACCTCCTCGGCGACGAGGCCCGGGTCGTCGAGTGGTGGGTGGATCAGCGCCACGTCGATGTCGCCGGAGCGCAACTGCTGCTCCTGCTCGGACATCGACAGCTCCGCGACGACCACCCCGATCCCCGGCATCCGTTCCCGGAACAGCGCCACCACCTCGGGGAGCAGCACGTACAGCGCAGGTGCGGTGGCGCCGACGACGATCTGCCCGATCTCCCCGCGGTGCGTGCGCTGCGCGAGCGCCACCGAGTGGTCCCACTGCCGCAGGAGCTTGCGGGCCTCGTCAAGGAACACCTCTCCCGGCCGGGAGAGCGACACGCTGCGCCGGGTGCGGTGCGCGAGCGACACCCCCAGCTCGTGCTCGAGCGTGCGGATCTGCTGGCTCATCGCCGGCTGGCTGATGTGGCACCGCTCGGCGGCGCGGTGGAAGTGCAGCTCCTCGGCCAGCGCGACGAAGCACTCGAGACGGAATCGGTCCACACCCGTCGTCCTACCTGTGACAGCCCCTCCTTATCAAGAGAGCCGGAAAGAGAGTTGGACCTGATCTGAAGTCCGGACCTAGCGTGCGCTGCGTCACCGACGACGAGGAGCCGCATGCACGCCCCGCCTGACGATCCGCTCGCCATCCGCATCACCGCGGTGGAGACGGTGGTGGTCAACGCCGAGATGCGGAACTGGATCCTGGTGAAGGTCCGCACCGATCAGGACGGCCTGATCGGCTGGGGCGAGGCGAGCCTCAACTGGAAGACCCGCTCCGTCGTCGGGGCCGTGGAGGACCTCGCGACGATGGTCGTCGGCCGCGACCCGCGGGACATCGAGCAGCTGCTGCGGATCATGACCAAGCACAGCTACTACCGGCTCGGCATCGTCGGCACCACCGCGATCAGCGGGATCGAGCACGCGCTCTGGGACATCCTCGGCAAGTCGCTGGGTCAGCCCGTCTGGCGGCTGCTCGGCGGGAAGGTCCGCGACCGGGTCCGGGTCTACACCCACCTCGGCCTCGGCGACATGCGCTCGGTCTACGAGACCTTCGACGCCACGGCGGTGAAGGAGAAGGCGGCCGCCGTCGTCGAGCAGGGCTACGACGCGCTCAAGGTCGTGTTCGTCCCCTACGGCCACCACCTGACGGTCGCGCGGGAGCGGCGCCAGGTGGACGGGCTGATGGACGCGCTGCGCGACGGCGTCGGGCCCGACGTGGACATCATGGTCGACTTCCACGGCCGGCCCGCCTCCCCCGCCGCCGCGCTGCAGTACATCGAGGTGCTCCAGCCCTACGACCCGCTCTTCTGCGAGGAGCCGGTCGCGCCCGGGGACACCGAGGCGCTGCGCTGGGTCTCCGAGCACACGTCGGTGCCGCTCGCGACCGGCGAACGCCTCGTCGGGCTCCGGGAGTTCCTGCCGGTCCTCGCGTCGAAGGCGATCGCCGTGGCGCAGCCCGACCTGAACCACACGGGCGGCCTCCTCGAGGGCAAGCGCATCGCGGCCCTCGCCGACACCGAGCAGGTCGGTATCGCCCCCCACAACCCGAACGGCCCGATCGCGGGCGCCGCGGCCCTGCACTACGCGGTCAGCACCCCGAACTTCGTGATCCAGGAAGAGATGAGTGGCGCGGTGAGCTGGTACGACGACGTGGTCTCCACGCCGATGACGCGGGAGGGCAGCCACTGGCTGGTCCCCGACGCCCCCGGCCTCGGCGTCGAGGTCGACGAGACCGAGGCGGCGAAGCACCCCTACCGACCGGAGGTCCCGCAGAGCAGTGCCGCGGTCCTGCCGGACGGAACGGTGGTGGACTGGTGAGCGACCTCCGCACCTTCTCGACGCCGGGTGGTCCCCACAACGCGACCCCGCCCCGCATCGTCTTCGGCCCCGGCTGCGCGGGCACGCTGCGCGCCGAGGTCGAGCGTCTCGGGGCGACCCGCGCCCTCGTCGTCACCACCCCTGGCCGCGCCGCGCTGGGCGAGCGCTTCGTCGCCGACCTCGGTGACCGCAGCGCGGGCCTGCTCGCCGAGGCCGTCTCCCAGGTCCCGATCGAGCTCACCGCCCGCGCCGAGGCCCGGGCGAAGGAGCTCGGCGCGGACTGCCTCGTCGCGGCCGGCGGCGGCGCCGCGACCGGTCTCGCCAAGGGCATCGCCTACCGCCACGCGCTCCCGATCATCGACATCCCGACGACGTACTCGGGCTCGGAGATGACGGCCTTCTGCGGCATGACGATCGACGGCGTCAAGTACATGCACCAGAGCCTCGACATGCTGGCCTCGACGGTGCTCTACGACCCCGAGCTGTCGGTGGGCCTGCCCGTGACGGTCAGCGCGGCCAGTGCCATGAACGCGCTCGCCCACTGCGTCGACGCGGTCTACCTCCCGACGACGAGCCCGCTGCTCGTCCCCGCCGCCGTCGAGGGAGCCCGGGTCACCTGCGACGCCCTGCCCCGGCTGCTCGCTGCCCCCGACGACCTCGGTGCGCGTTCCGACCTGCTCTACGGCGCCTACCTGGCCGGAGCCGCGCTGACCGGCGGGTTCGCCCTCCAGCACGCGGTCGCCCACACGCTGGGCGGGAGCTTCGACGTCGAGCACGGCACGGCGCACGCCGTCGTCCTGCCCTACGTCACGGCCCACCTGCTGGAGCGGGCGCCGGAGGCCCTCGGGCTGATCGCGCGGGCCGTCGGCACCGACGACCTCGCCGGGCACCTGTGGGACCTCGCCTCCTCGGCCGGGCTGCCCGTCCGGCTCGTGGACGTCGGCGTGGACCGGGAGGCGGTGGAGCGGATCGTCGAGATCACCACCGGCGGTCACGGCGACGACCCGTGGGAGGGCCGCAATCCCGCCCCCATCGAGGAGGCCCCCGTGCGGGCGATCCTCGACGCGGCCCTGGACGGGCGGCGGCCGTGAAGGTCCACCTGGTCGGCGAGGCGGCCGGGCACGCCGCCGACCTGACCGCGCACCTCGACCCGTCGCACGAGGTGGTGGCCCTTCCCGCCGACGCCGCGACCACCGGGGCGTACGACGACCGCATCGACCCCGACGACGTCGTCGTCTCGCTGCGCTTCCGGCGGCCGTCCGGGCAGGCTCCCGCGTTCCGGCTCCTGCACGTGCCGGGTGCCGGGCTCGACGGGATCGACCTCGACGCGCTCCGGCCGGAGACCGCCGTCGCGAACGTCTTCGAGCACGAGATCCCGATCGCGGAGTTCGTGCTCGCCCGGCTCCTGGACTGGGAGATCCGCGCCGGCGAGATGACGGACCGCTTCACCGCGGAGGGGTGGCCGGAGCAGTACCGCCACCGGCTCCCGCACGGCGAGGTGCACGGCAAGACCCTCGGGCTCCTCGGCTACGGGCGGATCGGTCGTGCCGTCGCCGCCCGCGCGTCGGCGTTCGGGATGCGGGTGCTCGCGCTCGACGACCACGCCCTCGACGACCGCACGACCACGGTGTTCCCGCCCGACCGGCTCCACGCGTTCCTCGCCGAGGTCGACCACCTCGTCGTCGCCTGCCCGCTCACCGCGCAGACGACCGGGCTGATCGACCGCCCCGCGCTCGCCGTCATGAAGGCGCACGCGGTGGTGATCAATGTGTCCCGCGCGGAGGTCGTCGACGAGGACGCGCTGTACGAGGCGCTCACCTCCGGCGCGATCGGCGGCGCCGTCCTCGACGTCTGGTACCGCTACCCCAGCTCCTCGGAGCCGGATCCGCCCCCGGCCCACCGGCCCTTCTGGGACCTCCCGAACGTCTGGTGCACGCCGCACTCCAGCGCGTGGACCCGGGAGCTGTCCCAGCGCCGGTACGCGGTGATCGCCGCGAACATCAACCGCCTCGCCACGGGCGGCCCGCTCTCCCACCTCGTCCGACCGTCCCAGGGCGTCCCCGCCCGTCCTCTCCAGGAGCGCCGATGACCGCCGCTGCCCCCTCCTCCACGGACATCTGGGAGGAGTCCCGACGACGGCTCATCCCCGGCACGATGGTCGGGAGCCTCATCGAGTGGTACGACATCGCGATCTACGGCCAGGCGGCCGCGCTCGTGTTCGGCACCCTGTTCTTCCCGTCGTTCTCGAGCACCGCCGGCCTGGTCGCCGCCTTCGCGACGTTCGGCGTCGGGTACTTCGCCCGACCGATCGGTGCCGCGATCTTCGGGCACGTCGGTGACCGCTACGGCCGTCGGATCGCCCTCGTGGCGACGCTGCTGCTCATGGGGGTCGCCACCACCCTGATCGGGCTGCTGCCCACTTACGCCGCCATCGGCGTGGGCGCGCCGATCCTGCTCGCCGTCCTCCGACTGCTGCAGGGCCTGGCGGTCGGGGCGGAGTACGTCGGCGCGGTCACGATGGTCGCAGAGTTCGCGCCGTCCCGACGACGGGGCTACTTCTCCTCGCTCCCGGCCGCCGGTGTCTTCCTCGGGATCGGCCTCGCGGCCGCGGTCTCCGGCGCCGTCGCGCTCCTGCCCCAGGAGCAGCTCCTGAGCTGGGGGTGGCGCATCCCGTTCCTGCTCAGCATCATCGTCGTCGCCGTCGGACTGGTCATCCGCCTGCGCGTCCCCGAGTCGCCCGTCTTCGCCGACCTCAAGGCGGCCCGCGCCGAGACCCGCGTCCCCGCTGCCGACATGCTCCGCGCGATGCCGAAGCGGCTCGTGCTCGCGATGATCGCGAACGGCCCGCTCGCGTTCAACATCTACGTGGTCCAGACCTACGCGCTGAGCTACCTCAAGACCAAGGGTGTGCCGAGCTCGACGTCGCTCCTCGCGCTGCTCGTCGGGTGCGCGGTCGGTGCGCTGGCCATCCCTCTGGTCGGGCGCTGGTCCGACACGGCGGGACGACGGCCGGTCTACGTCGTCGTGTCCGGCTTCTGCGCGCTGATCTCGTTCCCGTTCTTCTGGCTGCTCGACACGACGAACCCGGCCCTCATCGTCCTGGCGTTCGCGCTGGCCCTGGGCGGCGGCTGCCTCGCGATCTTCGGCTCGCAGGCCGCCTACTTCGCCGAGCTCTTCCCGGCGCAGTACCGCCTCAGCGGGTTCGGGCTGAGCCGCGAGATCCCGGGGGCGGTCCTGGCCGGACCGGCGCCGGTGATCGCGGTCGGGCTCGTCGCGGCGGTCGGCGGGCCGTGGTTGCTGGCGACCGCGATGGTGGTCGTCGCCGTCGCGAGCCTGCTCGCCGTGCTGGCCCTGCCGGAGACGCGCGGGATCGACCTGGACCCGGTCGTCGACCAGGACGGCATCGCCGCCCCGGGGCACGGCGTCAGCCGCTGACGAGCTCCCGCGCCGCCCGGGGTCCCCGGGCGGCCCGCGGCCTACGACGACGGGGAGGCCGCCGCTCCACGCGGCAGGTCCAGCCGGTAGACGGTCGCCGCCGTCCCGGCGAAGAGCGCGCGGCGCTCCGCGTCGGAGCAGTGGCGCGTGATCACCTGGAAGGCACCGAGGATCGTCGGGAAGGGGCCGACGCGGTCGGTGGGGAGGTTGCTCCCGAACATCACGCGGTCGGCGCCGAAGAGCTCGACGGTCTCCTCCACCCAGGGGCGCCACTCCTCGGCGAGGACGTCGGGGCCCACCGGCGGGTCGGCCCGGTAGGACGCGGAGCCCGACAGGAAGGTGCCCAGGCCGCTCATCTTCACCGTCACGGCCGGGCAGCGGGCGAGCTCGGCCATGTGCCGTCGCCACGCGGGGAACTGGTCGGCCATCCGTCCGGTGTGCCGCCCGGTCCCCACCGGGTTGCCGAGGTGGTCGAGCACGATCCGGGTGTCGGGGAAGGCCCGGGCGAGGTCGACGACGTCGGCGAGCTGCGGCGCGAGGACGAACGCGTCGAACACCAGGCCCAGCGGCTCGAGGTGGGCGAACCCGGCCCGGAAGCTCGTGTCGGCGTAGAGGTGGGGCGGCAGGTCGAACAGCCCTCCGAGGACGGCCGGGTCCTCGTCCCACAGGGCGGCCTGGCGGATGCCCCGGAACCGGTCGGGCGCCGCCGCGAGGTGCGACTCCAGCACCTCCCGGACGCGGTCGCCGCCGCGCAGGTCCGCGTTCCCGACGATGGCCGCGGCGATCCGCCCGTCGCCCTGACCGGCGAGGAACTCGGTCTCCCCCACCGGGCGCAGGTGCTCCGGGCCCGAGGTCCGGTACCGCGTGTGCCCCTCCACCGCGACCGTCGCGACGACGCGCTCCTCGCCGACCAGCTCGGCGTAGTCGCCGGCGAGAAGGGTCCGCCGCCCCCAGAGGGCAGCCATGCGGTCGGCGGCATCCTCGACGAGATGGTGGTGCGCGTCGACCACCGGCAGGTCGGGTTCCGTCACCGGACGGGCACCAGCGCCCCGCCGAGGAGGTCGGCGAGGTCCGTGTACGCGTGCAGGGGCAGCACCTGCGCCACGTACTGGTCCGGGCGTACGACGACGAGGCAGCCCTGCTCGCGGTCCACCTCGCGCAGGTCGAACAGGTCCTCGCCCGGGCGGGGGCAGAACGTCTTCTCGTAGTCGACGAGCCCGAATCGTCCCTTGCGGGGCAGGAGGACCGGCGGGAGGTCGCGCACCTCGACGTCGCGGTGGCCCTGCTGCAGGACCGCCCGGACGTCGACCACCGCGTCCGGGTCGACGGTGGGCGGGGTGAACCGGGCGATCAGGTCGGGGAGGACGTCGCACAGGGCCCGGAGCCGGGAGTCGGCGGCGGCGGGGTGGGCGCGGTCGGCGAAGGCGTAGAGCCGCCAGGCGCCGTCCGCGCGGGCGGCGTGCCCGAGGTGCATCGGCTTGGCGTCGGCCAGCCGGACCACCGGCGCGGAGTGGAACCGCATGCCGACCGGGAATCCCTCGGCCAGGTGCTGGTGCGCGGGCTCGCCGGTGAGCATCGACGGCCCGTACCGCACCGCGACCCCGGCGGTGTAGCGACCCTGTTCCCGGAAGTAGTGCTGGAACTTCTCCGGCTCGGCGTCCCGGTCGCTGAACAGGGCCGCGAACTCGCGGTCGAACTCGATCAGCCGCTGCGCCACGGCCTGGCGCTCGGTGGAGTAGGTCCGCAGGATCTCCGGGCGCGACGTCCCCCGCAGGACGGTGCCGAGCTTCCAGCCGAGGTTCCAGGCGTCGGCCATCGACACGTTCATCCCCTGGCCGGCCTTGGCGCTGTGCGTGTGGCAGGCGTCGCCGGCGATGAACACCCGCGGCAGCCGGGCCGCCTCGTCGTCGGGAAGATCGTCGAAGCGGTCGCAGACGCGCTGGGCGATCTCGTAGACCGCCCACCACCCGACGTGGCGCACGTCGACGCGGTACGGGTGGAGGATCCGGTCGGCCACCTCGGCGAGCTTCTCCGGGGTGACGCTGCGGTCGCGCAGCATCGCGCCGTCACGGTCGTTGTCCAGCTCGATGTAGAGCCGCACGAGGTAGCCGCCCTCGCGCGGGATGATCAGGATGCTGCCCGCGGCGGAGCTGATCGCGGACTTCAGCCGGATGTCGGGGAAGTCGGTCACGGCGAGCACGTCGAGCACCCCCCACGACTGGTGCGTCGAGTCCCCCCGCAGGCGCGCGCCGATGGCCTCCCGGATCGCGCTGCGCGACCCGTCGCAGCCCACGACGTAGCGGGCGCGGACCGTGCGGGTCCGGCCCCCCTCGACCTCCTGCAGGGTGACCGTCACCGGGTACTCGGCCGCCGGGTCGGGATCGACGTGCACGCCGGTCGCGTGCAGCCCGTACCAGGGCTCGGCCCGGCCGGCCGAGCGCGCCATGTGCTCGCGGAGGAAGGCGAGCATGCGGGCCTGGTTGACGATCATGTGGGGCATCTCGGAGATGCCCTCCTCCACGTCGTCGACCCGCCCCGTCCGCACGATCGACGCCTCGTCCTGCGGGTCGGGCCGCCAGAAGGTGACCTCGTTGACCTGGTAGCCCTCTGCGATGACCTGGTCCGCCAGGCCGAACGCCTCGAACATCTCGACCGTCCGGCACGCCACGCCGTCGGCCTGGCCGACGGCGAGGGGACCGTTGCGCCGGTCGACGAGGGCGGTGCGGATGCCGGGGAACGCCGCGAGCTGGGCCGCGAGCACGAGCCCGGCGGGTCCGGCGCCGACGATGAGGACGTCCGTCGTGTCCGGGGGCTCCGCGCCGCGCTCGGGCGCCGCCGGGAGCGGACGGGCGATCCGGGGGTCCCCCGGCTCGTAGCCGTCGAGGTAGAACTGCATGCGGGTCGACTCCTCGTCTCGGGCCTGCCCCCGCATCCTCCGGCCAGTCCCCGCCGGACCGCGATCTTTTCTGTCCTGAGGAACGTGCGTGGAGCGGACACACTGTTCTGCCCTTCAGAATCTTCTTCCGCCCCGAGGTGCTCCCGGCGAGTCTCGTCACCGACGACGAGGTGAGGAGCCCGCATGGACGCGGTCCAGACGCCGACCCGGACGGAGCCGGATTCCGGCCACCTGGCCGTGCGCGACCGGAGCTGGAACCTCCTGATCGGCGGGGAGCTGCGGCCGGCCACCGGCGGACGCACCTACGCCCGGATCAGCCCGTTCCTCGGCGAGCCGATCGCCACCGTCCCCGACGCGGGGACCGAGGACGCCGACGCCGCGGTCGCGGCGGCCCACGCCGCCCGCCGGACGTGGCGGCTGACCCCCGCGCCGCAGCGGGCGGCCGCCGTCGTCGAGGCCGCACGGATCATCGCCGAGCACGGCGAGGAGCTGGCCCTGCTCGACACGATCGACGCCGGGTCGCCGCTCGCGAACTCCCGGACGGACGTGCAGATCACGCTCGCCCAGGCCCGGCTGTTCGCGGGGCTCGCGCTGGAGATGAAGGGCGACACCATCCCGGCCAGCGCCGGCCTGCACCTCACCGTGCGGCAGCCGGTGGGTGTGGTGGTCCGGATCGTGCCGTTCAACCACCCGCTGATGTTCGCCGGCAAGATCTTCGCGCCGCTGGTGGCGGGCAACCCCACGATCCTGAAGCCGCCGGAGGTGGCCCCGCTCTCGGCGTTGCGGCTCGGGGAGCTGCTGCGCGACGTCTTCCCGCCCGGCGTGCTCAACATCGTCGTCGGGAACGGACCGACCGTCCCGGACCGCCTGGTCCGGCACCCCGACGTCCGGCGGATCGGGTTCATCGGCTCCGAGCGCACCGGCCGGGCGATCCAGCAGGCCGCGGCCGCGTCCGGCATCAAGGATGTCAGCCTGGAGCTGGGTGGCAAGAACGCCATGGTGGTCTTCGGCGACGCCGACCTCGACGCCGCGGCCGATGCCGCGATCCGAGGGATGAACTTCACCTGGTCCGGCCAGTCCTGCGGGTCGAACTCGCGCCTGCTGGTGGAACGGTCGGTGCACGACGACCTGGTCGACCGGATCGTGGCCCGGCTGCGCGAGCACCGCCTCGGCGACCCCCTCGACCCGGCCTCCGAGCAGGGCACCATGATCGACCAGCGGCAGTACGACAAGGTCCTCGGCTACCTCGACACCGCGCGGCGCGAGGGCGCCACGGTCGTCACCGGGGGCGGCCGCCCCGAGGGTTGGCAGCAGGGCCTGTTCATCGCCCCCACCGTGCTCACCGGGGTCCGGGAGGACCACACCGTCGCCCGCGAGGAGATCTTCGGTCCGGTGCTGTCGGTCCTCTCCTTCGACGACGAGGACGACGCCGTCCGGATCGCCAACGACTCGCCCTACGGGCTGACCGCGGCCGTCTGGACCCGCGACATCGGCCGGGCCCTGCGCCTGGCCCACGAGCTCGAGGCCGGCTTCACCTGGGTCAACGACTCGGCGAAGCACTTCCCCAACGTCCCCTACGGCGGGGTCAAGGCCTCCGGCGTCGGTCGCGAGGAGAGCCTCGAGGAGCTCCTCAGCTACACCGAGCTCAAGACGATCAACATCTCCTACTGAAGGGCGCCATGAGCGACGACATCCGCGAGCTCGTCTCGCTCGCCTCCCGGGTCCTCGGTGCGGCCGACCACGACGACTTCATCTGGGGCCACGCGTCCGCCCGCGACCCCGAGGGGCGCGGCGCGTGGATCAAGCGCAGCGGCCTCGGGCTCGCCGAGGTGGGGCCGGACGACGTCCACCTCGTCTCCCCCGACGGCGAGGTCGTCGAGGGCGACGGGCCCCGGCACGTCGAGTTCCCCATCCACACCGAGATCCTGGCGGCGCGGCCCGACGTCGGGGGCGTCGTGCACTCCCACTCGCCGCACGCCGTCGCGCTCGCCGCCGCCGGCGTCGAGCTGCGCCCGGTGAGCCACGCCGCGACCTTCTTCGTACCCCCGGCCGTCCCCGTCTTCACCGAGACCACGGACCTCATCCGCACGCGGGAGCTGGGCCGCTCGGTCGCGAAGACCCTCGACGACTGCTCGGGGATGTTCCTCGTCAACCACGGCCTCGTCACGGTCGGCCCCGACCTGCAGACGGCCACGTTCGCGGCCCTGCTGCTGGAGATCGCCGCCGAGCAGATGCTGCGCACCCTTGCCTTCGGCGGCACCCCGCGGTGGACCGACGACGAGGAGGCGCTGGCCAAGCGCGAGCACATCTACCACCCCGCGGCCGTCCACTCCGCCTGGGACCACCTGGTCCGCGGGCTGTCGGCCTAGTCGCACCCCCACCGAACGAGGACGCCCATGGCCAAGCCACGCCACCACGACCCCGACCTGCTGAGCTTCTCCTACTTCTTCCCGACCGGGCAGACCGACCACATCTGGTCCGACGAGGCGGCCGCCGCCACGCCGACCCTCGACCGGGACGTCTTCCTCGAGATGGCCCGCGCCGCGGAGGAGACCGGGTTCGACTCGCTGTTCATCGCCGACACCTGGTCGGGCCACCAGCGGGAGGCCGAACGCCGCGGGCACCAGTCCCCGAAGTACCAGGCCCCGATGCTCGCCATGGGCCTCTTCGCGGTCACGCAGCACATGGGCGTGATCACGACGATGCACACGAGCCACCACCGCCCCGCCCACGTGGCCCGGGCCGGAGCGACCCTCGACGCCTTCAGCGGCGGTCGGTGGGGCTGGAACGTCGTCACCGGGTTCGGCGACGCCGAGGCGCGTCTGTTCGGCGAGAGCGCCATGGCCGGGCACGACGACCGCTACGCCGCGGCCGCCGAGTTCGTCGAGGTCGTCAAGCGGTTCTGGACCGAGGACGAGCCGATCGACCACCGGGGCCGCTTCCACACCGCGCAGGGACGCATGAAGGCGCCGCGGCCGGTCCAGGAACCGACGCCGCTGCTGGTCAGCGCCGGCGCCTCCCCGGCCGGTATGGCGTTCGCCGCGGAGCACTGCGACCAGCTGGTGGTGGCGGGCAACACCGTCGAGAAGATCCAAGCCGTCGACCGACGGCTCGAGGACCTCCTCGAGGCCCGCACTCCGGCCCGCTCCGTGAGCACCGCGCCGTTCTCGATCGTGATCGTCCGTGAGGGGGACGGGGAGGCCGAGGAGGAGTACGAGCGGCTGACCGAGACCCTCAACGTCGAGGCCACCAAGGAACTCGCCGCCGACATCCTGGGCGGCGTCGAGTCGATCCGGAACGCGTTCGCCGGGCAGGACCCGCAGGAGGCCGCCAAGGCGTGGGGCAGCGGCCGCGGCATCCTCAAGTTCCTCGGCACGGCGGAGCAGGTCACCGAGCAGCTCGTCGAGCTCAAGAAGGAGACCTCCACGCAGAACCTGCTCGTGAACTTCCCGCTGTGGAATCCCGGCGAGGTCCGGTCCTTCCGCAGCGTCCTCGACCACTGCCGGGACGCCGGGATCTGGCTCCCCCCGAGCGAACGGAGCCACTCGTGGTGACACCGACGTCGACCACCCCGATGGTCGCGACCGACGACGGCGAGCTGGCCGGGCTGACCCCGGCCGACGGCGTCCGCGCCTTCCTCGGCATCCCGTACGCGGCCCCGCCCGTCGGCGACCTGCGCTGGCGCCCGCCGCAGCCCGTCGTCCCCTGGACCGGGACGCGCGACGCGGCCGAGCACGCCCCGGCGGCCCCGCAGTTCCCGCCGCCGCCGAACTCGCTGTACTCCGGCGGCGAGCAGCGGTTCTCCGAGGACTGCCTGCACCTCAACGTCTGGACCGGTGCCGAGGGCGAGACCGGCCGCCCGGTCCTGGTCTGGCTGCACTTCGGCGCCTACCAGTTCGGGTCGGCGGGCAACCCGATCTACGACGGGACCTCGCTCGCCGCCGCGGGCATCTCGGTGGTCACCGTCAACCACCGGCTGGGCCGGCTCGGGTTCCTCGCGCACCCCGAGCTCACCGCCGAGTCCGGCTATGGCGGCTCCGGCAACTACGGCCTCATGGACCAGATCGCGGCCCTGCAGTGGGTGCGGCGCCACATCGCCGCGTTCGGCGGCGACCCCGCCAACGTGACCCTGGGCGGGGTCTCGGCCGGCGGGCACAGCGTGCACAACCTGCGGAGCTCGCCCCTGGCCGCCGGCCTGTTCGACAAGGTCATCGTGTCGAGCGGCCCCGGGATGGGTCCCGCCCTCGACGGCCCCGGCCACCCCGCGAACCCCTCCACCCTCGCCGCGGGCGAACAGGCCGGCACCGAGCTGGCGCAGGCCCTCGGCGCGCCCACCCTCGCCGAGCTGCGGGCCCTCCCGGCGGAGCAGCTCATGGCCACCCAGCTGCCGCGGGCCGCGGGTCGCTGGTCGTTCGACCTCGTCCCCGGCGCGGAGGTCGGGCTGGCCCTGTTCGACACCGGCTACCCCGTGATCGACGGCCACGTGCTGCCGCAGGACCCGCTCGCCGCCTTCGTCGCCGGTGAGGTCGCCGACGTGCCGATGCTCGCGGGCAACACCGGCAACGAGGCCTCCGGGCTGCCCTACATCGGCACCCTCGCCGCGTACCGGGCCGACGTCGAGGAGGCCTTCGGCGACCTCGCGCCCGAGGTCCTGGACCTCTACCCGGCGACGACCGACGAGGAGGCGCAGCAGTCGAGCTGGGCCCTGCTCGCCGACCAGGTGTTCGTCTGGTCGACCTGGACCGCCGCCCGGCTGCACCACCGCCGGCTCACCTCGCCGGTCCGCTACCACCGGTTCCTGCGCACGCCCCCGATCCCGGCCGGCTACGACCTCGTCGAGCGGGAGTACGCGGGCGCCTTCCACGGCGCCGACGTCCCGTACGCCTTCGGCACGCTCGACACCCGGGCCTGGGACTGGACCGACGCCGACCGCGCGCTCTCCGCGCGGGTGCAGCAGGCCTGGGTCGACTTCCTCCGGACGGGCGACCCGACCGCCTCCGGCGCGCTGGACTGGCCGACGCTCGGCGACGGCGTGCTCGCCCTCGACCTCGACCCCCGCCCGGGCGAGGAGCCCGACCCGGCCCGCATGGCGTTCTGGGACCGGTTCCACGGCGTGGCCGACGTGCTCGGCCGATGAGCAGAGGAGACGACATGGCATCGATCAACGGGGCGGAGTCGCTGGTCCGCACGCTGGTGCGGCTCGGCGTGAAGGACGCCTTCAACATCGTCGGGCTGGGGCTGTTTCCCCTGGCGGAGGCGTTCTACGCCCATCGCGACGAGGTCCGCTACGTCTCGGCGCTCAACGAGACCAACCTCGGGCTCATCGCCGCGGGCTACGCCCGGGCGAACCGCTCGGCCGCGTTCGTCAACGTCTACCACGCCTCCGGGACCGGTCTCGGGATGATGGCGCTGACCACGGCGTGGGCCGACGGCGTGCCGATGGTCTTCACCACGACCACGTCGAGCCGGGCCCTCGCCGGGCGCGACCAGTACGCCGCCGTCCCGCGTGCGGTCACCGAGATGAGCGGTCAGTACACGAAGTGGAGCGCCGAGATCCCGTCCGCGGACCGAATCCCGGAGCTGGTGGAGCGGGCCTTCCAGATCGCCAACACCCCGCCCTACGGTCCGGTGCACCTGGCCTTCCCCATGGACGTCTGGCTCGAGCAGACCGAGGAGGTCGAGCAGGGCCGGCCGACCGAGGTGCTCACGGACGTCGTCGCGGCCCCTGCCGCCGTCGAGCGGGTCGCGGAACTGCTGCGCACCAGCACGCACCCGGTGATCGTCACGGGGGCGGAGGTCGCCCGCTACGGCGCCGTCGAGGCCACGGTGGCCCTCGCCGAGCAGCTCGGGGCGACGGTGCTGCACGAGGACAAGATCGCCGACCTGGGCTTCCCCACCACGCACCCGCAGTTCGCCGGCCGCCTCGGCGCCCACCGCGGGGTGATCGACCGGGCCGACGTGGTGCTGCTCCTCGGCGTCGAGTTGACCGAGTCGGGGCTGACCCGGCCGGTCGAGTTCGGCGACGCCACCACCGTGGTGATCAGCCCCGACCCGATGCTGCTGACCCGCCAGCTCCGGCCCGACCTCGCCGTCCTCGGCGCCCCGCGCCCGACCCTGGAGGCCGTCGCATCCGCCGTCGGGACGATTCCCGACGAGGTCCGCGGTCCCCGCGCGGAGGCGGCCCGGGGGCTGCACGAGGCCCGGGACGCCCGCAACGAGCGGATCCGCGGCATCCGGTTCGACGCCGAAGAACTGGCCATCGGTCGGATCCTCACCGAGCTCGAGGCCGCGATGCCGACCGGGACCATCGTCGTGAACCACTGTGCGTCCGGGGAGCCGTTCGTCGAGGACCTCCTCCCCTACCCCGACACCGACACCTTCTTCGGCATCTCCAGCAAGGCCAGCGCCCAGGGCTGGGGCGGGCCCGCGTCGATCGGGATCCAGCTCGCCCGGCCCGACCGTCGGGTGGTGGCCCTGCTCGGCGACGGCGGGTTCATGTTCTCCTCCACGGCGATCTACGCCGCTGCCCAGCAGGACCTGCCCGTCGTGTTCGTCATCCTCAACAACGGCGGCTGGCGCGACATCGGCGCCCTCGCGACCGTCGCGAAGAGCCCGCTCGTCGACGCCGAGGACGTCATGGGCTGGACCTTCGGCGACCCGCCCATCGACCACGCGGCCTACGCCGTGAGCCTCGGGCTGGAGGGCCGCCGGGTCGCCACCCCGGGCGAGCTGCGCGCCGCTCTGGACAAGGCGTTCGCCGACCGCCGGGCCACGTTGATCGAGGTCGTGAACTCCCCCGAGGACGCCCACGAGTTCTCCCGCGTCTTCACCCAGGCCGACGACTGAGTCGCCGCTTCCCGAGAGGAAAGGTCACCATGGCACCTGACCGGCTGTCGATCGGCTACTTCTTCCCCGCGGGCCAGACGAATCACGTCTGGTCCGACGAGGCCGCCCGCCGCACCCCCCGCCTCAACAAGGAGAACCTGCTCGAGCTCGCCCGGACGGCCGAGCAGGTCGGCTTCGACTCACTGTTCATCGCCGACAACTGGTCGGGTCACCAGCGTGCGGCCGAGGTCGCGGGCCACCAGTCCCCCGCCTACCACGCCCCGCTGCTCGCGATGGGCATCTTCGCCGTGACCGAGCGGATCGGCGTGGTCTCCACCTTCCACACCACCCACCACAAGCCCGCGCACGTGGCCCGGATGGGCGCGACGCTCGACTCGTTCAGCTCCGGGCGCTGGGGCTGGAACGTGGTCACCGGGTTCTCCGACGCCGAGGCCGCCCTGTTCGGCGCGGAGTTCGTCGAGCACGACGAGCGCTACGCCATGGCCGCCGAGTTCGTCGACGTCGTCGAGCGGCTGTGGACCGAGCACGAGCCGATCGACCACGACGGGCGCTACTACCGGGCCAAGGGACGGATCAAGGCGCCGCGGCCGGCCAGTGACCCGCGCCCGCACCTCGTCAGCGCCGGCGCCTCCACCGCGGGCACCGCGTTCGCCGCGAACTACTGCGACGAGCTGGTCACCCTCGCGAAGGACGACGACGCCCTGCGCGGCGTCGGCGAGCGGCTGGCCGGGCTCACCGCCGCCAACGGACGCGACGTCTCGGTCACCCCGTTCGCGATCGCCCTCGTGCGCGAGAACGAGGGCGAGGCCGAGGAGGAGTACGCGCGCCTGCTGGAGTCGCTGAACCACGACGCGGCGTGGGAGATCGCGGGCGACATCCTCGGCTCGATCGAGTCGGCCCGGACGATGTTCGACAAGCTCGGCGAGGACAAGGCGGTCCGCGCGCTGGGCAGCGGCGAGGCGATGCTGCAGCTGGTCGGCACCCCGCAGCAGGTCGCGGAACGTCTCGTGCGGTTGACCGGGCAGGACGTCCGCAACATCCTGATCAACTTCCCGCTGTGGAGCCCGGCCGAGCTGCAGGGGTTCCGGAAGGTCCTCGACCTGCTCGACGACGCGGGGGTGCGGTCCCACCCGCAGCCCGGTGACCGCCCCTGGTGATCGCATGCGAGAGCGGGGCCACCGTCGTGGTGGCCCCGCTCTCGCATGTCCGGGCCTCAGCGGGCGGTGACCCCGCCGTCGACCATCAGCGTGGTCCCCGTGACGTAGGCGGCCCGGTCCGAGGCCAGGAAGGACACGGCCTCGACGACGTCGTCGGGAGTGGCATAGCGACCGAGCGGCACCTGCGCGAGGAGGTCCCCGGGGGCGGCGGCAGGCGCCGCGCCGGCCAGGTTCACCTCGAGCGTGCGGGCCATCCGCTCCCCGGCCGCCTCGCGGCCCGGCGCGGGCAGGAGCACCCCGTGCGCCAGGACCACCGTCGAGAGCGGGGCGAGGCCCTCGACCGCGTCGAGGCAGGCCTCCACGCTCGCCGGATCGGTGACGTCGAGCGGGCGGTGGTGCACCCCGTCCGGCACGGCGGCCGTGCCGGACCGGTCGGCCGCGACCACCACGTGGCCGTCCGCCCGGAACCGACGGCACAGAACGGCACCGAGGGACCCGGTGCCGCCCGTGACCAGGACGGAGGACGTCGTCACCGGGCCGCCGTGCGCGGCAGCGCGAGACCGGCGACGAGGGTGATCAGCGCGACGGCGACGATGTAGAACGACGGCGAGATCGCGAGCCCGGTGGTGCTCACCAGCAGGGTGGCGACGTACCCGCCGGCGCCCCCGAACACCGCGACCGAGATCGCCGATGCGATCGAGACCAGCGCTCCACGGCGCCGCGTGCCGAACAGTTCGCTGATGGTGGCGGTGCCGGCGCCCGCAATCGTGCTCGTCGGGACCGCGAAGACGACCTGGACCAGCACCAGCGTGCCGAACGAGGGCACCGCGACCAGGAGCGCGAACAGGGGCACCGGGAGCACGACGAACGCGATGGCCGAGCCGACGATGAGCGGACGGCGCCCGACCCGGTCGGACAGGTGCCCGAAGAGCGGGATGAGGGCCACCGCGACGACGCAGCCGATCGCGGTCGCCCACAGGGCCGAGGTCGCCGGGACCTTCGCGAACGTGGCGGCGAAGGTCGGCATGTAGTTGATCGTCACGAACGACGTGACGGCCCACAGCGCCACGACCCCCAGGGCCAGCACGAACGCCCGACCGACCGGGATCGAGGAATCCGTCCGCGCCTCCGCACCGGTCGCACGGGCCCGCTCCAGGTCCTCGAACTCCGGGGTCTCCCCGACGGTGCGCCGCAGCACCAGCACGACGAGCGCGAGCAGCGCCCCGAGCAGGAACGGGATCCGCCACGCCCACTCCCGCACCGCCTCCGGCCCGAGGGCCGAGGTCAGCAGCGACACCACGAGGATGCCGAGCAGCAGGCCGCCGTAGGTGCCGACCTGGTGGAAGCTGCCGTAGAGCCCGCGCCGGCCCCGGCTGGCCCACTCGGTGAGGAAGACCGCGGCGCTGCCGAACTCGCCGCCCGCGGAGAAGCCCTGCATGAGCCGGCCGAGGACGATCAGGGCGGGCGCGACGGCGCCGATGCTCGCGTAGGTGGGGCTGAGCCCGATGACGAGCGAGCCCGCGGCCATGAGGAGCATCGACAGCAGCATCACGAACCGGCGCCCGCGGCGGTCGGAGACCGGCCCGAGGACGAGCGCGCCGATCGGGCGCGCGACGAAGCCGACCGCGAACACGGCGAACGAGGCCAGCAGCGCGGCGACCGGGTCGGTGCCCGGGAAGAACGCGGCACCGATCGCGGCGGCGAGGAAGCCGTAGACGGTGAAGTCGTACCACTCCATGACGTTGCCGAGCGTGCCGAGGACGGCCGAGCGCGTGCGGCCCGCCGCGGGCCGGGAGGTGGAGGGGGGCGCCGTGCGCGTCGTCATCGCGGGTCTCCTGCATCGTCGGGGAAAGCCAGGACGAACGGTACGAGCGTTCCGCTCGACGCCCGATACAGTTCTGATGTGAAGAACAAGCCGGGCTACGGGATCGAGTCGGTGGACCATGCGCTCCGCCTCGCGCTCCTGCTGCAGCAGGAGGGGGCGCTGCGCGTGACCGACGCGGCGCAACGGCTCGACGTCGCACGGTCCACCGCGCACCGGCTGCTCGCGATGCTCGTCTACCGGGACTTCGCCGAGCAGCAGCCCGACCGCCGGTACGTGGCCGGGCCGGTCCTGCGGCGCTCGGCGCCGTCGGAGCCGGCCGCCGTCCTGCGGGGCCTCGCGCTCCCGCACCTCGAGGCGCTCACCGCCCGCACCGGGGAGACCAGCAACCTCATGGTCGTCGTCGCGGACGAGGCCCGTTTCGCGGCGACCGTGGAGTGCGGCCACACGCTGCGCGTCGGGGACCGGGAGGGGCGCGCGCTGCCCGCCCACCTCGTGTCCGGCGGGCGGGCGGCCCTGGCCGCCCGGGACCCCGAGGAGGTCCGCGCGCTCTACGACGACACCGACGTCGACGTCGAGGCCCTGCTGCGAGACCTCACGCGCGTGTGGCGGCAGGGGTTCGCGCTCAACGACCAGCGGACCGAGACGGGCGTGACCGCGATCGGCCGCCGGGTGGAGGGTCCCCCCGGCTCCCCCGCCCTGGCGATCTCCCTGGCGATGCCCACCGTGCGCTACGACCGGCACCAGCTCGCCGACTGGGTCCGCCAGCTGACCGTCACCGCGGCGCGCATCAGCGAGGACCGCAATCGCGTCGAGCAGCTCGGCTAGGTTGTGGCCGTGCACCCGGGGGCCGAGGACCAGGTCGCCCCTCGCTACCCCCTGGAGTCCGTCGACCGGACGCTGATGCTCCTGCGCCGGCTCGCCGACCGGCGCGAGGTCTCCCTCGCCGAGGTCCGCGAGCACCTCGGCGTCGGGCAGTCGACCGCCCACCGACTGCTCGCGATGTTCGTCTACCGCGGGTTCGCGGTGCAGGACCCGGTCTCGCGGCGGTACCGGCCGGGACCCGCGTTCGCCGACCTCGGCCGGGCCGCGGGCGCCGATCTCGACCTCGCGGGCGTCGTCCGCCCGGTGCTCGTCTCGCTCGCCGCGGAGACCGGGGAGACCGTGCACCTCGGAGAACTCGTCCGCACCGATGTCCGCTACGTCGACGTGATCGAGAGCGTGTCGACGCTGCGGGTGGCGAGCCGGGTCGGCCAGACCCGCGACGCCCACGCCACCAGCGTCGGCAAGGCCATGCTCGCGACCCGGGACGACGACGCCGTCCGCGCGGCCTACCCCGGCGGCGTCCTCCCGGCCCGGACGCCGCGCACCCTGACCGACCTCGACGCGCTCCTCGCGGAGCTACGGCGGGTCCGCTCCCGGGGCTACGCCCGCAACCGGGGTGAGGTGGAGCCCGGCGTCTGCTCGGTCGGGGTGGCGATCGTGCACCCCGACCGCGGTCTCCTCGGCGGCCTCAGCGTCGCGACCCCGGAGGCGCGCTGGAGCACTGCGCTCGAGCGGGAGCACGTCGCGGCGCTGCGCACGGCGGTGGCCGCGGTGCTCGAGGCGATCCCGGCGGCGACCGGGGGCTGACCTCGCCGTCATGAGCGCGCCCGCGGCTCCGATCGACGCAGGACAACGGCGGTTTGCCGGGGGCCGTCGTCGTACATCCCGACGACGTCCGCTCGGTGTCGGCATTTCTGCCCGCACCGGCTGCCCCGAAGACCTGGAGGTCACCGGTGACCGCTGCATCCGACGCCGACGTCCTGACGAGCCTGCTCCGCCACCTCGACGAGCACCTCGGGGACTCCCACGCCGAGGGCGGCGCCGACGTCCCGCCGCCGGACTGGACCGTCGACGGCGTGCAGGTCGACCCCGAGCAGCGCGCCCGCGTGGTGACCGAGGCGTCCGAGGCCGGCTACATCGAGGTCACCCACCAGGACCGCTTCCCCCTGCCGACAGCGATCACGCCGGAGGGTCGGCAGCTCGCCCGTCGCGAGGCCCGCGACTGAGGGGTCTGCCCGCACGCGACGTCGGGTCTGCCGCGGCGGCCGGGGCACGGCATGCTGCGCCCCGTGTCCGAGGTGCACCCGATGCCGGAGCTCCGTGACCGCGTCGAGGCGTGGCTGCTGCTCGGCCTCGCCGTCGTCGCGCTCGGTGCCTTCGCCCTGCGCGGGCAGCCCGTCCCGGCGACCGACGTCGTCCATCCCGCCCCGGCCGGCACCACCATCGGCCTGCTGGTCCTGGTCGGCCTCCTCGTGCTCGCGGTCGAATCCGTGCGGGCGGCCCGATTCGCTGACCCGCGTTTCCGCGCTGTACGCGCCCCGCTGGTCCTCGCGCTCGTCAGTCAGATCGCGCTGGTCCTGTTCGGGGCGCAGCCCCTCGTCGCCGGGGGCGCGGTCGTCGTCGGCGTCGTCGCCCTCGCCGCCGCAGCCGGGCGGCTGGTCCGGCTCGAACCTGCCCGGACCCTCCGCACGCGCCTCACGCTGCACGGCCCGGTGTCCCTGGCACTCGGGTGGACAGCCGCCCTGACCCCCGCCGCCGGCGAGCTGCTCGGCGCGGGCCTCGGTCTCGGTGGCGGTGAGGCGTCGGTGCTCCTCGCCTGGGCGGCCGTGTTCACGGTCGCCATCACGGGCACCTGGGCCGTCGAGTGCGTCCGTGCCCCGCTGCCCTTCGCGGTCGCGCTGGTGTGGGGCCTGGTGTGGATCCTCCCCGGCGGATCCGGATGGATCGTGACGCCCGTCCTCGTCGCGGTGCTCGCCATCGTGTGGACGCTGGTCCGCCGACTCACCCGCGGCGGCCCACCGACCTGGTCGGGCGCCTTTGCCTGATCGTGCTTCCCGACGGCGGGTAGGGTCTGCGTGTCCGCGGCACGAGGACGGCTGCAAGCCGTGCGCCGAGAACATGCCCCGGCGCTGAGCACGCACCACCACGCCGAAGCCGCGTCCATCCGACTCGGTTCCGGCATCGTTGCCTTGACGTAGCAGACTGGGACGGGTTCTTCCTCAGGCGAGCGGATCGGCGTCGTCGGGCGGCTCCTCGGTGCCCTTCTCCCGCGACCAGGTCCACAGCGCCCGGTCGAGAGTGCGGAGATCGCAATCCACACGAGCAGCGATCCCGCGGCAGAGCGCGAGGTAGTCCGGGTACGACGGATATTCGTCACCGAGCTCCTCATGCGCCCGCAGTGTCTCCAGCGCGCGGTAGTCGATGACGGTGAACCGATCGGGAGCCCACACCGTGAGCAAGGCGCTTGCCATCGGGACGTTCACCCCGGAGAGCAGATCGAGGATGCGGTAGCCGAGCCGCTCGGACGCGACGAACGCCAGCCGGGTCAGGTCTCGGATGTCCTCGTCGCTGTTCGCCTCCAGGTACGGCTTCGGTCGAGCCGACTTCCAGGTGCCTGCACGCAGGAAGTCGCTCCGCTCGTAGTGCCCTCGCCCGGCCACGCCGCGCCTGACCTCTCCGAAGAGAGCCACCTCTGCGTCGCCCAGCGGGTAGCGCTTCGCCCACCTGTCGACGAAGTCGCGATCGATCTGTCCGACCTGCTCGTCCCCGTTGTCCCCCACGACCCGACCCTCGCAGGCCGTATCGGACGCGACGAGGGCGCTCACTCCATTGGGGTCGAAGACCTGAGGAAGGCGGCACCGCTCCGCGACCCGGTCCAGACGGCCACGACGGTGCGATCGTCGTCGAAGCTCTTCCGCGCGAAATCGACCTGGGCCGCGAACGTCAGTCCCGAGGGCGGGTGCTCCCAGGCGCCGAACAGGAACTGCCCGACCTTGCCGTGTCCGTCGCCCAGAGGATCACCGACGCTTTTCGGTCATGAGGGTCAGGACCTCGCCGTCCGCGAGCATCGTGGCGGCCATCTCGAACCCTGTCACGTGCGGCAGCGCCCACGTCGCGGAGGAGGCGATGTGCTCCCCTTCGTTCAGGCTGGGGAGACCGCGGCGAGGACGTACCGCAGTCCGTCCGGGCCCTGCCCAAATTGCGTCCGCACGACGAAGTCGTCGCTCAGGTACTCGGGGTGGTTCCTATTGACGAGTAGCAGGATCATGAACCGTGGGTCTTCCGGCCAGTCGCCCCCCGGCGTGCCGGTGATTGTCGCGTGGTCGGTGAAGGCTCGTGGCGCCATGACCTCAAGCAGCATGTGGATGTAGTCGGCGCTCATGTGCTCGGAGCCCTCCCGCATCACGTGGACGTGCACCACCTTTTTGGGCACTCCAGGCCATCGAACAACGACGAGCAGGTAGTCGGCGTCGTCCGCCGCCCCGGCCTCTATGAATAGCGGGGTTGCCCGGCTCCACGAACCACGCTCGAGCACACGCTCTCGTTCGAGGCCCTCGAGGACGGACACCGCATAGAGGTTGCGAGAGAAAGTCCTGTCCATGATGTGGGGCGCACTCGGACGGATCGAGACCATCGATGTGTCCGAACGCAGAATGGGAACAAACTTCGTCACGACGGTCATCGCCTCGTCGACGGTAGGCGTGATCGGCCCGGCCCGGATGACAACGACGTTCTCTATCGTCATCGGATCGACGGGTTCCACGTCGTCCCGACCGGTAGGTAGTACCGGCGCGGTCACGGTTCCTTTGCAGCCTGGCTCCGGGCAGGGGCGGCTCAGTCCCTCGTTCGCGGTCCATGGGCGACAGTTCTTACAGATCGTATGACGGCAGACCTGGCACTGAAGGCCGATCGGGTTGACGATGCTCCACTGCTCGGTGCGGTGCAGCGTGTGGGTAGAGAACCACGAGCCTGTGCAGACGCTGCACACCGTGGTGATCGGGGCGAACAGCGCGCTGTTCTCCTGGATCGGCATCGGCGGCTCGGGAGACTCGACGCGTTCCGTTCGGCTACCGCTCATCGTCACGGCCGCGAGCGCCAGTGCGTCGACGCTTGCTGCGTCACGGCGTAAGTGTGCGAGAAGTACGTCCAGCGCGGTCCGGTACCGCCCGGCCGTGACGAGATCCTGGATTCGGTCGATAAGGCCTGGCACGCGCTCCCAGTCGTCCGGTAGCTCGAATCGACGGGGCGGGATCACGGCCAACCCTCCAGCACGCCGATCTCGTCGCCACGTCCCGCGCCGATGAGGGCGTCACGCGCGGCATCCAGCACTGATGTCGCGAGCCGGTCCGGCAAGGACCTCGTCAGCAGGCGGTTCACCCGGCGGACGGCCTCGGCCGAGCTGCCCATTCTCGTCAAGACGCGGGTGAGCGCGAGCTCCCGGAACTGGCGGTCGAGCTCGGGGAGGCGCTCGGTCTGTGCACGCTGCCGGGGCACCCCCAGCGAGTAGGCGATCTGGCCCGAGAGCTCGCGGAACGTTGCCTGCCGCTTCGACATGTCGGCCTGAAGACAGCCCTGCACGAGGGTGGCCAGCTCGTCGCTCGGAAGTTGCACTGGCACCCCGCTGGGTTTGCCCCCATAGAACATCTCCTCGGTGCGCCGCTCGGCGCCGGGCGAGTCGTAGTAGTCAACCAGTTGGGTGCGCTGCTCACCCGAAGTGGGCGCGAGGTCGAAGGGGTAAGGGAGCCGTCCAGTCGCGCACTGGTAGATGATGACCCCGACGGAGAAGATGTCGGCGCGGGAGTCACAGTGCTCACCACGAAGGACCTCGGGCGCTGCATAGGCCCACGTCCCGCCGCCGGCGGCGGCGAACCGCCCGTCGGGCGTGCGAGCCGGGCGAGATAGTCCAAAGTCGGCGATCTTGATGTCGCCCCGGTCGTCGACGAGCACGTTCGACGGCTTAAGATCAAGATGAGCGAATTCACCGTTCGTCGAGAGGTACTCCATCCCGTCGCAGATCTGTTGGATCATCGGCAAGAAGTGTCCGATTCGTCCGATCGATGTCGCCAGAGTGTCCGGCACGTATTCCATGACGATCGCGCGCCGGCCGGTCACCTCTATCACGTCCAAGGCGGTTACCACCCGCGGGTGCGGGGCAAGCCTAAGCACCTGCGCGATCTCGACATCGCCGGCAACGACCCCTACCTGCGGGACCTTGACCGCTCGACGATCGTTTCCGCGACCGACCACCAGAACCCATGCCTGACCACCGCGCCTCACCTCGCGGACAACCTGACCATCGGGCAGTCGCTCGCCGACCGCTAAAGGCGCGTCGAGCAGCCGACCGATGACCCCTTCCGCGGGCTCAGACGTTGACCCAACGTCCTCCATCGCCCTCGCCCTCCTCGCCCGCCGTCGAAGTCGGAAGCACCTCCGGATCATAGAGATCCGGAGCCGTGTACTCAATCAGGATCGTGCCGCTCGCGAAACGGATGCGGTCCCGACTGACCACCGTGACAGATTCGTTCCGCTCGACCATCACCTGACGTGTGGCACCACTCAGGACGGCAGGTCGAGTACCGGAATGGTGGTACCGGACGCTGGTGCCGATCAAGGACAATGCGCCGTGGAAGCGACTGTCTGCACGATTGTTAAGCTGGATGCGATTCGTCGGATGCCGACCGAAAGAGACGCTGAAGTCGTCTGTCTCCAGGACCGGTTCCTGGCTGTCCCCGCGGTCCCACGAGAGGCGCAACGTTCCGCCTCGGTGCGCCCCGGCCGAGTCCCGGTAGCGAAGCAACTCCGGTGCCAGCCCGAGGATGTCGACGCTCGGAGCTAGTAGCACCGTGTCGCGATTCCACAGCCCGGCGTTGAGCCGGGACGAGACGAGACCGATGGCGCACCCGGTCCCGGTCAGCAGGACCGGTGCGCCGCTCATACCGGGCTGAGCGTGCCGGCAGCTCACCTTGACCCAAACGTGGCCGCCGTCACTAACCTCCCCCACCAGGACCCCGACCCCCGAGTCGAAATCGAGGGAGCCCGCAAAGCCGCGGAGATGGACAGGATCACCGGGGCGGGCGTGCGAATGCGAAGCGAGCGGCACCGGCTCCCACTCCTCCCCCGCCGGCAGCCCGACCAGGGCCACGTCCGAGGCCCGGTCCATCGGCCCGACGATCTTCGCTGGAAACGACCGCCCGGAGGCTGTGAGCGGTTCGAAGGTCCACGTCGACCCCACACCACCCTTGAGCACGTGCGCGGCCGTCGCGCCGAACCCGTCGGCGACGACAAAGGCGGTCCCGACCGGCTCGCCGTCACGCACCAGCCGGCCAACCGCGTCCACGACTCCCCCTCAGTCTGGGAACAACCGATGGGCCATCTCCAGCACAGCCAGGGGGTGGTCGCGCCCGCGGTAGCCGAGCGGCTCTCTGGCCTCCCCGCCGTCGCCGAAGGATGCCTTGACCGCGGCAGCCAGCTTTTGTCCGTTGCTCGCGTCGCTCGCGAGGCCCTCGGCCCGCGCCTCGGCCTCGTCGGCCCGAGCCCGCTGCTCCGTGACACGTTCACGCTGCACTGTCGTTCCGAACAGCGCACCCGCAGCGGCAAAGGCGACTGCCTCCACCGAACCCAGGACCACCAGCAGCCGTGTCCAGGTGACCTCATCGGCCCCCGCGTCGACGATCAGCCAGATCAGCAGTGCGAGCCAACCAGTGATCACCGCGACAGCCACGGCCAACGCCGCTCCACCGAGCGGGCCTCGCGACGTCCCGTCGGCGTTCCCGCTCCGCCCCATCGAACCCCCATGATCCCCACCGGCCTCGAGAATGTACGACACGTCGCACTCGACGGCTTCGCCGTGGGCTCGCCGGAGGTTCACTTAGATGGGCCGACCGGGTCCCGCACCCTTTGCGCCTCATCGCCATACCGATCCGGATACAACGTGGGGTGCCAGACGCAAGTCGTCTCGGTCTTCGAATGGTTCATCCGCTCCTGTTCCCGGTCCGTCGACGGCTCCGAAGGGTCGGCGGACCCTGTCGCTCTATGCTCGCTCCCGGCGCGGGGGCGTGGATCGGCATGGGGCGTGGATGACGGGGGATCTGTTCGGGCCGTACCGGGTGGGCGCCCGGCTCGGCAAGGGCGGGATGGGCGAGGTCCACGAGGCCGTCGACACCGTCAAGGAACGCACCGTCGCACTGAAGCGACTGCACGGCGAGGACCAGGACGATCCCGACGTCCGCGAGCGCTTCCGCCGCGAGTCGCGCATCGCCGCCCGCCTGGACTCCCCGCACGTCGTCCCGATCCACGACTTCGGCGTCATCGACGGCCGGATGTTCATCGACATGCGCCTGGTCCGCGGCCGCGACCTCGGCGCCCTGATCCATGCCGAGGGCGCTCTCCGACCGGACCGCGCCGTCCACATCGTCGAGCAGGTCGCCGACGCCCTCGACGCCGCGCACCAGGCCGGCATCGTCCACCGCGACGTGAAGCCGTCGAACGTCCTGCTGGCCAACCGCGACTTCGTCTACCTCGCCGACTTCGGCATCGTCCACGTCCGCGAGGCCACCGAGCAGCCCCGCCTGACCGCCACCGGCTCCACCCTCGGCACCCCCGCCTACATGGCCCCCGAGCAGCTGCGCGCCGATCCGTTCGACCAGCGTCTCGACGTCTACGCCCTCGGCTGCGTGCTCTTCGAGGCCCTCACCGGCCGCCCGCCCTTCGTCGGTGAGCGCATGGCCGTGATGCTCAGCCACCTCAACGACGCCCCGCCGCGCCCGTCCTCCCTCGCCCCGATCCCGTCCGGCCTCGACGACGTCGTCCTCTCCGCCCTCGCCAAGTCCCCCTCCGGCCGCTTCCCGACGACGGGTGCGCTCGCCGACGCCGCGGCGGAGGTCGTGCGGCGGGACGCGAAGGCCGCGGAGTCGCTCACCGAGGCGCGCACCTTCGAGACCGCGCCCTCGATGCCCGCACCACCACGTCCTCGGCAGGTCCCCCTCCGCACCCCGCCCCGCCCCGTGGCTCCTCCGCGGTCCGCGCCCCTTCCCGACGCCGGGCCCCGCGACCCGGATGCCGACGCGACCGGCCCCATCCCGAAGCAACCGGTACCGGCGCCCGTGCAGCAACCCGCTGATACCGCTCCCGCGCGCGTCGGCCTGATCGCACTGATCCTCGCCGTCCTCGTCCCCCCGGTGGGCGCGGTGCTCGGATTCCTCGCCCGCCGCCGGGGGCAGGCGAAGCAAGGGACGGCGGCGCTGGCGATCGGCGCAGTCCTGACCGTCGTCGCCGTGATCGCCACGATCCTGTTCCTCCGTACACCCGCCGTTCCCGCCTCGACGGTCGAGGCGCAGATCGTGGCGCAGTCCGGCCTGGCAGCGAGTCAGGTGTCGTGTCCCGACTCCCTGCCCGCACAGATCGGCGCGTCGGTGACCTGCACCGTCTCCAACGGCGGTCGGACGCAGCAGCTCCGGGCGTCGGTGACCGGCGTCAACGACCGCCAGGTCACCTTCGACATCATCGCGGAGTAGTCGCTTGGTCACTCGTTCGTGAAAGTTGACTGGTCTCAAGAAGAGCACGACAACAACACGTAACTGTTTCACTGCGCGACCCGATCACCAGTCACGCGGCCGGGGGTGAGGCCGTGGTGAAGGGGGACGTGCATGACGAGGACCAGCGACGGAGCGCCCGAGCCCGTTACCGAGCACCTGCGGGGCGCCGACCTGCGTGCCCGCGCGCCGCAGTCGGCCATCCCGACCCAGGGCGGTCCTCCCCTCCCACCCCGCTCCGGCCCGTTTCCGGTGGGCCCGCGCGTCCTCGGCCCGCCCAGCGGTCCCGCAATGCGGTCCCCGCTCATCACCCCGCAGGGCCGTCCCACGCCGCAGCACCCCTCCGGCGAGCAGACACCCCTTCCTGACGACGAGTCGGTGCCGGTCAAGGTGCGCCTCGCGGCCTGGTGGCGCCAGGCCCGCGAGGTCGCCGCCACCCCGGCCGGCCGCTGGTCCTTGATTGGCGCAATCGCCGTCGTACAGGTCTTCCTGCTCTTCAGCGCGACGATGTGGTGGATGGGCGGCAGCTCGAAAGCCATCGCCTCCGCGTCGGTCGCCCCGATGACCTGGACCGGCATCGTCTACGACGTCGGCGCCGCCGGCGTGAATCTCCGCTCCGCGACGACGGTCGCCCCGGAGAGCGCCAAGGACACCGCCGCCCGCGGTTCCCGGCTCGCCGTCTCGTGCGGCCAGACCGGTGACGTCGTGCAGAAGGGCACGGTCCACACCGCGACCTGGCTCAAGACGACCGACGGCCTCTTCGTCTCCATGCTCTACGTCCGGGTCCCGGACCGGCAGTCCATCCCGAGCTGCGCCGACTCCACCGTCGACGCCCCACTCCTGGCCCTCGCCGATCCGGCGAATCCCGACCTTCCTCCTCCGCCCGGCACGGCGCCCACCACGGGCGAGGGTGTAGGAACGCGCGCAGCAGCTGCTGCCGGTGCGGGTCGCGCGAAGGCTGCCGTGCCGGCGGGCGCCGCTCCTTCGGTGCCGCCCCTTGCCGCCGCTCCTGCTCCCGGCGCGCCGGCCATGGCACCTGCTCAAGCCCCCGCTCCGGCTCCTGGGCCCGCCGCCGATCCAGCTCCGCGGCCAGCTCAGGACCCCGAGCCCCAGTTCGAGAATCTGCCACCGCGGACGGGCACCGCTCCTTCCGCGAGCACAGCGCCTGACCCGGACGTCACTCCTCAGGGCTGACCTGCGAATCACCTCGCCGCAACCGGGTCAAATCGACTCGGTTCCACGACAGGGAAGTCGATGACCCAGCTCGAAAAGTCGGCCGAGCGCGCCCGGCCGGCGCCGGCAACCCCACTCGAGGTCCGTACCCACGACCGACGTGCACACGTAAACCCCGGCACGCCCTTCACCATCGGCCGCGACGAGTCGGCCGATCTCCAGGTCCTCGGCCCCGAGGTGTCACGGCACCACGTCCGCATCACCCATGGCCCGCAGGGCTGGACCATCGAGGACACCAGCCGCAACGGCACCTTCGCGCAGCAGCGACGCCTCACGAAGGAGCACGTCCGCGGACCCCTCACGGTCACGCTTGGAGCCAACGCGGGAGCACCCCAGGTCCACCTCGTCCTCACTCCGCTCCCCCGGCCCACCCCTCCGCGGCACCGCGCGCCTTACATCTCGGAGGCCGCCCAGCGCAGCTCCAGGCAGGGCCGCTTCGAGGCCGTCCACGACCTCCGCACCACTCCCGCCGCGCTGACCATCGGCCGCGACGAACGCAACGACGTCGTCGTGCAGGACCTCCTCGCGAGCCGCTTCCACGCCGAGCTCCGGCGCGAGGGCAGCCGGTGGGTCATCCATGACCTGAACAGCTCCAACGGGACCTTCGTCAACGGGACCCGCACCCGTCGTCAGGAACTCGGACCCGCGGACGTGGTGGGCATCGGGCACGTCCTGCTGCACCTCGAGGGCGACCGGCTCGTCGAATATGTCGACACCGGGGCGGTCGAGTTCCGGGCGGAGGGCATCGGGGTCCGCACGGCGAAGGGCAAGCAGCTCTTGCGGGACGTCACGTTCGCGCTCGAGTCGAAGAGCCTGCTTGCGGTGGTCGGGCCGTCCGGCGCGGGCAAGTCGACCTTGCTGAAAGCGTTGACTGGCTTCCGCCCCGCCGACGAGGGCCGGGTCGAGTACGCGGGCCGCGACCTCTACGCCGACTACGACGAGCTCCGCCAGCGCATTGGGCTCGTGCCGCAGGACGACATCCTGCACCCGCAGCTGAGCGTCCGAAAAGCGCTGCACTACGCCGCCGAGCTCCGCTTCCCCGACGACGTCGCCGCAGAGGAACGCCGGGCAGGCATCGACGAGGTCATCCACGAGCTCGGGCTCGACGGTCAGGCCGAGCAGCCGATCCACACGCTGTCCGGCGGGCAGCGCAAGCGCACCTCCGTCGCCCTCGAACTCCTCACCCGGCCATCACTGCTGTTCCTCGACGAGCCCACCAGCGGCCTCGACCCGGGGCTCGACAAGTCCGTCATGCGCACGTTGCGGGGGCTGGCGGACGACGGGCGAACGGTCGTGGTCGTGACGCACAGCGTCGCGAACCTCGATCTCTGCGACCGGCTCATGCTCCTCGCGCCCGGCGGTGAGGTCGCCTTCTTCGGGCCGCCCGAGGAGGCCCTCGCGTACTTCGGGAAGACCGGCTTCGCCGACGTCTTCCTCCTGCTGCAGGAGCACTCCGACTGGGGCGAGAAGTTCAGCCGCTCCCCTGCCCACGCGCGCTACGTCGGCCGCGCGAGCGCTCCACCCCAGCCGACGCAGCAGACCTCCGCAGGAACGGCGGCGAGAAGGCAGCAGTCGGTCCGACGGCAGTTCACCGTCCTCGCGCGCCGCTACCTCGCGGTCATCGCCGCCGACCGCCAGTACCTGATCTTCATGGCCGCGCTCCCCCTGGTGCTGAGCGTCCTCGCGCACGCCCTGCCCGGGGAGGCCGGCCTCTCGATGACCGAACAGCTGCGGGGTGCAGCGGGAGCGCCGCACCTGTTGTGGCTGGTCCTCGTCGTGGGAGCCGCGCTCATGGGGTCCGCCGCGTCGATCCGGGAGCTCGTGAAGGAACGCGAGATCTATCGTCGGGAACGGGCCATCGGGCTCTCCCGGGGCGCGTACCTGACGTCGAAGCTCGTGGTCCTCGGCGCGATCGTCGGGGTGCAGGCGGTCGTGCTCGGCGTCCTCGGGACGGTCGGGCGGCCGTCGCCGGACGAGCCGGTGCTGCTGGGCAGCGGCATCGCCGAGATCGTCGTGGCGCTGGTGCTGCTGACGGCGGCGAGCATGGCGGTCGGGCTCGCGGTGTCGGCGCTGATCGACAACGCCGACCGGGGCATGCCGCTGCTCGTGCTCCTCGCGATGCTGCAGTTCATCCTGTCCAGCGCCCTGATGCAGATCGGCGAACGACCCGGGCTCGGCCAGCTCGCCTGGCTTGTCCCCGCCCGGTGGGGCTTCGCCGCCGGCGCCGCGACGATCGGCATCCCGACCGGCCCCGCCGCACGCCCGTTCGACCAGCCCGACCCGCTCTGGGACCACACCGCCGGCACCTGGCTCGCTGACCTAGGCGTGCTCGCCGTCGTGACCGCGCTCTTCGTGGCCCTCACCTGGTGGCTGCTCCGGCGGCTCGACCCGGCCCGGCGATGAGCGCGCCGCCCGTGAACGCCCCCGTCGTGCGTGCCGCCGACGGCCGCACCCTGCCGGTGACCGACCGGCTCGTCGTCGGGCGGGACGAGACCTGCGCACTTTCGTTCCCGACCGAGGCCCGTCTCTCCCGCCGCGCCCTCGCCGTCGTCCCGACCGGCGGCGGCGCGGTCCTGACCTGCCTCAGCCGCACCCACGGCCTCGTCGTCGACGCCGACGGCGCCCTCTCCCGACTCCCTCCGGCCTCCGACGAAGGGCCCGCCGGCGGCTACGTCCTGACCCGCGGCAGGGCCACCGTCACCGGCCCCTCCTGGGGCGCCTCGGCGTTCGTCGTGACGGTCACCGCCGCGGCGCCGACCGGACCCGCCGTCCTGACGATGGACCCGACCGGCACCGCGACCCGCGAGCCGGTCCGGCTCCGGACTCACACCAAGGAGTTCGTCACCGCGCTGATGCTCTGCCGGCACCGGCTTCTCGACGCGACCGACCTCGCCCCTCCCCCGGAGGTCCCGCAGTTGACCCGCGCGGTGCTCGAGGCGACCAACAGCTGGCACCTGGTGCACGCGCTGGACACCGACGAGGCCACCCGCAAGCGCCTCACCGGTCGCATCCACGAGCACCTCAAGGCGCTGCGGGTGAAGCTCGTGCGCGGCGGGCTGGCCGAGCGCGGGGCCCGGCTGACGCCGTCGGTGATGGTCGACCTGTTGCTGGCCAGTGGCGCGATCACCCGCTCCCACCTGCGCCTTCTCGACGACGAGGCCTGGCTGCGCGCCCAGGAGGCACAGTGGTGGGACGCGTGAGGACCACCCCTGAGCTCGGGGATGGGACCCGCGTGTCGATCTCCCTAGCGTTCGTCCCATGACGCTGACGCAGCCGGCCCGCCGCTCCGCCCCGGAGTCCTTCGCGACGACGGCGCTGCCGTCGACGGTCACCGCGCCGTTCACCGCCGCCGTCCCCACCCCGTCCCGACGTCGGGTGTGGCTGGGCGGCATGGCCGCGCTCGGCCTCGCGGGGGCCATCGGCGTCGTGGCGCTCGCTTCGAACAGCGCCGCGGTGACGCCGCTGCCGACGGCACCGGTCTCGCTCGTCGGCGCCGACCCGTCGACCACCCGCTGCGCCGACGACGCGCAGACGGCGACGAGCCGCGTGGTCACGATGCAGCGCGGTCGGTTCGAAGTGCCGGTCGGGATGCTCGAGGTCCGCACGTCGAGCGCATGCGGCACCGCCTGGGCGCGCTACACGCTCGACGCGTCGGCGCCGGTCGCCGCGGTCGTGATCGAGGGCGGCACCCGCCAGGAACTCCCGCTCGTGGCGAGCGGACGGGTCGCCCACGGCGTGACCCCGATGGTCATGGCCGACGGGCCCGTGCACGCCGAGGTCGTCCCGGTCGACGGGGCCGTCCTGCCGAGTCGTTCCACCGCTGGAGGTACTCCGTGACCCGTGGTGTCCTGCTGGCCTGGATCGGCGGGGCTGTCGCCGTCCTGGCGATCCTCGCGGCCCTGCTCTGGCCGATGAACGCCTCGCTGGCCCCGCTTCCGGCCGCAGGGAGGTCCTCGACGACGGCACCAGCTCAGGGACTGCCGCCGGTCGCCGGCCCGCCGGTCGTCGCGGCCACACCGGTTGAGGAGGCGGTCACGACCGACACTCGCGGACGCGTGGTCAGGCAGCCGAAGCCGGTGGGAGCCGTTCCCGCTGCTCGGGTGCCGGCTCCGGCGATCGCGGCTTCGCCAGCTGCAGCCGCTCCCGCCGCCGCCCGCGTCCCTGCGACCACTGATCCGCCTACGACGACGTCCGCGGGAAACGGCGACAACGGCGGCAACAGGGGCAACGACGGCGGCGGCGACAACGGGGGCGGCGGTCTCTTTCCCAACGGCTTCAACTAGCGGCAGCCGAACAGTCGCGACCTCATCACCCCATCCTCGCGGACAGGGTCTCGACGAGGGGTGGTGCTCGTCAGCCCCGGCAGCGATGTCCTCACGATCGCGGTTGACATCATCGGGTGACGAACGGTCAGTCGTGGAGACGTAGAGAGCCGTCGACCGCGCGTTCCCCTACTTTCGTCAGCCATGAGACTGGGATGGCTTGACGGGCTCGACAGCGTGACCGACACGTGGGATGACCGAGTCCGCGACCTCCGCGACTACTTTGCTCTCGACGGAGGGATGCCGTCCTTTTCAGGCTCTCGTTTCGAGGTCTTCGGTCAGAATCGATGGGACCGGATAGATGCCGATGACCTGGTCGCCGTCGAGATGCTCAGCGTCCGTGTTCCTGGCCACGCCGCATTGCGCTTCCTCGAGCGGGAAACGCACATGATCACGGCGCTACTGACGAGGATCCCGACCGACCTCGAGCTTCATGAGCCTGAGGCTCGCGACCACCTGCGAGACGACGGACCGGCGGCAGCGCTCTGGGAGTTGCTCCGATCCCGGCATGGGCGTCACGGCGTCGGACCGGTCACCGCGTCCAAGCTCCTGGCCCGTAAGCGCCCGCTGCTCGTCCCGGTCTGGGACTCGATCGTCAAGCAGGAGCTCCGCCCAGTGAGCCTTCGGAACCACTGGACGACCATGCACGAGCTGCTGAGCGATGGAGACCGGGTCGACAGGCTGCGGCGCTTGCACTCGGAAGCGAACGTCCCTGCACAGGTCGGCGTCCTGCGGACCTTCGACGTCCTACTGTGGATGAAGGGGAAGAACGCGAAGGCCACTCGGGAACAGCAGTGCTCAGACACGATCTGATCAGCCGCCGGCGGACAGCAGCAAGGTGCCACGGCACCGTCGCAGGGCGGGGCTTGTCCGGAGAGGGAGCGGTGTCACCAAGCCGTCGGACTGATCACGTACCCGGCGCCGCAACGTTCGGGTCGAGGACGAGGACCGCGTCGGTGTCGGCGAACCAGGTGTCGAACTCATCAACGTCGTCGAAGATCGGCGTCCCCGCGAAGGTGCGGAAGACGTCGTCCACACGGTCGAGGCCATCATCCGGGTCCTCCAAAAGGAGGGCGGACTCAAGGGCCGATACCACGGCGGTCGGCAGCAAGGCAGGCATCCCGGCCCCGAGCGTCCGCGTCTCGGCGGCGAGGAGCTCCGCGGTCTCCGCCGCCGTACCGGCCTCGAGCTTCAGAACCGCCACCCGCTCGGCGTCGAACTCCTTTCCCTCGGCGGTGGCGAGCACTCGGCGGACCCCCTGGGCGATGAGCGTGGCGCACCACTGCGCCGCGAGCCCACCGGCGAGCGCACCAACGAGGGGGACGGGAACGACGGCCTGACCGACGGCACCTCCCGCCCAGCTCATCCCACTCACGAAGGTGGATTCGCACGCGCGTAGGGCAAACTCAGTTTTGTCGATCCGACCGCGGGCGAAGGCCAGTGCGGACTCGGTGATCCCAACCAGTGCGCTGGCCGCGGCGCCCACCGGCACCTTGCCTATGAGGGTGGCGCCAAAGCCATCCCGGCCGGCGATCACCTCCAGGGTGGCTCCGAGCCCGGACACCGCCCCGTTCCGGGCGCCGCCCTCCAGGGCCGCACCCACGACGTACCGCGTCGCGTCGAACAACGAGGTCTCGCCCGAACGGACCGAAGCGATGTGCGTGACCGCCTCGATCACGCCGGACGAGACCGCGCCGATGGCGGCGCCTGTCAGGGTGGCAACGCCGACCTGACGGCCGGCCTCCGTCGCCCACCTCTGGTCAGCCCACCGCTTCGGGCCGTCCGCTGCTCGCAGGGCCTCAGCGCGCGTGACGGGATCGCTCTCGATGCCGTCCATCTGAAGTCGATCGACCAGGTGCGCCCGGGCGTCGGCGTGGTCGGGCCACCTCAGGCCATCCGGATGCCCCTTCAGCCGCCCGTCGTAGATCTCAGTGATTCGCGCGTGCTGGTCCTCCGCCACGAGCCGGTCCATGCCCCGGTACTTCGGCGACGCCTGCGCGTACGCGGTATCGAGCGGCCCGCCATAGAGCTTCGCCTGCGCCTCCCGTACAGCCCCATCAGCACCGACGACCCGGATGTCCGCTGGCGTGTGCAGGAGCCCCTCGCAGGCATTGACGAAGGCCCACGCTCCCCCACCTGCGTCGATGGCGCGGCGGTTGAACTCGTCGGCGCTCATTACCTCGAACAGGTGGCCAGCACGTTGCTCGCGGCTGACTCGGCCGACCCGCTCCATGAGCCCGTCGACGTCCATGCGGACATGAGCGGCGCGCGCCGTCTGCTCCGCGAGCCGCCGGGTCACCCCGCTAACCACCTCACCGACGGCGGGCTGGAAGCCGATGTCGGACCGTCGACGACGGGGCGACCGTCTCCTGCTCGTGCGACCTCGTCATCGGCGTACCGCCGCAGCCAGGCGTGCGCGTTTGCGAGGGCACCGCCGTCGACGTCCGCGACCGCGCCGGAGACGTCGGTCAGCGGCGCACGCATCAGGGCGGTGGTGACGACGGCGAGGTTGACCAGCTCGCTCAGACAGGCTCGCTCCGGCTCGCTCCACGCCGTGACGTCCTCGTTCTTCTCTACCGTGGCCGTGAACCAGTGCAGAGCTTCGAATCCTGCGTCCCGTAGGAAGCGCAGCACCGCGCGAACGTGCTCCGCCCGGCGGAGGACCCCGTCGACACGCTCCCGCTCGAGCAGGAAGTCGGCGCAGCCGTCGTTCAGCCTCGACTCCGCCTCGTACTGGCTTCGCAGATCACGGCGGCCCAGGGCCGTCAGCACTCCGGCGCCGACGAGGACAGCGGGAACGGCTACCACGCCGCTCAGCACCGCCGTCCCCAGCGCGATACCTCCACCGCCCGTGGCCAGGGACCCACCGCCCAGGAACGCCAGGGTCGCGTTGCCGGCCGCTGCACCTGACAAGGTGGCGATCGGGGTACCGGTCGACGCTGCCCCAAACGCCCCGACGGCGGTGTAGGCCGTCGCGCCCGCCCCGGCTCCGGCACCGGCACCCGACCCGCTCCCACCGAGCAGGGCCCATCCCGACCGCAGGGTCATCTCGAGCCGGGAGACCACCTCGATCACGGGCATGGCCCCCACGCCCGGCATCTCGAAGTCGGCGAACTCGGCGAGACGCACGTTCTTCAACCGCGAGAACGCCTCGGTGAAGGGCACGAGGAGTTCCCGGTGGACCTGCGCACGCATGACGTCCTGCCGCAGCTCCTCATCCGAGCACTTCGCCACGAGGTCGGCGTGACGCTGCTTGAGCTGGTCGTACCGATCGCGGTTCTCCGTCGCCTTGCGCCGTGCCTCGACGATCGCGAGCGCCATTGCTGCTGCCCCACCCGTCCCCCGCCGACGTGGCCACCCCACGCCTCCGAGCCTGTTCTTCTCCGTTTGGAGGATCTCGTTACGCCGGGGGCGTATGAAGTCGGAACTCGTCAGCCGAACGGCGGCACAGTGGTCGACGCGCACAACCCTTCAGCTCAACAGCGGGCACGACTCCAAACTTGGCAACACCATCAGCGGAGGGGGAAGGACCGCCGGCAGTCCGACCCCGTGGTGTGGCGACGTCGGACGGGTGGCGATGGGGCTGAATGAGCGATCTTCGCGGCGACACACGAGACATCGCAGATCTCTCAGCACATCGACGACATGATGTCCCCACGGACGAGGAGGATCATGAACTCTGCGTTGTCAGCGGCGCTGAAGCGGCTCCTCACGGAGACGAAGATCGTTGGGATCAGTCATTCGAAGCTGATCAAGTCAGTCCGCGATGACCTTCCCGACACGGTGAAGGTGTCGCCAGCCGAAGCACTGGACGGCCCGCAGCTCGTGGTGCCGCTCGAGGCGCTGCGTGGGCTGGCAGTGGCGTCAGCGGCGACTATGCAAGCCGACCTTCTCCAGGTTCAAGCGAACTGGGCTGTGGCTCGCTACGTGGGCTCCTTCGATCATCGCGACGGCCGGCTCGTCCTGTCACGACCGGGTGAGTTGGTCGCCGGGAACCAGCGGCGCGTGCTGAGCGAGGAGCTGGGCATCGCGTTTGCTCTAGAGGCGGCGCAGACCTGGATGGGCCACCGAGGGGATCCTTCGTCACCGGTGTGGATCGCCGACGTCGATCAGCTTTCTCAGGGGATCGTCATGTGGGCCGAGCAGGGCAACAGCCGACCGGACTACATCGTCGCCACACGGGATCTCCACAGCCCTGGTGTCCTCGTGGCCCTCGTCGAGTCCAAGGGCACCCGGACGCCCTCATACGCGTCAAAGAGCTTGACGAACGGCTGCCGACAGATCGCGCCGGCAGTCGAACTGACGGACCTGCCCGGGCTCGTGGTGAGCACCCTGGTGACCGGGGCGACGATCACCTCGCGAGCGGCTCAGGTCGGAGCTGATCGCCCAGGCCTTCGGCCGCCCGACGACGAGCTCGTCCTCGCCGTGCAGGCGGCCTCCTTCGAGAGCCTCGCGGAGGCTGCCGGAAATGGTCCGGCAGCCGATCGGTGGCGCCGCGAGCGCAGCCGACCGACCGACGAGATGCCGACGCGCATGCGTGTCGATCGCGAGCGCACCCGTGACACCCTGCCCGACGAGGGTCCCGTGGTCGGCCTTGCGCAGCGCTACGGGTTCCCGGGTGGGCAACTCGAGGTCTTCCTCGGGGTAACGTCTGAGATCGACTCTGTTCTCCTCCAACCGGCCAACGACCTCATCGCGACGCAGCAGAGAACCCGGTCCCAACGCACAGGGCGGCGTGCCCCCGGCACCTCCGTCGAGGCCCAGGGGGCAGCCGTCGGTCCCGACGGGTCGGTGGCGTGGGTGCGCACTCGGAGCTGAGGACCGTCCTTCCTGCTTGCGGCAGAGACGGCGTCCCTGGCGCTGCGCGCAAGCAGTGACGCTCCACTTGCACCCAGTGACGACGACTACCGCGGTACGGCCGGCAGCGCCGCCGACGGGTGGCTCGCCACCCACGTCGGCACGGCGTCGGTGTTCATCGCGAACCACAGCTCGTTGGCACGGTCCGCGTCCAGGTAGACCACCGACGCCGCGCCCTCCATGCCGGTCCCCGTCGCCGGCGCCGTCAGGAAGTCGATGTTCGACGCGCGGAGGTCGCGGAGTCCCCACACGAACGACCGCAGATCACTCGCGCTGAACGTGTCGTCCACCCCGACCCACGTCGACAGGGAGTCCGCCAGCCCGTAGGCCCGCGTCGGACTAGCGAGGGTCCCCGAGCTGGTCGCCGAGGAGGCCAGGGCTCGCAGGGCGTTCTGCTGCCGGCGGACCCGGTCGAAGTCGCCGCCCGGCAGGCTCTTCCGCTCCCGCACGTAGGAGAGTGCGTGCACGCCATCGAGATGCTGTGGACCAGCCGGGACGGCCACGCCGTCGAAGTTCGTGGCCTGGCCGACGTTCACGTCGATCCCGCCGGCCGCGTCGGTCATCTGCGCGAACCCGGCGAAGTCGATCACCGCGAAGTGGTCGACGCGCACGCGGGTCAGCGACTCGACGGTCTGCACCAGCAGCGACGGTCCACCGAATGAGTAGGCCGCGTTGATCTTGTTCATGCCGCGGCCGGGGATCGGCACCCACGAGTCGCGTGGGATCGACACCACCGAGGCGTGCGAGCCGTCGTCGGAGACATTCACCAGCATGATCACGTCGGAGCGCTGCATCCCCGGCACCCAGTCCGAGGCCGTCGCCTCGGTGCCCGTCGTCGGGTCCGGCGAGCGGGTGTCGGTGCCGACCAGCAGGAACGTCTGCCCCTCCCCCTGCACCGGCCGAGTCGACGGGTCGATGTTGAACACTCCCTCATAGCGGTGCATCCGGTCACTGAACTGCTGCGTCACGGCGAACAACGCCCCTGCTGCCAGCAGCGCCAGGACCAGGCCCGCACCGAGCAGGAACATCAGTCCCCGGAGCACCCGACAGCGGCGCGCGTCATCAGGCAGGTCCGGTTCTGGACGCATCGGAAGAAGATCTGTTGCCGGCACGGTCGTACTCCCCCACCTCGGACGGCCTCACCAGTGTCAGCGCAGTCGATATTCGTGCGTTAGCCCCATCGACACCTTGTGACCCGAATAGCCCAAAGAACGCCGACACACCGTTTTCGCGTGACGACACACCGTGCTTTTCATGACGATTCCGTGACCACACATCGATCGCACCCGAGGACCCGACATACTCGACGCCGTGCCGGACCGGGGGGCTCTGATCGAACGGGCGGTCGTGCGCCGCCTGCACGACCGGTTGGGTTTCGGCGCCCCTCGCCAGGACCTCGAGCAGAGCATCCTCGCCGGCCCCGACGCCACGCTGGCGAAGCTCCTCACTACCGACGAGCCGGCACCGACCGACGTCCCGAACCTGCCGCAGATGATGGACCTCCCCGCCAACGATCCTGGTCGGAAGGCCCAGGACCAGCAGCGATCCGACCAGGAGCGGACCGCGATCCTCTGGTGGCTCGACCGCATGGCGATTGTGAAGGCTCCGCGCGCAGAGAAGATGACCTGGTTCTGGCACGGCCACTTCGCGACCAGTAACGACAAGGTCCGCGACGTCGGCCTGATGGTTACGCAGAACCAGACGCTGCGCACGAGAGGGCCGGAGTCGGTCGCGCAGCTCGCGCAGGCGATGGTCGTCGACCCCGCGCTCAACGTCTGGCTCGACAACCACGCCAACCGGAAGAACTCGCCCAACGAGAACCTCGGGCGCGAGCTGATGGAACTGTTCACCCTCGGTGTCGGCGAATACTCGGAGCGCGACGTCAAGCAGGCCGCAAGAGCTCTCACCGGCTGGAGCTACAAAGACCGGGAACTGACGTTCAAGCCGACGAACTTCGACAACGGCTCGAAGACCGTGCTCGGCACGACCGCCGACCTGAACGCCGCAAGCCTTGCCGACATGCTCACCGCCCGGCCCGACTCCGCCCGCTTCATCGCCACCCGCCTGTGGAACCGGCTGATCTCGAGTGACCCGCCGTCGGAAGCGGAGCTGGAACGGCTCGTCGACGCTAACGGCCCGGCCACCTCGGTACGAGGTCTCCTGAGAGCCCTCGCGACCGCCGACGCCTTCCGCGACCCGAACGCGACGCTCATGAAGCAGCCCGTCGAGTGGGCCGTCGGAATCGCCCGCGCCGTCGGTCGGCCCGTCGGCAGCCTCGACGTTAAGGACCAAGCGCTCAACCAGCTCAAGGCGCTCGGGCAGGTGCCGTTCAAGCCGCCGAACATCGGCGGCTGGCCCGCCGGCGCGCCCTAAATCACCCCCACCGCGACCATCGCCCGCGTCCGCTTCGCGACCGCGCTGCTGAGCGACGGCACGCTCGAGACCGTGGACGACCCCCGTCGGGAACCAATGCCCGGCTGGACTGGGCCCGCGCCACGTTGGGCCTCGACGCGTGGAGTGCGCGGACCCGGGCGGCGCTGAGCCCGGTCGCCGACCCCCGCCAACTGCTGATCGCCGCGGCGGTCAGCCCCGAGTACGTGGTGAGCGGATGAAGCCCCTGAGCACCACGGTGCCGATCCTGACCCGCCGTCGGTTCCTCGCGGCCACCGCCGTGACGGGTGCCGTCGCGATCGGGGCCGCGACCATCGGCTGGGAGGAGATCGCCGGCTCGGCCGGTGACCTCGACCCGACGCCGGCGTGCTCGTCGTCGTCACCCTCTACGGCGGCAACGACGGCCTCAACACCGTCGTCCCCGCGGGCGACGACGTCTACCAACGCTCTCGCCCCGAGATCGCCTACTCCCCCGCCGAGGTCCTCGACCTCGGCTCCACCGACACCCCGGCCTCGGCTTCAACCCCGCCCTCACCGGGCTCAAGAGCCTTTACGACGACGGGTCGCTCGCCACCATGCGGGGCGTCGGCTATCCCATGGTCACCCAGGACTCCCCCGTGGCCGTGGTGCTCGGTGGCGTCACCCGCGCCTGACCCTCGGGCAACCGAGTTAGTGAGCCCAACCTATCGGACAGGGCGGCACTGTCCGACCTTGCCGTCCCTACCTAGTCCTTGAACGCCACTAAAGATTTCGGCAAACCAGCGAAACGTTCGAACCAAACTGTCGATTCCGGGAAGTATGAACTCATTTGCCTCCTCGAGACCAATTCGACCTCGTGAACCAGCTCCACCGCACCGTACTCGTCACGTTCCTGCATGTGGCCCATCGGCCAATTCTGGGTAACTTTGACTCGCGCCGCGAAGGGCAGAAACTGGAGACCAGGGAACAACCAGTGGGGTTCGACGGGGAAGTACCTATAGGGAGTCTGCACCCAGTGCCGGTCACCGTTGTTTCTCACTACTTCCGCAAGTTGCTGCCGTCGATAGTGACCCCCAACGTGCTCTAGCACGCTATTGGAGACTATAAGATCAAAGCGGCGGTTCAAGACTGCCGAGGGCGGGTCGCAGGCATCGCCTTGCATCTGTCCGTCACGCGCGGGAAGCAAGTTGACGATCGTCAAATCATTCGGCTTTACCGGCGCCGACTCCCAGTACTCAATCGTCCCGCCTAGATCGAGAACCGACATCTCTTCAACTTCAGGGAAAACCGAGAGGAACTTCTCCCAGCGCTTCCCTCGCGAACGCCCCCCAACCGACCTCGGGTCGTAGGGATCGTTGAAGTAGTCCGATACTCGGCGGACTGATAGCTTAGTCATTCTGGCTGGGCCCCTTCAGGAAGAGAATGATCTGTCGGTCCCGGATAACGTCTCTGCTATCCGTGACGCGATCGCAGCATGCCCCGCATCATTGGGATGAAAGTCATCTGGAGGCGGAGAGCCGGGCGCCACGGGTCCGCGCGCACCTCTCATGCTTCCAACTACGTAGAGGTCAGAAATTGGAACGAACAAACCTCCCTGACTCTGGCAGTCGTCTCTAATCACATCATCGTAAATCCTAGTGTTTCGGGGTGTGCCCCAAGCACCTAAACATACTAGGCTTGACGCAGTAGCAGTCGACCTGACCGCCCGAAGGAGTCGCTCGAAATCGGCGCGAAACTGTTCAATCGGGCTTCGCGTTATGTCGTTCGTCCCAGCTGCCACAACGACCAGCGAAGAATCAGGTCGCAACTGGAATGCCAAGGGCTCGAGTGCAGCTGTTGAGGCACCGCCGAGGGCAACAATATTCACGCCCGGTTGTATTCCTTCCCGACCGCCTAGTTGTCGCGCGAGAGCGCCCGTGTAAGACCTCCTAGCGTCAGAGGCACCGACGCCTGCGGTGATCGAGTCACCCAGGAAGCCAATTTGTGTGTCCTTCCTTGCCTGCACCTCTCCATCATTGCGACTCCTCGCAAATAGAAAGCCAAATACAATAAAAGTCGCTGCCACAAGAATGAGCGCAATCGGCAACACCCATTTGCGGCGCGGGATCGCGACCTTCACCATCAGGACACTACCGCCTGCGCCCTGGGCGCACGCCCGACGCTGTTAGGAACCCGAACTTGTGGCGCTCTCCGAGGAGCACCGGTTAGGCACATCGCGACGAGAAGTCCGAGGAGTGGATGGAATGTCCTGAGCTCATCAAGCATGTTGTACGAAGAAACTGAAAGGCAAAAGCAAACCAACATCGGTGCAATAAAGAAGCCAGTCTCTCGCCTGATTGCCACTAAGATTGCAGCAAGGACGACGGCCAGAAAGACGATCGTGCCGTAGACCCCGAAGCCAACCATGAGTTGCCAGAAAGCACTTTCTAACGGAAACCCTTGCGGATTGTATTTCGCAATAGCCTCGCCAGAGGTTCCCAGCCCGTTTGGCATCCCTCCGCTATCAGCCACGACCTCCATCGCGGCCGTATATACGCCTTGCCTAACAACATCGGAACTCTCAGCGTCAGAACTGTTCAATCTGTCCAGCAAGGAACCCGACAAAACCGCTATGCTCAAACTCGTTAGAAAGAGCATCCAGGCCGCGATGTTGGCGGGCATCCGGGTCCTTCTTGCCCCCAGCGTCAATACGAAAGCAAGGACAAGGCCGACGCCAAGGGCGACGAAAGCGCCGCGGGAAACGGTGCTAGCCATTCCCACCGCCGACGCCGCCGCAGCTCCCAAGAATATCGGACGCTTGTTCCGCATCCATAGCATTAGGGCCGCAAGCGCCCCAACACCTAGAAAAGTGCCCGCGTAGAGAGGGTGGCCGAATGTACCCTCAGCGCGATAGCTATCCCAGTGCTGGATAGATTCGATCCCTAGAATAGAGTAAATGCTGCCATAGACAGGCACAAAACCTATTATACTCTCGATCAACGTAAATAGCCCCAACACGCCGCCCACAAGGGCCCAAGCGCTCGCGAAACTTCTAGCGTCGTCTTCAGTGGTGCGCACGAAGAGGGGTAAGAGAACACCTACGCCGAAGCTCAGTGCCCACACCGTGTGGTCGGTTCCAAAATTCTCGGACATAAGGACAAAGAACAAGTAGTAGACCGTGCAAATTGCCCCCCCGAGTGCTACCCAGCCGGAGAAGCCCCGGGACCGCATCTCGGTTGAAGATACGAAGCCTCGCCGCAGAGCCCATATAACTATGATCACCAGGCCCGGGTATACCCAGCGCATTCCGAGTGCAAATGTTAGCTTGGTCGGGAAAAACGCAAAAACGATGACAATCGTGACCAACAACTTTGAAGGCGCCAAACGCGTACTCACTAGACCCAGCAGCGTTAGCAATAATACGCCGATAAGTGTCATCGATCCCCCCGCATAGAACCAGCATGCTGTTGAAAGTCAGAGAGGTGGGAATTTTCCCATTCACCCTGGGGGCGCTTCAGAGGGTCGGATGGGTTAGCAGATACTACTGAACCACGTGGTATAGACGCTTTAACTAGGGTGTTGGGACCAAGTACTGACCCCTTACCCACCCTAATCGCGCCATAAATACCGACGTCCGGCGATATGAAAACATTGTCTTCTAGAACCGGACTCCCACCACCGACCGCACCAATAGTCACACCGTGGTGAATGCGACAACCCGAACCGACTCGTGCTTCAGCGTTAACAACAATCGACCCAGGATGGGCGATAGATAGTCCAGGACCGAAGACGTTAAGGGGGATGTCGAAGCCCAATCGCTCGGAGAGCAGCTGCAGCCGTAATCGATATACAAAGTATGCAGGACGAAGAGTAGGTGAAGAATTGCGCAGATATTCACAGATCCGAAGAAGGCGCTGATAGTAGGCGACTCGCCGAGTGAACCGGTAAACCATGTGCCATTTCGAACCGTATCCTTGGGCGACAAGGTCTGCACAAAGATAGTAACGTAAGTCGGCCATACTTTCAATCATTGATTGGCCTCGCGAACTCTCAAATACAACCCTTCAAGTTGAGCTATTACTGTTGATAATGAAGCTCTAGTTGTTATCCAGTCTTGCACCGCACTCCGATTAATTGAATGCCGCTCCTGGAGACGCTGCACCACGGCACGTGTCAGCGCGGCGATGAACTCATCCTCGGTGGTTCCATTCTGTTGGATTACGGTAGCAGCTGGGCAATCGTGGAAGAATGCCATCTCACCAGCGTCGGAACAGACCACAGGAACTCCCGCTGCAAGAGATTCTAGGACCGTCATAGGTAGTACTTCAAGCCGACTAGGCAGGCACGTTACGGCCACGGAGTTGTACAGCGAAAGAACGTGGGCCCGATCCAACTTGCCCAAGTAGTGCACACCCGCCCGCTCTCCTAGGTCGCCGAAATCCTTCGCCATCGGTCCACATACGAGGAGCTGCGCCCGTTGCTCCAACTTTAGGACGTCTGGCCACGCGGACAAGAGGCGGTCTATGCCTTTTCGTTGACCAACTTCACCAGCGAATAGGACGTGCGGAGGGCACGCCCGGCCTCCAGGCGTTGTGTGGAGACGTACAGGGTTAAGCAGGATCACAACCTTCGCGCGGGGCGCGAGTTCCTCGGCCAACTTTGCAGACTCCGGTCCGAGACATACGATCCCAGCGCATAGGCCTAGCGTGAAGCGAGCAAGGCGAGGATGGCGCTGCGTGAACTGAGCGAAGTTCGCTCCATGGAGCGTTGCCACGACCGGAATACGTCGCAACATACAAGCTAATGAGACTGCGAGACCCTCCCGAATGAAGCTGCCGCCCTCGGACAAATGCACATGCACAACGTCCGCGCTCATTCGGCGCGCGGAAAGCGCAATGATTAGCTTCAAACAGCGGACTGCTGACCACAAGGGGCTACTCGGTCGCCAAGTGGCGTACGATTGACATGTCAGTGTGTCGGATTTGTGTTCGCAAATGTCAGCGATGACTGAAGCCATGCCGCCTTGCGAGGTATGATCGGGCCCGATGTGAAGAGCCGTTAGCGGTTTCATGACGTCACCCCGTTACCTTGAGGATATCTCCTCTGACGCGATTCTCAATAAAATATACAAGAGTCGTGCTCTTTATGAAGAAGACCAAGGCGATCGCCGCCGCCGCACCTTGCGCGCCGGACGCCCACGAACCTAGGAGAACGCCTACCAGATTTGCGATTGCAAAAAAGAAGCCATTCTTCGCAACTAAGCGTTCATGCCCCTGAGACTGTAGAACTGACCCCAGCGGGGAGGACAAACTTACGAAAGCCAATCCCAAGAGCGTCCACCCCAAGGCTGCAGAAGCAGCTTGAAACTGTTCGCCGAGAATCAGCGAAATTATATCAGCGCTGAAAATAGTAGGGATGGCCATCAGCGCTAGAAATAAGATAGCTAATGCGACCAACTTACGGCTCAGCACACGTGCGCGGTCTGGGGAAAGTCTAGCTGAATGTGGCATAATTACAGTGGTAACGACACCGGGGATGAGGCTAAAAGGCTGAACAATCTTTGTGGCGCCAGAATATAGCCCTGCCTGCACTACACCTGCGACGCTTGAAACTAGCGGAGTATCAAGTAGACGGATCTGTCCAGTAAAGTTCGATACGAAGTATGGGAAGGCGGAACGAGTGGTCGCAATTAGCTTCACCTTTTCGCAAATAGGCGACAGCTTGTCCCTCAAGAACATCTGTATGTGTACCTGCCCGAAGAGGGAGCCGAGCAAATAGCTCAATGAGTAGCTCCATAGCGCAGGAGTTTCAAGCGCAAGAAAAGTGAGGAATGCAATAAGCGTGGCGGTGCGTCGGAGAGCGATGGATATGGGCGCCGTCGAGCGGTCTCCGTCAGCTATGGGAATACTGAGCAGGCAGTCGACATTCTTGTCGATCGCCAGTGCGACAGCTAAGAAAGCGAAAGCGAAGCCCGCGAAGGAGAAGCCTTCAATAATTACTAGGGTGCCGGCGAAAGCTGTTGCAATGAACAAGCTAGATGCTCTGTTAAAAACAATACAACCCATAACCAGTGAGTTCTCGTGACGAGCTCTTGCTTTTGCTAGCAGGGTCGAAACTCCGAAATCGCCCGCACCTGCGATTACGACGCCTACTCCCAGCACCGTATTGAGTTCGCCGAACTCACCTACAGGCAGCAAACGTGCCATTAGTACGACGATTACGGCCTGTACCAGGCTAGCAAACGTTCGCCCACCGGTAAGGAGCGCTAATTGCCATTTCATATTTTTGGCCCAGTGGACACGTTGAACTTGCTCAATGTATCTATCGCATTAACCATTTCGTCAGCGACTAGGTCCCAAGTGTAGTTTGACGCGGCTCGGCGCGAGTTCTCTGCTTGACGTTCTCGCTCAGGTGGATTCTTAGCTAGTTGGTAGAGGGCAGCAGTTAAATCGTCCACAGACCCGGCCTTCACGACGATCCCTGCATCATTTTCTCGGACGAGCGCGGGGAGTGCTCCGAAGTCTGAGGTAACCAGTGGAAGGCCATGAGCCATCGCTTCCAGAATCACAAGACCATAGGGTTCAAACAGCGCCGGCAGACAGAAGATGTCGCTCGCGGAATAAAGGATGCTAAGCTGTTCCACATCGGATATGTGACCATGTTCGACTATGAAGTCCGCCTTCATCAGCTCCGGAACTTCGCAGCCGACCATATGGAGTTCAATTGAACATCCGAGATCACGGAGATGGGAGACGGCTCCAACAAGCAAGTGTCCGCCTTTTCTTTCGAACTCTTTGCCGACGAAGAGAACTCGGAGGGGATCACGCTGCGCAGAGGTCTCGGGGGCCGCAAGGGATGCCACAGGAGAGGCCGGTCCAGCCCCCACTGAGACTACTCGCTCTCGCGGCACCCCATAGAATCTAACAACTTCTTCTGTCAAGTAGGCGCCAGCGACGAACACAAGCGTTGCGCGACGGAAGTATATCTTCTCAAGCGCTTGAAGTGTGCGATAGTGTCGCGGCTTAAGCTCCGGTTCTGGCCACCACTTCTCCCGCTGTCGCAGCGTTGTATCTAAGAACGGCGCGTAGGGGTACCTGCTGGGAAAGTAGAAGTTCCTTACGTGCACCTGGAGGACGCCCGGACGGCAATGGATCCGGCGCGATCTAAAGGACCGGTTAATTGATCTCGTTAAAGGCTTGGACAGGCCCCAACCGACTTCGCGTGCCCAACTACTTGGCCGGAGACGAAATGAAGCTAGCCGCACAAATAGTTTTCCTATGAAGCCCAGTGAGCTGTCGATTGTGTCGACAACGTCTACATCTGCACGTTTGAGCAGAGCAGTATGTAGCTGCATAGCTACGCCAGAGTTAGTCTGCCGCGAACCTATTGGGCCGTCGGCAAGAAGCACTACGCGATGCAGAGAGTCAGCTCCCCCACGCATGGCGTGGCCCCTCCTAACTCGTTTCATTTCAGATCGAGGCCATTCGGAGGAAGACTAGATATAATTCGATTGATCGAACTATAAGCAGCTTGAGGTCGAAATCGCTGCAGCCATGGTTCCACGAAGGACCCTGTCTTCGCCGATAACACCCGCTCGACCGCTGCCACGTAGCTCGAGTCGAGGTCGCTTTCAGCGATCTCACCAGTGATCCCCGGCAAAACTGCATCTGCGGTTCCCAGGGCAGCCGCGCCAACAACGGTCTTAACACCACGCTCGGCTGCTTGAACGAGCACGTTTCCTAGTCCCTCGTATGCTGAAGCCAGAAGCACCACAGTGTGGTTGTCTGCGTACTCCCACCAGGAACTCTGCCAAGGTAGGTGACGAACCAAGAAACGATCGCTCTCGTCAGGGGAGATCGTCGACCCGTCGGATGAGTCTCCAACCCAAACCACCTCGACGTCGGTCCTAGTTGACAACGCCCTCGCCACGTCGAGCACCTTGTTTGGACGCTTCTGTTTGACTAGACGCGCAGGAATGAGCAATCGAACGCTGTTCGGCAGTTCCTCTGCGCAGGTACTCGAAGCGGCGTTCGCCGCAAGTGCTGGGTTCACCACCACAGACAGCTGCTCCGGTCGAATCCCAAAGCCCGCGCGGAGGTCCGCGGCGACGGCATGGGATACGGCAATAATGTGGTCGCTCTTTCTATACAGTCGCTTGGCAAAGAAGAGCTGAACGTGTTGTGAGAACCGTTCAGCTCTGAGAAGTAGCGACGGAAGATTATGCTCCGACACGACGACCCTAGGGCGGCGGTGCCTGAGAGAGAACCCCGCCAGCAAAGCTATGAGGTTCGGGTATGTCTCTAGACTTATAACTGTTTGAACCTTGGTCGAGGTTAGAATTGCGATAAATTTCTGCACCCTCTTGACATGGGAGCTCCCTGCAATTCTGAGAAGGTCGATGACATTCACGCCTAACGCCTCGAGAGTCTCTCGATCTTCCTGCGTGACCCCGTCAAGAACGACAGTCACAACAGAGTGGCCTCGTGCGGCGAACTCACTAGCCCACGCTTTGCAAACAGCTTGCGCACCGCCACCTGAGAGCGCGAAGGTTAGAAAAAGTACTGAGCTCGGGCTATGCTTACTCTTACGGGACATAGGTGCATTCATTTCCTAGCGCTGTCTAGGGCCTGGTTGTGGTCTGCTGGACTCACCTGTCGCGCCATGGCGTTTCATAGTAAGAGTCGATTCGTCGCTGACTAAATCCTGAGGGGAAATTGAGGTTTCTTTCGATACGGCACCCGCGAGCGGGCCGTAATACGAACCTTCGCCGCTCTGCTGGGGCGCAAGGTTGAGAACACACCCCAGGATGTGAGAGCCAACTGCTGTAAGTGTCTTCTTGCTGGCATCGACTTGTGGCACACGGGTCCTGCCGCTAGCGACGACGAGAAGGACCCCATCGGAGGCCGGGGCGAGAGCGGCGGCGTCCGTCACCGGGATGACAGGAGGAGTGTCGAGCACCACGTAGTCGTACGTAGATCGGAGGTGCGCAATAGTTCGGTGCATGTGTTGCGAACCGAGGAGCTCGCTCGGGTTCGGCGGAAGCGGACCGCTAGGAAGTACGTGGATGAGACTTCGATTCCAGGACTGCGTCGCGTCGTCAGCCCTCGTCTTCCCAGAGAGCACAGAAGTGAGTCCTACGTCATTATTGATGCCAAGACGGTCGGCCACCTGCGGCCTGCGTAGATCGCAATCGACTAGGAGAACTCTCGAACCGGCGAGGCCCAACGCAATTGCGGTGTTAATCGCGGTCGTGCTTTTCCCTTCTCCTTCACCAGGGCTTGTTACTACAAGCACCCTTGGAGGCCGGTCAATCTCGATGTATTGCAAGTTGGTGCGTAGCGCGCGATAGCTCTCGAGTAGCCCGCTACCTGCAGAGGACATCAGGAGGTCACTCGACGGAGGCTGGTTCGACTTCGGGATCGAACCGAGGATCGGCAGTTCTGTGGCGTCGGAGAGTGCGCCTGCGCTACGAATGCGATTGTCGAGACTAGAGTACAGAAAGGCTGCGCCCACTCCAAGAGCGATGCCAGAGATTGCTCCGTAAAGCAACGCCGATCGCAGCCCTAGCGACGTCACGGAGGCCGTGATGGCGGGCTCAACGACACGTACGTCGACCGCTTGTACGGCCAGGCTGCTGTCCGGTCGCTCCAGCTCGTTTACGAGGTTGGTAAAAACGTTCGCCGTATCGTTGACTATAGCGACTGCCGCGTCTGGCAGAGCGTCCCGCGCGCTAAGGGTGATTACGACGGAGCCGGATGGAGAGGAGGCGCTGAGCTGTCGACTCAAAGCTTCTGGCGTTTGCGGTAGGCCCAAGTCTTGGACAACTTGGCGCGACACACGGGTGCTAGTCGCTAACTCGGTGTAGGAAGCTACCCGCTGCGCGGAGAGCTGTGCTCCTTGGTATGCATTGTTCGGGCTATTCGTGACAGTTGCGTTCACGTAGAGTGTGGCTACCGCGGTATAGCTCGACGGGGTGAGGAGGTAGGTGAGCAGGCCCGTCAGTATGCCAATTAGGGCAACGCACAGAGTTACGCGCCACCGCGAGCGCAACACTCCGATGATCTCCGAGATTGTCATATGTGTCGCTGCTCAGCCCTTTCAAGTCCCCGACTACGCTTCTCGTTTGCCGAAGCGAAACCTTAGCTACTCCTCGATGCTGGTGACGCCGCGGCGTCCGAGGCCGACGGCGGTGAGGCCGGCCCGGCGCAGGGTGGCCGGGTCGACGATGTTGCGGGTGTCGATCACGATCGGGCGCTTCACCGCCGACGCGATCACCGACCAGTCCAGCGTCCGGAACATCGGCCACTCGGTCAGCACCAGCACCGCCTCCGCGCCCTGCGCCGCGGACACCGCGTCCGCCGCCAACGGCACCCCGTCGATCTCGGTCGGCGGCGCCGCGCCGTCCTTGCCCTCCACGAACGCCGGGTCGAACCCCACCAGCTCCGCGCCGGCCTGACGCAGCAGCGCCGCGATCGCCAACGCCGGGGAGTCCCGCAGGTCGTCGGTACCGGCCTTGAACGTCAGCCCCAGCAGCGCCAGCCGCACCCGCGACAGCGACCCCGTCCGCTTCCCGGTCACCGCCAGACGCACCTTGTCCACGATGCGCTGCCGCTGACGGGTGTTCGTGTCGATCGTCGCGCGCAGCAACCGGAACTCGAAGTCCGCCGAGTCCGCCACCTGCAACAGCGCGTGGGTGTCCTTCGGCAGGCACGACCCACCCCAACCCGGGCCCGGCGACAGGAACGCCTGCCCGATCCGCCGGTCGTAGCCGATCCCCTCGGTCACATCCGAGATGTCCGCCCCGACCCGCTCGCACAGCTCGGCCATCGCGTTCACGTACGACAGCTTCATCGCCAGGAAGCAGTTCGCCGCGTACTTCATCAACTCCGCCGACGCCGCATCGGTCAGCACCGTCGGCGCACCCAGACGCGCGTACAGAGCGGCCACCCGCTCCGCGGCGTCCTGGTTGTCCGACCCCACCACGATCCGGTCCGGCCCGAGGAAGTCCTTGACCGCCGAACCCTCCCGCAGGAACTCCGGGTTCGACACCACCGCCACGTCGGTGCGCTCGAGCAGCTCCGCGGTCCGCGCCGCCGTGCCCACCGGCACCGTCGACTTGTTCACCACCACGGTGCCCGCCGCCAGCTCGGCGCCGACCTCCTCGATCACCGACTCCACCGCGCGCAGATCCGCCACCCCACCCGCGCCCATCGGCGTCGGGACACACAGGAACAGCACCTCCGCCGGCCGACCGTCCTCGAACGAGCCCAGCGCCGCCCCCGCGCCGACCACGAACGACAACCGCCCCGCCGAGGTCTGCTCGGAGACCAGCTCCGCCAGATCCGGCTCCACGATGTCCACCACACCCCGACGCAGCCGCTCCACCTTGGCCGCGTCGATGTCCGCGCACACCACCTCGTGACCCAACGACGCCAGACACGCCCCCGTCGTCAGCCCGACGTAGCCCGTCCCCACCACCATGACCCGCCGCGCGAACACCTCAGACCCCCCACAGGTGAAGTTGAGAGGGATGGTGACACATCCGTGGTCCATACGTCCTGATCGGGTCTCGAACGTGTGACCAGACGGCGCTCATGGATCCGAATGGGTCTCGGTCGATCACGCAGCGCGGTCGTCCTTGCAAGCGCGGCACTGAGATATCCCCTCCGAGCCCATCTGGTGTCCGACGGCAGCGTGGGAGCGCGTCGACTTGCCGAATCGCGCCCGTTCAGCCGCGTGACCCATGAGTAGACCTGCGGCCAGGACGAAGAAGCGCGTGTCCCGGAGAAGATAACGACGCCACAAGCGGCGGAAATCGGTAGCGAGCCGATACACGGCCTCCGTTCCCGTCGCCTGAAACAGCCGCGGAGCTCGAGGCTGGTGTCCCGACAGGAAGTCGATGGTCGCTCCTGCGCCCACCAGCACGGCACCCGGAAGCTCAGCGCGATGACGGTCGATCCAGAGTTCCTGCTTAGGCGCCCCGAGACACACAATCACGATATCTGGACGGAAGGCGGCGAGTGCGTCGACGAGACGCCGATCTTCTTGGTCCCCAATCTCGAATCCCATACGAGGGCTGTCGACGAAGATGTCGGTCAGCTCGGTGTGGCTGTGCCGGAGGTTGGAAGCCGCCATTTCACCCCGTCCGGGGGCGCCACCGACGAGAGCGACCCGGAGACCATCCTTCTCTGCCTGGTCGACGAGGGCCTCGGTTAGCGCCACTCCCGTCACGCGTCGTGCTTCAACGGTGCCCGTCATCTTCGTGAGCAGCGCCAAGGGGGCGCCGTCGATGGTCACGACATCCGCCGCCTCATACGCGGTGCGGAAGCGAACGTCCTTGTTCATGAGCATCAGATGGTCGACGTTGCAGGTGTAAACGCTCGTCCCAATCGACCGCCCGCGAGCGCGACGAAGAACACGAATTGCGGCCTGGGTGACCGATTCGAAGACCTGGAGGTTGATGTCCATCAGATGGTGGTACGCGCGCGCCTGGCCGTCGATCCGCGCCTGGATGTCGACCTCAGAGACGTTGGGCTTTCGCGGCGCCGGAATCGTAGTCAGTGGAAGGTCGTCACTCAGAATCTTCGTCATTGCAGTCTTCTCCCCCAGCAAGAATTCGTGTCGCAAGTTGGTTGTTGTCAGTTAGTACGCGCCGCGGCCGCGAGTTACGGCGCCGACGGTCTTCCAGAGAATGTTCATGTCTAGGGCCGGCGACCAGTTCTCCACGTAGCGCAGGTCGAGCCGGACCGACTCTTCCCAGGTGAGGTCCGAGCGGCCGCTGACCTGCCACAGGCCGGTCATGCCGGGGCGGACCAGCAGCTTGCGGCGGGCATCGGTCTCGTACTGCGCGACCTCTCGAGCCAGCGGCGGCCGAGGGCCGACCAGAGACATCGAGCCGCCGAGGACGTTGAACAGCTGCGGGAGCTCGTCGAGCGAGAGCCGGCGCAGCGTCGAGCCGATAGCGGTGATGCGCGGGTCGCGCTTCATCTTGAAGAGCGGGCCGGCCGCCTCGTTGGTGGCGGCGAGCTGGGCGACCATCCGGTCGGCGTTCACGACCATCGAGCGGAACTTCACCATGCGGAAGTGCCGGCCGTTGAGGCCGACGCGCTCCTGCCGGTAGAAGACCGGGCCGCCGTCACGCTTGATGAGGACTGCAATCGTCAGGAAAACCGGCGCGAGGACGAAGAGGAGTGCTGCGGCGCCAAGACGATCGACGCCTGCCTTGATCGCGCGGGTGACACCGTCGAAGCGGGGCTCGGTGAGACGGAGCATCGGGAGGCCGTCGACCGGTGCGACGTGCAGGCGCGGGCCGCCGATCTCCATGAGACCCGGGTCGACCACCAGGTCGACGCCGGTGCCCTCGAGCTCCCAGGCGAGGGCCTGCAGGCGCTTCGGGGTCCAGCCGGGCGTCGGAGCGATGGCCACGACGTCGATCCCGAGCTCGGCGACCTGACGGGCGACGCCGTCCAGGTCCCCGACCACAGGGACTCCCGCCACCGACCCGCCGTCGGGAAGGCCCGAAGAGGTGCATGCGGCGATGACGGACCATCCGTGGTGCGGAACCCGCAGGGTGCGGGCGACCAGGTCGGAGATGCCCTGCTCCGTGCCGATCACGAGAACCGAGGACATGCAGAGGTCCTCGCGGCGGGCCGTGTGGAGGACCCGGCGGATGAGGTAGCGGCCGGTGAGAACCGCGAGTCCGGTGACGGGCAGGACCCCAATGACCCAGGGGCGGAGGCCGTCTGCCTTGAGCAGGTAGCCGATGAGGGCTAGCACCAGCGACGCGCCAACGAAGGCGCGGACGAGGCGGTTGAACTCCTCGGCACCCTGACCGACCACCTGCGGGTCCCAGCAGCGCATGGCGGCCATGAGCGTCAGGGCGATGCCTGCACCGATGCAGCTGGAGACGGCCGCGGGCTCGACATCCCAGGACCGGACGACGACGCCGAGGGCGGTCGCGAGGGCCGCGGCCAGGACGACGACGCCGAGGTCAGCGGCGATAACCGCACGCAACAGCACGCGGCGCCAGGTACGAGTGGGCGCCGGTCCCCCGGCCGATGCGCCCTGCGGAGCCCGCGGAGCCCGAATGTCGGCGCTCTGCCGGCTCCCCGCGGTCCCGATGTCCGTGCTCACTTCGAGTGACCCCCCATAGTCACGGACGGCGAGTTCGTGACCTGCGGCCCGGGCTCCCCTCTGAGCCCCCGACCGTCACGAGCACCGTCACCTGTTGGTGTGCGCTTGACCCGGCTATCGCTGCAGACCGCTCACCCTGTTACTCGGTTCCGACACTCTCTGCGGCGTGTCGCATCGACACGCCGGAAACCTCTGACGCGAGTTCCCCTGATCGGACCCGTTAGAGTTCATCTCAGGGCGGATGATCGGTACACAGCGTGGTGTCCCCCGACGCGAGCACTGTGCGGGCATGACCTTTCGTTGCCCTTTCAGTGGTGTCACCACTGCGTGAACGCGTCACCCGGACGAGTGTTTACGTGCACAGTGGGCTCAGCGAGGCTGCCGCTCAGCCGCACCGACCTGGGGACGGGCGTGCGGGGGTGTGGAATCGCTCCAGCCGGGCCTGCGGTCGCTGGACGCTGGGCGTCGATGCATTCGCGGTTGGCTCGCGGAGGTCTCAGCGGTACACCCGCAGAGCGTCGACCGTGACGCGCCAGCGCTCCTCCGGTCCGGAGTAGGCGATGAACTTGAACGAGCGCAGCGGGGTGCCGAGAGGTGCCTGGGCCATCACCTGGCCACGCATCAGGAACGTGAGGGTGCTGTCGTTCTGCACGACCCGGAACGGCACCACCTCGTCGCCGGTGATGAACTCGAAGGGCCGGGTCGGGGGCGGCGGGTCGTAGTCGTCGTAGCTCCGGCAGGACGGGCGGCTGCAGAGCAGCGCGGCAGCGACCTCGGTGGGCGGGGTGCTCGGGACCGGGCCGAACACCAACTGGTGGGTCCGACCGTCCTGCTCCGTCAGCACGAGGCTCCCGCCGCCGGCCCCCGGCACCCGCGCGTCCCGGATGCTCACGCTGAAATCGATCTCGCGGAAGTCCTGCGGAGAGCGGGGTCCGAGGTCGACGTCGATCTCGCGCGGGTCGGCGTCGGTCGCACCGACGAGGTTGAGGACGCGGTCAGCCGTGTAGACGTGCGCCGGCTCCGACGGCGGTCGCCAGAGCACGCCGGAGAGCTCGTCGAAGTCCTCGCGGAGGAACGGCTCCTCGATCGTCGACGGCAGCGGGGACCCGAGCTGCGGCGCGGCTCCGCTCCCCGCCGTCCGGACGACCAGGGTGATACCGACGAGCACGGCGACCAGGACGATCCCGGCGACGACGAGCGGCCACCGGCGCCGACCCCGCTGCTCGGGAGGTACGTCCGCGGAGACCTCGTCGCCGACGACAGGGGGCGTGGGCGCGTCCTTGGTCGACGGCGCCGGCACGGGGTCGGGCGCCACGGTCGCTGCTGCCGACGGCTGGGTGCGGGCGCGCTCAAGCGCCTGGATCCACGAGGTGAGCTCGTCGGCCGGCACACGGTGCGCGAGCAGGAAACCGAGGTAGGGCCCCTCGCTCTTCTGCGGCAGGCTGCCGTTGCGCCACGAGTAGACGGTCGCGCGACGGTGCTCTTCGACCACGAAGCCCCGCTGGGTGGCCTCCTGGGTCACCCGCAGGTTCTCCTCGCGCGACAGCGCCCCGCGCGCCATGAGCGATCGGACGGCAGCACCGAACGTCTCGCGGTCGCGGACCTCGTCGAGAGAGACCAACACATGCTCCTGGCGGCTCAAGCCGGGCAGGGACGACGGCACGGACCACACCCCGTTACCTTCTTGATCAAGCCCGGTGAGGGCTTGCAGGCCGCCGGCCACGGCATGACTGAGTGCCCCTGTCGTTGATGATCTGGGGGGTGTTGTCACCGTGGCCGGAGGGCGCCAACGACCGCTGATAGAGACCTGACCCGCTCGCGTGGTCTGCTCGTAACGTGGCTGCCGGCGCGGGTGTCCAGGTCGGCCTGCCGCGACGAGCAAGGAGCCGCGGTTGAGCAACTCCGATCCCGACCCGATGCCGTTCGCGGTGTTCTGCGGGCTGGACGTCGGCAAGTCCGAGCACCACGCCTGCGCCCTCGACACGACCGGCAAGCGGCTCTACGACAGATCGCTGCCCAACGACGAAGCCGCACTCCGCGCGGTGTTCGAACGTCTCGCCGAGCGCGGTCGGGTGCTGGTCGTGGTCGACCAGCCCGCCTCGATCGGCGCGCTGGCGGTCGCGGTCGCCCGTGAACTCGGTATCGAGGTGGCCTACTTGCCCGGGCTGGCGATGCGCCGGATCGCCGACCTGCATCCCGGCCAGTCCAAGACCGACGCCCGCGACGCCCATGTGATCGCCGACGCCGCTCGGACCATGCCCCACACCCTGCGTCGCATCCGCGGCGACGACGAGACCCTCGCCGAGCTCGCGGTGCTGGCCGGCTACGACGACGACCTCGCCGGGCAGTCCACTCGGCTGACCAACCGGCTCCGCGACGCGCTGCTGCACGTTCACCCGGCCCTGGAACGCCTGCTCGGGCCCCGTTTGGACCGCGCCGGGGTCCTCGATCTGCTCGCCGTCGCCCCGACCCCGGCCACGCTCGGCGAGCTCGGCGCCGACGGCATGGCCGAGGTGATGGCGCCCCGCTCGCCGCGGCTGGCCCGGACCCTGCCCGCGCAGATCCGCACCGCCCTCGCGGCCCAGTCGCTGGTCGTTGCTGGCACCGCAGCGTTCGCCCGGGTCATTACCGGGGTCGCCGGGCAGCTACGAGACGCCCACGACGAACGCGCCGACCTCGCTGCCGAGCTCGAGGCCCGCCTGGAGGCCCACCCTCTTGGACCGGTCCTGACCACGATGCCCGGAGTCGGGGTCAGGACCGCCATCAAGCTGCTCACCATCGTCGGCGACGGATCCGCGTTCCCCACCGCCGCGCACCTCGCGGCCTACGCCGGACTGGCCCCGGTCACCCGCCGCTCCGGGTCCTCGATCAAGGGCGAGACCCGCTCCCAGCGCGGCAACCACGCCCTGCAATCGGCGCTGTTCCTGTCCGCGTTCGCAGCCCTCGGCGACCCCGAAAGTCGGGCCTACTACGACCGCAAGAGAGCCGCCGGCAAGCGCCACAACGCCGCCCTGATCTGCCTGGCCCGCCGCCGCACCGACGTCATCTACGCCATGCTCCGCGACCGCCAGCCCTACCGCGCTCCAGCGCGAGCACCCGAGCCAATCGCAGCTTGACAGCCCCATAGAGACACCCCCTGGTCGGGTGGCGATCTTTCCTGACGGCGACGCTGCGGCACAGCATGCATCCGTGGGGTCGCCGTTGGTGTCACGACGCGTCCAGGACCGTCCAGGACCGTCCAAGACCGTCCAGGATCTCTCTACCGACGGTGACGGCGATGGCAGAAAGTGCTGGTCGCGAGGGCATCGGGGGGCGCCCTCGCGACGCCGGCCCGCGCCGCTCGGCCGGGCTCCACCGCCGGCTCGGGGACCGGCTCGTCCGGATGGGAACTACGACCATGACCAGGCAGGCGCTCTCCCGCCGGCTCCTGAGCCTCCTCGCGGGGCTGGCTCTCCTCCTCGTCCCGCTCGCCTCCGCGCTGGCGCTCGCTCCGACCGCCTCGGCCGCGCCGGGCCTCGTCGTCGACCTCCTCAGCGTCCCGACCTCCGCCCAACCCGGACAGTCCGTCGGCGCCTCGGCCCGCGTCCGCGCGACCAGCGGCACGGTGAACGTGCAGGCCGTGACGATCGCGGTCCGGAGCTCCTCCGGGGCGCAGGCCGACTTCCCCGGTGCCACCAGCGCCGCCATCCCGACGTCGGGTTACACCTTCACCGCGGGCACGCGCACCTTCGCCGCGGGGACCTACGACGCGTTCGTCGCCGTCCAGATCGCCGGCACCTGGTACAACCTTGACCCCCACCGGTCCTTCACGGTGGGCGGGGCATCCCCCGGGGTGGTCGTGGACAGCCTGACCCTGCCGAGTGCCGCTGCCGGGCAGAGCGTCACCGCCTCCGCGAAGCTCCCCGCCACGAGCGGCACGGTCGCGGTCCAGGCGGTCACCATCGCCGCCCGCAACGGCTCCGGCGCCGTCTTCGACTTCCCCGGCGCGAAGGCCGCCTCGGTCCCGACGTCGGGCTACTCGTTCACCTCGGCGGAACGGACCTTCGACACCGGGTCCTACGACGTCTTCGTCGCGGTCCAGGTCAACGGGGCCTGGTTCAACCTCGACCCGCACAAGATCCTCGTCAGCTCCGCCGCACCGAACCCGCTGACCTTCTCCCAGGAGTTCAACGGCAACGCGGGCGGCAACGCCAACGCGGGTCTCGGCAGGACCGTCTGGTTCACCGACCCCTGTTGGAAGAACCCCGACAGCTGCAACAGCACGACGGTGCAGTACCGGGACGACCACGCCGTGCAGGACGGCAGCAACCTCGTCATCACGGCGGACACCAGCCCCGACACGAGCCAGAAGTGCGGGCCGAACGTGTGCACCCACGCCAGCGCCCGGTTGACCATGCGCGGCTGGTCGAAGCAGGGGGCGCCGACGTTCGAGCAGGCCGGCGGGCACTGGGAGGCCCGGATGCAGCTCCCGGTGGGTCAGGGCCTGTGGCCCGCGTTCTGGACCATCGGCAACCCGAGCACGGGCCAGGAATGGCCCACGATCGGCGAGATCGACATCATGGAGAACATCGGGACGAAGGACGCGCCCAACGTCGTCCACCAGACCGTGCACTACGGCTCGCCCGACGTGAACTGGGGCATCACCGCCACGGTGCCCTCCGGCGACGTGTCCGGCTGGCACACCTACGCCATCGACTGGGACAACAGCACGAACGGCCACATCACCTGGTCGATCGACGACCAGCCGGTGCGGACGATCACCGCCGCGCAGGCCAACGCCAAGCAGGCCGGTCTGTGGAGCGCGATCCAGAGCCACCCGCAGAGCGTCATCGTCGACCTCGCCGTCGGCGGCTGGGCCGGTCCGCCGCCGGCCGGGGCCATGTCGAAGCAGATGAAGGTCGACTACATCCGCGTCTAGCAGAACGCGATGAAGTGATGGCCGGCCGCTCGCTCCTCGTCTGCGCGACCGTCCTCGCGATCCTGGTCCTCGGACCGGTCCCCGGCGCCCTCGCCGCACCGACGCCCGGGACCGTCGGACCGGGGTCGTCGGCCGCCGAGGCCGTCGCCTGCATCCAGCGCGCGCTCGGTGTCGACACCACGGGATCGACACCCGGCACCGACGGACCCGCGACCACGACGGCGGTCCGCGACTTCCAGGTCGCGAACGGGCTGCCGTCGACCGGCGCCGTCGGACCGCGGACCGGCGCCCTCCTCGTCGGGAAGGAACCGTCGTGCGCAGCGCTGCTGCCGGTGGATGACCCGTCGGGCGGCGAGGACCGCAGCTTCCGCGGGTGTCCCCTCCTGCTCGAGGGCCAGGAGAACGACTGCGTCGCCCGCCTGCAGCGGGACCTCGACGTGGAGCACCCCGAGTACGCGCTGGAGGCCAAGGGGTCTTCGGGCCGAACACCAGGAAGGCGGTGCTCGACTACCAGGGGCAGCACCGGCTGCCCGCCGACGGGAACGTCGGTGCGGAGACGGCCGACCTCCTGGCCTCCCTGCCCGAGGGACCGCCGCTCCCACGTCCGGCGGCGACCGGCGACCGGGTCGTCACCTCGCCGGACGTCAAGCTCGTCCGCTTCCTGCAGATCGGCACGCGGGACTGCATCCGAGAGCTGCTCCCGGTGGTTCTGCTTCCCCAGGCGAGCAATGTCCCCCTCGCCTGCGGACTGCTCGACGCATCCAGCAACCCCTACCCGCCGGCATCGCTCGAGGGCTCGGCGTGGAAGAAGTTCGTGGACAGCGAGGAGTTCCGCGGCTTCAGCCACATCCCGCCGATGCAGCTCACCTGCCACGACGGCCGGGTGGGCGCGGTCGACCGGCAGCCGGGCGACACCCCGTTCGGGGTCTCGCAGGGCTGGACGTTCATGACCCGCCACGGGAAGCGCATCGCCGAGCACGCCGAGTGGTACGGCGAGGACCCGCGGTTCCATCCCGAGCGGGAGGACGTCCAGACCTTGTCCGACGGGAGCGGTGTCGTCATCTCCGCCCGTCAGGCCTCCCGCATCGCGGCAGTGGCCCGATCAGCCCAGTTCGACATGATCGGCTACGCGGCTACGACGCGCCGTTCATCTGGTCGGCGACACACGTCGTGCTGCGGTGCGACGGGTCGGCGAAGGTCATCTACGGCGGCTCCACCATCCCGGGGAGTCGGCTCTTCGTGAGCGACCGGGCGACGTCGACGATCGGCCAGTCCGACGACCTCGCGAGTTTCGTCCGCGCCGGTGGTCGGGTCCTGCACCGTCCCGGTCAGGGCGACCTCTACGACCAGTGCGAGGCCCGCGAGGTGGACCTGGTCTCCGGCTCCGACCAACGTGCCCTCACCTCGTGCGCGAACCTCCACGACGACGGCGGGGTGAGCGCCCGTCAGACCTCCTGACCAGGGGCGCATCGGACAGGTCGGGGCGGTCCGTGCTGGACCGCCCCGGCGTGCCCCACCGCGACGACGGCAACGACTTGCCCCTGCGGCCGCTCCGGGCACGGCTGCGTACTCCTGCAGCCAGCCGCCGCGACGGCTGATGACAGTCGCGGCGTTCGGACGCTGATCGGGACAGCGGCACTCGCATCAGCCGCGAGTCACTTTCCCGGCGGCTTAGGCGGCGGTTTCGGTGGCTGCTTGGGCGCCTCCGCGTGGTTGTCAGCGGATGCGCCGTCCTTCCGCGTGCCGTTCTGCTTCGGCTGCTGCCCGTTCGGGCCCTGCGCGTAGTTCCGCTGGGTCCCGTCCTGCTTCGGCTGCTGGCCGTTCGAGCCCTGCGCGTAGTTCCGCTGGGTCCCGTCCTGCTTCGGCTGCTGGCCGTTCGAGCCCTGCGCGTAATTCCGCTGGGTCCCGCTCTGCTTCGGCTGCTGGCCGTTCGAGCCCTGCGCGTAGTTCCGCTGGGTCCCGCTCTGCTTCGGCTGCTGCTGCCCCGGTCTGCCCTCGTTCTCGCGCCGACCCGCGTCTCGGCCCTTGTTCTGCGACTCCTTCGCCCCCGGCCTCCTTGCGCCCCGGCCTTCCTTGCCCTTGCCACTCGGTTCGTCGCTCGGGCCCGCTCCCCGTTGAGCTCCCCGGCCGTGAGCGGGACCGCGAGGCCTGCCGCGTCCCGGCCCCTCGTCCCGGCCTTTCTTGTTCTTCGGTGACTGGATGGGCGCCTTGGGTTCCTCAGCTCTTCTCCGGTCGACCTCCAGGCCGTCCAGCACCTGTTTGTCCTGCTCGTTCCTCTTCCCCTGCGGTGTCTCCTCGGAAGCGCCCTTCACCCCGAGTCCCCCGGCGACGCCGGTGGCGAGCCGTTCGCCGGCTGGGGGCCGGGGCGACGCCGCCCGCACGACGGGGGCTCTTGTACCCGGAGCTTGCCGGAACTCAGGCCCCTGGCTCGCCCTGACGGCCTGCGGGGACGCCGGGACGCTGTAGGCCTGCTGATCACGCGTCGGCTGCGCGTCGTGCTGGTTCGGCGCCGTGGCAGGGTTCGGCGCGTAGAGCGACGAGGTGACGCCGACGACGGCACGCACCACCTTTCGGGCCTTCTCATGCTTCGCGTACATCCGTTGCGCCCAGTTCAGGGCACCCTCGGCTCGCCCGGCCTTGGCCCACAACCTAGGCATCGGCGGCGCGCGTTCCGACGATCGTGGGCACGACGTCGACGTTGCCGCGGTACTGGATCGACGGCGGGGCCGCGTCGACCACGGCCTTCCAGGGCTGGGCGGCGAAGAACGGTGTGGCGGACACGAGCCCCCACCGCGTCGCCCGCACGGTGAGCGCGTTGCCGAGCGGGATATTGGCGATCTCCGACGGGCTGAGCAAGGTCTCCCGCCGAGTCTCGTAGGAGTACGCGATCCCGTTCTGGTGACCGATCGAGACTCCGAGCGGGAGTCCGAACTGCCGGCTCTCTCCCGTGGACCGATTGACCGCGAGGTAGGGGCGGTCCCAATCGCCGACGAGGGTCGACAGGGCTTGCAGAGTCCGGTGATCAGCGATTCCGGGGAAGACGACCTTGGTGCCGAACAAGGTCAGGAAGCCGTCCGCCGCCTCCTTCCACCGTGCCCGTGCCTGCGAGAGATCCTGGAAGCAGGCCATGATCTGCAGGCCTTGTCCGCCCGCTTCCGAGACGATCCCGGGCAGCTTCTCGAGCGGCGCGATGTTGGCGATCTCATCCAGGGCCCAGAACACCGGCGCGGCGTTCATGGCGCCCTGACCCCGGGCTCGGGCGTACGCTGCTCGTCGGATCTCCTCCAGCAGCCCGACGACGAGGGGTGCCAGCAGGTGCTGCCGGTGCGACGGCGCCGCCACGTACACCGTGTCCTTCGAGCGAACGAACGCCTCGGCGTCGAAGTTCTGCACCCGACTGCGGGCCGCAACGGTGTCGGAACCGTATGCGTTGAGGACCTGCCGGGTCGTGGCGAGGATGGAGCTCCGTTCCCGTTCCTCGGTGTTGGAGATGGCGCTCAGGTCGTCGGCAGCATGGTCCGCGCCGTGTGCCTCGAGGACAGCTCCCGCCTCCTGCAGCTCGACGAGACTGACCCAGCGGCGAGCCTCTTGGATCGTGCGACCGGAGAGAGCAGCAGCGTGCAGCAACGGCGCGAGGACCGACTTCGCGCTCTCCGTCCAATGCGTGGCGTTCTCGACTCCCTTCCCCGCCGTCGATGCTCCGACCATGGCGTCGGCGGTCTCGCGCGCGCCGTCCCAGGTGCGTGCCGAGGTCACCGGCGTCCAGTGCAGTTCCAGAGCACCCGGGGGGAGCGCCTCGGAACCGGACGGGTCGAAGACCCAGATGCGGCCCGACCGCGACCGGTTGGTCGCAGTCGCGTGCAGGACGTCGAGCTTGGTGGAGGTGGAGACGACCGGGCCGGGCGCGCCCAGGATGGCCGGGACGATCAGCGCCGACGTCTTCCCCGACCTCGGCGGCCCGAGCACGATGACGGCCTGCTGCGCCTCGGCGGCCACGGGTTCGCGGTGGTCGGGCGTGATGCCCAGGTAGGCCGTTCCGCCGGACGGCGCCACCATCGCCATCGCTGCGGACAACGGGTCCGGTGCCCCGGCGACCATGTTCTCCGGGCGCCTAAGCCACCACTCGTGACTCTCGCGGGACCGTGTGTCCGCGATCCGCTGGGCCTGCGACCGCTGCCGCGACCCCTCCGTGGCCGCCCAGGCGAGCACCCCACCACCGACCAGGACGAAGACCAGCCCGATCGGCCACGCGCGGCTGAACACCATGAGGAACCCGATGGTGCCGAGCACGGCCATGAAGGCCAGGAGGCAGCCGTTGCGAGGCTGGGCGGTCTGCTGCGGAGGTGCCGGCGGACCGCCCGGGCGCGGGCCCCAGGCCGGGGTACTCATCGGTTGCCCAGCGAGCGGTTGTAGTCGTTCGCTGCCGAGTAGGTCAGCGGAGCCACGATCGCGAAGGACACCAGCCACAGGAGCGGCGCCGCCACCCACCCGATGAAGGGGATCAGGATCAGGAAGAACAAGAACAGGTCCCACACCAGCAGGGCCACACCGGCTCCGACGCGGTTCAGGTAGAGGAAGCCCCCTCCGAGCAGGAGGAAGCTCAGCAGGACCGCGACGCCCGGCGACTTCTGGAAGCCAGGGACGACCGGAGGCGCGGCCCGTGGAACCATCTACTGGTTGAGGCCACAGCGGCCGCAGTAGAAGCCGGGTGGCTCGAGGATCGAGCTGCAACGGGCGCACCGCGGTGGCTGGACGACTGGCAGGTTCATGGGTCCCCCTCGAGAACGAACATGCGCACTGAGCGACGTCTGTGTCTCGGTCGCCATGAAGTTCTGTTACCTAGTGCTCGAATCGCTCCCGCTGGTTCACCCGTACAGCCCAGCGCATCTCGACAAGTGGTCACCTTCGGTGTGGGGACGATTGCAGCGCGGCTTCCCACCCGTGCCGCGACGGCGGAGCTGAACGATCACTTGGCCGCCGTGCACGGGGTCGACGGATCGGCCCCCGACGGTTCGAGGACTGAGCGCCGGCCGCGGCCGGCGGCCGAGCTGACCCGAGGAGGGGCCGTCGGCTCCGGAGCCGACTGTCCGTAGACCGCCGGTCGTCGGAGCGCAGGATCAGCCATATCCCTCGCAGCCAAACGCCCGGTCCCTGTGCCCGACACTCGCCGTCAGCGATTTCCGTTCACGGTCGTCCGGGTGGAACGATCGCGGCGAGTTGTTTCTCCATTCGCGTAGCAGGTCGTCGAGAAGGATCTCCCGACAACGGGCGCTAGCGATCCGCGTGCAGATCGACGGCGGGCGAGCGCACACCGTGCGACGGTGCACACAGCGGGTGACCCATGACGAATGCGCCCCCGCATTCGTCATGGAATTGTGAAGGATGCGGGCCACGCAGCGCTCTACCGTGTCTTCTCGTGAAGACTCCCGACGGTGGGACTCCACGACCGGACCGGGGGGCGACGGTGAAGGTGATCCTCGGCTTGTCGGCGGTCGCGGCCGTCGTGTGGGGGGCGGCCCCGTGGGTGTCGATGCGACGACACGGCACGATCGACCAGCGCACACTGCAGGAGATCCGCGACGAGGCGCCGCAGCTACCCGCTCCTCGCCGCCCCAAGGATCCTCGGTGCACCCAGCCGTCGGCACCGTCCTGGAACGTCGGGGATATCGGTTCGCCGACAGTTCTCTCGACCACATCGGACGGTTCGGACGGAGATCCGGAATTGTTGGACAACGACGAGCGGCGAGCGGCGATCCCGCGGCCTCGTGAAGCAGACGGTATTCCTCGGCGTCGTTCTCCTCGCCGCCGATGAGTGGCGGATCAGAGCCCGGCCGAGGAATCGAAGCGGGTCGCTCTTTTCGGGCCGACGCCACAGGGCCTTGTTCGGAAGCCACATCGATGCTCCCCCGACGAAGTCACACCGGGTGGGGGCGTCGCTCCAGGTCCTCGATGTCCGAGCGCGGCGCTGGCAAGGCCGGTGCCGGCGCGGGCGCCGCGAGTCCGAGCATTGCGTCGTAGCGCCGAGCCACGACGTCCCGCCCGTAGCTACGGAGGAAGTACGCGCGGGCCGGGCCGGCCATCGCGTGGGAACGCTCCGGACTCAGGGAGGCCATCAACGCCGGCCACGCGGTGAGATCGTCCTCGACGTACAGCCCACTGGCCGACGCCTCCGAGGCCGGCAGGCCCTCCGCGGCGATCGAGGTGGCAAGGACCGGCACCCCGCGAGCGAGGGCCTCCAGCACCTTGATTTTGAGCCCGCTCCCGAAGCGCAGGGGCGCTAGGAGGGCGGTCGTCGAGCCGAGAACGTCCGAGAGGTCCTCGACGAACCCCTCCAGCCGCACGAGCCCGGGGTGGCGCGTCGCGAGCGCCCGGAGCGACGGACTCGGGTTCTTGCCGATGACCCGGATGCGGATCGCGGGCTCGAGCGCACTCAGCACCGGCCCCAGTTTCTGGAGGAAGTGACAGATCGCGTCGTCGTTGTGCGGGATGTCCAGCTTCCCGAGGAAGACGAACTGGGCCGGGGCCACCGGCGAGCGCCCGCCCGGCCTCATCTCGGGCAGGAGCGGCGGCAGGACGTGGACGGAGTCGACACCCGTCCGCACTCGGAGCTGGTCGACCTCACGCGGATTGACCAACAGGCTGACGTCGAAGTCGTTGACGATGGCCTCCTCGCGGGCCTTGATGCGGGCGCCCTCGAACCGCAGCAGCGGGCGGTAGACACCGGGGCGTCGCGCCAGGGGCCGCAGTCGCGCCGGCACGTTGGTGGCGAAGCCTCCCAACGGGTCCATGTGCAGGTCGCCGCGCCGGGCGACGTCGAGCATGCGCGCATACCGGATCGAGAAGAGATCGTCCATGTAGAGCACGCGTCGGCCGGCCGGTGATCGTGCCGGGGCGTGCTGGGCCATGCGGAGCGTGTCGTAGACCTCGAGCGAGGGCCGGATCTCCGCGACCAGGGCGGCCACCTGTTCCCGGAGACGGCGCCCGCCGAGCATCGCCTCCTGGATGGTGTAGCTCCGGTCGCGGACGCAATGCGCGAGACCGCCGATCTGCCGCAGGGCCGGGGGCCGTTCGAGTCGGTGGATCACACCGGGGAACGGCGGGAGCGCGTCGGACGTGCCGGTCACGACGGCGTAATGCACCCGGTCCTCGCCGAGCCGATCGACGAGATGTTCCAGAATACTGTTGATCATGACGCGCTTGCCGTTGTCGAGAGGCACCGGCGGCGACGAACTGAGGATGAAAGCGGTGTCGGCGATTCGATTGCTCGACGCCACCGGCCGGTCGCGGAGAGTAGACAGGACCGCCACGAGCATTGCCCCCTCGGTCAACTCCGACCACTCGATCGGGTGTGCGACGCAGCACATTACGCAGGGAGCAGCGTCGAGCAAGAGATTCTTCGGCGGCGTCGATCGAACGGAGCAATGATCATATCGATTCGACCGCTGATCGAATCGCTCCGAGCGCTGATCGAATCGCTCCGGGTGTTGATCGAATCGCTCCGGGTGTTGATCGAATGACTCAGGGCGTTGATCGAATCAGGTCGGCGGGCCGAACCAGAGACCACGGAGATAGGCGACGTGCTCAAGAACCTGAGCTCGCCGGTTCCGCAGCAGACACAGCGGGATGCGCGCGGCCAGACCGACCGACAGGAAGACGCGCATGGCATTCGTCCGGGACGTCGTGTTGTACCGGAGGAGATAGCGCGTCATCGACGCACCCCGGTATCGCAGCATCCTCGGTCGGCCCTCCCCGGAGCCGGTGCCCAGGTGCTGCATGCAGATGTCGGTCCGGAGTCGCAGACGAAGCCCGGCCTCCCGGACGCGGCGCCCGAACTCCACGTCGTCGCTGTAGACGAAGTAGCTCTCGTCGAACCCACCGAGCTCCCGGAAGATACGCACGGGCACGGCGGTGCAGGAGCCGGACATCCACTCCGGTTGCAGCGGCTGCCCGGGGACCGGCCGGGCGTACAGGCCGGCGGTCGGAAACAGTTTGTGCAGGCCGGCGGCGTGCACGAACGCCCGCAACGGAGTCGGCTCCCACCCGCCGCTCAGCTCCGCGCGACCGTCCGGTTCGACCGTCATCACCTCGACCGCCGCGAGCCCCGGGTCCTGCTCGAGGTCCCGGACGAGGCTGTCGATCTGGTCGATCGCCGGTGAGGTGTCGGGGTCCACGAGGACGACGTAGTCGTAGGTCGAGGACAGGACACCGAGGTTGGCGCCGCTCGGGTAGCCGCGACCCGGTCCGGTCAGATAGCGCGCCGACGGGCGGTTCTCGATCAGCTCGCCCATTCCGTCCGCACCCTGAGCGTTGTCGACGATCACGATGGGAAGATCCACCGGGAGACGCTCGAACATCGACTCGACCAGTGGGCGGCTGTGATACGTGACCACGACGAGCTCGTAGTTCCACCGACGCTTCTCGTGGATCGCCGTCGCGAGATCTCCGGACAACTCCTCCACCGAAGCACCCCCCACCCGAAGTGGCGTCGAACGTTAGCAGCTCGACCACACGCCGACGAGACCTCCGCTGATTGACTCTGGCGCCATGCCCGGTGATCGTGAATTGTGGACGTGGCCCAGGTGGGCGCCGGATGATCGAAAGGAGGGCATCGGCTGCCATGAGTGATGACGAAGTCGCGGAGCGTGGCGCGTCGTCCTCGCAGGCAAGTCGTCGCCGTCCGCGGATCATTCTCGGCGGCGTCGTCGCCGCACTTCTCGTGATCGCCGGGGTCGTCGTGGCGACGACCACGAACGGGATGCGGGACGAACGCCCGCAGGCCATGAACGCCTCGGCGGCGCGGCCGCCGGCTCCGCCGTCGTTCATCGGCAGGAACGGGACGCAACTCGTCCTCGAGGGCAAGCCCTACCGTTTCACGGGCTTCAATTCCTACGTGATGCTGGGCTGCGGGGACCCCGACGAGAAGCTGACGCCGGAGGCCCGCGACGCGTTCTTCGCCGGTCTGCAGCCGCTCAGCGTGGTCCGGGTGTTCATGCTGCCCGGGACCTCGACGGCGGACACGGACGCCCTGGTCGCCGCGGCGGCGGCGCACGATGTCCGACTCGTCGTCGCCCTGACCGACGACCACGCGAACTGCGGGGACACCAAGAAGGACGAGGCCTTCTACGCGGGCGGCTATCGCGGCGCCTACCTCGACTGGGTCCGCACGATCGTCCCGCGGTACCGCGACAGCGTCACGATCGGCATGTGGGAGCTCGTCAACGAGCCCGGGACCAGGAACATCGACGTCCTGCGGGCCTTCTTCGACGACGCCGGCGGGCTGGTGCACCAGCTCGATCCGAACCACCTGCTCAGCGCGGGCACCTCGTTGCCCGACGGGCTCGGCGGCGCCGACGGCTTCCTCCGGCTGATGTCCAGTCCCGCGATCGACGTCGTGAGCATGCACGAGTACGACTCGGTCTCCGACGTGTCGCCCCACCTCGACGACGTGCTCGACGTCGCGAAGGACGTGGGCAAGCCGATCCTCGTCGGGGAGTGGGGTCTCGACGCGGGCGGTGACCAGGCTCGGGCCGCGAGCGGCGGCACGTGCCTCAGCGTGGACGGAAGGGCCGCGGTCGCTCGGGACAAGATCGCGGCCTACCTGAAGGTGCCGGAGGTGGCCGGATTGCTCTACTGGTCGTACACGGCCAGGGGGATCAACCCGACGACACCGGACTGCTCCTACAGCACCACCGAGAGCGACCCGCTGTTCAGTTCGATCCACGACGTGCGCATCCCGTCAACCCAGGGCTAGGCACCGGCCCTCCGCGGGGTGGGCCACGTGCCGGAAAGGACACGGTCCGACATGGTCGTATCGCGCTTCGACTTCGTGATCGTCGGCGGCGGCTCCGCCGGCTGCGTGCTGGCCAACCGCCTGAGCGCCGATCCGGACGTCACCGTCCTGATGCTCGAGGCCGGACGACGGGATCATTGGTGGGACCTCCTCGTGGAGTCGCCGGCGGCGATGACCTACGTCGTCGGCAGCCGGAGCCACGACTGGCGGATGGTCGGTGAGCCGGAGAGCGGACTCGACGACCGGGTCATCGACCACCCCGCGGGACGGGTCGTCGGTGGTTCCAGCAGCATCAACGGAGCCGTCTACACCCGCGGTCACCCCACGGACTTCGACCTGTGGGCCGAGGAGTCGGGCTCGTCGACCTGGGACTGGGCGCACTGTCAGCCGTACTTCCGACGCCTGGAGAAGCTCGACGACCCTGCCGCCGATCCCGGCCGCGGCCGCACGGGTCCGTTGGACCTGCAGCGTGGGCCCGCGAAGGGGCCGCTGTTCGACGCCTTCCTCGCGGCGGCCCGGCAGGCGGGGTACCAGCAGGTCCGCGATCTCAACAGCGCGCCCGAGGGCTTCGGGCCCTTCGAACGGACGACACGGCGCGGTCGCCGGGTCTCGGCCGCCAAGGCCTATCTGGCGCCGGTACGCCGCCGCCCGAACCTGGAGGTGCGCACCGGGTCACCGGTCGACGCGGTGCTGGTAGAGGGCAACCGCGCCACCGGAGTCCGGGTCCGCCCCGACGACGGAGCCGCCTACGACGTCCGGGCGGGCGAGGTCATCCTCGCGGCCGGAGCGCTCCGGACGCCGCAGATCCTCCAGCTGTCCGGGATCGGGGACTCGGCCGAGCTGCGTGAGGTCGGCATCGAGCCCGTGCACTCCCTGCCCGGCGTCGGTCGCGGCCTCCAGGACCACATGGGGCTCTTCGTTCAGCACCGCTGCTCCCAGCCGGTGTCGATGAAGACCATGCGGGACAAGTACCGGTGGCCGCTGTACGCCATGCAGTGGCTCGCGTTCGGCACCGGTGCGGTCTCGTCCACCCAGGTGGAGGCGGGCGGGTTCGTCCGCACCGACCCCGCGCTCACGCGCCCCGACGTACTGATCGACTTCGCGCCGCTGGCCCTGAACATCGACCCGAACTCGCACGCCGACGACCACGGCTACCAGGTGCACATGATGGCGACGTGGTGCGGGTTCCGCGGGTCGGTCACCCTGCGGTCGAGCGATCCGGGGGACCCGCCGCGAGTGCAGTACGGCTACCTGCAGAGCGAGGCCGAACGCGCGTGGTGGCCGCGTGCGCTCGAGGTCGTCCGGGAGCTCTTCGCGCAGGACGCGTTCAGCCCCTACGACGCGGGCGAGTCGGTGCCCGGCCCGGGCGTGAAGTCCGAGGCCGAGGTGCTCGAGTGGGTGCGCCGCGCCGCGTGCTCCGGAGAGCACTCGGTGGGCACCTGTCGCATGGGCGCTGACGACTCCACCGTCGTGGACCCCGCGTCCTTAAGGGTGCACGGCATGGACGGGCTCCGGGTCGTGGACGCCTCGGTGATGCCGAGCATCACCACCGCGAACACCTACGCCCCGACGCTGATGATCGCCGAGAAGGCGGCCGACCTGATCGCGGGACGGACACCGCTGCCCGCGCTCGCGCAGGGCCGGACGACCGCCTGAGGAGTCAGCCGTAGAGCCTCCGGACGAACCCGAGGGACTCGTCGTCGGTGTCCACGAAGGCCCGCAGCGGCAGGCGGGCCATCGCTGCACGCGCCGCCGCGTGGGACTCCCGGGTCAGTCCGGAAGCCCAGGCGTGCAGCGATTCCTCGAACGGCTCCTCGAGGAGCACCCCCACGCCGCGCGTCGCGAGCCAGTCCCCCGTCGCCACCCCGGCCTGCCCGAGCGGGACGCATCCGAAGGTGCCCGCCTCGTAGAGACGCGTCGCGAGCGCCCAGTCCGAGTTCGTCCCGCTGTTGTAGAGGTCGAGCCCCCAGCAGAAGTGCACGTCCGCGTAGATCGCGGCCAGGTCGGTCGCCCGGTCGTACGGACCGAGGAACACCATGCCGGGGGTCGCCGCGACGGTGGCGTGCAGCCGGTCGACCAGTTCGGGGATCGGTTGCCCGCGCAGCACCACCTCGACGTGCCCCGGGAAGGCGCGGCACACCCCGGCGAGCAGCTCGAGGCTGCGGGCGCACCGCATCTGACTGAACCAGCCGATCCGCCAGGGCGGTCCGTCCCACAGCCGGAAGGCGTTCCGGTCGGCGTGCAGGCGCGCGAGGAGGCCGGGATCGAGCTCCGCGGCCAGGACCTTGTTCTCCTGGACCACCACGGGCGGCAGCGGACGGCCGAGCGTGGAGAAGTACTCGGAGACGTACGCGGGTGAGCTGGTGACGAGGAGCTGGGTGCGGGCCAGGAGGCGCGCCTCCACGCCCCGCAGCGCGCGGGCCGAGAGCGAGCTCCCGATCTGCGCCCGGTGCACGTCGAGGGCCTCGTAGATGAGCCGACCCCCCGGGGCATGGCGCGCGCGGAAACCATCGGCGAGGACGAGCGCCTCGAAGCTGCGGGCCAGGACCACCGAGGCGGGCCCGACCGTACGCGCCCACCTCCCCTGCCGCAGCCGCGTCGTCACCAGGTCGACCGCCCGCCGCCGCAGGTTCCCGTCCGCGTTGCGGCCCAGGTCGACGACGGGGGCACCGGCGATCTCGGTCACCGGCTCGCTGCTGCGGCGGAAGCCGACGACGACGAGGTCGTTCACGCCGCCGCGCCGCAGCATGCGGACCCGCCGGTGCACTGCGGGGTCGTTGACGTTGTAGACGACGTAGACCAGCCGACCGACGGCGGTGGTCCTGCGGGGCACGGGGACGAGGACGGTCGGAGCGTCGAGTGCCGCGGGCACGTCGGCGGCCTCGGGTGCCCCGCCGTCGGCGAGCCGGCGTGCCTCCCGGTTCAGCCGGAGCCACCAGAACGGCGAGACCACGGCGTAGGCGAGCGCGAAGCCGACGAGCGCACCGCGGGCGCCGTCCACGACGGCGCCGCTCACCCCGAGGACGAAGGCCAGCGGGGACTGGATCGCGTTGAGCCGGAACGTGACCGGCACGCGGTCCATCGCGCGGAGCATCATCGCGGGGCCGGAGCCGATGTTCTGGACGACCTGCTGGACGACCGCGACACCGAGAACCGCAGCCACCCCGTCCCACGTGTCCCCGAGCAGACTGCGACCCACGGAGTCAGGCAGCACGAGGAACAGCAGCCCCCACACCGCGGACGCACCACCGACCACGACGAACACGCCGATCGCACCCAACGTCCACTGCCGCACGGAGAGCCGGTGCCGACGTCGGGCGAACTCCGGGGTCACGAAGCTGACGGTGGCGGTGAACAGCAGGTTCATCACGCCGAGCAGCACCTGGCTGCCGCGGAGCACAGCGATCACCTGCAGCGAGGTGACCGCGGTGATCACCAGCATGGCGCCCTGCATCGCACCCTGCTGCGTGCCGAACTCGGCGATCATCAACCGGACCAGGTCGCGGTGGTCGTGCAGCCACCGTCGGGCAGCCGACGGGCGGGGCCGGGCGCGGCTCTGCCACCTCCCCAGTACCGCCGCCCCGAGCGCGGCGCCACCCCAGGCGAGCACCAGGGGCGGCGCCGTGTCCACCTGCTCGCCGAGGAGCAGGAGGGCGACCGCGCCGACCTGCAGGACCGCCCAGACCGAGTCGTTGAGCGTGGCCGCTGCGGCCCGGCCCTCCGCGAAGAACACCTGGCGCCACGCGTCCTGCACGAGCAGTCCCGGGAGGACCACCCCCAGGGCCACCAGCGAGGGCCCCACCACGCCGCCCAGCAGGAGACCCACCGCCAGGGACCCGGTCCCGGCGGCGAACCCGAAGCACAGCGCCGACCCCAGCGCCCCGCCCGCCGCGGTGTCGAACTCGTCGCGGCCCGCGCCACTGAAGCGGATCAGCATCGGTGAGGTCGTCATGTTCCGGCTCAGCCCGACGACGACGCTGAAGACGGTGAACGCGACCGCGAACCCACCGAAGTCGAGCTCGCCCACCGAGCGCGCGACCACGACCGACAGCGCCGCGTTCGTCACCGAGGAGATGGCCTGGTCGACGAGGTTCCAGAAGGCGCGTCCGACGAGGGCCCGGGACGGCCCCGAGGGCCTCCGGAGACGGAGGGCGGCCATCAGGCGCCCTGCTCGGCTGGCGCCTCGTCACGCGGGGTCGGTGGCCGCGCCTCCAGCGGCGGCTCGACCCGCGGGACCCACAGCGAGACGAAGATGACGGCGTTGAGGAGCAGCGCCGTCGTCGTGAGTCCGGGCTGGACGGTCCAGAGCGACAGGAGGAGGGCGACCGCGATCGACACGCTGGGCGACCGGACGTAGCAGGCGAGGAGGAAGGCCGCGAGGACCGCGCCGCCGAGGAGCCCGTAGTCGAAGAAGATCTTGACGGGCGTGGGCACGAGGAGGCCGCCGATCCCGGTGCTCGTCGCCAGCACCTGGGACGACCCGGGGCCGTCCCCGACGAGCATCACCCCGGTCTGGGCCACCCACCGGGGCCAGAGCACGTCGTAGGGAAGGATCGCGCGCAGCGAGGTGGAGGAGTTCGGGTCCGAGAACTCGGTGGACCGTCCGAGGAGGGACTGCCCGAAGGACGTCGCGAGGACGGCCCCGACGAGGACCACCACCGGCGCGACGTACCGCCGCAGCACCATGCGGCGCCGATACAGGGCCAGCACGAACACACCGACGGCGACCAGCAGGATGCCCGAGCCCGCGGCCGTCGAGGCGATCCCCGCGACCAGGAGCACGGTCCGCCAGATCGACCGCCGCAGCAGGACACTCGCCAGGAGTGCGATGCCCAGCTGGAACGACGTGAACGACGGCTCCAGCCCGATCCAGGCGTTCGCGCGGAACAGCGTCGACCCGTACGAGTAGGGATAGGTGTTGTTGAAGTCGGTCAGCAGCAGAGTGGACGGCAGCACGTCGGCGAGCACGTCGCGGTAGGGCACGCCGAGCAGCTGGGTGCCGGTCATCGCCAGGCACCCCACGGCGAGCCAGCACCCGATCGTCTCGGCGCCCCGCAGCATCCGGGTGTAGGTCGCAACACTCCGGTCGCGCACGCGGAGCGCGAACGGCAGGGACGTCACCACCACCAACGCCCACGAGGGGATGCTGATCAACGGTCCGGCGACGACGAGGGGTTGGAGCAGGAGCATCAGCCCGGTGGCGCCACACGCCAGCGCCCACCAGATCAGCCGGGTCGCGTCGATCTCGACGACGCGTCGCCGGTGCGCGAGGACGGCCCACCCGAGAGTGACCGGCAGGAGCAGCGCGATCGGCAGCCCCGGGACGGCCAGCCGCTGCAGCAGGACGTCGAGCAGGAAGAGCCCGATCACCCACCGGCTCGTCGTCGCTCGCCCCGGGGCCGGCCTGCCCTCCCCGCGGTCGAGGAGAGGGGACGGGAGCGACCGGAGGGTCACGCCGTCGACCCCTTCTCGGTGGTGGCAGCGGCCGCGGCGTCACCCCTCGGCGTCTCGGGGGCGTCTTCCTGCTTCCCGTCGTTGTCGCTGCCGTCGGTGTCGCTGCCGTCGTCGTCGTGGTTGCCGTCGTCCGTGCCGCTCGTCGGCTCTGGGCCGGGGCGTTCGTCGACACCGGTAGCCGACGTGCCGGCGGCAGCACGGCCGACGCCGGCGGCAGCGACGGCGACGGCAACCGACGTCAGGGGGATCCAGCCCCGGGAACGGGGCGAGACCTCGGCCGTGGTGTCCGACGGGACCCCGGCCTCCTCCCGGGTGGCGGTCTGGACCGGGACCACGGCCTGCGTCGGCGTGGGGTCCGCCGGGGGCCCGGCGGCCGCCTTGCCCGGGGAGGGCGGTTTCGCCGGGGGCCGGGTCGGTGGGTGTGACGGGGGCCCGGTGCGTACGAGTCCACCGCTCGGGGGCCCCGTGCGGACGGGCCCGTTCGTCGGGGCGCCCATCCGGAGAGGTGGCGGGGTCGGGCGCCCGACCTGAGGCGTGCGTGCCGTGACCTGGGGGCCCTCGTCGTCCGCCGCCGCCCGGCCCGGGGCCCTGACCACGGTGCCGAGGAGCCGCGCCCCCACCTGGTCCAGCAGCCGCACCGCAGCCTGAAGGTCGTCCTTCCGCGTCGATCCGCGGCCCGCGACGAGGACGGTTCCATCGGTGCGCGACGCCAGGTCGGCGGCGCTCGGGTCGCCGAGCAGCGGAGCCGTGTCGAGCACGACCACGTCGTACTCCGTGCGCGCCGCCCCCAGCAGATCCGCGACGCGGGGCGAGCCGAGCAGGTCGCCGGAGTCGGCATCGACGATGCCGGCGGAGAGCACCGAGAGCCCGGCGACGGTGCAGGGGCGCGCCGCCTCGCGCAGGGGCTTGGCACCCGACAGCACCGTGGTGAGTCCGGTCCTCGTGTCGAGTCCGAGGTGGTGGGAGATGCTCGGGTGCTGGAGGTCCGCCTCGACGAGCAGCACCCGGGAGCCGGCGTGCGCCAGGGCCACCGCGATGTTCACCCCGACCAGCCCGCTGCCGCTCCCGGTCGACGCGCCGCACACCGCGACCAGGCGGGGAGGTCGGTCACCGGCGGCGGCGCGCAGCATCGTGCGGACCCGGCGGAACTCCGTCCCGGAGGCGGAGGACGGGATCTCGCCGAGCACGGGACGGCCGGTCAGGGCGACCACGTCCTCCGACGTCCGCACCTTCGGATCGGCCCGGCCGCGCAGCGCGGCCGCCGCCACCCCCAGCGCGACCGCGACGACGGCGCCGATCACGAGGGTCAGCACCGACGGCCACGTCGCTTCGACGGGCACCCCGGCGGGCTGGACGACCGTGGCCGTCACGGCGGGCGCGGTGTTCGGGGCTGGAGGGGGGTTGAGCCGTCCGAAGAGCTGGATGAACGAGGTGGCCACGGCGTTCGCGGCCGCCGCCGTCTGCGTGGGGTCGGAGAGCTGCACCCCGACCGTGAGGACCGCCGAGTTCGGCTGCGTGGTGACCGTGATGCGCTTCGCGAACTGGTCCGGGCTCTCGTCGAGTCCGAGCTGCCCGACGACGGACGTCGTCACGACGTCGTTGGTCACCAACGGCGCGTAACCGGCGACCCGCTCGGACGCGTTCGCGGTGGGATCCGAGGTCGTGAAGAAGAGGTCGACCTTCGCCTCGTAGGACGGCGGCATCAAGATCGCGATGGCCCCCACGACGATCATTCCGAGTACGGCGACCGCGACACCGATCCGCCACCGTCGAAGAACGACTCGGAGAAACTCTCCAAGGGTCACGATTCCCCCATCATCCGACCCCGACCGACCCGGAAACGATCGAAAAGGTGATCGCCCGACGCTGATGGTCCCCCAGCACCACGCTGAATGCCAGACACTTCGCGCTGTGTCAGGCCGGTCGCGGTGCGTCGTCCAGTGCGCCCCTCTGCGCACGTCAGCGGCTCGCAGACCCGCTCGCCGTCGCGATGTGTCGGACCTGCTCCTCGCCATTCATGGGTGTGCTGATGAACGACAGCGAGATGATCTCGACGTCTCCACGCCGAAGCGGGCAGGCGTTCTGATCTCCATCCGAAGTCTCTCGTGGAACACGACAGAACTGCAGAGCGGTCGGTGCGGGTGGGCCGGGTGGCCGCGGTTCCGTGCGGGGTCGGCCCGTCCCCCGCGCCCTCACTTCGGCACCACGCCGACGCGGTTGCAGTGACGGTGTCCGGTCTCTGCCGCCTCGAGCCTTCAGTACTTCGTTTGCGGACGAGCGGCCGCCGGTCACCGCGGCGACCGCGTGCTGCTGCTCGTTCCCGACGCGGTCGCCGCCGTTGCGGCAGCGCCCTCCCACCTGTCGGATATCAATGGCGAATCCACTCAGTCCCCTCACCCCAGGCCTCGAGCATCCTCGGAGTGATCAGTGTTGAGGGGACGGGAGTGTCGTCGGGCAGGTCGGCCGCTTTGGCCAGGCCGACGACAGACAGGATCTCCTTCCCGAGAACGTCGATGCCGTCCTCGAAGAACCGCGGGTCGTTCTCGCGCACGGTCGCCACGAAGTGACGGAGCGTCTCCTTCTGCTCGGGCGTGCGCTCGGCGAGGAGCAGCTCGAGACCGATCTTGATGACGATGTCCGTGACGATGCCCTCGCCGTCGATGTCGAGGGGCGGACGCAGGTCGGCAACGGTGAAGGGTCGGGAGTCGAGGTCGTAGATGACGGCCGAGAACTCCGCACAGAAGAACTCGTCGTCGGAGGACCAGACCTGGCCGGCGCGAATCGCGCTGCGTACCACCGCATCGGCGCCGGCCTCACCGATCTTGTACTCGTCCCGCATCGCGTGGAGGGCAGCCGCCACCAGGACGATCGACGCCACACCGAAACGGGTCTTGCGGCTCTCCGGATAACTGTCGAGTCGCGTCAGGGCTGCGTCCCGGTCGACTCCTGGCGGCGGGACGAGCCGATAGATCTCCTGGCCCTTCGACCAGAAGTGGGAGAAGGGCTCGTAGGTGAGCCCAGTGACCGCGACGGGCCACGCGGGCTCGATGCCCGTGGGGAACGCGCTGATGATCGTGTTCTTGCCCCCTGCGATACCGCTGTGTGAGAACCCACCGGGTGAGCGATCGAGATCCACGATCATCTGCGCCAACGCGCTGTGTGGATTCTTCGTCACCAGCAGGATGTCGCCGCGTTCGACATCGTCTATCGCAATCGTCCCCATGTGCCTACTCTCTCCTCGTCATCACGCTTCGTGAAGTCACTGGGGGGTTAATGCCCGAGATGGCGCAACTGGAGCCTCCGTGCGTCGGCGTTCTCGGCGCTTCCCGCGTTCGAACGAGCACGTTGGGTAGCCGATTGCTGGGCACGCTCCTCGCGCACGTCGCCCTCTCCCCCGGCCGCCCGGTCGCCGTAGACGCCCTCGTCGACGGCCTCTGGGGCGAACGCCTCCCCCAACGCCCGACCGCCGCGCTGCAGGTCCAGGTCACCCGCCTGCGCAAGATCCTCGGCCCCGATCTCCCGCTGGTGTCCCGGCACGGCGGCTACGTGCTGGAGGTCGCCGACGACGAGGTGGACCTCCGCCGTTTCCACCGCCTCAGCGCGGCCGCTCGGACAGCAGACGACCCCGACGAGACCGTCGAGATCGCGACGGCTGCCCTCGCCCTGTGGGACGAGCCCTTCGCCGGCTGTGTCCCGGGCGCGCGGCTCGAGATGGCGCGCGTCGAGGCCCACGAGCGGTTCCTGCGCCTGCTCGAGGCCCACGCCACCGCCCTGCTCAAACGGGACGCGCCTTCGGACGCGGCGGCTGCGGCCGACGCGCTCCTGCCACACCTCCCCGCCCACCGCGACCGGGAGGGACTCGTCGCGCTTGCCATGACCGCGCTGCACCGCCTCGGACGCACCGTCGACGCCCTTGCGGTCTACGCCGAGACCCGCCGCGTGCTGCGGACCGAGCACGGCGTCGACCCCGGCGCGCCCCTGCGCGAGCTCGAGCAGCTCCTGCTCGCCGCCCCCCGACGCAGCCCGACCCGCGAGCAACCCGTCGTCGGGAGGGAGGACCTCCTCGCCGCGATCCGCGGGCGGCTCGACGATCCCGACCGCGGCTGGCTGCTGATCGTCACCGGGGAGGCGGGGATCGGGAAGACGTCGCTGCTGCGCGCGGCGCGGGCCGAGGCCCGGCTGCGCGGTGCGGCGGTGGGCGCGGGGACCTGGGACGAGGTCGGCAGCCCGCTCGCCGCATGGACGGAGGGGTTCCGCGGGCTCGGCGTCGTGCCACCCGCTCCCGGCGAGCCCGAGCTCGGGCGGACCATCCGACGTGTTCTGGCGGCCCGCGCCGACGACGTCCCGCTGCTGCTCACGCTCGACGACGCCCACCGCGCCGACTCGGCCTCGCGCGGCGCGCTCCTCGCACTCGCCCGGCTCGGTCTCCCGCCCGGTGTCGTGCTGCTGGCCGCCGCCCGCGAGCCCGACGCCGTCGCCCACCCCGCCTGGGAGGACACCCGCGCCGACCTCGTCCGGCACCCCGGCGTCGCGGAACTTCCCGTCGGCGCCCTCGACGCCCGCGCGGTCGCCGCGCTCCTCGCTCTGCGCCATGCTCCTCCCGACGCCGGATCGGTGCCGGACCTGCTCGCCCGCTCCGCCGGCGTCCCGCTGCACCTCGTGGCCCTGCTCGACCTGGGACCGGGCACTGCCGGACGGGTCCCCGACCGACTCCGCCCCCTCCTCGCCCACCAGCTCGGCCAGCTGCCCGCGCCCTGCCGCGAGGTCCTCGAGGCGCTCGCCGTGCTCGCCCCGATCGACGTCGACGCGCTCGCGACGACGCTGGAGACGACGCCGCGTGCCGTCATCGCCGCGCTGCGCCCCGCGGTGGACCTCGGCCTCGTCGTTCCCGACGACGGGTCGTACGTGTTGCGCCACGAACTCCTGGCCGTGGCGGCCCGCGAGCGCGTCCCAGAACCGGAACGCGCGCTGCTGCACCGCACCCGCCTCGACACGCTGCCCGACGACGTCGACCCCTTCGAACGGCTGCGCCATGCCGTCGGGGCGGGCGCCCTCGTGCCCGCTGCGGTCGTGTCCGACGCCCGCCTCGACGCCGCCCGGACCGCCCGTCGTCGCGGCGCCTTCCTCGAGGCCCTCGCCCTGCTCGACCAGGCGGATACCGCCTCGGCCCCGGCTGAGGTCGCGGTGCTCCGCGGCGTGGTCCTCGAGGCGCTCGGGCGCACCCCCGAGGCCGATGACGTGCTCGACGTCGTGGCCGCTGACCGGTCCGTCGCGCCGGACCTGCGGGCCGACGCCGCGGTCGGCGTCGACGCCCTCGGCATGTCGATCGCCGGCCGACCCCGACGGCTGGCGCGGCTCCAGCAGGTGCGTGGCCTCGAACTCGACGACCGGCAGCGGGTCCGCACCCTCCGCGCGCTGATCGAGGAGCAGCTCCAACTGCTCGGTGACGCCGAGGCCGACGCGATGCCCGAGCTCCTCGCGCTCGCCGCCCGTCGTCCGGATGACCCCCGGCTGCAGGCCCAGGTCGCGCTGCTGCGGGTGAACCAACTCGCCGACGAGCCCGTGCCCGTGGCCGACCGCCTGCGCCACGCCCGCCGCGCGTGTGACCTCGGGGCCCGCAGCGACGACACCGAGCTGGAGCTCGAGGCGGAGGAGCTCCTCGTCGCCGCGCTGATCGCTGCCGGTCAGGTCGACGAGGCGGACCGACAGCGCACCGCGCTGGGCGTCGCGGCCGAGCGACTTCGTCACGCCCGGGGCTTGTGGGCGTGCCTGCTCATCGAGGCGTCCACGCAGCTGGCTCGCGGCGAGGTCGAGCTGGCCATGGCGACGGCCGACGCTGCCCGCGACCGCGGGGCCGATCTCGGCATCCCCGACGCCCTCGGCGCGTACGGCGTCCACCTCGCGTCCCACCACCTGCTCGCGGGCACCATGCCCTCGCTCGGTGGCCTGCCCGCGATGGCCGCCGGCTTCTACCCGCACGTCGCGGCGTGGGCCTCGGTCGCGGCGGTCGACGCCGTCCAGGGCGGCGACCGGGACGCCGCAGAAGCGCACCTCGCCGAGTGGCACCGCCGCCGACGGGGACGTCCGTACCGCCTCTTCGACCGCCCAGGACTCTGTCTTGCGGCAGCCGCCGCGTTCGCGCTGGACGACGCGGCGTCGGCCCGGGAGGTCCTGGTCGGGATGCCGGCGGACCCGGGTGCGGTGGTCGTCGTCGGGGTCGGCGCCGGCATCCTCGGCCCGCTCGAGACCTACCGCGGCCTGGCCCTGCTCGCCCTCGACTCGCCCGAGGAGGCTCACCGGTCGTTCACCGCCGCAGCCTCAATGGCGGACCGTCTGGGGTGGCGGCCCTGGGCCGACGCCGCGAGTCGACTCACCCGCTTCGTCGCGGACGGCACGTCGGCGCTCCCCTTCGGACTGCGCCGCCTCTGACCGGTCACCACCACACGGAAGCGCCCGCCGCTTTCACAGCGGTTACAGCACCTCAGCATGCCAGCAATGTGTCGTTGAGTGCGGTCAACGCCTGCAGCGCCACTTCGTCGACCGAGTCATGTCGGGGGCCTCGCGGATTCCGAGGACAGCGGAGGTCCTCGGGCGCCGCTGCGATCAACCAGACGCCGTCCAGGAGGGACCTCTGCAAACGCGACCTCGGCCTCATCGTCGCCCACTACCGTCACGGCATGACCGGACCGATGGCCGAGCTCGCGGCTCGCGTTGCGGAGTTCGAGGCGGACCGCGTCGACCATCGCGCCGTTCTGGCAGCGGTCAATACGCTCGGGGCGAACCAGCGCGACCTCATTGGGCGCGCCGGAGGCGTCGAGGACAGGCTCGCATCTGTCGAGGATCGAACCCTCGCCGTCGAAGCCACCGTGGTGGACAGCAACGGCGGGGTCTGTTTCCCCCGAGGAGTCGGTCGCCGAGATGAAGGACCTGCTTTTCCGCGCCCTCGCCCGATGATCAGCTGGGCGCATTCGCCGACTCTGGCGGTCTGTGTGCGGTGGGCAGCTGTTGAGAACGAAGAACACATCGAACACCACGTCGCCTCGCCCAGCGACGAGCTCCGCGAGTACCACGGACCGCCTCAGGCTCGACCGAGGCGGTCCAGTGCCTCGCGGAAATTCATGGTCACCCATGCTGCCGCAGCGTCGACCTCGTCAGCCCGACCGTGTTCCTCGTCATCGTCGCGCACCGCGGCTCGCGCACTCTCCGGCATCGACAGGCCGTCGGCTTCGGTACGATGGCTGACGTCCGCGTCGCCGTCGGCCGAACTGGAGTCCGCTACCGTCCAAAGTTGCCGGTTGCGGCGCCACGTTAGTATCACCGGTGAGCAGTTAGTATCACCGGTGAGCAATCGCCACCGTGTCAGCGTGAGCGCCGCGGACGGGCGAGCAGCGGCGGGCCGGTCCACGCGCGGCGACTCGCGCGCGTGGACCGGTAGACGTCAACCGACCGAGAGGTCCCCGCGGGTGACGGTGCCGGTCACCGTCCGCCCGCCGACGGTGACGGTGACCGTGTCGCTCCCCCGGACTCCGGGCCGCGCTCCGTCGACCACCGTGGTGCTGAACGGGACGAGCCCGGCGCGGGACACCGCGGTGCCCTTGATCGTGGCCGTGTTCCCGGAGCGGGTCACCGACGTGATCGATCGACAGACGGCGCGCTCGGTACCGGCGCTGACCGCGCACGAGCCCGACCCGCCGGTCGCGGTGCCGCGCACGTCGATCGAGGCGCGATACCCGGACCCGAACTGCACGTCTCCGCGGACGGACGTCGAGGTCGGCGTGGGCGTCGGGGTCGACGAGGTCGTCGAGTAGGTGATGGTCACCGAGCCACCGCCGGTGTTGGTGGTCGTCGCAGACCCGCCGCTCGGCACGAGGTTGCTCCCTCCACCGCCACCGCCGCCGCCGGTCTCGTTCGCGAAGCCGCCGGCGCCGCCGCCCTCGACCCCGCCGCCACCACCGCCCGGACCACCCGCGCCGTAGCTCGGCTCGCCGGCACCCGGCAACGCGGCGCCGGGCGCCTCCGCGCCGTTCGGGGACCCGCTCGATGCGGCCTTCCCACCAGGGGCCGTCCCCTGACCACGACCGGGGGCGCCGTCGGTGCCTGCGGCACCGCCCGCTCCCCCGCCGCCGGCCGGACCCGACGTGGGCGCCGAGTCGCCCTCGTAGCCGCCTCCGCCGCCGCCTCCGCCGCCCCCCGCGCCGACGACCAGGTTCTGGGCCGTGTCGTCCCGCAGGACGGCCGACGAGCCGCCGCCCGCACCGCCCGCACCGCCGTTGTCCGAGGTGCCCACCACCGTTGCTCCGTCGCCACCGCCGCCGCCGGTGCCGGCGCCTGCTCCGCCGTCGCCGCCGCCGTTCCCCGAGTCGGTGCCGTTGGCTCCGAGGGGTCCGGGCACGATGCGCAGAGTCACGCCCGCCACGCCGGTCAACGACCCGGTGACCACTCCCCCGGAGCCGCCGGCACCTCCGGCACGACCGGTCCCACCGGCGCCGCCCCGACCACCCGCGCCGCCCTTGACCACGACGGAGACGGCGGTCGCTCCCGCGGGCACCGCGAGGGTCTGCTGGCCACCGGACGCGAGGTAGGTGCACGTGACGGTGGTGCCGGTCTGCGTGCACTGCGACGGCAGAACAGGTGCTGCGGACGCAACGGTCGGCAGGAGGAGCAGGGCGGCGGCGACTCCGGCGGCGCCCAGCCCGGTGCGTGTGGTGGTGCGATGGAACGACGACATGGCGAACTCCCGTGGGATAGGTACGTCGAAGGCGTGCGGGGCGTGTGCGGTCGCCGGGCACGCACGCCTCGGACGAGTCCACCGCTGTTCATCGGGCGGGGCGGAACGAAAACCGATCTCGGAGCCGAGCGCGTGCGCGGGTGTATTCGTCCGAGCAGGCTCTCGCGCTACTGGATCTCCGGAGAAATTGTCCTCCGGTGACGGACGATTCCGATGGATGATCGACGATCGGGAATATCGTGATGAATCGGATACTTGTGATCACAGGTGGATGAGACGGACGGGATTCAGGCCGTTCCGTGCTTCTGCTCGTTCGGCGGGCAGTCGTGGTCGGTCGACCCGTCCTTCTTCGACATCTCGTCGAGTTCCTCGAGTCGGTCGTCCAACCAGTCCAACGCCTTCTGGATGTTCTCCTGGACATCGAACGGCTCGGGTTCGGGCGCGTTCTCCGGTGCGGGCGGCGACGTCGGCTGCGGCTGGTCGGTCTTTGGGGGGTTCGTCGGGGTCGGGGGTTGCGGGCCGCCCTGCACGATGACGCCGTGGCGCGCCAGACACTGCCGCAGTGCCGCGAGGGCCGCGTTCTGCTGTTGCGCCAGTGCGTCGGCCTGCGCGTCGAACGCCGTGACCTCGGCGTTGTACTGCTCGACCTCGGCGTTGTAGACGTTCGGGTCGGCCGCGTGCGGCTGGGCAGGCGCCGCCGCGTTGTGCGCGGCGATGCGCGTTCTGACGGCGTCCAGCGTCGACTGCTCGGGCTGGCAGGGAGCTCCGGACGGCATCGGAGCCGCCCACGCGGCCGGCGCGAGGGCACCGCCCACTCCGATCACCGCAACGACGGTCGCCCCGACGACGACGGCCCGAATCCGGTCGCCTGGAAAGCGCAGGGTCATGGTGTCCGCCTTTCTCGTGGATGGATGTCACGCCTGGAGACGACGCCGACGGTAGAAAGGTGGGGTCGATGTGGAGGCAGTTCTCCTGCGAATCGGATCGAGACGGCACAGGAGCCGCCACGTGCCGATGACGCATCCGGCGGTCAGGACCCCGAGCATGGTGAGATCGAGGAGCCATGCACCTGTCGTGTGCTCCCACAGGGGATCCACGGAGGGGTAGAAGGTGTCCGGCCCGGTCGGCAGACCGATCGTGGCGGCACCGGCCGCAAAGCCCCAGCGAGCAGGCACCAGCCAGGCGAGCTCGGCGAGGACCGGTCGGTCTCCGATCTGGACGAGGGCGCCGGACAGGACGAACTGCAGCATCGCGAGCAGGACGAGCAGCGGCATGCCGCGGTCGGCGTTGTCGATGAGCGCGGAGGCGAGGAGTCCGAGCGTCACGCTGGCCACCGACACCGCAACCAGCGCGATCACCACCTCAGTGGTGGAGGATCCGAGCAGGACCGCCGCATCCGGTGCAGGTCGACCGGCGGTGCCGACGACTCCGAGCACCACCGCCTGGAGGCCGACGATCGTTCCCAGCACGACGAGCTTCGAGATCAGGTACGCGCCGCGTGTCAGTCCGATCGCCCGTTCCCGCCGGTAGATCTCGCGCTCCTTCACCAGTTCCCGGATCGCGGCGGCGGTGCCCATCAACGTCGCTCCGACCACCAGCACCAACCAGACCGTGTTCGGGGCGCCGCGGACGCCCTGCATCTGGCGAGCGATCGAGAGCCCGCTGTCGCCTGGCAGTGCGTGTGCGAGCAGGCTCAGCACCAGGGGCAGTACTGCCGTGAACGCCAGGTACTGCCGGTCGGCGGCGATCACCGCGAGATACCGACGGCAGAGCACCGAGACCTGTCGGGCCGGCGACAGCGCGGCCGCAGGCACGGCGGGCACGGCGGTCGGCCGCGACGGCAGGGGGTACTCCCCCGACCAGACGTACTGCGCCCAGAGCCGTGACCGCCGGAAGCGGCCGGACCAGTCGTCGTGCGGACGCTCCTGCAGGGCGAGGAAGACGTCAGCGAGGTCGGTGCACCCGAAGTGGGTCGGCGCCTCCGCCGGCGGTCCGAAATACGCCACCTTGCCGCCGGGGGCGAGCAGGAGGAGCCGGTCGCACTGGTCCAGGTTGGCGACGCTGTGGGTGACGACGACGACCGTGCGGCCGTCGTCGGCGAGTCCGCGCAGCGTCCGCATCACCGACTTGTCCAGACCCGGATCCAGTCCGGAGGTCGGTTCGTCCAGGAAGAGCAGGGAGGGCCGGGTGAGCAGCTCGAGCGCGACCGACGTCCGCTTGCGCTGCCCGCCCGAGAGGCTGCGGATGGTCCGGCCCGCCTGCTCGACGAGATCGAGCTCGGCGATCACCTCCGCCACCCGCCTCGCCCGCTCCATGCGCGACACGTCGGCGGGGAAGCGCAGCTCGGCGGCGTAGTCGAGAGCCCGCCGCACCGTGAGCTGCGGATGCAGGATGTCGTCCTGCGGGACCAGCCCGATCCGCGCCCGCAGTTCCTCGTAGTCGGCGTAGAGATCACGGCCCGCATACTCGACGCGACCCTCGTCGGCCGGGCGGAATCCGGTGAGGGCGCGGAGCAGGGTCGACTTCCCCGCGCCGCTCGGTCCGACCACGGCGAGCAGCGACCGCGGTGCGAGGGAGAACCCGACGTCGTCGAGCAGGGGGACGCCGACGCCCGTCCGGACCGTGAGTCCCGCGGCTCGGAAGCCGACCGATCCGACGTCGAGCCGCTCGACCAACCGGTCGTCCTCGAGATGGAGCAGTACGTGTCCGATCGCGACCACGTCGCCGGGCCCGATCGCCCGGGTGCGCACCCGCCGCCCGTTGACGAAGGTCCCGTTCGCCGAGCCGAGATCGACGAGGAGCCAGCGATCGCCACGACGAAGGAGCTCGGCGTGGCGCCGTGATGCCAGGAGATCCTCGACCACCACGTCGTTGCGCTCGTCGCGTCCGATCGAGATCCGCGCGGTACGAGCCCGCACGTCGTGCACCGCCGAGATCCGGCCCTGTCGGCAGACCGGGTCCGCGCTCGGAAGCGGTCGGGGTCGAAGGTCCACGATGCCGGGGCGAGAGGACCGGGCCACGGTCCGGGATGCAGACGGGTTCAACACGGGTCCTCCTGGCGGTGCGAACGGATCACACGCGGGGACCCGCACCGTCCCGCGAAGGTTGGGGACGCCCTGCCCCCAACCTTCCGCCGGTCCCGCTGGTCGTCCTGAGCAGTGACGAGAGGACCGCCATGCACCGCACCTTCCGGAGATCGGCCGACCCGATCCTCGACGCCCTCCGTCGGTTCGACCCGCGCTGGCTCCCGTCCTCGCTGCGGACGCCGCCACGCCGGCTGTCCGTCGTGAACCCACCTGACCGACCCGATCCCGCATCCGAGGGAGGTGCGACGCGATGAGCGTCGTCGACCTGAGAGTCGTCCCCCGCCCGCGCGCCGACTGGCTCGCCGTCTCGCTGCGCCGTTTCGACTCCCGGTGGACACCGTCGCTCGGGACCCGAGCGGTCGACGAGAGGTACCGGACCGGGCTCCAGCGCATATCGGCCGACGACGCGCGAGTACGGCTCACCGCCCTCCTCCGCACCTACCGCGCGGAGCGGGGCCGTCTGCACGCCGTCGCCCGCCAGCTCCTCGGCGCCCACGCCGACCTCGCGGAGGACCTCGTGCAGGAGGTCATGCGCAAGGTGTGTCAGAACCCGCCCACCATGCGGGAGCCGGGCAAGGAGGCTCCGTTCCTGTTCCAGGCGGTCCGGAACGAGGCCGTCACCGTCGGCACCCGAGCCGGCCGCGAGCGTCATCGACGTGGTCCGGACGACCAGGCCGTCGCCCGACTCGCCGATCGTGCCGCGGGCGTCGAGGACCCGGTCGTGTTCCACCTCGTTCTCACGCGGGCGCTCGCGGCCCTCTCCCCCCGCGAACGGGCGCTGGTCGAACTGGTCGACGTCCGGGGCATGACGATCAAGGACGCTGCCGCCGAGCTCGGTATCGCGCTCGGCACCGCCAAGAACTACCGCTTCGTGGCCCTGCGGCGCCTTCGGGCCGATCCGGACCTCGCCGATCTGCACCACGCGGCGTAGCCGTGGTGACCGGCTCCGACACCACGGTCGGACACGCCGTGGCACGGATTCGAGCCCCGGGCGACACCGTTGTCGGCGCCGGGGTGCTGCTCGCGCCCCGCCTCGTGGCGACCTGCGCCCATGTGGTCGGCGACGCGCTCGGGTATGACGACGTGCCGGACCTGGCCCCCGACGCCGAGCTCGAGGTCGACCTGCCGTTCGCACCGGACGGGCCACTCCGCCGCGCCACGGTGTGGCGGTGGTGGCCGCCGGCATCGGACGGCACGGGAGACGTCGCTCTGCTGCAACTCGACGCGGCGGTCGGTGTGGCGGTCCCGTCGACCCGCCGCGTACCGGAACCCTGGGGTCGCCCCTTCCGTACCGCCGGGTTCCCGCCCGGCCGGGAGGACGGCGTCTGGGCGGCCGGGGTCCTGCGCCGGGAGCAGGGCAGCGGCTGGATCCAGCTGTCCGGGGCGGAGGAGATCGGGCCCGGGTTCAGCGGGGCACCGATCCTGGACGAGTGCGGCGACGCGGTGATCGCGATGGCGGTCGCCGCCGACCGGGGCGACGGGCCGGCGCGCTCCGCCTACGCGATCCCGATCGCCCGGGTGCTCGCCCAGGCGCCGCAGCTGCTCGTGAACCCCTACCGCGGACTCGCCGCCTTCGACGAGGCCCACCGCGAGTTCTTCTTCGGCCGCGAGGACGAGCTCGCCCGCGCCCTCCAGGTCCTCGACCGCGACGGGCTCGTGGTGCTCGTCGGCGGCTCCGGGGCGGGCAAGTCGTCGCTGCTCACCGCCGGGGTGCTGCCCGAGGCGCGTGTGCGCGGCCTGCGGCCGGCCCGGGTCCGCCTCGCCGGGGTCGCCTCCCGACCCGCCGTCATCACCGCGTTCGCGGCCGCTCTCACCGAGGCCGTCGCACCCGACCCGTCCGGCCGGACCCGCGCGGTCCGCACCCCGGATGCGGTCGAGAGGTGGACGCTGCGCGACTGGTCGCGTGTGCTCTCGGCACGGCCGGGCGACCGCACCGTGGTCGCCGGCGCCGTCGGACCCGTCGGCATCGGGGACGCCCGCGCGGTCGCGAGCGGTCGCCTCTTCGTGGCCGTCGACCAGTTCGAGGACCTCGCCTTCTCCTCTCCCCCGGCCGCGCACACCGCGCTCGAGGTGATCGGACTACTCGTCGCGCTCGGTGTCCGGGTGGGGGTCACGGCGCGGTGGGCGACGTTCGACGACCTCCTCGACGGTCGCAGCGCGCCGGTCGTGCAGCGAGCCCTCGTGGGGGTCCTCCCCCTCGACCGTGCCCACCTCCGGGCCGCGGTCGCCGAGCCGGCGGCGCGGGTTCCCGGCCCGTCCTTCGATCCGGGCCTTGTCGCACGGATCGTCGATGACGCCGGCGACGAGCCCGGTCGACTCCCTCTCGTCGCGGTGCTCCTCGCGGAACTCTGGGATGCCGCGGACGACGGACGACTGACGATCGAGGCCTACGCCCGAGTGGGGACCGTGCAGGGCGCGCTCGCTGCGGCCGCCGAGCGGGAGTGGACCGCGATCCCCGTCGGTAGGCGTGCACGAGCTCGTGCCCTGCTGCTCGCGATGACGCGACCCACGGAGACCGGGTTCGTGCGGCGACCGCTCCCCCTCGCTCCGCTCGCCCCCGGGCAGCGCCGTGTCCTCGAGGCCCTCGCCGCAGCGCGCCTCGTCGTCATCAGCCCGGGCGCGGCCGAGGACGTCGCGGAGCTGGCGCATCAGTCCCTGATCGACCGGTGGCCCCGGCTGCAGCGCTGGCTGCAGGCGGACGACGCGTTCCTCCGCTGGCGGGCGGGGTTGCAGGCCGGCGTCGCGGCGTGGGCTCCCACCCACGACCGCGACGTCCTGCTGCGTGGCGCCGCCCTCGACGTCGCTGCGGGCTGGGCGACAGAACGGGCGGGCGACCTCCGAGCGCCCGAGCAGGAGTTCATCGCGGCCGGACTGTCCCGTCGGCGGCGCGAGCGCCGCCTGCGTCGGGCGACGCTCGCCGTCGTGGTCGTCCTCGGGGTATCGGCCGGGTCCCTGCTCGCGGCCGGTCTGGATGCACCCGGCGACGGCCTGTGCGGGACCGGATCCGCGATCAGTGCGCCGGTGGCGCCTGCCCCACCGTGAGGATCATGACGTCGTTGGCTCCCTTGTTCGCCACCACCGCCTTCGTCCCGTCCGGGGTCACCGCGATCATGGAGGCATCGTCCCCGGCCGGGATCGTCTGCGTCACCTGGTGGGTCCGGTTGTCGACGATGCTGACGGCCTTGGCGTCCTCACTCACCACGTAGCTGTGCTGTCCGTCGGGAGCGAACGCGATGCTCTGCGGTCCGTCCGGGAGCGGGGTCGTGCCTTCGACGGTGTTGGTCCGGGTGTCGATGAACGTGACCGAGTTGCCGTCGTAGTTGACCTCCTCCGCCAACGACCCGTCCGGCGAGACGGCGATGCTGTGCGGGGCGAGGCCGGACCCGATCGGGATCGTCCCGGTGACGCTGTTCGTCGTCGTGTCGATCACCGTGATCTGGCCCGGTACGTGGTTGGTGACGTAGGCACGCTTCCCGTCCGGGGTGAGTGCCACCCAGTGGGGGCTCGCGGGCACTGGAATCTGCGCGACGGGGGCCTTCTTCTCGGGGTCGAGCACCGACACCGTCGAGGCGTTCATGTTGGGCACGTAGAGCAGGTGGGGGTCGACCGGCGAGCTCGCGAAGCCGAAGAGCCAGGTCAACGCGGAGCCCTGATCGGCACGCTGACCCGTGGGGATCGCCCCGTCGAGCTCGTTGAGCCGGGTGTCCATCGTCCCGATGACGAGCTGGTCCTGGCTGCGGTCGTAGTAGGTGACGTAGGCGTCCTCGCCGCTCGGCGAGAGCCCGATGAAGTAGGGCGGGCCGGGGACGGGGACATCAGTGAGTACCTGCCCGCTCTCGATGTCGAGGACCTCGACGGCGGGATGCTCGCCGGTGATCGTCAGGTAGGCCGATCGGCCGTCCGGCGAGACCGCGACCGTCTCCGGCGGACCGTTGGTGGGGAAGGTGCCGGCCACCGTCGCCTGGGCGAGGCTCATCGCGACGGTCGGACGGTCGTCGTCGGCCGGGGCAGGGACCGCGGTGCCAGGGCCCGCGGTCGGCTCGGAGCCGGAGTTGGCCACGATCACGCCGACGGCCACGAGGACGGCGGCCACGAGAGCCACCGCGAGGAGCGCCACGCCGAGAGAACGGCGCCCCGACCCTCCGGCCGCGCCCCCACGGCCGTCGGCGCTCGCCGGTCCGGCCGGCTCGGGGGCTCCTGTCGGAGCGCCCCGGAGCGGGAACCCGGGGCCGTCGGCGCGCAGGGTCACCTCGGTCGGCGCCGACGACGATACGGGCAGATCGGCAAGCTCGGTGTCGGGCTCCGGCGGGTCCAGCACGCGCGTGCCGCCCGTCGGGTGCGGATCGTGGGGGAGCACGACCCGGCGCGCATCCTTGGCGAACTCCGCGGCCGAGGCATACCGGTCGGCCGGGTCCTTCGCCATCGCCCGGGCGACAACGTCGTCGAAACCGGCGGGGATCTCACGACACCGCTCCGACGGAGCAGGTGGGGCGCTCTCGGTGTGGGCCTTCATCAACGACGGCAACCCGTCGACCTCGAAGGGCGGGACCCCGGTGAGGCACTGGAAGAGCACGCAGCCCAGCGAGTAGATGTCCACAGCCGGCCCCGAGACCCCGTCGAACTGCTCGGGCGCCATGTACTGGAGGCTGCCGACCACGACGTGGCTCGCCGTCAGCGAGGTGGAGCGCCCCGTGGAGGCGCGGGTGATCCCGAAGTCGGCGAGGTAGACGAAGTCCTCGTCGCTGAAGTCGCGGTCCAACAGGATGTTCGACGGCTTGACGTCCCGATGGACGAGCCCCGCGTGGTGCGCCGACTCGAGCGCATTGGCCACCTGCCCGACGATCGCCACCGCTCGCTCCGGCGCGAGGCGCCCCTCCTCCAACAACAGCCGCTCGAGATCGCAACCGTTGACCAGCCGCATGTCGATGAAGAGACGTCCGTCGATCTCGCCGTACGTGTGGATCGGCACCACGTGCGGGTTGCGCAGGCGGGCTGCTGCCCGCGACTCACGCTGAAACCGTTTCCGGAAGTCCGGGTCGTCGGCCATGTGCCCGAGCAGGCGCTTGACCGCGACCTCCCGGTCCTGTCCCACGTCATAGGCCTGGAACACCTCTCCCATGCCGCCGCGCCCGATGAGACGCTGCAGCCGGTAGGGCCCGAACTCCTCGCCGCCGACCACCGTTCCCCCTCCCCACCCCCGACGTCCTTCACACCCGTCATCGAGGTGGACCACAGCGGAAGCCGGAAGGTTGGGGGAGATCCACGGGTTTCCAACGGCGACCGCCCCGCTCAGGAAGACGTGTCACACTCCCGAGGCACGAGGGGGTCACGCGGGGTGGAGCAGCACGGTGCCGTGGCGCGGGTCTGCACGGCCGACGGGGTGGCGGTGGGCGCGGGCGTCCTGCTGACGCCGTCACTGCTCGCCACCTGCGCCCACGTCGTCGCCACCGCGCTCGGGCACGACGCGGTGGCCGACGAGGCCCCCGACGACGGGGTCCGGATCGACCTCCCGTTCCTGCCTGGCACGCCCTCCCGCAGCGGCCGAATCCGCCGGTGGGCACCGCCGACGGCCGACGGCGGCGGGGACATCGCGCTGCTCGACCTCGACGCACCGGCCCCCGCCGTCGTCGTGCCGGAGTGGACGCGACCGCGCCCCTGGGGCACGGCGTTCCGGGTGGTCGGCTTCCCGGTCGGCCGGGAGGACGGCGTGTGGGCCGAGGGGCGGCTACGCGCGGTCCAAGGCAGCGGCTGGCTCCAGCTCGCCGTCGACGACGGATCCACGATCGGCCCGGGCTTCAGCGGCGCGCCCGTCCTCGACGCCACGACCGGCACGGTGCTCGGGCTCGCGGTCACCGACGACCGCCTCTCGCGCGGCCGCACGGCCTACGCCCTGACCGCCGACGACGTCCTCCCCCTCGCCCCCGAGGTCCTCGCCAACCCCTTCCCGGGTGCGCGGGCGTTCACCGCGGAGGACCACGATCTGTTCGTCGGCCGGGAGGAGGAGACGGCCCGCTGCCGGGAGGTCCTCGCCGAGCACGGCGTCGTCGTCATCGCCGCCGGCTCCGGGCAGGGCGCCACCTCCCTGCTGCAGGCCGGGCTCCGGGCCGCCGCACCCGACGTCGTGATCGCCGACCGCCTCGACCTCCACCCCGACCCGGCCGCCTGGCTGCGCGAGCAGACCCGACCCGTCGTCGGGACCGCCCGGGCGGACCGCTGGCAGCGGATCGCCGGAGACCCCGCGCTGCAGGCCGTCACCGTGACGATCGACGGCCTCGACCGGGAGCGTCTGCGCCGGGCCGTCCTCGAACCGGCGGCGAGCCGCCCGGGTCCGACGGTCGACGCCGCGACGGCCGCCCGCCTCGTCGACGACGCCGCCGACGCTCCCGGCGGGCTCGCGCTGCTGCAACGGCTGCTGCACCGCAGCGTCGAGGACGGGACGCCGCCGGGGGACGTCGGCGCCGCTGCGGTCGCGGTCGCCGACGCCGCCTGGGCGGACCTCGACGAGGCGAACCGTGCGGTCGCCCGGCCCCTGCTCCTCGGGCTGGTGCGCGCGCACGACGACGGGTTCGGCCCCGGCGAGCTGCCCCTTGACGGCCTCGACGACGCCCGACACGCGGTGCTCGAGACGCTGGCCGCGGCGCGCGTCGTGACGATCGGCCGCGGCGGACGCCCCGTCGCCGAGCCGGCGCACCGGGCCCTCGTCGACCGGTGGTCGCCGCTCGCGGACCAGCTCGCCGCCGACGGCCCCTTCCTGCGCTGGCACGACGAGGCGCGGGCCCGGGCACGGACCTGGCGCCGCGACCCGACGGTGGTCCTGCGCGCCGAGGCACTCGAGCAGGCCGAGGAACACGTCGAGAACCGCGCCGCCGACGTGGACGGGACGGTCCACGCACTGGTCGCGGCGAGCCGGGACCGCCGCGCGCGCGAGCGCCGGCGACGCCTCGTCCTCATCGCGGTCCTGCTCGTCCTCGTCCTGACGACGGGGCTCCTCACCGTGTCCGTCTCGCGTGTCCGACTGGCCGCCGCCCGCGCGACGCACAACGCCGAGACCCTCGGCGCACTCTCGCTGGCCGCCCTGCCGGGCGACCCGTCGTCGGGAACGCAGCTCGCCCTCGCCGCGTACCGCAGCGACCCGAGCGACGTGACGGCGCGGAACGCGCTGGCCAGGGCCTACGTCGAGCGGCGGCTGACCACCTCGACGATGCCGGTCGCCGGCGCGGACGATCCCGCGGCCGTCCTCGTGCCCGACCCGGAGGCCGAGGACACCATGGTCGTCGCCCCCGGCTCGGCGCTGTTCGTCTACCGGCTCTACAGCCCCACCCCGGTCTTCGAGACGGTCCCCGGCCGGGACGCCGACACCCGGCCGGTCTCGGTCAGCGACGGCGGCCGCTTCGTCGTGCTCCGCACCGACACCGGGGCAGTCCGGGTGTGGGACCGCAATACCACCACTCCTCCCCGGTTCGTCCCCGGCTCGGCCGTCGCCTCCGTCGTCGCGACGCCGGACGGCACCCACCTGCTCGCCACAGGACCCGACGGCTCCGGCACCCTCGTCTCGCGGGTCGACCTGGAGGCCCTCACGTCGACGGTGGTGGCCCGGCTGCCGGAGGCCGGGGACACCGCGGCGCCGACGGCCGACCCGACGCGGCTGCTGATCACGACCCCCGACGGTGCCCGCACCGTGCGCGACGCGACGACGGGCGCGGTGGTCGGCGCCGTCCCGACCGACGCCGGCGTCGGGCTGCAGGGCACCGTCACCGTCCGGTGCGACACCGACCCCGACGAGACCGTGGTCGTCGCCGACACCGCCACGGGCGCCGTGCGCACGCGGGTCCCGACCGGCCCGCACGGCTGCGCCGGCCGCCCCGCGATGATCACCGCGGAGGGCGCCCACCTCGTGTGGCTCGAGGGCGCGCCGGGGACGTCGGCGACCCAGCCGATCCAGGTCGTCGACCTCCCCGACGGGCGCCGTCGGGCCGCCTGGGTCCCGAGCGCGTCGGCCGTCATGCCCCCGTCCGCCGCCGTCGGCATCCCCGTCAACCCGCGGTTCGACATCCGCCACGGGCAGGGCGAGCTCATCGACCACGGGCAGGTCGACGGGCTGAACCTGCTCGACTCCCCCACCTTCCGGGCGCCCTCGGCCACTCCACCGCCGGTGCTGAAGGGGCCGGTCGACGCCATCGCGGTGGTGCCGGACGCGACCGGTGCGACCGCCTTCGACGCCTTCGGCCCGAGGGCGCTCGGCCGCCTCGACGCGCCTCCCGGGGGGTGGTCGTCCGTGCTCGTCTCGCCGACTGCGGGGTCGTTCCTCGCAGTCGACCGCGCCCCCACCGGGCCGCGCATCGACGAGTACGACCTGCCCCGGTTCCGCCCTCTGGGCTCCTATCCCCTCCCGCCGTCGCACGATCCTCCGGTGGTCCTCGCCCGCGGCGGCGACGACCTCGTCGACCGCGCCGACGGGGCGCTGACCTGGTTCTCGGCGACCTCGCACCGCCCGCTCGCCCCGCCCGTGCCGGTCGGCACGGGCGCTGCGGCGGCCTCCCCGGACGCGTCGCAGGTCGCCGTCCGCGAGCCCGGCGCTATCGGGCTCTTCTCTCCCGGCGGCATCGTCGCCTCCTTCCCGACGACGGGTGCGGCCGGCGGGATGCTGCTCGAGGCGAACCGACTGCTCTCGGTCGACGACCCCGGCGACCTCGTGGCGCGCGCGGTCCCGTCTGGGGCGGTGACGGCCCGTGTCCCGGTGCCGACGGGCACCGGCGCGGTCCTCGGCGTCGACGGCGCCGACCGCCCGGTGACGTGGGACGCGACGCTGTTCCGGCTCGCCATCTGGGACGTGGCCGCGGGCCGGCAGGTCGCGGACGTGCCGCTGCCACCCGGCGTCGCGCCGCGGCCGGTCGCGGGCGGCCGGATCGAACTGGACGAGGGCGACGTCGCCTTCTCGATCCCGACCGACGCCGACCTGTGGCGGGTGCGCCTCTGCCAGACGCAGAACCGGGACTTCTCGGCGACCGAGCGCACCGAGCTGCCGTCCGGGACCTCCGAGGTGCGGCCGTGCTCCCTCGCCGATGAATAGCTCGCGCACCCCAACCATCCGCCGACCGAGGTGGTCCTCCTCGACGGAGGCCGGACGGGCCGCCGTTCGTGGGCACGGGGGGCGCCCACGAGCGGACGGCCCGCCGGCCGTGCCCCGGACAGGTGGCGGGGCAGGGGGTGAGAATGGGGCGGTGACGGCGGACGACGGGCTCTCCCTCCTGGCCCGCTTCGATCGCCGGTGGCTGCCCGCCGAGGTGGCCCCCGACGTCGATGCCGCAACCCGCGCCGGGCTGCGCCGCATCTCCGGCGACGACCCCGCCCGTCACCTCACCGTGCTGCTCGCCTACTACCAGCGGGCCCGCCCGTCGCTGCTCGCCCTGGCCCGCACGCTGCTCGGACGGCACCGGGAGCAGGCCGAGGACCTGCTGCAGGACGTGATGCGCAAGGTCGTGCAGAACCCGCCGGTGCTGCGCGACCCCGACAAGGTCGACGCCCTCTTCCGCCAGGCCGTCCGCAACGGGGCGATCACGTGGGGCACCCGCGCGGCCCGGGAGACGGCGCGGGTCGAGCACGACGCCGAGGCGGTGCTGGAGCTCGCCGACCCGGCGCAGCCGTTCGAGGACACGATCCTCTTCCACCTCGTCGTCGCCCGGGCGCTGGCGTCGCTGTCGCCGCGCGAACGGGCGGTGATCGACCTGGTCGACCTGCGCCGCCGGACGGTGCAGGAGGCCGCCGACGAGCTCGGCATCTCCCTCGGCGCGGCGAAGAACTACCGCTTCGTCGGCCTCCGTCGGCTCCGTGAGGATCCGGGGCTGCGGGCGCTGCACGAGCCTCCGGGCGCGACCGGGGAGAGCTGACCGGCGCGGAACGCCGAGGGTGACCGACCCGTCGTCGGGAAGGCAGACCGTCGCGGCGCAACCGAGTCACGTGGACTCGGTTCCTCGAGGAGGACACCCCGACCAGGCGTGTAGCACAATCAAACAGAAGTGCTATTCTAGTCGCGTGAGCGACTCCATCGGGCAGCGGGAGCTCCGCAACGACAGCGGGTCGATCATGCGCCGGGTCGAGGCCGGCGAGAGCTTCGTCGTCACCCGCAACGGTCGGCCGATTGCCGACCTCGTACCTCACGCCCGTGAGCAGGAGCCGGCCCCGCGCACTCTGGGCGAGCTCCAGGACATCTTCCGGAACCTTCCTCCGGTGAACGCGGAGCAGTGGAGAGCCGACCGCGAGCGGGCGGACGAGTACCTCGGCGACGACGACCCGGTCGGCCGATGACGACAGGCCGGGTCCTGCTCGACACCTCAGCCCTCATTGATCTGGAGCACCTCGACCTCGGGCGGTTCGCCGACGCCGTCCCGGTCGTCAGCGCTGTGACGGTGGCCGAACTCGCGTTCGGGCTGGACACCGACGACCTCATCGAGCGACGGGCCCGCACCGACCGCTACTACGCCGTCCTGCGCGATCTGCCGGTCCTCCCGTTCGATCTCGCTGCCGCGCAGCTGTACGGGACGATGGCCTCGATGGTCCGCCGTGCCGGACGCAATCCACGCCCTCGCCGGATGGACCTCCAGATCGCGGCGACCGCCGGCGCGAATGCCGTCCCGCTGATCACCCGCAACCCGGCGGACTTCGCCGGGCTGGAGCGACTCGTCGAGGTGCACTCGCCCTGAGCGCTGAGCTCGGGCACTGACGGACCGGCTCAACGTCGCGCGGTCAAGGTCCTCGAGGTGGGCGCGGACGGCGCCGAGTCAGCGTCCCGACAGGTTCGGGAAGGGGCGACCGGACCATTCCGCCGTCGCAACTTCACATGCCGTCAGGGCGGCCCCGTCGAGCGCGACGTAGGCGAGCCGAAGGAAGCAGGGGATGGACGGCGGCGGGTCGATCTGCAGGGTGTAGCGCCGGGCCGCCGTCGTGTCCCGAACGGATGACGATGACGGCGCGAGCCCGCTCGTACCGGTCCGAGTGCGAGCGCCGGGCGGGGTGATACTGCGACGGCCCGGATGCGTCCGACGAGCGTGGAGCTGGTGTCCGATGGCGAGCAGGTACTGGTCCCCCGACGAGCCGGCCGGCGCTCTCGACGACCCCGCGGAGCTGACGGACCACTTCGACCCGCTGAGCCGTGACCTCACCCGCGGCCGGTACACGCGGGTCGCGGGGGCGATGGCCCGCGGATGCCCGGTGGCCCACACCGACCGGTTCGCCGACGGGCTCTGGACGGTCTCGGGCTACGACCAGCTCGTCGCCGTCCACCGCGAGGAGGGCGAGGTGTACTCGAACGTCCCGGTCCTGCTGCAGAGCTTCGGGCAGGTCCGCCCGATGATCCCGATGGAGTCCGACCCTCCGCTGCACCGGCAGTACAAGCAGATCATCGCGGCGCCCCTCTCCCGCCGCGAGCAGCAGGCGCGCGAGCCGTACTACCGCGACCTCGTCCGACGGCAGATCGCCACCTTTCTCGACGACGGGGTCGCGGAGCTCTTCGAGCAGCTCTGCACCCCGGTCACGGTGCACGCCCTCATGGACACCCTCGGCGTCCCCGCGCCCGACCGCGAACGGCTCGCCGACCTGGCCGTCGCCCTCGTCCGCGGGCAGGCCGAGGACGGCGCACCCGCCGTCGCGATCTACGAGTACTTCTCCGGGCTCGCCGCGGCGAAGCGCACCGACCCGGGCGACGACATCGTGTCGTTGCTCTGCCGCGCGGAGGTCGACGGACGCCCGCTGAGCGAGACCGAGATCCTCGACTACTGCCTCATCCTGCTCCCGGCAGGATTTGAGACGACGGCGAGTTCGATGAGCTTCATGTTCCTGATGCTCGCCGAGGACCCGGAGCTGCAGGCACTGCTGCGCGCGGAGCCCGAGCGCATCCCGACCGCGCTCGAGGAGCTCATGCGCTACGTGACGCCCACGCGGTCGCACACCCGCACCGTGCTCACCGACACCGACCTCGACGGGCACACCCTGCGCGCCGGTGAGCGCGTCTACCTGAACTGGGCCGGCGCGAACCACGACCCGGCCGTGTTCGACCACCCCGACGAACTCCGCATCGACCGCAGCCCCAACCGGCACATGGCCTACGGCTACGGCGCCCACACCTGCGTCGGCCTGCACATGGCCCGCACCGAGCTCAAGGTCGCCTTCGAGGAGGTCCTCGCCGCCCTCGACGACATTCGGATCACCTCGCCCGACGACGTCCACGAGACCATTGGCACCACGTGGGCGATCACGCACCTCCCGGTGACCTTCACGCGAGGTGGCTCCGCCAGGTGAGCACTAAGGGGGGCTATAGCCCCCCTTAGTGCTCACAAGCGCGTGGCGCACCTGCGTGCCAGCGGCTCCCACCGCGACAGCTGCACGACCTCGACACCGACCGCCTCGAGCTGCGCGCTCCCGCTCGGCGCGGTGACGAAGTCCGGCGGCTCGCTCCACGCGTGGACCACCCGCGGGATCCCGGCCCGGGCGATCAACGCCGCACACGGGTCCGGCCGCGACGCCCGCTCCCCGCACGGCTCCAACGAGCTGTACAGCGTGGCCCGACGCAGCCGCGGGTCGTGACCCAACGCCCGCAACACCCCCTCCTCGGCGTGGTCGAGCGGATGGTCCCGGCGCGACCACCCGGCACCGAGCACCGTGCCGTCCTCGGCCACCACCACGCACCCCACGCTGAACGCGGTCGCCGACGGCGGGCAGTGCTCGGCGAGCAGACACGCCTCGGCCAGGTGCCGGTCGTCGGCCTCCCCGAAGCGGTACCGGAGCAGGACGTCGCCACCGAGTGTGCAGGTCTCCACCAGGTGCGGGGGGCGGCCACCGCCGGTGAACCGCGGACCGTCGCCCACCAGCTGCGGGGCCAGGACCAGCTGCAGCTCGTCGACCAGACCCGCCGTCAGGAACTCGCGCAGCACCGCCGCGCCACCCTCGACCATCAGCCGCACCACACCCCGCGCCCCGAGCGCGTCGACCACCTCACCAGGCGTCCCGGCCAGCGCGATCGTCTCGGCGTCACCACCCAGGACCCGCGCGGACGGGTCGATCGCACCCGTCGTCAGGACCACCCGCAGCGGACTCGGCGGGAGCCCGCGGGCGACCCGGGCCGCCCGGCGCTCCGGGGCGCGGACGAGCAGGCGCGAGTCGTCGGCGCGGACGGTGCCCGCGCCGACCAGGATCGCGTCGACCCCCGCCCGCTCCTCGTCGACCCGGTCGAGATCGGCGGGGCCGGACAGAACACGGCGCTGCGGGGACGCGTCGTCGAGGAACCCGTCGAGCGAGACGGCGCAGCTCGCCAGGACGTGCGGTCGCGCCCCGATCACCTCCCGTCTCCTCCGGCGCGCGGGCGCATCGGGAGGACGAGCAGACCCGACACGAGGAACAGGCCGGCCATCGACGTCCAGCCCGTCGATCCGGCGGCCACGGCGGCCGTGATCAGGGGCGGTCCGACGACGGTGGCGACCCCGAAGCCGAGGTTGAAGGTGGCCAGGGCCACGGCCCGGCCCTCGGCGGGCATCCGGTCAAGGGCGATGGCCATGGTGCCCGCGGTCGCCCCGATCTCGGAGGCCGTTAGCAGCAGCACCGCGACGATCACCACGACGACGGCCGTGACCGCGCCGGCGGGACGGGCGCCGACCGGGACGAGGAGCGCTCCGAGGGCCGCGACGACACCGGAGCCGAGGACGAGCAGACGGGCCCGTCGGAAGCGTTCGGTCCCACGGCTGGCGCGCACCTGGAGCAGGACGACCAGCAGGGTGTTGAGGACCTGCACGAGGCCGACGCTCCATCCCGGGGCGTCCGTCCGCGCCACGATCCACAACGGCAGGCCGATGCTCAGCATCAGCGCGGGCAGCGTGAGCAGCCCGTAGACGGCCGTGACGGCGGCGAAGTGCGGGTTCCGCAGCGCTGCGAGCCGCGGGGTCCGGCGCGGCGCGGATCCGTCGCGGGGCATGCGGGAGGAGAGCACGGCGGCGACCGCGAAGGTCAGGGCGGCGGCGCCGAGCACGACGCGGTACCCCGTGGCGACGCCGATCGACACCGCGAGCGCGGCCGGGAGTCCACCCGCGGCGATCCCCGCGTTCCGCAACGCCCGCAGCCGTGCGAGCGCCCGGATCGAGCGGGCCTGGTCAGCGGTCGGGCTCTCGTCGGCGGGCACGACGACGGACTGCACGATCGGCCCGATGCCGCGGTTGAGGAGACCGGCGGCGGCCAGGATGACGGTCGCGGACCCGACGTCGGCGGCGACGGCGAGGCCCAGGAAGGCGAGGGCGCGGGCGCAGAACAGCACGACGAGGGCGCGGCGCGGGCCGACCCGGTCGGCGAACGCGCCGATCGGGACCGCGCCGACGAGGGAGGTCACCCCGGCGACGGCGAGGACCGCACCGACGGCGGCGACGGGGAGCCCGATCACCTGGCTCAGGTAGAGCGGGGTGATCGCGAGGTAGAGGCCCAGACCGAGCGCGTCGGAGGTGCCGACGAGGTAGACCCGGGAGTGCGGGGACCGGAGCGCCGCGGCGACGCGCGGCGAGGCGCTCACGGGACGTCCTCGAGGACGAGCGCGTGGGCGCGGACCGTCGTTCCCGCCGCGACCGTGACCGGCCCGAGCACGGAGGCACCGACCCCGATCCGTACCCCGTCACCGATGCGGGGGTGTCGACGGGCGCCGGGGTCGGCCGGGAGGTTCCACCACCCCCGGGAACCGAGGGTGACGCGGTGGTGGAGCGTGACGTCGTCGCCGACGATCGCGGTCGCTCCGATGACCGTGCCGATGCCGTGGTCGATGAAGAAGCGGCGGCCGATCACGGCGCCCGGGGCGATCTCGATCCCGGTGACGAGCCGCGCGGCCGCGGCGATCAGCCGGGCGCGCAGGGGCGCCCGTCGGTGCAGCCGGTGGGCCACGCGGTGAGCGGCGACCGCCCACCAGGGCACGTGCAGCACGGCTGCCCAGCGCGGGCAGGACGGGTCGCGCTCCACCACGGCGACGAGGTCCTCGACCACCGCCTGCCGTAGGGACGGGCGTTCCCGACGGCGGGTCGGTGCGGGCACCGTCGGCCCGGGGGCGGCCGGCCCGGGCGCGCTCATCGGAGCGCCGCCACCGGCTGCAGGTCGATCCCGAGGGCCCGTTCGACCTCCGCCGCGGTCGCCGCGGCCGTGGCCCGGTCGGGAGCCGCGACGAGGAAGCTCGCGAGGTGCTGGGTGCGTGCGAGCGTGACGTGCCCGCCGACCTCGAAACGGGGGCGCAGGTACACGAGCTGGGGGAAGCGGGTCAGGAGCTCTGCCGCCGGGGTCTGCGCGGCGATCCGCCAGTCGCCCTCGGGCACCGGGACGAAGCGGAACCAGGCCGTCGCGTGCGGCGGCGGGAGGGGCGGTACCCGGCGACCGAGGGCCAGGGCCGCGATGTCGGCGACCAGGGACCGGCCGGTCGCGGCGGCGACCATCGAACAGACCGGTCCGCCGACGCGGGCGTTGACCTCGATGGGCCGCGGGTCGCCGTCGCCCGTGGCGATCTCCACGTGCGTCGCGCCGTGCCGCAGCCCCACGGCCCGGATGGCGCGCTCGGCGCACGCGACCACGCGCGCGGCGAGGTCGGACCCCATCGAGCTCGGGAGGACGAGGCCCTCCTCGACGCAGTCGTGCTGCAGTCGGAGCCGATCGCTGATGCCCAGGGTGGTCACGGTCCCGTCGTGCACCAGGCCCTCGACGCTGCAGTAGCCGGCCAGGTCGGGTTCGTGCCCGTCGTCGACCGGAAGGCGGGCCTCGAGGACCGCGGACGGGTCGTGCTGGAGGAAGGCGGTCGGCTGTTCGGCGATGCGGTCCCAGGCCGCATGGAGCTCCGGGGAGGACCGGACGGTGCGGACGCCGACGCTGCCCGCGCCGAGGGACGGTTTCAGGACGGCGGGGAACCCGACCCGGGCGGCCGCGGCGTCGAGCTCCGTCGCGCGGGTGATCACCTCGTGGCGCGGGGACGGCAGTCCCGCGGCGACGAACGCCGCGCGCTGCAGGGCCTTCGACTGGGCGCACGCCACGGCGGCGACCGGGTTGCCCGGCAGGTGGAGGACCTCGGTGATCTCGGCCTGCGGACGCAGGAGCAGCTCGGAGTACGTCACGACGCCGTGGACGGGCCGTCGACCCGCGAGCGCGAGCGCCGCGTCCCGGACCCCGTCGAGGTCGTCGACCTCGACGAACTCGCCGGTGAAGCCGTGCTCGTCCCACGCCGCACGCACCGCGTCCCCGGGCGTCCAGGCCCGGACGTGGACGACACTCACCGCCCGGGTCACCGCCGCGATCTGCGGCAGTGCGCCGGCCGCGGCCGGTCCCCCGATCCCGCTGAGGAGGACCAGGTGGTCCTCCGCGGTCACGAGACCACCCCGACGGCCGCCTCGGGCACCCGACGGGTCCGTCCCAGGAAGAGGTCGATCTGCTCGACCATCTCCTCGATCCGGGTCTCGACGAGCGGGGCGATCCCGTCGAGCAGGTCGGCGGCGGCGACGCCCACCCCGGTCGGGGTGGACCAGCCCTGCAGCGCCCGGACCACCGGGCGGAGGGAGTCGACGGCGCCGGTGACCGCCTTGGCCCCGCTGCCGTGCGCGAGCAGGCCGACGGGGCGCCCGGCGAACTCGTCGCCCGCGAGGTGGTCGAGGGCGTTCTTCAGCAGGCCCGAGAAGGTCCCGTGGTGGACGGGCGTGGCGAGCACGAGGGCGTCCGCCGCCCGGACCCGCGCCCGGAGCGCGGCGATCTGGCTCCCCGGCGGCGGGGCGTCGTGCCGGGCCACGTCGTGGAGCTCGCGGTACTCGACGGCGAGGTCGACGAGATCGAACTCGTGGCCGGCGGCCCGGCACCGCCGCGCGACGGCGTCCAGCGCCGTCCGGGTGCCCGACGTGGGGGACGCGCTCCCCAGGATGCCCACGATCATCGGTCCTCCTCCTCGAAGGTCGCCACGACCCCGGCCTCGGCGAGGGCGACGAGTTCCGCCACCTCGTCGGGGCAGGGGGCCGCGAACACGTACTTGCTCATCCCCGTGCCCGAGAACCGGGACGGGGGGACGACGTCGCCGACACACGGGACCGTCCGGACGGCGGCCGCCTCCGCGACCGGGCGGTCGTCGTAGTGCGCGAGGCGCCCGCCGGACGAGTAGAGGACCGTCCAGCCGGCGTGCGCCGCCGTCGGCTCGCCGAACAGCTCCTCGACGTCGCCGCCCACGTCGAGCAGCACCCGGGCGTGCCGCAGGTCCACCCCGCGGGTCGCCCGGAAGGCGTCGACCACACCGGCGCCGCCCGGACGAGCGGCCACCTCGCAGAAGACCGGACCGTCCGGATCGTCGAAGACCTCGAGATGGAGGACCTCGTCGCAGGCGTCCCACGCCGCGACGACCGCCTCGAGCACGGCGCGGTAGGCGTCACGCCCGGCCTCCTCGACGCTCACCGAGGACAGCGGGGCACCCCGTTGGTAGGCCAGGGTGTCCCGGACGTAGCGGGAGGCGTCCCACGCCCGGACACGGCCGCCCACCACGAGGGCGTCGACGTGGACCATCGCCCCGGACACGTGGGCCTCGACCAGGAACCGGCCCGGCGCGAGGCTCCCGGCGATCCAGGCCTCCACCTGCGGGACGTCCGCGCAGACCGTGACGCCCTGCGAGCCGGAGCTGCGCCGCGGCTTGAGCACGATGCGCCCCCAGCGCGCGAGGGCCGCGTGCACGTCGTCCCCGTCGTGGACCACCGAGCCGGGTGCGTGCCGGATCCCGGCCGCGCTCGCGAGCTGCTTCATGACGGCCTTGTCGGTGTACCTCGCGACGTGCGCGACGTCGGCCCCCGGGAGTCCGAACCGCGCCCGGAGCCTGGCAGCGGTGTCGAGGAGCCGTTCGGAGGCGGCGACCACCCGGTCGACCGGTCGGACCCGGTGCACCGCGTCCGCCAGCGCGACGACGGCCGACGGGTCGAACACGTCCACGGTGTGCACCGCGTCCGGTGTCGCGCCCGGGCTCCAGACCGACACCGGAGCGGCGGAGAACACCGTGGTCCGGAAGCGGGCGGGATCGAGGAGGAGCCCGTCGGACCGGACCAGGGTGGCGGGGCCCAACCGGTCGAGGACGAGCACGTGACACCGGTCGAGGGCCTCGGTCCGCAGCCGGGCGCTCGTCGCGACGGCCGCCGCTGCCGTGACGACGCCGTCCGTGTCGTTTATGCCGGGGCGGGCGATCACCACCCACCCCGTCGCGTCCCGACCGGCGTCGTCGCGCCCGTCCTCCACCACCTGGCCGTCATCGACCGGGACGACGGCCTCGGCCACCTCGGCACGTCGGCGCAGCTCTACGACGTCGGGTGCCGCGACCACGCGGACCCGTCCGCCGGGGAGACCGAGCGGTGCGAGCGCGGTCGCGCATCCCCGGCCCGCGCCGGGCCGGACCGGGACGCCGACCCGGTGCAGGGCGTCCCGGGCGCAGTCGGCGACGAGGTCCCGTCCGCGATGCCGGGCGTGGATCGCGAGCAGATCGCCGTCCACGTGGGCGAGCAGTCGCGACGACCCGTCACCGATCCGCAGGGCGACGGGCCCGTCGCCCTCCCCGTCGAGGAACCGCAGCACCGGATCGACGACCGCCGGGTCCTCGACGTCGACCGCACGCCACACGGGTCCGTCGGCGAGGAGCACGACCGCGTCGTGCAGCGTCCCGTCGAGCAGTCGGCCGACGACGGCCCCGATCCCGGCCCCGGACCAGGGGGCGCAGCGGGGCGTCCGCCCGAGTTCGAGGACCGCGACCGGCGCCTCCGCCGTCCCCGACGGCGGGCGCGACGCCCGGCCGGGCGCGAGACGTGCGAGCAGTGCGGCGGCCTGCGGTGGCAGGTCGCCCGAGACGGCGAACCGCGACGTCGCGGCCGCCGCGCCGGTCAGGTACCGGCCGGCGGTCGACTCGTCCACGGTGCCCCGCACCCGCAGGAGCAGCGCCACGGGCGCCTCCGTCGTCGGGACGGGATCCGGCTCGACGTCGAGCGCGATCTCCTCGGTGACGGCAGCCACGAGGGTGTCGAGCTCGGCGACGGAGTCGGCGTGGACCAGCACGTGTCCGAGCCGGTCGCGGTTCGTGCGGGGACGGCGCACGGCCTGTCCGGGCTCCGCCGACAGGGCCGCCTCGAGCACCCGTCCACCCGCACGCGGCCCCGGGGGCGGGAGCACGGCCCGGCGGAGCCGGCCGTCCACCTCCGCGACGACCTGGAGCAGGGCCACCTGGCCGACCGGCAGGACCTCCTGCGATGCCGGGAGGCCGCACGCCAGCCGGACCATGTCCAGCGCCACGGTCCGGCCGAGCGCGCGCGACATCAGCCGCAGGACGACGTTCCCCGGCGCACGGGTGTTCACCTCCACCACGCGGGGCCCGAACGGGGTGAGCATCAGCTCGACGTGGACGACGCTGCGCCGGAGCCCCAGGGCCGCCACGACGCGGCGCGCCAGCGCCAGCGCCGGTCCTGCCCCGTCGGGGACGGCGGGGAACGCCCCGCCCAGCTCGACGACGCCGTCGACGGGACCGGGGAACCGCGAGGTCATGCCCAGCACCGTGATCTCGGGACCGTCCACGACGAGTTCGGCGCTGCACAGCCGACCCGCGAGGCGTCGCTCGACGAGCAGCGGGGCGGCGAGCCCGTCGGCGCCGATCGCGCTCACGTCCTCGGGGGTGTCGACCATGTGCACCCCGATGGAGCCGGAGCCCCGACACGGCTTCACCACCAGGGGCGGACGGAGGGCCGCGACGGCGTCCGTCAGCGACCGGGCGTCCGTGACACGCCGGAACTCGGTGTCGTCCAGCCCCGCGGCGGCGAGGAGGGCCCGCATCTCCGCCTTGTCCTGCAGACGGTCGAGCCGATCCGGCTCCTCGTGCGGCAGTCCCAGCCGCTGCGCGAGTCGGGCGGCGGCGACCAGGCTGCCGTGCCACGTGCAGATCACCCCGTGGACGGGGTCGTCCGCGCAGGCGGCGAGGACCGCGTCGGCGGCAGTCCCGGTGTCTTCGGGGTCGGCGGCGATGCACCGCGTGAGGACCCCGTCGGGATCCCCGCCGGCGGCGCGGACGGCGCTCTCGGGGTCGCGGGCGAGCAGGCTGATCCGCACGCCCTCCGCGACGAGGTCGGCGAGGGTGTCCAGCGGCCGGTACGCGGGCAGCTCGACGACGAGCACGTGGAGCGACATCAGCCGGCCCCGCCCACGACGAACGTCTGCAGCAGGTAGGCGAGGTCGAACCCACGGGCGGCGAACCGACGGTCGAGGACGGTCTCGTCGACCCGGACCAGACCCGCCGTCGTGAAGAGTTCCTGCAGGTCGTCCGGGGTGAACCAGACGTTGTGGCGACCGTCGGCCTGGTCGTGGAAGGCGACCTCAGGACCCGGGCTGAGGAAGGTGCAGAGCACCCAGAGGCCGTCGTCGGCGAGCAGCCGCCGGCCGTGGGCGACGAAGCGTGCCCAGTCCTCGGGGCGCTGGTGGTGCAGGCAGCCGTTGTCCAGCAGGACGTCGTAGCGGCCGTCGGCGGGCGCGAGGTCGAGGAAGTCCCCCACGACGTGCCGGACCCGGCCCCGTCGGGGCGCGGTGGCGTCGGCGACGGGCAGCAGGTCGACCGCGGTCACGTCCGCGCCGAGGCGCTCGGCGAGCACCGCGCTCTGGTGGCCGCGGCCGGCGCCGATGTCGAGGAGCCGGACGGCCGGGTCGGGGTACGGCGCGCCGGGACGGTGCCGACGGACCGCGGCGACCGCGAAGTCGGTGATGCCCGCCGCGACGGGATCGTCGGTCCACCGGTCGCGGTGCGCGTCGTAGGCCGACCGGAACGAGGAGGCGACCGTGTCCCGGTAGTCGGCGTACCCGGTGTGGGCGGTGCCCGGGTCAGTCGAGCGCGTCATGCCACTCCTCGGGTGTCCCCCGGCCGGCCAGGATCGCGACGGCGTCGCGACCTGGTGCCGCGGGGTCGTCCACCAGCTCGGACGCGGCGGCCCAGGCGGCGGCGCCGCTCGTGCACGCGGCGATCCCGGCGGACGAACGCAGGTCGCGGACGGCTCCGAGCGCGTCCGCGTAGGGCATGTCGCGGAACCTCAGGGTCTGCTCGTCGTCGCGGAGCAACGGCTGACGGACGCCGAGCCCCAGCCCGCCGGTGCCGTTCATCCGTCGCGCGGTCGTCGGGGCGGCCGGGTCGCCGTAGGGCGCCTCGGCGGGGAAGACCGCGACGCCCGCGGCGTCCGACCAGCGCTCGCGCATCGCGTGCAGGACCCCGATCAGGGTGCCGCCCGTGCCGCAGGCGGCGGCCACGCCGACGGGGTCGACCCGGAGCCGGACCAGTCCGTCGACGATCTCCCGGCCGGTGCGCTCCCGGTGCATGGCCACCGCCACCCCGGCGGCGTGCTGGAGCAGCAGCCGACGGTCCTCGTCCTCGGCGATCCGGGCGGCGGCGTCCATCGTCCCGAGGAACCCGCCTCCATCGGGACCGAAGGAGACCGCCGCACCGCGTGCCCGGGCGGCCTCGTGCAGCGAGGCAGGGGATCCCGGCGGGAAGACCAGGTGGAGGTCGATGCCGAGCCGCGCACAGGCGTCGGCCAGCGCCACGCCCATGCTGCCGCCGGTGTACTCGACCAGGCGCAGCCCGGCCCGGTCGCAGCGGGCGAGGACCCCGCAGAGCAGGGCGTAGGCGGTGCGGGCCTTCACGGTGCCGGTCGCGTTGGAGGCCTCGGTCTTGAGCCAGACCGTGCCCCGTCCGCCCCGGCTGGGCACCGGGGCCAGCGGGGTGTGGCCGACACCGCGCCCGATCACGCCCAGCTCCGGCGTCCGCGCCGAGGCGCGCCGTTCGACGTCGGCGAAGGACCGGGGCACGGTGCTGTCCGCCCGGTCCAACGCGCTGCGGATCGCCGCGGGGACGGCCGTCGCCGTCGCCGGGGTCACCGGAGGTCTCCCCGCACCGCGGAGGGCTGCAGGTCACGGCCGACCTCGAGGCGGTGTCCGTGGCGGGCCTTCGCGACGAGGTAGCGCTCGTTCGCGGAGGTGCGGTGCACCTCGGTGGGCTCCACGCGCACGATGTCGATCCCGAGGGCGCGGAGCTGGTTCTCCTTGTCGGGGTTGTTGGTCAGCAACCGGATCCGGCGTATCCCGAGGGCGGCGAGCATCTGCGCGGCGGGCCGGTAGTCGCGTTCGTCCGCACCACGACCCAGCATCTCGTTGGCGCGGAAGGTGTCGACGTCGGCGTCCTGGAGCCGGTAGGCGTCGACCTTGTTGTAGAGCCCGATGCCCCGCCCCTCCTGCCGCATGTAGAGCAGCACCCCGCCGTCGAGAACCATGCGTTCCACGGCCTCGTCGAGCTGGGGGCCGCAGTCGCAGCGGGTCGAGCCGAGGACGTCACCGGTCAGGCACTCACTGTGGATGCGGACCAGCGGGGACGCACCGGGGTCGCCCACGACGTAGGCGACGTGTTCGCGTCCGTCGGTCAGCCCGTTGAAGGTGACGAGTTCCCCCGTGACGTCCGTGGCCCGGAAGCCGGCGAGACTGATGCGGTTGCGGACCGAGGCCTCATGCATGGCGTTCCTCGCGGATCGGGGTCGACGGGCGGTCCTCCACGAGCCGGAAGCCGACGGCGTAGAGGGGGCGCGGGTAGCGGCCGTGGCGGCGGCGGATCCGGGCGAGATCCCCGAAGCGGGTGAAGGCCCCGCCCCGCGCGATGCGGTAGGTCCCGTGGCGCGCCAGGTCGTCCTCGACGTCCGCGGCGCCCGGGTAGGGCCGGTAGTCGTCGGCGACGTACTCCTCGACGTTCCCGGCGAGGTCGTGGACCCCGTGGACCGTCCGCCCCGCGGGGTGGCAGCCGACGGGCGTGGTGCTCACCGGCCCGTGCTCGACCAGGTTCGCGTGCTCGGCCGTCGGCGGCTCGTCCCCCCAGGGGAACTCCGCGCGCGGCCCATCCGCACCGCCCCCGGCGACGTACTCCCACTCCGCCTCGGTGGGCAGTCGGAAGGAGCGGCCGGTCCGCCGGGAGAGCCAGCGGGCGTAGTCGTCGGCCTGCTCGGCCTCGACGGTCCAGACCGGGTGGTTCGCCTCGGCGTGGGGGAACATGCCGAACCGCCACGAGGTCGGGACCCCGGGGGCGCTGCCGGTGTCCGTGTCGGTGAGGTAGGCGAGCCATTCGAGGTGGGTCACCGGGTAGCGCATGATCACGACGTCCCCGAGCGCGACGACGTGCTGCGGTTCCTCCTTCTCGAGCCAGTCCCGACGGACGCCGACCTCGGCCCAGGTCCGGGCCGCCCGCTCGACCTCGGCCGTGGTGGCACCCATCCGGAACGTGCCACCCGGTACCCGGACCAGGGCCGGGTCCTCCGTGCGGATCCGGGGATCGCCCACGAGCGCGAGCAGGGTGCCCGCGGCCAGACGGCGGGCCCGGCTCTGACCGGCGTCCTCGACCACCGCGACCAGGTCGTCGGGCAGCGTCCCCAGTTCCCGTGCCGCGTGGGCGAAGCCGTCGGGCATGCGGTCGTGGACGCCGGGGACGAGTCCCATCGCGTCGCGGTCGTCGAGCGCGTGGAGGTCGGCGCCGCGCAGGTCGACCGTCCCGGCGTGGACCGCGGCCGACGTCATCGGACGACCCCGAGCGCCCCGGCGAGGACGCTCGTCCGGTCCGAGGCGGCGCCGTCCTGCACCGGCAGCCGGTGCACGGTGCCGTCGTAGCAGCCGGCCAGGAACTCGCCGCGGCGCTCGCTGTAGGTCAGGGACGAGACGCCGGTCATGCTGAGCCGGGTGCTGACCGTCCACCGGTCGAGCACCCGGTCGTAGACGGCGGCGTGGCCGTTGTAGCTCGCGGTCGCCACGAGCCGGCCGTCGGAGGAGGCCGCCACGCACTTCACGGAGTGGTCGTGGGGCGTGGGGGTCCGGCGGACACACCGACCGATCTCCCACTCCCGCAGCGCGAGGTCGCGGCTGACACTCACGAACCTGCCCTCGGTGCCGAGGCCGGCGCAGCCGTTGGCGATCTTGTCGTGGCCGTCGGGGACGGTCCGGATCACCTCGAGGGTCTCGGTGTCGAGCCAGGTGGCACCCGCGTCCGCCGCCACCGAGAAGATCAGGTTCCCGGAGAGCGCGACCGACTTCACCGCGTTGTCGTGCAGTCGGATCTCGGCGACGAACTCGAGCGCAGGCTCGCGGTCGTGACCGACCCGGAACACCAGGCCCTCGCCGGTGTAAGTGCCGACCAGCGCGTGCTCGACGCCGCCGCGCTCGAACCGGACCCCGCAGTTGAGCGGCGAACGGTGCTGGTGGAGCGGACGTCCGGTGAGGGCGTCGGCCACCAGACCGAGCTGGCCGCCCGTCAGGACGAGCGTCCCGAGCGGGGTCAGGAAGTTGGCCAGGCTGCCGGTGGTGGCCACGGTGCTGCCGTCCTCGGCGTCACTCACCCGACCCTCGTCGCCGACGCAGAGCACCCGGTCCCCGGTGTCGACGACCGCGTTGACCCCCGACGTGGGTCCGACGTGCTCGTCGAGCCAGGCGCCCGCCGAGACGTCGTAGGTCCGGTAGGAGTCACCGAAGGTCGCGAAGACCAGCGTGGTGGAGTCGACGAAGGCACAGGAGCGGGGCCAGACGTCGGCGGGCAGGTCGGCGGTGACGCGGAGGGTCGGGCGGGCGCCGGAGACGTCCCAGAGCCGCATGGTCCGGTCGTAGCTCAGGCTCACCAGGAGCGGCTCGACGTCGTCGAGCACGAGCCGCTTGACCCCGGCGTCGTGGGCCGCGACCGAGCTGCGGTCGGTGCCGTCGATCGTGGTCAGGCGACCGTCGTCGTCACCGGCGTAGATCGTCCCGTCGTGCGACACGGCGATCGTGTCGGTCTCGACCCCGGCCATGTCGACGACCCCGAGCGCCCGGCCGTCGTCCGCGGACCAGGTCCGGATCGTGCCGTCGTCGCTCGAGGTGATCAGACGCTCGCCCGAGGGGTCCCACACCACGGAGAGCACGTCCGCCTCGTGCCCCGCCACGACGGTGAGCAGCCGGCCGTCGAGATCGAAGATTCGGGCGTGGTGATCACGGCTCGCCGTGGCGACCCGGCGCCCGTCCGGGCTGAAGGCGGCGGTCTCGACGTCGTCGCCGTGCCCGCCCAGCACCGCGACGAGACGCAGGTCCGGCAGGGACCAGACCCGTGCGGTGTGGTCGCTGGACGAGCTGACGACGTGTCGCCCGTCCGGCGAGAACGAGCAGCTGTTGACCAGGTGGTCGTGCCACGCGCGGGCCACCGGCCGACGGGTCGCCCGGTCCCAGAGGATGAGTCGGTTGTCGTAACCGGCGGTCAGCACCCTGTGCTGCCGATCGGTGGCGATCCCGCTGATGGGGCCGTTGTGACCGGAGCTGGACACGCAGCATCACCTCTGAAGCCTGAGGGGGAGGACGACTCGAACCCGCTGGTCAGACCGGGTGTCGATCCCGGGGAGCAGGCGATAAGCGACGTTATGCGGGGTCGTTGTCGAAGGTCAACGAACTGCAGGTGAACGGCCGGACCGCCCGACTCCCCTCCGGTCGGCTACACGGAGTGACAGCCTGACGGGAACACGCACCTGGCCAGGGCCGTTGTCTGCCGGCGCCCGGCCACGGAACCGGAGCAGCCTCCCGAGCAGGGATCCGGAGTCCAGCCGAACGGCCTACCGGATCTCCGTCCGATCGCTGCGCGATAGCCTCCGGCCGTGATCGACCGCCTCGTGCGTACCCGTGTCGCGCTCGTCGTCGGGGACCTCCGGGCCTCCCGACGCTTCTACGTCGAGGGCCTCGACCTGCCGGTCGTCGGGGAGTTCGAGGACCACGAGGGCTGGTGGGGGCTCATCCTCGGCCTGCCGGACGCGAGCCATCAGTTGGAGCTCACCTGGCACCGGGACGCGTCACCGTCGTCCGGTGGCCCCGACGACCTCCTGGTGCTCGGCTTCGCCGACCGCGCCGCGGCCCTCGCCGCCCGGGCCCGTGTCCCCGAGGCCGACGAGACCCGACCCGACAATCCTTGGTGGTGGACCCGGGGCGTGACCGTCACGGACCCGGACGGACACCGGGTGGTCCTGCACTGGGTGGACCCCGACTGATCGCGAGGTGGCTCCGCCAGGTGAGCACTAAGTGGGGTGATAGCCCCACTGAGTGCTCACGAGCGCGGAGCGCACCTGCGCCATCGACTCCATCGCCGGCTCGAGCACCGTGATGTAGCTGAGTCCGAGGTCCCGACGACGGGTGTCGAGCTCGGTCGCCATCTCCTCGGCGGAGCCGACCAGCACCGTCGGAGCGGCGAGGAACTCGTCGAGGGTGAGGTGCGGCGCACGCTCCCGGCGGACCTCCTCGGCCCGGCCTTCCCGGTCGTCGGTGATCTCGACGACCTGCAACAGGGCGTTCCATTCGATCTCTTCCGCGCGGTCGCCGGCCTCGGCGCGCGCGTGCCGCACGCGGTCCGCGTAGTCGCTCCCGCCGATCAGGGAGAGCCGGCCGTCGCGGTCCGTCGTCGTGCCGCTGAAGCCGACGATCTGTGCCCGCCGAGCAGCGAGGCGCAGCATCCGGTTGCCGTTCCCACCCAGGAAGAGCGGGATCGGACGCTGAACGGCCGTCGAATCCGCCAGGAGCGGCGCGAGCCGGTCGAGGAACTCCTCCAGCCCGTCGAGCCGCTCGCCGGCCGTCCCGTAGCGCAGGCCGAGGGCGTCGAACTCCGACCGCACGTACCCCGCGCCGAGACCGAGCTCGACGCGGCCCCCGGACAGGGCGTCGAGGGTCGCGACCTCGCGGGCGAGCAGCAGGGGGTCGTGGAACGCGGCGTTGAGCACGAAGGTGCCGACCCGTGCCCGCTCGGTCGCGACGGCGGCGGCTCCGAGCGCGGCGAACGGGCCGGGCCTCCCGAGGTGGTCCGCCACGAGCACCGTGTCGAAGCCGAGGGTCTCGGCCCGCCGGCAACGATCGGCCCACGACGCGGTCACGTCGCCGATCATCACGACCCCGAAACGGAACGGGCGGCTAGCGTCGCTGACCATGGGGCGAGGGTAGGGGGCCGATGGAGCAGGCAGGTCCGGATCCCGAGCAGGCGAATGCCGCTCGGATGTATGACTACCTCCTCGGAGGACGGCAGAACTTCGCGGTCGATCGGGCGCTGGCCGACGAGGCGATCCGATCCAGTCCGGGCATGGTCGCCGCGGTGTGGGCGTTCCGTGCCTTCCTGCGACGGACGGTGCGGCACTGCGTCGCCGCCGGCATCGACCAGTTCCTCGACCTCGGCTCCGGGGTCCCCACCGTCGGCAACGTCCACGAGATCGTCCTCCGGGACGCCCCGCACGCCCGCGTGGCGTACGTGGACCACGAGCCCGTGGCGGTCGCACATGCTCGTGACCTGCTCGGTGCGGAGCACCGGGTCAGCGTCACCCACGCAGACCTCCGCGACGTCGCCGGAGTGCTCTCCGCCCCGACCGTGCGCGACCTGCTGGACTTCGACCGCCCCGTGGCGGTCCTCATGCTGGCGGTCCTGCACTTCCTCCCCGACGCCGACGACCCGGCGTCCGTCGTCGCGGCCTACCGCCGCCATCTGCAGCCGGGCAGTGCCATGGTCCTCTCGCACGGCAGCGACGACGTCGACGATCCCGAGCTCGCCGAGCGAGTCCGGGCCGGCCAGCGGGTGTACGCGCAGAGCACCCATCCCACCGTCCTGCGGTCGCGCGCGGAGCTGACGAGCTGGTTCGCGGACCTGGAGCTGGTGGAGCCGGGTCTCGTCGATGTCGCCCGGTGGCGACCGGACCTCACGGGCGAGCAGCCCGAGTCCATCGGCGCCTACGGCGGCCTCGGCCTGGTGCGGTGAGCTGTGCGGCTCAGCGACCGAGCTGCGCCAGCCGACGAGCGAGGCGATCGCGCTCGACCGCGTTCTCGGTGAGCAGCAGGGCCTCCTCGTAGGCGAGGCGCGCATCGTCGGTACGCCCCAGCCGGTGCAGGAACTCCGCCCGCGCGACGGCGAGGTAGGGATAGCCGGCCAGCTGCGGCTCGGCCGCGAGCGGTTCGAGGGCGTCCAGCCCCGCCGCCGGCCCGTCGGCGAACCCGATCGCGACCGCGCGGTTCAAGGCCACGACCGGCGACGGCCACAGGGCGACCAGCAGGTCGTACAGACCGACGATCTCGCGCCAGTCCGTCGCATCGGCGGTCGGTGCCTCGTCGTGCACGGCGGCGATCGCGGCCATCAGGGCGTAGCGCCCCGGCGGCCGGTGCCCCAGCGCCTCGCGCACCAGGGCGATCCCCTCGGTGATCGCGGCCCGGTCCCACCGACGGCGGTCCTGGTCGGCGAGCAGGACCAGCGACCCGTCGTCGTGAAGGCGTGCCTCGCGGCGGGCGTCGGTGAGCAGGATCAGGGCCAGGAGGCCGGTGACCTCCGGGCGCCGCGGGAGCAGGGCGTGCAGCATCCGGGCCAGGTCCAGCGCGCGTTCGACGAGGTCGCGGCGGATCAGGTCGGCGCCCGCCGGGGCGGCGTGGCCGGTGGTGAACAACAGGTGCACCACCTCGCACACCGCCTCGACCCGCTCCCCCAGCTCGGCGAGCGGCGGCACCCGGTACGGAATCCGGGCCGCCGCGATCTTCTTCTTGGCGCGGGTGATCCGGGCGGCCATGGTCGGCTCGGCGACCAGGAACGCCCGGGCCACCTCCGCCGTCGAGCACCCGCACAGCAGCCGCAGCGTCAGCGCCACCTGCGCCTCCCGCGCGAGCGCCGGGTGGCAGGCGGTGAACACGAGCCGGAGCCGGTCGTCGCCGACCTCGTCCTCCTCGTCGTCGGGAACGGCCTCCTCCTCGACCAGCAGCGGCAGGGCCCGGCGGGCCGTGCCCTCGCGGCGGAGGAGGTCGAGTGCCCGTCGTCGTGCGGTCGTGGTGAGCCAGGCGCCCGGGTTCCGTGGGACGCCGTCGTCGCCCCAGACGCGCAGGGCCCGGGCGTAGGCGTCCTGCACGCACTCCTCGGCGAGGTCGAGGTCGCGGGTGACGCGCACCGTCGCGGCGAGGACGAAGGCCCATTCCCGACGATGCGCGTCCGCGACCACCGCGGCCACCGCGGCTCCGGCGGTCATCGACTCAGTCGAGGACCATGACGGGCCGGACCTCGACGCCGCCGCCGAGGGTCGGCACCTGCTTCGCGATGTCGACCGCCTCGTCGAGGTCGGCCGCCTCGATGACGTAGTAGCCACCCAGGCCCTCCTTGGCCTCGGCGAACGGCGCGTCGGTGACGGTGAAGCCACCGGCGCCGTCCGGACGGATGGACGTCGCGGTCGACGACGGCTCGAGCGCGTTCCCACCACGCAGCGCCGCACCGTGCTGCGCCGCGAACCGGCCGTGCTCGGCCGTGACGGCCCTGGGGTCCTCCTCCCGCGCGGCGTCCAGCGCGGCCTCGTCGTTGTAGATCAGCACCAGGTACTGGGCCATGTCGTCCGTCCTCTGCTCGGTGGTGACCCGCGGATCCGGGTCCACCATGACGACGCGCGGCCTCGAGCGGAATCGACAGGAGCCCTCGGATCAGATCGAGGTGTCGTCGCGTCGGGACTGCGCGACCTGCAACGACGACCCGGCACCGTCGACGATTTCCTGCAACGCGGCGACGTGGCCCTCGAACGCGTCGCGCCCGGCGTCCGACAGACGGGCCCGTAGTTTGTGCCGGCTGCCGTCGAGACGACGCTCGGTGATCACGTAGCCGGCGTCCTCCAGCGTGGTGAGCTGCTTGGACAGCGCCGAGTCGGAGAGCCCGAGGCCCTCCTTCAGATAGGCGAACTCGGCCCAGTCGACCGCGGCGAGCGTGGCGACGAGGGAGAGCCGGGTCGCGGGGTGGATCAGGTCGTCGAACCGCGCGACCGTCATCGCCCGAGCCGCGCCCGAAGCACCCGCAGGATCTCCGGGCCACCGAACCCGACGATGGCGCCCACGAACAGCCCGGACCAGGTCCCGACGTGCCGGGCGCCGTCGGCGTGGAGCGCGAGCGCGATCCCGACGGTGAGGGCGACCAGCACCAGCAGCATGCCCACGACGATCGGTGCGGTCCGATGGCCGGCGACGGCGGCACTGACCTGCAGCTTCGCGGTGCGGCGCCGCCCGTCGAGCAGACGGGTCGCGACGACCGAGTGGCCCACCCCGAACGCGACCGTGGCGGTCGTGGCCAGCCACGACGGCCCGACGTCGCCGAGTGCACCCAGCACCACCCAGCCTGCGGCCAGGCCCCACCAGTAGCCCCGCGGCAGCCCGACCTCGGCGGCGACCCGACCACGGGCCGCGGTCGCCCGGTCGAGCGCGGCCTGCGCCTGGTCGGTCGTGATGCGCTCCATAACCACCTCCCTTTCCTGGATGGAAACACAGTCGACTTGCCGGCCAGGAAAGTCAAGCCCGACAATAAGGGGAGGTTTTCCTCCACATCGGGGTACTCTCGAGCCGTGACGATCACCCCGTTCCGACCCGACGTCCCCGACGCCGTGCTCGACGACCTGCGCACCGGCTCGCCCACGTCCGCTGGCCGGAGGCGGAGACGGTCGACGACGCCGGTCAGGGCCCGCGGCTCGGGGCGATGCAGGAGCTGGTCGAGCACCGGCGCACGCGCTACGACTGGCGGCGCGCCGAGGCGGTCCTCGACGGGTTCGGCCAGTTCCGCACCGAACTGGACGGTGTCGGCGTCCACTTCCTCCACACCCGCTCCCCCGAACCCGACGCCCTCCCCCTGCTGCTCTGCCACGGCTGGCCCGGTTCGGTGCTCGAGTTCCGCGACGTCATCGGGCCGCTGACCGACCCGGTCGCCCACGGCGGGTCCGCCGAGGACGCCTTCCACGTCGTCGTGCCCTCCATGCCCGGCTTCGGCTTCTCCGACCGGCCCACGACGACGGGCTGGGGCGTCGGACGCATCGCGGCCGCCTGGGCCGAGCTCATGGCCCGGCTCGGCTACGGCGACCGCTTCGGCGCTCAGGGCGGCGACTGGGGCGCGGCCGTCGTCGACCGGATGGGGCGCGACGCCCCGCCCGGCCTCGTCGGGATGCACCTCAACCTCGTCCCGGCCATCCCGACGACGGACGAGGTCGCCTCGGCGACCCCCGAGGAGCAGGAGATGGTCGCGTCCGCCGCGCGGTACAGCGCCGAGCTGTCGGCCTACGCCGCCGCCCAGGCGACCCGGCCGCAGACGGTCGGCTACCTGCTCGCCGACAACCCCGTCGGCCTCGCCGCCTGGATCTACGCGCTGTTCGTCGACGTCTCCGACACCGACGGCGACCCCGCCGCCGTCCTCGGCGCCGACGCGATCCTGGACGACGTGATGCTCTACTGGCTGCCCAACGCCGGAGCGTCCTCGGCGCGGCTGTACTGGGAGGCGGCCCGCGAGGCGCCCGCCGCGGCCGGGCCGAACCCCACCCCGCTCGGCGTCAGCGTGTTCCCGAAGGAGCCGGTCCGCGCCTCGGAGCGCTGGATCGCCGCGCGGTACGAGAAGGTCGTCCACCACCGCCGGCACGACCGGGGCGGACACTTCGCCGCGATGGAACAGCCCGCCGCGCTCGTCGAGGACGTCCGGGCCACGTTCCGCGGCCTACGGTGAGCGCTACGGTCCGGCCGTGACCGACGGGATGCCGCTGCGCCGGGACGCGGAGCGCAACCGGCAGCGACTCCTCGACGCCGCCGCCCGGCTCGTCGTCGAACGCGGCCACGGCGTGCCCCTCGAGGATGTCGCCACGGCCGCCGGGGTCGGGATCGGCACGCTGTACCGCCGCTTCCCCGACCGGGACGCCCTGGTCCGGGCGCTCTTCGACCGGCACGTCGAAGCGGTCGCCGCCCTCGCCGAGGCGGCGGTCGCCGACGACCGGCACGGCGACGGCGTCGAACGCTTCCTCACGGCGGTCGCCGAGCAGCAGGCCGGCGAGGGCGGGCTGTCCCAGGTCCTGCGCTCGGGCCCGCTCGGCATGGAGCTCGCCGCCCGGGCGCAGGCCCGCATCACGCCGTCGATCGAGGTCCTCCTCGGCCGTGCCCACGCCGCGGGGACGATCGATCCCGCGATCGGCCCGGGCGACCTGGTGCTCGTCGACCTCATGGTCTCGGGCGTCCAGGCTGCCGGGTCTCCCGACGACGGGAGCTGGCGCCGAGCGCTCGCCCTCGCCCTCGCGGGGCTGCGCCCCGGGACGGCACCCGCCGGGGACTCTCCCGACGACGAGGCCGTCCGGCGGCTCCAGGGGCGTCCCCGGCCCCGCCTGCCGTCGGGCTCCGCAGGGGCGTAGGAAGGGGACGGTGGATCACCCCTCGCGGTACGTCTTCCTCGGCGCCGGCGCGATCGGGAGCGCGCTCGGCGGGCTGCTCGCCCGGCAGGGGCGGGAGGTCCTGCTCGTCGCCCGCGGGGAGCACGCGCGGGTCATGGCCGATCGGGGCGTCACGCTGCGCTGCCCCGACCTCACCGAGACCGTCGCCGTCCCGGTCGCCACCGCACCGGACGAGGCGCACCTGACCGTCGACGACGTCCTCGTCCTGACGGCGAAGACCCCGCAGGCCGCCGACGTCCTCGACACCTGGGGCGACGCGCCGGTCCACGACCGGGACGGCATCGAGGTCGGCCGGGCCGCCGACGTCCTGCCCGTGCTCGTCGCCCTCAACGGCGTCGCCGGGGAGGAGATCGCCCTGCGACGGGCGGAGCGGGTGTTCGCGGTGTGCGTCTGGTGCCCGACGGTGCTGCTCGAGCCCGGGGAGGTCATCGTCCGGGGCGCGCCGCTGCGCGGGGTCTTCCACCTGGGTCGCTACGGCCACTCCCCCGACCCCGCCGCCGATTCCTCGCTGCTCGCGTCGATCGCGACGGACTGGGAGCCCGCCGGGTGCCTCGTCCGGCCCACCGATGCGGTGATGGGCTGGAAGTACCGCAAGCTGATCGCCAACACCGGCAACGCCCTGGAGGCCCTGCTCGGTGACACGACCGGCGCCGAGGACATCACGACGGCGGCCCGCGCCGAGGCCGAGGAGGTCCTCGGGGCCGCCGACCTCCCCGTCGTCGGGAAGGAGGAGGCCCGTGCCGGGTGGGAGCCTGAGGGCCTCGAGTTCCTCCCCGTGCCTGGGGAGCCGGCGCAGCTGGGCGGGTCGAGCTGGCAGTCGCTGATGCGCGGTACCGGCAGCATCGAGAGCGACTACCTCAACGGCGAGATCGCGCTGACCGCCCGCCGGATCGGACGGCCCGCGCCGGTCAACGCGGGTCTCACCGCGCTTGCACGGCGGGCCGCCCGCGAAGGGCTCCGTCCGGGCTCGATCACCGCGGACGAGCTCCGGCGGGCCCTCGGGCTGGAGTAACGCCTGAGAGCGCGGTACAGCTCGCCTCCTGCCCGGGCTCCTCGACGACCACGGCACCGATCGCGGCGGTGATGCGGCAGGGCACGGTGGCCGACCACGGGTCGCCGGCGTGCTCCTCGATCAAGGGTGACGCGGGGATGCCCAGGAAGAAGCCGTCCGATCCGGTCGGGATCGCGAGTCCCACCAGGAAGGCCGCCACGATCGCGACGACCCACGGCCACCGCCGGGGGCGAGGCTCCCGGCCGCCGCCGTGAAGCGCCTGCGGACGAGCGGGCCCGAACAGCGGTGCTCCAGGAGGAGCGTGCGACGGCGGTTCCTGGAACGTCGCCGGGTGCCGCGTCGGGCCGGGAGCAGGGGCGGGCACGGCCGGGTTGCTCCGCTGTGCGGGTTGCGGCGTCGGACCGTGTCGAGGGTCGGGCTGCGGTGGAGCCACCCGCAGATGCGGCGACGGGACGGGCCGGGCGCGCTCGGTCATCGGGACGGTCTCCTGGGGTCGTGATCGGTCCACACCCGTGTGTCGTGGTCTCCGGAGCCGCCCGTTATCGCCTCGGACCCGTCGTCAGGAGACCGCAAGATCCAAGGCGAAACGGACCGGCGGGGCTCGGCCGACAGACAGGGCGATGCTCCGAAGCGCTGGCACCGCTCGTGCCGACTCCGCCCGATCGCTCCCCCGACGTCGACGTTGTTCCTTCCGCGCATCGCTGGCGCTCGCCGCAGGGGGTGCCCGTCCGATGCGGGAGGGTCGGGCTCCGCAGGTCCTCGGAGCAACCGAGTCACGACGACTCGGTTGCCCGCTCCGCCGGACGTCCTCGGAGGCGCGGGCTGCGGGTCATGACCGGGACCTCCGCCGGGACGGTCGTCGGTGAGCTCCCCGCGCCGCACCGCTCGTGCCCTGCTGATCTCCGCGACGGCGATGGTGGCGAGCGCCGGGATTCTTGCGGGCCTCGCCTTCGCCGGAGGTGGGACGGCCGCGGCGGCCGACCCGGTCGTGGCGGGCACCTACACCGTCGGACGGGACCTCCCCGCGGGCGAGTACTCGACCCGGGAGCCCGCGGGCACCTGCAGTTGGCGGCTCGTGGTCGGGGACGCCGACGAGATGGACCGCGCGCCGATCAGTCGGGCCGTGGTCGACGGCCGCACCGTCGTGCGCCTCGAGGAGGGTCGGACTGTCGCGCTCGCCGGCCCGTGCGAGTGGACCGGCCGCTGACGGATCCGACGGGACGACCGGCGCCGGCGCAGCAGGATCAGGCCTCGCGGTACGTCTCCACCCCGTCCTCGTCCGGCGGGCGCGTCCGCCACGCCGGATCGGCCTCCTCGGGCGAGCCGCGGACCGCCTCCTGGACGATCTCGGGGCCAGGCGGGGTCGTCATCCTCAGACCGGCAGCCCGAGGCCCCGGGCGAGGAGCAGACGCTGCACCTCGGAGGTGCCCTCGCCGATCGTCAGGATCCGGGCGTCCTGGTAGTGCCGGGTCGCCGCGCTCTCCTGGACGAACCCGTAGCCGCCCTCGAGCTGCGTCGCGATGTAGGCCGCCTTGTTCGCCGCCTCGGACGCCACCAGCTTCGCCGTCGCCGCCTCCTTCGCGATCGGCATCCCGCGGTCGTACTTCCAGGCGCCGTCGTAGGTCATGACCCGCGCCGTCGAGGCCAGCGCGGCGATGTCCGCGAGTTGGAAGGCCACGCCCTGGTGGCCGCCCAGCGGGGCGCCGAAGGACGTGCGGTCGGCGACGAAGCGCCGGACGTCGTCGAGGCAGCCGAGTGCGAGGCCGGTGCTCATCGCGGCGATCGGGAGGCGGGCCCACGTCAGGAAACCCAGGGCCTCGCGGTAGCCGCGGCCCTCCTCGCCCAGCAGCGCGTCCGCCGGCAGCCGGACCTCGTCGAAGAACAGCGGGTGGGTGTCCGAGGCGCGCCACCCCATCTTCGCGTAGGTGCCCCCGACGGTGACCCCGGGCGCGTCGAGCGGCACGAGGAACGCCGACACCGGCCGGCGGCCGCGCGCTGCCACCGTGGCCGGGGTGACGGCGTCGCCGGTGGCGGCGAAGAGGATCACGTAGCGGGAGAACGGGGTGCCGGAGTTGGTGATGAACTGCTTCGCGCCGTTCAGCACCCAGCCGTCGCCGTCGCGGCGGGCGGTCGTCGCGATGTTGCCGGCGTCCGAGCCCCCCGTCGGCTCGGTGAGGCCGAAGGACACGAACGTCTCGCCGGTGCAGGCGGACGGCAGCACCTCGTCCAGCAGGTCGTCCCGTCCCTGCGCGAGGTGGGCGAGGAGAGCGACGCTGATCGCCTGGACGTGCACGGTCACCGCGAGCGAGGAGTCGACGCGGGCCAGCTCCTCGGCCGCGAGGCAGAGGGTCCGCAGGTCCGCTCCCCCGCCCCCGAAGCGCTCCGGCGCCAGCAGCCCGTAGGCCCCCAGACGGCCGGCGGCCCGGGCGAGGTCGGCGTCGAACCGCCCCTCGATGCTGCGCTCCGCCGCACCGGGCGCGACCTCGCGGGTGCAGAAGTCCCGCATCGCGCGCTGCCACTCGAGGTGGTGGTCCTCCAGCGCCCACGGGACGCCGTAGTCCTCCTCCAGGAGCGCGTCGGACGCCTGGTCGACGGGCCGTTCGGTGGTCTGGGTCATCGCTGGCTCCCGGGGTGGTCGGCGACTCTCGACGCTACGCTCGTTCTTCTAGCCATTACTAGATTTTCGGTGCGTTCGTTCGGCACGGCGAACTGCACGATCGTTCAGGCGCCGGCGACCCGGCGCTCCTGGTGCGCCCAGTACGGTTCGCGCAGCGCCTTGCGCAGGAGCTTCCCGACGACGTTCTTCGGCAGCGGCTCGTGCGTGAACTCGACGCCGCCCGGCTTCTTGTACGAGCCCAGCCGGCGGCGGACCAGCTCGATCACCTCGTCGGCGGTCACCTCGGCGTCGGGCGCGACATGACAGACCGCCATCGGGGTCTCGCCCCACTTCTCGTGCGGGACGGCGAAGACCGCGACCTCGATGACGGCGGGGTGGTCGGCGATCGCCGACTCGAGCTCGGCGGGCCAGATGTTGAAGCCGCCCGAGACGATCATGTCGTCGGCCCGGTCGAGGATGTAGACGTAGCCGTTCGTGTCGATGCGCCCGATGTCCCGCGTGCGGATCCAGCCGTCGATCAGCCGGGTGGCCGTGAGCTCGTCGTCGTTCCAGAAGCCCGACATCTGCGACTCCACCCGCGCGAACAGCTCGCCCTCGGCGCCGAGCGGGAGGACCGTGCCCTCCTCGTCGCGCACCTCCAGCCGCGCGAAGGGCAGCACCTTGCCCGCGGCCCGCAGGGGCTGCGAGCCCGGGACCTCGGAGAACCACTCCTGGGGCGTCATCACCGTGAGCGGCACCGCCTCGGTCTGACCGAAGACCTGGTGGAGCACGTCCCCGAACGCCGCACGGCCGGCCAGGGCGGTCGCGTCGGTGATCGGGGCGCCCCCGACGAGGAGGCACTCCAACGCCGACAGGTCGCGGCCGGAGCGCGTCGGCTCCGCCGTGAGCATCTGGACCATCGACGGCGGCGCGAACATGTGGGTCACGCCGTGGCGCTCCATCATCGCGAGCACCTTCGCCGCGTCGAACGCCCCGAACAACAGGTTGACGCTGCCGTGCAGCCAGGCCGGCAGGAACAGGTAGCCCGAGGCGTGCGAGATGGGCCCGGCGTGCCCGACGACGCTGTGGGTCTGCAGGTTGGGCAGGCGGTAGTACCAGTTCCGGCAGTTCACGAGCCAGTCGTGCTGGGTGTAGCCGATGCCCTTGGGGCGACCGGTGGTCCCGGCCGAGTGCCGGATGATGTACCAGTCGGCGCCGTCGACCTCGAGCTCCGGATCGACGTCCGACTGCTCCGCGAGCCACGCCTCGTAGCCGTCGTCGCGGATGAAGATGCGCGACAGTCCCTCGATGTCCGTGTCGAGGCCCTCGACCTCCGCGGCGTGCGCGGCGTCGACGAGCACGACCCGCGTCTGGGTCTGCTCGATCATGTGGAGGTGGGACTGCCGCGCGTTGCGGGCGTAGAGCGGAACCCGGACCGCGCCGGCGATGGCGCACCCGAGGAACAGGTCCGCGGCACCCAGGTTGTTGTCCTCGAGCCCGGCGACCCGGTCCCCCGGCCGCACCCCGAGGGCCCGCAGCCCGTTCGCGAGCCGGACCCCCCGCTCCCACGCCTCGGCGAACGTGAAGGCCCTGGTCTCGGTCACGAGCGCGGTGCGGTCGCGGTAGAGGGTCATGGACTGGCGCATGAGGCTGGGGACGTCCACGGCGGGGCTCCTCGTCGTCGAGCGCGGCCTGGCGGGACCGTCGGACGCCCGACGCTATGGCCCGGGTCACACCCCCGATACCCACGATCGAGGGGTCGCCGGGTCAGCGCTCCGCGATGAAGAGCGCGAGGAGGGTGTCGGCGAGCTCGTCGGCGAGGGCCTCCGGGGCGAGGCTGCCGGCCGGGTCGTACCACTCCGGGACGTAGGCCAGCGCCCCGAACACGACCGACATCCGGACCCGCAGAATGTCCGGGGCGAGACCCTCGACGACCCGGTGGGCCACGTCCTCGAAGATCGCCGCGTGCGCGCGCCGCACGTCGAGGACGATCGCGCGGATCTCGGGGACCGACACCGGCATCGTCAGGAAGAGCGGGGCGAACTCCGGGAAGTCGCGGACCTCGATGAGCACCTGCTCGCGGAACAGGGCCCGGAGGACCTCTGCCGGAGGACCGGGCGCGTCGGCGAGGGCGCGGAGCCGTCCCAGGACCTCCTCCGAGGAGCTGTGCAGGCAGCGCCGGAGCAGGTCGTCCTTGGAGGAGAAGTAGTGGTAGAGGCTGGGTCCGCGCAGGTCGAGCTCGGCGGCGACGTCCTCGAAGTTGGTCCGGTCGTACCCGCGCTGCGCGAACAGCCGCGCCGCGGCCCGTTCCAGCTCGGCCACCCGCTGCGCACGCTTGCGCTCGATCCGGCTCGGCGTCGCCGGTGCGTCGGTCACGGCAGCAGTCCGGCGGCCCGCGCCCGGTGGACGGCCTCACTGCGGGTGTGGCTGTCGAGCTTCGCCATCGCCGACTTCAGGTAGGACTTCACCGTCTCGACGCTGAGCAGGAGCCGGCGGGCGACCTCGGCGTTCCCGCAGCCGAGCGCGACGACGCCGAGCACCTCGAGCTCGCGGGACGAGAGAGCGGCGTGCGCGGTGATCTCGGGGAACGGTCGGTCCAGGCGCGACGTCAGCCGGTCCAACCGGTCGCGGACGTCGGCGTCGGGGACGGCGGGCCGCGTCGCCGCCAGGATGTCCAGCAGCTCGGCGACCTCGTCCGACCCGAGCACCACGCCGGCCGGTGGCGGCGCGGTCACCCGCGTCGCCGCCCGCACCGCACGGACCGCGCTGCGCAGGAACCGCTCTCCGAGGTCCAGCGGCCGTCGGACCGCCCCGTACACGGCACCGCGGAGTTCGTTCCCTGCCCGGACCGGCAGGGCGAACACCGCATGCAGCCCCTCGGCCGCCACGGCCTGGTCGAACTGGTGGGTGATGCCGGGATCCCGCGCGTAGTCGGCCACGGCCAGCGGCCGGTCCAGGGCCAGCACCTTCCCCCCGAGTCCGGCCCCGACGGACGTCTCGAGACCGTCCATCGAGCCCGCACGGTGGCCACGCATGTAGCCCAGCCGGAACGTCTGCGAGGAGGGCATCGACGCCGCGAACGCCATGTCGACGACGTCGAGCTCCGCCACGGCCCGGACGGCGCGTTCGAGGTGCGGGTCGGACCCCGTCGCCACCATCGCCATCGCGTCCCACCGCCCCGACGTTCTAGGAAGGAGTAGAGACACTACTCGGTGTTCGAGCCCCGATGGGCGTCCGGACGAGGGCCTGCCCCGGGCCGCACCATGGGTCGGTGAGCACGACAGGCCACCACTGCTTCGTCGCTGCGGCCGCCGACGACACCATCAGCGCCGACTGGTGCTCGGTCACCTTCGAGGACGCGCTCCGCGACCTCCACCATCCCGTGACGGGCGACGACGTCACCGCGGAGCGCTTCCTGCTCCACCGCGACCCCGCCCTCGAGGTGTACTTCGCTCCCCTCGACCGGTTCAACGCCTCGGCGCGGGTCGCACTCGTCGGGATCACCCCCGGCCGGTCCCAGGCGCGGCTCGCGCTCGCCACCGCCTCGGCCGCTCTCCGCGCCGGCGCCGACCTCGACGTGGCCCTCGGGTTGGCGAAGTCGACGGCCAGCTTCGCCGGCCCCATGCGCCGCAACCTCGTCGCCATGCTCGACGGGATCGGCCTCGCCGCCGCCCTCGGCATCCCGACCTGCGACGACCTCTTCCACGACCGGATCGATCTGGTCGCGATGACCTCCGTCGTCTGCCACCCCGTCTTCGTGCGCGGAGGGGAGAACTACCGCGGTTCGTCCCCGGCACTCGGCCGCCACCCGCTGCTCCGGGCCTTCGCCGAGCGCGTCCTCGCGGCCGCCCTCGCATCCGCGCCCGACGCGCTGGTGGTGCCGCTGGGGGTGGCCGCCGAGCAGGGCGTCCGGCTCGCCGGGGTCGATCCCGGGCGGGTCCTGTCGGGCTTCCCGCATCCGTCGGGCGGCAACGGTCACCGCGTGGCGTTCTACGCCCGCGAGCGGTCCCGGCTGACCGAGGCCGTGACCGCCTGGGGAGCTCGCTGATCCTGCTGTCGTTGTTGGGCGAACCCGCAGCGCGGGATATGAGCAGTGTCGGTCAGACCCGGCGGGTGGGTCCCTGCGCGCATGATCGCGTTCTTCGAGCGATCCACCTCGGAGCCCACGAGTCTGAGCGGCAGTCACGTTTCGTCACCGAGCAACCCCTCGCGTCGTTCCCGATCAGGGGACATCGAGGGGGAACTCATGACACGGCACTCCGCGCCGCAGCAGGAAGAGATGAGCGCGCTCGCCGCGTTCGCAGCGCTCGGCGCGATCCTGGCGGCGATCCTCAGCTTCTTCGTACCGTCGTTTGCGATCTTCCTCGCGCTCGTCGTCATCGTGATGGCGGTCGTCGCCCTGATTCGTGCTCGCCGGGGCAAGCCCGCGAAGGGTCCCGCGATCACGGCGATCGTTCTGAGTGTCATCGCGCTTCTCATCGGTGGAGCGATGAGCCCTGACAGCAACGAGGGGTTCCAACAGGCCACCCAGGCAGCTTCCGCTCCGGACCCGAATGCGCTACCGGCCGCCGTGACAGTCGTCGGAGTCCAGTCGCCGGAGAATCTCGTCACCGTCGACGGCCGACGCCTGCACGTCACGATGATGCAGGGCAGGACGACCTCCGACCCCTGCCGAAACGGGACCGACCTCGCCACGGCGAGAGAACTCCTGGCGGGACAGCAGGTGTCGATCGCAGCGCCCGACGCAGCGCGAACCGATGCTCCCACCGCCGTTCCCGCCGGCTTCCAATCCGTCGTCATGACGCTGCCGAACGGGTTCGACTATGCGAAGACATGGCAGAGCAGGGCCGCCAACGCCTGGTACGCCTCCTGCGTGAGTACCGGGCCCGCGACCGCCACCGAGGAGCCCGCCCCGACGACCACGACCGAGGTCACCTCGGAGCCCGACGTCGATGTCGACGCGGATGTCGATCGCCCGTACGTCCCGGCCCCCAGGACGAAGGCCCGTTCTGGGCAGTCGGGACATCCCTGCCTCCCGGGCGAACGCGACGGCGACGGCGACGGCTTCTGCGGGGAGTAGTCGCACGCGAGACACCGCTCCGGTGATCTCCGGGCGCGGCACGACAACCAGGGAGACCAGTTTGCCTGTCAAGCGACGCCTGCTCATCGTGCTGGGGGTTCTCGCGGTCCTGTCGGCCGTGGCGACCACGGCCTACGCGGCAGCACCGCGTGCAACGGTGCCGACGCTCGACGGGTGCGTGAACAAGCAGACCGGCGTGCTGCGTGTCGCCACCCCGACCCGTGGATGCATCACCCGGCCCGGCTTCCTGCAGGAAACTCCGGTGCGGTGGAACCTCGTCGACACCTCGGCCTCCGTCCCGCTGCCGGTCATGAACGGGCCGGCCAAGCCGCGCGTCGAGCGCCGCAGCGTGTCGAAGGACGTTCCAGGTTCCTACTCGGGGACGCTCGTTCGAGCCGAGTGCCGTCAGGACGAGACCGTCGTAACGGGATCGTGGACGGTCGACGGACGACCGGAGGGCGACACCGCCGGAGTGGGCTACAGCCTCGGAGACACCGGAGAGCGGACCAACGGATTTCAGGTCCTCGCGTACGGCGGCCCTGACACGTCGGTCACGGCAACGGCGGTCTGCCTGGCGATCGCCTGACCGAGGCCGAGTCCTTCGTGGCACGGGTGGAGGGACTCGAACCCCCGACCGGTCGCTTTGGAGACGACAGCTCTGGCCTTCTGAGCTACACCCGCGCTTAGCAACGTAGCGAGCGGCAGCGATGCGTGCGAGCGAATTTGCAGGGCGCCCGCCCCTGAGCGCGCGGGCTGCCCGGCCGAGCCTCGACCTGCTACCGCGACGCGCAAGACCGAGTCCACCGGACTCGGTTCCGGCAGGGGCCGGGCGCGCTGGCCCCGGAGCCCGGTCCGTGTGCCGCGCCGTCGGGGGCCTGGCCGCCGATCTCGGTCGCCCGGTCAGCGACGGATGAGGGTCGCCAGCCGGCGGCGCACCGCCCGGGGAACGACCCGGCATGCCAGATCGAACAGCGCGACACGCGGCGGCGCGACGACCAACGAGCCGGACCGGGTGGCACCGGTGATCTCACGCCGGGAATGTCGCGACAGAGCACCCGAACGCGGCGGGATCACGGCCACGACGTCCACCTTGGACCCGAGCACACCGATGCCCAGCGACCGGGTGAGAGAGAGCAGGAACGCGTCGGTCGGCGATTGTCCTGGGTCCAGGCCGGCGGCGTCGGGCAGCGTCACGATGCGTCCCCCTCCGCCGGCCGACATCGCGGACAGCGCGGCGCGGAGGACCTCGAGCGCGGCCATCGGGCCGGCCTGTAATTCGGACTGCAGGACGTCGAGGGGCGTCCCCGAGAAGCTCGTGGACGACGAGGGCCGCTCGACCCCGAGCACGACGAGGTCGACGGGCCTGTCCTGGTCCCGGAGGCGTCGGCAGACGTCCTCCCGGTCGGAGGGCTCGGCCAGGTCGGCGACCACCACCTCGACGGCCTGCTGCTCGGCGCTCCCGAGCGATTCGACCAGCCGGGCCATCCGGTCCTCCGTGCGACCGACCAGGACGACCTCCGTGCCCGCGGCCAGGAGAGCGCGCACCACGGCGCCGCCGAGGTCGGAGTCCGCCGACGTGATCAGGGCGCGACGGGAGTCGACACCCGCGAGCCCGGACCGGCGTCGTCGGGCCAGGGTCGGAAGGACACCCAACGGCCGGTAGGGCACGAGACGACCGAGGGTCGCGGTGACGCGGAAGCGGACGCCCGGCACGGAGACGACCCGACCCCGCGCGAGATCACCGAGGCACGCGTCCGCCATGTCGGCGGGCGACCAGGAGCGGGCACCGAGCCGGCGGGGCGCCGTCTCACCGACCTCGTTCCTCTCGGAGAACTCGGTGTCGGTGAGGCCGGGGCACAGGGCCATCGCGTGCACGCCGGTCCCCCGGAGTTCCTGTGCCAGCGACTCGGTGAGGACCGTGACCCACACCTTCCCCGCGCTGTAGACGGCGGCGGGACCGGCCTTGCACACGAAGACGTCGACGCTGGCGACGTTGACCACCGCGCCACGGCCGCGGGCGACCATCGCCGGCAGTGCGGTGCGGGTGAGGGTGAGGACGGCGCCGAGGTTGAGGGCGACGTGGCGGCGCAGTCGTTCGACGTCGACGTCGCCCAGCGAGGCGTCGACGGTGTCCCCGGCGTTGTTGACCACCAGGTCGACCGGTCGCTCCGTCTGCGTGAGCCGGGTCCCCACCCGCGCGACGCCGTCCGGGTCGGTGAGGTCGGCGACCAGCACCTCGACCCCCACCGCGTGCTGCTGCCGCACCCGCTCGGCGAGCGCCTCGAGTCGGGTCCGGTCCCTGGCGACCAGAACGAGATCGTGCCCCCGTGCCGCGAGTGCCTCGGCCAGGGCGCGTCCGATCCCCGAGCTGGCTCCGGTGACCAGTGCGGTCCGGAGCCCCGCCAGGTCCACGGTCACTCCGGCACTCCCCTCCCCTGCTCAGAACCATCTCGCGCGTGCCTGCCGGTCAGCGTATCGACGCCGGAAGGTCCGTCGTCACGGAATCGTGAACGACCGCTCCGGACATTTCTCCTAGGCTCCTCCGCACGATGTGCGAGCCGGGGGCGTGGGGCATGGTCGTGGGGGTGGCCGCGGTGGCGGCGCTGGCGTGGGTGGTCGCGCCGTGGGTCGACATGGTGCGCAGGGGGACGCTCGACGAGCAGGCGCTCGCCGCCATGCGCGAGCCGGTGATCCCGACGCAGCGGCGGCCGCCGGACGACGTCGGGTCAGCTCGCCCGCTGCGCCGTCGCCGCGCCCGCCCCGAGGCCGATCGTGGCCACGCCCCCGACGGTGCCCAGCCCCGCCAGGCGTCGAGGTGACCGGCTGAACCACGCCCGCGCCGACGCCGCGGTGAGCGCCCAGATGCTGTTGAGCACCACGGCGATGCCCGCGAAGAGGGCACCGAGCACGAGCAGCTGCCCCGGGACGCTGCGGCCGGGGTCGACGAACAGCGGGAGGAAGGCCGCGAAGAACACGACGGTCTTCGGGTTGAACAACCCGACCGGTACCCCGCGCAACACGCTGCGGACGAGCCCGGTCCCGGCCTCCGGCGTCGCCGCGGCCAGCTGGTCGGACGCGTCGTGACGGTGCCGGATCGCCTGCACCCCGAGCCACACCAGGTAGGCCGCGCCGACGAGCTTGATCACCGTGAACGCGGCGACGGACCGTTCGATCAGCTCCCCGAGCCCGATCGCCAGCCCCGCGACCTGCAGCAACACGCCCAGCGCATTCCCGACGACGGAGGCGAGCGCGTTCCGACGTCCCACCACCAGAGCTCTGCTGATCGCGAACACCACGCTCGGGCCGGGGATCGCGATGATCAGCGCGGCGGTGCCGACGAAGGCGAGCAGGCGCGTGTCCACGAGCGGGAGTGGACCACGCGGCGCCTCTCGCGGCGAGGTCTCTCCCGACGACGGTCGTGGGCACCGACCGCGGTGCATGGCACCGGTGCTGCATGTCGGAGTCCGGCCGTGGACCTCGCCCTCGTCACCGGCGCGACCTCGCAGGTCGCCACCACGTTCGCGCGCGAGCTGCACGCCCGTGGGGGGCGCTGATGCCGACCGGCCGCGACCGCGAACCGTGTCCGCGCAACCGAGTCCCGACGACTCGGTTCCTCGACCGCGGTCAGCTCTCCGGGTCGTCCTCGACCGGCTCGGGCTGGGGGGCCGGGCGGCGCGCCTGGACCCGGACGACGCCGCTGTCCAGGTCGAGCCCGACGAGCCGCGCGCGCTGGCCGGAGTCCTCGCCCTCCTCCACGCCCTCGAGCTTGGGAGCACGGAACACGCCGCCGAACGCCGTCATGGCTCCACGGTACGGCGGCCACCGTGAGGGGAGGATGCGTGCGCTCTGATGGCACGAGGGTTCCGCTCGTGCGGGGAGGAGCGGCAGGACCCGCCGTCGGGAAGGCTCAGGCGAGGGGACCGCGGACCGCGGCCGCGACGTCGTCGAGGACCTGCCGTGCTGCCGGGTAGCCGAGGGGCTGGCGGGAGAGGATCGCGACGGCGAAGCGCTCGGAGGCGTCGGGGAAGCCGGCGGAGTGCAGGTCGATGCGGTCGTCGAGGCAGCACAGCCAGCCCTGTTTCGCCCGCGCGTCCCCGCGTTGCGCGGGGTCGAGCAGCCCGAAGGCCTGGTCGAACCCGTCGGCGCCCTCCTCCGGGGCCGCGGCGAGGGCGCCGAGGACGAGGTCGCGCGCCGCGGGTGCGAGGCCGTCCGCCACGAAGTCCAGCACGCTGACCACGTCCCGCGGCGAGAGTCGGACCTCGCCCCACTGGGAGGGGTCGTCCGGCACGGCGGTGTCCTGCAGCCCGAGCGCGTCGATCACGCGCGTGATGCCCTCCTGCCCGCCGAAGCGGGACCACAGGGCGTTCATGGCGTCGTCGTCACTCGGGCCGAGCGCCGCCACGATCCGCTGTCGGTCGGACTCGGTGACCTCGGCGGGCCCGGTGAACGCGTCGACGGTCGTGAGCAGCTTCGACAACGACGCCGAGTGGAACGCGAATGCGCCCGCGTCGTTGGTGGCGAGCGTGCCGGTCAGGCGGTCGAGCACCGCGATGCCCACCGTCGCGTCGTCGCGCGCGACCGCCGCGTCCCCGGCGTCGACCGCACCCTGTGCCGGAGAGGCCACGGCCGTCGGTGGGGCGGGCGGCGCCGACCTGCGGGAACCCGACACCGGCGGGTCCGGCACCGAGCACGCCGCGAGGACGAGCACGAGCACACCCAGCACGACCGCCCGCCACCGTCTCACCCGGACGGCTGCCCGTTCGGGGTGTGCCGCCCGTGAGGGGAGGATTCGAGCGCTCTTGTGGCTCGAGGGTTCCCCTCACGCGGACGGCGGGCGCACCCTCGCCGAAGGATCAGTCGGCTGTTTCCAGCGCCGTCCGGAGTCGATCGAGGATCTCCCCGAGCATCGCGACCTGGGCCGGCGTCAGTCCCAGCGCCGCCGGCTCGTTGAAGGCGCGCACGGCCGGCCAGGCCCGGTCGAGGGCGTCCCGGCCGGCGGACGTGAGCGTGATCCCCGCGCGCCGACCCCGCCCACCCGGGCCCTCCCGTTCGACGTAGCCCTGGTTCGCCAGGCCGACGACCAGCGCGGCGATGCTCTGCGGTCGCACCAGCACGCGGCGGGCCAGCTCGGCCTGCGTCAGTCCCTCGTCCTCCGCGAGCGTCCACAGGACGGCGAAGGTGGTCGGCGTGAGGTCGAGCGCGGTGAACAGCTCGCCGAAGCGGAGACCGACCACGTGCGCGGTGCGGACGAGATCCCACGCGGGCAGGGTTTCCTCCGACATGGTGGAAGGGTAACAGTTGACTGTTACCTCTCGGAGGGAGAGCACCATGATCCTCGTGACCGGCGCGACCGGGAACATCGGCCGGGAGCTCGTCGACCTGCTCGTGGCGCGCGGACAGGACGTCCGCGCCCTCACCCGCGACCCGGACCGCGCCGGGCTGCCGGCGCCCGTCGAGGTCGTCCGGGGCGACCCGTCGGACGGTGGGGCGCTCTCGGCGGCCCTCGACGGCGTCGACGCGGTCTTCCTCAACGTGTTCGGCGACGCCGGGCCCGTCCGGCAGGCCCTGCAGAGCGCGTCCCCGCGACGGGTCGTCCTGCTCTCGACGCTCTCGGTCGCCACCCGGACCGACCTGGCCGAGGCGCAGCACCACCGCCACCTCGAGGAGCAGGTCCGGGCCGTGCGGGAGGACGCGGTGGTGCTCCGCCCGGGTCAGTTCATGTCCAACGCCCTCTGGTGGACCCCGATGATCGCGCAGGGGCACGTCGAGGCCCCGTTCGCCGACGTCGGCAACCCGATGATCGACCCCGCGGACATCGCCGCCGTCGCCACCGAGGCGTTGCTCGACGACCGGCACGCGGGCGCCACGCTCGCGCTCACCGGCCGCGAATCCCCCACCCCGCGCGAGCGGCTCGGGGCGATCAGCGAGGTCCTCGGGCGGCCGCTCACCTTCGCATCGCTGACCGAGGAGCAGTTCCGGGAGTCGAACCCCTCCATTCCGCCTGCGGCGCTCGACTACATGGTCGCCATGCTGGGCCACCCGACCCCGGAGGAACTGCGGACCACCGACACCGTCGCCGAGGTGACCGGACGCCCGCCCCGGGCCTTCCGCGACTGGGTCGTCGCGCACCGGGACGAGCTGGTCGGCGCGGCCTGAGTCCGTCCTTCGATCCGGGCATTCCCGACGACGGGTGGGGTCCGGTCGGGCCGCGGGTCGTTCTCCCGGTAGCGGCCGACCACGGCCGCGACTTCCGGGAGGGCGACCGCTCATGGCGGCTCACAGCACACCGTCCACGCGACGCCAGCTGCGCGTCACGGCTCTGACCTCGATCGTCACCGCGCTCGCCGCGGTCGGCCTGATGTTCGTGGGCTCCGCGCTCACCACGTCGCCGCCCGGCCGCGAGGCGGGTGCCGCCGGCACGACGGCGACCCCCGTCATGCTCGTCGACGCGCCGGCGGCGACCAGCTCGACCACACCCGCCGTCGGGAAGAGCTCACAGCCGACGACCAGCTCGAAGCCGACCACCTCGAAGGCGACGACCACGACGAAGCCGCCGCGCACCACCACGACGCGACCCACGGACGACTAGTCCCGCGCACCACATCCGCTCGACGGGTCGGGGTGGCTGCGAGATCGTCGACGGCGATGGCGACCTGGCTGCGGTGGACGGTGCTGGCCGCCGTGACGCTGCTGATCACCCTCGTGCTGCAGGCGGTCGGCGTGCCGTCGGCGGCGCTGTTCGCCGGGCTCGGCGCCGCGACCGTGCTCGCGCTGCTCGGGCTGGGCCCGAGGACCGTGTCCCGGCTGGCGGTGGGCGGGGCGCAGGCCGTGATCGGGGTCGTGATCGGGCTGCTGGCGCGTCCGGACACGCTCGCGGCCGTCGCGTCGCAGTGGCTGCCGGTGCTGTTGGTCAGCCTCGGGACGCTCGCCGCGAGCATGGGCGCGGGCCTGTTGCTCGGGGTGCAGCGCGGGGTGTCGCCGCTGACCGGGATGCTCGCGCTGACCGCCGGCGGCGCCTCCGGCCTGACCGCGATCGCGCGCGACATCGGCGGCGACGAGCGGATCGTGTCGGTGATCCAGTACCTGCGGGTCGGGCTGGTCACGGCGACGATGCCGGTGGTCGCGGCGGTGGTGTTCGGCGCCTCGCACGTCGGGTCGGGCGGGTCGGAGGAGGGCACCGCGCCCTGGTACGTCGGGCTCGCGCTGGTGGCAGTGTGCTCGCTCGCCGCGTGGCCCGCCGAGAAGCTGAAGGTGCCGGCGGGGGCGCTGCTGGGGCCGATGGTGGTCGCGATCGTGCTGTCGGTCGCGGGCCTGACCTTCGGCGGGTCGGCGCCGGACCTGCTCGTCGACGTCGCCTACGCCGTGATCGGGTGGCAGGCCGGCGTGCGGTTCACACGCGAGGCGGTGCGGACGGTGCTGCGGGTCCTGCCGCTCGCGACCGCGCTGATCCTGCTGATCATGGGCGTCTGCGCGGCGCTCGGGCTGCTGCTCTCCGCCGTCGCCGGGGTGTCGCCGCTCGAGGGGTACCTCGCCACGAACCCTGGCGGCATCTACGCGGTGCTCGCCACAGCGATCTCCGCGGGCGGGGACGTCACGTTCGTCGTGGCGGTCCAGGTCGTGCGGGTGATCCTCATGTTGCTGGTCGCCCCGGCGTTGGCACGGTTGGCGCGGCGGTGAGGTCGTTCTGACCGAGCGGCACTGTCGCGCACATAGAGGCTGCGAACGGGTCGCTCGCTCGGTCGGGGTCACCGCTGGCCGTTGAACTCCAGGGCCACGTCGAGCCAGAACTGCAACTGCTCGGCGGTGCCGAGGCGGCCGGCCGGCACGGTGAGCCAGCCCGGGCCCATCGAGCGGTTGCCCATCGTGGTGAGGGTGGCGCCGTGGTCGGCCCGCAGTTCCTCGCTGCGCGCCGGGTCGACGCGGACGAGCAGGTCCCCGCTCCCCCGCACGCTGAGCAGCATCGCGTCGTCGGCCATGAACGAGATGCCGCCGAACATCCGCTTCTCCACGGTCGGCACGTCGAGCAGCGCCCGGACGCGGGCGGCCAGGTCGGTCATGCCCGTGGAGTGTGCCGCGCCCGGCCCCGCGACGGTGTGGCTTTTCCTGGCGCTGGGTGCACGCAGTGACGCTTTGCATGCACCGGAGGTGCGCTAGGGTCCGTAGTCGTCAGCTTCCTGACGACGGGAGTGGTCCATGCGCGCGGTGGTGCTCTCCGGCGGGTTGACGCACGACTTCCCCGCGACGACGGCGTGCCTGGCCGAACAGCTCGCGGCGGTCGGTCTGGACGCCGAGGTGCACACCGACGTCGACACGGCGCTGCCCGCGTTGGACGGAGCCGACCTGCTCGTCGTCAACGCCCTGCGCTGGACGATGGTCAATCCCGGCGTGCCCGAGCGCTACCGCGTGCAGGCGGACGCGGAGGGGGCGAGCCCGTCGTCGCGAGCCCGCGCTGCCTTCGACGCGCACCTCGCGGGCGGCGGTGGACTGCTCGCGATGCACACCGCCCCCATCTGTTTCGACGACTGGCCGGAGTGGGCCGATGCGCTCGGCGCCCGCTGGATCTGGGGTCGCTCGCAGCACCCGCCGCTGGGGCCGTCGATCGACGTCTCCGTCGCCGGGGCGCACGGGATCGTCGACGGCGTCGCGGACTTCGCGCTCGTCGACGAGGTGTACGGCGACCTCGAGTTCACCGCCTCCGTCGACCCGTTGCTCGAGGCCGCCCAGCCCGACGGACGGGTCATGCCGCTGCTGTGGGCGCGCGAGCACGGGGGCGGGCGCGTCGCGGTCGACCTGCTGGGCCACCACCCGCCGTCGTACGAGATCCCGGAGCACGCCGAGATCGTGCGCCGCGCGATCCGCTGGGCCGCCCGTGCGTGAGGTGTCGCTGAGCGCCGGGAGCGTGCTCGACCTGGCCCCGCACGACGTCGTGGAGTGCGCTGCGGACGCCGGATACGGGTGGGCCGGGGTGCGGCTGTCGAACCCGCGACGCGAGGCACCCGCCGTCGGGACGGCCCTCGCGCGGACGGGGCTGGGGCTGCTGGACGTCGAGGTGGTGCGCCTCGCGGCGGGTCCGCTGTCCGACGACCACCGCGCGCTCGCGGACGCCGCCGCCACGCTCGGCGCGCGCTTCCTCCTCACGGTCGTCGATCACGACGACGAGGCGCTCGCGGTCGAGCAGGTCGCGGCGCTGGTCGAGCACCTGCGCGGCACGGGCACACGGGTCGCGCTCGAGTCGATGGCCTTCACGGGCCTGCGTCGACGGGCCGACGCCGAGCGTGTGGCGCGAGCGGCGGGCGCGCAGGTGCTGCTCGACCCGCTGCACCTGCACCGCGCGGGCGACGACCTCGGGGCGCCGGCCGACCCCGACGTGGTCGGCTACGCGCAGCTCACCGACGCCGCTGACCCGCCGTCGGGAGCGGACCTGGCGCACGAGGCGCGGCACCTCCGGCTGCCGCCGGGCGAGGGCGGACTCGACCTCGCGCGTTTCCTGGGGGCGCTGCCGGCCGACCTCCCGCTCGCCGTCGAGGTGCAGTCGGACGAGCTGCTGGACACCGAGCCGCGGGAGCGGGCCGCGGCGCTGCGGGCGGCGACGCAGGGTGTGCTGGACGGGAGGAGCTGACGGTGGGACGCGCGATCGAGGGGATGTCCGTGCTGGTCACGGGCGGTGGGTCCGGGATCGGCGAGGGCGTCGTCGAACGCCTGAGCGGGCTGGGGGCGCACGTGACCCTCACCGGCCGTCGTCGGGACCGGGTGGAAGCCGTGGCGGCGCGGACCGGCGCCCGGGGCGTCGTCGGGGACGTGACGGTGGAGGCCGACCGCCGGTCCATGGTCGACGCGGCGGTGGAGCACGGCGGCGGGCTCGGTGCGGTGGTGCACGCCGCGGGCAACATGTACCGCGGGCCGCTGGCCGAGCTGACCGCCGAGGGGCTGCACGACGTCTTCGCCTCGAACACGATCGCCCCGATGCTCCTGACCGGGCTCGCCCTCCCCCAGCTCGTCGAGGCGCGGGGCGCCGTCGTGTTCTTCGGGTCGGTGCACACCCAGCGGGCCTTCCCCGGGGCCTCGCCGTACGCGGCGACGAAGGGCGCGCTGGAGACGCTGACGGGGGTGCTCGCGGCGGAACTGGGACCGCAGGGCGTCCGGGTCAGCTGCGTGCGCCCTGGCGGGGTGCTCACCGAGATCAACCAGCGCGCGGGTCTCTTCGACGACGCGACGGCGGCCGAGCGGATGGAGTCGCTCGGCCCGGCGCACGCGCTCGGACGTCCGGGCACCGTCGCCGAGGTGGCCGAGGCCGTGGAGTACCTGCTCACCGCCGAGTGGGTCACGGGGAACGTGCTCACCGTCGACGGCGGGCTCGGGCTCGGGGTGACGCAGGCCTGAGCTACCGCCGGCGTCGTCGGGGCGGCCGGGCCGTGCCGAGCTGGAGCAGCGCCGCCGGGATGCCGTGGTCGTCGCGCAGCCGGCGCAGGGCGGGCTCGTTCTCCCAGAAGTGCTCGAAGTCGTCGGGGGCGAGCTTCTCGGCGACGAGGTGCAGGGCGATGTCGTGGCGGACGTACTCGACGGCGACGAGGACGACGGCCGGGTCGTCGGTGTAGACGCCCCACGCGTCGTCGCCGACCACGCCGCCGATGACGGCCTGCTCGCGGTCCGCCGCGACGACGAGCAGGCGGCAGCCCAGGTTCTCGAGCACGACTTCGGGGCTGGAGTAGCGGTGCACCGTGGTGCGGCCGACCGGCTCGTCGTCCTCGCCGAAGCTCACCACCGACACGTCGACGCCCTCGGCCTCGGCGCGGCGGGCGGAGGTCTTGAGCGGCGCGATCTCGCCGGGCCAGCCGGAGACGAAGAGGTCGTCGCGGGCCGCGGCGACCACGTCCTCGGCGCGGTCGAGCAGCGACTCCCGGTCGGTGAGGTTGTGGACGATGCGTACCTGGGTCGGGGCGGCGATCTGCGGCAGCGCGTCGGACAGGGCGTCCATCGAGGCGTCGAACTCGCGGCGCATCCGGTCGAGCAGGGCCGACGGCGGGAGCGACAGGTAGCCGACGCTCGCCTCGCCCGCGCGCACCTCATAGGCCGCGCCGCGCGTCACCAGCTTGCCGAGCGTCTCGTAGACGGTGCTGCGCGGGACGCCCGACCGCTTGGCCACCTCGTAGCCGTTCAGCGGGGTCCCGGCGGCGACCAGCGCGACGTAGGCCTTGGCCTCGTACCCCGACATCCCGAGGCGGCCCAGCTCGTCGATGACGCTCTGCTGCGACATGGCGCCCATCGTCCCAGGTCGCTACTCGACGACCTGGGACCGCGCCCGCGGCATGGCGTTCAGCGCGCCGCGGGTGATCCCGCCGTCGACCGCCAGCATCTGCCCGGTGACGTAGGCCGCGCGGTCCGAGCCGAGGAACAGGACCGTGTCGGCCACGTCCTGCGCCGTGCCCAACCGGCCGAGCGGGACCCGGCCCGACCGCAGCCGCCGCACCTCCGGGTCGGCGTAGATCGCGTCGGACATCCCGGCGTCGATGAGGCCGGGCGCGACGGTGTTCACGCGGATGCCGTGGGCGCCCCACTCCAGCGCCATGTGCTCGGTCAACATCACGACGCCGGCCTTCGACGCGGTGTACGCGCCTGCCCCCGGGGCCGCCGCGAGCCCGTTGATCGAGGAGATGTTGACGATCGCTCCCCCGAGTCCCTCGGCGATCATGCGGGCGGCCGCGGCACGGGCGACGAGGAACGTGCCGGTGAGGTTGACGTCGAGGGCGGTACGCCAGTCCTGCGCCGCGAGCTCCAGCAGCGGCCCGAACCGCACGACTCCGGCGTTGTTGACGACGAGCGCCGGCGCCTCCGGCAGGTCGGCGATGGCGGCGGTGACGGCCTCGTCGTCGGTGACGTCGACCCGGGACGGGACGCAGACGTCGCCGATCGCCGCGGCGATCCCACCGACGGCCTCCTCGTCGACGTCCCAGGCCGCGACGCGGTAGCCCTCCTTGGCCGCGTGCCGCGCGAGCACCGCGCCGATCCCGCTGCCGGCCCCGGTGATCACGGCCCACCTCGTCACGGCTGCCCCTCTCGTCGTGTCGTGCTCTCGAAGCGTAGTGGTCGGGGTAACGACGCTAGTGAGCGTCGGTCCCCCCGTCTATGGTGCATGGAGGCGCACGCCCTGGCGGTAGTCGTCAGTCGCAGCACGTCGTCAGTCGCAGCACGTCGTCCGTCGGAGCACGACGCAGGAGGCACCATGGCCAGCATCCTCATCCGGGGCGGCACCCTGATCGACGGGACCGGGTCGGCGGCCCGTCCGGGCGAGGACGTGCTGCTGCGCGACGGGAAGGTCGCGGCGGTGGGTCCGTCGCTGGCGGCCGACGCCGACACCGAGATCGTCGAGGCGGCCGGCCGTACCGTGATGCCGGGGCTGATCGACGCGCACACCCACCTCACCTTCGGCGAGCCGACGGGCAACGACGAGCTGTTCAACCACCGCACCGAGGCCTACAGCTCGATGCTCTCGGCCTACAACGCCCGCAAGGTGCTCCGAGCCGGCGTCACGAGCGTGCTCGACGCCGACTGCCTGTGGAACATCGGCGTGGAACTCCGCGACGCGATCGAGTCCGGCATCGTCGAGGGCCCGCGGATGCGCGCGGGCGGCCAGGCGCTCATGACGATGCTGGGTGGCACGGCGGGCCGGATGATCGCCGACGAGGGCCGCACCGGCTACGCCACGGTGGTCACCGGGCGGGACGTGATGGTCAACGAGATCCGTCGGCAGATCAAGTACGGCGTCGACTGGATCAAGATCATGGTCACGGGGCTGATCCCGTCGATGAAGGGGCCCGAGGTCAAGGTCTGGAACATCGACGAGCTGCGCACCGTCTGCGACACCGCACACGAGCTCAACACCAAGGTCGTCGCGCACTGCCGCAACTCCGACTCCACGCGCGACGCCGCCCGCGCCGGCGTCGACCTGATCTACCACGCCTCCTACGTCGACGACGAGGCGCTCGAGGCCGTCGTCGAGGCGGGCAGCGCGCTGTGCCCCACGTTCACGCTGCTGGGCAACCTCGCCGACTACGGCGCGAAGATCGGCACCGCCCCCGAGCTGCTCGACGTGTTCCGCGCGGAGATCGAGGTGACGGCCAAGCAGCTCGCCAAGGCGCACGCGGCGGGCGTCCCGTTCCTCGCCGGCTCGGAGACCGGGTTCGCGGTGACCCCGGTCGGCGAGTGGCACGCGCGCGAGCTCGAGATGTTCGTCGAGTACATGGGCATGACGCCGATGGAGGCCATCGTCGCCGCCACCCGCAACGGCGCCTTCGCGATGCGCGCCGAGGGGGAGCTCGGGACGCTCGAGGTGGGCCGGATCGCCGACGTGCTCGTGATCGACGGCGACCCGCTGCGCGACGTCCGGATGCTGCAGGACCGGGAGCGGATCGTCGAGGTGATCAAGGACGGGCGTCGGATCGACATCACGACCCCGATCCCCGAGCGCAAGCAGCGCGCCTCCGACCAGGTCCGCTTCCTCGCCGCCTGCCCGCTGACCCGCTCGCTCGCGCTCACCGAGGCCGACCTGGAGCGGTTGTCCCATGTCTGACGTCCTCGACGTCCACGCCCACGCGGTCCTGGCCGCGTCCGAGGGCACGGCGGGGGCAGCCGGGCCGGAGTTGGGCACGCTCGACGACGGCACGCCCTTCTACCGCGTCGGCGACTACGTGCTGCGCGGGGTGCGCTACGCGGGCAGCCCGTTCATGGACGTCGACGTGCGGCTCGCCGCGATGGACCGCGCCGGGATCGCCCGGCAGCTGCTGTCCCCCAACCCGCTCACGTACTTCGGCGACCTGCCCGTCGCCGACGCGGTCGCCTTCGCGCAGCAGTACAACGACGGGCTCGCCGCGGTCGTGGACTCGCACCCCTCCCGGCTGTTGGCGGCCGCGCAGGTGCCCGTTCAGGACGTGTCCGCGGCGGTGGCCGAGGCGCGGCGCGCGGTGCGGGACCTGGGGATGGTCGCCGTGTACCTGGACACCGACCCGGCCGGGCGCACGTTGGACGACCCCGCACTCGACCCGCTGTACGAGGCGGTCGTGGAGCTGGACGTGCCGCTGTTCGTGCACCCGTCGCCGATCGGGCCGGGCGGGCCTCCCCTCGACCCGCGCCTGCGCCGGTTCGACCTGGACCTGCAGTGCGGGTTCGCCTACGACGAGACGCTGGCCGTCGCGGCGTTGGTGTTCGGCGGGGTGCTGGAGCGGCACCCGTCGTTGGACGTCTGCCTGTCGCACGGCGGCGGTGCGGCGGCGTTCCTGGCGGGCCGGTTCGCGCGGGCGGCGCGCAAGCGCCCGTGGGCCTCGGCGGCGCTGCGCGAGCAGGGGTTCGACCACTTCTTCCGGCGCCTGTGGTTCGACGTGCACGTGCACGACGAGGGGTCGACCTCGCTGCTGAAGGCCCGCGCCGACCCGGCGCGCCTGGTGTTCGGCACCAACTTCGCCGGCTGGGACTCCGACGCCGACGACACCCCGTCCGGGCCCTGGGCGGACACGCTCACCACCAACGCGGAGCGCCTGCTCCGGCTGTCCTGACGGCGGGGCCCCTTGCCCGCCGTCCCCGGGTGCGTCAGGCAGGTCCCGCCGTCGCGGGGCCTGCCTGGCGTGCCGGTCGCTCGCGTCGCGCAGTTCCCGCGGCCGGCGGTACCGCCCGACCCTCCCTCGGCGAGGTTCACATGGCGCAGCTTTCGCGGCCCGTCGCCCTGCCTGATGTGAACCTCGAGCTGGGACCTGCCCGAGCCCGGGCGCGAGGTTCACATGGCGCAGCTCCGGAGGCCGTCAGACCTGCCTGATGTGAACCTCAGTGTCAGGGTCGGTGGTGCCGCTGTTGCGGTGGTCGGGATCCTGGTCGTCGGTGCTCTGGCTCTCCATGTGACTGCCCCTGATGGGCCAGCGCGAGCTGTGCCGGGCACCGGCGGCCAGGCCGGCCGGCGTGACTTGATAGGAGCGTGGCAGCGCCCCCACTGAGGTGTGTCCGCCGACCGGCCCGGCCTGTTGTCCCCCGCAGGCTAGGAGCAGGAGACCCTTCGATGGTCCTGATGGTCGGAGTCGATGTCCACAAAGACACCCACACCGCGGTGGTGGTCGATCAACTCGGGGTGCGCCGCGCGCAGCGTCGGGTGCAGGCCACCGACGCCGGGCACCTGGAGTTGTTGGCGTGGGTCCAGGGTGTGGGTGAGGAGTTCGCGGTCGCGGCTGGGCCCGAGATCGAGTGGGCGGTGGAGGACTGCCGGCATGTGTCGCTGCGCCTGGAGCGGGCGTTGCTCGCCGCGGGGCAGCGAGTGCGGCGGGTGCCGCCGAAGCTGATGGCCGGTGCCCGGAGCTCGGCGCGGGAGTTCGGGAAGTCCGACCCGATCGATGCGACCGCGATCGCCCGGGCCGCGTTGCGGGAGCCGGACCTGCCCCTGGCCGAGCACACCCCGGCCAGCCGGGAGCTGAAGCTGCTGGTCGATCACCGTGAGCACCTGGTGGCGGAGCGGACCGCGATGATCTGCCGGCTGCGTTGGCACCTGCACGAGCTCGATCCCGAACTCGAGCGCAGCATCCCGGCCCGCGGGCTGGACAAGCCCACCCGTCTGACCGCGCTGGCCGCGCTGCTGCCCGCCGAGCACCCCGGGCTGGTCGGCGAACTGGCCGCCGAGCTGGTCGGCGACATCGCCGCACGCACCACCCGCATCCGCGCCCTGGAACGCGAGATCGCCCGCCGCGTCGCCCAGCTGGCCCCGCAGCTGCTCGAGTTGCCCGGCTGCGGGCCGCTCTCGGCGGCGAAGCTGCTCGCCGAGACCGCCCGCCCGGGCCGGTTCCGCTCCGAGGCCTGCTTCGCGATGCACGCCGGGGTCGCACCGATCCCGGCCTCCTCGGGGCGCACCGACCGCCACCGGCTGGCCCGCGGCGGCAACCGGCAACTCAACGCCGCCCTGCACCGCATCGCGCTGACCCAGACCCGGCTACCCGAGAGCCTCGGACGGGCCTACTACGACAAGCGTCGAGCCCGCGGCGACCGACACAACGACGCCCTCCGCGCCCTCAAACGACGCCTCGCCCGCGTCGTGTTCAACCTGCTCCGACAGACCGAACCCACCCCAACCCCCGCCGCCGCTTGACATAGGAGCAGCTCGCGCGGGGGTGGAGCCCTCGGTCGCCTGTGTGCGTGCCGCACACGGCCGGCACCGACGAGGTCCCCGGCCGCCCGGCGTTGCGTCTCGCACACGGGCCACGGCGTCGGGGGGCGCTGCCTCGCGGCCGGACGGGCCGACGGGTCATCAAGATCCACACGCGCCGTGCGAAGTGCTCGCTCAGCGAGCACTTCGCGCGGCTGATCGGGATCTTGGTGTCGGGCCGCCGTCGACGGGCACGTGCCGACCCAGGCCGGGTGCGCCGGCCGTGTGCGGGACGCAACGGGGTCGCCCGCGGAGGGTCGATCTCCGCTGACCAGGTGCGGGACGCAACGGAATCGCCGGCAGGGGCTCGACCGCACCGGCCGTGTGCGGAGCGCAACGCGGGTCGCCCCGGCCGGGCGCCGGCACCGGGCGCGAGATGTACATGGCGCAGGTTCGGAGGCCCGCCGACCTGCCCGGTGTGCACGTCGCGCCGGGGCGCAGCCCGCGAGACGTACATGGCGCAGGTTCGAAGGCCCGCCGACCTGCCCGGTGTGCACGTCGCGCCGGGCGCGGCCCGGGCACCGGGCGCGAGATGTACATGGCGCACCTTCGAACGCCCGCTGACTTGCCTGATGTACACCTCGCGCCGGGGCGCAGCCGGCATCCTGCGCGAGATGTACATGGCGCAGGTTCGAAGGCCCGCCGAGCTGCCTGAGGTGAACCTCGAGGAGCGGAGCCGCGCCGACCCGCCGTCAGGAACGGAGCGGACGCCCGGCCGTCTCGCGGAGGGCGAGCACCGCGGGCAACGACACGAGGGCCAGCAGGATCACGTAGAAGGCACCGACCATCGTGCTCCCGGTGACCCCACCCAGCCACGTCAGGAGGTAGGGCGCGGAGCCGCCGAACAGCGCGACGGAGAGGTTGTAGGTGATGCCGTGGCCGCTGACGCGGACGCGGGTCGGGAACTGCTCGGTGAGCGCCGCATTGATCACCGCCGCGTAGGCGCCGGCGAGCAGGCCGAACAGCACCAGTCCGCAGGCGATGAGGCCGAACGTCCCCGACGTGATGAGCAGGAAGCTCGGGTACGCCAACACCAGCAGACCGAGGCCGCTCGTGAGCAGCACGGGCTTGCGTCCGACCCGGTCGGAGATCCAGGCGCCGGCGACCTCGGCGACCAGGCACGCCGCGAGCGCGATCAGCGAGGGCGCGAACGCCTCGAGCCCGGTGAGCTTGAGGCTCTTGGTCGCGAAGCTCGGGAGGTAGCCGACGATCATGTAGAACGACGACGCGTTCACCGCGACCAGGCAGAACGCGACGACGAGCAGGCGCCGCGCCGAGCGCCCGCTGAGAGCCGCGCGCACCGGGTTCGCGGCGCGGCCGGCCTCCTCGCGCAGCGCGAGGAAGAACGGCGTCTCGTCGAGCCGGCGGCGGATGAACAGCCCGATCAGCCCGAGCGGGAGCGCGACGAGCAGCGGGATGCGCCAGCCCCACGACTGCATGTCCGCCGTGGACAGCGTGAGCAGCAGGATGCCGGGCAGGAGGCTGCCGAGGAGCGTGCCCACCACGGAGCCGACCGAGATCATCCCGACGAACAGGCCCCGTCGGTGGGTCGGCGCGTGCTCGGCGACGAAGGAGACCGCCCCGGAGATCTCGCCGCCCGCCGAGACGCCCTGCACGAAGCGGAGCAGCACGAGCAGGATCGGCGCGGCGACCCCGATCGCGGCGTAGCCGGGCAGCAGGCCCATGAGCGTGGTCGCGACCGACATCAGCAGCACCGTCAGCGCCAGGGTGCCGCGCCGGCCGATACGGTCGCCGACCGCGCCCCACACGAACCCGCCGAGCGGCCGGGCGAAGAACGCGACCGCGAAGACGGCGAGGGCCGAGAGCAGCCCCGTCGTCGGGTCGACCGACGGGAAGAAGACCGCCGCGAGCGTCGTGGCGAGCACCGCGTAGACGGAGAACTCGTAGAACTCGACGAGCGAGCCGATCACCCCGCCGAGCAGCAGGCGCCGCAGCGCCCGCCGGGCCTCCGGATCGTCCGTCGTCACGACGCCGGGCATGGGATCGAGCGCGGACACGGGGCCTCCCGGACGACGTCGTCACGCGGGGAGGAGCCTCGCCGCTCGACTAGACGTTAGGAACCTGACGACGCTGGCGTCAAGGCTGTGTGTGGCCGCTACAGCAGACCTGCGTAGGCGCCGCCGTCGACGGGGATCGCCGCTCCCGTCACGAAGCCCGCGAGCTCCGAGCACAGGAAGGCGACGAGCGCCGCGCACTCCTCCGGCGTCCCGAGTCGCCCGGCGGGAACGCCGGCGAGCGCGGAGGACAGCGCGTCCGGGTCGGTGTAGACGCCGCGGACGCGGGCGGTGTCGTGCAGCCCGGGGAGCACGGAGTTCACGGTCACGCCCTGCGCCGCGACCTCGCGCGCCAATGTCCGCAGGAACCCCGTGGCGCCGGCGCGGGCGGTGTTCGACAGGGCGAGGTTCGGATAGGGCTGCCGCACCCCGAGCGAGGTGATCGCGACGATGCGGCCCCAGCCCTGCGCGGCCATCGTCGGGACCGCCGCCTGACACATCCCGACGACGGCGAGCAGGCTGCGGTCCAGCGCGGCGCGGTAGTCGTCGAGCGCCGTGTCGGCCACCCGGCCCGGTCGGGGACCGGGTCCGTTGACGACGAGCACGTCGAGCCCGCCGAGCCGCTCGGTCGCCTCCGTGACGAAGCCGGCCGCGGCCTCGGGGTCGGTGAGGTCGGCGACCGTCCAGTCCGCCCCGAGCTCCTCCCCCGCCGTCCGGGCCCGCCCCTCGTCGGAGCCGCACAGGACGACCTGCGCCCCCTCCGCCCGGAGCGCCGCCGCGCACGCGCGGCCGAGCCCGGCGGTCCCGGCCGCGACGGCCACCCGTCGTCCGTGCAGTCCCAGGTCCATGCCCGCCTCCTCGCCCTCTGGAGCGCCGCCGTCGACCGGGTCAGTCGACGTCGATCTCCGCTCCGGTCTCGACGTCGACCAGGCCGATCGCGCCGGAGGGACATCCTCGGGCCAGCGTGCGCCCGACGTCATCGGGGAGGTCCGGCGCACCCGGGACCAGCTCGGCGAGCTCGTCGTCGTCGAAGCGGAGGACGTCGGGGCGCTCGGCGACGCAGCGGCCCGAGCTGATGCAGACGTCGGCGTCGACCACGACCCGGCAGCTCATCGGCCGACCCCCAGCAGCACGGGGTAGGTGCCCCAGTACGGCCGCGCGGTGGCGGAGTCGGGTTCCGGCGGACGGACCGGGTCCCGGGCGACGCCGGCCGCGAACAGCTGCCGGACCGCGCCCGTGACCAGCCCCGTCAGGTGCGACGACGGGTCGGTGTCCGGTCGGGCCACGACGCCGGCAGCGAGGTCCTGCCCGATGCACACGTGCATGCCGGCGGCGAAACTCAGCCCGAAGGGACCGACGCCGGGCGGGGTCACGCGGTCGGGGTCGAACTCGCGCGCGTCGGCCCCGAACACCGACTGGTCGCGGTTCACCGCGTGCAGGTCGATCACCACCGTGTCACCGGTAGCGATCTCGACGCCCGAACGCAGCCGCACCGGGGCGAGTGCCCGACGACGGCCGACCGGGCTCGAGGGGTTGAGCCGCACCGTCTCGTGGACGCAGCGCTGGACGAACAACGGGTCGTCCCAGCGGTCCGCCTGGTCGGGGTGGCGGTCGAACCACGTGAGCAGGTGGTCCACGGTGCGGACGAACGCCGTCGCACTCGTGTGCCCACCCGCGAGCAGGAAGAACGCGACCTCACGGCGCACGACGTGCCGGGGCAGGCCGAGCTCGTCGCCGTGGCGCAGCAACGTCGTCAGGACGTCGGCGGGCACCTCGACGGACTCGCCCGCGGCCTCGGCGGCGAGCAGGCTCCGGCGGCGCTCGATCGACGGCGTCAGGAACTCCTCGTCCCAGTCGGCGAGGGCCTGCGCGACCGCCGCGACGGTCGCCTCCCGGTCCCCCGTCCCGTGCGCGAGCGTGGCGCCCTGGATGAACCGGAGCATGTACGCGTGCAGCCGGTCGGTCTCCGCCGCGGTGCCCTGGGGGCGGTCGACCCCGGCGGTGAGGGCGGCCAGGTTGAGCATCAGCTCGTGGCCGAGGTGCACCAGGTCGGCACCGCCCGCGGCGACGTGCGGGGCGAGGGTCTGCTCGACGATGCCCGGGAACAGCTCGCGCTCGTAGTGCTCGAAGACGTCGCGGCGGAACAGCCGGTTCTCCACGCGGCGGCGGTCGCGGTGCTCGGTCCCGTGCAGGTTCACCAGGACGTCGGCCATCACCACCTCGCCCTCGTCGTAGAGGGACTGCCGCAGGTCGCGGGAGCGGTAGACGTCCTTGGCGTCGGCGAAGGTGTCGACGGTGACGGTCATCGCGCCTCCTCGGTGACGATGCCGCGACGGTAGTCGTCAGCGAACTGACGCCGCAATCAGCGCTCATCCCTTCCCGACCGACCCCGCCGTCGTTAATGTCGCAACGCCGAGCCAGCCGGAAGCGACGCAGCGACGGAGTTGTCATGTCGACCATCACCCTCGACCGCTACGCCGACGTCCGTGACGCGTTCCGCCGCCACGAGCTCGCCCAGGCCCTCTACGACGCGGGCGGGGTGGTCATGGCGGACTGCCTGCTCGTGCTGCACGGCGCGGAGCACCGCGTGCGCCGGCGGGTGGAGAACCGGCTGTTCCGGCGCGGCACCTTCCGGCACTGGGAGCGGGAGTTCCTCCGCGACGTCGTCGTCGACACCCTGCGCCCCTTCACGACGACGGGTCGGGCCGACCTCATCGAGCTCGGCTACCGGACGATCATGACCCTGACGGCGATGGTCGCCGGCGTCGACCGACCCACCGGCTCCGACGCCGAGACCGATGCGCTGTACCGGCTGGCGAAGAAGTTCTCCGAGGGCGCCACCCTCGTGCACACGACGCGCGACCCCGACGAGGTCCGCGCCGAGGTGGCGGCCGCCCTCGACGAGTTCGACCGGGTCTTCCTGCAGCCCTCGATCGCCCGGCGCACGGCGTTGCTGGAGCGTCTCGCGGCCGGGGAGATCGAGGAGTCGGACCTGCCCCGCGACGTGCTCACCGCGTTGCTGCGCCACCGCGAGGAGCTGGGCATCTCCGACGACGCGATCCGCCGCGAGTGCGCCTTCTACCTGCAGGCCGGCTCGCACAGCACCGCCGACGCGTTCAGCCACGCCGCCGACGACTGGTTCGCCTGGTCGGCACGCGACCCCGAGGCCGCCGAGACGTCCCGCAACGACCCGGCGCTGCTGCAGGCCTGCGTGTACGAGACGTTGCGTCTGCACCCCGCGAGCCCGGTGGCGCAACGTCGGGCCGAGGCGCCGATCGCGCTGCGGAACGGGACCGAGGTGCCCGCGGGCGCCGTCGTCGTGCTCGACATCGCCGCGGCAAACCGGGACGCGACCGTGTTCGACCGGCCCGAGGAGTACGACCCGACGCGGGCGGTGCCGGCGGAGGTCCCGCGCTGGGGGCACGCCTTCGGCGGCGGGATGCACGCCTGCATCGGGACCGAGCTCGCGGGCGGGGTACCGATGGCGGCCGCCGAGGACGGTCAGCAGGTCCTCGGCACCGTCACCCTGATGCTCGAGGCACTGCTCGCCGCGGGGGCCCGCCCCGACCCGGAGCACCCCGCGCAGCGGGACCCGCACTCCGCGCGCGACCACTTCGCGTCCTACCCCGTGCTCTTCTCCTGATGGACCTCCCGGCGGCGCTCGCCCGGTTCCTGACGGCGGTGGAGGCGCGGGACGCGGAGGCCGCCGGCGCCTGCTTCGCCGACGGCGCCCCGTACGCGAACGTGCCGCACCCACCCGTCGTCGGGCCCGCCGGGGTCCGCGACCTGCTCGCGCCGATCCTCGAGCGCTCGGAGCACGTGCGGTGGGAGATCGTCACCGCGGCCGTCGATCCCCGCCGGTGCTTCCTGGAGCGCGTCGACCGCTTCGTCATCGACGGGCGCGAGTACGCGGTCGCGTGCACTGCCGTCGTCGAGATCGACCCCGAGGCCGACCGGATCACCGCCTTCCGCGACTACGTCGACCTCGGCGAATGGCGTGCGCGCCTGGCCGGGGCCCTGTCCTGACCCCTCCACCCCCGCCCGAGCCACCGAGGAGAACCCGATGCCCGCGATGCTGCGTGGACTCGAAGGCAAGACCGTCCTGATCACCGGCGCCGCGAAGGGCCAGGGGCTCAGCCACGCCCTGGCGTTCGCCGACGCCGGCGCGGACGTCGCGGCCCTCGACATCACCGACCCGATCGACGACATCTATCCGCTGGCCACCGCCGACATGCTCGAGGCGACCGTGTCCGCCGTCGAGGCCAAGGGCCGCCGGTGCCTGCCGCTGCCGTGCGACCTCCGCGACGAGTCGCAGGTCGAGGCCGCCGTCGCGAAGGCCCTCGGGTACTTCGACAACCGCATCGACATCGTCGTGAACAACGCCGGGGTCGCCGCGCTCGACTCGATCCAGGGCATGCGCTCGCACGTCATGGACGCCGTGATCGACACGATCGTCAAGGGCCACATGTACGTGGCGAAGTACGTCGTCCCCAGCATGATCGGCCACCGCAGCGGCAAGATCATCAACATCTCGTCCGGCGTCACCGGCTCCGGCCACGCCCAGCTCTCGCACTACGTCGCGGCCAAGCACGCGATCCAGGGTCTGACCTCGGCGTGGGCGTTCGAGCTCGCGGAGTTCGACATCAACGTGAACGCCATCGCGCCCGCGACGATCAAGCCGGGCGAGGGTCAGGGCTCGGGCATGGTGTTGGGCCTGGCGGGCGAGGTCGGCATGACCCCCGACGACGCCTACGAGATGTTCTCCGCCGCCGGCAACATGCCCGGCCCGAAGTGGCGCACCGAGGTCTCCGACATCACCGACGCCGTGCTCTTCCTCGCCTCGGACAACGCCGACCAGATCACCGGCCACATCCTGCGCGTCGACGCCGGGCAGGGGGCGAAGTAGGGCTCAGCCGGCGGCGGTGAGCTGCGCGTCGACCCAGGGGTCGAGCGAGCGGTCGCGACCCTGGGCGTCGACGTAGCCGCAGCTGCGGTTCGTGATCGCGTCCGGGTTCTCCGGGTCGCCGAACACGGGCGGGCCGAAGAGGTCACAGATCGGGGTCGGTTCCGCGGCTGCGGTGCGCACCGGGGCCTGCACCGTGTCGACCGGGAGGACGACCGGGCTCACCGTGGGCGCCGGGACCGGGACGGCCGGCGCGGCGAGCGCGTAGGTCGTGGACGACATCAGTCCGGCGAGGGTGGCGGCTCCAAGTGCGAGTCGCGTCCCCCGTGCCGTGCCCTGCTGCTGGTGGCGCCCCATGTGGTCCCCCGACCCTCGATCCGTCGACCGGGGTGTCGGGCTGCCCGCCGTCGGCGTTATCGGACCGTCACCGGGTCCACCCGATCGAGGGTGGCGCGTTGGTCCGGGCGGCGACGTCAGTCCGCCGCCGTGTCCGCGGGCTCCGACCGTGCCGGGTCCTCCCCCGCGAGGGCCACATCGATCGTCCGCGATCGCAGTCCCGCCGCCGTCACGACGACGAGCGAGCCCGGCTCGGCCGGCTCCACCCGGGGCGGGTCCTCGTCGCAGATCGCGTGCACGAGGGCGCGCTCCAACGCGGGCCGGACCAGGTCGGCCAGGGCCGCACCCTGGGGCTTGGCGAGACCGTCGACGATCGCGGGCACGTCCACGAGCGCCGCGGCGGTGCCCGGCCGGGCGAGCGTGCAGACGTCCCGTTCCCGACGACGGGTCGCGGTGCTCCGCGACCACGTCAGCACCACCGTGGCGTGCAGGTCGACCCAGAACCGCTGCTCGGCCACCGGGGCCGGGATCGGGCCCGCCGGGGTCGCCTCGACGGTGCGCCACCGCCGGACGTCCTGCGCGGTCGACTCGAGGGCGGCGAGGCGGTCGGTGTCGTCGGGATCGTCGGCGAGGTCGGCCAGGGCCCGGAGCGCGCCGTCGGTCGCGAGGATCGCGGCGAGGTCGAGCCGGGCGGCCTCCACGCGGTACTGGTGCACCGCCAGCCGCGGGCCGTCAGCGGCGGGATCCGCCCGGGTGCTCACGACGGCGAGGTCGAGCCGGTCGGGCGGGGCGTCCTCGTCCTCCGGCCGCTCGTAGGCCCGGGAGCGGTCCGGCCAGGACAGCAGCGTCAGCGACCCGTCGTCGGGAAGGGGGCCGTGCTCGCGGGTGCGGTCGAGGACCAGGCCGAGGAGGCGGAGCTGGTCGGTCTCCAGGTCGTCGACGTAGCCGCGGACCTCGGCGAGAGCCGCGTCGTGGTCGCTCGCGAGCGCGTCGACGCGGGTGGCGAGCCCGTCGTCGTCCACCCGGCGCCGGAGGTCCTCGACGGCCCCGGTCAGGCGTCGGCGCACCTCCCACCCGGCGTAGGCGAGCGCGCCGAGAAGGAGCAGGAACAGCAGCGCCCCGCCGACGAGCCAGGGCCATCCGACGCCACGCTGCTCGACCACCGGCGCCGGGGTGACCGTCACCGGCGTGTCGACGGTCGTCGCCTGCACCCCGAGCCGCGTCAGCCCCTCGATGGCGACGGGATTCCCGACGTCGAGCTGCTGCGCGGCGCGGTAGTGCCCCGTCGCGCCGGTGGGGTCGCCGGCCGCCTCGGCCGCCGCTCCGGCCGCGACCTCGGAGTAGGCGGCGGCGTAGCGCTCGCTCGCGGCGCTGAGACCCCGCGTCGCGCAGTCACCCTCCTGCGCCTGGACCGCGCGCGCCGACAGCTCGGTCGCGGCCCCGACCCGGCCGGCCTGCAGCTGGGTCGCGGCGGCGTCGCACAGGGGTGTGGGCGCGGCGGAGCACCCGGCGGTCGTCGTCACGACCGCGAGCAGGACCGCGGACGCGGCGAGGAGTGATCGCACCAGGGGTGTTCCTACAACATCGACTTCACCGCGCCGCCGTGAGGGGAGGATCCGAGCGCTCTCATGGCGCGAGGGTTCCCCTCGTGCGAGGGCGAGGAGGGGGTCAGGTGCGCCGCGCCCCGTCGACGTCGCCACGCCGCTCCCCCGCAGCGTCGAGCCGGTGCTCGAGCACGGGGTCGGTGGTGCCGACGAGGTGGGCGAGCATCGCGTCGCCGGCGTCAGCGGGCTCGTGCGACCGGATCGCGGCGAGGATCCGGCGGTGGTCCTCCAGGCTGCGGGCCGGCTGGCCCGGCCGGGTGAGCGACTTCGCCGAGGTGCGGTCCAGCGCGTCCCGGACCTCCTCGAGGAGGTTGATCAGCAGCGGGTTGTGCGAGGCCCGCGCGACGCCCCGGTGGAAGCGGCGGTCGCCGTCGAGCCCCGGGAGGCCCTGCGCGATCTCGTCGGCCATGAGGTCGAGGGAGGCGGCCAGCTCCTCGAGGTCCTCCGGCGTGGCGCGACTCGCGGCGATCCGCGCGCACTGGCTCTCGAGCCCCTGGCGGGTCTCCCAGATGTAGGGCAGGTCGAGGCTGGTGTCACCGGTGCCGTCCAGGCCGTGCCGCGGCGCGTCGAGCGACATCCGGCGCAGGAACAGCCCGTCGCCGTGGCGGACCTCGACCATCCCGCCGGCGCGCAGCGTCGCGATCGCCTCGCGGACGGAGGACCGGCCGACCTGGAGCGCGGCCGCGAGCTCGCGTTCCGAGGGGAGCCGGTCGCCGACGCGGAGACCGTTGTCGACGACGTACTCCTGCAGCGCGGCGACGATGCGCTCGAAGAGCACCTGACGCCGGAGGGGACGGAGTGAGGAAGGATCGGGCATCCCGTCTCCTCCTTCTGGTCGGACCGACCCTAGAGCCGTCGAGCACCGGCCGCAGCCCCCGTGAGCTGCACGTCGGATCGTTACCTACCGGAAACGGCGGCTGCTCTACGGTACTGGTCTGACCACCAGACCACTACGCGGAGGAGCGCCATGAGCTTCGTCGAGCGCCACGGGATCCGGACCGACGAGCAGGCGGACGCGGCCGAGCGGATCGCGGCGAGGGTGCGCGAGCTCGACCTGCGGCAGGTGCGGATCAGCTGGGGCGACCAGCACGGCATCCTGCGCGGGAAGACCGTCGAGGTGGGCCACTTCCTGTCCACCCTGCGCGAGGGCAAGGACTTCCAGACGGCCACCCTCATCTTCGACACCACCAACAACCCGGCGGTGCCGCCCTTCGCCGCGGACGGGTTCGGCGATCCCCGGATGACCGGCCTGCCCGACGGCGTCCTCGTGCCGGACCCCACCACGTTCACCGTGCTGCCCTGGGTCGAGCGCACCGGCTGGGTGCTCGCGGACCTGTACTACCGCAACGGCGACCGCGTCCCGTTCGACACGCGCGGCGTGCTCCAGCGTCAGCTCGAGGCCCTGGAGTCGGAGGGGTTCGGGTACGTCGCGGGCGTCGAGCTCGAGTTCTACGTCATGCGCCTCACCGACCCGCGGCACGGCTTCGCCGACTCGGGCTGGCCGCCGGCCGCACCGGAGGTGACGGCGCTGTCGCACGGCTACCAGTACCTCACCGAGAACCGTGGGGACGAGGCCGACGCGATCCTGTCGGTCCTGCGCGACAACCTGGTCGCGCTCGGACTCCCCCTGGCCACGGTGGAGGACGAGTGGGGTCCGGGGCAGATCGAGTTCACCTTCGACCCGCTGCCGGGGCTCCGCAGCGCCGACAACGTGCTGCTGGCGCGGAGCGCGATCAAGCAGATCTGTCGGCGGCACGGGTACCACGCGACGTTCATGGCGCGGCCCGCCCTCCCGCACATCGTCTCCAGCGGGTGGCACCTGCACCAGTCGCTCTCGACACCCGACGTCGGGAACGTGTTCCCCGGCGAGGGCGACGCGCTCCTGTCGACGACGGCGATGCACTACCTCGGCGGCCTGCTCGAGCACGCCCCGGTCTCGTCGCTGCTCTCGACGCCGACGGTCAACGGGTACAAGCGCTACATCGCGCAGTCCTTCGCCCCCGACCGCATCGCGTGGGCGGAGGAGAACCGCGGGGCGATGGTCCGCGTCTCCGGTGCGCGCGGGGACGCCACGACCCACCTCGAGAACCGGGTCGGCGAGCCCGCCGCCAACCCCTACCTGTACCTGGCCTCGCAGCTGATCTGCGGACGGGACGGCCTCGCCCGCAAGCTCGACCCGGGACCGTCGGCGGACGAGGCCTACGACGCCGACCGGCCGTTGCTGCCCGCGTCGCTCGAGACGGCGCTGCACCACTTCGAGCAGAGCGCGCTGATGCGCCGGGAACTGGGCGACCCCTTCGTCGACTACCTCAGCGCGATCAAGCGCAACGAGGTGAACCGCTTCAACGCCGCCGTCACCGACTGGGAGCAGCGTGAGTACTTCGAGGTCTACTGAGGTCGACGCGCCGGCCCTGCCGGTACTGGCCGAGCACCGCGAGCCCCGTCCGCGCGCCCGGCCGCTCACCCTCGCCCTCGCGCAGCTGGGCGGCCCGTGGCTCGATCCCACGGCGCGCTTCGCACGGCTGGTCCGGGCCGCGACCTCGGCCCGCGACCTCGGCGCCGAGCTCGTGGTGTTCCCGGAGACCTACCTGTCCGGCTATCCGTTCTGGCTGGCCCGAACCGGTGGCGCCGCGTTCGAGGACCCCGACCAGAAGGCCTGCTACGCGTACTACCTTGAGACGGCCCAGGAGATCGGCGGCCCGTGCCACCGCGACCTCGAGACGCTGGCGGGCGACCTGGGGGTGTTCCTCCAGGTCGGGATGACCGAGCGCGGCTCCGCCGCCGGCCGCGGCACCACGTGGTGCACGCTGCTCAGCATCGACCCGCGCGGCGGCACGGTCGGCCACCACCGCAAGCTCGTCCCCACCTACGACGAGCGCCTCGTGTGGGGCCCGGGCGACGGGGCGGGGTTGCGCGTGCACGAGTGCGGGGGCGTGCGCGTCGGCGGGTTGAACTGCTGGGAGAACTGGATGCCCCAGGCCCGTTCCGCCCTGTACGCCCAGGGCGAGCAGGTGCACACCGGGGTGTGGCCCGGGTCGGCCGCGCTGACCGCCGACGTCACGCGCTTCCTCGCCGTCGAGGGACGGATGTTCTCGGCGGCCGCGTCGGGCATGCTGCGCGCCGAGGACGTCCCGGACGACTTCCCGCTGGCCGACGAGTTGCGGGCCGCGGGCGACACCGGCTTCGACGGGGGCAGTGCCGTGGCCGGACCGGACGGCCGGTGGATCGTGCCCCCGCAGGTCGGCCGCGAGGGCCTCGTCGTCGCGGACCTCGATCCCGGAGCCGTCGACGCGGCCAGGCTGACGTTCGATCCCACCGGGCACTACGGGCGGCCCGACGTGTTCCACGACGTCGTCGACCGACGGCGACGGTCGCACACGGAGTTCCTCGACGATCCGGACGGCGAGCGGTGACCGTCCGCGCCGCCGTGAGGGGAGGATCCGAGCGCTCTTATGGGGTGAGGGTTCCCCTCGTGCGGGTGGGCGCCTACCTCGGGGGGCGGGTGTTCGGGTAGCGGGGGTTCGCGACGGCGAGGCGGGTCAGGGTGGAGCTGCGCACGGCGGCCGCCACCGCCCCGTCGTCGGGATCGAGGGAGCCCTCGCGTAGTCCCTCGGCCAGCGCGGCGTCGTCGGAACAGCCCGCGTCGGCGAGACAGGCGGCGTGCTGTCGGTGCAGGTCGGGGCCGAGCGACACCTCCCGCGCCACGACGCCCAGCCCGGTGCGGGCGACGCGGGCCAGGTACGCCGACCGGTCGTCGGCGAACTCGAGCTCCTCGGCGAGCGCGCCGGAGACCGCGTCGAGCAGCTCCTCGATCGTCGGCCGGTCCCCCGCCGGGGGCACCGGTTCCGCGGCCGGCAGTGCGCCGTCGACCAGCCCCATCGCCAGGAGCGCGTCGTACTCCGCCTCGACCACCCGACGTCCGAGGACCGCCATCTCCATCGACCGCTCCGAGCCGCCGAGGTGGCGCTCGGCCTGCATCCGGCAGATCACCGCCCAGTGCACGCACGCGTAGAGCTCCCACCAGCGCACCGCTGCCGGGTCGGGCCGCTGGGCGAGCTCGGCGTAGCCGTCGAGGAGCTCCTCGACCGATCCGAACCCGCCGACCTCCTCCGCCGCCCCGAACCGCCACGCGCGCAGGCAGAGCCACCCGAGGTCCTCACGCGGGTCGCCGAGGTGCGCGAGCTCCCAGTCGAGCACGGCCCGCAGCCCGTCCTCGCCGACGAGCAGGTTGCCGTTGCGGAAGTCGCCGTGCACCACCGCCCTCGGAGTTCCCGACGGCGGGTGCCGGGACAACCGCCGGAACGCCACCTCGAGCGCGGGGCGGGGCTCGCCGTACGCGTCGTGCTCGGCCCGCAACCGCACCAGCGGGTCGTCGACCGCCTCCAGCGACGGGACCTCGGCCGGCGGGATGGCGTGCAGGCGGGCGAGGGTGCGCCCGAGCTCGCGGGCCAGGCCGGCGCGGGCGGCGGCGTAGCGCTCCTCGCGCAGCAACCGGGGCGGCAGCGTCTCGCCGTCGAGCCGTTCCATGATCAGGTACGGGCTGCCGACGGCGTCGCCCTCCCCCGAGCACACGAGCGTCGGGATCGGCACGCCCGCCCGCGCGGCCGCCCGGAAGCACTCCGCCTCCCGGCGCACCTCCACCGGCCGCGGCACCTCCGGCGGGTCGCGCCGCAGCACCAGCGCCCGCCCGTCGGCGTCGAACGCCCACGTCTCCCGGCTCGCGCCCGCCGTCAACCGGCGCAGACCGGTGATCTCCGCGCCGTCGAGCACCGCCGACAGGGCCCCGGCCAGATCCTCGTTCACCGTGTGCTCCTCGGCGCGGTCCGGCCCGGGGCCGCGAGGCGGTGCACGGGCCGCACCGTACCCCGCCGGACGGGCTCATCGGCCCTCGCGGACCGTCACCCGACGTCCCGCACTCCCGACGTCGGCGGGGCGAGGCGGAGCATCGCGACGGCGTGGTCGAGGTCGAGCCACTCGTGCTCGGTCCCGAAGGCGATGTGCTCCTGCGTGCGGGCCAGGTACGCACGGAGGACCTCGTGGGGAGCGCGGAACAGCGCACGCTCCCCCGGACTGCGCAGCTCGATCTCGACGACCTCGTCCGGTCCCGGCGCGTCGAGGGGGCGGAGGCGGACGTCGCCCTCGCCGGCCGCCTCGATGAGGCCCTGGGCGAGGAGGGCGCGCGAGAACCGCCACACGACCTCTCGGGCGTGGGCGGTCGGGAACGCGAGGAGCACCGCGTAGGGCTCGGCCCCGGTGTAGCGCAGCTCCACCCGCGCCGGGACCGGTGGGCGGTCGGCGCGCACGAGTTCGAGGACGACGGGGACGCGCACGAGGACGTCGTGTCGCATGGCAGGCCTTTCACAGCACGTCTGGTGGTCGGGAGGAGCGGGTCGGCGACGATCACGCGCGGGGCACACCCCGCGGCACCCGCAGCGGGTGCGGCGATGGGCCGCCCCCTCGGTCGGTCCATCGCCCCGCCGGTGCTCGGGCGGGGTGGCCCCACGCGTGATCGCCCCGGGCCGGTCCGGGTGGCGCACCACCGCGGAGCCGACCGGTCGGTGGGGACAGGCACACGCGGAGGCCGTCGCCCGGACGGGTCCGCCCCGCCGCGCCGCACGTCGGTCTCGGAGGACCGGGCGGTCACGACGGCAGGCGTCACGTCCGGGGGCGCGGCCGCTGGGGCCTGTCCCGGGAACTGACGGAGACGTCAGAGCACGACCGCCACCCGCGGGGCTGCGGACGGCGGACGGCGGGGCCTCAGTCGGGCCCGATGACGACCTCGGGGAACCACCACATGCCCCGACGCCCGCAGGCGACGAGCACCAGGCCGGCCAGGATCGCGGTGATCGCGAGCGGGTCGGGCAGGACGCCGGCCACGCCGCTCGCGCCGCCGCCCGACGAGGCACCGGCCGCGCCGACAGGGGCCGCCGGTGCGCTCGGCTCCCCGGGTGCGGGGACGCCGGGCAGCCCGGGCCGCGAGGCGGGGCCGACGCCGGCGTCAGTCGTCGACCAGGCCGTACCCGGTGAGCCGGGCGTCGCCGATGGGAGGTCGCCCGGGGCCGGGGCAGGTCCCTGCCCGGTCAGGACGTCGGGTCGGACGGCCGCGGTGGGTCGGTTCGCATCCGCCCCGAGGGTGGGCGCCAGGGCCCGTGCTCCGGCTCCGGCACCGACGGGTCCGGTGAGCGCCGTGAGCGTCTCCAGCGGTGCGCCGAGGGCGCTCCGGCCGAGCGTCGCCACCGTTCCGGTCAGCGCCGTCGTCTTCTCGGTCAGCCCGGTGACGGTGCCGACCAGGAGCGCGCCGGTGGCATCGACGAGCCCGAGGGGGCCGACCGACCCGGTCAGCGCCGTCGTCGTGTCGGTCAGCCCGGTGACGGTGCCGACGAGGAGGGCACCGGTGGCGTCGACGAGCCCGGTGGGCCCGAGCAGCGTCTGCGGCACGGCGGTGACCGGGGCGAGGAGCTGCGGCACCACGGGGACGGTGTGGGCGACGGTCGTCGTCAGTGCCCCGACGGGGGCGAGGACTGATCCGGTGTCCAGGGGGGTGGGCAGGACATCGACGAGGTCGGTCGGCAGGGCCGTCACGGCACGGGTGACCGGGCTCGTCGTGAGGGCAGACGTGGTGGCGGTGACGGGCTTCGTGACGGCGGAGGTCGCCTTCTCGACCGTGGCGGTCGCCGCGAGCGACGTCGCCGTCGTCGCAGAGGCCGTCGCCGAGGCCGTCCGGACGGCGGTGGTCGCCGCCGACGTGGCCGTCTCCGCGGTCGCCGCGGCCGACCTGACCGCCGTCGCGGTCGTGCCCTTCGGGGAGGACGACCTCGGCGAGGTCGTTCCCACCAGGAACGTCGTCGTCGACAGGGTCGCCTGCGTCAGGGACGTCGCCGACGTCGTCGACCGGGCCGACGGCGACCGGGCGGTCGTCGCCGAGGTCGTCTTCTTCGACGAACCCGCCTTTGTCAGGGACATCGTCGGGGTCTTCGGCTGGCCCGTCTTCGGCTGGGCAGTCTTCGTCGACGTCTTCGTCGACGAGTATCCCTGGGAGATCGCCTTCGAGGAGTCCGTCTTCGACGAGGTCACCTTGCTCGAGGACGCCTTGCTCGAGGAGACCGTCTTCGACGAGGTCGCCTTCGCCGACGTCTTCGTCGAGGAGTCCGCCTTCGACGAGGTCGCCTTGCTCGAGGACGCCTTGCTCGAGGACGCCTTGCTCGAGGACGCCTTTCCCGAGCTCGAGCCGGTGACCGCGTGGACCACGGAGCTCACCGGACCGCTCCCCGAGCCGCCGGACGACCCGTCGTCGGAGTCGGCGAAGGCGGGACCGGCGAACAGCAGTCCGGCGAGCAGGAATCCGCCGAGGAGCCCGGCGAGGAGCGCGAGGCGGCGGAGGAGACCGGACGGGCGCGGCTCGGAGCGGGTCGCGTCGCGCACGACTCCCACCCCCTCGACGTCCCGCCTCCGTGACACTAGGTACCGCGAGGACTGCCAGGAGTGAACCCCGAAATCCGGAATCACATCCACTTCGTCGACAATTCGTGCCTTTGGCTCGCACGGCGTTACGTCCATCGGTGCAGCGCAACCCCGGTCCCGCCCGGTTCGGCCCTGGTCCGCACGCGACTCGCGGGGTAGAACACCCACGGCCCGGCGGGACGAGATCCGTCGTGCAGGTGCTCGGAGGAGGTGCCGCGGTGACCTCGCTCGACCCCGACGTCGCGACCCTCCTGCGCGAGCTGGACGCGTTCATCGACGCCGAGATCGTCCCGCTGCAGGCGCAGGACGACAACGAGCGCTTCTTCGACCACCGCCGCGAGTTCGCGCGCACCGACGTCGACGCGGGCGGCCTGCCGCGCCGGGAGTGGGAGGACCTGCTCGCCGAGGCCTGCCGTCGGGCCGACGCGGCCGGGTTCTACCGCTACTCGCTGCCGACCGAGCTCGGCGGCCGCGCGGGCACGGAGTCGGCGATGGCCGCCGTCCGGGAGCACCTCGCGCACCGCGGGCTGGGGCTGCACAACGACCTCCAGAACGAGCACTCCGTCGTCGGGAACCTCGTCTTCGCGCATCTGCTGCACCTCTACGGGACGCCGGCGCAGCGCGAGGAGCTGGTCGAGGACGTCATCACCGGACGGCGGGGCCTCGCCTTCGGCCTGACCGAGCCCGAGCACGGCAGCGACGCCACCTGGATGGAGACCACGGCGCGCCGCGACGGCGACGACTGGGTGATCGACGGGGCGAAGCGGTGGAGCACCGGGGTGCACCGGGCGAGCCACGAGATGGTGTTCGCCCGGACGTCGGGTGATCCCGGCAGCGCCCGCGGCCTGTCCGCCTTCCTCGTCCCGACGGACACGCCGGGGTTCGAGGTGCCCTTCTACTGGTGGACGCTCAACATGCCCACCGACCACGGCGAGGTGGTGCTGCGCGACGTCCGCGTGCCCGGGTCCGCCCTGTTCGGCGAGGAGGGCCGCGCGCTGGACGTGGCCCAGACGTTCGTGCACTCCAACCGCATCCGGCAGGCCGCGTCGAGCCTCGGGGCCGCGCAGTACTGCATCGACCGGGCCGTCGCCCACGCCCGGGAACGGCACACCTTCGGCCGGCCCCTCGCGAGCCGGCAGGCGATCCAGTGGCCGCTGGTGGAGCTGCACACCGAGGCGACGATGCTGCGCGCGCTGATCCGCGACACCGCCGCCGAGCTCGACGAGTGCCATCGCGAGGGCCGGCCCGAGGTGTCGGTGGGCCACCACGTGTCGATGTGCAACTACCGCGCGAACCGGCTGGTCTGCGAGGCGGCCGACCGTGCGATGCAGGTGTTCGGCGGGCTCGGCTACTCGCGCCACGAGCCGTTCGAGCACATCTACCGCCACCACCGCCGGTACCGCATCACCGAGGGCGCGGAGGAGGTGCAGATCCGCCGTGTCGCCGGACAGCTCTTCGGATTCCTCTGATCCCGTGGTCCGGTCGTCGACCACCGGCGGCGTCCGCACCCTGACGCTGCACAACCCACGCCGGAAGAACGCCCTCGGCGACGACGGCTGGGCGGCACTCGCCGCGGAGCTCACTGCCGCACGCGACGACGGCACACGGGTGCTCGTCCTGCGCGGCACGGGTGGTGACCTGTGCGCCGGGGCCGACCTGTCCGACGTCGGGACGGGGCACCCGCTGGCCCGCATGCGGCGGATCAACGAGGTGCCGCTCGCGCTGCACCACCTGCCCGTGCCCACGGTCGCGGTCGTCGACGGGGTGGCGGTCGGGGCCGGGTGGAACCTCGCCCTCGGGTGCGACCTCGTCGTCGCCACCCCGCGGTCGCGGTTCTCCCAGATCTTCGCCGCGCGTGGGCTGTCGTTGGACCTCGGCGGCTCCTGGCTGCTCCCCCGTCTCGTCGGGATGCAGCAGGCGAAGCGCCTGGCGCTGCTCGCCGAGATGATCGACGGCACCGAGGCGCACCGGCTCGGGCTGGTCACCTACCTCGTCGAGCCGGACGAGATCGAGGCGACCGTGACCTCGCTGGTCGACCGCCTCGTCGCCGGGCCGCCGGTCGCCCTCGCGCAGACGAAGGAGCTGCTGCACGAGGCGGTCGGGGTGCCGCTGCGCGAGGCGCTCGCGAACGAGGCCCGCGCGCAGGCGGTGAACCTCGCCGGCGACGACGCCGCGGAGGCCTTCGAGGCGTTCCGGGACAAGCGCCCGCCCCGCTTCACCGGCGGCTGGGGTCCGGACGCCGACCAGATGTAGCGGATCCGAGGCCTGGGCGCCGGGATCCGCTACATCTGCGCATGGGGTCAGCCCGGGTTCGTCCCGACGATCCACGTGACGCCGAAGCGGTCGGTCACCATGCCGTACGGCGCTCCCCACGGCGTCGGCGCGAGCGACTGGATGATGCGACCGCCCTCGGCCAGCCTCGTCCAGAACTCGCGGACCTCCTCCACCGTGTCCCCGTTCAGCAGCACGAACAGCGACTCGGTGTGCACCAGCCCGTCGGCGCGCCCAGGGCCGTCGGACCCGGCGAGCCGGTCCCCGGTCGCGTCGAACACGTCGTAGGCGGCGATGCGGAAGCCGTTCTCCGCCACGACCATCCCGAACCCGACCAGGTCGGCGTTCGGGGAGTCGGCCGCGACCGGCGCGAACGTGACCCGCTCGGAGTCGGGCGAGTCCTGCGGCACCCCACCGTCGCCGTAGGTGCCGATCATGAGCTGTCCGCCGAAGACGGACCGGTAGAACTCGAGGGCCTGCCGCGCGTTGCCGGTGAAGTTCAGGTGCGTGACCGTGCTGATCGCCATGCCCGGGAGTCTTCCGGCCGAGGCGGTCAGGTCCGGACCTCCTCTCCGGCGGAACCGGGGGCTTCCGGATCACCCGTCGGGGGAACATCGATCTCGACGACGACACCGGGGAGGTGAGCGCGATGCCGAGCGGCGCGCGGCGCGACTCGTGGTCCACCACCGAGCCCGACGAGGCGTTCGAGGCGATGCGGGCCGCCTACACCGAGCACGAGCCGCGGCTGGACGGCGACGTCTCGGCGTTCCGGTTCGAGCGCGCGTCGAGGTCCGCCGCGGCGTTCGCCGTCGACCGGATGACCTTCTCCGCCGGGTTCTCCAGCGGGTCCGCCCCCGCCACCGCGCGCGTCATCGTCAGCCAACCCCTGACCGACTCGCCGCTCGTCATCACCAGCGACCGGCGCACCACCGCGGGTCCCGTGATGCTGACACCGACCTGGACGCGCTTCGCCACGCGGTGGAACGACGTCGACCTGCGGCTCACGACCATCGACGCCGCGCAGGTCGCCCGGCGGGGTGCCGAGATCAGCGGGCTCGCGCCGTACGAGGTGGCCTTCGCCGGCATCGAGCCGCTCACCCCGGCCCTGGGCCGGTACTGGGCAGGGCTCACCGCCCACGTCCACGACACCGTGCTCGCCGACGACGTCGACCCGCCGCGCCTGCTGCTCGCGGAGGTGCGGCGCCAGCTCGCGACGGCCGCGCTCGTGGTGTTCCCCAACTCGACCCAGCGCGACGGGTCCCGGCCGACGGAGCACGCCGAGCCCGCGTCGGTCCGCCGCGCCGTCGAGTTCATCGACGCCCACGCCGCGCAGGACATCGACATCACCCGGATCGCGGAGGCCGCGGGGGTGGGCGTGCGCGGGTTGCAGGCGGCGTTCCGACGCCACCGCGGCACCTCCCCCACGGCCTACCTGCGTCGGGTGCGCCTGCAGGGGGCCCACCGCGACCTCGTCGCGGCCGACCCGACGCCGGGTGTCACGGTCGCGTCCGTCGCGGCGCAGTGGGGCTTCGCCCATCCCGGACGCTTCTCGGTCGAGTACCGCGCCGCCTTCGGCCACTCCCCCAGCGAGGCGCTGCGGCGCTGAGAGATCCGCGCGACGCCGGGTGGGCCGCAGCCGGCGGGGTACACCCCTGCCGTGACCGACACGCAGGAGCGCCGCCCGAACCGCACCCGGCTGGTGGTCGGCGCCGTGATCGTCCTGGCGGTGCTGGCGGTCCTCGCCGTCGTCACCGTGACGACGTCCCGGAGCACGCCGGTCGCGGGCCCGACGTCGTCGGACCCGGTGGCGCAGGCCCGACTGGACGTACCCCGCCGTCAGGACGGCGATCCCCTGGCGCTGGGCCGGGTGGACGCGCCGGTGGTGCTCGCGGAGTGGGGCGACTTCCAGTGCCCGTTCTGCCGGCTCTACGCGACGTCCACGGAGCCGGCGCTGATCCGGCAGTACGTCGACTCCGGGCAGGTCCGGATCGAGTGGCACGACTTCGCCTACCTCGGCCCGGAGTCGGTCCTCGAGGCGCGCGCCGCGCGGGCGGCGGGACGCCAGGGGCAGTTCTGGCCGTTCCACGCCGCGCTCTACGCCGACCAGGCGCCGGAGAACCGCGGGGACGTCACGGAGGCGTCGCTGACCGCGCTGGCCGCCCGGCTCGGGCTCGACGTCCCCCGCTTCCAGCAGGACTTCGCCGACCCGGCGATCGCGCAGGCCGTGGCCGACGACCAGGCACTCGGTTCCCGGCTCGGCGTCGGCGGCGTGCCCAGCTTCGTGATCGGCGACCAGCTGATCTTCGGCGCCCAGCCCCTGCCGACCTTCCAGCAGGCCCTCGACGCCGCGCTGGCCCGCGCCCGCTGACGGTGCCCGACCTCGGCTACGCCGCCGCCCTGCTCGGCGGGGTCCTCGCGCTGCTCAGCCCGTGCAGCGCGCTGCTGCTGCCGTCGTTCTTCGCCTACGCCTTCAGCGGCCGGACCGAACTGGTGGCGCGGACCGGGGTGTTCCTGCTCGGGCTGGCGGCGGTGCTCGTCCCGCTCGGGGCCGGGTCCGGGGCGTTGGCGGGGGTGCTGACGCAGTACCGCTCGGTGGTGGTGACGGTGGCCGGCGCGGTGATCATCGCGCTCGGCGTGGTGCAGGTGCTCGGCGGCGGGTGGGCGTTCGGCGCGGCGGCCCGGTTCCAGTCGCGGATGGCGCGGCGCGGCACCTGGCTCGCGACGCTCGGGCTCGGCGCCGCCTACGGCCTGGCCGGCTTCTGCTCCGGCCCGATCCTCGGCGCGGTGCTCACGGTCGCGGCCGCGAGCGGACAGGCGGTCCGCGGAGCGGCGCTGCTCGCGGTCTACGCCGTGGGGATGGCGCTCCCGCTGTTCGTGCTGGCCCTGCTCTGGCAGCGCTTCGACCTGGGCCGACGCGCGTGGCTGCGGGGCCGGGAGTTCTCGGTCGGCCGCCTGCGGCTGCACACGACGTCCGCGATCTCGGGCGTGCTCTTCATCGTCATCGGGGTGCTGTTCATCGTCTTCGACGGGACGGCCGGGCTCGTCGGCGCCGACCCGGCGACCTCGGCGGCGGCCGAGAACGGGGCGGTGTCGCTCGGGGCCGGTGTCCCGGACCTCGTGGTGCTGGGCGCGATCGCGCTGGTGACGGTCGCGGTCGTCGTCTGGCGCGTGCTCCGCGTTCCCGACGACGGGTCACGCGAGGGCTGAGGTCCGCTCCGCGCGGTGGGACCGGGCGAGCGGACCCTCATCGGTCTCCGGCCGCCTCCGCCTTCCCCGTGAGGGTCCGCTCGTGGAGCTGCCGTCCGAGCCGAGCGCACTCGACGTCGGAGCATCCGAGTCACGACGACTCGGATGCTCCGACGCGCTCAGCGGTCCGGACCCCCGAGCCGACGAGCCCCCCGACCCGCCGTCGGGACGACGCACCCTAGGAGAAATCCCCAGGGTGTTCCCCGCCGTGTCCGATTTACGTTCACGGGTGCTGGTCAGGTCGGTGGTGAACGAGGCGAGGGTGGGCGGCCGATGGGCGAGACGGTGACCAGCGGCGAGGTGTTGCCCTACCGGTTCGCGATCGACCGCGGGGTCGGGGACCTGAGGACGGAGTTCGACGGTCTCGCGCCCGACACCGACACCGGGGTCACCGTGCGGGTCGCCGGACGCCTGGTCGGCCGGCGCCGGCACGGCGGGCTGTCCTTCGCCGACCTGCGCGACGGGACCGACGCCGTCCAGCTGCTGCTCGACACCGCCGAGCTCGGCGCCGACGCCCACCACGACATCGACGCCCTCTCACTCGGCGACTGGATCGGCGTCACCGGCACGGCGATGACCACCCGGGCGGGCGAGCTGTCGGTGCGCGTCACCGCGTACGTCCTGCTGGCCCGCGCGAAGCGTGCACTCCCCCTCGGCCACGGCGGGCTCACCGACGTGCAGACCCGCTACCGGCGCCGCTACGTCGACCTGTCGGTGAACGCCCGCACCCGCGACATCTTCCGCATCCGGCACGCGGCGGTCCGCGCCATCCGGGAGCAGCTCGCCGAGGAGGGCTTCACCGAGGTCGAGGGGCCGGTGCTCCAGAACATCCAGGGCGGGGCGTCGGCGCGCCCGTTCGTCACCCACCACAACGCGCTCGACCTCGACATGTACCTGCGGATCGCGCTCGAGCTGCATCTCAAGCGCCTCATCGTCGGCGGGATGGGCCGCGTGTTCGAGATCGGCCGGGTGTTCCGCAACGAGGGCGTCGACACCCGCCACAACCCCGAGTTCACGATGCTCGAGGCCTACCAGGCGTTCGCCGACTACCACGACATGATGGACCTGACCGAGAAGCTCGTGGTCGCGGCCGCGCGGGCCGCGCTCGGTCCGGACGCCGACCTGACGGTGCACTACCTCGGCCGCACCGTCGACCTCACGCCGCCGTGGCCGCGGAAGCGCTTCGCGGACATGATCGCCGAGAGGACCGGCGAGGTCATGCACCCGGAGATGCCGCTCGACGAGGCCCGGGCCGCCCTCACCCGCCTCGGCATCGCCTACGAGCAGGGCTGGGGCGCGGGCCGCCTCATGACCGAGGTCTACGACGAGCGCGTCCAGCACGACGTCGACGGCCCCGTCTTCTGCCTCGACTACCCGCGCGAGGTGTCGCCGCTGGCCCGCGTGCACCGCGACGACCCCGCCTACAGCGAGCGGTTCGAGCTGATCGTGGCGGGCTTCGAGCTCTGCAACGCCTACTCCGAGCAGAACGACCCGGCCGAACAGATGGCGGCGTTCGTCGAGGAGGCCGAGGCCAAGCGCAACGGCGACCCCGAGGCCGGCGACATCGACGAGGACTACGTCCGCGCCCTCGAGTACGGCATGCCGCCCACCGGCGGCCTCGGGATCGGCATCGACCGCCTCGTCATGCTGCTCGCGAGCGTCGACTCGATCCGCGAGGTCCTGCTCTTCCCGACGCTGCGCCCCGAGTTCGCACCGCCTCCCGGTGCCGGCCCGACGGGCGCCGTCCGTCCGGTCCTGCCGCCGACCGGGCTCCCCCCGACCCCGATGGTGCTGCCACCGCCCGTCGAGAACCCCGTCGTCGAGCCCCGCGAACCACGCCCCGCCGTCGCCCCGCGGGTGGTCGCCGGCATCACCGCCGTCGCCGGGGTCCTGCACCTGCTCTCGATGCTCCCGGGGATCCACCGACAGGTGCTCGGCGAGCTCACGGTCGACGTCGTCCCGCCCTGGGCGATCGTCTCCGGCCACGTCATGTCGGCGGTGATCGGGCTCGTCCTGCTCCTGCTCGCCGACCAGCTGGCCCGGCACAAGCAGGCCGCCTGGCGGGTCGCCGTCGGGCTGTTCGGGCTCGGCCTCCTCGCGCACGTCCTCAAGGGACCGCACGAGGTCGGCATGCTGCTCTGCCTCGTCATGCTCGCCCTGCTGGCGCGCTACCGGCGCAGCTTCCACGCGCCCGCCGACCCGCCGTCGTTGCTGCGACTGCTCCGCGTGGTCCCGATCTACCTCGGGGCCGTCCTGCTGTTCGGCTTCGTCGGTCTGGCCTTCCAACGGGGTCGCATGACGCCGGAGCTCACCCTCGGCGGCGGACTCGAGACGATCGTCGGCGGGCTGATCGGCCTGGACGGGCCCTACACGTTCGCCCGCCCGCTGTTCGCGGCCTGGTTCCCCGACACCCTGCTCGCGCTCGGCATCGCGGGCCTCGTCATCGTGCTGATCCTGGTCTTCCGGCCGCTCCTGTCGCGCTCCCCGCACACGCCGCAGGAGTGGGCGCACGCGCAGACGCTCGTGACGACGTTCGGCTGGGACACCCTGGCGGCGTTCGCACTGCGCGACGACAAGAGCTTCTTCTTCGCCTCCGACGGCCGCGCGATGATCGCCTACACCTACCTGCGCGGGTACGCCCTCGCCTCCGGCGACCCGATCGGCGACCCGGCCTCGATCCCCCGCGTCGTCGACGAGTTCCTCGCGATGTGCGAGGAGCGGGCCTGGACCCCGGCGTTCCTCGCCGCCCGCGAGGAGACCGTCACCGGGTCCGGTGCGCTCGCCGCCCGCGGGTTCAAGAGCTTCTACCTCGGCGACGAGGCGATCCTCGACTGCACGACGTTCACCCTCGAGGGGCGCGCCCGCAAGAGCGTCCGCGCCGCCGTGCGGCGGGTCGAGCGCAGCTACCGGTTCCAGCTCGTCACCGAGGCGAACGCCTCGCCCGAGCTGGTCGCGGGGCTCAACGCGATCAGCGAGCAGTGGCGCGGCAAGGCCCCCGAGCGCGGGTTCACGATGGCCCTGTCCCAGGACGTCGCGGGCGCCGGCCGGAACCCGGACTTCCTGCTCTGCGTCGCCCTCGACGAGCACGGGGTGCCGGGCGGGTTCCTCCGCCTCGTCCCGGCCTACGGCGGGCCGCAGACGGGCACGACGTTCGGCTACACGCTCGACCTCATGCGCCACGACCCGTCGGCGCCCAACGGGATGACCGAGTTCCTCATCGCGCGGAGCGCCGAGGCCCTCGGCACACGCGGCGTGACGCGGCTGTCCATGAACTTCGCCCTGTGGGGCCGCCTCTTCGACGAGGACGTGCCGTTCACGCCGGCCCAGCGGCTGGCTCGGAAGGCGGTCGGGGTGCTCAACCCGTTCTTCCAGGTGCGCTCCCTGCACGACTTCAACGCCAAGTTCGACCCGCAGTGGCTGCCGCGGGTGCTCGCCTACCGCCACGCGGCCGACCTCCCCCGCGTCGGCCTGCTCTACGCCGGCGCAGAGGGGTTCCTCGCCCTGCCCGGCCTCGGACCGCTGTTCGTCCCGGCGGCGGTCGGCGGGACGCCGTCGCCGTCGGCCCCGTCGTCGGGACCGGCGTGAGCGCCCCGGCCCCGGAGCGCGGGACCCTGCGGGCGGCGGGCGCGGTCGTCGCCGTCGCGCTCGTCGCGGTCCTGCTCATCATCGTGCTCTGGATCGACGGCGGGCGGGCGACCTTCGTCCGGGGCGGTGTGGCTGCCGCGACCGGCGCGCTCGAGACCGCGGGCCTCACGGTGTGCGCCCGGACCGGGCGGACCGCTGCCGCCCCCAGCGCCGTCGAGGCGGTCACGCTCGACGTCGCGGACGGCCGGCCCGGCTGCACCACGGGGCCCGTCGCCCGCATCGGGGTCGAACGCTTCGACTCCGCCGGCGACCGGGACGCCGCGGCCCAGACCGAGGAGGTCCGGGTGCGGCCCCGCGGCAGCACGCTCGTCCACACCTTCGACGACCTCGTCGTCTCGATCCCCGGCCTCGCCGACGACGACCTGACCGACCGCATCAGCGCGGCGCTCACCGCGCGGGGGGCCCGATGACGGCGCGCGGCACGAAGCTGGGCGTCCTCGCCCTCGCGATGATCAACGTCGCGGCGATCGTCAGCGCGCGCAACCTGCCGGTGATGGCCGAGTACGGCTGGTCGATGCTGGTGCTGTTCGCCCTGTCGATCCTCGTCTTCCTCGTCCCCATCGCGATGGCCGCCGCCGAGCTCGGCACGGCCTGGCCCCGCGACGGCGGGGTGTACGCCTGGGTGAAGGAGGCCTTCGGCGAGCGGACCGGGTTCCTCGCGGTCTGGTGCGACTACTCCGAGAACGTCGCCTGGTTCCCGACGGTGCTCTCCTTCATCGCCGCGAGCCTGGCCTATGCCGTCAACCCGGCCCTGGCGACGAACACGGTCTTCCTCGTCGTCGTCATGATCACCATCTTCTGGCTGACGACCCTCGCGAGCCTGCGCGGCGTGGGCGCCTCGGCGCGGCTCGGTGCGATCGGCACGGTCGCGGGCTCGATCATCCCGGCGGTGCTCGTCGTCGTGCTCGGGGCGGCCTACCTGCTGCAGGGGCGGCCGTCGGCCATCCCGTTCTCCGCCGGCGCGCTCGTGCCCGACCTCCAGATCGACAACCTCGCGTTCCTCGCCGGCATCGTCCTGCTGTTCACCGGCATGGAGATGGCGGGCTTCCACGCCCGCCACGTGGAGGACCCGGGCCGGGTGGTGCCGCGGGCGATCCTGCTGTGCGTCGGGATCACGATCGTCTTCTCGGTGGTCGGCTCCCTGTTCATGGCCTTCGTCGTGCCCGCCTCCGAGCTCAGCCTGGTCTCCGGGACGATGGAGCTCTTCCGCAGCGCCCTCGACTCGCTCGGCGTCGGCTGGCTGGTGGCCCCGCTCGCCCTGCTCATCGCCTTCGGCGGCGTCGCCCACCTCACGCCGTGGATCCTCGGGCCCGCCGAGGGCGTCGCCGCGGTCGCCCGCGAGGGCAGCGCACCCCGTCGGCTCGGGCGCACCAACGCCCGCGACGTGCCCGTCACCCTCGTCATGGTCCAGGGCGTGGCGGGCAGCGTCTTCGCCCTGCTGTTCCTGCTCGTGCCGAGCGTGAGCACCTCCTACTGGATGCTCTCGGCAGTCACCGCGCAGATCGTGGTGATCATGTACGGGCTGATGTTCGCCGCCGTGATCCGGCTGCGCTACACCCGGCCCGACGTCCCCCGGCCCTACCGCATCCCGGGCGGCCTGCCCGGCGTCTGGGCCGCGGGCGGGATCGGACTGCTCGGCTGCGTCTTCTCGTTCGTCCTCGGGTTCGTCCCGCCCTCGCAGCTCACGACGGGCAGCACGACGGTCTACGTCGCGCTGCTCGCGGTCGCCGTGGTGGTGCTGTCGTGTCCGCCGTTCGTCGTCGCGGCCCTCGACCGTCGGAGGGCCCGGATCCGGCCGACCGCCCCCGCCCCGGTCGCATGAGCGGGCACGGGCACGGGCACGGGCGCCACGAGGCGCCCCGCTACGACCGCCCCGTCCTCCGTGCCACGCTGCTCGCCCTCGCGACCGCCGCGATCCTCTTCGCCGTGTCCGCGGTGGTCAGGGCCGGCGGGGTCGTGTTCGAGATCGAGCTGACCGACGCCTGGTTCGGCGCCCTGCTCGTCGCCCTCGTGCTCGTCGCCCTGGTGTCCCTGCTGCTGTCCCGACGACGGGTCACGCGGGTCCTCGCCGTCCTCGCCCTCGTCGTCGCCCTCGTGCTCGGGTCGGCGGCCGCCGTGAACCTGCACTTCGACTACTACCGCACCCTGGGCGAGGCGGTCGGGGCGCCGCCCAGCGACCAGGTGACCATCGAGACGATGCTGCGCGAGGACGCCGACCCGGGCCCCGGCGTCGTCGCGCCGGTCTCCATCCCCGCCACCGCCTCCGGCTTCGCGGCGCGGCCGGCGATGATCTACGTGCCGCAGGCGTTCTTCGCGAGGCCCCGCCCGCAGCTGCCCGTGATCATGCTGCTGCACGGCACCCCGGGCACCCCGCAGGACTGGATCGACGGCGGGCGCGCCGACAAGATCGCCGACGCCTTCGCGGCCGCCCACGCCGGGGTCTCCCCCATCCTGGTCATGCCCGACATCAACGGCTCCACCACCGCCGACACCGAGTGCGTCGACGGACCGGCCGGCAACGCCGAGACCTACCTGACCCGGGACGTCCCGGACTACGTCCTGTCCACCTTCCGGGCCCGTCCGACCGGCTCGGCGTGGGCGATCGCCGGGCTCTCCGAGGGCGGGTCGTGCGCCGTCATGCTCGCGCTGCGCCACCCCAACGACTTCCACACCTTCGGCGACTACGCGGGCCTCGAGGGCCCGCGCAGCGGCGACACCAACGCCGGGACCGCCGACACGGTCGCGCAGCTCTTCGGCGGGTCACAGGACGCCTTCGACGCCCACGAGCCGCTCACGATCCTCGGCTCGACCCGGTTCCCGGCCCTCGGAGGGTGGTTCGAGGTCGGCACCGCGGACACCGCTCCCGCGCAGGCCCAGGCCGCCCTCGTCCCCGCCGCGCAGCGGGCCGGGATCACCACCTGCTCGGTGCTCGTGCCCGGCGGCGGCCACACCTTCGACGTCTTCTCGGCCGCGTTCGAGCGGTCGCTGCCGTGGATGGCGAGCCGCCTCGGCATCCCGACGACGGGTGCCGCCTGCCCGCAGCAGTGACCTCGCCGTCCCCCGACGGGGGGACGGTCCCGTCGTCCGGACCCCGGCCGACGGGCCGACAGGAGCGGAGGCCCGCCCGCCGGAGGCTTCATGACGTCACCGGGACACACCCGGTCAGCGCCCGGAAGGGGCCACGTCATGAGCGTCGCCACCCTGCCCGTCCCCGCGGTCACCGCCGCCCCCGCACCCGCCCCGCAGGTCGCCGACCCGGCCCGGCTCGCCACCCGCCCGATGCGGTGGTGGCTGCTCGCGGTCCTCGGCGCGAACCTCGTCGCCGCCGGCACGCTGGTCGTGCTGGGCCTCTCCCCCGCGGCCGCCGCCACGATGGCGAGCATCGACGTCGGGCTGGCCGCCCTGATCCGCCAGCAGGACGTGGTCAACGGGCTGTTCGCCCTGGCCACCCGCACCCCGAGGAGCTGGCCGCTGCGGGTGCGCGCCGCGATCGCGCAGGTCCACCAGGTCGGCGCCGGCGTCCACGTCGGTGCGGCGATCTCGGCGATCGCGTGGTTCCTCGCCTTCACCGTCCTCACCGCCCTCGCCCCGCCCACCCCGCTGCGGCCCGCGGTGCTCGGCATCGCCGCCGGCATCCTCGTGGTGCTCGTCGTCATGGCCGCCCTGGCCCGCCCGAGCGCCCGCGAGCGCCACCACGACCGCTTCGAGCACTCCCACCGCTGGGGCGGCTGGGCCTCGCTCGCCCTGTTCGCCGCGTTGACCGTCGTGCTCGCCGCCGACGCCCCGACGTCGTTCGCCGTCGCGCTCGCCACCACCCCCGGCACCTGGATCCTGCTCGCGGTTGCCGTCGCCGCCGTCGTCCCGTGGCTGCAGCTGCGCCGCCTCCCCGTCACGATCGACACCCCCTCCGACCACGTCGCCCTCGTCACCGCCGACCGCGGCCGCCCGGTGCGCATCGGCTCGGCCACCCGCATCGCCCGCCACCCGCTCGGGCAGTGGCACGCCTTCGCCACCGTCGCCCGCCCCGACCGCTCCGACTTCCGCCTGGCCGTCTCCCGCGCCGGGAACTGGACGGGCGCGTTCATCGACGACCGGCCCGACCACGTCTGGGTCCGCGGGGTCCCGACGACGGGGGTCGGCAGCGTCTCGCGGATGTTCCACGGCGTCGTCTGGATCGCCACCGGCAGCGGCATCGCCCCGGTGCTGCCGCACCTGCTCGGCGAGGACACCCCGGCCCACCTGGTCTGGGTCACCCGCAACCCCGAGCGCACCTACGGCGCCGAGCTGGTCGCCGACATCCGCGCCGCCGACCCCACCGCCGTCTTCTGGGACACCGACGCGAACGGCAAGCCCGACCTCGTCGCCCTCGCCGCCCGGGCCGTCGCCGAGACCGGCGCCGAGGCCGTCGTCTGCATCTCCAACCGCCGCACCACGCTGCGGGTGGTCGGCGAGCTCCGCCGCCGCGGCATCCCGGCCTACGGCCCCATCTGGGACTCCTGAGGGTGCGCTCCGCGCAGGTGAGCAGAAAGTGGGGCTATAGCCCCACTTTCTGCTCACCTGCGCGCAGCGCACACCCTCGGCCCCGCAGCTCGCGCCGCGAGCCGATCCCGAGCTTCCGGAAGACGTTGCCGAGGTGGTAGTCGACCGCCTTCGGCGTCACCCAGAGCTCGTCGGCCACCTCGCGGTTGGTCATGCCGTCGGCGACGAGCCCCGCCACCTGACGTTCCCGGGGGGTGAGCCGCTCCACCGGACCCGCCGCCCCCTCGTCCCGGGCGAGCGCGTCCACCCGCTCGATCCAGGGCTTCGCCCCCAGCCCGACGAAGGTCGCCCGCGCCGCCTCGAGGTGGACCGCGGCCCGGGCGCCCCGACCGCGGCGGACCAGGTGCGCGCCGGCGACGAGGTGCAGCTCGGCCAGCTCCACCGGGCACGCGTCGGCCACCGCCTGTTCGTCGGCGCGGGCGAGGTCGAGCCCGGCGCGCACCGCGGCGGCGGTCCCGGCGTCGTCACCCGCCGCCGTGGCGATCCGCGCCAGCAGGCGGTGGCGGGTGAGGTCGAACCACAGTGGGGCGTCCTGGGCGGCCCACGCCTGCACGGTCGCCGCCGCCTGCTCGGCCCGGCCGGCCTCGAGCAGCGCCTCCGCGTGCAGCACGCGCCACGGCGTGAAGGGCGCGGACAGCAGACCGCTCGCCTCCGCCCGCGCGGGCAGGTCCCCGAGCGCGGCGAGCATCCGGTGCGGTGCGCTGGCCCGGGCGACGACGGCCTCGCCGGTCGCCAGGGCGTACCCCGCCTGCTGGCCCGGGTACCGCGCCGCCGCCGCCCGCAGGGCGGTCAGGTGCCGGCGGGCCTCGGCCTCGTCACCGCGGCCCGCCGGCACGAGGAGGGCGACCGCGTGCACCGCGGCCTCCAGCCAGGGCCGCTGGCCGTCGGCGAACCAGGCCAGGGCGACGTCGGCCTGGGCGGCGGCGAGGTCCCAGCGCCCCTGCCGCCACAGCGTCTCGGCGAGGTAGATGTGCGCCTCGTGCGCGTCGGTGCGGTCCTCCTGACGACGGGCACGGTCCAGGCTCGCCCGGAACCACCCGTGCGCGATGCCCACGTCCCCGGCGAGCTGGTGCAGGATGCCGGCCACCAGGGCCGAGCCCCCGCTGCCCGCCGTGGCGGCCTCGACGACGCGCAGTCCGGCCGCCGGTCCCGCCTCGTGCGCCCGCCCGAAGGCCTCGAAGATGCGGGCCTGCTCGCGGCGGGCCGACCGCCGGGTCAGCGACGCGGCCGCCCGGGCCGCCGCGACCGTCTCCCGGCCCCGAGCCCGGGTCGTGTGCTCCTGCGCGAGCCGGACCCCGGCGAGGGCGCGCAGCTCGTCCGGCGCCGCGACGTCGGCCGCGGCGGACTCGAGGTAGTCCACGGCCGTCGGCTCGCCGTCCAGGGCCGCGAGGTAGCCGAGGACGGTCGACCGCGCCGCACCCGGTTCGGCGTGCCGGACGTCCTCGCGCAGGAGTCCGAGCCGCTCGGCGTCGTCGGCCTCCACGAGGCGGACCGCCGCGGCCAGCCGGAGCCGGAGCGCCTCCGCGCCGTCCGGCGCGACGTCCGCGGCGGCGAGGAGGCGGTCCGCCGCCTCGCCGTGCTCGACGGGCTCGGCGAGCGCGGACCGTTCCAGGTCGGCGGCGAGCCCGGGGTCCGGCCGGCCCGCGGCCGCGGCGATGCGGTGGTGCAGCGCGGCCCGGCCGCCGAGCAGGTGGGCGGCGGCGCGGTGCAGCGCCTCCCGGGCCGCGGGCGGGAGGCCGGCGCGCACCGCGTCCGCCTGGAGCGGGTGCTGGATGCGCACCGTCGGGCCCGACCCCGTCCCGACCAGACCCGCCGTCACCAGCGGTTCGAGCGCGCTCTCGACGTCGTGCGGGTCGAGCCCTGCGAGCCGGGCGAGCATCGGCCGGTCGGCCGCGGTGCCGAGCACCGCGAGCGCCGCCAGCACGGCCCGCGCGGGGGCCGGGAGCCGCTCGACGGCGGCGTCGATGTCGTCGGCGAGGGAGGCGTGGGCGTCGAGCGGGCGGTGACCCGTGACGACGTCGTCGGACACCTCGCGCAGGACCGTGAGCAGGTGCAGCGGGTGGCCCGTCGTGCGCGCGACGACCGCCTCCACGGCCGCGGGCGGCCAGGCCCCGGGCCGCACGGCGCACGAGAGCTCCCGCACCGCCCCGGCGTCGAGCCCGCCCAGGACGCGGGTCGTCGAGTCGACGCCCTCCACGAAGCAGGAGCGCCACGCCCCGGGCACGAGTTCGTCGCGGGCGGTCGCGACGGTGAGGACCTGGTCGTGCCGCAGCCGCTGCAGGAGGCGGACGAGCGCCGGGACCGACTCGTCGTCGATCTCCTGGAGGTCCTCGAGGACGAGCACGAGCAGCCCGGTGTCCTGCCGGTCGCCGACGGCGTGCAGCAGGGCCGCGACCGGGTCCCGGTCCTGCGCGGAGGGCCGGGCGCCGAGGGCCTGCCCCAGACTCGTCAGGAAGTCCCCCGGCCGGTGGCACCGGCCCGCCTGCACGACGACGACGGAGGCGCCCGACAGGTCCGCCGCGAAGGCGCCGACCAGGCTGCTCTTGCCGATGCCCGCCGGGCCGGTGACCAGCACCCGGCCCGCACGGCTCGCCCGGGCGCGGTTCGCCCAGCCCCGCAGCCACGCCAGCTCGGCGTCCCGGCCGGTCAGCGGAGCGTCGCCCTGCCTCCGGTCGGCGGGACGCGGCTGTTCCACACGATCACGATAGCCCGATCGGACGGCATGCGATGAGGCTGTCCGCGATGCGATGGCGTCCTCCCGAAGCAGCGGCGCACGGGCGGGGTGTCACCCGCGCCCGACCGACCCGTCGTGGGGCTCATCGCAAGATCCCCGTCTTCGTTACATCGAAAGGTGTCACGTTTCACGGGTAGCTCACCTGGATGGCGTGAGGTCTGCTCCACCGGTCGGACCAGCACCTCGTTGACCGCGACGCGGGCCGGCCGCGTGACCATCCAGAGGACGGCGTCCGCGATGTCGGCCGCCTCGAGGACCCCGAGCTCGCCGAGCGAGAGGTCGGGGGTGTCGCCGTCGCCCTTGTCGGGCAGCTCGGTGCGCGTGATGCCCGGCTCGACGACGCCGACGCGCACGTGGGCCGGGGCGAGCTCCTGGCGCAGCGACTCGGAGAACGCGCCGACCGCGTGCTTCGTCGCGCTGTAGACCGCCCCGACCGGCAGCACCCGGCGGCCGGCGTCGGAGTCGACGTTGACCAGGTCGGCCACGCCGCGCTCCGCTGCCGCGGCCACGAGCGGCTCGAGGGCCGCGTGCGTCGCCGCGAGCAGCCCGTCGAGGTTGACCGCCGTGGTCGCGCGCCAGTCGGCGAGGTACGACCCGCGCGCCGGGGCGAGCGAGCCGAACCCGGCGTTGTTGACCAGCACGTCGAGCCGCCCGTGCCGCGCGAGGACCTCCCCGATCGCGGCCACGGCCGCCTCGGGGTCGGCGAGGTCGACGGCATGCACGCTGGTCCCGCCGCCGAGGTCCGCGGCCAGCGCCTCGAGCCGGTCGGCCCGCCGGGCGAGCAGCGCGACGGTCGCCCCCTCGGCCGCGAGCGCCCGGGCGGTCGCCTCGCCGATCCCGCTCGACGCGCCCGTGACCGCCGCGACCCTGCCGTCCAGTGGTGAGCTTCGCTCGGGTGAGCAGAAAGTGGGCCTATAGAGCCTGTCGGACTTTGTAAGTCCGGTGGGTGCTCGGAGTCAGTCGCTGATTCCGGGTTCCGGACGGCGGGTTCCTGACGGCGGGTTCCTGAGGGCGGGCTGCGGCGCCCGGAGGGCGCCGTGGCCCGCTTCTCAGGTGGTTGCGGTGTGGAGCTTGAGCAGGTTGTGGGCGGTGGCGATCAGGGTGAGCTCGGCGCGGACCGCGACGAGACCCCGAACCCGGAACCGGTCGGCGATCCGGTTCTTGATCTGCCCGAAGACCGGTTCGACGGTGACTTTGCGACGTCGGTAGCGCTCGCGCGCCTCGGGCTCGGCGAGCCGTTCGCGCATCCGGCGGCGCACCCGCGACTCCTGCCGGGGTGGTTGTTGCTGCTCGGGGTCGCGCAGCGCATCACGTGTGGGCGCGACCAGCGGTCGGGGGCCCCGCCCCTGCTGGTGGACGTCATCGAGGGCGGTGATGTCTCCGGCGGTGAAGTAGCCGGTGTCAGCGAGCACGGTCTCGACCGGGGCGTCGATCCCGGCGCGGGCGAGGTTGTCCAGCGCGGCGGCGGTCATCGGGGCGAGCAGACCGGCGTCGTTGGCCTGGTCGACGACCTCGACCGCGATCACGACCTGGTCGTCGCCGACCACGGCCTGGGAGTTGAAGCCCTGCAGGAACCCCTGCGCGGTCCGCAACGGCCGGGAGTCGGGGTCGGTGGTGTTCGCCCGCACCGGCTTGTCCCCGGCCGGGGTGCTCTCGGTCGGGGTGGCCGGTGCCTCGGTCGGGGTGGCCGGTGCCTTCGGGGGCCGGCCTTTCGGGAAGCGCCCGTGGGTGGCGTGGTGGGCGTTCCGGGCCGCGAGCCTGGTCTCGTAGCGTTGCTGCTGGGCGGCCGCTTCCGCCGCCCGGGCGGCGTTCTGCTCGGCGACCTTCGCCGCGGCCCGGGCCAGCCGGGCCCGCCGCGCGGTCGGGTCGTTCATGTCCTCGGGCGGCTCGTCGCCCCGTCGTCCCGGCCCGTGCTCGGCGTCCTCGGCGGCGTCGCTGGACTCGGCCCGTTCCAGGCGGTCCTCGACCACCCCCGCCAGACCCCGGTCATCGGGCTCCGGGTCACCCAGCTCCGGGCCACCCAGATCCGGGTCACCCAGATCCGGGTCACCCAGATCCGGGTCATCGGGCTCCGGCTCACCCAGTTCGGCCTGGGCTTTGGCGATCCCCGCCGCGGTGCGGTTGCGCCGCGACGAGGCGTTCGCGGCGATCTTGCTGCCATCGACCGAGATCGTCCCGACCCGCCCCAGCCCCGCGGCCGCGCAGACCTTGAGGACCTCGATGAACAGGTCCTTGAACACCTCGCGGTGCCGGACCCGGAACGCGGCGATGGTGTCGTGATCAGGGACCTGGTTGGCGGTGATCACCCGGAACGCCACGTCGTGGCCGCAGGCGCGTTCGATCCCGCGTGAGGACGTCAGACCCACCGCATACGCGTAGATCAACAACGTGAGCATCATCGCCGGGTCGTAGGCCCGCCGGCCGCGACCCCCCAGCCGGTAGGTGGAGATCAACGCGGTCAGATCCAACATCTCGACCGCGTCGATCACCGTCCAGGCCAGATGCCCCTCGGGCAGCCAGTCCCGCACATCCGGGGGCAGCAGGAACCCGGTGTCACGATCCACCGGACGGAAGTCACGAGCCACCCCAAGATCCAATCAGAGGCGCTGGCGCCGGTCTACAAAAGCCGACAGGCTCTATAGCCCCACTTTCTGCTCACGTGCGCGGAGCGCATACTCCGGCAGCTCGACCTTGTCGGCCGGCGGGCTGAAGATGCGGTCGGCGAGCCCGGTCCAGCGCTGCAGCGTGGCGACCGTGCGGAGCACCCCCTGCTGGGCGACCAGTGCCGCGCGCGAGCCGGGGTTGACGGCCCGGATCATCCGCGGGTTCACGTTCTGCGCCTCGGTGACGAAGGGGCGCATGACCTCCTCGTAGCGCTGCAGCGCGACCTGGTGGTCGGCGTTCCGGTCCAGCTCCCCGGCCAGCACGTGCGCGCCGGTCAGCGCGAGCGTGGTGCCGGTGCCGAACGGCCCGGTGGCCCAGGCGGCGTCGCCGAGCAGCACCCGTCGTCCGGAACTCCAGCGGTCGAGCTTCACCTGGGCCACGGCGTCGACGTACATCGGCGCGTCGTCCAGCACCTCGAGGATGCGGGGCGCCTCCCAGCCGACGTCGGCGAAGGTCTTCCGCAGGATCATCACCTGGTCGTCGTGGTCGAGCTGTTCCAGGCCGCGCACGTCGGTGAGGAAGCTCAGCATCGCGCGGGTGGTACCCACGTTGTCCGGGCGCAGGCTGACCCCGCGGGTGCGGGTGGTGTGCATCCAGCGCCACCAGCGGTCGTCGTCGGCCGTCCGCGGGATCGTGATGTTGGCGATGATCAGACCCAGCTCGGAGAGCTCGGCGTCGGGCACGACGAGGGACCGGGTCCGCGAGCGGGTGCCCTCGGCGACCACGACGAGGTCGGCGTCGATCCGCTCCCCGCTCGCCAGGGTGGCGGTGACGTGGTCGTCGGCGTCGGTGAGGTCGGCGATCTGCTCCCCGAAGCGGTAGTCGGTGTCGTCGACGGTGTGCTCGAAGAGGATCCGGGCCATCTCGCCGCGCAGGATCTCCAGCTCGGCGGTGGGGCCGTGGATGTCGTCCTCGCCCGCCGGGAACTCCCCGACCGTGCCACCCCGATCGTCGACGAACCGCGTCCCCACCTCCGTCGTGCTCGTGACGAGCGCCTCCGCCTCGAGCCCCATCCGGCGCAGGACCTCCCGCCCCGCCCCGCGGACGTCGATGTTCTGCCCCTCGTCGCGCAGCCGGGGGTAGCGCTCGACGACGGTGGTGCGCCAGCCCCGTGCGTTGAGTTCGTGGGCGAGCGCCGGGCCGCCGACGCTCGCGCCGGAGATGAGTGCGTGGCGTGTCATGCCGCTCGGATACCCCATCGCTAGAACGTCTAACTACTAGAGATGTGAGAAGCTTCGCGGCGTGGACCCGGAGGCCGAGATCGCACGGTTCGACCCGATGACGTTCGCGGTGCGCGACCTGATCGGCGCCTCGCAGGACCTCGTCGTCCGGATGGCCCGGGCCATGCAGATGAACGTCACCGACATGACCGCGGTCCACCTGCTCTCCGAACACGGACCGATGGGCGCCGCCGAGCTCGCCGACCGCCTCGGCATCCGCTCGGCCTCGGCCACGGTCCTGGTCGACCGCCTGGAGGCTGCGGGCCACGTCGAGCGCACCCCGCACCCGACCGACCGGCGTCGGGTCACCCTCACCGCGACCGCCGGGGCGCAGGCGCACGCACTCGCCGTGTGGTTGCCCGGCCTGCGCCTCGTCGACGAGGTCGGCCGGTCGCTCTCCCCGGAGGAGGCGGTCGTCGTGCGGGCCTTCCTCGAGCGCCTCACCGCGGCGATGGACCGGGCGGGCCGACCCGACTGATCACGACGACGGGTGCATCGACTGCGTCCCGATCACCCGCAGCAGGTCGAGCTTCTCGCGGGCGTCGGTGCCCTCGGTCGGGAAGTAGACGAGCAGGACGCGGTCGGACTCCGGGGTCAGCAGCACCTCGCAGGTCAGGTGCACGAGCCCGACCTCGGGGTGGGCGAAGCGCTTCCGGCCGACCCGCCGGACCCCGACCTCGTGGCGCTCCCACAGGTCCCGGAACTCCGCGCTGCGCGTCCGCAGGTCGTCCACCAGCTCCGCGACGTCCGCGTCCCCGGCCCGCCGGGCGGCGGTGGCGCGCAGGTCGCGGACGTGTTCGGCGGACAGCGCGGCCCGGTCCTCGGCCGGGGTCGTGGCCCGGAGCGTGGCGTCGGTGAACCAGCGGCGGACCGGGTTGACCGGATCGGTGCCGAACAGCGTGGCGGCGAGCGGGTTCTGCCAGAGCACGTCGTGCAGGTCGGTGTGGATGCGGGCCGGCACGTCCGTGAGGTGGTCGACCAGGGCCATCAACCCGGGCGACACGTGCCGACCGGCCCGCCGCGCCGGCGGCACGAGCCCGGCGAGGTGGAAGAGGTGGTCGCGCTCGTCGAGATCGCAGCGCAGCGCCCGAGCCAGGCTCCCGACGACCAGTTCGCTCGGGTGCGGGCCGCGGGCCTGCTCGAGGCGCGTGTAGTAGTCGACCGACAACCCCGCCAGCTGCGCGACCTCCTCGCGGCGCAACCCCGGCGTCCGTCGTCGGGGTCCCGGCACGAGCCCGACCTCGGCGGGCCGCAGCAGCTCCCGTCGTCGCCGGAGGAAGTCCCCGAGGCCCGCGCGGTCGATCACCGACCCAGCATCACCCGCCGTCGGGAACGTGAGCCAGGGTCGGCCGGTCCCTGGGTCGGGCCAGGCCTGCCACGCCCGCGCCGCCGGGCGCAGGGTGGACGCCATGCAGCACCGACAGCTCGGCTCCACCGGTCCCCTCGTCACCTCCCCCGCCCTCGGGTGCATGGGCCTGTCCGGCGTGTACGGCGCCGTCGACGAGGACGAGGGGGTCCGCGTGATCCACGCCTACCTCGACGCCGGCGGCACCCTCCTCGACACCGGCGACTTCTACGGCTCCGGCCACAACGAGATGCTCATCCGCCGTGCCCTGGCCGACCGGTCCCGCGAGGACGTGGTCCTCTCGGTCAAGTTCGGGGCGATGCGGGCTCCCGACGGCGGGATGGTCGGGGTCGATGCGCGCCCGGCGGCCGTGAAGAACTTCCTCACCTACTCGTTGCAGCGGCTCGGGGTCGACCACGTCGACGTCTACCGTCCGGCGCGGCTCGATCCCGCGGTGCCGATCGAGGACACCGTCGGCGCGATCGCCGAGCTCGTCGAGCAGGGGTACGTGCGGCACGTCGGGCTCAGCGAGGTCTCGGCCGCGACGATCCGGCGGGCCGCCGCGGTGACGCCGATCTGCGACCTGCAGATCGAGTACTCGGTGCTGAGCCGCGAGATCGAGGCGGAGATCCTGCCGACCTGCCGGGAGCTCGGCGTCGGGATCACCGCCTACGGCGTGCTGGGGCGCGGGCTGATCGGCGGCAGCGGGGCCGTGACCGGCGGCCGGGCGATGACCCCGCGCTGGCAGGGCGAGCACCGCGAGCACAACCAGGCCCTCGTCGCCCGGCTGCACGAGATGGCGGCGGCGAAGGACGTCACGGTGGCGCAGCTGGCGATCGGCTGGGTGAGTGCGCAGGGCGGGGACGTCGTGCCGGTGATCGGGGCGCGGCGGGTCGACCAGGTCACGTCGTCGCTGACCGACGTCGAGCTCACCGCGGACGACCTCGCCCGCGTCGACGAGCTGATCCCGGCCGGATCGGTCTCCGGCGACCGCTACCCCGCGGCGGCGATGGCGCAGCTCGACAGCGAACGGTGAGAGGATCACTCGCGTGACTCAGGGTCTGCGGTTCGGATGGCTGTCCCCCGTGATCGGCAACCGGTGGTCGGACCAGGTGCCGATCGCCGCGTACCAGGACACGGAGATCCTGCCGACGGCGTTGCCGCACTTCGACTCGCTGTGGATCGCCGACCACTTCTACGGGTTCGACGAGAAGACCGACCCGTTCCTCGAGGCGTGGACGACGCTGACGTGGCTCGCGGCGCGGCACGAGTCGGTGGAGCTCTGCCACCACGTGCTCGGCGTCGGCTACCGGCACCCGCCGCTGCTGGCGAAGATGGCGGCGACGCTGCAGTACCTCTCCGGCGGGCGGTTCGTGCTCGGGATCGGCGCCGGCTGGCGGGAGAAGGAGTACGAGGCGTACGGCTACGAGTTCCCGAAGCCGTCGGTGCGGTTCGCGCAGCTCGAGGAGACCATCGAGATCTGCCGGCGGATGTGGACGCAGGAGTACCCCTCGTACGAGGGCCGGTTCACCACCATCACCGAGGCGTCCGCTCCCCCGCTGACCGACCCGCCGCCGCGCGTGTGCATCGGTGCGGCGGGCGAGAAGGTCGGGCTCCCGATGGTCGGGCGGCTCGCCGACCTGTGGAACGGGCCGGCCGGGGACGGCTTCACCCGTCGTCGGGACATCGTGCGGAACGCGGCCGAGCAGGCGGGCCGGGACCCCGACGCGATCGAGGTGACGGTGACGCTCGAGCGCGCGCTGCCCGAGACCGACGACGACTCCGCGAAGCTCGTCGAGGAGCTCGCCGGGCACCGGGACCTCGGGGTGGGACACGTCGTCATGGACTTCGGGCACCCGCGCTCCACGGAACCGGTCCTGCGCTTCGCCGAGCAGGTCATCGCGCCGCTGAAGGGCTGAGCTGCTGCCGCGAGGGCTACGTCAGGCAGGTTTCCGGGCCCGCCGGGATGCCTGACGTGAATCTCGCGGCGGCGTCAGCGGAGCAGGAGCTGCACCAGCGCCGCGAGGCCGACCACCACGATGACCCCGCGCAGCACGATCGGCGGGAGCCGGCGGCCGATCAACGCCCCGAGGACGCCGCCGACGATCGACCCGCCCGCGATCAACCCGACGACGGGCCACGACACCGGGGCCACGAGGGCGAACACGAGGCCCGAGACCAGGTTCGCGACGGACGCGAGGATGTTCTTGACGGCGTTGTGCCGCTGCAGGTCGTCGTCGATGCCGATGCCCAGCACCCCGAGCAGCAGCACGCCCTGCGCCGCGCCGAAGTAGCCGCCGTAGACCCCCGTACCGAACACCGACGCCTGCATCCCGACGCCGACGCGCGTGCGGGGTTCGCCGGAGGGTCGGCGGGCGGCGATCCGGCGGGCCACCGCGGGCTGGACCACCACGAGCACGACGGCCAGCGCCACCAGCACCGGGACGACGGCGTCGAAGACCCCCGACGGCAGGGCGAACAGCAGCAGCGCCCCGGCCAGGCCGCCGAGGGCGGTCGGGACCGCCAGCCGCAGGACGCGGCCGGTCAGTCCTCTCAGCTCCCGGCGGTACCCGATGGCGCCGGTGACCGACCCGGGTACCAGTCCCAGGCCGTTCGACACGTTGGCCGTGAGTGGCGGGAAGCCGAGCGCGAGCAGCACCGGGAACGTCACGAGCGTGCCGGAGCCGACGATCGTGTTGATCATCCCGGCCCACACGCCGGCGAACGCGATGATCGCCGCCTCGCCGAGGGTCACGGGCGCATGATCGTCCGTCGCGGCGCGGACGGCCAGCCGGTCACCCGACCCGCTTCGGGGTGACGGCGGTGAGCCGGCCCCGCAGGGCGTCCGGGACCTCCCACCCGACGTCGGGAAGACCGCTCTCGCTGGCGTCGAAGGCCACCGCGGCCTCGACGAGCGCGGCGGCGTCCTCGGCGGCGATGCGGGAGAACCGCACCCGCGGCTTGCCCGGCCCGTCGACGGCCACGTTCCCGTCGTTCGGGCAACCACCGAGGCACGGCACGTGCCGCACGCGGACGCCGCGCCCGGCCGCCCCCGTCAGGAGCGGGTCGAGCGCGGCGCCGAACGAGCCGGTGTCCGTGCGGTCGCGTGGACAGGTCCGGCAGACGAGCAGCGGCACGTCAGGGCCGGGCCTCGACGTACTCGCGGGTCGCCGGGCTGACCGGGCCCGCCGGGTCGTCGAGCCCGCTGTGCGTGACCAGCGGCGCGTCCTCCTTGTGGAAGCGCCCGTCCTTCATGATCGCGTGCAGCCGGTCGTGGTCCTGGAGCACGGTGATGTCCTCGAGCGGGTCGCCGTCGACGAGGATGAGGTCGGCGAGGTAGCCGGGCTGGACCTTCCCGAGCTCGTCGGGCTGCAGCATGATCTCGCCGCCCCACGCGGTGGCGGAGATGATCGCCTCCATCGGCGTGAAGCCGAGCCGCTCGACGAAGTGCTCGAGGTCGCGGGCGTAGGTGCCGTGCGGGGTCCACGCGAACCCGTAGTCGCCGCCGGGCAGCAGCTTGATGCCGCGCCGGTGCATCTCGCGCAGCCCCTCGGTGGCCACCTCGAGTTCCTTCTTGTAGCCGACGGCCTCGGCCGCCTCCTGCGGGAACCCGAACGCCTCGGCCTCGTAGAGGGTCGCGACGAGCCAGTTGATGCCGGGCGCGACGAACACCCAGTCCTTGTTGGCCTCGAGCATGTCCATGCCCTCGGCGTCGGTGAAGGAGGCGTGGTAGATGATGTCGACCTTGTTCCGCAGGCACATCTTCACGCTCTCCGCGGAGCGGGCGTGGGCGCACACGCGCTTGCCGCGGCGGTGGGCCTCGGCGACGGCGGCGGCCACCTCCTCGTCGGAGAAGTAGGTGTCCTCGGCGCGCTGCGTGCCGGTGATCTCCTCACCGGTCATCGACAGCTTGATCTGGTCGACGCCGAGGTCGATCAGCTCGCGGACCGCCTTGCGCATGCCCTCGGGGCCGTCCGCGAACTTCGTGATCGACTTGATGAGCGCGCCGCCGGTCACGGCGATCTCCGGGCCGTTGGCGAGGTAGCGCGGGCCGGGGATGCGGCCGGCGGCGATGGCGTCGCGGCAGACGACGTCGAGGCGCTCCTTGGCCGAGGCGGCGCCCAGGCACATCGTGTAGCCGGAGTCGATGTACTTCTTCGCCGACTCCATCGAGAAGAGCAGGTGCTCCTCGACCGGCATCAGGCCGAGGCCGTCGAGGTCGGCGGAGTTGTTCCACGAGAAGTGCGTGTGGGCGTCGCACAGCCCGGACATGAGGGTGCGTCCGCGCCCCTCCACCACCTGCGCGCCGTCGGCGCGCGTGGCGTCGACGGTGCCCACCGCGGCGATGCGGTCGTCCTCGACGAGCACGTCACCGGGGTAGGGCAGGGCCCCGGTGGAGTCGAGGATCGAGACGTTGCGGAACAGGACCTTGCTCATGAGGGGCTCCTCGGCGTCGAGGGACGGCGGTGGGGGTCAGAAGAACTTGAGGAGGTGCTCGGTCACGTCGTTCGGCCGCTCGAGGGCGGTCCAGTGGCCGCAGCCGGGCAGGACGTCGAGCGTCGCCGCGCCGTGCGCCTCGGCGAGCGCCTCGCTGATCGCGGGCCTGCCGACCCCGTCCTCGGCGCCGGTGAGCAGCAGCAGCGGCAGCTGCGGGTCGATCGGTCCCGGGTCGGGCGCGCCCGCGAGGGCCTCGCATGAGCGGGCGTAGCCCTCGGGGTCCTGGCGCAGGACGAGCTCCCGGACGAGGGCGGCGGTGGCGGGGGCGTCCCGGCGGGTGGTCTCGGCGGTGGCGTTCGCCATCACCGCGTCCGCGATCGCCGGCATCTCGCCGGCCCGGGCCTTCGCGGCCCGGTCGTGCTGTGCCTGCTGCCCGGCCTCCGGCAGCGGCGCGGGCACGGCGCCGAGCAGGGCGAGGTGGGACACCGCCTCGGGCCGGGTCGCGGCGAGCAGGCGCACGGTGATGGTGGCCATCGAGTGGCCGACGACGCGGGCGGGCCCCGCGTCGAGCCGGGAGAGCAGGTCGGCGAGGTCGTTGGCGAAGCTCTGGATGGAGACCGTCCCGGCGACCGGCGAGCGTCCGGAGCCCTCCATGTCGGGTCGGACGACGGTGAACCGCTCGGCGAGGGCGGCCACCTGCGGCTGGTAGAAGTTCGACGTCCCGCCGAGCCCGTGGACGAGCAGCACCACGGGCCCGTCGCCCGTGATCTCGACCGCCAGTTCCTTGCCGTTCACCTGCACGTGGTCGTCCTCCTTCGGGCGTCTGCCCGGGTGTCAGCGGATGGTGTTGCGGAGCGAGCCGAGACCGGTGATCGCGCACTCGACGACGTCGCTGGGCACGAGGAAGCGCGGCGGGTCGAAGCCGATCCCGACGCCGGCCGGGGTGCCGGTGGCGATGACGTCCCCCGGCAGCAGGGTGATCCCCGCGGAGATGACCCGGATCAGCTCCGGGACGTCGAAGATCAGGTCGGCCACGGGCGCCTTCTGCCGCGGCTCCCCGTTGACCGTCGAGGAGACGACGAGCGCCGTGACGTCGCCGACCTCGTCGGCCGACACAGCCCACGGCCCCATCGGGGCGTGGGTGTCCAGCGACTTGCCGAGCAGCCACTGCTTGTGGTCGCGCTGCACGTCCCGGGCCGTGACGTCGTTGACGATCGTGTAGCCCCACACGTGCTCGAGCGCCTGCTCGCGGGAGATGCCGCGCCCGCCGCGCCCGATGATGACGGCGAGCTCGGACTCGTAGTCCAGCTCGCTCGTGATGCCGGGGTGGGCCTCGACGTCGTCGTGGGGACCGGTGACGGCCGTGGTCGCCTTCGAGAAGACGATCGGCTTCTCCGGCAGGTCCTCGGAGCGCTGCGGGGTGTCGTAGCCGGACCGCCCGAACTCGGCCACGTGCTCCCGGTAGTTCTTCCCCACCGCGAACAGGTCGCGGCGCGGTCGCGGGAACGGCGCGAGCAGGCGGGGCCCCTCGACGCGGCGCAGGTCCGCGGCCGCCGCGATCGCGGGCGCCAGCGCCGCCCAGTCCTCGACGACCTCGACCAGGGTCCGGTTCCCGACGACGGGCCCGAGGTCGAGCACCGTCGTCCCGTCGGCCTCGACCAGGCCGACGGCCTCGTGCCCGCCGTCGGTGTACGTCACCAGCTTCACGACCACTCTCCCTCGCTCGCACGGTGGCGACCAATCAGTACCAATATGGTCGATCGGTGCCGCATCGCCGCGGTGGGAGAGACGTTACGACCCGCCGACAGGCCTGCCAAGACACTCACACCCTCGGCATTGGTCTAATATTGGTCGACCCCGGGAGGAGCCCACGATGTCCGCACCACCGACCGGCGGCCCCGTCGCGGCCCGTCTGCGGTCCCTGCTCGACGACGCCGTCGCGGCCGGCACCCTCGGGACCGGCGCCAAGATCCCGACCGAGCGGGCGCTCTGCGACACGCTGCAGGTCTCGCGCACCGCGGTGCGCTCCGCGCTCGCCGAGCTCGAACGCGAGGGCCGGATCACCCGCCACGTCGGCCGCGGCACCTTCCTCGCCGAGCTCGAGGGCGGCCCGGACCTGCCCGTGCCCGCCCGCGGCACGCTGCAGACCAGCCCGGCCGAGATCATGGCGACCCGCCTCGTGCTCGAGCCCGAGATCGCGGCGCTCGCGGCGCGGCACGCCACCCCGTCGGACCTCGAGCACGTCCGGCACTGCCTGGCGCGCGGGAACGCGACGACCACCTACGAGGAGTTCGAGGCCTGGGACTCCGCCCTGCACCGCGCGATCGCGACCGCCGCGCACAACGGCCTACTCCTGCGGCTCTTCGACACCATGAACGCCGCGCGCGACCTGCCGGTGTGGGGCAGCCTCAAGCGCCGCTCCGCCACCCCCGAGCGGCGCCGCGGGTACGAGTGCACCCACGGCGAGATCGTCGACGCCCTCGCCGAGCGCGACGCCGACGGCGCGCGCGACCACATGCGGGCCCACCTCGTCGACGTCCGCACCAACCTGCTCGGGATGCACTGATTCGAACTGGTGTGCGAACCTGGTCCGGTGGCCCGCACGCCGAACCCCCGCCTCCGCGCCGCCCTCGCCCGGCAGGCCGAACGCACCCGCCGCGCCGCCGAGGCCCTGCGCGAGGGCGACGAGCTGGACGAGGACGCCCGCCGACGGGTCATCGAGATGCTCGCGGTCTGCGGGCGGCCCGAGATCTACGAGGCGCTCAACGTGCACGTGCAGGACCGCGTCGGCAGCCTCACCGACTCCGTCCTGCGGGCCCGCTCCCCGCTCGACGCCCACGTCCGCCGCGCCGCCACCGAGGCGAGCGTGACCGAGGGCAGCGCGCACCCGGGCTCCGACGTGGATCCGACGAGATCCGCCCGAGGCTCCTGACCAGCAGGAACTCCTGTGGTCCGCACCTCTTTGTCACGCCGGGGTAACGCCCGGGACGCCGCGGTCGATAGTCCCCGAGTGCCCTTGCCCGACGTCGACCCCGACGGGAGGCCCGTGATGACCGATCCGGCCCCAGGAACGACACCGACCGCATCCACCGCACCATCCACCACCGCACCGTCCGCACCGGGCAGTGCGGAGGCCCTCGAACAGGGCTGCCAGTGCTCCTTCCTGCTGAACGACCCGGCGGGGCAGAGCTTCGTCAACCCGCTGTGCCCGCTGCACGGCGCGCAGCACGAGGGCCGGGTGAGCGCCCCGTGACCCGCCCCGCCACACGTCCCGCCCCCGCCCCGCTCCGGGGGCACCCGGCCCCGCGCGGGCTGCGGGAGGAGTTCCGCGAGACCCTGCGCGAGCGGGTGCTCGAGACCGCGTCGGCCGCCGCCTCCGAGCAGGGCTGGGGCCAGGTCCGCATGAGCGACCTCGCCCGCCGCTCCGGGGTGTCCCGGTCGGCGATCCACCGCGAGTTCGGCGACAAGGAGGCCGTCGCGGACGCCCTCGTGGCGCACGAGTCCGACCGGGTGATCGCCGAGGTCGGGCAGGCGCTGATCGACGCGCCGGACTGGCGCGCGGGCCTCACGGCCGCCCTGCGCACGACGATGGCCGCCCGGGAGAACCACCCGCTGATCGAGACGGTGCTGACCGCGGCACACGACGACCTGAGCCTGCTCCCGCAGCTCACCACCGGCAGCAGCGCGATCATCGCCCGGGCGCGGCTCCTGCTCGCGACGTGGTTGCGGGGTCATCTCCCCCGCCTGCCGCGCCCGTTGCTCGACGACGCGGCCGACGTCCTCGTCCGCGCGGCCCTGAGCCACCTCGCGGCGCCGGACACCGACCGCGAGCTCACGGTCGCCCGATTGCAGCGCCTCGCCGTCCGCCTCCTCGACCCCCGCTGAGCCCGCCGCCGGGACCCCCGCCGGCCCGTCGTCCGACCCGTCGTCGGGAGCTGTGACCGGTGCCACCGGATCGGGCCGTGAGGATCCGCGATCGGATCGTGTCCTACGGACGAGTTCGACGGAGCGCCCCGCCCCACCGGGCGGGGCGCGGACACGATCAGGAGGTTCACCCATGAGCACCCCGACTCCCACCGCCCCGAAGGCCACGACGCCGAGCCCCGTCTCCCCCGCCGCCGGCTCGGCCCTCGCCAGCACCCAGGGCAAGACCACGATCGCCGACGGTGTCGTCGCGAAGGTCGCCGGCCTGGCCGCCCGCGAGGTGAACGGCGTGTACGGGTTCGGCGGTACGGCCGCGCGCGCCTTCGGCGCCATCACCGAGCGCATCCCGGGCAGCCGCTCCTCCGCGTCGCAGGGGGTGTCGGTCGAGGTGGGCGAGCGTCAGGCCGCCGTCGACCTCACGATCGTCGTCGAGTACGGCGTGGCGATCGCCGAGCTGTCGCGCGCCATCCGCCGCAACGTCATCGGCGCGGTCGAGCAGATGACCGGCCTCGAGGTCACCGAGGTCAACGTGGACGTCGTCGACCTGCACCTCCCGGACGAGGAGGACGACGCCCCGGCCCCGGCCCCCGCCCGCGTCCGGTGACCCGGCCGGCACGGCCCGGTGACCTCGACGTCCCGGCCCTCGTGGCCGGCGTCGACGTCGACCGGGTCGCTGCTGCGGTCCTCGCCTGCCCACTGGTGGCGGAGCTCGTCACCGGCGAGCACGGCGCCGTCGCGACGCACCTGCCCGGACGCCGGATCGCCGGTGTCCGGGTGCACGACGACGGGCCGGGTCCGGCGCGCATCACCGTGTCGGTGTCGGCCTGCTACGGCGCCCCGATGGGCCGCCTGGTCGAGCAGGTCCGCTCGGCCGTCGCGGTCCGGGCGCCCGGCCATCCGGTCGACGTCGTCGTGGCGGACGTCGCCTGACCCGTCACCGTAGGATCTCCACCAGCAGGGCCCACGCGTTGACCAGCCCTCCGAGCAGGGCGAGGACCACCGCCACGGGCATCCAGTAGAGGCCGCCGGCGGTGCCCGTGAGCACCCCGGTCCCGGCGAGGACCGGGGCCACGAGCACCGCCAGCGCCGGCACCCACGCCGTGAGGAGCCAGGCGGCGACCGGCTGCTCCGGTGCCCGGCGTCCCGGCAGCGCCTGCCGCACCAACGCCCCTCCCGCGAGCACCCCGACCACCACCAGCTCGATCGCGAGCGCCGCGTCCGCCTGCCCCGGGACGAGGACCGGGAGACCGACGAAGAGCGGCGTGGCGAGCAGGACCAGGGTCTGCGCCGCCCGTCCGGGCAGGTGGGCGTCGGCCAGGATCACCCGCAGGTTGAGCGACACCGCGACGAACACGAGTCCCGCCAGGGCCGCGGACGCCCCCACCGTCGCCACCGCGAAGTCCGACCAGCCCTCGGTCGTGTACGCGTTCATCCCGCCGAGTGTGCTCGGTGCGTCCAGCCCCGTCGGGAACCGACCGGTCTGTAGTTTCCGTTCATGGACGGGTCGGAGCGGACCCGGCGTCCCGCGCCCGGGGCGTCGTTCATCGTGCTCGTCGTCGACCCGGAGACCGGGGACCTCGACTCCTACGGCCCGTACGGGTACGCCGCCGCGCTCGCGGAGGCGTCCCGACGGCGGGAGGAGTTCGATCGCGAGGAGCTGCTCGACGTGCTCGTCGTGGTCGTCCCGCTCCACCCCGGCCCGTCGTCGGACGGGGCGTAGCTCAGCCGTCCGCGCGGAACCAGCCGCCCGGGCCCCCGAGCTCGTCGGAGGTCGGGGCGGTCGGGCGGGGCGGCCGGGCCATCGTGGAGCCGAACGGGCTCGGGCGGGGCAGCCGCGGCTCGTCGTCGGGATCGTGCAGGTCGACGGGCGTGCGGGGCTCGGGGGCGGGCACCGACGGGATGTCCTCGACCAGGCGCACGTGCCGCCCCGCGGGGTCGCCGGCCGGCTCGTCGACGACCGGGATCTCCCCGGTCGCCGGTCCGTCGACGGGTTCGTCGTGCGCGGGGGCCTCGACCGGTCCGGCCGCGACCATGATGTGGCCTCCCGAGGGGGTGCGACCGGCGTCGACCGGGTCGCCCGAGGCGTCGGCGTGCTCGAGGGCGGCGCGCAGGTCGTCGATCGGGAGCGGACGGTCCCGGGTGGTCGTCGTGGCGACACGGGCGGTCAGGGCGACGCCCGGGTGCCCCTCGGACGCGAACGCGAGGCCCTCCCCGATGCGGTCGGCGAGCTCGTTGAGGTACACCGCCGAGGCACCCGGGACGAGGACGACGAACGTGCGGACGTCCAGCCGGACCGCGACGTCGACCGGCCCGAGCGGTTCGGTCAGCGCGGCGGCGACCCGGTGGCCCGCGTGGTAGGCCGCGCGCGCCGGGGCCAGGGCCTCGCCCGTGAACGCCGGGATGTCGAACAACGCGACCCCGACCTGCAGGGCGCCCGGACCGCCGCGCGGCGTCCACTGCTCGAGGAACCCGGCGTCGGGCAGACCGCTGGCCGGATCGGTCCCGGCCACCGCCCGCGCCCCGGCCGCGGCGTGCGCGTCGGCGATCTGCTCGCGCAGCTCCCGGGTGCCCGCGTGCGCGTCCCGCATCCGGTCGATCATGTGGTAGAGCGACGTGGTCGCCCACATCTCCCCCGGGCTGCCGGCCGAGCCCGCCGCGTCACCACCCGCGGGCATGGTGGTGGCGAGCAGGTCGTCGATCGTCCGGAGCACCTCGGGTGCCAGGCGGGTGCCCAGCGCGAAGCGCAGCCGCGCCAGCTCGTTCGCCGCCTGCGCGCGCGAGAAGCCCCACCGGCCGTCGAACACACGGCTGGGCTCCACGGCGGGATCGGTCGGGTCGTAGGAGTGCTGGTCGGTGGCGACGAGGAAGGCCCCCGCACGAGGTCCCAGCGCGACGACCGTCCACTCGTCGGCGAGCGCCTCGGCCGGGTCGAGCTCCACCACCGGCACCCCGGTCGGCGCCTCGTGGGCCTCCCCCGCCACGAACCCGACCACGGCGGTCACGCCCGCTGCGGCCATCGCCTCGTAGACCGCCCGTTCGCGGTCGAAGTAGGGCAGCTGCTGGAACAGGGCGACGACCACCGTCGGCTGTTCCACCGAGCCCGCCATGACGGCCTTCTCCACGGCGTGCGACACGTCGACGAGGAGCCGCTTCGACAACCGCTCCGGGCGTTGGCCGCTCGCCCGGTCGCGCGCCACGCGGGTGTGGTCGGACAGGTTGTCGATGAACGCCCGTTCGACCCGGGTGCGGGTGGCGTGGGCGAGCGGACCCTCCATGGGACCCCCCTGGGGTGCGGCGACTCCCGGGGTTACTACCTCGACCACCCGGCACCACGCCGAGGGCCCGCGTCCGCCCGGCGAACGGTCCGGACGGATCGGTCAGCGGGGCTCATCGGTCAGCGGGGCTCATCGGTCGGCGGGGCTCAGAGCGTCGCGGCCCGCACGGCGTCGGTGAGCGACGTCGGGGCGCGGCCGAGCAGGTTCTCCAGGGCCGGGCTGTCGGTCTCGAGCTCGCCGCGCGCGAGCGACGTCTCCAGGGAGGCCACGAACTCGGCGGTGCCACGGTCCGCCCCGGCGCCCACCATCGACTCGGTCAGCTCCTCGGCGGTGTGGTCGTGGTACACGACCTGCGTGCCGGTCACCTCGGTGATCGTCGCGGCGAGCTCGGACATCGTGAACGCCGGGCCGCCGAGCTCCCAGTAGCCCTGCTGGTCGACGACGTCGCCGGTGAGCAGGCTGACGGCGGCCTCCGCGTAGTCGGCGCGCGTCGCGGCGGACACCCGGCCGTCACCGGCCGCCCCGAGGATCTCGCCCCCCTCGAGGTACCGGGGCAGCTGAGCGGTGTAGTTCTCGGTGTACCAGCCGTTGCGCGCGACAGCGAACAGCAGACCCGAGCCCTGCAGCACGTCCTCGGTCGCCGCGTGCTCGGGGGCGAGGACCAGCTCGGTCTCGTCGGCGCGGAGGACGCTCGTGTAGACCACGAACTCCACGTCGGCGGCCTTCGCGGCGTCGATCACCGCGGAGTGCTGCCGCACCCGGTCCCCCGGCGTGGGGCTCGACACCAGCAGCAGACGCTCGATGCCCTCCAGGGCGGGCCCGAGGGTGTCGGGGCGGTCGTAGTCGGCCTCGCGGATACCGACGCCGAGCCCGGCCAGGTCGCCGGCCTTGTCGGGGTCCCGGACGAGGGCGAAGACGTTCCCGGCGGGCACACCGCGGCGCAGCAGGGCGTCGACGGCGAGCCGACCGAGGTGACCGGTGGCGCCGGTGACGGCGAAGGACGGGGCGGGCGTGACGGGCGTGCTCATGGACCGCAGGGTGGCCCGTCGACGCCGGGGTCACACACCGCGGGCGCGGGGAAAGGCGGCGGAAAGGCGGGCGCGCGACCCTCGGGACCGGCAGCACGGAGCACCGGAGGACGTCATGGCGGTACGCACGCTCGGACGTCGTCCGATCCGACGTCGGGAGCACCGGGTGGCGGGCACCGTCGGGATCTGCGCCGCGGGGGGTGGTGTCCGGGCGGCCGCGGTCAGCCTGGGCGCGTTGCAGGTGCTGCGCGCGACCGGCTGGATCCGGCCGGACGGCTACCTCTGCTACGTCGACGAACATGTCGGCGTCGCCGCCGCGCTGCGCCAGGAGTGCGCGACGACCGTCGTCATCGACGTCGGCGGCGGCCCGCTGGCCCTCCCCCGCGGCATCGAGGTCGACGACGTGTCGGACCTCGAGCCGGGCTCCGGCCTCCCCGCCGACGCGACCGGCCCGTTCCGCACCCGCCTCGCGGGCACGGCCGTGGTGTCCGGCCGGATCACCTACGCCTCGGGGCGCCGCGGCCGGCTCGTGCTCGCGATGCCGCGGCTGACCGCGGACGTCCCCGACACGGTGATCGGGTACGCCGCGACGCACCCCGGGTTCCCCCACGAGACCGCCGCGCTCGACGACGACCAGGTGGAGGTCTACCGCCAGCTCGGCCGGCACCTCGGGGCCCACGTGGTGGGGACGCTGCTGCGCCTCACGCCGTGAGCCAGGAGCGCCATCCCCGGCGGCGCGGTGCCGGCACCACGGGCTCCCGACGACGGGTGGCCTCGGCCAGCAGGTCCGCCACGTCGGCCGGGTCGGTGGCCAGCCGCAGGGCGTCGGCGGCGGGCCGGGCGAGGGTGCGCGCCAGGTCCCGCGGCGAGCGGTCGAGCGCGTGCACTCCGACGCCGTAGCGCCGTGCGACGACCGCGCGCTGCTCGGGCGAGATGCCCGGGCCGGTAAGCAGGAAGCGGGGGTAGGCGTGCGAGGCGCGCCAGCCGCGTTCGCCTTCGACGACCTCGCCCCACAGCGCCACGACGCCGAGCACCTCGTGGTCCGAGGGGCTCCAGCCGAGGGTGGTCGTGTCGGCCACGGCGTACAGCCCGCAGGGGCACGTGTCGCCGGGCGGGGTGTGCCGGGGGCTCGCGCACGCCGCGACCATCGGCCGTGCGACCGGCCAGGGCGTGCCGGTGAGCGGGGAGAAGAGCACGTGGCGTTGCTGCGCCCGGCGGCCGACCCGCCAGGTGCGCCACCCGAGGACGGCGGCCGGGACGTCCGGCACCGCCACCACGCGGTGCGGAGCGGTCACGAGCGGGCGTCCGCCGGCACGGTCGCGGGGTCCTGCTCGGGGGTCTCGACGTGCTCGACCGGGGCGTCCGGAGCAGCGGGGATGACGGAGTCGACGGGCTCGGCGGTGAAACGACGCTGGACGCGTCCGATGTCCATGGATACAACCCTGTCACGCCGTCCGGGCGCCTGCCAGAGCGTTCCCGGATGCAACGTTCCACGAGGCCGATGGAACCTCGCGGTCCCCCGGGATCAGCCGCAGGTGCGGCCGTTGCCGTCGTCCTCGCGCAGGCCCGCGACGGTCTGGCGGTCGACGCCGTTGGAGGCGTCCGGCCCGGTGTGCGGGTAGGCGACCATGAAGTGGCCGTAGTCCCCGCCGTACGCGAGGTCGATCGACCGGAGCAGGCGTCCGGAGGCGTCGCGGTCGAGGCCCGGCTGGGTCCGCACCGTGATCTCGCGGCCGCCGAGCAGCGCCTCCGCCATCTGCTTGGCCTCCGCCCCACCCGGGGTCGAGGGGTCGCAGGAGGAGATGCCGAGCACGCGGATGACCTGGTCCCCGGCGCGGACGGTGTCGCCGGAGATGACGTCGGTGACCGTGACGGTGCTGCGGACGGGCGACTCGGTGGACGTACTCACGGCCAGCGGGGTGGTGGCACTCGACGACGGGGTCATGGCGCTGACGCCGACGAGGCCGAACAGGGCCACGCCGATTCCCGACCAGACCTTCTCCGCAGTGCCCACCGCGTACTCCCCCGAGTAGTCGCCGACGTCGTCCGACGACGTCCGATGCCGCGGATGTCGGAGTGCGTTGCTCCGGTGTTACCGGCAGTAGTGCGATCGGGTGACGGGTGCTGCGCTACTGCTTTCCGCCGCCGGCACTACGGCACTGCGCCGCGAGCGCTCCCGCGGTGATCGGACCGCGCACTAGCGTCCGGCGACACCCGACCGGCCTGCAGGTGAGGACACCGTCATGAGCCAGCCGCAGTACCCGTCCCCCGCGCCGGAGCCCGGCGGGTTCGGTCCTCCGGTGCCGCCGCAGGGTCGCGTCCCGGCCGGCCACGGCGCTCCCCTGCCGCCGGGGCCGCCCCCCGGCCCGGCGCCGACACCGACGGCCGGGACGAACGTCATGGCGGTCCTCGCCATCGTGTTCGCCTTCCTGTTCTCCCCGCTGGGCATCGTGTTCGGGATCGTCGGGCGCCGCCAGACGGCCCGCACCGGCCAACCGGGACGCGGGCTCGCGACGACGGGCCTCGTGCTCTCGGTGGTGTTCCTCCTGCTCGGGATCGCGGCAGCCGTCTCCGTCACCGTGCTCGCCGGGTCCCTCCTGCGCTCGCTCCCGACGACGGGTGTGCCGGAGCTGCCGGCCGTCTCCACCCCCGCCGTCACGGGGCCGGTCGGCCCCGGGACGGTGACCGTCGCGGACGGGGACTACGGCCCGGAGCTGCCCGCCGACGCGCTCGCCGCGGAGGTCGGGTCCCGCGCGGGCGCCGCCGACGTCATCTGCCCCGGCTACCTGCCCGCCCAGGTCGAGGCCAGCTCCACCTGCGACGGCACCCTCGACGGGCAGGCCGCCCGGTTCCGGGCGACCGTCACGGCGGTGAACGGCTCGGAGGCGTCGATCGACATCGCCCGGGAGCGGTGAGCCGGGCCCGCACGGGTCGTGTTCCCGCGCTTCCTGGGATTCGCGCGCCCAGGCTGCGACGCCGCCGACGTGGGACGGTGATCGCGCCGACCACACCGGCCGGAGCGAACCAGAGGCGGGTATGTCCACCACCATCCCCATGTCCATCACGGTCGACGGCGAGCGCCACACGCTCGACGTCGACCCTCGCACGAGCCTGCTCGACGCCCTCCGGGAGCGCCTCGGCGTCACGACCACGAAGAAGGGCTGCGACCACGGCCAGTGCGGTGCCTGCACCGTGCTGCTCGACGGGCGCCGGGTGCTCTCGTGCCTGACGCTCGCCGTCGCGAAGGACGGCTCGGACGTCGTCACGGCGAACGGCCTGGCGACCGACGGTGACCTGCACCCGGTGACCGAGGCGTTCCTCGCGAACGACGCCTACCAGTGCGGCTACTGCACGCCGGGCCAGATCTGCTCCGCGGTCGGCGCCATCGACGAGGCGCGGCGGGGCGTGCCGAGCGCCGTCACCGCCGACCTGACCGCCGACGTGACGCTCGACCGCACCGAGATCGCCGAACGCATGAGCGGCAACCTCTGCCGGTGCGCGGCCTACGTCAACATCGTGACGGCGGTCGAGGAGGCCGCGCGGGACGACGCGGCGCGGCGGAGCTCGACCCTGGAGACGCAGCGATGAGACCCTTCACCTACGCCCGGCCGACCGAGGCGTCCGAGGCGGTCGCCACCCTGGCCGCCGACCCCGACGCCCGGTTCCTCGCCGGCGGCACCAACCTGCTCGACCACCTCAAGCTCGGCGTCGTCGAGCCGTCGCAGCTGGTCGACGTCTCGCGCGTCACGAGCACGACGATCGAGGACCTCCCCGACGGCGGGCTCCGGATCGGCGCGGGCGTGCCGAACTCCGACCTCGCGGCGGACCCGCGGGTGCGCGAGCGCTACCCGGCGGTGGCCGCGGCGATCCTCGCGGGCGCGTCGGGGCAGCTGCGCAACATGGCCTCGACGGGCGGCAACCTGCTGCAGCGCACCCGCTGCGCGTACTTCGCCGACCGGACGACGCCGTGCACCAAGCGCGACCTCTCCCAGGGCTGCTCGGCCCGCGAGGGCTGGGCGCGCTACCACGCGATCCTCGGCACGGCGGGCGACGGCTGCATCGCGACGCACCCGTCGGACCTCGCGGTCGCGCTCGTCGCGCTCGACGCGCAGGTCCAGGTGCTCGGGCCGGACGGGGCGCGCACGGTGCCCGCCGTCGCGTTCCACCGGCTCCCGGGCGACGACCCGACCCGCGACACGGTCCTGGCGCACGGCGACCTCGTCACCGCGGTCGACCTGCCGGCGACCACCCCCGCCGTCGTGAACTCGACCTACCGCAAGGTGCGCGACCGCGCCTCCTACGCGTTCGCGCTCGTCAGCGCGGCGATCGCGCTGGAGGTGCGGGACGGCACGGTGGTCGACGTCCGGATCGCGCTCGGCAGCGTCGCCCACAAGCCCTGGCGCGCGAGCACGGCGGAGGCGGCCCTGCGCGGGCGCCCGGCCACCGACGAGGAGTTCCGCGCCGCGATCGCGGCGGAGCTCGAGGCGGCGGTGCCGGTGGACAGCCCGCTCGGCGGGAACGCCTACAAGATCCCGCTGGTGACCGGCACGGTCGTCAGCACGCTGCGAGCCCTCGCGGGAGGTACGGCATGACGGTCGGGCGAGCGGAGCGACGGGGGGCACCCACGATGGACGCCCGCAGCATGGGCACCTCGGTCCGGCGGATCGAGGGACCGGACAAGGTCACCGGCACCGCGGCCTACGCGGGCGACACCCCGGCCGCCGACGCGCTGGTGCTCCACCCGGTGCAGGCGACGGTCGCGCGCGGGGAGATCACGGCGATCGACACCGCGGCGGCGCAGGCCCTGCCGGGCGTGGTCGCGGTCCTCACCCACCACGACGCCCCCACGCTCGGCGACACCGGCGACCCGGAGCACCGGGTGCTGCAGGGCACGACGATCCACCACCGCGGGCAGTTCGTGGCCGCGGTGCTCGCGGAGCACCCGGAGGTCGCGGCGGAGGCCGCGCGGCTCGTCGTCGTGACGGTGGACGAGGCGCCGTCGACGACCGCCTTCGATCCCGACGGCGAGTCCTACGTCCCGTCGGCGCTGGGCAACGGGCAGCCCCCGGACAGCACCGTCGGCGACCCGGACGCGGCGCTGGCCGCGGCACCCGTCGTCATGAGGGCCGAGTACTCCACGCCGATGGAGCACCACAACCCGATGGAGCCGCACGCGACGACCGCGACGTGGTTCGACGACCGGGTCGAGGTGTACGAGGCGAGCCAGGGCGCCGACCTGGCGCGGCAGACGCTCGCGACGCTGTTCGACACCGAGGTCGTGGTGCACGCGCAGCACGTCGGCGGCGGGTTCGGCACCAAGGGCTTCCTGCACGCCGGGTCGGTGCTGACCGTGCTCGCGGCGCGGGCGGTCCCGGGACGTCCGGTGCGGTTCGCGCTCGGGCGACGGCAGATGTTCGAGACCGTCGGGTACCGGCCGGTCACGGTGCAGCGCATGGCGCTCGGCGCCGAGCCGGACGGGCGCATCGACGCCCTCGTGCACGACGTCATCGGCGCGACCGCACGGTACAAGGAGTTCGTCGAGCCGGCCGGCGGGTCGAGCCGCTCGATGTACGCCGCCCCGCACCGCCGCACCTCGCACCGGGCGGTGCCGCTCGACCTCGACGCCCCGACCTACATGCGCGCGCCGGGCGAGGCCCCGGGCAGCTTCGGGCTCGAGTGCGCGATGGACGAGCTGGCGGTCGCGCTCGACCTGGACCCGATCGAGCTGCGGGTGCGCAACGAGCCGTCCGTGCACCCGGAGAACGGGCTGCCGTTCTCCTCGCGCGGGCTGGTGGAGTGCCTGCGCAGCGGCGCCGAGCGGTTCGGGTGGTCGACGTGGGAGCGGGCGCCGCGGCGGCGGTTGGTCGACGGCTGGTGGCACGGCGTCGGGGTCGGCGCCGGGACCTTCCCGGCCTTCCGGATGCCGGGCTCGACCGCCGAGATCACCTTCACCGGCGGCCGGTACGTCGTCGCGATCGGGGCGGCCGACATCGGGCAGGGCGCCCGCACCGTGCTGACCCAGATCGCGGCGGACGCGCTCGGGGTCGACGTCGCGTCGATCGCCGTGGAGATCGGGTCGACCGAGGTGCCGGTCGGGTCGATCGCGGGCGGGTCGGCCGGCACGGCGTCGTGGGGCTCGACGGTGGTGGAGGCGGCCGACCGCTTCCGCGACAAGTACGGCGACGCCCCCGACGACGGCGACCACGCCGACGCCGCGACCCCGGACAACCCGTGGGCCGAGGAGTACGCGATGGCCGCCTACTGCGCGCAGTTCGCGGAGGTCGCGGTGCACGCCGACACCGGCGAGATCCGGGTGCCGCGCCTGCTCGGCGTGTTCGGGGTGGGGCGCATCCTCAACCCCGCGCTCGCCCGGTCGCAGCTGCAGGGCGGCCTCGTGTGGGGGCTGTCGATGGCCCTGCACGAGGAGAGCGTGGTCGACCCGCGGTTCGGCGGCGTGGTGAACCACGACTTCGCCGGCTACCACGTGGCCGCCAACGCCGACGTACGCGACGTCGAGGTCGCCTGGATCGACGAGGACGACCCCTACGTCAACCCGATGGGCGCGAAGGGCATCGGGGAGATCGGGATCGTCGGGGTGGCCGCGGCCATCGCCAACGCCGCGTACCACGCCACCGGCGTGCGGGTGCGGTCGCTGCCGATCACCTGCGACGACTTCCTGACGTCGGGTCTGCTCTAACCCGTCGTCCCGCGGTCGCGGCGGTGGACGAACGTCCACCAGTCCGCGTCCCAGTCCCGCATGCGGCCGCGGTCCAGCGCGAACCGGACCGCGATCAGCACCGAGCCCAGCACCAGGACCGCCCCGACCAGCGCCCCGACCGCGTCGACGATGCCCTCGACCGTCGCGTCGGTGGCGCTGGCGGGCGGGATCACGGGGCGGTCCCCCGGCCCGATCCAGAGCCGGAGCCGGTCACCGGGCGAGAGCGAGGGGGCGGCGGGGACGGATGCCGTGTGGCGGGCGAGGTCGGGGCCGACCCAGGCGACGTCGACGTCCCCGAGGCCCCCGGCGTAGCCGACCGCGGGGCCGGCGACGGCCGGTGCGGCCAGCACCGTGGCGTCGACGGGCTGCGCGACCGCGCGCGTCCGGTCGGCGGCCTGCGTCGCGTCCTCCGCTCCGTGCTGCCCGAGCACGATCGCGACCGGCACGAGGAGCAGGAACAGCACCACCGCGCACCGCAGGACCGCGGTCTCGACCCGGTCCGACCAGCGACGCAACCCGCTCCGCCGCGGGAACAGCGCCGTCCGCACCCGACCGGCCGTGTCGCGCAACCCCATGGCGCGTGAATTCCCGGCTCCGCGAGCGGCCAGTCCACGGTGTGACCGAACGCAACGATCGAACCCGGACGGGCCCGCGGTCGTGACGCTCAGTCGCACAACTCCTGCGCCCGGGACTCCCGGAACTCCTCCCCGTGCTGCGGGAAGTACCACGTCACGCGGCGGTAGGCCTCGTCCCCGTCACAGTCGCCGAGGTCGAAGGCGACGACGGTGGCGCGGTCCTGCACGCCCCGGGCGTCCGGCTCGTCACCCGGGCGGTACAGCGCGGTCCCCCGGCCGGTGGCCCGGTCCTCGCCCCAGTCCTCCCAGGTGATGCCGGTGACCAGGCCACGGTCGGTGCCGCCGTCGATCTCCGCAGGCTGGACGGCGCCGTAACCGCGTCGGTCGCCCTGGCTGCGGCCCAGTGCCGGGCCGTCCTGGGCGCGCGTGCTCGTCACGGGCACGATCGGCGGGCCCGCGACCGGGGCCGGCGGCACGGTCGACGTGGGCGCGACCGTCGTGGTGACGGCGGGGGCCGGTGTGGCGACCGCCGTGGGCGTCACGGCCCCGCGAGCGAGCCAGCCGCCCGCGCCACCGAGTGCGAGGAGGAGCAACCCGACCAGCGCCAGGAGCGGCCACCGGGGTCCCTTCCCGACGACGGGTGCGGGTCCGGTGGGTGGGCCTGCCGGGGAGGTCGTGGTGGCCGGTGTGGGTCCGGTCGCCGGCGTCGCGGTGGTGGCGACGGTCGGGGTCGGGCTGGTCGGCGGGTTCGCGGCGGTCGGCGTCGGGCCCGTCGGCGGCATGCGGACCGTCAGGGGCTCGCCGGCCGGAGGCGTGTCCCCGCGTCGCTCGACCACCGGTGCCCCTTCCGGTCGCTCTCCCCCGGCCACCCGGCCGAACGTGCGGCGGAGTATGCCGTTCCCCGGCTCCCACGGTCGAGCACCCCGGCGGGCCCGCGTCGATGGCGCCCCTGACGCATCCCGTGCCACCGACGGGCTATCCCCGTCATCGGCCCGCCGACGAGCGTGGCGCACTGCTGACGTCAGACGTCAGCCGTGTGCCACCGCTGACATCCCGGGGACGACCTCAGCCCGGCGCCTCCGCGCGGAGCAGGTCACCGCGACTGACCATGCCGATCACCCGGTCGTCGTCCCCGAGCACCGGCAGCGAGCGGTACCGGCGCCGCACCATGGCCTTCGCGACCTTCGTCAGCGGCACGTCGTGGCGCACCGCCGTCGCGCCCGTCGTCATGGCCTCCGCGCACGTGCGCGGGGCGGGGCCGCGGCCGGAGAGCCGGTCGGGCAGGAGGTCGGCCTCGCTGACGACGCCGAGCAGGCGGTCGTCCTCGTCGAGCACCGGCAGCGCGGAGAGCCGCTGCGCGGACAGCCACGCCGCGGCGTCGGCGACGCGCGTCGACCCGACGGCGACCCAGCAGTCGTCGATCGGGGTCATCACCGCGCCCGCGGTCGTGCCGATCCGCGGCCGGTCGGGGGGTGGGATGTCGAGGTCGACGTCGGGAGTGCCGAGCACCCGGTCGAGCAGGGAGCGCCGTTCGGGGGTGCGCAGCAGGTCGCCGCGGGTCACGATCCCGATGAGCAGCCCCCGCTCCACCACCGGCAGCACCCGCACCTCGCCGTAGCGGCGCATGCGGTGCGCGACGATCCCCACGAGCGTGTCGGGGCCGACCGTCATCGGGTCGCGCGTCATGTACTCGGCCACCCGGGCGCCCGCCCGACCCTCGACGTCGGCCCGCAGCAGGTCCAGCGTCGTGACGATCCCCAGCAGCCGCCCGGCGCCGTCGGTCACGGGCAGCGCGGAGAACCGGTTGTTGGTCACCAGCGCGCGGGCGTCCTCGAGCGGGGTGCCGGGCGCGACCGTGACCACGCCCCGCGTCATCACCGCACTCGCCCGCACGCCTCCACGTTCTACCGCCCGTAGGTGATCGACGCACCCCTCGTCCCGAGCTCGTCCCGGGTCACGGGCTCCGCGTCGGCGACGCTGCGGCCCACCCCGACGCGGTACACGGAGTCGTTCGTCGGCACGTCGGTGAAAAGCACGTCGAACCGGCACCCGTCGGCGTAGGGCGGGCTCGTGCCCCACCGGTCGACCGCGTAGCCGGTCCACGGCACGGGCGCGGACGCCACGACCGAGCCGTTCGCGCCGAAGATCGACACCGTCCACCCGGACACCGGTTGTGCCGTGCACGGCGCGCCCGGCAGCGTCGTCCCGGAGACGGCCACGACCACGGTGCCCTGCACCGTCATGGTGCCCGGACCCGTCGTCAGGACCGCGGCGCCGCCACCGACGGCGAGGACCGCCAGGACCGCCGCGACGAGCCACGCCAGCCGTCGTCGGGACCGGCGCGGCGGCGCGGCCGGGGCGGGCGGTTCGGCGTCGAGCCACCGGATGCCGCTCGGCGGGGTCGGGGTCCACGGCGCCAGGGCCTCCACCGACCGCCGCGGCGCGGGGATGTTCCCGACGGCAGGGGTGGTCCGCTCGAGCTGCGTCACGTCGCCTCCGTGTCCGTCCCGGGGTCCCGGTGTCGGGGACGACGTTAGGTCATGGTATTACGCAGGTGCCTGCCGAAATAGACGACGTGCACCGAGCGGGTGCGTTCGACCCAGGTGAAGTAGATGCGCGGCGCCAGCCCGGCCGACGAGATCTTGATGTGCGACTCCACGACCCGCGGCTCGCCGTCGACGTCGAAGGTCCGGGTGTCGGGCCAGCGGTCCATCACCGACTTCGACTCCCGCATCGCGAGCTTGCGCGGGCTGGCCGGCCAGGCCATCGGGTGCCCCGAGTTCCAGCACCACTGGAAGAAGTCGGCCTCGACCCCGTCGCGCGACCGGGCACGGGAGTACCAGGCCAGCGCCCGCAGGGCCCGCCACGCCTGCTCGCCCCAGGCCGCCCCGGCGGACTGGCGGTCGAGGAGCTCCAGGTCGACCCCCGCCGCCGTCGGGAAGGTCAGGTACTGCCCCAGGTGCTTGCGGGCGAGGGCGGCCGCGTCGCTGCAGTCACGGGCGTGGACGGGGGCGGCGTCGAGGTCCTCCAGCCCGGCCTCGGCACGTTCGCCGCGGAGCCGGGCCAGCTCGTCGGAGAGCGACCGCAGCTGGTCGCGCAGGCTCGCGACCTCGTGCTCCAGGTCGCCGTACTCCTCCATCACGCCCTCGGACAGCGACCGTTCGGCGGCCAGGTCCTGCTCGAGGTCGGCGATCCGCGCCGTCGCCTTCTCCAGCGTGGCCCCGACCTCGGCCGGGGCCTGCGCGTCGAGGTGTGCGCGGGCGCGGTCGTAGGAGTCCGGCGGCCGACGGCCGGTGGAGAGCGGGGCGACGACCCCCGCGACGATCCGCCCGGCGAGACCGGGCTTGGTCCAGAACCGGTCGGCGCGGACGTCGAGGCACCGGTCGTCGGAGTCGTCGGCCGGGTCGAACCCCGGCAGGTACACGCGCAGCCCACCGGGGCCGATCGGGGTGGCCTCGCCGAGGGCCTCGGCGAGCGCCGACCCGCCGTCGGGATCGATGACCGCGACCGGCGCGAGCCCCGCGACGTCGCGCACCGTGCGGCGGAGGACGGCGTCGAGGACGCGCCCCTCGTCGACGCCCACCGGGTCGCCGAGGTCGGCCAGGACGACCACGGGGACGTCGCGGTCGTCGAGCGTCACCAGGTCGGCGAGCTCCTCGGCGCCGTCGGGACCGCGGTACCGGCTCGGGGTCGCCGGCAGCGGGACGCCCCGGCGGGCCGCCTTGGTGGCGGTGAGCAGCTCGCTGACGAAGATCGGCGGGCGCGGGACGATCGGCTCGTTGGGGTGGTGGGTGGACGCGTCGACGTCGACCCACACCCAGGCCCGGGCGCCCTCGTGCTCGACCGTCCCGCCGGACCAGGTGCGCAGGGTGGTGGTCCAGCGGATGCCGTCGCGGCGGTTGGCGATGAACACCGCGCGGACGATCGCGGTGATCTTGGTGTCGGTCGGGTCGCGGTGGACGTCGCGGCGCAGCGTGTAGCGGTCCTGCTTGCTCGTGCGCGTCCGCGGACCGGGCGGGGTGAGGGGGCGGTGGTCCCGCTCGGCCGCCCGTTCGGCCCAGCGGGTGAAGGCCTCGTCGGCCAGCTCCACGGCGGCGGGGTCGTCGGAGGCCCAGATCGCGCGATAGAGCGTGCCCATGCCTCTCCCCCTAGTAGGCGCCCCGGGATCCCAGGACCGCACCGACGGTCTTCCACAGGATCGTGGCATCCAGCGCCGGTGACCAGTTCTCGACGTACCGCAGATCGAGCCGCACCGACTCCTCCCAGCTCAGGTCGCTGCGCCCGCTCACCTGCCACAGACCCGTCATCCCGGGGCGGACCAGCAGCCGGCGGCGCGCGTCGTCGGCGTAGTGCTCGACCTCCCGCGCCAGCGGCGGCCGCGGCCCGACCAGCGACATCGTGCCGCCCAGCACGTTGAACAGCTGCGGCAGCTCGTCGAGCGAGAGCCTCCGGAGCACGGCGCCGACGGGGGTGACCCGCGGGTCGCGCCGCATCTTGAACAGGGGGCCCGCGCCCTCGTTCAGCTCGCGGGGCACCTGCCGGTCCGCGTCGACGACCATCGACCGGAACTTGACCATCCGGAACGTCCGACCGTGGAGGCCGACCCGCTCCTGGCGGTAGAACACCGGCCCGCCGTCGCGCCCGACGAGCACCGCGATCAGCACGAGGGCCGGGGCGAGGAGCAGCAACAGGGCGGCGGCCCCGACCCGGTCGACGACGGCCTTGACCACCCGCGAGGTCCCCGAGAACCGCGGCTCGGTGAGCCGGAGCATCGGCAACCCGTCGACCGGGGCCACGTGCAGCCGCGGCCCGCCGACCTCCATCAGGCCCGGGTCGACGACGAGGTCGACCCCGGTCCCCTCGAGGTCCCACGCCAGGCGGTGCAACCGCTTCGCGGTCCAGCCCGGGGCGGGGGCCACCGCGACGACGTCGACGGCGTGCTCGGCCACCTGCCGCGTCACGTCGTCGAGGTCCCCGACGACGGGGACGGCCGCCGTCCCCTCCCCCGCCGGCGTGCACGCCGCGACGACGCGCCACCCGTGCCAGGGCACGCGCTCGGTGCGGGTGACCAGGTCCGCGACGGACTCCGGCGTCCCGACGACGAGCACGCGGGCCATGCACGCGCCCTCCCGCCGGGCCCGGTGCAGCACCCGCCGGACCAGCCACCGCCCGACGAGCACCGCCACGCCCACGACCGGCAGCACGCCCACGACCCACGGGCGCAGGGCGTCGCCCTTCACCACGAAGCCGACGAACGCGAGCAGCAGCGTCGCGCGCACGAAGGCCCGGGCCAGCCGGTTGAACTCCTCGGCGCCCTGCCCGAGCACCTGTGGGTCCCAGCAGTGCATCGCGGCCATGAGGACCCCGGCGAGGGCGACGACGGCGGTGCCGCCGAGCGCGGCGTCCGTGGCACCCCACTGGCGCCACAGCACGCCCAGGACCGCGGTGGTCGCGACGATCGTCAGCACCAGGATCACGTCGGTCGCCACGACCGCCCGGCGCAACCGCCCGCGCCAGCGGTTGCCCCCGGCGTCGCTCGGCACCGGTGCTGCGCGCACCGCCGCCGACGTCTCCACGTCGATCCGCATCCGCGACGACTCCTCCGTGTCGCGATCGCCCCCCGTGACGACCTCGGTCCACTGCTCCGTTCGCTGGACCTCGACGGCGACCCTATCGGGGTATGACGCGGAACCGGCGCTCGCTCTGCGTCATGTCACGAGGCGCGACCGCACGGCTGGTGGCTCGCCTAGCATCGGACCCGACCTGTCGTCGGGAAGGGAGAGCACGTGGCGCGATCGCCGTTCGGCGAGCTCCCGGAGTCCGACCGGGCCGACGACGGGTCCGGCTACTGGCCCGGGGAGCGCACGACCTGGGGCGGCCGCGGCCGGATGCCGGTGTTCGTGGTGCTGGGCGTGCTCGCGGCCGTCCTGGTCGTGGTGCTGGCGCTGACGTTCCTGTCGGACTCGGACGCCGGATCGGGGTCGGCCTCGGTGGGGAGTCCCCCGCCGCCGGTGCTCGCGAGCGAGGGCGTCACGCCCGGCACCCCGGTACAGCTCGGCGGCTACTCCTACACCCTCGGGGTCGGACCGTTCGCGGCGAGCACCCGCGGGTCGACGGCGGGCTCGCACCTGTTGCTGGCGCCGCTGGTCGTCCGGAACACGTCCGGTGCACCGGCCCCGAATCCGCTCGCGTCGTTGCGGGTGCAGATCGGGCTGGCGTCGCTCCCCGCGTCCGTGACGACGGGTCCGTCCGCCGTGCTGTGCCAGAACCGGCCGGCCGTGTCACCGCTCAGCTCGGGTCCCGCCACCTACCCCGGCCTGCCGGACGGCGCGTGCGTGCTCGAGGCGCGGACCTCCGCGTCCGGCAGCGCCGCGATGCTGGCCCCGGACGAGGAGGCGCGCGGCACGCTGCTGTCGACCCCGGTCCCGGACGCGGTCACCGACACGACGGCTTCTGTGTGGACCGAGACGAGGCCCGGGGCCTGGCAGCGGGTGGGCTGATCGTCGTGCGCCTCGCCGAGGTGCACGTGACGCACGGTCCGGCGCCCGGATCGCTGCCTGACGTGACACTCAGTGTCAGGGTCGGTGGTGCCGCCAGTGGCGGTGGTCGGGATCCTGGTCGTCGGTGCTCTGGCTCTTGATGTGACTGTCTCCGCAGGAGGCCAGCGCGAGCTGTGCCGGGCACCGGCGGCCAGGACCGGCCGGCGTGACTTGATAGGAGCGTGGCAGCGCCCCCACTGAGGTGTGTCCGCCGACCGGCCCGGCCTGTTGTCCCCCGCAGGCTAGGAGCAGGAGACCCCTTCGATGGTCCTGATGGTCGGAGTCGATGTCCACAAGGACACTCACACCGCGGTCGTGGTCGATCAACTCGGCGCCCGCCGCGCGCAGCGTCGGGTGCAGGCCACTGACGCCGGGCACCTGGAGTTGTTGGCCTGGGCCCAGCGCGAGTGCCGGGAACTCGCTGCCGACGGGCAGGAGATCGAGTGGGCGCTCGAGGACTGCCGGCATGTCTCGCTGCGCTTGGAGCGGGCGCTGCTCGCCGCGGGGCAGCGGGTCCGGCGGGTCCCGCCGAAGCTGATGGCCGGTGCCCGGAGCTCGGCACGCCAGTTCGGGAAGTCCGACCCGATCGATGCGACCGCGATCGCCCGGGCCGCGCTGCGCGAGCCGAACCTGCCCGTCGCCGAGCACGACCCCGAGTCCCGCGAGCTCAAGCTGCTGGTCGATCACCGCGAGCACCTGGTCACCGAGCGGACCGCGATGATCTGCCGGCTGCGTTGGCACCTGCACGAACTCGACCCCGAACTCGAGCGCAGCATCCCGGCCCGCGGGCTGGACAAGCCCACCCGTCTGACCGCGCTGGCCGCGCTGCTGCCCGCCGAGCACCCCGGGCTGGTCGGGGAGCTCGCCGCCGAGCTGGTCGGCGACATCCTCAAGCGCACCAGCCGTATCCGGGCGTTAGAGCGTGAGATCGCCCGCCGGGTCGCGGTGCTGGCCCCGCAGCTGCTCGAGCTGCCCGGCTGCGGCCCGCTCTCCGCGGCGAAGCTGATCGCCGAGACCGCCCGACCCGATCGGTTCCGTTCCGAGGCCTGCTTTGCCATGCACGCCGGAACCGCGCCGATCCCCGCCTCCTCCGGGCGCACCAACCGTCACCGGCTGGCCCGCGGCGGCAACCGGCAACTCAACGCCGCCCTGCACCGCATCGCGCTCACCCAGACCCGCCTGGCCGACAGCCTCGGACGCGCCTACTACGACAAGCGACGCGCCCGCGGCGACAACCACAACGAAGCGATGCGGGCCCTCAAACGACGCCTCGCGCGCGTCGTGTTCAACCTGCTCCTGCAGTCCCGGACCGCACCGGACACCGTCGCGGCTTGACATAGGAGCAGCTCGCGGCGGGGCAGCGCGCCGCCCGCCCGCCGAGGTGCACACCAGGCATGCGCCGGTGCCCGGATCGCTGCCTGACGTGATTCTCGCGGCGGAGCCGTGGCCCTCGAGGAAGATCCGGACCCGTGTGGCGTGTCGCTCCACCTCGTGGGCGTGTCGCCACACGGGTCCGGATCCCGGACGACGGCAGCGCAGCCCGCCACCGTCGTCGCGCGGGTCCGGAAACTTGTGTGGCACCGGGGCGACCTGACTGCACCCGTTGCCACACAAGTCCGGACCCGTGAGGCGGGCCGTCCCCCTCGCGCCGGCCCGCCCCGGGATCAGGACATGAGGTTGCCGACGATCGGCTCCTTGACCGTCTGCCCCGACTCGCTGCCCTCGTCCGTGGACTCGTCGGGCAGACCACTGTCCATCGACGGCGGCATGTCTCCGTCGAGGCTGCCGAGCTCGTCGGGCGCTCCGCTCCCGTCGTCGGTTCCGCCCTCGTCGCCGGTCCCACCATCGTCACCGGTTCCGTCCTCAGGCGTGGTGCCCGCGTCCGGCGTGGTACCCGCCTCCGGCGTCTCGCCGGTGGCCGGCGTCTCCCCGGCACCCGAGGTCTCCCCGGCACCCGGGGTCTCCCCGGCACCCGGGGTCTCCCCGGCACCCGGGGTCTCCCCAGTACCCGGCGTCTCCCCAGTACCCGGCGTCTCCCCAGTACCCGGCGTCTCCCCGGTGCCCGGCAGCATCTCGGTCGGGTCCGGGAGGTCCGGCGTACCCGGGAGGTCCGGCAGACCCGGGAGCGTCCCGCCGTCGTCCGGCTCGCCGCCCTGCTCGTGCCCGCCCTGCTCGTGCCCACCGTGGCCGTGCTCGTGGTGCTTACCGCCGTGGCCGTGGTGCTTGCCGCCGTGCTCGTGGTGCTTGCCGCCGTGACCGCAGCCGCACTCGTGCTGGTCGCCGTGCTGCTGGTCGTCGTCCTGCGTGGTCGTGTGCGTCGTCGTCGGCAGCTCACCGGCGAACGCGACGCCGGCGCCACCACCGGCGACCGTCAACGCCGCGACGGCGGCGAAGGCGCCGCGGCCGGCGATGGCACCGAGCCGGCCGTCACGACGGCGGGGAGCGCTGTGTGCACCCATGGGGTCCTCCTCGATCGTCCCTGGACATCGCATGGCAGGAGGACCCGGTGTCCCCCGAACCGGGAAGGGACGGTCACGGACCGTCGCCTGCCACCAATAACGAAGCCATCACGAACGGGTGACGCGATCCGGCACGAAAAGGCGGAAACGCAGAGAACAAAGCTCTGACCTGCACGAACACCCCGAGTAGATCATGCCGACATCATCGACGAATTGTCATCACCGGGAACAGCCGAACGAGGTACCCGCACACGATCGGCGTCATGCGCGCATTTCATGATCGAGTGGAATCGACCTGCCCGGCCCGACCCACCCGCCGTGCCCGAAGGCGGCACTCGTCCGGGAAAGGTTCCGGAAAGGCGGCCACGCTTCGATACCGACGGTGGACGCCGGTCGGGTGGGAACGCTCTCAGAGCGCTCGCCGGAGTCCGAGCGGGAGCGACGGTCCCGGGGTGTCGGAGGGCCGCCCCGGGGCCGTCACCGCCGCGAGTTCCCCGGCCGCGTCGCCCCAGGGGGTCCAGCCGAGGGCGGTCGCGGTGCCCAGCGCCGCGAGGAAGTGCCGGTGCGCGGCGGCCAGGTCGCCGCGGGCCGCGAGGGCGAGCCCACGGTAGAGGTCGACGGGCCCGAGGAACGCGGCGCCGATGCCGACCACCACGGTGGCGCCGGGGTCGTCGGGGAGCGCCTGCAGCACGAGGTCGGCGGTCGGGCGGTCGTCGAGGGCGAAGGCCGCGCACGCGGCGAGGCAGAGCCCGACGCGGTCGAACAGCCCGGACTCGCGGCCCTCGCGGCGCCGGTGGAACTCGGTGAGGTGGGCGGCGGCCGTCGGAGGGTCGCCGCCCTGCACCGCGTCCACGGCCGCGCAGGCCGCCCACGCGGGCACGTTGGGATAGTCCGTCGCGGTCCGGGCGGGCAGGCCGCCGAGCTCGGGCAGGCTCCCGGTGAGCAGGTGCCGGATGACGAGGTGGGCCCCGAACGCACCCAGGGCGTCGGCGATCCCGAGTTCGAGCCCGCGCTGGAACGCCTCCTGCGCCGCCTGGTCGGACTCCTCGATCTTGCCCGCGGCCAGCAACGCCGAGGCCTCGACGAGCCGCACCGCCCACATCGTGCGCGGACGGTGGCGCCGCTCCGCCTCAGGGATCAGGGCGGCGTGCAGGTCGAGGGCCTCGTCGACGTCGCCGCTGCCGACGAGGGCGGCGACCAGCAGTTCGTCGGCCTCGAACCGCAGCGCGGTCACGTCCGCCTCGCGGGCCAGCCGCGCCGCGCGCCGGGCGGTCGCGACCCGCTGCGCCGAGGGCACCGAGACCCCGAGCTGCAGGTAGGACTCGGTGACGGCCACCTCGGCGGCGAGGACCGGCTCGGTGGCGCCCTCCCCCAGGGCGAGCAGCTCCTCGAGCAGCGCGGCCGTGCCCTCGAGGTCGAGCTGCTGCTCCTCGACGACGAGACCCCGCAGCACCCGGGCGCGCTGGACGTCGGTCAACGGCAGCGTGTGCACCCGTCGCAGGCGCTCCAGCCGGCGCGGGCGGCCCGCGATCGAGGGCCCCTGCGCGTCGTCGCCCAGCGCGGCCGTGACCGCGTCGACGACGTCGGCCGTCGGATCGGCGACGACGGCGTCGAAGAGGTCGGCGGCCTCGTCGACGCGGCCGAGCCCCTCCAGCACGAGGCCCCGCAGCGTCCGGGCGTGGACCGGACGCGACGTCGCGTCCGCCGCGGTGTCGAGCAGCTGCAGCGCCGCGGCCAGGGCGCCGTCCTGGTAGGCGGCGTGGGCCGCGGGCAGGTGGGCGTCCGCGACCTGCTCGGCGGGCAGCAGGGCGGCCGCACCGACGGTGTGGCGCAGGACGGTGAACGGGTCGGCGTCGTCCCCGAGCCCGGCCAGCCGCGCCCGGTGCAGCTGGGCGCGGACCACGGCGGGCACGGTGTCGAGCACGGCGGCCGCGGTCAGGTCGTGGCGGAAGGCGAAGCCGTCGGCGGTGGGTTCCACGAGGGTCATCCCGACGGCGGGTCGGAGGTCCCGGGCGAGGGCGCGCTCGTCGGCACCTACGGCGTCGGCGAGCTCGGCCAGCGGCGACGGTCCGAGGACGGCCATCGCCTCCAGCGCGGTCCGGCAGTCCTCGGGCAGGCCGCCGAGCTGGTGGTCCAGCAGCGGGCGCAGGCGCGCCGGGACCCGGCGGGTCGCGGCCTCCCGCGACTCGTCGTCGGGAAGGTCGCGCAGCTCGGCGAGCAGGGCCGAGAGGTGCAGCGGGTGTCCGCCGGTGCGCGTCCAGAGGGCGGCGACGAGCCGCTCCCCCGCCTCGTCCATCGCGTCATCGACCATGGCACGGGTACCGGCCTCGTCGAGCTCGGCGAGCGGGAGCCGGAGCACGCCGTCGAGCAGCGTGAGGTCGGCGGCCGCGTCGCCCCAGGCGGGGTGGGCGGTCGCGTCCGGCTCGCGGGCGGCGACGAGCACGACGACGCCCGGCGGCAGGCCCGCGCCACCGAGCCCGCGCAGGACGTGCAGCGACGCCTGGTCGGCCCGGTGCGCGTCGTCCAGGACGACGAGGACCATGCGGTCCGCGGCCGCGGCGGCCAGCCGGCGGCGCAGCGTGCGACCCGGCGCGGGGTCGCGCAGAGCGGGTGGGGCGACGCCGACGGCGTGCAGCGCCTGCACCCACGCCGCGAACGGCGCCTGGTCGTGCTCCCAGACCCCGTGGCCGACGGCCGCCCCGCGACGCGCGGCCTCTTCGGCGGCGGCCCGCACGAGGGTGGACTTCCCGATCCCGGCCTCCCCCGCGACGATCACGATGCGGCCGGCCCGGGGGTCGGCGAGTGCCTCGCGGATGGTGGCCAGCGGCGCGGCGCGCCCGACGACGTCGCGGCGGCGCCGCTGGTCGGTGTCCAGCACGGTGCGCTCCGCGTCGCGCAGCACCGTCCCGGGGTCGACCCCGTGCTCGGCCCGCAGCCGACGTCGGGTGGTGGCGAGCAGACGCAGCGCCTCGCCCGTGCGGCCCTCCGCGTGCAGGGCCAGTGCCGCGACGGCGACGAGCCCCTCGTGGTCGGGGTCCCCGTCGAGTACGTCTGCGGTGAGGGCCACGACCTCGCGCGGGGTCCCGGCCGCGAGCAACGCGCGGGCGTGCGCCTCCACCACCTCGTGGTGGCGCCGCCGCACCCGGCGGCGCTCGGCGTCGAGCCGCGGCCCGACGCGGCACCCCGGGAAGGGCTCGCCACCGTAGACGGCGAGGGCCCCGGCGGCGTCGTCGGGCGGGGCGTCGAGGAACCGGGCGAGGTCGACGTCTCCGCGACCGACCTCGAGCACGTACCCGCCGCGGGTGCTCGCGACCGTCGCCGGCGCGACCCACTTGCGCAGCCGGGTGATCTGGATCTGCAGCGCCGCCGCCGGGTTCTTCGGCAGCGCCGCGTCGTAGAGCTCGTCGATCAGCGTCGTCGTCGCCACCGGGCGCCCGGGTTCCAGCGCGAGCTGGGCGAGCAACGAGCGCAGCACGGCGCTCCGCTGCGGCGGCGTGCCCGCCACCGCCACCTCACCCAGCAGACGGATCGCCGTCACCACTCCCCCAAGGAGTAACCGCCAGTGACCTCTTGCGCCGACCATACGTCCGACACGGTCATCGGAGTAGACCACATACGGGCGGGCGACATACTCCTGGTGACCCCGATCCCCGGCGAACCACTGGGTGACATGATCACCCGTCTCGACGGCTCCGGCTTCTCGCACTCCGCGATCGCGCTGGCCGACGGCGAGGGGCGGGTGGCCTCCGCACACATGTCCTTCTGCCGCACCCGACCTTTCGACCTCGGTGGCATCCGCGGGGACGACGTGTCGCACTTCTGGGCCCTCGGCCAGTCGGTCTACCGGCTCCCGGTGGACCCGGAGGTCCCCCGCGAGCCGGCGCTGGCCCGCCTCGAGACGTGGCGCACGCCGGAGGACGACGGGACGTTCTCCGTGCCGAAACTCGTCATCGTGGCGATCGCGCTGGCCACGTTCGCCCCGGAGCTCGACCCGGTCCGGGCCCTCGAGGTGCGGCAGCTCGCCGTGGAGGCCGCCCGGGCGTGGGAGGGCGTCCCGGAGCGTCGGCAGTTCTACTGCGCCGAGCTGATCACCCGGCTCTACGACCAACCGTTCGCGATGTCGACGCTCGAGCCGACCGACCCGCAGCGTCCCGCGCCGGGACCGCCCGTCCAGGAGGGGATGCTGGACTCGCTGCTGGTCCGCACGCTCGGCTGGCTCACCGACGACGACCTGCAGGCGCCCTACGACCGGCTCCTCGCGGCGGTCGAGCGCGCGATGCCGACCTTCCTCGACCAGGCCGCCGTCGACATCCTGCTCAGCCCGTTCGTGCGGACGGGCGGGCCCGCCCTCCAGCAGGGCCGACGCTCACCCCGGCCTCGTCCCGACGACGGGTCCGCGGAGCGACTGCCGTTCGGGCTGGTCACCCCGCGGATGCTGCTCGACGCCCCGTGGACCGCCGACCACGTCGACCTGGTGCAGGGGCCGGGTGCCCCGCCGCCCCCGTTCTGACGGGTCAGTTCTCGGGGTTGTCGCTGGCCTTGGCCGAACCCCAGCCGTGCCAGCGCTCCACCTCGATCCACGCCGAGACGCGCTCGCGGTCGCGCACGGGGTAGGGCTTGCCGGTGTAGTGCTGCGAGAGCTGGTCGATCCGGGCGAGCCCGTCGTCGTCGGCCCACTCGACGACCCGGCCCTGCATCGAGACGTGGGTGTACCAGTCGTCCTCGGCGAGCACGGTGATCGTCGTCCGCGGGTCGTTCTCGAGGTAGCGCACGCGGGTGCGCCCCTTGTCCATGTTCACCAGCACCCGCCCGTCGTCCCACAGGTACCAGGTCGCCACGGACACCGGTGACCCGTCGGGGCGCAGCGAGGTGATCACGCTGGGGTTCGGGCGGGCGAGCAGATCCTGGACCTCGTCGGGCAGCGGGGGTGTCGGCATGCCCCGGGATGCTAGGGCCGCGGGGCGTCGCCCGCCCGGGGCACGTTCGGCCCACACCTCGTCACCCTCCGAGTTGTCCGCCGCCTGCACGGCGTTGTCCGGCGGACCAGAGGGTTGTCCGCTTCCCTTCCGCCGAGATCCCTTCACCGGTGAAGCTGTTTGCGTGACCACTCCCGCGCTCGTGTCGGGGCCGCCGTTCCGGGGTCTCGAGGGGCACCCCGGAGCGTTCGGCCGGGGCGGGAGTGGTCACCCGACCGGGTAACGGCGGGGCGGTCGACCGACGATTGACGGTGCAACGACACCCGCCGATCCCGGAGCGACACCGTGCCCCGACCCCAGCGCGAGCTCGACCCCGCCGGCGGTCCACTCGTGGAGTTCGCCCGGGACCTGCGCGCACTGCGCGAGCAGGCCGGCGGCCCGAAGTTCACGACGATGGCCCGGCGCACGGGCCGCTCGAAGACCGCCCTCGCCGACGCCTCGGCCGGCCGGCACCTGCCGCGGTGGGAGACCGTCGAGGACTACGTCCGGGCCTGCGACGCCGACCCGGAGCCGTGGCGGGCCCGCTGGGACGGGCTGCGGGTGTCCCTCGGCAGTCCCCCGCCCCCGCCCGCCGAGGAGCCGGACCCGGACGCCCCGGAGCCGGCCGACCAGCGTGGCGTCCCCCTGACGTCCGACGTCAGCCGTGTGCCACCGCTGACGTCCGGCGCCGAGGAGCCGGCCGACGACCGTGGCGTCTCCCTGACGTCCGACGTCAGCCGTGTGCCACCGCTGACGTCGGGTGACCGCGGACCCGCCGTCGGGAAGCGCCTCGTGCTCGTCGCCGCCGTCGTCGCGGTGCTGGGGATCGGACTGGGCTTCGTGCTGGGCCGGGTCACGGTGCCCGACCCGCCCGTCCTCCCCCAGACCGTCGAGGCCATCGAGGTGCAGAACAAGGTGGCGCTCGGCGCCGACCGGCTCGTCGAGGACCGCACGCCCGCGTACCTGTCCACGGAGGCGCTCGCGTACTGCGCGTCGCCGAGCCGCTCCTGCAAGGTGCCGGGCACGGAGATGGCCTCCGGCGCGGCGATCGTGGCGAACTGCTGGACCACCGGCCAGATGATGTGGAACGTCGACCTCGCCGACCCCGACCAGGCCCGCAACCCCGAGCGCGCGCAGTCCGACCTCTGGTACCGCGCGAGCTTCCCGGACGGCCGCACCGGATACCTGTCCGAGGTCTACGTGGTGCGCGGCGACCGCGGCGGGCGCGATCTCCCGCGCTGCACGTCCTAGCGACCGGCTGCGAGGCCCTCGACCCACGCGACGTAGGCCGCGTGGGCCCGGCCCGCGCCGAGCGCGTCGGCGGCGTACGCCCGGCCGCGCGCCCCGGCCTCGTCGTCGCCCGCGGTCGCGAGCACGGCCGCGTGCAGCGCCTCCGGGTCACCCGGGTCGAGCCGCATGCCCGCGTCCGCCCGGGCCAGCTCGGCGGACGCCGCCGACCGGGCCCACGTCGCGGCGACGACGGGGCGACCGGCCGCGAAGTAGGAGGTGAGCTTCGACGGCGCGCTCATCTCGGCGACCGTCTCCGCCTCGTTGACCACGAGCACGTCGGCGGCGGCCAGGGCGTCGGGGAAGCGGTCGCCGGGCAGCGGGTCGAGGAACGTCAGCCGCTCGACGTCGGCCCCGAGCTCGGCCAGCCGCGCCCGCTGGTTCCCGTCGCCGAGCAGGACGAAGCGGACCTTCGAGCCCGCCAGGTCCGCCCGGCGCGCGGCCTCGACGACGTTCTCCAGGCCCTGCTTGACGCCCATGTTGCCGGCGTGCAGGGCGATCACCTCGTCCTCGCGCCAGCCCAGCTCGCGGCGGACGGTCGCGCGGTCGCGGGTCGGCGGGGCGATGTGCGACCAGTTCGGGATCGTGGTCAGACGCGCCGGGTCGACGCCGAGCCCGGTGAGGGTCGGGGTGAACGAGGGGTGCACCACGGCGACGCCGTCGGCCCGGGACAGCAGCGATCCCTCGAGCCGGGCGCCCAGCGACGCCACCCGGGAGGAGGTCATCCGGGTCTCGGTGAGCGCGCGGGAGTAGAGGTCCTGGGTCACGACGCCGAGCGCGGTCCGGCCCGCACCCCGCCCGCGCAGCGCAGCGGAGCCGGGCCATCGGACCCGCCAGCGGAGGCCGGCCAGCACCGTGAGCAGCACGGGGCTGACGGCGACCACGACGTCGGGGCGCCGACCGCCGACCGCTGCCGCGTGGGCGGTGAAGGCGGCGTCCATCACGATGCGACGCCGGGCGTCGGGCACCGCCGGCACGGGGTGGCGCACCCGGGTGACCGGCACGCCGTCGAGGTGCTCGCGGCGGCGCAGGCCCGTGTAGCCCTCGGTGACCTCCCACGCCGGGTAGTGCGGGTAGCCCGTGACCACCTGGACCCGGTGCCCGGCGGCGTGCAGCGCCGCGACCATGCCGGTCGTGTAGGGCGCGTTGCCGGTGTGCTCCGGCGCGTAGTGCATCCCGATCACGCGGACGTCCAGCGACGCCGACGACGGACCGTGCCCGTCCGCCGCGCCGCCCGCTGCGGGCCGACCCGGGGCCATCACCATCGCCGGACGCTCCTGTTCCTCGCGCGAGTTGCTCGCGGACGTGTTGCTCCGGATGCCGATGGTCGGCAGTGCAGCGCCGCACCACCCTGGGAACTGTTTCCAGGTTTTCCAGGGTTACGCCACACGGAGGCACGAGGAGGACCGCAGAGCCATCCTGAGTGGCCCGTTCGTGTTCGTGATGTCCGATTCGCCCGTTGACGGCGACGGTCGGACATGTCGAAGATGGTCTAGTGTCCCCCGAACGAACGAATGCGGCGTCGCAGATGACGCTGGGTGACTCGCTGCCGACCGGTGTCCCGCGGGTGTCGGTCGTCGTGCCGCTCTACCAGAAGGAGCAGTACATCGGGCGCACGGTGGCGAGCGTGCTGCGCCAGACGTTCGGGGACTTCGAGCTCGTCGTGCTCGACAACGCCTGCACCGACGCCTCGGCCGACATCGTGCGCTCCTTCCGCGACGACCGTGTGCGGCTGGTCCGCAACGACGCGACGGTGCCCGCCCCGGAGAACTTCGACCGCGCCGTCCGGCTGGCCCGCGCGCCCCTGGTCAAGGTCCTCATGGCCGACGACCTGCTCGCCCCGACCCTGCTCGCCCGCCAGGTCGCCCTCATGGACGCCGACCCGTCACTCGCCCTCGTGTCCTGCCGCCACGACCTCGTGGACGACGACGACCGGGTGGTGGTCCGCGGCCGCGCCCTGAGCGCCCCGGACCTGCTCGGGGCCCGCGACGGGACCACGGTGCTGCGCCGGATCGTGCGCCACCGCGGCAACCCGATCGGGGCGCCGGGCAACATGCTCTTCCGTCGGGCCGCCTACGACGCCTGCGGCGGCTTCCCCGCCGACACCTACGTGCTCGACGTCGGGCTCGCGGCGCGGCTGGTGACGCAGGGCGGCTTCTACGGCATGCCCGAGAGCCTGTCGGGCTTCCGGCTCGCCACCGGCTCGTTGACCTCCTCGCACCGGCGGGCGAACACCGCGACGCAGCACGCCTTCCTCCGGCGGCTGCGCCACGAGCACCGCGCGGTGCTGCGCCGCCGCGACGTCGCCCTCGGGCTGGCCCGTGAGCCGCTGACGTGGCTGCGGTCCCAGCTCATCGCCGCTGCCTCGACCGACCCCGCCTCCCGGCGCCACCGCGTCGCGTCGGCGGCGCTCGGACGGCGACCGGGTCAGCGCGGGGTGGCGAATACGACGATGTTGTCGCGGTAGTTCAGCGTCCCGTCGTCGAAGGGCCCGCCGCAGGTCATGAGCCGCAGTGTGGGCTGCGTGGTCGGCCCGTAGACCCGCTCCGTGGGCAGCGCGTCCTTGGCGAACGTCTCCACGGAGTCCACGCCGAAGCGAGCGGTGCCCCCGTCGGAGCGCCCGACCTCGATGACGTCGCCCGGCTTCAGGTCGTCCAGTGCGCCGAACACCGCCGGGCCGCGCCGGGTGTCGACGTGCCCGACCATGACCGACGACCCCGGGTCGCCCGGCACCGCGGACGAGCTGAACCAGCCGACCTTCGAGAAGTCGGTGGGCACCTGCAGCGCCCCGCGGTAGTCCACACGCAGGTCGACCGGGTCGTCCACGTCCAGGTCGATGGCCGGGATGGACAACGACGTCGGGTGCGGCCCGCCGGGCGGCGGTGCGGTGGCGATCGCGAGCGGCATCTTCACCGCGGCGGGCACGCCCTCGGTCGGGTCGTCGCCGAACCAGCCGGAGACGGTGTCCCAGATGCCCCCGGCGGCGAGGCCGGAGTGGCTGAGGCCGCCGAGCCCGGCGCCGATCCCGCCCGCCGGTGGCGTGGGCGCCTTCGGGGCCGGCGGTGCCGCCGACGTGGTCTCCGCGCTCGAGGGCTGCGGCGGCGCCGGGGTGCCGGGTGCCACCGGCGGGACCGAGGACTCGGCCGTCCTGGGGGCCTGGCTCGGCGCCGCAGCGGGTGCGCCCGGGGCCGGGGCGGGCGTGGCGGCCGACGAGGCGGCGTCGGCCACGAGCTGGGTGGCGAGCCCCCCGTCGGCGCCGCGGGTGACGACGAGCGTGGCCACGGAGGTGCTGGTCACGGGCACCTCGACCGACGAGTTCTTCCCGCTGCGGCTCGTCACCTCCAGCCGCCACGGCTTCGCCGGGACGGTCGCGTACGGGGTGGCGGAGCCGTAGAACAGGGTGCGGGCCAGCGGCACCGGCGGGCTGTCCCCCTCGGGATCGGTGCCCGTGACGTCCACCGGACCGACCTCGGCCGCGGCCTGCACGATCCGCAGCGCCCCCGACCCCGCCGGGGCGGGCGCCGTCTCGTCGTCGAGCACCTGCGCCTGGGTGGCGCCGTCCGGTCCGATGTCGACGAAGGTCGCCGTCTGCGCGGAGCCCGCCGGGACGTCCACAGCCACGTCGAACAGCGTCGGCGCGCTCGCCGGGGCACCCGCCGGGCGCCCCTGGATGCGGTAGGTGCCTGCGGGCTCGGTCAGGTAGGGGCTCACCGTCCGGTAGGAGACCCCGCCCGCCACCTTGGTCAGCGGCAGGTCCGGTCCCTCGGCGTACATGTCGACGGCGGGGGTGTTCGGGGAGAGGTGCGCGAGGCGCAGCATCCCTGAACCGGGGTCGGCCGTGGCCTCGCGGACGCCGACGATGCCCACGGCACCGACCACGACCACCAGGGCCGCGGCGCCGCCCACCAGCCACGACACCCGTCGTCGGGAACGGGAACGCTCTGCCATACCGTCCCAGTACCCCGGTCGGGCGTCACCCATACAGCGGCAGTGCTGGTCGCTCGGAGTGGACCCCGCTCAGTCGAACGTCCGGCCCCACAGCTGACGCCGTGAGGTCACGCCGAGCTTCGCGAAGACGTTGCCCAGGTGGTAGCTGATGGCCTTCGGCGTGACGTAGAGCGCGGCCGCCACTTCGCGGCTGGTGAGGCCCTGCGCGACGAGGCGGACCACCTCGCGCTCGCGCGGCGTGAGCGACGAGTGCTCGGACATCGACTCGTCGAGCACCGACGCCTCGGCGGACGCCGCCGGCAGGGTGTCCGGCACGGTGCGCGTCCCGGCGCGCATCTCGATCGGCCCGGTGGGGGTGTGCGGCTCGGGCACCGTCGGCGCGGGCGGGGCCGTCGACGTCACGCCCGGGACGCCGAGGTCGATCTCGGCGTCCACCCGCGCCACCCAGGACGCCGCCCCGAGGGCGGCGAAGCCCCGGCGCGCGGCCGTCAGGTGCTCCGGGGCGCTGCTCCAGCCCTGGCGTCGGGCCAGGCGGCCGGCGGCGGCGTGCAGGGCCGCGACCTCGATCGGGCACTCCGCCGCGTCGGAGGCCCGCGCCGCCGCGAGCTCGAGGCCCGCCCGGAAGTAGCCGCGTGCGGCCGCGGCGTCGCCGCTGCGGTCGGCGAGGCGCCCGAGCAGGCGGTGGCGGGTCAGCTGGAACCACAGCGGCGTCCCGGCGGCCGGGAGACCCTGCAGCACCGCGCCCGCCGTCGCGGGCCGGTCGGCGTCGATCGCGACCTCCGCGAGCAGCACCCGCCAGAGCGCCAGCGGTGAGGCCTCGAGGGCGGGCACCGGGCCGTCCGCGAGATCGGAGAGCACGCGGTAGGCGCGGGCGGCGTCCCCGCGGATCTGGGCGACGAAGGCCTCGGCGAGGTCGCGGGTGAAGGCGCCGAGGGCGTTCGGGCCGGGGTGGCCGTCCCGGAGCCCGTCGAGGTCGGCCTCGGCGTCGCCGATCCCGCCGCGGGCCGCCCGCACCACCGACCACATGCCGCGGGCCGCGGGGGCGATCCAGGCGCTGCCGGCCTCGCGGGAGGCGGTGGCGCCGACGCGGGCCTCGGCCTCCGCCTCGTCCCACCGGCCGGTGCGGAAGGCCGCCTCGGCGAGGAAGAGGTGGACCAGCCGACCCATCGTGGTGGCCGACCCGGCCCGGATGCGGTCCAGGCCCTGGTGCAGGCGCCGGTAGGCCGCGGCCGGGTCGCCCGCGGCGAGGTGCAGCCGTCCGCAGATGACGAAGAGGTCGGGGCCGTACACGCCGTCGAGGCGGTCGCCGAGCACGTCGAGCGCGGTGTCCGGGCCCCAGCGCAGGGCGCTGCCGACGACCTCCAGGGCGCGCGCCCCCTCGGTGAGGCCCGGATCGTCGGTGAGCGCGCCGACCCGCGCCGCCACCTCCACGGCGCGGGTGCCGCGGCCGTGGAGCACGTGGTGGGCGCCGAGCTTCAGCGCGGCGAGCGCGCGCACCGGCGCGTCGGCCTCCTCGTCGGCGAGGGCGGCCGCGAGCGGGACGTGCGCGTCGGGGTCGCCGGTCTCGAACGCGAGCGTGCCGAGCGCGAGATCCCGGGCCCCGCAGGGGCGGGCGCCCCGCAGCGCGGCCTCGATCCCGCGCAGTCGGGCCAGGCTGCCCGCGAGCACCAGCCGGACGGCCGCGTCGAGGAGGAGCGCCTCGCGGTCCACCCCGCTGCCCGCGAGCTCGGCGCCCCACAGCAGGAGGGTGGCGGCCTCCTCGGGGTCGTTCTCGGCCGCGGCCGCGGTGACCACGGCGTCGGCGACCTCCTCCGACGGCGAGCCCGCGGCGCTGGCCACGGCGTGCGCGAACCCGGCGCGGCCCCCGGTCGCCGCGGCGGCGGTGCAGTGCAGCGCGGCGGCGGTCTCCGGGGCGAGACCGCGGTAGACCGCGTCCCGGATCAGGCGGTGCGGGAACCGCAGCTCGACGCGCGGCCCCCGGCTCGTGGCGACGACGAGACCGGCGGCCGCCGCCTCGGCCGCGGCGGTCGGCGGCGTGCTCCCGGGGGCGACGGCGGCCACCCGTTCCAGCAGCGCGACCGGGGCGGGCCCGCCGAGCACGGCGAGTGCGGCGACCAGGTCACGGGTGGCCGGGGCGAGGGCCGTGACGGCCTCGCCGACCCTCACAGCGAGGGTGCGCCGCCCGGGGAAGGGCTGGGTACCGGCCAGGACCGCGTCCGGCAGGGTGCGCAGGAGGAGGGCGAGGTGCACCGGGTGTCCTCCGGTGGCCGCGACCAGGTGGGCCGCCACCCCCGGCCCGGGCGCGGGTGCGGCGGGGCGGCGGGTCGCGACGAAGGCCGCGACCGACGCCGTGTCCAGGCCACCGACGACGACGGTGCGCACCTCGGTCGGCACCCCCGCCGTCGCGGTGCCGTCGGGGCCGGCGCCCGACCCGCCGTCGACGAACAACCGGGGCCACCACGCACGGCCCCGTACGGCGAGTCGCGTCGGCTCCGTGGCCGTGGCGAGGACCAACACGCCGCCCCCGTGCAACCGGCGGAGCAGGTCGGCCAGGACGGTCGCCGACGCCGGGTCGACGTGGTGCAGGTCGTGCAGGGCGAGGACGACCGGCCGCCGCGGCCCCGCGGCCCGGCGCACGGCCGCCAGGACGTCGTGCAGGGCCAGCGCGGACCGCGCCGACGTGGGCCGCTCGGGTGCCCCGACGTCGTCGAGGGCCCGCGCGAGGAGCTCGGTGGTGGCGTGGGCGACGGGCGCGCCGACGGGCTCGGGGGCCGCGACCCGCACGACGACGGGGCCGTCCGGGCCCTCCGTGACCTGGTCGCAGAAGGCGTCGACGAGCGTCGTCGTGCCGATGCCGGACTCACCCGTGAGCAGGAGCCGGGCGGCACGTCCGCGACGGACCCGGTCGAGGACCTCGTGCAGCCGCGCGATCTGGGGACCACGTCCGACCGGGGGCGGGGAGTGCACGATCGGGGGAAGCGGTGACACCCCGTGCCCGCTCACCGTCGTCGACACCCCGGACCCCCTCAGCACTCTGCGTACTGTCGTCCACCCGATCGAACGATGCTCCAATTGGATCAGACCTGGCATCGGAGATCCAGCGGCCGCATCGTGTAGCCACCTCTCACTCTAACGGCCGCATACCGCCCGTTCACCGCCACGGGTGAGTGATCTGTTTGGTCGAGACCTAGGAAGAGTTCCCAGGGTCCTCAGCCGTTCGATCGCGCACGATCGACCAGGTCGGTAGCGGTGAGTGATCAGCGCAGGGGAGGCACGGTAGGCATGGCCGGTGTCCGCGGGACCGTTCGGTCCACGAGGCCCGCGTCCGGACGGGCCAGTGTGAGCAGTGCCTCGCACCCCGTCGTGCTCCGAGACCTCCCGGGTCCTCGCGTCGTCGGCCCCGAGGGTCCCCTCGACGCCCCGGTCGCCCGTCCGCTCCTGGGTGTCCGGCGGGCCGGTGGCATCCAGGCCTGGATGCTCGTCCTCCCCCTCGACGCCGTCCTGACCGCCGCCCCGATGCTCTGGAGCCCCCACTTCTGGAAGGCGTTCGCCGCCCTCTCGGTGATCACGGTCGCCCTCGTCTGCGGCGGGGGCCGCTACCGGGCCCGGCTGCACCTCTCGGTGCTCGACGAGCTCCCCGGCCTCCTCGGCCGCCTGCTGGTCGCCATCGCGCTCGTGGCCGCCGTGTTCGCGGTGCGTCACGACAACGTGGGCGTCACCGAGTTCGTCCTCGCCTCCCTCGCGTCCGTCGGGCTCGTCGTCGCCGGACGGGCGCTGTCCACGGCCGTCGTGCTCACCGCGCGCCGGCGCCGGATCGTCGCCCACCGCACCGTGCTGATCGGCGGCGGGGCGCTGAGCGGCGACGTCGCCACCCTCCTCGACCGCTACTCCCGCTACGGGCTCACCGTCGCCGGCTACGTCGACACCGTGCCGGGCCCGGCGTCGGCCTCCGTGCCCTGGCTGGGCACCCTCGACGACCTGGACCGCCTCGTCGACGACCTCCGGGCCGACGTGCTGCTGGTCGGCGACGGCGCCTTCGACGAGATGGAGCTGCTCGACCGCGTGCGCACCCCCGCCACGCGCGGCTGCGACCTGCTCGTCGTGCCCCGCCTGCACGCGTTCGCCACCGCCACCGGGGCCGGTGACCACATCGGGTCGCTTCCGGTCATGCGGATCCGCACCCCCGCGCTCGACGGGCCCGCGCGGGCGCTCAAGCGCGCGGTCGACGTGGTGGCCTCGTCGCTGGCGCTGCTGCTGCTGTCCCCCGTGCTCCTGGCCTGCGCGCTCGCCGTCCGCCTCGAGGGCGGCCCGGGCATCCTGTTCCGTCAGGTCCGCGTCGGCCGTGACGGGCGGCGCTTCGAGTGCCTGAAGTTCCGTTCGATGCGTCCGGCCACCAGCGCCGAGGGCGACACCCGCTGGTCGATCGCCCACGACGACCGCGTCGGCCCGGTCGGTCGCGTGCTCCGGGCGACGTCGCTCGACGAGCTGCCCCAGCTGGTCAACATCCTGCGCGGCGAGATGACGATCGTCGGGCCGCGCCCCGAGCGTCCGCACTTCGTGGAGCAGTTCTCCGCCGAGCACCCGCGCTACGGTCACCGGCACCGCGTGCCCGCGGGACTCACGGGGCTCGCGCAGGTCTCCGGCCTGCGCGGCGACACCCCGATCTCCGACCGGGCGCGCTTCGACAACTACTACATCGAGAACTGGTCACTGTGGCTCGACGTGAAGGTGCTGCTCCGCACCGTCTCCGAGGTGCTCTTCGCCAAGGGGCGGTGACCCCCTTCCCCGCGCTGTCCCGACGACGGGTGCTGACGACGACGATGGCCGCGGGCGCGGCCGTCGTCGGGACCGCGGCCTGTGCCTCGCTCGTCGGCTCCCGGCCGACGGGGCCCCCCGCCGCCGATCCCGACCTGCCGCGCCCGACCGGCGCCCCCCTGCGCCGCGGCACCGTGCATGACGTGCGCGCGGCGGGCGCGACCGGGGACGGCGTCACCGACGACGCGGCCGCGTTCGCCCGGGCGCTGGCGGCGGCCGGGCCGGGCGACACCGTGTTCGTCCCGGCCGGGACCTACCACCTGGTGCTGCCGCAGCCGCTGACCGTGTCGACGGGCGTGCTGTTCGCCGGCGAGCCCGGCCGGTCGGTGCTGCGGATGACGCCGCGGGCGACCGCGGCCATCGTCGTGGGCGGCGCCGACTGCGGGCTCGACGGGCTCGAGCTGGCCCGGGCGGGCGACGTGGAGACCGTGCTGCTGCGGGTGGGGCAGGTCGACCGGCTCACGCTGTCGCGGCTGGTGTTCTCCGGCGCGGCGGACGTGTGGGAGTCGTTCTGCCACGGCATCCAGCTCGGCGTCGCCGGGGACACCTCGACGGCGCTGGTGCTGCGCGACTCGCTGCTGCACCGGCTCACCTACGGGCTCTACCAGGCCAACGACTCGCCCGCCGTCACGACGGGGGTCGAGGTCGCGGGCTGCACGTTCGCGCGGAACGCCAACACCGACCTGGAGTTCAACAGCCCGAGCGGCTCGTTCCGCCGCGTGCGGGTGCACGACAACACCTTCCGGGACAACGACTCCCCCGGTTTCGCGGTGGGGATCGCCTACTGCGCCGACGTCACGGTCACCCGGTGCTCGATGACGAACTACCGGATGGAGGCCGTGCACGTCGAGGACTGGTCCTCCGACGTCGCGGTCACCGACAACCGGATGACCGCCTGCGGGCTCTCCGAGTTCGCGTTCGTCCAGGTCATCCAGGGCTGCACCCGCGTGGTGGTGCGCGGCAACACCTTCGACGCCACCGCGAACACCTCCGACATCGCCGTGGTGAACGCCCTCGCGGGCGGCCGGGGGGACACCGCCGGCGGCCGACCGGTGGTGCCGCCGACCGCGGTGACGGTCACCGGCAACGAGTTCCGGCTCTCCACGGACGTCGTCGCCGTCGCCTTCCGCGGCGTCGACGGCGGCTCGATCACCGGCAATCGGGTCGCCGGGCTGTCCCTGGACGACGCCCTGGTCCTCGACGGCGCCACCCGGATCGCGGTCGGGTCGAACGCCGCCGACTGAGCCGCGACCCGGTGTCCGCGTCGAGCCGGGTTCAGCGCAGGGCGCGAGCCGCGGCGGCGAGCACGTCGTCGGCGCTGCGCTTGGGCGACGCGGCGTCCGCGGGGACCTCGTCGGTCCAGCCGGTCCAGGCCCGGCGCGCCGCCTCGAGCCCGCCGAGCACTCCCCCGACGTCGGGCTCCACCACCCAGGCGCCGTCGACGTCGGCGAGGTTCTCCGCGATCCCGGCCCGCGCCGACACGACCACCTGCAGGCCCGCGACCTGCGCCTCCAGGGCGGTGAACCCGTAGACCTCCTCGGTCGAGGGCAGCACCAGGGTCTGCGCGCGGGCGAGCACCTCCACGACGCCGGACTCCTCGAGGAACCCCAGGAAGCGCACCCGGTCGGCCACCCCGAGGGCGCGGGCCTGCTCCTCCAGGGCGTCCCGGTCGACCCCGTCCCCGGCGACGTCGAGGGTCGGCGTGCCGTCGAGGCGCGCGAAGGCGTCGAGCAGCGTGTGCACGTTCTTGCGCGGGATGAGCTGGCCGATCACCGCGAACCGGTGGTGGGCCGCGCCCGGGCCGCGCCCCTCCCCCGCGGCGGCGCGCAGCTCGCGCGGCCGGGTGCCGAAGGCCTCCAGGTCGATCGAGTTGACCGACTCGACGATGCGGTCGCGGGCCACGCCCGTGTGCAGGGCGGCGTCGCGGGCGGACGGCCCGGGGACCACCACCGCGCCGGCCCGGGTGAACAGCCGGCGGCGCAGCCACGCGACCGGACCGCGGTCGAACTGCCGGGAGTCCAGCGTCGACTCCGAGAAGATCACGTACGGCACCCCGCGGCGGTGGGCCCGCAGCATCGTCCAGGCGCTCGCCACCTGCGCCCAGGTCGGGATCACGACGACCTCGGCCGCGTCGAGCACCCGTCGGGTCACCCCGGGCCGCAGCGCCGCCTGGTAGGAGTCCAGACGGCGGGCCACGGGGCGCGGCAGCGGGATCGGCACCGCGGGGAGCACCCCCGACCGGTACCCGGGGTGCGGTCGGAAGCGGAAGTGCCGCTCGGGCTCCTCGGCGAACAGGAAGTGCACCCGGAAGTCACACCGGGCGGCGAGCTCGCAGAACAGGGGTTCGCGGTACGGCGCCTGGGCGTCCGTGAGCCACGCGATCTTCATGCCCGTGTCCCCGTCGTCGTGACCTACGGTGTCCGCCACACGGGTGATTATGGTTCAACCGGGCGACAGGGACAGCGGGATGTGGCACACGTGGCTGTGATGGCACGCGAAGCGGACGGAGCGTCACCGTCCGCATACGGACGGATCGCCGTCCTGGAGCTCGACCCGCTCGGGCACCGGCTGCGCTACGTCCGCCTCCTGCTCACCGCGGCCCCCGACGCCGGGCTCCCGCTGCTCCTCGTCCCGGCGGCCGTGCGGTCCTCCCCCGAGTTCGCCGAGCACCTCGCCGACGTGGCGGCCGAGGTGGTCGAGGTCCCCGGCGACCGGTCCGCCGCAGTGCGGGCGGCGGTGGCGACGGCCGCCGCGGCCGGCGCCCGCCTCGTCGTCCCCGACGGCGACAAGAACGTCGCCCCCCTCCTCGTCGCCCTGGCCCGCGCCGGCCGCGCCGCGCGCCCCGGGGTGTCGCTGCTGCTCATGCGCACCGTGCTGCCGGGCGGCTCCGAGCGCACCACCCCCGGCATGGCCGTCAAGCCGCCCCTGGCCGCGCTGCTGGCGCGGCTGCCCGGGGTGCGGGTGCGCTTCCTGACCGACGCCTTCGGCGTGGTCGTCCGTCGACGCGGCTTCCCCGGGATCGAGCCGGTCCGCGACCCGGTCGCCGTCCCCGACGACGGGCCCCGGGCACCCCGGGACCCCGACGCCCCTTTCCGGCTCGGCGTGTTCGGCGTGATCAGCGCCCGCAAGAACGTGCCGCTGCTGCTGGCCGCCCTCGAGCGGGTGCCCGACGTGCACCTGGTGCTCGCCGGACGCTGCGACGCGGACGTCGCCGCGGCGCTCACCGCGTCCTCCCTCTCCGCGCAGGGGCGGCTGCACGTCGACGACCGCCTGCTCTCCGAGGCCGAGTTCGACGCCGCGATCGCGGGGGTCGACGCCGTGGCGGTGCTGCACGACAACGACGCCCCGAGCGGGATCGTGGCCGAGGCCGCCGCCCGCGGGGTCCCCGTGCTCGGCCCGGCCCGCGGGTGGGCGTCGAGCATGGTCACCGGCACGGGGATCGGCGAGGTCGCCGAGGTGTCGGGGCCGGACGCGGTGGACGGCGTGGCGGACGCCGTGCGCCGCCTCCGGGCCGCCCATCCCCGCCGGGCGACCGCTGCCCGACGGGCCCGGGCCCGGTTGGGCACCGAGGACTTCGTCCGGGGACTGCTCGGCGACGTGTTGTGACCACTACCCCGCGACCGTAGGCGTTTCTTCACCCGTTCGTTAGGCTGATCGGCGGAAGATGACCTGTCGTGTCCGCCAGGGGGAGGTGACGACGAGTGACCACGGTGTCCGACGGCCCCGCACCCGTCGTCCGGAAGACCCGGGGTAGCGCGACCACCCCGCGCGTCCCCGCGGCGGTCCCCGCCGGACTGCTCCTCCTCTCGCTGCCCCTGCTCCGGCCGGGCACGCTCGGGGAGTACACGGCCCTCGTCGGGTGCGGGCTCGCGCTCGCCGCCGGCGTGGCCGCGATGCTGCGCCGGGAGTTCGCCCCGACGCGTCCGTCGCGGGCGGTCTCGGCGCTCCTGGCGCTCGTCGTCGCGGCGTACGTCTGGCTGGTCCTGCACTCGGTGTGGGTCGACGACCTCCTGCGGATCCGGAGCCAGTTCCAGGACTTCGTGCTCACGGTGGGATCGCTGGTCGCGGCCGTGCTCGTCTTCTCCGACCCGCGGACGCGGCTCGCCGTCGGGCGCGGCTTCGTGGTGGTCCTCTGTCTCGTCGGGGCGTCCTGGCTGGTCACGGCGCTGTGGTGGGCCGTGATGGGCGTGGGCACCGGGCAGATCGGGATGATCCCGGTCGGCACCGTCGGTCCGCAGCCGGTCTACCTGCCCTTCACCGTCAGCTACTCGACCTCGGCGGTGTTCGGCACCGACGTGCCCCGGCTGACCGGGATCGGCCGGGAATCGGGCTGGATGGCCATGTACTGCGCGGCGGGCTGGTTCCTCGCGCAGGCCGTGGGCTACCGGTCGTGGGTGGTCAAGGGACTGATCCTCGCCGGCCTGGTCGGGACGCTGTCCACGGCCGGGTTCGGCGTCTTCGTGGTCGTCCTGGCCGTCGAGGCGTTCCTGCTCCCGCGCGGCGGGATCGGGCTCGGCGGGTTCCTGCGTCAGGTCGGGGGCCTCGGCGCCATCGGTGGGGCGGCCTGGGTCGCGCTCTACGCCCCGGTCCTGGGCCTGCAGGCCAAGCAGACGTCGAACGAGACCTCGCTCGACGAGCGCTCCGACGCCACCGCCGCCGGCGTCCGCGCCATCACCACGAAGCCCTGGGGCGGTCAGGGCACCGAGAAGCAGGCCGGGATCAACCTGATCTCCGACATCGCCGTCAACGGGCTGCCGTTCGTCCTGCTCGTCACCGCGGCCCTGCTGGTGCCGCTGCTGCTCGTGCGGCCCGCCCCCGGCGTGCGCGGCCGGGCGGCACCCGTCGCGTTCGTCGTGTTCGCCACCCTCCTGCTGTCCCAGCCCGCCGCCGCGTCGACGTGGGTGTTCGTCCTCGTCGCCCTGGCGCTCGCCTGCGACGACCTGACCGAGACCGAGCGCCACGCGCCCGGCGCTCTCCTGCCCCGCCGGCTCCAACGCCGGCTCGGAATCCGCGAGACCAGTGGAGCCCCATCGTGAACGTGCGCGAGTACTGGACCGTGCTGCGTGAGGACCGCCTGCTGATCGGCGGCATCGTCGTCGTCTGCGTGGCGATCGCCGCCGCCGTGGCACTGCTGCTGCCGCGCACCTACACCTCGAACGCCGTGTTCTACGTGGCCGCGCAGCAGACCGCGTCGAGCTCGACCGAGTCCTACCAGGGCGCGCAGCTCTCCACCGAGCGCGTGAAGTCCTACACCGAGCTGATCACCGGCCCCCGCGTGGCGGCCGACGCCTCGGCGCTGCTCGGGGGCACCCCGACCGCGGACGAGATCCAGAACTCGATCAGCGCGGACGCGGTGGCCGAGACCGTGGTGCTCAACGTCGGCGTCACCCGGCCGACCCCGGAGGACGCCCAGCTCGTGGGCACCGCCGTGACCACGGCGTTCACCCGCCTCGTGAACAGCATCGAGTCCACCGGGCAGGCCGTGAACCGGCCCGTCGTGTCGACCGAGCTGATCTACCCGCCGACCATGCCGATCTACCCCGCCGGCCCCGGCACGACGATGCTGCTCGCCGCCGGCCTGCTCGCGGGCGTGGTCCTCGGGGTCGGGGCGGCGCTCGGACGCCGCGCCCTGCGCCGCGCGGTGGACTCCGCGGAGATGCTCGCCGAGGGGCTCGACACCCCGCTGCTGGCCGCGGTGCCCGCGCTCGCCCGTCGTCCGGAACGTCCCGCCCTCCTGGGCGAGCCGGTCGCCGGCCGCCGCGGTCGCGCCGCCGCGCAGGCCCGCGACCGGGCCGCCGCCGTGCGTCGCCTGCGCACCGCCGTGGTGGCGGGCGCGGGCGACCGGCGGTGTCTGGTGGTCACGGGCGTCCGGTCCGAGCAGGGCACGACCACGGTCGCGGTCGACCTCGCCGTCGCGCTCGCCCTCGCCGGCGAGTCGGTCGTCCTGGTGGACGCCGACCTGCAGCGCCCCGCGGTGGCCACCGCGCTGCGCCTGCCGGAGGAGCCCGGTCTCGCCGACGCGCTGCGCGCGAAGGGGTCCTCGGGCGGCGTCGTCGGGGTGCAGCGGTTCCCCGCCGGCTCGTTCGACGTGCTCACCGCCGGCTCCGCCGTGGAGCGGCCGGGCGAGGTGTGGGGGTCGCCCGCCGGTGCCGCGGTGCTCACCGCGCTGCGCTCGACCTACTCGTGGGTCCTGCTCGACGCCGAGCCGCTGAGCGGGAGCCCCGCCGCGCTGGACCTGGCGCGGCTGGCCGACGGCGTGGTCGTGGTCGCCCGTCGCGGCTCCGCCCGCCCGGAGGACCTCGACGCCGCGGCCGCCGGGCTGCGCACCGTCGACGCCACGGCGATCGGTGCCGTGTTCACCTTCGCCGTGGACGTCCCGGAGGCCCCGGTCGAGACCCGCAAGGCCCTCCCGGCCGGTCGGAAGCGGTCCGCGGCCGAGCCGGCCCGACCGGTGACCCCGCCCGCGGCCCCGGCGTCCCCGGCCGCGCCCGAGCCGGTCGCTGCGTCCGCCCCGGTCGCCACCGCCCCGGTCGCCTCCGAGCCCGAGGCCGCCAAGCCCGAGGCCGCCAAGCCCGTCGCTGCGTCCGCCCCCGTCGCCACTGAGCCGGTCGCCGCCGCCCCGGTCGCCGCCGAGCCGGTCGCCTCCGAGCCGGTCGCTGCCGAGCCCGCCACCGCGAAGCGCGCCACCCCGATCGAGGACCAGCCCACCTCGTCCGTCGCGCCGGCAGAGCCCGAGCCGGCTGCCGCCGAGCCCGAGCTCGCACCCGTCGTCGGGAACGCTGAGCTCGCCGCGCCCGAGCCCGCAGCCCCGCTGGCCCGGACCGCGGAGCCGGGCGAGGTCACCGGACGCATCCCGGCGCGCGGTCCCGCGCAGCCCGTGGTGCCGGCCGCCCGCACCGGGTCCGAGCCGGTCCCGGCCGTGGCTCCCCCGTCGGCCCCTGCCGCCGCGGAGCCCGCGAGCTCCGAGCCGACCGCACCCGCCGTCGGGAACGGATCCGCGCCCCGGCGACGGGGACACCGGCGGGTGACGTCCTCGTGGTCGGAGCCGACGGTCGCCCCGGAGCCCGCTGCGGAGGACGTCGAGTCGCGGTCCAACGGCCATGCGGGCCCGCGGTCCAACGGCTCGGTCCCCGGCGCGAACGGCACCGGGACCAACGGCAGCGCCTCGAACGGCACCGGGACCAACGGTCACGGCCCGCACGCCCGGCGGCGTCGTCGTGCGGTGCGACCGACCCCGACGTCGTCCTGAGGCCCTCCCGCGCAGGTCGTCCGAGCCGATCCGGCTCGGACGACCCACCGCAGGTCAGGACGCCTCGGACCCCTCCACCGACGCGCCCGGGGGCGACACGGCCATCACGCCGTCGCGACGAGCCCGGCGGGCCGCCAGCCCGAGGATCCCGAAGATCACGAGCTGGCTGACGACGTAGCCGACGGCGGCCCACACGGCACCGCCGAACAGGGCGAACACGAACGTCGCGACCAGGCCGACCCCCAGGCCGATCGCGATCCCCACCGCGACCACCTGCGGCCGCCCCCGGTTCTGCAGGATCACCGCGAACGGCTGGTTGAGCGTCACGATCACGGCGCCCACGGCGAGGACGGCGAAGACGGTGCCGGAGCTCGCGTACTGCTCACCGAGCAGCAGCGGGATCAACGGCGGGCCGACGACCGCGAGCAGCAGCGGCGCGACGCACAGCGCCACGCTGACCCGGAGCACCCGCCGCTCCTCGACCCGCAGGGCCGCGGGGTCGGTGCCTGCCCGCGCCAGCCAGGGTCCGGCGACCAGGCCGATGGAGTTCGCGAGGAAGTTCAACGGCCCGATGAGCCGACCGCCGGCGGCGTAGAGACCGCCCTCGTAGGCGCCGCCACCCGCCGTCGCGAGCGGGGTGTCGAGTTGTTGGGCGGAGACCGCGAGGGTGGCGAGCCCGAACCCGACGGACTCGCGGTGTGCGGCGACGATCTCGGCGGTCGCACCCCGCCGACGTCCGTCACCCCGGCCCAGGAAGACCCGGTCGAGGATCGCCTCGAGGACGAACGACGCCGGAATGGCGGCCGCGAGCGCGATGGTCCCGGCGCCGACGAACGCCAGGACGGCGACCACGACGAGTCCGCCGACCCGCCCGAGGATCTGTCCCGTCGAGGCCTGGGCGAACCGCTCCTGCGCGCGCAGCAGACCGTTCGCGTTCTGCGCCTCCCACACCCCCGCGCCGACGAACGTCAACAGCAGGCCGGCGACGGGGTCCGGCGCCAGCAGCAGGCTCGACCCGCCCCCGACGACGAGCAGCACCGCGAGCGCCCAGGGGCGCTTGGCGGCCGTCAGCGCCCGGGCGTGGGCGGTGGTGACCCGTCCGGACGCCGTCTCCCGCACCAGGTAGTTGATCAGCCCGAAGTCGACGACGGTGGCCGCCACCTGACCGATGGCGGCGCACGTCGCGATCAGGCCGAGGGTGGTCGGGGGCATCGAGCGAGCACCCACCACGAAGGTCAGGCCGAGTACGACCTGACCGAGGACGAGCGCGCCCGCCACTCCCCCGACGCGCCCCAGGAAGAGCCCCAGCCCGCCCTTCATCGGGCGGCGTCGAGATCCTTCATCTCGGCCTCGACCATGATGCGGGCGAGCTGGTCGGGCATGGTCTGCGCCTTCCAGCCCAGCAACTTCTCCGCCTTCGAGGCATCACCGATCAGCGCGTCGACCTCGGTCGGGCGCAGGTAGGTCTCGTCGAACCGGACATGGGACTCCCAGTCCAGGTTCACCGCCCCGAAGCAGTACTGCACCCACTCCCGGACCGTGGTCGCGGTCCCGGTCGCCAGCACGTAGTCGTCACCCTGCTCGGCCTGCAGCATCCGCCACATGCCCTCCACGTACTCCGGGGCATAGCCCCAGTCCCGGACCGCATCCAGGTTGCCCAGGTAGACGAACTGCTCCTTGCCCTGCGCGATCCTGGCTGCCGCCCGGGCGATCTTGCGGGTCACGAACGTCTCCCCGCGCCGCGGGGACTCGTGGTTGAACAGGATCCCGTTCACCGCGAACATCCCGTGCGCCTCACGGTAGTTCCGCGCCATCCAGTACCCGTAGACCTTCGCCGCCCCGTACGGGGAGCGCGGATAGAACGGCGTCTCCTCCGACTGCGGCGGCGGCGTCGCCCCGAACATCTCCGAGCTCGACGCCTGGTAGTAGCGGGTGTCGATCCCCACCATCCGGATCGCCTCGAGCAACCGCGTCGTCCCGACCCCGGTCGTGTTCCCCGTGTACTCCGGCTCGTCGAACGACACCCGCACGTGCGACTGCGCCGCCAGGTGATAGATCTCGTCCGGCCGGACCTTCTCGATCAACGTCACCAGACGGCTCGAGTCGGTCAGATCCCCGTAATGCAACACCAGCCGCTGGTCCGGGTCGTGCGGGTCCTGGTAGAGGTGCTCGATCCGACCCGTGTTGAACGTCGAGGAACGACGGATGATCCCGTGCACCTCGTAGCCCTTCGAGAGCAGCAACTCGGTCAGGTACGACCCGTCCTGGCCGGTGATACCGGTGATCAGCGCCCGCTTCATCGAGCTCCCTCGTTCACGTAGTTGTCGAGATACCAGCGATAGGTCGAGGCCAGGCCCTCGGCCAGCCCGATCCGCGGCTTCCAGCCCGTCCCGGCGATCCGCGAGACGTCCAGCACCTTGCGCGGCGTGCCGTCCGGACGCGACGTGTCGTAGACGATCTCGCCCGTGAAGCCCACCGTCTGTGCCACCAGCGAGGCCAGCTCCGCGATCGTCACGTCCTCACCCGTGCCCACGTTGATCGGCGCCGGGTCGTCGTAGGCCTCCAGCAGATGCACGCACGCCGCCGCCAGATCGTCCACGTGCAGGAACTCACGCCGCGGCGACCCCGTCCCCCACACCGTCACCGTCGCGTCGCCGTTCACGGTGGCCTCGTGGAACTTCCGGATCAACGCCGGCAACACGTGCGAGGACTCCAGATCGAAGTTGTCCCCCGGCCCGTACAGATTCGTCGGCATCGCCGAAATCCACCGCCGGTCGTACTCCCGGCGATAGGACTGCACCCCCATGATCCCCGCGATCTTCGCGATCGCGTACGCATCATTGGTCGGCTCCAACGCCCCCGTCAGCAACGAGTCCTCCCGGATCGGCTGCTCCGCGAACTTCGGATAGATGCACGACGAGCCCAGGAACAACAACCGCTCGGTGCCCGCAGCGTGCGCCGCGTCCAACAGATTCGCCTGGATACGCAGATTGTCGTGCAGGAACTCCACCGGCCGCGCGTTGTTCGCCGCGATACCACCCACCCGTGCAGCCGCATCCACCACCACATCCGGCCGGGCCGCCGTCACGAACTCCCGCGCCGCGTCCGCATCGCGCAGATCCACCTGCGCCGACCGCGCCCCGACCACGTCCGAGAACCCCGCCGCGCCCAACGCCCGCACCACCGCCGAACCGACCAGCCCCCCGGAACCGGCCACCAGCACCCGCGCGGAACGATCCAGCTCGACCATGACCCTGAAGGTAGCGGAGAGTGTCGGGATCCCCGATGGCTAGGCCATCCGGCGCGCATCACACTTCCGCGTGCCGGTCGCGGATGCGCTCCACGGAGTCACCGATGGCCTTCAGCGTCCACCGGATCCGCTGAACACGACGGTCTCGGAATGTGACGGTGCGTGTGTTCCGCGTGATCTTCGTGAACCCGGGGTAGCCGCTGCGCGACCAGCAGGACGCGCGGCGGGAGGTCCTTATGTCGGCCGGAGAGTTCGCCCGGGACGAATTCGCGGAGAACGACGACGTCCGCCGCCCGCCGCTCACCCCGCTCGAGCGCGTGCCGCACGACCGGTTCGTCGTCGAGGGCACGCGCGGACTCCGTCTCCGGGCGCGCTGGTGGCTGACGACCTGCGGCCCGACGAGCCGACCCTGGGCCGCCTTCGCACTCTGCATCCTCGGCATCGTCGGGATGTTCCTGCCCCTCGCCCGGGACGCCGGCGGAGCCGGGATCACGGCACTCGACCTCGCCGATGGACCCGCCGTCCTGCTCCTCGTCGCCTTCGGTGTCCTGACCCTGCTGCCGGTCGTCGACCTGGTCCTGGGTCGCGAGCGCCTCACTCCGTGGTTGGCCTTCCCTGCCGCCCTCGGGATGCAGGTGACCCTCGCGCTGGCCCTGGTCGCGGGTTCCCAGGGCGCAGGCGCGCTGTCGCCCCGCCTCTCCGAGCAGATCAGCCCCGGGACCGGCGTCCTCGTGCTGGGGGGCGTCGAGCTCGGTCTCGCCGTCCTCGGGGCGATGGGCTTCGTCCGACGAGCGATGCGTCGCCGGCTCGGCCTGGCCTAACCCCCCGCTCGCGCCATCAGGTCCGCGAGCACCTCGCCCGGCGTCGGGGGGCCCGGAGTCGCTGCGACCGGTCCGCTGATCGGGATCTGCAGCAGCGGACCCGGGTCGGCCGGGACCGAGCGCGCCGCCGGGGCCCCGAGCAGCACCGCGGTCGCCACGAGGAGCAGGCACAGCACGAAGCCCCCGACCACCGCCGCGAGCACCGCCCCCGGCCGCCGGCGCCGACCGCGCTCGCGCAGCCACGGGGGCGTGTCCCACGAGACGGCGTACGGGTTCGCGCTCATCGCTCGCACGCTAGGGACGGGTCCGGGCCGAAGGGTCACGATTCGACGGATCTTCGGCCACACCTTCCCGACGGCGGGCGTCGCCACGTTGCTCCGCTCGCCGCAGCGCGCAGCGGAGAATTCACGTCAGGACCAGGCCGATCGTCTGGTGGTCGCTAGGTCCTCGAGTGGCGTGTCTGGTGCATGACGCGGTCGAGTTGCTCCGTTCGCCGCTTGATCTCATCGAACTGGTGTTCGATACTGGGTGCATGGCGATCGACGCGGCGTTCGACCCCTGGACGGGGCCCGAGCCGCTGCCGCCCTGGGAACCCGAGGACCCCGACGAGCCCACCTGGCGGCCGCTCTCCGACGCCGAGTTCGAGGCGTTGTTCCCGTGGTTGCCCGAGCCGGAGCCTCCGTTCTTCGAACCCGACGACCCGCAGGACCACGCGCCCCTGACCGGGGAGCCCCGTGGTGATGAGCCGGGGTGGGCGGTCCCGGGTGTCACCGCAACCCCCACCGCGTCGGACGACGGGTTGTCCGCCTCCTCGCAGGCGGTGCTCGACGAGGTCGACGCCGCGACCACCGCGTGGAGGTTGGCCGGAGCCCGGGTGTACCGGTCCCTGACGGCGTTGCGGGCCAGTGACGTGCTGGCCGAGACCCGGTATCAGCGGCTGCCGCGGTTGTTGGAGGACCACGTCCGGCTCGACCCGCAGACCGTCACGAGGCTCGACCGGCACGCCGAAGCGCTGCACCCGCACGTCACCCCGACCGGGGCGACCACCCCCGCCCAGCTGCCCGCCACCGCCGCGGCGGTGGACGACGGGGTGATCGACGGGCAGCACGTCGAGATCATCACCAAGACCATGGACCGGCTGCGGAAAGTCCCCGAGTTGGACGACGGCGTGCTCGCGGTGGCGGAGGAGCAGCTCGCCGCCGTAGCGGCGACGCATTCGCCGCGGGCGTTGGCGTCGGCGGCGAAGACGGTCGCCGACCGGCTCGACCCCGACGGCGCCGCCCCGAAGGACGACGACCCGACCGGCAACGAGCTGCACATGACCAGGCGCCGCAACGGGCAGCTCGCCGCGAAGCTGGTGCTGCGAGAGCCGGCCGCGGCGGCGTTGTTCGAAGACGCCGTCCGCGCCGCCACCCCCGCCCCCGCCTCCGCGGTGACCGCCGACCCGGACACGGGGCTCCCGCCCGTCGCCGACGAGGTGGACGGGCGGCGGGTGGGGGTGGACCCGCGGGTCGAGGCCCGGGATTCGAAGCCGAACCGGCAGGCCTCCGGACTGCTCGACCTCATCTCGGCCAGCCACCGAGCCGGGCTCGATCACGGCGCCGACGAGCAGCACCCCGGCAGCCCCACCGCGTCCATGCCACTCCCGGACCTCGACGACCACGGCGACACCACCGCCTGGCCCACCGAACCCGCACCCACTGATGCGCACGCCGGCCGGCATGACGACGCCGAATCGACTGTTGGTGCTGCGGCCGAGGACGAACAGAACGACGACACCGCGGACACCACCGCGGGCGCCGCCGCGGCCGACGACGAACACAGCGCGGCGGACAGGCCACCGACCGAGGAGGCCGACCCCGGGCAGCCACTGTTCGGCGACGGACCACCTGCCGACGAGCCGCCACCGCAACGGCCGTGGACCCCACCGGACTTCGACGCGATGTCACTACCCGGCCGGGAGCGGGTGACGCTCACCGTCACCCTGGACTACCAGACGTTGCGCCAACAGCTCACCGACGCCAGCGGAGCGTTGGCGCTGCTCGGCGATTCCACCTGGGTTAGCCCGGAGACCGCCCGCCGCCTCGCGTGCGACGCCGAGATCATCCCCGTCGTCCTCGGAGCCAAGGGCGAGGTCCTCGACATCGGCCGCAAGACCCGCGCCGTCCCTGCCGGCATCGCCCGCGCCGTCATCCACCGCGACCGGCACTGCGCCTTCCCCGGCTGCCGCCGCCGCGCCCGCACCACCCAGCTCCACCACATCGTCCACTGGGCCCACGGCGGCGACACCGCCCTGGACAACCTGGTCTGCCTCTGTCGGTATCACCACGACCTCGTCCACCACGCCGGATGGCAGGTCGCGATGATCGACCACCTGCCCTGGTTCACCCCACCGGCCTGGCTCGACCCCACCCGAACACCCCGACACAACCGCCCCTGGCAGGTCCCGATCAGGTAGGCCGCAGGCGGGGCGACGTCGCCGAACTCGGCGCCCGGCGACGTCGTCCCGCTGCGCTAACGGACGGGACAGACGACCGGCGCGCGGGAGGCCGCGAGGGCGCCCGCATGGGCCTTGATCGCCGCCGTGAGGGCCTGGGCGTCCGCGCTGATGGTGGCCGGCGACGCGCCCCGGCGGAGGTCGGCCGCCAACCGCGCCCGCGCCTCGTCGACCGCAGCGGCGGTCCGGGTCACGTCCGAGCTCCCGGTGACGGGTGACGTCGCGGTCGAGCACGGCCGGACGGGCGGCACCGGCACCGGCGTGGACGCCGGCCGCGGCGTCGTCGTGGTCACCGGCGGCACCGGCGTCGTCGTCGGCGGCGGCGTCGTGGTCACCGGCGTCACCGGCGTCGTCGTCGGAGGCACCGTCACCGGCGGCGTCGACACAGGCGGCACCGTCACCGGTGGCTCCGCATCCGTCGAACCCGTGAGGGGCAGCAGGACGCGCCCCGTCGTCGGGTCGACGTCGCCCGGCACGAGGCCCAGGGCCCCGATGGTCGACCCGTCCGCCGCCCGGCAGCTGGTGCCCTCGAGCGAGTAGTCCGACGGGCAGCCCCACACGATCCCGTCGGCGTGGGCGACCCCCACTCCCACCGCCGCCCCGCCGAGGACCAGCCCCGCGAGCACCCCGGCCGAACGCCGCACCATCCGCTGCCCCGTCCCCATGACCGTTTCCTCTCGTCGCCGCACGGGCGGGTCTCGGGGCGGCTCCGGAGCGTCGTTACGGGGACGCGCGGCGCGAACGTCGGGTCCACTCGATGTGTGGATCCGGGTGGACGCGGACCCCGACGGCATGCGCGTCGTCCGTGACCACCGGTCCGCCCCGGGGTACACCGAGAGGCGTGAACAGCTCCGATGTCCTCGTGGACGCCTTCGGCCGGGTCCGCTCCGACGTGCACCGCGCGGTGGAGGGCCTGGACGAGCGTGCCCTCAACCTGCGGCTCGACGGCGACGCCAACCCGGTCGGCTGGCTCGTCTGGCACCTCACCCGCGTCCAGGACGACCACATCGCCGACCTCGCCGGCGTCCAGCAGGCCTACACGTCGCAGGGCTGGGCGGAGTCCTTCGGCTTCGACCTCGACCCGGCGTCCATCGGCTACGGCCACACCACGGAGCAGGTGGCCGCCGTCCACGTCACCGACCCGGCCCTGCTCGTCGGCTACTACGACGCCGTGCACGACCGCACCGTCGACTACCTGCGCACCCTCTCCGACGAGGATCTCGACACGGTCATCGACGACGCGTGGGACCCGCCCGTCACCCGGGGCGTGCGCATCATCAGCGTGCTCGACGACGACATCCAGCACGCCGGGCAGGCCGCGTTCGTCGCCGGCATCGCCCGCCGCGCGTGAGGCGGAACCGGACGAACCGCCGAGAGGCCGCATTTTAGCGTCCTCTTCGTCCTACTCGCTCGGTTCAGTGAACCAAGGGCACCGAATGTGATTGAGATTGCACGCTGGGTGGAACCTCGGAGGCGTTCGATCATGCCAACGGGGAGGACACCGATGTCCACGACCAGTGAGAGCCGTGCCGCTGCGCACGCATCCACGATGGACGAGCACGCCGCCGATCCGACCCGGCACTTCGCCGATCCGGGTCCCCTCGGGCTCGCGGCCTTCGCCCTGACCACGTTCCTGCTCAGTCTCTTCAACGCCGGGCTGGCCCCCGAGGCGCTGGAGTCCACGGTGCTGCCACTCGCCCTGTTCTACGGCGGGCTCGCGCAGCTGATCGCGGGGCTCTTCGAGTTCCGCAAGGCCAACACCTTCGGCGCCACCGCGTTCGTCTCGTACGGGTCGTTCTGGCTCGCGTTCGCGGCGTTCGTCAAGTTCGTCGAGCCGGGCCTGCCGTCCGGTCAGGCCACCACCGCCGCCGGGCTCTTCCTGCTCGGCTGGGCCATCTTCACCGGCTACATGATGATCGCGTCGCTGCGCACCACGGGCGCCCTCATCGCCGTGTTCGTGCTGCTGTTCCTGACGTTCCTGCTGCTCGCGATCGGCGACCTGACCGGCACCGACGGCATCGCGACCATCGGCGGCTACGTCGGCATCCTGACCGCGCTCGCGGCCTGGTACGCCTCGTTCGCCGTGGTCACGAACGCCACGTGGGGCCGCCAGGTCCTGCCGACGGCGCCGCGCTAACCCACAGGTGTCACCGGGTGGGTCGCTGCCCACCCGGTGCCGCCGGCGCTGCCACACTCCCCCGCCATGGGGGTCCTGCCACGTCTCGCCCTGTTCCTGACGACGGGTCTGCTCGGCCTGGGCGGCACGGCCTGCGCGGCCGAGCCCGCACCCGCCGTCGGGAACCAGCCCGCTCCCGAGAAGACCGTCGCGTGCCCCGACGCACAGTGCACCGTGACGGTCACGCCGGGCACCGTGATCGACCTCGGTGACGCAGGCACGGTGACCGTCACCGACGTCGGGACGGACACCGTCACCACCACCTCCGGCGGCTCCCGGATCACCTCCGGCACCGGCGGGTCGAACACCGTGGACGACGTGACGTACCGGATCACGTCGGTCCGCGACGGCGCCGCGACGCTGGAGTTCGGCGCGGACGACTAGCGACGTCGCGGCGGGCCCACGACGTCCCGTCCGGGGGCGTGCACGGGCGACGACAGGTCGTGCTCGACCCCGCGCCGCCACACCGTCCGCAGGTCCCGCGTCGCCGTCACGTCGGAGAGCGGGTCGCCGTCGACGAGGAGCAGGTCGGCCCGCCGTCCGGGGGCGATGCGACCGCGGTCGGCGAGCGCGAAGACGTCCGCGGCCCGCGAGGTCGCGGCCGCGAGCGCATCGGCGGGCGACATCCCCGCACGGACGAGCAGCTCCAGTTCCAGGTGCATCGAGGTGCCGTGCAGCACCGCGGCAGGACGTCCCGGGACGTCGTTCGCGTCGGTGCCCGCGACGACCGTCGCGCCCGCCTCCAGCAGCCGCGCGAGGTTGTCCTCGGCGTGCGCGTACGAGGCGCCGACCGCCGACGACGTCGGCAGCCCGCCCCGGTCCCCCGCCTCGAGCCCGGCCACCACCTCGCTCGACAGGCGTGCCGTGAGGCGGGGGTCGTCGAGCAGGGCCCGGACCGAGTCCTGGCTGGTCAGGGCGGCCATCATGGTCATCGTCGGCACCACCGTCAGGTCCGCCGCCACCTCCGCGGTCCCGTCGAGGGGCAGGTGGGTGAGCACGTCGACCCCGGCGGCGCGCGCCGTGGCGAAGGCCCACCGGGTCGGGGCGTGCGCCACCGTCAGGAGCCGCCGGCGGCGGGCCGCCCCGCACACCGCGGCCACCGTCTCCGGGCTCAGCGTGGGTCGTGTGACGTCGGCGGCGTTCTCCACGAACACCTTGAGGTAGTCCGACCCCTCGCGCTCCCGGTCGGCGACGAACCGCTCGGCGTCGTCCGGCCCCGCGAGCCCGGGCATGCGCCAGCCGGTGGGGTCGGGCGGCAGCATCACGGCGGGCCAGCCGTCCACCGCGCCCGCCATCAGCCCGGAGCTGCGCAGGTCGGCCTCGTCGTCCCGGCTGTACGCCCGCCGCCGCAGCATCGCGGTGAATTGCGGGGGCGCCGAGAACATGTCGAGCACGGTGGTCACCCCGTGCCGCAGGTCCTGGCCGAGGTTCCCCGCGCCACGCAGGTGCACGTGCGCGTCGATCAACCCCGGCAGCAGGGTGCGCCCGCGGGCGTCCACCTCACCCTCGACCGGCTCCCGCTCCCCCGGCTCGACGGCGTCGATCGTTCCCGCGTCGGACAGCACCACCGTCGCGGGCCCGATCGACCGTTCCCCGTCGAACACGCGCGCGCCCACGATCGTCGTCCCCACACCGGCGAGTGTGCCGGTGGTCGACCCGTCGTCGGAAGCCTTCCCGACGACGGGTCGGGGCGCGGTGATCAACGAGCACCCTCGGTGGTCCGGGGGCACGGCCGACCGCCGAGGGTGCTCGTTGATCATGCGGGCCGGAATCCGTCGGAACCGACCGCCGCCGTGCGCAGTCCGAACGGGTGTGGACCCCTTCCGCGCCTCCGAGGCCGTGGCCGCCGGCGAGACGACCTGGGCCCGGCTCCGCGGGCCCGGCTACGTGCGGCTCGCGGCGGACACCTGGGTGGCCGTGGGGTCCGAGGACGACGTGCGGCTGCGCGTCCGGACCCTCGGGACCTGGAGCGGGGGCGTGGGAGTCGTCGCCGGGCCGCTCGCTGCTCTGGCGTGGCGAGCCGACTGCCCCTGGGACGACGCCGAACTGGTCCTCCCCAGCCCGCGTCGTCTCGCGCCGCCGAACACCCGGGTGCGGACCGATCGGTTGCACGCCGACGAGGTGACCGAGCGGTTCGGGATCCCGGTCACCACGCCCGCCCGGACCGCGTTCGACCTGGCCCGACGCGCGCCCCTCGTCGAAGCGGTCGCCGCCGTCGATGCTCTGGCCTACCGCTGCCACCTCACGGCGGAACACCTGCTCGAGGTGGCGGACCGACACCCGGGCGTCCGCGGGTCGGTGCAGGTACGCCGGGTCGCCGACCTCATGGACCCCGGCGCGATGTCGCCCCCGGAGACCAGGCTCCGCCTCCTGTTCGTGCTCGCGGGCCTGCCCAGGCCCGTCACCCAGTACCCGGTCAGCCTCCGGTCCGGGTTCGACATCGAACTCGACCTCGGCTGGCCCGACCCGCCTCCGGGCCGCCGGCCGGTCGGTGCCGAGTACGACGGCCCCGAACACCGCACCCCGCGCGGTCAGGGCAAGGACCACCTCCGCGACGGGGACCTCGACGACCTGGACTGGGACATCACCCGCGTCGCGCAGGTGCAACTGGCCGTCCCACGGCACGCCGCGAAACTCGTGGAGCGCTTTCGTCGCAAGCTCACATGATCAACGAGCACCCTCGGTGGTGCCCGGGCAGGCCCGACCGCCGAGGGTGCTCGTTGATCATGACGCGTCGGCCGCCAACCGCTCCCGCAGGCTGCGGGGGCGCAGGTCGGTCCAGTGCTCCTCGACATAGCTCACGCACGCGGCACGCTCCGCCCCGTCGGAGCCCTCGCCGAACACGACGGTCCACCCGCTCGGCACCTCGGCGAACACCGGCCACAGGCTGTGCTGGTCCTCCGCGTTGACCAACACGCGGAAACGGCCGTTCTCGTCGTCGAACGGATTGGTCATGGCGCGGCGACCTCCTGGAGACCCGGCTGCAGTTAGGTCACCCTAACCCAGACGGCGGGTCTCGAGGAGGAGGAAGGCCGGCTCCGCGGACAGGCGGACGAAGGACTCCGGGTGGGAGTCGGCCATCGACGGCAGCGGACGGGGCTCGACGACGTCGGTGAGGGTGAGCCCGGCGCCCGCGATCCATCCGGTCATCGATCCCAGCGGGTGGTGCCAGAACCAGACGACGACCTCCTCGCCGGCCATCTCCCAGACGTCAGCGATGCGGTAGCTCTCGAGGTAGGCGCCGTGGGGTTCCAGGCTCGCGATCCGCACATCGGTGAGCGGGTGGTGGACGCTCGCGACGAACCGGCCACCGGGCCGCAGCACGCGGTACACCTCGGCGAGGACCGCGCTCCAGTCGTCGAGGTAGTGCAGGACGAGACCGGCGACTACGAGGTCGACGGCAGCGTCCGTCAGGGGCAGCGGGTCGGCGAGGTCGTGCACGAGGAACTCGGCTCCGGAGAGCCCTCGGGCGTGCTCCACCAGTGCCGCGCTCCGGTCGAGCCCAGTGACCCGGGCGCCCCGCCGGACCAGCTCCGCCGTCGTGACGCCGGGGCCGCAGCCGAGATCGAGCACGTCCAGCCCGGCCACGTCGTTCGCGAGGTCGAGCAGCGCCGGCCGCTCGTAGAGCGCGTTGTACGGGGCGACCGCGTTGTGGGCGGCGTACGCGGCGGCGTGGTCGGAGTACGGGTCGCTCACGGCGCCGGCGGGATCTCCGGGGCCGGGACCTCGAAGGCGTTGAGCAGCGCGGAGGTCGCGAGGTACATGCCGATGAGGTGGACCATGTCGAGCACCCCGTCGCGGCCGAAGGCGGCCTCCGCGGCGGCGTAGGTCGCGTCGGCCACCCGGTGCTCGCGTACGAGCTCGGCGGTGAACCGGTGCGCGGCGAGCTCGGCGCCGGTGAACCCCTCGGTCGAGCGGGTGCGGATCCCCTCGATCACGGTCTCCGACAGCCCGACCGACCGCGCGACGGCCACGTGCGCGTAGATCTCGTAGGCCGCGTCCCAGGCGACGCCGACGGTGAGGATGACGACCTCGCGGATCGGCGCGGGCAGCGAGGAGTTCCGCTGGTCGTTCGCGACCCACTGATTGAACCCGGCGCTCTGCCCCGGGCGGAGCACGAACGAGTTGAACGGTCCGATGAGGCCGCCCTGGGCGTCGGTCGCGGCGAAGCCGGACTTCTCGGCCCAGCGCTGCTGACGTTGGTGGATCCGTTCGGCGGCGGCCTGCTGGTCGTCGTCGAGGTCGATCGACTCGTTGCGGGGCAGTCGCCCGCCCCAGTCCTTCGCGTCCGCCGCGGGGAGATCGGTCACGACGGTGGGTTACCCCGCCTCGGGCGGCGTCCACCGGAAGAGGGTGGAGTCACGGCGGCCGAAGCCGCACCGCTCGTAGAGCCGGATCGCCGCCTCCCGGGAGGGTCGCGAGGTGAGGTCGACGGTGCGTGCGCCGACCTCCACCGCCCGGTCCAGGGCCGCCCGCACCAGCACCTCGCCGACGCCCCGACCCCGCGCGGCGTCGTCGACCACGACGTCGTCGACGTGGGCCCGCAGACCGGTGGGCAGCGGGTAGGTCACGAGGGTCAGCGCCCCGACGACCTCTCCGTCCAGCGAGGCGGTGAACAGCGTGCACGCCTCGTGCGCCACCACCCACGCGATCGTCTGCTCGTCGAACGTCGCCGAGCGCGAGAGCTGGGGCAGGAGGCGCCGGACCGCCTCGAGCAGGGCGTCGTCGACGCGCTCGACGATCTCGATCGCGACGGTGCTGGTCTCGCTCATCGGCCCGACGGTAGACCCGGGGCCGGAGCCTCCAGGCGGGCGAGGGATCGGTCGACCACGGTGACGAGCAGGAAGAGCCCGGCCGCCACGAGCATCACCACGGCGAGGACGTGCAGACCCGCGGTCGTGGCGCCGCCGTCGGCGAACGCGAACCCGCCCGTGGTGCCGGCAGCGATCGCGCCCAGGTAGAAGAAGGTGCGCATGAGGCCCGCGGACGACGCGGTGCGCTCCGGGTCGGCCTGCCGGTACACCGCGTTCTGGATGGCGAGGTTGTTCAGTCCCTGTGGCACCCCGGCGACGAGGGCGACCACCACGATCAGCCAGATCGGGCTCGTCGGGCCGAGGAACAGCAGCAGGACCGCGACGACGATCTGACCGGCCGCGCCCACGAGCAGCTTCCCGCGGATCTCACGACGGCGTCCGGTGAGAGCCGCGACCCCGATCCCGCCGAGGAAGATCGGCAGCAGCGCGAGGCCGGCGCCGGAGGCCGACAGCCCGCGGCCCTGCTCGAGCCACTGCGTGTAGCCGTAGAGGATGGCGTAGGAGACCGTCGCCCCGAGCAGGGCGCGCAGGAACGTCAGCAGCAGCGGGACGTTCCCGGCGAGCACCCGGACGTCGAGGAACGGGTGCGCGGCCCGCCGTTCCCACCACACCAGGCCCGCCGCGGCCGCCGCCGTGACGATCGCGAGCGGCCAGAGCGCCGGGCGCTCCAGCACGAGGAGCAGCGTCACCAGGGTGACGGTGAACAGGGCGATGCCCGCCGGGTCGACGAGCGAGACCACCCGCTCCCCCGCCGACCGCTCCCCCGCCCCGCGCGGGAGCCGCCACCACCCGACCACCAGTGCGAGCACCGCGAGGGGCAGGTTCACCGCGAACGTGGTGCGCCAGCCGCCCAGCCCGATGAGCAGCCCGCCGAGCGTCGGCCCGATCACGGCGATCGTCTGCGTGGCCACCGACAGCACCGTCAGCACCGTCTCGGGGCTGTCCTGCCCCGTGCGCCGCGACTCCCGCCGCACCAGCGCCATCGCCGCCGGATAGCCCGCGCAGGTCCCGAGCCCGATCACCACCCGCGCCGCCACCAGGACGCCGAGGTCGGCGGCGAGGAGGCCGAGCAGGCCACCGAGCCCGACGAGGGCGGTGCCGACGAGGTAGAGCGGGCGCGGACCGTAGAGGTCGACGAGCCGTCCGGTGACCGGCTGCCCGACGGCCGTCGCGAGGTACAGCCCCGAGACCAGCCACGCCGTCTGCGACGCGGGCGCCCCGAACGCGATGCCGATCGGCACCAGGGCCACCGCGATCAGCGTGGAGTTGACCGGGTTGAGGATCGAGCCCAGCACCATCGGCGCGAGGAGCCGACGGTCGAACGCGGACGCGCGCACGGCGGTCACGCCACCACCTTCTCCAGCAGCGCCATCGCCTCGAGCACGTGCATCCGCTCCTCGGCGGTCAGCCGCTCGCCGAGCACCCCCGCCAACCAGCCCTGCCCGGCGGCCCGGGAGCTCGTCACGAACTCCTGCCCGGCCGGGGTCAACGACGCAACCTGCCGCCGCCCGTCGTCGGGATCGGGGTCCCGGCGCACGAGCCCCCGCTCGATCACCGCTCCCACCGCCATCGCCATCGACTGCGGCCGCACCCCCTCGGCCGCGGCGAGGTCGCTGACCGTGGCCGGACCCTCCCGGTCGAGCCGGGTGAGCACGCCGAGCTGCGAGGCGGTCAACTCGGCACGGTCGTAGTGCTCGCGCAGGCGACGCCGCAACCGGCCGAGCGTCAGGCGCACGGCCCGCGCGGTGTCCTCCGCCGATCCGTCCATCCGCGCCTCCCGACGATAGACAGTCCAGACTGTTCATCTCGAACTGTACTCCTTGCGGGAGTGTCGCCCACTCACCGCCGTCGGACGACCGGCGGGCGCGCGCCGGGAACCGGACAGACCTCGCGAGCGGGACGGCGGCCGCGCGGTCGGCGGTCCGGCGATCGCACGCCGGCTCGGCCACCCGGCCGTACGACCAGCCCTTCCCGACGACGGGTGCGGCCGGGACCGCGCCGGGCGGTCGCGTCCCCGCGCGACCAACGGTCGAGGTCCCGCGCGACAGCCGGCGACCGCGAGGTCTGTAGATCACGAAAAGGTCTCGGTACGGTCACGGCGGCTCGTCACCCGACGGGCCACCGCGCTCTCCGCCCGGGTCACCGACCCGTCCCGGTGACCCGCTCCCCGGGCGTCGAGCGAGGACGACCGCGTGTGGACGCCGGACCGATCCCCAGCGATCCGGTGCTCACCCGAGCGGCCGCAGGACGGGAGCGGTGGGACCCCGACCCACCGTGTCCGGCCAGGAGAACTCCCCATGGGACGACACGCCGCCGTCGCCGGCAGCCCGTTCACCGCGCCGTTCGGTGCGATCGAGCTCCCGACGCCCTCCCGCTCCCGCCGTAGTGGTCCCCGCACCGCGTCCGGCCCGATGAGCACCGGTTCCCTCACCCGCGCCGGCATCGCCGCTGCTCTCGTCACCGCGAGCGCCGCCGCGGTCGCCGGATCGACGGGGACCTTCCCGGCGCTCTCGGACTCCGACGTGACCTCGACCGGTACGAACCTGCTGTCCGTGTCCTCCGCGGACGCCGCCGCCGTGCCGGCGCCCCGCGCGGCGACCGTCACGCCGGTGTCGCTCGCCGCCGCGCCCGCGGTGGCCGCGCCCGCCGTCAAGACGGTGTCCCCGGCGCAGAAGGCCGCCACCGCGCAGGCCGCCTCGGAGAAGGCCGCCGCTGCGAAGGCCACCCAGCAGAAGGCCGCGGCGAAGAAGGCCGACTCGTCGAGCGTCGCGAGCCTCGGATCGCTCGGTCAGCGGATCGTCGCCCAGGCCGCGGAGTTCAAGGGCACGCCCTACGAATGGGGCGGCACCACCCCGAGCGGGTTCGACTGCTCCGGCCTGACCAAGTACGTGTTCGGGAAGATGGGCATCAGCCTGCCCCGCACCGCCCAGCAGCAGTACGACAAGGCCCAGCACATCTCGCAGAGCCAGGCCCAGCCCGGCGACCTGGTCTTCATGGGCGGGGAGAACAGCATCTACCACGTCGCGATCTACGCGGGCGGCGGGAAGATGTGGACCGCGCCCGAGACCGGACAGACCGTGAAGCTCGGCAACCTGTTCGGGGACTACTCGTTCGGCCGCATCCGCTGACGAACAGGGTGAGCTAGCTCTCCCCGAGACTTGCTGACACTCACTGCCACATTCGCGATGCAGCGGGTGCCACGATCAGTGGACCCCATCCGACCGCGCGAGCAGGAGACGGCATGTCGACCGACACCGACCTCGACGCCCGATCCGTGACCGTCGACGACGCGCCACGGGCCGCCGCGCCGGTCGCGCGCCCGACGGCGCCGGCAGTCGACCGCCCGACCCCGCCCGACCCGTCGTCGGAACCGGGGACGGGCGGGAAGAGCGGCGGGAACCCGTGGATCGTCCCGCTGCTGGTGCTGGTGGCCGGGATGTTCATGTCGGTGCTCGACATCAGCATCGTGAACGTCGCGATCACGACGATGCAGAACGACTTCGGCGCCACCACCGACGAGATGCAGTGGGTGTCGACGGCGTACTCGCTGGCCGAGGGCGTCGTCGTCCCGGCGAGCGCCTGGCTGGGCATCCGCTACGGGCTCGGCCGCGTCTACACGATCGCGATGATCTTCTTCGCGATCTTCTCCACGCTGTGCGGCTTCGCGTGGGACATCAACTCGATCATCGCGTTCCGCATCCTGCAGGCGATCCCCGGCGGCGTGATCCCGGTGGTGGCGCTGGCGGCCCTCTACAAGATCGTGCCGAAGGACAAGCTCGGCGCCGCCATGGGCATCTACGGGCTGGGGATCATCTTCGCGCCGGCGATCGGCCCGACCCTCGGCGGCTACCTCGTCGAGTACGTCAACTGGCGCCTGATCTTCTTCATCAACGTGCCGATCGGCGTCGTGGGCGTCCTCGCGGCGATCTTCTTCCTCCCGACGTTCTCCCAGACGCGCGGCCGGAAGCTCGACGTCCCGGGGTTCGCCGCGGTCGCGGTCGGGCTCTTCTCGATGCTGCTGGCCCTGCACGAGGGCCCGACCTGGGGCTGGACCTCGTACCCGACGCTGATCCTGCTGACCGTCGGGGTGCTGGCGCTGGCGCTGTTCGTCGTCATCGAGCTCGAGGTCGACGAGCCGCTGCTGGACCTGCGCGTGTTCGCCCACTGGCCGTTCACGAACTCGCTGCTGCTCATCGCGATCATCTCGATGGGCCTGTTCGGGGTGCTCTTCTACATCCCGGTCTTCCTGCAGCAGTACCAGGGTCTGGGCGCCTTCGAGACCGGTCTGCTCCTGCTGCCGCAGGCGCTGGTGATGGCCTTCGTGATGCCCGCGGCCGGCTTCATCTACGACAAGATCGGCGCGCGCGTCCCCGCCGCGCTCGGCCTCGCGATCGTCTCCTGGACGACGTGGGAGCTCGCCGGGATGACGATCGACGTCTCCCACGGGCACCTGGAGATGCTGCTCGCGGCCCGCGCCGCGGGGATCGGGCTCGCGATGATGCCGATCATGACGGGCGGGCTCGGGTCGCTGCCCTCGTTCCTCTCCGAGAACGGCAGCGCGGTGAACACCCTGGTGCAGCGCGCGTCGTCGGCGATCGGCCTCGCGGCCATGACCGCGATGATGACGATCCAGCAGGCGCAGGCCTCGGCCGACCGCACCGGGATGGCCTCGATGCCGGACGGGTCGGGCTCGGGCGGCACCGGCGGGATGATGATGGAGTACCAGATGTACTCCAAGCTGCAGAGCCTCTCGTTCGTCACCGCCATGAACGACCTGCTCTACGCCACCGCGATCCTGACGGCGCTCGGCGTCCCCCTCGCCCTGATGCTGCGCCACGGGAAGCCGGCGCCCTCGGACGGACCGGCGATGGCCCACTAGAGGTGCGCTGCGCGCCCGTGAGCACTTTTCCGTGCCCGGACACGGATTAGTACTCACGGGCCGGAGGCACCCTGGGGAATGGGCATCAAGGACGCGATCTCGAAGGCCGCGAACACGATCAAGGGTGAGGACGGTCCCCTCCCGGAGCCCGCCACCGGGGAGCCGTCCGAGCAGGACGTGCCGCAGGACCCGAGGGTGGCGAGCAGCCGCGCGACGGGCGGAGCGCACCCCGACGACGAGACGCGCTGGGACGAGATGTCGACGACCGGGACCGGCGACACCGACGAGTTCGTCGGACGGGTGGCCGGCGACGACCCCGCGTACGCGGAGGAGACCGGCGCCGAGGCGCGGCGCCTCCGCGAGTAGACCGAAAGAGCTAACGCTTCTAACCCTTATGGCCCAGTGCTGCCGTAGGCTCGTCGAGGTGTCGAACGAACGGCGCCCTGATGACCGCGCACACCGGTGAGGATCTCGCCCGGCGGCTCGACGAGCTGGCGGGCTTCGTGGTGGAGCTCGCCGCGGGACGCCTGGACGCCCGCCTCGACCCCACGGACGAGTCCGACGAGATCGACGCCATCGTCGTCGGGCTCAACATGCTCGCCGGAGAGCTGCAGGGGCTGACCCACGACCTCGAGGGCCGTGTCAGCGCGCGCACGCGGGAGCTGGCCGACGCGCACGCCGCGCTGGAGCTGCTGGCGCACTCTGACCCGCTGACCGGGCTCGCGAACCGCACCCTGCTCCACGAGCGGCTCCGCGAGGTCGAGCGGTCGGCCGCCGTCCCCGCGGTGCTCGTGCTCGACCTCGACGGGTTCAAGGCCGTCAACGACAGCTTCGGCCACGAGGTCGGCGACGCCCTGCTCCTCGCCGTGGCCGACCGGCTCCGCGGCGTGGTGCGCGAGACCGACACCGTGGCCCGCCTCGGGGGCGACGAGTTCGCGATCCTCCTGCAGGACGCGACCTCGGAGCAGGCCCTCGACGTCGCCGAGCGGGTCCGCGCCACCCTCGCCGCCCCCGTCGTCGTGGCGGGGCGGACCTGCTGGGTGAGCGCGAGTGTCGGGGTCCGGATGGGCACCCGACGCGGCGGCTCGACCGACGACTTCCTGCGGGACGCGGACACCGCGATGTACCGCGCGAAGTCCCGCTCGCGGGGCGGCGTCAGCGTGTTCGCCCCCGCGATGCGCCGCGAGGCGCAGGCCCGCACGCGGCTCGCCGACGAGCTCCGGACCGCGCTGATCACCGGCCAGCTCGTCGTCCTCTACCAGCCGATCATGGACCTGGAGACCGACCGCGTCGTCGCCGTCGAGGCGCTCGCCCGCTGGCGGCACCCGGAGCGCGGCTTCCTCACGCCGGACCTGTTCCTCTCGGTCGCCGAGGACACCGGCCTCATCACCGCCCTCGACCTGTGGGTGCTCGAGACCGCCGCGGCGCAGGTCGCGCGGTGGCGGACGGACGTGCTCGGCGACGAGCCGTTCACGGTCCACGTCAACGTCTCCCCCGTCGAGCTGCGAGCGCCGCACTTCGTCGAGGACATCGTGGACTGCACCCGCCGCCACGGCCTCGCCCCGCAGGACGTCGCCCTCGAGATCACCGAGCACCGTCTCCTCGGCGACGACGCCCTCACCCGGGAGGCGCTGGAGGGGCTCCGGACGGCGGGTGTGGGCGTCGCGATCGACGACTTCGGCACCGGCAGCTCCTCCCTCGGCTACGCGCGCCGCGCCTTCGTCGACGAGGTGAAGATCGACCGCTCGCTGGTCACCGACCTCGACGTCGACGAGCACCAGCTGCGGATCACCGCGGCCATCCTCGTGATGGCGCACGCGTTCGACCTCGTCCCGATCGCCGAGGGCGTCCAGACGGCGGGTGAGGCCGAGGCGCTGCGCCGGCTCGGCTGCCGCTACGCGCAGGGCTATCACTGGAGCGCGCCGGTGGCGGCTACCGAGCTGGGAGCGCGGCTGCGACGGCAGCGCGCCTGACCTTCCCGGCGTCGTCGCGCAGCGGGTGGTCGACGAACGTGTACCCCCGCGGCTGCTTGTGGCGGCTGAGCCGCTCGGCCACGAGGGCCTCCAGCTCCGGCCCGAGCTCCGGTCCCGACGACGGGTCCGCCTGGACCACCGCGTGCACCACGCGGCCGAGGTCGTCGTCGGGGACCCCGACCACCACGGCGTCGCTGACCGCCGGGTGCCCGAGCAGGGCCGCCTCCACCTCCGCCGGATAGACGTTGGCGCCGCCGACCACGACCATGTCGGCCCGCCGGTCGGCGAGGTAGAGGTAGCCCTCGTCGTCGAAGGACCCGAGGTCGCCGAGGGACTCCCAGCCGTCGCGGGCCCGCGGCTCGGCGCCCAGGTAGCGGTAGGTCGGGGCGCCCTCCGGCCGCATCCAGATCTCCCCCACGACGCCGGGCGGTACCTCGCGGCCCTCGTCGTCGGTGATCCGCACGTGTCCGCGGGTGATGCGGCCGACCGAGCCGGGGTGCGCGAGCCAGTCCCGCCCGTCGATCATCGCGCTGGCCTGCGACTCGGTACCCGCGTAGAGCTCGACGAGGATCTCCGGGCGCGGCAGCCGCGCCAGCCAGCCGCGCTTGACCTCCGGCGGGCACGGCGCCCCGACGTGCAGGGCGGTGCGCAGGCTGCCCAGGCCGCCCCACCCGGCGTCGGGAACGGTGCGCAGGATCCGCGACATCATCGTCGGCACGAGGTAGAGCCAGGTGACGCGGTGCTCGGCGACGAGCTCGAGCGTGCGGGCGGCGTCGAAGCGCTGCATGAGCACGACGTGGTGGCCCTGCAGGAGCGCCATGAGGCTGAACATGTAGGGCGCGTTGTGGTGCAGCGGGGCGGTCGCGAGGAAGACGCCGTCCCGGTCGATCCGCAGGCCGTCAGTGCGAGCGAGCACGTGCTCGGTGCACGCGGCCTGCCCGGCGACGATGACCTTCGGGGTGCCGGTCGAGCCGCCCGAGGTGGGTGCCTTCCAGGAGGGGCCGACGACCGGCGGGAGCGGGGAGTCGTCGGCGCTCTCCAGGGGGAGCTCCCGGTCGATCACGACGACGGGTCGCGCGACGGCGAGGACCGCGTCCCGTTCCGCGGCGGGCAAGCGGGCCGAGAGCGGCATCGGGACCGCGCCGAGCTTCCACGCCGCGACACTGGCCGCGACGTGGTGCACGGTGTTGGGCAGCGCGATCGCCACGAGGTCCCCGCGCCCCACCCCGCGCGCGGCGAGGGTGCGCGCGAGCCGGTTCGTGTGCCGGTCGAGCTCGTCGCGGGTGAACGCGGCGTCCCCGTCGGAGACCGCGGGCGCGCCCGGTGCCTCCGCGGCGAGGTCCCGCAGCCGCGTGCCCAGCGGGGTCGGGTGCTCGGGGAGGGCGGGCTCGGGGATCACGCCCGGGAGCCTGCCCCCTCGGATCAGCCGCCGCAGGTGGGGCAGGCGTGCCGCTGCGCCTCGAGGTCGCCGCCGGCGGCCCACGCCCGCACGACCGCGACGACGGGGGTGGTCCCGTGGTGGTGCACGGTGCCGTCCGCGACGGCCTGCCGCAGCGCGGCGACCGCACCGGGGATCCCGGACCGCACGGCCGGGAACGCGCCGGAGGCCGGCTCGCGGGACGTCGGGACGGCGAGGTGGTCGAGGGAGACGGTCATGTCCCCTTCGACGGCCGCCCGGTCCGTGGACTTGATGCGCGGCCGCAGTGCGCCGCCGGCCGGGACGACGCCCCGATTCGCCCGATCTCCGTACGACCGCGGGCCCGGCGGTGATCGTTCCGTGATGACACGCCCGGCACCCGTGCCGTGATCACTCCGGTGAACCAGCGCGGAACGCCCGCGAACGCGGACCGCGACGAGACCGTGACCACCCGATCGTGTGGCGGGTCGGTCCTCGACCGGCGTTGCTCCGTCCGGGTGACTCACGCGAAGGGCTCGACCTCCTCCGGCCGGCCGCGGTAGGGCACGCACCACTGGTCGTGCACCGGGTCCCAGCACCCGACCAGCATGGAGGCGGGCGGCACGGCGGAGTCCGGGAGGAGTCCGCGATAGGGCTCCTCGCACCGCCCGGGGAGGCCGTCGAGGTAGTAGCTCAGGGCCGCGCTCCCCCGGAGCCGGGCCAGGTCGTCGACCTCGAGCAGCAGGGCCCGTCCGTGGCCGTCGAGCTCGTACGTGGCGCACGTGAGCCAGGCCGGGCGCTGGTGGACGAGCTCGCGGAAGAGCACCGACTGCAGCACGTGGTCGCGGACCACTGCCGCGTCCCGCAGGCGGTAGCGGACCACGTGCCGGGCACGCTCCTGCACACGCGTCCTTCCGGTCGACGACGCGTCGGGAGACCCCCGTGGCGCTGCCGCCGATACCCGCTCGGGCGCGCACGGCACACCCCGTCGTCCGCGGCGGGCCCCAGGAGCAGGACCCCGGAGAGGGAGGTGCCGAGCCGTCGACACGACCCGGGCGGGCCGGACCTCGACGGCCGGGCGGGGGACGGTAGGGCAGGTCGGGCTCGAACCGACGACCTGACGGATGTCGCGTCGGAGCAACCGGCCGTCTGCCGGCGGCCCGTGATGTGGCCTGTGAGCTGCTGGAACGTCTGGCGACTGCTCAACGCTCCTACCGAGCGGTTGCGCCCACTTCTCGCGCTTCCGTGGGGGAAAGGTGGGGAGACGATCTTGGATCGGCTCCAGCCCTAGGCAGCGCCGGGGTAGACGCTGCCTCAGCCGTTTCCTGGTCCTCCGCTGTGCCATCCGTAGCGTCGCGCCAGCATGACCAGAATTATCGTCCAGGCGCCGACGACCAGCGCCAGCCCGGCCCACATGACGAGGTCGCTACCTACGAGCGTGTCCAACACGATGGCCGCTACGATGATCGCGAGGACAGCAGCGGACGCCAGCGCAAGCGTCCGGCGAGAGCGGGCCATGCCGAGCACCGTAGGCCTCTCGAATCACCCGGCTCGCAGTACCTGGGACGGACTGCGCGAACTCTGCCTAGCTGGACTCCTGCGGAGTATCTAGGCGCTCTCTTCGGTGTGAGCGGGCCTGCGGTCGATTCCGGGGTCTCCTCCGCTGCCGTCGCATGGGCGCTGACCTGTTGTTTCGTGCTCCTACGTCCAGCGCCTCACGGCCTGCTGCTGGGCCTCGTGCTGCCTCATTGCTGCATTGATCTTGCACCGGCTACGGGCTGGACCGGCAAGCCGGCAGAGCGGGGATCACGAACTCCGGCGTACGCGCACCGTGTTCGAGTCGAGGTCGACGGCGGCGTCGCGACGGTGCGGGGGCTCGACCAGTTCGGTCGCCACCTCCTCGCGCCGTTCTGCCTTCTGCTGAATTCCCGGCATGTAACCCGGCACGTAGCCGATGGCCGGGCCGCTGGGAACCTCGCGAGGCTCGACATCGGCATCGCGGTGACGCCGCTGGTAGGTGATCCTCACCGCCCCGACGAGCACGAGCGCGATCATGACCACGGCCAGGACGATTGCGAGCATGGCGGCGCTCCTCCCTGCAGTGCCGCTGGGGCACCGGCGAACCAAGATCTTACGGGCAATCCGACCGAAAAGCTCGTATCGCCGAGGACTGGTCGATGCCTGAGGGCGTTGGCCAGCCGCGTCCCCGGCAGCTCAAAGCACCGCGCGGCAGGCGCTGACGTCCTTGCGCAGTACCTGACCGCTGACGTCAGGGACGCCCTTTCACCTGCGACGATGCTGCTGCTTCGATGCCTCGTCCACTTCGGCGTTCCGTGTTGGTTCCGGGTCCCGCGCCGTAGGGCTCCCTGGCCACCGCGACGGGTGCCGACGTTCCGCAGCACCCGCTCCCTTCTAGCGCCGCGCAGCGGACCCGTGCTCGTGCCGATAGTCCCGCCACGCGAAGTACCCGTGGAGCGCGGCGAGGCCGAACCACAGGTAGAGGAACCAGGACTCCCCGTCATAGAGGCCCACGGCGAGCCAAGAGACTCCGATAGCGAGGAAGACGGCGGCGAAGAGCGCGGACGCCTTCCACGACCGCAGCCACCTCGACACGGTCGGCAGCGTACGACGCTCCGAACGTTCCGCCAGCGCAAGCGGACGGGCTCCGGGGCCTTTCCTCCGGCGGCGCGGGCTCTGCGCTGCCACGCCGACCATGCGAGTGCGAGCGTCCTCTTCGGTGTGAACGGGCCCGCGGTCGATTCCGGGGTCTCCCCCACTGCCGTCGCATGGGCGCTGACCCGCTGTTTTGTGCTTCTACGTCCAGAGCCGCTGAGCCTGCTGCTGGGGCTCGTGCTGCCTCAATGCTGCATGGATCTTGCTCGACCCCGTGGCGGCCGTTCCGATCCTGTTGTTCAGCGGGCAGAGGTGTTGACCGGTCCCGCCAGCTTGGACAGCAGCCCGAGGAGCGCTTCCCGGTCGTGGGCGTTCGTGCCCAGAACTTCGACGCGAGCCATGAACTGGTCGGCCACCGTCGGGACGGGTGTCCCGGTTTGCTGGCTGATCCACAGCAGGCACTCGAACGCCCGGGCCCGGCTGACGTTGAACGCGGCGGCCAGGATGCCCACCACCTCGTCGTCGCGCGAGGCGTCCGGACGGGCGCGGAGACTCGCCAAGCGCCGTTCGGTGTTCTCAGCTTCGCGGCGGACGGCGAGGACCTGTTCGGCGCGGTCGGACTGGCTCTGCGGCCCGTCCCGGTCGGTCGCTGCTGCGATCCACTCCGGCGATGGCTCGGTCTGCGGCCGGTCGAGGAACTCCAGCAACGTGCACTCAGCGGGTTCTGCCACCTCGCGGGCTCCCTCCGTCGAAGCGCAGGTGCGCCGGGCGCAACACCTGCCGGGAGCCCCCGGACTCCGGTCGTGCACAACCGAGTCTAACGGGAGGTTTGAAGTCGTGTCGCCACCCGAATGGCGGCTCATGTGGCAACGCTTCCTGTCAGTCGTCGGCGCTCGTCGTGACCGGCGTCGCGCCGGGTTCGTGCAGGCGCGGTCCCGCGGACGCTGGCTGCTCAACGTCGAGCGGGACCGCGCTGCCGGCGCTCCGTCGAGTCCGTGCGTGGTTGCGCATCGGTACGAGGGCGCCGACGTGGGAGCGGCCGCCCCCGCAGCCACCGGGGGGACAGTGGCCGCGAGAACGACCGTGCCCGATCGTATCGGACACGATGGATTGGGACATGCCCCCTCCGAGATGCCTCCTGCGAAAGGGGCATCCCTCCGACGCGACGTGGTGCTGTCACAGGACCTCGCGGTAGGCGCGCACGTCCCGGCCGAGGACGGCCTCCTGACGGTCGAGCACGGCCACGTACTCCGCTCGGGCCTGCTCGTCCGTGGTCCCGCTCGTGGCGGCGATCTGCTCCCAGCTCGTCCCGTCACGCCGAGCAGCGTGGACAGCCTGCCACTGCCACCCGCTGAGCAGCTCGACGAGCTCGCGGCTGTCCCGCAACGCCTCCAGGGCGCTGACGGCCGGCTCCCCTGCCTCGTGCGCGGGGACGTGAGCCATGACGTGGTGGGCGTTCCACTGCTGCCAGGTGTCGAGGAGGGCGGCGAGGTTGGTCATGGGGGCCTCCGGTGGTGTGCCGTGTCGGCGGCGGGCGCTGTGGGTGGGGCCGTCCCCGGCTCCACCGCGCCTGCGGCCCGTTCGGCCGTCGGAGGCTCGCCAGCAAGGGAGGAAGCAAACGATCTTCACCGCCCCTCCCCCGTAGCCCCCAGGTCCTCGTCTGCTGGCGGGGAAGATGGTTTGCGGCCCTTGCTGGTGAGGGACGGCCGTTCAAACTCAGCCGCCGCCGACGCGGCAGCCCGGCGAAGCCGGTTCCTCGGGGTTCTTGGCCGCGTGGCCTTGAACTGCCCTGCGGTGCGTCACGGCCCGGCGGGTGCTGTCCCTGTGCCTCGAGCTGGGCTCGTCGTCCTGGTGCTCGCCGTCGTGGCGCTGCCTGGTGCTGTCGTCGTCGTGGTGCCGGGCCCCCGGGCTGGGCGCGCGCCCCGGGTCGAAGACAGGAGGGGAAGCGTGCCCGGCCCGCAGGGGCCGGGCGCCCCCGGCGCGTCAGCGCCGGCCCCGTACAGGGCTGGCGGTGCACGGTGACCCGGCCCGCTCTCGGTAAAGGGGTAACAACTCTTCGTCCCGACCGCCGACGCCGCGAAGGTTCAGCTGCTCCGGACAAGCTGGTCCAGGCCCAGACGGCTCGGGCGTCGCGGTGGGAGCGCCGCCGGTCGTTGAAGAGGTTCACAGGCCTGCGCCGCATCCGGACCTGCGGGTCGTCGACCACGAGCGAGTCGGGGGTGACGCTCGGGGTGATCACGAACCCGTCGGGCTCCCGCTCCGCCGCCTATGGCGGGCTCACCACGTGTGGGTCGGTGTGGTCCTGCCCGGTGTGCGCGGCGAAGATCGCCACCCGCCGCGCCGATGACCTCGCCACTGTCATGCGCACCGTCGACGACCTCGGCGGGTCGGCGTTCCTGCTGACCCTGACCATGCGCCACACCCGAGGCGACCGCCTCGGCCTCTCCCGCCCCGAACGAGCCCGACGGACTGAGCTGGAGGACCGGGCGTGGCGCCGTGACCTCGCCCGCCAGGCCGGGGACGACGTTGACGAGGACACCGCCGCCCGCGAGGACGACGAGCTAGCCAAGCTCGACGCCTCCGAGGGCGGCTGGGACGTCCTCTCGTACGCCTGGCGCTCGGTCACCTCTGGAGCGATGTGGCAGGCCGACACCGAACGCTTCGGAGGGCTCCTCGGGTGGGCTCGCGCTGTCGAGGTCACCCACGGGGCGAACGGGTGGCATGTGCACGTCCACGTGTTGCTGTGCTTCCGGGAGCAGGTCTCTGCCGACCTGGCCCGCGCCGCACTTGGCCCCCGGGTGTTCGGTCGCTGGTCTCGCGCCCTCGAACGGCGCGGGTTCTCAGCGTCCCCGGAGCACGGGTGGGACCTGCGTCGGGCGCAGCTCGGGGACGGGGACCTCGCGGACTACTTCACGAAGATGGCCCACGAGGTCACCTCCGGGCATCGCAAGGAAGGACACCGCCACGGCGGGCGGACCCCGATGCAGCTCCTCGGCGACACCATCGAAACCTACGAGGCCGGCGACATGGCTCGCTGGTGGGAATGGGAGGCAGCTTCGGACGGCCGGCGGCAGCTCACCTGGTCCACCGGACGCCGGGACCTGCGCGCACTTGCCGGACTTGGGAAGGAAACTAGCGACGAAGAGATCGCCGCCGAAGACCAGGAGGCCGAGGAACGCATTGCGGTTCCCCGCGACGCCTGGGCAGCAATCGTTGCTGCTCGCCGGGAGACCACATTGCTCGCCGCTGCCGAACGTGACGGCGTCAATGGCGCCCGAAGGTGGCTAGATACTTATGGCTTGGCCTGGTTCCTCGCCGAACCCGGCGATGGTCCTTCGCGCGTGCAAGTCCAACCTGACTGCATGCGTGATGATTCCCGATCGATTCTCCGAGGATTCGGGGCGTGAGTTGCGGCAGGCGAGTATAAGTACGACACTGACAGCTAATCATCATCGACTTCTGGCAATTCTAGGGGAAGCTCTTCGCGAGGAAGCCATTCCTCGTGGAGCCGTCTTAGTTCCCGGCCATCTATTAGTTGAACGCCACGAGATTCGGCCAGATTTCTAGCGCGAGATGAGAAGTGGCCTGTCGTGACGATAATGACTTCGTCCACACTAGCGCGGCTGGCCATCCGGACCGCTTGGTCAAGAACTTGGGCTGGAACCGGTCGCGAGTACATCTTGACTTCGACACCAACAGTGCGTGGCAGCGGGCCCGTGTGGTCGATAAGGATCAGATCGAAACCTTCATCTCGATTGGTCCGACGTTCATCAACGGAGTACCCCATTGCTAGGAACAGATGCCGGAGATTGTCTAGAAACGCCGAGGATCGACTCCGCAATAATTCGAAGAATTGGACGTCTAAATCATACGTGGAATCTCTCGAAACGCTAGCCACCACGTCTTCCACTGTTTCGTCAGAAACGCTGGCAGCTAGGTATTCGCGGGCGGCGTGAAGGAACGCCGACAACGAAATCAGGGTCAGCTGAGTTCCGGGAGCTTCCGACTCCATCTCCTGCACTAGTTCCGGTCGCGCGTGCAATATCTCGTCTCGCTCGTTTATAACCCACCAATCTGGCTTCTCCTCGTCTGTGACGAGAAGTACACGACTCTGTAAGGCCTGGCGACGCTTGGCCTCATCAAGAATTTCGCGCCACAGTAAGTAGTCTCCGGCACCTTCTAGTTCAGTCGCCTTACCGCGGTCGAGGTATCCAGGCGGAATCCTATTAGGATATCGGAAATCTAGTGCCTCTCTAACTCGGTCACGTAAGACCTTAGAGGACGGAGGTGCGCCAATTCGGCCAGCCGTAAGTGAATCGACTTCTTCGAACAATTGGTCGAGTCCAGAAACATCCACGGGACGTAGGTCATGCTCTGCTTCTAACGCTCGCACTTCAGCTAGCGCTGCGCCAAGCGCCCCCTCAAGCCTCTGTGCAAGCGATTCTCTGTCTAGACCGACGTCTGCCGCGCTCCACGAACGAGCGGTGCGGTTTCTGGCCCGCAACGAGACTACAACGCCAACCGCTTTCTCCAGGACGTCGACCGCCTCAGCAGTTGCACTCCTGATCGACTGAGTTGCCTTCTTAAATCTACTTACTCGATCGAGAACGACTCGCCTTCGATTCCGAGAGAATTCAAGCGCGACCTGATGTGGCAACCAAAGACGGTCTCCCAGGAGTCCAAGAACTGCAAGAATCTCCCCACGCGAACTTGCTCCCACTTCGTAGAGCGCGAGTAGGGTATTCGTATCGAAGACGACCATGCCCTCGGTGATCTGCTCCTGACCTACCGACGTCTTCATGCCAGTCCATGACCAGTAGTTGCGCCTGAGGCTCCTTGAGAGCTCGTGCTCCGATTCCGATGTCACCTGATCATTTTAAGCATCAGGAACAGCGAAGCGAAACCCCCTAGGTCAGTAGCACCGCAGCTCCGTTATGGGGAGACTAAGCTCAAGCTGTCGCGAAGGTCCTGGGAGCAATGGACGTGTCTCACTCAAAGCATGTTAAACATGTGCGGAGCTTGATCGAGGCCAGCTAGCGAATCAATTAGCATGAAGAGGGGGGATTGTTGTGCGAAAGCCTCAAGCAGCCACACAGTTAGCTGCTGCCGTTCAGGATTTAGTCGAGAAGGCCGATAGCGTACCAGCGACGATATGTAGAACATGATAGCGTACCGGGCTAAAGATGGCGGCATTGCTGACTTGCGCGACTTTAGAAGGTCAGGCACGTAGAGAAAATCGGCATTGTTCTCGACGGCCATGTGCACGCGGTTGCCCAGCGCTGCGCAAGCCCAATGGAATGCGTCGTATCCCCATCTAGGACTAGCGATATCAAAAGTTCTCTTGCTCTGTAGGACGATCTGCGGACGAGTATGGGCCCCAATATTCGCAGCGAACAGTCGCCAGTTCGGTGGAAGTTCGACGTGCTCGAAAGAAGCCTCTATACGCTTCGAGCCGCCGATCTTGTCTAGGTCGCGCCGAGAACAATCTAGAAGGAGCACCGGCCAAGCGGCAGAGCCGTTTTGCAGAATCCGGCACCAACCACGGACCACTGAGCTACGGTCCCCGAATGCGCGGTAGTATTCGTGTCCGACTTCAGGTACGTGCCCGAGTAGGCGCTGAACCTGCAAAGTCGATCCTCTCGTCAGCACTTCGCCCGTGCGGGCTTCGTAGAGGAGACGAAAGACGCCGTCCTGCACGTTTACTTGATCACTTCTTATGGTCGACTGACGACCAACATCGAACCAAAGCCCATGCTTAATCTTTTGCTCGATCACTTGGTCGGGATGGGAGTGGACCAGTTCCGCCTTTGCGAGGTTCAGGAAGGCGTAGTAAGCGAGGAGCGCTCTAGAAGTACCTCGCACGTGCTCAAGCGCGTCGTAATAGGCCTTGGCTTGTCGAGTGAAATCGTTTACCGCCTGCCATTTTCGGTTGCGCTCCTTTTGTGTCCCCGTAAACCTGTTAGTTCCGGCTGACTTAACTGAAGATAGAAAGTCAATTTCATTCCAAACTATCTGGGCGCTTGGGGCTTCCTGCCATCCCCGAAGCTCACTGCCGAGCGTTCCGAGAAGAGCAGCATCGTGCCACCCAGAGAATGTCCGGAATTCCGACACCCTACAGCCCGTTTCTGGAAGGGTCTGCACCGCAGAGAGCCCCCACCAGTTCGTCGAGATTATCTAGTATGAGATCGGGTTTCACTTCGAAGGAATCGGCGGAAAGGATCTTTCCCCAGGGTCCTCGACAGATCAACGCGGTCTTGATGCCTGAGGCTGAAGCCGGAGAGATGTCGTTGTCCAGTCGATCACCGACGTAGAGAATCTCTGCTGGTGAGCATTGCGATACTTCGATTAGCTTGGTGAAGAATGCCAGGTCAGGCTTAGCGACACCCCAATCATCGGAGGTGGCGATAACGTCGGCCGGCAAATTTAGTTCGCGAATGAATCGTCCAGCTCTCTCTGTTTGATTTCCTGCGACGCCGACGAAAAACGCGGCCCGTTGGAGACTAGTTAAACAGCGCCGAACGTCCGCGTAAAGGTCTAGTGCGTTTAGATACTCGCCTTGGCCGGCTTCCAAACGAGCCTGTCGTTCCTTCGCCAGGTCAAAGCCGGGGCGGAAATGCTGGAAGACAGATCTATAATCTTCTCCTCGGGCAATAACTGCACCAAAAACCGCTGAGAATGTGTGCCGAGGCACGCCGAGCCAGTCCGCCCACGTGCCGTACTCGCGCGTCTCGTCGATCAGTGCTTCGCCGACGTCGAACCAGACAGCGCGAATGGGCACCTAGGCCTCCTCCAGTTGCAGGGCCGCAAGCCGCTCGGAGAAGACCCGGACAGCCTGCGTTGAGCTGTGCGGCGAGACTAGATCATGGAACTCACGGAGGCGACCAACTCCAGGCGCGTAGCCGGCACGGCGCAGCTCGTCCGCTGCGTCTCCTGCAATCTGGCAGGCGCGGTCCAGGTCACCTGCGTAGTGATGAACAGTCGCTAGGTCGGCGAGGAACACCGACCGCTGCTTAATTGCGGACATTGGGAGGTCGAGTGCGTCGTGCAGCTCGGTCGCCGCGTCGTCGTAACGACCCGCCTGCAGATTGGCGTAGCCCGCGAAGCCAGCCAAACGATTCTCGTCGAAGTAATCGAACCACCTGAGATCGCGCTGCAGCGCTGTGGACGCGTAAGCGGCCTTCGCTTCGTCGATGGCTCGCAGCGCTGCGCCATGGTTGCCCGCGTGCGAGTGGAACTCGGACTCGATGGCGTGCACCCATGAGGTCAGTGGACCGTGCGGGTCACGCTCAACCTGCGACTTCGCACCGTCGAGGTACTGGAGCGCGGCGGACATGCCGTACTCGGCAGCCGGGATGAATGCCATGTGCCCTAGTGCTGCGGCGGCCTGGTGCCGGTCGCCCGCTTCTGACGCTGCCTCAACGGACAGGTTGTAGTAGCCGCGAGCGGACATGGGGTCGTCCAGGTCGAAGAACGACAGGCGGCCGGCAAGCAACGACACGCGCGCCCGATTGGCCAGGAGCTTCGTCCGTGATACCGCATCCCGCGCGCTACGGACCGCGTCGCCGACGGTTTCGAGGTGAGCGAGGACGGGCTGGATCAGCGTCGCCGGTCTCGCGGAGTGGTAGAGCGTTTGGTATCGGTCGGCCAGGTCGTCGAGGTCGCGAATAGAAGCAACCGCCGAGGACGTGGACCGGCCCCCGAGCTTTGACACCGCAGGAGCGACAGGCGCCAGCCCGGCCAGCTTCAACAACGTCCTGCGGCGCATTGCCTCGCTCCTCCACACATCGACCATTCTCGGCTCAAGCAGGACGGCCGCAGGACCGAGCTGCGAGAGCAATGCTGAGGTCTCCTGCATTGCTCCGGCCAGGTCGATGTCTGCACCGTGCTCGGACGCAACCATAGACGAGGTGGTGGGAGGGGGCGCCGCGACGGGCAGGCCCAGGGTCGCGGCATCCGATTCGAAAAGCGTGCAGAGTAGATCGCAGTAGAACGGGCTCACGCCCTTCTCCCCGCGTTCCCACTTCGAGACCATGTCCGCGTTCACGGCAGCCGAGCGATCCTTGTACTTGTGGAACGCGAGCGCCTGGAGTTGTTCGGCAACGAAGCGTTGCGTCCAGCGGCGCTGCTGTCGCAGAGCCTTCAACGAAGGGCAGTTCTCAACACCGGACATGTCCTGCTCACCGCCGATAGCTCTGGACACTTCGGATCTAGCATAAATGATCGACTGCGCTCGTAGGGACTAGTTCCGGGACTAGGCGGGGACGACTTCCACGGACTACGAGACGACCGGCATTCGCCAGCACGGTTGGTCCATGTTCGAGTTCAACGCACCCATCGACACCAACCTGATGCAGGGCGTCGCCACCGGCCACGCCCAGACCATGGAGCGCTGGGAGGACACCCCCGCCGGACGCCGCTCCTCCGGCCAGCCGCTCATCGACGAGGCCACCGGCGCCCCGGTCCGCGTCTACGACGTCATGCTCCCCACCGGTCGCGACGGCCGCCACGAGCTGCACGGCGTGCGCGTCATCTCCCACGAGGTCCCCGAGCTCGCGCCCTACGCCCCGGTGGAGCTCGTCGGCCTGGTCGCCAAGGTCCGCCAGGCCCGCAACGGCGGCAAGGGCGTCGACGTCGCCTTCTCTGCCGAGTCCATCCGACCCGCCACTGCTCCCGCCCGGGGTCGTCGCGCTGTTGAGGGTGAGGCGGCGTGACCGGCTGGCAGGCCCGGGCCGCGTGCCGCGACGCCGACCCGGAGCTGTTCTTCCCGCCTACCGACGACGACACCAGCCTGATCGCTGCGCGCCACAAAATGGCCGTCGCGCCGATCTGCTCGCGCTGCCAGGTCTCCACGGACTGCCTGCGCTGGGCGCTCGACACAGGGCAGGAACACGGCCTCTGGGCCGCCACCACCCCCACCGATCGCCGCGCCATCCGTCGCGGACGCCTGGCCGGCGTCCCGGACTCGGTCGCCGATGCCGAACCGATGTGTCCGGCCTGCTCGCTGCTGTTCGCCCTACCTGCGGTCGACGGCGACCTCTGCACCCGCTGCCAGGAACGGAGGGCCGCGTGATGACCACCCCTGCAACCCGGCCGCTTCATCGCGACTGGCGCGGGAGCCGCGGCCTGTTCGACGGCCTCCGCGCCCGCTGGGCCGAGCAGCGCCGACTCGAGGCGCACGCCCGCCTCGAGGACGACCTGCGAGGGCTGTGGCGCGAAGCCTGCGCCGGAGTCGGCCTGTGCCAGTACATCTCGGTCGCGGCCGGGCTCACCGTGCGGACTCCGCGCTTCGGCGCGCTACGGGTCGTCAGGGGCCGCACGACGTTCACCACGGAGCTGCTGCCCGGCGGCGAGCCCGAGGACATCACCAAACACGCACTCCGGCTCGCCCACTCCCTCGGCTTCCACGGGCTGCGCGTCGATCCGATCGGCGGCCGGTGGGTCCGCATCGTCCTGCTCGATTCCGACCCGCTCCGCGACGGCTTCGCGCTCCGCCGGCTCATCACCACCCGCGCCGACGAGACCGTGATCCTCGGCCGCGCCGAGGACGGGGTCACCCTCGGCCACGCCCTCGCCGACGCCGCCCACCTCGCCGTCCAGGGACAGAACGGCGCCGGGAAGTCCGCCTTCACCTACGGCCTGCTCGCCCAGGTCTGCGCCGCCCCCGACGTCCTCATCGCGGGCTCCGACATCACCGGCCTCGTCCTAGGCCGCGCCTGGACCGGCACCGCTCACCACGACTGGCAGACCACCGGCACCCGCGACCTGCTCGCCCACGCCGCGCTCCTGGACCGGCTCGTCGCCGAGATGGACCGCCGTCTCGACACCATGCCGCCGCGCCGCGACAAGATCATCCCGACCACGACGACCCCGCTCGTCCTCGTCGTGCTGGAGGAGTTCCCGGGGTTGTTGCGGGCGGCCCAGGCGAAGGACAAGAAGCTCGCTGAGCGGATCACCTCCGCGGTGCTCCGCCTCGTTTCGGAGGGCCGGAAGGCCGCGTTCCGGGTCCTGATGCTGGCCCAGCGGTTCGAGGCCAACGCGGTCGGAGGCGGCTACGCCCGCGACCAGTTCGCCCTGCGCCTCTCCTTCCGCGTGCCGGGCGAATCGCTGGTCATGCTCCACGGCGAAGACGCCCGCAAGCTCGGCCCCGAACACGCCAACAGCGCCCCCGGGATCGCCTACCTATCGGCTCCGGGCCACGACTGCACCCGGCTGCGCGCGCCCTACCTCGGGGACTACGGCGAGTTCTGCGACCGGATCGCACGCCACGGCAGGAGGGCGTCGTGAACCTCGCCGCCTTCGTCGTCATCGCCTTGCTCGTGACCCTGCTGCTCGCCAAGAGCCACAAGGCCGGCCCCGCCGCCCTCTCCGGGATCGTCACCGTCTGCCTGCTCTTCGCCGCCATCCCCGCACTCGGGCCTGCCGTCACCTCCGGTACCGCCGAGTTCGCCCGCCAACTCGGCTCCGCCGCCGACCGCGCCGCCAACGTCCAGGAGGCGCGATGAGCCACCCCGTCGCCCGCGATGTCGAACGCGCCGCCGAGGCACTCAGAGACGCCTGCCACGCCTCCCACCACGGCCTGGTCGACGGCCCCGGCGCCTTCGCCGTCGTCGGGAACCTCGTCGAGCTGACCGGGCGGCTGCCCCAGCTCCTCGACTACCTCGCACGGTCCCTGCGCCGCGCTGAGGTCGCCGCGCACTACGACGACCGCGGCCGCGACCCCGCGGAGGCCCTCGACCGCGCCGACGACGCCCTCGTCGAAGCCCACCGCCACCTCGGCCCGCTCCACGACCAGCTCACCACCGCCCACAACCAGCTCGGCCACCTCGGCCGACTCATCACGGAGGACTGAGACATGAACCCTCGTCTCGCCAAGCTCTGGACCGTCCAGGACCTCGCCGAGTTCCTGGGGGTGCCGCCGAAGACGATCTACGCCTGGCGCTCACAGGGCTACGGCCCGAAGGGCAAGAAGGTCGGCCGCTACGTGCGCTTCGACCCGGCCGACGTCGAAGCGTGGTTCGACGGGCTCTCCGACGAGGTGGCCTGAGGATGGGCCGTCCACCGCTGCCGGTCGGAACCCACGGGAAGGTCCGCACCTACGAGCTGGCCTCGGGCGGCTTCCGGGCCAAGACGAAGGTCCGCGACGGGGACGGCGTCACGCGCGAGGTCGAGCGCTCCGGTCGGTCCCGGGCGGCTGCTGAACGGGCGTTGAAGAAGGCGCTGCAGGAGCGGACCACGCCGACCGGTGGCGCCGTGACCGGCGACTCGAAGATCGCCGACGTCGTGGCCCTGTTCTTGGAGGAGGTCAAGCGGCGCCGGCGCGGCACCACGTACGACACGTACGCCCTGCACGCCCGCAACCACGTCGTCCCGGCCCTCGGCGCCCTGCGGCTGCGGGAAGCGAGCGTGGCGCGGGTCGACGCGTTCCTGCGCGCCTGTGAGATCCGGCTCGCGGCCAACACGGTCCGCAGCATCCGCACGGTCCTCTCCGGGGTGCTCGGGTACGCCGCCCGCCTCGGCGCAATCCCCACCAACCCCGTCCGCGACGCCGGGCGGATCGAGGGCACCACCTCGACCGTGCGCGCCCTGGTCCGCGCCGAGCGGGTCGACCTGCTGGCCAAGCTCGACGCCGACGAGGACGCGTACCGCCGGGACCTGCCCGACCTCTGCCGATTCATGCTCGGGACGGGCGCCCGGATCGGCGAGGTGATCGCGCTCCAGGACGACGCCGTGGCGTGGGAGGCCGGCGAGGTCGCGATCGTCGCCAACATCGTGCGCGTGAAGCGGGTGGGGCTGGTCCGCCACGAGGGCAAGACGTTCGCCGCGCGCCGCCTGCTGCCGCTGCCCGCCTTCGTCGTGGAGATGCTCTGCGAGCGACGCCCGGACGACGTGGTCCCGACCTCGATGGTCTTCCCCAACTCGCGCGGCCACGACCTCGGGCGTGGGTCCTGGCGCGACCCGCAGAACACCGGCGCCCGGCTCCGTGAGGCCCTCGACGCGGCCGGCTACGAGTGGGTCACCAGCCACGTCTTCCGCAAGACCGCCGCCACGATCCTCGACCAGGCCGGGCTCTCCGCCCGCGCGATCGCCGGGCACATCGGGCACGCCCGGCCCTCGATCACCCAGGACGTCTACATGGACAAGCGGGCCGACGGACGGGCGGCGGCAGATGCCTTCGACGCCGCGCTCGGATCAGGCTTCGACGAGGAAAGCGTGCAATAAGTGGGGATAAAGTGGGTGTTGATGTTGGTAGCAGACCTAGCGCAGGTCGCTGACCAGGGTAAATGGTGGGGCAGGTCGGGCTCGAACCGACGACCTGACGGATTATGAGTCCGCTGCTCTGACCAGCTGAGCTACTGCCCCGTGCGGGCCCGCGCACCGGGTGGGGACGCCGCGTCGCCGACCCTATCGGGCGACCGGTCCCGGGTCGGCGATCAGCGTCCCGGGGCCGGGTTCGTTGCGATCACGTGCCATCTCTGGACATCCGCGCACGAGCGGCGTTCCATCGACGGGACCCGACCTCGTGGAGGCAGCCATGCGCCTGGGACGTCGACTCTCCTCCGGTGTCGCGGAGGACCCGCCCGCCCCGGTCCCCGCCGAGCCCCGGACGCCCGCACCCGTCGTCGGGACGGCGGAGCCCGTCGCGGAGCCCGCCGAGGCGCGCACGCCCGACCCGATCGGCACCGGGGGCTGAGCTGCGCCCGCTCTCGCGGCGCGGCCGCGCCGAGCCGGACGACGGGGCGGAGGCGGGTCAGCGGCCCGCCCTGCCCGGATGGAAGATCGCCTACCCGATGCTGTCCGCGGACGGCACCGCGGTCGGGTTCAACGGCGTGGCCCTGGGCCGCAGCCAGGTCTACGGCACGGTGGCCGAGGCGGTGTGCGTGCAGTCTCCGCGGCACCGCTGTCCCTCGACCTGGTGCGACTGCGGCTTCTACTGCTTCCACGACGCCGACCAGGCGCGCGGTCTCGCCTGCGACGAGCAGTACGAGCGCAGCGTGCTGCTCGAGGTGCTCGCGTCCGGCCGCTACGTGTCCTACGAGCTCGGGCTGCGCTACCAGCGCCAGACGGTGCGCTCGGTGCACCTCGGCCGCTGCCGCTGCGGACGGACCGCGGCGGCCCTGGACGACGTCGGCGGCGGGATCGTCGGGTGGCGCCGGCTCGAGGCGGTGTGCCGCGAGTGCGCGGGGCGCCGCGCGGTCCTCTCGCTCGAGCAGCTGACGCGCCTCGCGGGCGTTCCGGTCACCGTCGACGAGGGTGCGGAGCGGTCCGTGCTGGCCCCGCTGGCCCCCCTGAGCGGTCCCGACAGCGGGTCCGCGGCGCTGCCGCCGGAGGCCGAGATCCCGTTGCTCTCCGCCGAGGTCACCCTCCTGCAGGCGCGGCTGGACGAGGTCCAGCGGCGGTTGCAGCGGCTCACCGAGCCGTCGTGAGGCACGCTGTCGGGGTGACCGACAGCACTGCACTCGTCCTCGGCCCCCTGCTGCGCCACGTCGGGACGACGACGGCGACGGTGTGGGTCGAGGTGGACCACCCGGGGACGGTGGAGGTGTTGGGTCATGCGGCCCCCACGTTCACCGTGTGCGGGGAGCACTACGCGCTCGTGGTGGTGCGCGACCTCGAGCCCGGCAGCGTGCAGACCTACGAGGTCCACCTCGACGGCGAGCGCATCTGGCCCGTCGACGGCTTCCCGCCGTCGCGCATCCGCACCCGCGACGACGTCTCGGGCGACCGGACCCGGCGCGTCGTGTTCGGCTCCTGCCGCTACCCCCCGACCGGCGACCCGGAGCTCGAGGCGACCCTCGGGGTCGACGCCCTCGACGCGTACGCCGCCCGCCTGCTGGGCCGGGTGACGGCCGCGCCCGACGCCGACGCCGCGGCCGCCGAGCTGCCCGACGTCATCGCCCTGCTTGGCGACCAGGTCTACGCCGACGAGACGACGCCCCGCACGCAGCGGTGGATCCGGGAGCGCCGCGGTGCCGAGGAGGGCGCCGGCACGGAGATCGCCGACTATCCGGAGTACGCCCACCTCTACGCCGAGACGTGGTGCGACCCGGAGGTGCGCTGGCTGCTCTCCACCGCCCCCGTCGCGATGATCTTCGACGACCACGACATCCGCGACGACTGGAACACCTCCCAGGCGTGGCGGGAGGAGATGGCGCAGCTCGACTGGTGGCCCACCCGCATCCGGGCGGGGCTGGCCTCGTACTGGGTCTACCAGCACCTGGGCAACATGGACCCGGCGACGCTGGAGTCCGACGACGTCTACCGCAAGGTCATGGCGTGTGAGGGCGACGCCTACCCGGTGCTCGAGGAGTTCGCGGCGCGGGCCGACGCCGCCGTCGGACGGCCGGCGGGCATCCGCTGGAGCTATCACTGGGACCTCGGCGGCACCCGCCTGCTGATGGTCGACTCGCGGTGCGGCCGGGTGCTCAACGACGACGACCGGCTGATGATCAACGACGACACGTTCGCCTGGCTCGAGGAGGAGGCCGCCGCACCGGACCTCGACCACGTGCTGATCGGCTCGTCGATCCCCTGGCTGATGCCGCCCGCGATCAGCCAGGTGCAGTCGATGGACGAGCGCTCCGCCACGCGGGGCAGCCGGGTCGCGGAGTGGCTCCGGCAGGCGGTCGACCTCGAGCACTGGCCGGCGTTCCGGGCGTCGTTCGACCGGCTCGCCCGCCTCGTCGAGCGCACCGCGGCGTCCTCGGCCGCGCCGGCGACGATCTGCGTGCTGTCCGGGGACGTCCACCACTGCTACGCGGCGCGGGCGACGTTCCCGACCCCGACGCACTCGCACGTCTACCAGCTCACCGCGTCGCCGGTCCGCAACGCGGTGCCCTGGTTCATGGAGTACGTGTTCTCCGCGGGCTGGACGCGGTCGGCGACCCGCGTGGCGCGCCGGATCGGGCGGCGCTGGGGCGTGCCGCCCGAGCCGGTCGACTGGGACGCGATCGGCGGGCCCTACTTCGGCAACGCGATCGCCACCCTCGAGCTCACCGGACGCAGCGCCCGGGTCCGCTTCGAGCGCTCCACCCGCGAGGGCGGCCTGGAGCCGATCAGCGTGCTGCCGCTGACGTAGGGGGTGCGCTTTCGCGCCCGTGAGCAGAAAGTGGGGCTATAGCCCCACTTTCTGCTCACCTGCCGTGGAACACGGCACGCCCGTGGCCCTTCTCGACGAAGGAGTCCATCGCGCCGCGCAGGTCGGCGGTGGCGAAGAGCTTCCCGGCGATGCCCGCGGTCCGGGCGTTGGCGGTGTCGAGCCCGCCGTCGGCCAGCGACGCGAGGATCTCCTTGGTGGCGGCGTGCGCCACCGTCGGGCCGGCCGCGAGCTCCGCGGCGAGCGTGCGTGCGGAGCCGTCGAGCTCGTCGTCGGGAACGACCCGGTCGACCGCGCCCCAGCGCTCCATCTCCGCGGCGCCGAAGCGACCCGCCGTCATGACGAAGTACTTGGCGCGGCCCTGGCCGCAGCGCTCCGCGAGGCGTTGCGTGCCGCCCATCGCCGGCGTGAGGCCGACCGTGGCCTCGATGAGCCCGAAGCTCGCCGATTCGGCGGCGACGATGAGGTCGCACGCGAGGGCGAGCTCGAACGCCCAGGTGAGGGTGAGGCCGTGGGCGGCGAAGACGGTCGGGAACGGGAGGCGGTGGACGCGCTCCCCCAGCTCGACGAGCTCGGCGAAGTAGCGGGTCCCGGCCTCGACGTCCCCGTTCTGCGCGATCGGCAGGAACGAGTCGCGGACGTTCACCCCGCCGCTGACGACCTTCCCCTCGGCGCGGAACAGGGCTCCGCGGGGGCGCTCGGCCTCGAGCTGGGTCACGACCTCGGTGAGTGCGGTGTGCAGCTCACGGTCGTAGAGGTTCAGCGGCGGGTGGTCGACGGTCACCACCGCGAGGGCGGGGTCGGTGCCGGTCTCGACGCGGATCGGGGAGGTCACGGGCCGACCCTGCCAGGTGGAACCGTTCTAGGCTGGGCTGCGTCGAAGGGAGTGTGAGCCTCGTGTCCATCGTCTATCCCGGCCACCTCCTCGACCTGGCGCAGTGGGACGCGCTCCCCGAGGACTCCGGTCGGCAGATCGAGCTGGCCGAAGGAGTCCTGCTGGTGGCCCCGAAGCCGCTCCCCGTCCACCAACGCATCGTGAAGCGCCTCCTCACGCAGCTCGACGACGGCGCCGACGGCCGGTGGGAGGCGTTCCCCGAGGTCGAGGTCGTGATCGAGGACGCGCCCGCCGCCACCGTGCGCGCGCCCGACGTCGTCCTGGTCGGACCGGACGTCTCCGCGACCGTGCCGCGGTGGACGGCGGACGAGGTCCTCGCCGCGGTCGAGGTCCTCTCACCCGGCAGCCGCCGGCTCGACCGGATCGTCAAGTTCCACGAGTACGCCGACGCCGGGATCCCGACCTACCTGGTGGTCGACCCGGGGCCGCCGGTGGAGCTGACCGAGTTCTCCCTCGTGGAGGGCGGGTACCGGCAGGTGGCGGTGCACCGCGGGACGGCGGCGCTGCAACTCGGCGTGACGCTCGATCTCGACGCGTTGACCTGATCCGGACGTGACTGTCGGACCCCTGTGCTCTCCTGATCATGGTCGCCGTGGGGTGTCGGTGGGAGGGCCACCGGCCACGCGGCCTACGGTGCTCGTGCGGGGAGGTGAGCATGCGCTTCGTCCACACCGCCGACTGGCAGCTGGGGATGACCCGGCGGTTCCTCGGCGCGGGTCGGGTCGGGCAGGCGGTCGGTGAGGCGCAGGCACGCTTCGCGCAGGCCCGCCTCGACGCGGTGACCGCGCTCGGTCGGGTCGCGGCCGAGGAGGGTGCGGCCTTCGTCGTCGTGTGCGGGGACGTGTTCGAGTCGAACCTCGTGGGCCCCGACGTGGTGGGCCGCGCGTGCGAGGCGCTGCGCTCCTTCACCGTGCCGGTGCTGCTCCTGCCCGGGAACCACGATCCCGCCGACGCCTCGCTCGTGATGCGCCGAGCGGACTTCGCTCGGCGGTGCCCGCCGCACGTGACGGTGCTCGACCGTCCCGGCGTGCACGAGGTGGCGCCCGGTGTCGAGGTCGTCGCGGCGACCTGGGCCACGAAGCGCCCGCTCTCCGACCTCGTGGCCGACCGGCTGCGGGCGCTCGACCCGGCGCCCGAGGGCGTGGTGCGGGTGCTCGCCGGGCACGGCGCGGTCGACGTCCTGAGCCCGGACGACCGGAACCCGGCGGTGATCCACACGGCCGAGTGCCGCGCGGCGCTCGCCGACGGGCGGGTCCACTACGTGGCGCTGGGCGACCGGCACTCCACCTGGCAGCTGCACGGCGAGCCGCGGATCGCGTACTCGGGCGCGCCCGAGGTCACCTCGCACGAGGAGACCGATCCCGGCAACGTGCTGGTGGTCGACGTCGGGGCCGACGGGGCGGCGTCGGTGCGGCCGGTGCGGGTCGGGCGGTGGGCCTTCGTCCGCGAGCACGCGGTGGTCGACACCGACGAGGACCTCGCGGCGCTCGACGCTCGGCTCGACGCGCTCGACGCCCCGGAACGCACCGCGCTGCGGCTGGTGCTCGAGGGCACGGTGACGCTGCGGCAGCGTGCCCGGCTCGACGAGGTCGTCGAGGCGCACGCCCCGGTGCTCGCGGCCCTGGAGGTGGACGTCGCGGGGGTGGCCACGCGCCCCGACGACGCGGACGTCGAGGCGCTCGGGCTCACCGGCTTCGCCGCCGACGCGGCCCGCGAGCTCGCGGAGGCGACCGACCCGGAGGCCCTCGACGCGCTCGCCCTGCTCCACCGGCTGGCGGTGACCCGGTGAGGCTGCTCCGCATCCGCCTGCGCGACTTCCGCGGGGTGCACGACCGCGAGGTCCACCTCGCCGAGTCCGGCGTGACGGTGCTCGAGGGCGAGAACGAGGTCGGCAAGACCTCCACCGTCGTCGCCCTGGACCTGCTGATCGACTTCCGCGACGACTCGAAGGCCGCGCCGGTCCGCGCCGCGGCCCCGTCCGGTCGCGACGCCGGGCCCGAGGTGGAGGCCGAGTTCGTCACCGGGCCGTACCGCGTCGTCTACCGGAAGCGGTGGCTGCGGCGCAGGCTCACCGAGCTGACCGTCACGGGCCCCTCGACCGAGCAGCTCACCGGCCGCGAGGCACACGACCGGTTGCTCGCGATCCTCGACGAGACGATGGACCGCGACCTGTGGCTCGCGCTGCGGGTCGAGCAGCACACCCCGCTCGGCCAGGCCGACCTCGGCGGGCACGACGCGCTGACCCGGGCGCTCGACCGGGCGGCGGGCGGTGCGGGCGCCGAGGCGGTGGGGCCCGCGGCGGACGCGGCCGCGGAGGGCCTCGTCGAACGGGCACTCGCGGAGGTCCGGCGCTACCTCGGCGGCCACGGCCGGCCGGTCGGGCCGCTGCGGGAGGCCGGCGAGCGGGTGGCCGCCGCGCGCACCGAGGCCGAGGTCGCCGCGGCCTCGGTGTCCGAGGTCGAACGCGACGTCGAGCTGCGCGCCGACCTCGACCGCGAGGCCACGGCGTTGGCCGAGGAGCGGCGCGGGCAGAACGACCGGGTCCGCGAGCTGGAGGACCGCTGGTCGGCGCTCCAGGCCCGGCAGCAGGAGGTCGCCACCAGTGCGGAACGGGCCGAGGCCGCGCGGGAGCGGGCCGGCCGTGCCACCGAACGCCAGGACGCCCGGGCCCGGCTCGTCGCGGCCGCCGAGGCCGCGGAGCGGGCCGCCGACCAGGCCGGGCGGACCCTGGCGGGTCTGGAGACCGGGGACCACGCCCGCCGGGAGGACCTCGCGGAACGGCGGGCCGAGGCCGATCGCGCGGTCGCGGCCTCCGACGCCGCCACCGCAGCGGCCCGCGCGGCCGCCGAGGCCCTGACGCTCGCCCGCGACCGGACCGAGCTCGCCGACCTGCGCGGTCGGCTGCGGCGGGCCGGGACCGCCGAGGAGGCCCGTCGGGAGGCTGCGCGCGCCGCCGGCGGGCCCTGCGCCGACGCCGCCGCGGTCGACCGCCTGGAAGGGCTCGACCGCGCCGTGGTGCAGGCCGAGGCCGAACTCGCCGCGGGCGCGGCGACGGTCGAGCTCACCGGGACCGCCGCACGGACCACGCTGGCCGTCGATGGCGTCGAGCGGGAGATCGACGCGGGCGGGAGCACCACGCTGCCGGTGGCGGACGCGGTCGCGATCGACGTCCCGGGCGTGGTGCGGATGACGGTGCGGCCGGGTCTCGACGGTGCGGCCGCCCGACGCCGGGTCGCTGAAGCCCGCGCCGCCCGGGACGAGGCGTGCACGGCGCTCGGGGTGGCCGACGTCGCCGAGGCGCGCGTGGCGCTGCGGACGGCCGGGGAGGCGGCGGCCCGCGTGCGGGAGCTCGCCGCCGTGGTGGAACGCGAGCTGGACGGCCGGTCGCTCGACGACGTGCGCGCCGCGATCGCGGTGCTCGCCGAGCGGGTCCCGGCCGAGGTCGCGCCCGAGCCGGTCCGGCGGCGCGGCGCGCGCCGTCCGGCGACCGACGAGCCGGGCCTGTTCGAGGAGGCGGGGCTGCTCGACGACGCGTCCGCCGACCCGGAACCCGAGGACCTCGAGCCGCTGCGGGTCGAGGCGGTCCGCACCCTCGACGTCGCCGACGAGGCCCACCGGGAGGCCCGCGGCGCCGAGGAGGCCTGGCGCCGGCTCGACGCGTCGGTGACGACGGCGGGCGCGGAGGTCGTGGCCGCCCGCACGGCATTGGCGGTGGCCCGGAGCGAGGCCGACCGGCGCGCTGCCGAGCTGCGCGACGCCCGGGCGGAGCACACCGACGAGGCGCTGGCCGCGGCGGCGACGGACGCCCTCGCCCGCGCCCGGCGCTACGAGGCCGACCACGAGCAGCGGGCCGCTGCCCTGGAGGCGGACGACCCGACCACGGTGGAGGCGCTGTACGCCACGGCGAAGCGAGCCGTCGAGTCGCTGTCCTCCCGCACCGCCGACGTCGAGCGGCGACGGGCGGAGGTCACCGGCCGTCTCCAGGTCGCCGGGGGCGAGGGCCGGCACGACCGGTTGGTCGCCGCCCGGTCCGAACTCGCGGCCGCGGAGCGCGAGCACGCGTCGGTGTCCCGCCGTGCCGCGGCGGCGACCCGCCTGCACGAGACCCTGGCGCGCCGACGTGACGAGGTGCGGCGGGCGTACGTCGCCCCGTTCCGGCGCGAGGTGGAGCGTCTGGCGCGCATCGTGTTCGGGCCGTCCCTGGCGTTGGAGGTCGACCCGGCGCTGCGGATCGTGTCGCGCACGCTGAACGGCGTCACGGTGCCCTTCGACGCCTTGTCGAGCGGGGCGAAGGAACAACTCGGGCTCTGCGCCCGCTTGGCGGTGGCCGCGCTCGTGGACGCCGAGGACGGCGTGCCGGTACTCATCGACGACGCGCTCGGGCACTCGGACCCGGGCCGGCTGGAACGGCTCGCGGCCGTGTTCGGGGCCGCGGCGGCCGGCTCGTCGCACCAGGTGGTGGTGCTCACCTGCACACCCGCGCGCTACCGGGGCATCGGCGCCACCCGCACGGTCACGCTCAACCCGTCCTACCCGCCGCCGCAGGCCGTGGCCGACGCGGAGCAGGACCGGGACGACGACGAGGCCGGGTCATCCGATCAGGACGGCTTCCGCGAGACCGGCTGACTCCGCGTGTGGCCGCCCACCACGAGAGTGACACCAGGCAGGTTCGCGCGGCCCGGAACCTGCCCTACGTGAACCTCGCGACGGGGCGGGCCACCACGCCAGGCCCGGCCGCCGCGAGAGTGACACCACGCAACTCCGCGCGCGCCGGAATCTGCCCCATGTAAATCTCGCGGGCGGGCCCGGTCAGCCCTGCGGCGGCAGCGCGATCGCCGTCACGAGGTGGGCGCCGGACACGGTCCAGCGGCCGTGGAACTCCGACACCGTGACCCCGTCGACGACCGGCCCGGGCACGAGCAGCTCCGCGCGGAAGGTGCCGTCGGGACCCGGCGTCAGGAACGCCTCCTCGAAGCCCAGCCAGCGGCCGGTCAGCGGGAACCAGGTCTTGTAGACCGACTCCTTCGCCGAGAAGAGCAGCCGGTCCCAGTGGACGTATGGGTGGTCGGCCGCCAGCGCGGCGAGGACCGACCGCTCCCCCGCCGAGGACACCGCCTCGAGCACGCCGTCGGGCAGGGGCCCGTGCTGCTCGGCGTCCACACCCACCGAGCGCACCTGGGCGGACCACGCCACCGCCGCGCCGCGGAAGCCCACCGTGTGCGTGATCGAGCCGACCACGCCCGGCGGCCAGACCGGCGACCGCTTCTCCCCCACCGGCACCGCGTCGGCCGCGGCGCCGAGCGAGGCCAGGGCGTCCCGGGCACAGCGGCGGGCGGTGGTGAACTCCGCCCGGCGCGTGGCGACGGCCTTCGCGACGGCAGGCTCCTCGTCGGGATGCAGCGGGCCGGTCCCGGCGTCGTCGAGACGCACCGCGGTGACCACGGTCGCGGGCAGGACGTCTGCCAGCGGGTTCACCGCACCGACTCCCACCGCGCGCCCTGGCGGAGCGCCCAGGCGGTGAAGGGGTCGGGCACCTCCGGCTCGGGCGCCGGGAGGATGGTGCGCAGCGGTCCGCGCAGCAGGTCGTGGCGCTGCCACTCGCGCGGGTAGCCGACCGACACCTCCTCGAAGCGGACCCCGTCCTCCCAGGTGGTGCGCGGGACGTGGAGGTGGCCGTACACCACGGCGGCCGCGTCGTGCTCGACGTGCCAGCGGGCGGTCTCGGTGGTGCCGCACCACAGCGAGAACTCGGGGTGGCGCAGCACGCGCAGCGGGAGCTCGGTGAGCGGCCAGTGGTTGACCAGCACGGTCGGCAGGTCCGCGGGACGTTCGGAGAGCCGCCGGCGGGTCTCGGTCAGGCGCGCGGCACACCACGCGGCGGGCCCGTCGTACGGGCGCGAGGCCATGAGGAACTCGTCGGTGGCCACCACCCCGGCCTCGCGGGCGACGGCGAGCGCGTCCTCGACCGACAGCCCGGCCATGTCGGGGCGCACCCGCCACGAGTAGTCGTAGAGCAGGAACATCGGGCAGATCAGGTGCCCGGCGAACACCGGCCACGCGTCCTCGGGGGTCAGCACCCCGAGCGAGCGACAGACCTCCACGAGATGGTCGTAGCGCTCGGGGCCGACGAGCTGGACGTCGTCGCCGGGCGGGGTCCAGAGGTCGTGGTTGCCCGGGACCCAGATGACCTGCTCGAAGCGGTCGGCCAGCAGGGCGAGCGCCCAGCGGATGTCGGCGACCTTGTCGGCGACGTCCCCCGCGACGATCAGCCAGTCCCCCGGGTCGGAGGGGTGCAGATCCCGCACGAGCGCCTGGTTGTCGGTGCGGTTGACGTGGAGATCGCTCGTCGCGAGCAGCCTGGGCCCCGTCACCGTGTCCGCTGCATCTCCCATCGGGCGATCACTGTAGTCGCGCCGCGCGCGCGGGGATTCGTCATGATGAGGGTGTGCCACCGCGCCACCTGACGTCGCTCCCGATCCCGCAGCGCCTGCGATCGGCGATGGCGGAGACGGACTACGACCGCGCGGGCCTGCTCGAGGGGCTCACCGGGGACCAGCGCCGCATCCGCGTCGAGGTGCTCTCCGCCCTCGCGGCCGACGGCGTGGGCATCGAGACGATGCGCGAGGCGATCGAGCGGGACCGGCTCGGGCTACTGCTCATCGAGCGGACCCTCGCCCCCGAGGACGGCTGGTCGATGTCGGGGATCTGCGCCCACACCGGGCAGGACCCGGAGATCGTGTCCAAGTGGTTCCGCGCGCTGGGGCGGCCGGTCTCGACCGACCCCGACGAGGAGATGTACACCGACGAGGACGCCGAGATCGCGGAACGCATCGAGCGCTACCGGGCCCTGGGCTTCACCGACGACGAGATGATGCCGGTCGTCCGGGCGATCGGACGCGGTGTGCTGAACATGGCCGACGCGCTGGGCGGGCTGCTCGGCGAGGCGCTGCTGGCCGCCGGGGAACCCGAACCGGAGATGGCGCTGCGCTACGCGATCGAGGCGCGCCGGATCGCCGAGCAGGACATGCTGCACCTCACCCACCTCGTGTCCGTGGCCCTCGCCGACCGCATCCGGTCGCACGCGATCGCGATCGAGGAGTCGACCGCGGGCCGGCTGCAGGGCGCCCAGGAGGTGTCGGTGTGCTTCGCCGACCTCGTCGGGTTCACCGACCTCGGGGAGAGCGTCTCGGCGGCCGAGCTCTCGGAGGTGGCCGAGCAGCTCTCCGCCACAGCCACCGACATCGCCACGCGCCCGGTCCGCCTCGCGAAGACGATCGGCGACGCGGTGATGCTCGTGTCCTCGGACACCACGGCGCTGGTCCGCGCCGCCGTCGAGCTCGCGCGGCGCTGGTCGGACGCCGACGACGGGCGTCCGGACGTCCGGGTGGGCGTGGCCAACGGGATCGGCGTGCCGCACGCCGGCGACTGGTTCGGTCCGCCGGTCAACCTCGCGTCGCGGGTCACGACGACGGCCCGCCCCGGGCAGGTGGTGGTCACGGCCGCCGTGCACGACGCGGTGGTCGCGCGGGCCGGTGAGGACACCGAGTTCCGCTGGCGGGTGGCCGCGCCCCGACGGTTCAAGGGCATCCGGGGGGCGCAACGCCTCTACCGGGTCACCGCCGCGTCCTGACCGGGCGGGGCTCCGACGACGGGGGTTCCACGAGGTGCCGGGGTCGGCGGCGGTCCGCTCCCCAGCGACCGCCGCCGACCCGGGCAGTCGGCGTTCCCCGAACACCGACACCAACCGTCCGTCGGTGAGGAAACAGTGAGGCACGGACCACAGGTTCGTCCAGTCCGAACCCTCGATCACCACAGGAGTTCACCCGGTGGAGTGCTACTCCGGGGTCTTGCGGGCGTGCTCCGCGGCCCGGAGGCGGAGCAGGTTCACCGCGACACCCATCGTCAGGACCACGCCGACGATGAACAGCACGAAGCCCACGAGGGGCGAGGCGTTGGTGAGGACGAGGGCGAGCCCCGCCAGGAGCAGGACCGCGGCGAGGGCCCAGCCCGCGAGGAGCAGGCGCATCGGCGTCGTCGCGAAGCGGGCTGCGAGGCGTTCCACCATGGTCGGAGTCTATCGACGCGTCAGGCGGCGAGACGGAGATCGTCGAGCCAGGAGACGACCGTGCGGGCGGCCAGGGCCGGCACGGGGTCGAGCAGGGCCCGCAGCTGCGCCGCGGCGAACAGCGTCCCGGCATGGTCCAGATGCCCCCGGCACAGCTGCTCGGCGAGGGCGACGACCTCGGCGCGGCGGTCCGCGGGGAGGGCGTCCAGCGACTCCACGTTGGCGAGCACCGAGCGGGCGGCGACCCGCGCCTGCTCACTCCATCGGTGCTGATCGGTCACGGGCCGGACGCTACGCAAAGTACAGCGATGTCACTCTGTGCGTTCGCGTGGAACGGTCGATCGGCGCGCCGGGCGGTCGTCGGACCGTCCCGGATCACCCGGTCGAGCGGTCCTGATCAGCGGAGGTTGAGCGCCCGGAGCGCGGCCGGCCCGGACGCCGCCGGCTCCAGGACGGTCCGCGCCGCCGACTCGAGGCGCGGGAACACGGCCCGGTAGTGGTCGAGCGGGAGCCCGAGGTACTCGCACAGCAGCAGGCGCAGCAGCGTCTGGTGCGCGACGACCAGCACCCGGCCGTCCGGCCGGTCGGCGACGACGCGGTCGAGGACCGGCCGGGCCCGCGCGACGGCGGCATCACCGCGCTCGCCGTCGGGGAACGGGCACGACGACGGGGCGGCGAGGAACGCCTCGAGCGCCTCGGGGAAGCGGTCGGCCATCTCCGGTCGGGTGAGGCCGTCCCCGGCCCCGAAGTCGACCTCGACGAGGTCCGGCTCGACGACGAGCGGACAGCCCGCGGCCGCGGCGGCCGGTTCGGCCGTCCGTCGCGCGCGGGAGAGCGGGGAGCACACCACCGCGTCGAGCCCGGCGTCGGCGGCCCACGCCGCGAGCGCGTCGGCCTGCTCCAGCCCGCGCGCGGTCAGGGCCACGTCCGTGCGGCCGGCGTAGCGGTTCCCGTCGTGCCACTCGGTCTCGCCGTGGCGCACCAGCACCAGTTCGGTCACGCCTGCACCCATCCCCGCTCCACCAGGGCCGCCCGGAAACGGCCGTAGCGATCCTCGAGCGCGGCGTCGGGCCGCGGGTCATAGGTCTCCTCGGTCGCCGTGGCGCGCACCGCGCCCGCCGCGACCACGAGGTCCGGCTCTCCCCCGTCGGCCGTCACCGCCGCCCGGGCCAGCACCGCCATCCCGACGGCGGGTTCGGCGTGCTCGGGCCGCACCAGCGGCACGCCCAGCGCGTCCGCCCGACGCTGGTTCCACCAGCGGTTCGCGGTCGCTCCCCCGCTGATCGACCGGGTCCCGGACACGTCGGCCCCGAGCGCGGCGACCCGCTCGAAGGCGAGCCGCTCGACGAAGGCGATGCCCTCGGCGAGGCCCGCGAACGCGGCGGTCTCCCCCACGGCGGCGGCAAGCTCGTCGAGAGGCCGCGCCGACCCGGCGTCGGGAAGGAAGAAGCCCTCGGCCTCTGGAGCGTCGAAGGGGAAGCGCTCGCCCCGCCCGCGCAGCGGCAGCACCACGGGCGGGTGCACGGCCTCACGGCCGAGGGCCTCGGTGACGGCGTCGAAGCGTGCCGGGTCGACGACGTCGGACAGCACGGCCGCGCCGGTGTTCGACGCCCCGCCCGGCCACCACCAGCCGCCCTGCGGACCGCGGTGGCAGTAGACGGTGCCGCCGGGGTCGCGGACGAGATCGGTTGCGACCCCCTTCAGCACCAGCGTCGTGCCGAGCACCGCGTTCCACTGCCCGGGGGCCACCGCCCCCGCAGCGAGCTGTGCGGCGCACCCGTCGGTCATCCCCGCGACGACGGGCGTCCCGACGGCGAGCCCGGTCCGGTCGGCCGTCGCGCGCCCCACGCCCCCGAGGACGCCGCCCGGTGCCACCACCGCGGGCAGCGTCGTCGGATCGAGGCCGAGGGCGTCGAGGACCTCGGTGGGCCAGCGCCCCGTCAGCGCGTCGTACCCGGTCTTGAGGGCGGTCGAGGCGTCGGTGGCGGTCACCGTGCCGGTGAGGTGCGCGGTCACGACGTCGGTCTGGTGGCGGTACCCGGGCGACGGGTCGAGCGCGAGCAGCGTCGGCAGCGCCCAGGAGTCGCCCACCCGGTACCCGAGGCGGGACCACACCTCGGCGCCGACCTCCCGCACCCGCGCGGCGTGCCCGTGGCCGCGCGCGTCGTCGTACATGACGCCGGGGCCCGTCGGATGCCCGGCGTCGTCCGCCGCGACGACGGTGCCGGAGGTCCCGTCGACCGCGATCCCGGCGACCGCGCGCGGGTCGGCGAGCCCGCCGACGACCTCCGCGAGAACCGCGTCGACGGCGCGGCACCAGGCCGCCGGGTCCTGCTCGTGGCGGGCGGACCCGTCGTCGGCGCGCCACCGGCGGCTGGTCAACGGCCGCGCGGCGACGCCGGCGGACCCGTCGTCGTCGATCGCGGCGGCCCGGACGCTCTGCGTGCCGAGGTCGACCCCGATCCACACCGGCCCGCTCACGCGGGGGCCCCGGCCTCGCGCCGCCGGGCGACCGCCGGGTCGACGTCGGAGCGGATCACCAGCGACAGCGCCGCGACGAGGAGGTACATCACGCAGTAGGCGATCACCACGCCCCCGCCGCCGAACAGCGGGAACAGGGCCGTGACGGTGAGCGGGCCGAGCAGCGCCGCGCCCCCGGCCCCGGTGTTGAGCACGGCCAGCGCCGCCCCCTTGTCCTTGAGCTCGACCATCGAGGGCATGAGCGCGGAGAGCGGGACGAAGCCCGCGAGGACGATGCCGTACACGGCGCCCAGGATGGCGGTGACCAGGAAGCTCTGCGAGGCGATCGCGCCGAAGTACCAGAGCGGTACCGCGACGGCGCAGCCCAGACACCCGAACACCGTGACCGTGCGCCGCCAGCCGAAGAAGTCGCCGAACACCCCGAAGAACAGGTTGGCGCCGATGTTCGCGGCGTAGGCGACGGTCGCGAGGACGGCGACCTGCGCCGTCGTCAGGAACCCGCCGCCGGGGGTCTCGGGCCCGAAGACGAACGGGAACATCGCGAAGAAGCCGTACTGCGGGGCGGTGTTGACCAGCCGGACGAAGAAGCCGGCGATGGTCCGCCTGTCGCGCCACAGGATGTCGACGCCCTCGGTGAGTCGGCGCAGGCTGGTCGGGTTCGGCATCGAGGCGTCGGCGATGGGCCGCAGCCCCTGCGGTTCGGTGACGGCGAAGCAGCCGATCGCCGCCCCGACCGCGACGATCACCAGCGAGATTACGAGCGTGCCGTACTCACTGATGCCGAGCGGGCCGATCGCGATCGCGGCGAACGCGGCCCCCAGGGTCGGCAGCTCGCCGGTGAAGGCGAACCAGAACCAGCCCGCTGCCGAGCCGCGCATCCGCGGCCGGGCGATCGTCTGGATCCACACCAGGAGGGCGAACGCGAACAGCGGATAGGCCAGGCCGCGCACGGCGTAGGTGGTGATGATCAGGCCGGCGTCCTGGGACGGGATGGCGACGAACAGGAACACGATCTCGAGCACGACCCAGATCGCGGCGCCCAGCCACATCACGCGGCGCGGGCCCCAGATCGCGGAGAGGGTCCCCGAGAACCACGACGCCACGAGCGCCGCGACGCCGTAGAGGGTGACGGTGGCGAACGAGGCCTGGGCCCCGTCGAGGCCGCCGCCGGTCGGCGAGGCGAGGAAGGCGGACAGGAAGCTGGTCTCGACGCCGTCGCCGATCATGAAGATCAGGACACCAACGAACCCCCAGCGCAGGGGGTACGGGATGCCCCACCGTTCGATCCCGGTGAGGGGTGCGTCCGCGGTCGTGGTGCTCATGAGTGCGCCCTTCTGTCTGAGTGCGGCGCATCACATGTAACAAAAAATCTGTGAAGTTCACAAGCGAGCAGGACTAACGACCGACCTCCGCGACCGTGACCCGGGTGTGCTCGCCCATCTCCTCGAGGAGGGCGGCCGTCATCCCGGCGTCGACGACGAGGTCGTCGAACGCCGACAGCGGCCGCAGGTGGTGCAGCGCGCGGCGGGGCGCCTTGCTCGAGTCCATGAGCAGCACGCAGCGGTCGGCGACCTCGAGCATCCGGCGTTTCACCACGACGATGTCCTGCTCCTGGTGGAAGGTCATCGACCCCGTCATCGAGGACGTCGAGACGAACGCGGCGTCGACCGACACCGCCTCCACCGCCTCCAGACAGCCGACCCCGCCGAACGAGTCGTGCGTGCGCGAGTAGTCCCCGCCGAGCGCGAGGAGCCGGATCTCGGGCAGCCCCTTGAGCAGCTCCAGCGCCGGCAGGTAGTTGGTGACCACGGTGAGCGGACCGACGTCGGCCAGGCGTTCTGCCAGCGCCAACGCCGACGTGGAGTCGTCGAGCATGATGGATGAGCCGGGCTCGACGAAGGCCAGGGCCGCGTCCGCGATCGCGTTCTTCTCCGCCCGGCGCACGGTGCGCCGGTAGTCGGAGTGCGACTCGAACACCGACGTCGGCTGGGCCGACACCCCGCCGCGGTACTTCCGCACCAGGCCGCGGCGGACGAGCTCGTCGACGTCGCGGTGGACGGTCATCAGGCTGACGCCGGTGAGCTCGACCAACTCGGCGGCGCTGGCGGAACCGGCCCCGAGCACGTGGTCGACGATCCGTTGCTGCCGCGCGGCGCGGGAGCGTCCGCCCCGGCCCGGGTCCGCGTCGCTGCTCACCGGCCCAGCATTCCCGGACGCGCGGGCGCGAGCACGCCTCCACCCCGGCGTCGCTCCGATGAGGTCCGTGACGAGCCTTCCTTGATCACATTTTGAATGTTAACTTCACAGAGACACGGGAGGGAGTCCCATGATCGAGCGATCCCGTGCCGTCGTGTTCGACCTCGACGGCGTGCTCGTCGAGAGCGAGCACCTCTGGGAGGAGATGTGGACGCGGTACGCCGCGTGCCACGACGTCCCCTGGACCGCCGTGGACACGACGCACGTGCAGGGCATGAGTGCGCCCGAGTGGTCGGCGTACCTCGCCGCCCGGAGCGGCGGTGACGCCTCCGCCTGCGAGCGCGCAGTGGTCGACGGCATGGTCGAGGCACTCGAGGACGGTCGGATGGAGCCCTACGACGGAGCGAGCGGGATGGTCCACGACGTCGCGGCGCGGGTCCCCGTCGCGCTCGCGACGTCGGCCCCGCGCCGACTGGTCGACGCCGTGCTCGTCGTCCACGGACTCGCCGACGCGTTCCGGTCCACCGTGTCCTCCGCCGAGGTCGACCACGGCAAGCCCGCCCCCGACGTCTATCTCGAGGCCGCCCGGCGGCTCGGCGTCGATCCCGGGGACTGCATTGGGGTCGAGGACTCGGGCAACGGCATCCGCGCCGCCGCTGCGGCGGGGATGACCGTCGTGGCGATCCCGAACCCCTCCTACCCGCCGAAGCCGGAGGCACTGATCCTCGCGGCCCGCCGCACCGACAACGTCGCGGCCGCGCACCGCGCGATCGTCGACCTGCTCTCCGCCCGCTGACTCCACCCCCGACACCGCCCGACACCGCCCGACACCGCCCGACACCGCCCGACACCGAGAGGAGAGCCACCCGATGCTGCGTGTGCTCGCCGCAGGAGACCACTTCGTCGCCCCTGAGACCTTCCTCGACGCCCTGCGGGCCGAGGACGTCGGCGAGTTCGAGCCGACCACTCTGACCGCCGGCTGGCCCCAGGAGCCCTTCGGCGAGGTCGGGTCCGGGGACAGCGTCGTCCACGAGGCCTCCGGCACCGAGGACGACCTGATCGCCGCCCTCGACGGCGTCCGCGTCTGTCTCACCCAGATGGCGCCCTTCACGGCGAAGGTCTTCGAGGCCCGTCCCGAGCTGGAGATGGTCGCGGTGTGCCGGGGCGGGCCGGTCAACGTCGATCTCGCGGCGGCCGACGCCGCCGGGGTCGCCGTGGCGCAGGCCCCCGGGCGCAATGCCGCGGCCGCCGCCGAGTTCGCCGTCGGGATGGTCCTGGCCGCGCTGCGCCGGATCCCGCTCGCCGCTTCCGAACTGCGGGCGGGTCGGTGGCGCGGGGACTTCTACGACTACGACGAGGCCGGCCTCGAGCTCGACGGCGCCACCGTCGGGCTGGTGGGCTACGGAGCGATCGGGCGGATCGTCGCGCGGGTGCTGCGGGCCTTCGGGGCCACGGTGCTCGTCTCCGACCCCTACGCGCCCGACGAGGAGGGCATCGAGCTCACCGACCTCGACGACCTGCTGCGACGCTCGGGCGTGGTGTCCCTGCACGCCCGGCTGACCGACGAGACCCGCGGGATGATCGGGGCCCGCGAGCTGGAGCTCCTCCCCCACGGCGCGGTCCTGGTCAACACCGCCCGCGGCGGGCTGCTCGACTACCGCCCGCTGCCCGCGGCGCTCGAGTCCGGGCGACTCGGAGGTCTCGCCCTCGACGTGTACGACGTCGAGCCGCCTCCGCCGGACTGGCCGCTGCACACCGTCCCGAACGTCGTCGCGACCCCGCACCTCGCCGGGGCGACCCGCCAGACCGCGCACCGGGCCGCCACCATCGCCGCCGGTGAGGCCGCGCGCTTCCTGCGCGGTGAGGCGCTGCGCCACCCGGCCACCACGGTCGGGGGGAAGCAGTGATCATCGGACTCGACGTCGGCACCTCCATGACGAAGGCCGACGCCTACGACGACGACGGGTCGAAGCTCGCCTCCGCCGAACGCGCCTCGCGGCTGTACCAGTACGAGGACGGGCGCGTCGAGCAGGATCTCGAGGACGTGCTGGCGAGCGCGGCCGACGTCGTCCGCCGGGTGGTCGAGGAGGCCGGGCGTCCCGTCCGTGCCGTCGCGATCACGGGGCAGGGCGACGGGCTGTGGCTGCGCGACGCCGACGGGTACGCCACCCGCCCGCCGATCTCCTGGCTCGACGACCGGGCGGCCGACACGGTGCGCGCCTGGCAGGCCGACGGGACGGTGCAGCGGGTCTACGGCCGGACCGGGTCCGGGCTCTTCCCCGGCTGCCACGGCCCGCTGATCCACCACCTCGCGCGGCACGAGCCGGAGAGCCTGGAGCGGGCGCGGGTCGCCGGGTACTGCGTGGACGCCCTAGTCCAGCGCCTGACCGGCGAGATCACCGTCGACGCCTCGGACGCGACGCTGCCGTTCCTCGACGTCACCACCCGCCGCTACGACGACGAGGCCATCGCCGCCTGCGGGATCGACGGGTACCGCCGGCTGTTCGCCGAGCCCACCCCGGCGGGCACCGTGCTCGAGCTCGACCGGCGCGGTGCCGAGCTCCTCGGACTCCCGGCCGGGACCCCCGTGGCCGGGGGCCCGTTCGACCTGCCTGCCTGCGCGATCGGGGCGGGCCTGTCCCGGCCCGGCGACGGGCTCCTCATCCTCGGCACCACGCTGGCCTGCGAGGTCTTCACCGACACCGTCGCCATCGATCCCGCCGACGAGCCCGCCGGGATGTGGATCTGCACGCCCGACCCGCAGGAGTGGCTCCGGGCGATGCCGGCCATGGTCGGGACCGCCGGGCTGGACTGGCTCCTGGGCCTGCTCGGCGTCGGGATCGAGTCCCTCGGCGACCTGCTGGAGGGCACGACGCCGGGGGCCGGGGGCGTCTCCGCCCTGCCGTTCCTGTCCGCCTCCGGCGAGCGCGCGCCGTTCCTCGACACCCACGCCCGCGGGCAGCTCGAGGGCGTCACGCTGTCGACCTCGCGCGGGCAGGTGGTGCGGGCCGTGTGCGAGGGCATCGCCTACACCGCGCGGAACTGCTTCGAACGCGCCCGGGAGAACACCCCGCCCGGCGGGCGCCTGGTCGCCTGCGGCGGCGGCTCGCGCTCCGGCCCCTGGGCGCAGGTCTTCGCGGACGTGCTGAACACGCCGCTGGTGGTGCCGGACGATCCCGGACTCGGGACCCGCGGCGCCGCCGTGGCCGCCGCCCGCGCCCTCGGCGACGACCTCGACCCGGCGGACTGGGCGGCGCCGTCGCGCACCGTGGAACCAGGCCCCGATGCCGAGCAGTGCTACGCGCCGGGGTACCTGCGCTATCGCGCCCACGTGGACACCGCACGGGACTTCTGGGCCCGGCAGGCCGAGGGGTTCCGCCGCCCGGCCGCGGGTACAGCCGCGCCGTGACCGATCCTGCGTCCGACGAGGCGTCCGACGAGGCGTCCGACGAGGCGCTCGACGCCGCCCGCGTCGCCGTGGCCGAGCACGCCCGCCGGCTGGTGGCCGACCGTCTCGTGGCGGGCACCGCCGGGAACCTCAGCGTGCGGGTGGGCGACCTCGTGGCCGTCACGGCCTCGGGCGTCGCCTACGACACCATGACCGCCGACGACGTCGTGGTCGTCGACCTGGCCGGGACACCCGTCGTCGGGAGCCTGAGGCCGACGAGCGAGCTGCCGCTGCACCTGCTCTGCTACACCCGCCACGGGGCCTCCGCGGTGGTGCACACGCACTCGGCGGCGGCGGTCGCGGTGTCCCTGCTGCGCGACGACGTGCCGCTCGTGCACTACCAGACAGCAGTCTTCGGCGGGGCCGTGTCGGTCGCGGAGTACGCCCCGTACGGCACCGACGAGCTCGCCGCGAACACCTCGGCCGCGCTCGCCGACCGCACCGCGGCCGTCATGCGCCACCACGGCACGATCGTCCTCGGGCCCTCGCTGCGAGCGGCCTACGACGGCGCCGCGCACCTCGAGTGGCTCTGCGACGTGTGGCTGCGTGCCTCCGCCGTCGGGACGCCGCGGCTGCTCTCGACGGAGCAGGTCGACGACGTCGTCGAGCGCTTCCGGGGCTACGGGCAGCGCTAGGGTCGGCGCCGTGCGGACGGCGCTGCGCTTCGCCGCGCCGGGCCTCGCGGCCGCGGTGATGCTGCTCGCCGCGCAGCTGCTCGACGACCGGGCCGTGCTCTTCCCCGAGGCGGTCGCGCTCGGCTACGGCCTGTGGGCGCTGCGGCGGTCGGCCTGGGCCTGTCCGGTCCCCCTGGTCGCGATCCCGACGACGGGTGCGGTGCTCGGCGTCGTCGCCGCGAACCTCCCCGGACCGTGGTGGTGGCGGGCCGCGGCGGCACTGGCGGTGATGGTCCTGGTCCTGCACGTCGTGCGCAGTCCGCTGATCCCCGCGGTGTCGGCCGCCGTGCTGCCGGTGGTGTTCGACCTGCGCGGGATCGGCTACGTCCTCGCCGTCGCGGTGTGGTGCGCGTTGCTGGCCGCCAGCGTCAGTGGCACAAGGACGCCGCGCGCACCGGCGTGGCCCGGCGGACGACTCGCCGTGTTCGTGGTGGCGGCGGCCGTGTGGATCGCCGTCGTCGGACTCGCCGGGCTGCCGCCGCTGCTCAGCGCTCCCCCGCTCCTGGTGGCCGGCCTGGAGTTCACCGCCCGGGGTGGCCGGCCGCTGTCGTGGTCGACCGCGCGCCGGGTGGCCCTGCTCGCCGCGGCGGGAGTGCTGGGAGCCGTCGCCGCCGGTCTCCCCGGTCCGACGTGGGTCTACGGCGGGGTCGGCGTGGTGCTGGTCGTGGGGCTCGCGGCGCTGGTCCGCGAACCGTTGACCCCCGCCGCCGCCCTGGTGCTGGTGCCGTTCGTGGCCGGCACCGCGGACCCGCTCCTGGTGGGCGGCGCCTTCGCGCTCGGAGGTCTCGTGCTGACCGTCGTGCCGGCCGCCCTGGTCAGAGCAGGAGAACGGCGGCGATGGAAGCCAGCACGAGGATGACCGCCACGACGAGGACCGCCGTCGTGCCCACGCCGCCGAGCGGCGTCGCGGGGACCTGCCCCCCGTCGTGTGCCGACGAGCCGGAGGCGGTCCCTGCCTTGTTGGTGCTGAAGTTGGTGAACGAGTCGCCACCGAGTCCGCCACCGCCGGTCATCCGACGACGCTAGCAGCGGAAGATCCCCCGTCGAGTGGTGTGCCGCCATCGTTTCCCGACGACGGTCACCTACGACCCCCGTGCGCGCGATGACGCCACGTGAGCGGCCCCCGCGCGCACGATTCGACCCGATCGCGGCTCGCTCCATGATCAACAGTCCCTCATCGGTCCGACCCGGGCCCCGCCAGACCCATGAGGGACTGTTGATCATGAGGCGAGCCGGACGGCGATCATGTTCATCGCGGTCCCGGTGAACACCGCGCGGTCGTCGTCGGTGAGCACCTCGACGGCGGTCCGGACGATCCCGCGGTCGGGCTTCGAGCGCGAGACCCGCGACTCGACGACGGTCGTGCGCAACCGCACTGCTTCACCCGGACGCAGCGGGGCGGGCCAGCGCAGCTCGTCGATGCCGGGGGACGCCAGGCTCGCGACGGCCGAGATGTAGTGCGCGCAGTACATCCGCATCATCAGCCCGGCCGTCTGCCACCCGCTCGCGATGAGCCCGCCGAAGGGGCCGGTCTCGGCCCACTCCGGGTCGGTGTGGAGCCGCTGCGGGTCGTACTGCCGGCCGAACTCGACGATCTCCTCGGCGGTCACCGAGAGCTTCCCGTACTCGTAGGTCTCGCCCACGACGTAGTCGGCGAACCACCGGTCGTCGATGGGAGCTCGGAAATCCGTCGCGCTGAGTACCTCGGTCACAATCGCGATCATGGCACCGACCGGTGCTCGAGACCTCCCTCGCCCGCCCGCCACACGACGACGCGGCGCACCAGGATGCGCAGCGACAGCGAGAACGTCTCCCGCCACGCCGCGAACGACTGGTCGCCGAGCGCCTCGGCGTACTTCGCGGCGAAGGCGTCCTCGCCGGACGGGCGGTCGTCCAGCTCGGCCCGTCCCTCCAGCAGCACCACGTCCGTGCCGTGCGCCGCGGTGTCCAGGTGCAGGGCGACGGCCGGGTCCCGGCGCAGGTGCGCCACCTTGGCCGTGTCGGGTCGACTGAAGACCGTCACGGTCGGGTCCGACCAGCGGAACCACACCGGCACCGCGTGCGGCCGGCTCGTGGCCAGCCAGATGACGGGCTCGGCGTGGAGGCGTTCGTGGGCGTGGGCCAGGAGCGGGTCGTCCGGGTCGAGCAGCATCGTCGGTCCTCCCCGTCGTCGTACCGGACGAGCAGGATGCCCGACTCAGCCCGCCAGCGGACCCCCGTCAGCGAAGAGGCGGGCGAACCGCTCCCCCATCGACCGGTGGGTCGCGGCGTCGGGGTGCAGGGCGTCGGGCAGCGGCAGCCCGGGCTCGTCGGCCTCGCCGTAGAGCTCCCGCCCGTCGAGGTACGCGAGGTGCGGATCGTCCGCGCGCTGGGCCACGACGGCCGCGAGCAGCTCGCGGATCACGCGCAGCGTCAGCCGACCGGCCGGCACGTCGGCCGGGTCGCCGGTCGCGGCGAAACGCGTGCGCCCGTCGTCGAGCAGCATCGTGCCCGGGCCGGGGGTGTCCTCGTGGATCGGGCAGAGGATCGGCGACACCAGCAGCAACGGGGTCGTCGGGTGTCCCTCGCGGATGGTGTCGAGGAACCCGTGGACGGCGGGGACGAAGGCCCGACGGCGCATGACGTCGCCGTTCACCACGTTGATCCCGAGCTTCACGCTGATCACGTCGGCCGGCAGGTCGCGGATCGTCCGGGCCACGAACGGGTCGACCATCGCGCTGCCGCCGAACCCGAGGTTCGTCAGCTCCACGCCGGCCGTCCGGGCCGCGACGGCGGCCCACGTGCCGGTCGGGGACGCGGCGTTCGAACCGTGGCTGATGGAGCTGCCGTGGTGCACCCAGCGCCGCCGGCCCGCTCCCGACGCCGGGTGCAGGGGCGCGTCCGCCCGGACCGCGACGAGGTCCGTGGTCTCGTGGGTCGGGAGCCAGATCTCGACGTCGTGCTCCCCGGGCGGGAGCTCGAAGCGCACCGTCCCGGCCGGACCCGTCGTCGTGACGACCTCCCCGGTGCGGGGGTCCATCTCGACGCCCGTGCCGCCGGTGGTGCTCGCGGAGGCGATGGGCGCGCCGTCGACGACGAGGTCGTAGACACCTTCGGGGCGCGGCGGCAGCCCGCGGTAGGAGTAGACGGTGCGGTGGGTGTCCAGCTCGACGGCCGACGCCGCCGTACGGACGGCGAGCCGCACGCCCGAGGGCTGGGACTCGGCCATCGCCAGCTGGGGCTCGACGTTCTGCGCGCGGGCCCACGCGGGGAGCCGGTGCGGGCGCAGCCCACGCTCGGTGGGTTCCAGCTCGAGGGCGCCCCGGATGAGATCGGGCGTGAGATCGACGGCGAACACGAGGGCGCACCGTACGGCCCGCCACGGCTGCGCCGCGCGCGGATTCAGAGGTCGCCGACGAGCTCGGTGAGGGACGCCACCTGGCGCGCCACCGGCAGGGTCACCGCCGACACCCCGATCACCCGGCATCCCGCGGCCGCCGCGGCGAGGACCCCCGGCGGCGAGTCGTCGAGCGCCACGCACTCCCCCGGCCGCAGACCGAGTCGGCGCGCCGCCTCCAGGTAGAGGTCCGGTGCGGGCTTCGGCGCCAGCGGCGGCGCGAGGCCGACGACCGCGACGAACGCGTCCCGCAGCCCCAGCGCCTCGAGCTGCGCGGCGACCAGGTCGGTGGGGCTGTTCGTCGCGACCGCCAGGGGCACCTCCAGCGACCGCACCAGCTCGGCCGCTCCGGGCATGAGCCGGACCTGCTCGAACCGCTCCCGGTACGCCGTCAGGATGTCGTCCTCCGTGACCTCCCGCCCGGCGCGGGCGCTCAGCCGGGTCATGGCGGCGCCGGTGTCGAGCCCGTGCAGCGACCGGTCGTCCGCCTCGGTCCAGCCCGGTGCCACGGCGGCCGCGGCCGCCCGCCACACCGGCGCGGTGTCGGCGAGCAGCCCGTCGAAGTCGAACAGGACTCCGGAGACGGAGCGCAGCGGAGCTCGACCATCGACTCGAGTCACGGCGCGACCACGATCAGGGCGATGAGCGAGTGCCCTACGCCGAGCCCCGGCGCGGCGCCGTGTTCCAGGGCGCAGAGATCCGCCGCCAGCACCCGTCGTCGGGAAGGGTCGCTCCCCAGCGCCGCCTCCTGCTCCGTCGCACGGTCGAGGCGCGCGTTCCACAGCGCGGCGAAGGCCGCGAAGAAGCTCTCCACCTCCCGCGGGGCGGGTCCCGACGGCGGGTCCAGGCGCAGGTCGGCGAGGTCGGGTCCGGTGTCGCCGTCGTGGAGGGCGTTGACCAGACCGCGGTAGTCGGTGAGGCCGGGGTGGAAGGCCGCGGTGCTCGTGTGGCGGCCGACGGTGATCGAGCGGTCGTGGAACTCGAGCGCGGCGAGCGGGACGTCGGCCTCGAGGACGGCCGCGTCGATCGTCCAGCGGGTGTGGGTGCTCATCGGCGCGGCGACCGGGTCGTCGCCCGCGCCCTGGAAGAACGACATCCGGTAGTCCCACCGCTCGTCGTCCCAGTGGGCCGGCCACTCCATCGACCAGCGGCCCAGGGTGTCGACCACGAGCGCGGTCGGGCGGTCGCGACGCGCGGCGGCACGCAGCAGGCGGACGAGGGTGGTGCGGAAGTCGTGGTGGTCCAGGTGCGACCAGGGGGCGCCGGCGGAGAGCCACAGGTCGGGCGCGAGGTCGAGGTCGTCCCGGACGTCGGCCTGCAGGAACCGGACGCCGTCCCGGCCCTCGTGGGTGGCGCCCGCCGTCGTGATCATCTCCGGGTCGGGGTCGAGTCCCAGGTAGTCCAGCGGCCGGTCGGTGATCGCCTCCAGCAGCGCGAGGCCGTCGCCCGTGCCCGACCCGACGTCCACCACGCGCACCGGGTCACCCTCGACGAAGCCCAACGCGCGGGCCAGGATGCGATGGTTGACCGGCTCCTCCCAGTGCCGCTTCACCGGATCGCGGCGGCGCGGTGAGAGGTAGTGGGCGGACGCTCCCGCGTAGGAGGTGGTCATGATCGACATGGTGCCCCCATCGCCGCCGAGGAGGATCTCCACGTGACCGAGGACCCGTACGCCTTCGCCGACTCCGTGTGGATCGACGCCACCCCGCACCACGTGTACGACGTGGTCTCCGACATCACCCGCCACGGCGAGTGGAGCGAGTTCACCCGCTCCTGCGAGTGGGAGGACGCGACCAGCGCCGTCGTCGGGGCCCACTTCACCGGCCACAACTCCCGCCCCGGCCGCGACTGGTCGACCCGCAGCGAGGTCGTCGCCGCCACGCCGGGGCAGGAGTTCGCCTGGGAGGTGCGCGACGGCTTCGTCCGCTGGGGCTACACGATGGCTCCCGACGGCGGGGGCACGCGGCTGACCCAGAGCTGGGAGTTCCGGCGCGTGGGGCGCGAGTACATCCGGGAGACCTTCGGCGAGGACGGCGTCACGCTGCGGGTGAACGACGCGCGGACGTCGATCCCGGCGACCCTCGAGCGGATCAAGAAGGTCATCGAGGGCTGAGCGCTTCACGACGGCGGGGGACCTCCCCCGACGCCGAACTCGTTGCCGTCCGGGTCGCGGAAGATGACCTTGCGGACGCCGGTGTCGTAGGTCTCGGTCGCCGCCGGGGCGAAGCCGGCCGTCGTCAGGAACCCGTCGAGGTCGTCGAGGAACACCGTCGCGTGGGAGTGCCCGGCCCGACCGGGGCTACGCTCGACGTAGACGAAGCGGTCCTCGGCGATCTCCCAGACGGCCTCGTCGTCGTTCGGGCGCATCACCGGGTCCGCGCCGAGCAGGCGGGAGAACCAGTCGACGGCGGCCTCGAGGTCGGAGACCCGGAAGCCGGCGAACAGGGCGGGTGGCATGCCGACGGATCCTCCCGCACCGACCCGGCGTCAGGAAGGCTGCAGGTCCAGGCCCTTGACCAGCCAGGCCGTGGCGAACGCGAACACCGCGACCGACTCCAGCCAGAGCAGGAAGCGCAGTTGGTCGCGGGTCGCGTCGTCGAGGACGAGCGCGCCGACCACGGCGGCGAGCAGCGCGAGCACGATCAGGACGCCGCACACGCGGAAGAGCACCCGCCGACCGCGGGGCACCGTGTTGACCTCGACGCCCGGGTCGCGCGGGAAGAGGAACAGGCAGAACACCGCCATGCCCACGAAGAAGACCGCGGCGGCGGTGAGGTGGAGCCCGCCGACCAGGCGCTGCAGCGTCGTCGGGTCGGGCGGCGTGGTGGGACAGAGCCCGACGATCGCCGCGCCGAGGCCCGCGACCACCCCGACCCGTCGTTCCCACACGCCGTAGCGGTAGGTCACGAGGAAGACGGCGAAGGCGATCTGCGCGCCGACGAAGATGTTCGCCGAGTAGGTGTAGTAGTACGCGCTGATCGAGGGCTGCACCGACGCCCAGAACCCCGGGGCCACGTGCGTGCCGTTCGCCGCGTCGACGGCGAGCGCCCAGGCCCAGTTGAAGAGCACGACGAGCACCGGCAGGGCGAGGCCGACCGCGCCGACCAGTCGTCGTTGCAGCAGGTGCGAGCGGATGAACCAGCGGTCCTCGAGCCAGTCCGACACCGCGAAGGCCGCCACGGTCGATCATCGTGCCAGGGCGGCCACCAGGTCGGGGTGGTGGGCGGCGGCGGCGACTCGACGCGGTGCACGGTCGCCCTCCGTGACCGGCGGGGTGGGTGTCTGCTCCACTGGACCCGTGACCGGCCCGACCGCCCACGACCTCGAGGCGCTGCGCGTCCCCCTGACGGCGTACTGCTACCGCCTGCTCGGGGCCGCTGCGGACGCCGACGACGCCGTCCAGGAGGCGATCGTGCGGGCGCACCTGCAGCGGGAGCGGTTCGACCCGGCCCGCGGCGTGCTGCAGGCGTGGGTCTTCCGCATCGCCACCAACGTCTGCCTCGACATGCTCCGCAGCGCCCGTCGCCGCGCCGTCTCGGTCGACCTCGGTCCGGCCGCCGTCCCGGGCGCCGCCCTCGGGGCACCGCTGCCACCCGATCGGTTCGTGGAGCCGATGCCCGACGCGCGGCTCCTCGCGGCGCGGGGACCGGAGGAGGTCGCGCTGGAACGGGAGAGCGTGCGCCTCGCCGTCGTCGCCGCCCTGCAGCACCTCGCCCCCCGGCAGCGCGCGACGCTCGTGCTCCGCGACGTCCTCGGCTTCTCCGCGGCCGAGACGGCGGACATCCTCGACACGACGACGGCGTCGGTGACGAGCGCGCTGCAACGGGCCCGGACGACGCTCGCGCGGCACCGGCCCGAGCCCACGGACCGGCTCGAGCCGGACGACGCCGCGCAGCGCGAGCTGCTCGAGCGCTACGTGGCGGCCTTCGAGGCCCACGACCCCGCGCGGCTCGTCGCCCTCCTCCGCGAGGACGCGCGCACCACGATGCCGCCGTTCGCCTGGTGGATCGAGGGCGGGCCGACCATCGCCCGCCTCGTCGGGGCCGGGGGGTGCGAGGGCGCCCGGCTCGTGTCCACCGCGATCAACGGTCAGCCCGGGTTCGGCCAGTACCGCCCCGACGACGACGGGACGCTGCGCCCGTTCGCGCTCGTGCTCGTCGAGCCGCGGGGCGACCGCATCGCGCAGGTCACCACCTTCCTCGGGACGGTGGACCGGTTCCCGGAGTTCGCCCTGCCGGAGCTCCTGCGGGACCCGACCGATGAGTTCGCGCGCGCTCGGTCGTAGGAGGGGTCGACGCCCCTGCCACGAGGAGACGACGTGCCCCGACAGCTCGACCTCACCGATCCCGTCGCCCGCGAGACCGCCGCCGAACGCGAGCGCCTGGCCGACCTGTACGCCCGCCTGACCCCCGAGCAGTGGGCGGCACCGTCGCTGTGCGCGGGCTGGCGGGTCCGGGAGGTCCTCGCGCACGTGACGATGCCCTACCGCCACTCGACGCTGCGGGTCCTGCGCGGCATCGCGGCCGCCCGCGGCGACTTCAACCGGTTCGCCGACCGCATCGCCCACGAGGACACCGCGCGGTCGAGCGACGAGGAGCTGCTCGCCTCCCTGCGGGCCAACGTCACCCACCCCTGGCGGCCGCCCGCCGGCGGGCAGGCGGGTGCGTTGAGCCACGACGTCATCCACGGGCTCGACGTCACGGAGGCGCTCGGCCTCGAGCGGGTGCCGGCCGACCGGGTCAAGCTGGTCGTCGATGCCGCCGGGCCACGCGCCATGTCCTACTTCGGTACCGACCTGACCGGGCGGCGGCTCGTCGCGACCGACACCGACCTCGTCGTCGGGACCGGCCCGGAGACCGTCGAACTGCCTGCGGTGGACCTCCTGCTGCTGGTCACCGGTCGGGCCACGTCCTCGGGTCGGCGGACGTGAGCCCCCGCCGTCAGGCCGACCAGGCGGCGGTCAGGCTGGCGCTGATCGGGGTGAGGAGGGCGATCAGCTCCTCGAGCTCGGCGGGGGCGAGGGTCTCGTAGGGCGCCTCGGCGGCGGCGTCGGTGAGGTCCTCGACGTGCTGCTTGAGGTCCCGGCCGGCGTCGGTGAGCCGCCCCCCGTCGTCGATGAGCCCGCGGCGGCGCAGACCGTCCATCGTCGCGGTGAGCCGGGCCTTCGGCAGGTGGTGGATGCGGCCGAACGACTCCGCCGGGTGGATGCCCATGTCGAGCGCCGAGAGCGCGTGCGCCTCGGTGCCGCCGATCCGCGCGCCGACGAGGGCCGCGACGTGGCCGTCGCCGCGGTGCTCGCGCAGCACCGTCGCGGCGTGCCAGAGCCGCTCGAGCGAGCCGGCCGGCACCGGCAGGGTGCGCATCCCGGCGTACATCACGTGCCCCGCGACCGGCGCTCCGGTCGCCGCCTGCAGCACGAGGTCGGCGGCGCGGGCCACCTCCGGCGAGTCCGCGACCAGTCCGAGGATCCGCCGCAGGGAGGCCACGCTCCCCCGCCGCTGGGCGGCCACCGAGGCCTCGGGCGGGACCGTCTCCCACGCGCTCGGGATGTGTCGGGCGACCTCACCGGGCGCGAAGCTGTAGAACGCCGCGTCGACGACCTCCGCCGGCACCCGGCCCAGGCACGCCGCGCGGGCGGCGAAGTAGCCGTCCCAGTAGGTGCGGTGGCCGAGTGCGGCGTACTCCTCGTTGACCTCGTCGCCGAGGTAGGTGGCGAGGCAGATCGGCTCGAGGAGCTCGAACATGCGGCGGGCGGTGCGGGTCATGGCGGTCTCCCTCACGGACGGGCGTTCACCACCACGTCGAACGGGGGGCCGCCGTCTCGACGACTCCCCGACGACGAATCTCCCGTGAGGGTAGGGAGTCCTCAGGCCACGATGAGGAGCAGCCCGTAGAGCACGATCAGGGCCGCGACCCCGAGGCACACCACCCCGACGGCGGTCCCGGCCGTGGGCGACAGCGCCGGCTCCGGACCGTCGGCCCGCGGCGCCCGCGCGGCGAGGCCGACGATCCCGAAGGACACGAGCGCCGTCACCGCGATCGCCGCCGCGAAGGACACGATGGCCACGAGGCCCAGGGAACCCCACGCGATGCTCATGCCTGCGCCACCTCCCGCTGCTCGCCCGGGGCCGTCGGCGCCGGGACGTCGTTGACGTTGTCCGCCGTCACCGGCGTGCGGCGCGAGGCCGCGTAGATGCCGAGCGCCACGGCGATCGCGACGACGGCCACCAGCACCGTCCCGACCACGCCCGTCGAGGCGGCGTACGCCGCGACCGCGCCGACCACCGCGGCCGCGGGGAGCGTGAGGATCCAGGCGACCGCCATCTGACCGGCGACGCCCCATTGCACGCCGGCGATCCGGCGGCCGGCCCCGGCGCCGAAGATCGCCCCGGTGGCCACCTGCGTCGTCGAGAGCGCGAAGCCCAGGTGCGCCGAGGCGAGGATGACCGCCGTCGTCGAGGTCTCGGCGGCGAAGCCCTGCGGGGTCTGGATGTCCGAGACCCGCTTGCCCAGGGTGCGGATGATGCGCCAGCCGCCGAGGTAGGTGCCGAGGCCGATCGCGAGGCCGGCCGAGAGGATCACCCAGATCGGCGGGCCGGCGTTCGGGGCGAGGACGCCCGCGGCGATGAGGGTGAGCGTGATGACGCCCATCGTCTTCTGCGCGTCGCTCGTGCCGTGGGCCAGCGCGACCAGCGACGCCGACACGATCTGGCCGCCCTTGAAGCCCTTCTTCACCGCCTCGTCGTCGGCCCGCTGCGTGCTCCGGTAGGCGATGACCGTCCCCACCAGCGCGATCACGCCGGCGAGGACCGGCGAGATCACGGCCGGGAGGAGGATCTTCGAGAGCAGCGTGGAGAAGTGCACCGCCCCGGAGCCGGCCGCCACGAGCACGGCGCCGATGAGCCCGCCGAACAGCGCGTGCGAGGAGCTCGACGGCAGGCCCAGCAGCCAGGTCAGCAGGTTCCAGAGGATCGCGCCGACCAGGCCGGCGAAGATGATGTAGGGGTTGATCTTCGTCTCGTCGACGAGCCCGCTGGAGATCGTCTTCGCGACCTCCACGGACAGGAACGCGCCGACGACGTTGAGGACGCCCGCGATCAGCACCGCGACCTTGGGCTTCAGTGCCCCGGTCGCGATGGAGGTCGCCATGGCGTTGGCGGTGTCGTGGAAGCCGTTGGTGAAGTCGAAGGCCAACGCCGTCACGATGACGACGATGACGATCAGCGGTAACTCCATGCTTCCGACGCTACGAACCGCCGGACACCACGTCCCTCACACGTGGTTGAACGCGAGATGAACAACCACGAGCCTCACCGTGAACTGCGCCCGAAAGCTGCCCTTCCGTCCCTCAGCGTCCGTTTCTGGGGCTGCTCACGGAGCGGCCGGGCGCCGCGGGCTGGTGCTGGGCCGGTCCCGACGACGGGGCGACCTTCTCCTTCGCGACGGTGACGGCCGCGTGCACGGCCTCGCCCGCCTTGGCCTGCGCGACCCCGGCGGCGGCCTGCACCTGCGGGTTGTCGGCCACCCGGCGGTAGGCCCGCGAGAGCTGCTCGTAGCGCTCCCGCCCGGCCCGGGTTCCCAGCACGTAGCCCACGCCCATACCCAGCGCGAACGGCAGCAGCTTCATGTCCGGATCCTCCCGACGACGGCGTTGACCCATCCTGCCTGACGGGCTCGGATCCCCGTCGGGTACGGTCTATGACCAGAGCGGAACGGGCGCCGAACCGGCCCGCTTGCACGGTCCTCCTTAGCTCAATTGGCAGAGCATGCGACTGTTAATCGCAGGGTTACTGGTTCGAGTCCAGTAGGAGGAGCACTTCCCCCAGGTCAGGGCCTTCACGGCCCGACCACGGAACTGCTCAGCCCGACGCGCGAGCGGCGATCGTCCCGACGCCGGGTCCGTCGAGTTCGTCCGCGACCACGCGTCGACCTGCGATCGCCAGGAGCAGCGCCTCGCCGGTGCCCCGCACCTCGTCGCCGTCACCGGTCGTCCAGTCGACGTCGGTGGCGACGAGCTTCAGGCCCTTCACCCGCTTCGCGCCGTCGATGGTCGGCGCTGCCCGCGCGGTGTCCAGCGCCGCCACGAGCCGGTCCGCCGGGATCGTGCGCGGCAGCCCGAGGGGTCGGCGGATGTCCTGCTGGTGGATCATCCCGTCGGTCAGGGCGATCCTCCCGCCCAGCATCGACGTGAGCCCGACGGGCCGGATGCGCTTCCGCGCCAACGCCGTGAGCTCGGCCGGCGACGCGTCGGCATGGTCCGCCACCCCCGCCGCGTTGGCCCGGTCGACGCTGAACCCCGCCCGCACCATCCGCCCGGCGAGTGCGGCCCAGCCGAGCTCCTCGTAGCTGTACACGTGCGCGACCACGTCGCGGACGCGCCACCGGTCACAGAGCGTCGCCGCGTCCCACTGCTCCGGCGTCAGCCCCTCCAGGAGCTCCACCAGGTCGGTCCGCTCGGCGCGGGCCAGCGCCATCGTGTCCGCCACTCGCTCCCCCTCGGGTCGTGGCGGCCGACCCTAGTGGCACACCGGCTCAGCGGCGGAGCTTCTCCGCGATCCCCTCGGCGAGCGTCAGCACCTCGTCGGGATCGGTGCCGGCGTCGGGGCGCACGTGCACCTCGATCCCCTCGGGCGTGCGGCGCTGGACGAACCAGGCGCCGCCGCTGGGCAGGTCGTGGTGCTGGCGGGTGGTGATCACCCCGGTGACCCGTCGCTGCACCGTCTCGGGGACCTTCCCGGGGGCCGGGAGCGGCAGCCGCAGCGGCGCGGCGTCGGCGAGGACGACCACGGGACCGTGTCGGGCGGACTCGGTCGCCTCGACGACGGTCAGGGCCCCGTTCCCCCAGGTGGCCTTGGAGACGAGGTGCCACGGGATGCGCCGCTCCCCCACCCACAGGCCGAGGTCCGTCGCGAGGACGACCTCGCCCTTCCGCGTCCGGGCGTCGGCCAGGATCCGCTCGTCGGGGTCCAGCGTGCCGATGAACCCCTCCGGGGTGATCTCCCGGCCGAGCAGGACCGACGCCAGACGCTCGCTGAACCTCACGCCGACCACTGCCCGCCGATCGCCTGGTCGCGCAGCGCCTTCTTGTACTGCTCCAGCGCGACGAGGTCGCCGAACAGCTCGTGGTACTCGTCGGCGTCGGTGACCGGGGAGATGCGCTGCAGCCGGGACTTGATCTCGGCGACCTGACGCTCGACCACCGCACCCTGCAGGGCGGTGAGCATGGACGACACGTAGCGGTGGTCGTCGGCCTCCCGTGACTGCATCGGGTCGACGGCGAGCTCGGCCACCAGCCGCGCGTACGACGGCGGGGTGATCGCCTCGGTGACCGCGGCGACCCACGAGGCGCCGGAGTACCCGCTCGAGGTGCCGCCCGCCGCGAGGATGGCGCGGTGCACGGCGAGGTAGGCCTCGTGGGAGAAGGCGTCCTCGGGCAGCGTGTCGTACACGGGACCGGCGAGCGCGGGCACCTGCAGCGCCGACTTCAGCACCTCGCGCTGCACCCGGAGCCGCGGGTCGTCGCGCGGCGGCAGCGCCGGCCCCTCCGCGGCGGGCTGCTCGACCTGCCGCACCCGTCGTCGGGACGAGGTCTGGCGCTGGTCCACGGGCTGGCCCGCGGTCTCCCGCACGCGGCGGACCACCTGGGCCTCGTCGGCCCAGCCCGTCCAGCCCGCGAGCCGGCGGGCGTACCCGTCGCGCAGCTCGACCTGGCGGATCTGGGCGACCAGCGGGACGCAGCGCTTGAGCGCGCCGGCCTGGCCCTCGACGGTGCCGAGGTCGTACTCGTCGAGGATCGAGCGGATCGCGAAGGTGAACAGGGGCGCGCGGCGGGCGACGAGGTCGCGCACCGCGGTGTCGCCCTTGGCCTGGCGCAGCTCGCAGGGGTCCATGCCGTCGGGTGCCGTGGCGATGTAGGTCTGGGCGGAGAACTGCTGGTCGCCGTCGAAGGCCTTGAGCGCCGCCGCCTGCCCGGCCGCGTCGCCGTCGAAGACGTAGATGACCTCGCCGCGGTCGAAGGAGTCGTCGAGCAGCAGCCGGCGCAGCACCGCGACGTGGTCCTCGCCGAAGGCGGTCCCGCAGCTGGCGACCGCCGTCGGCACGCCCGCGAGGTGCATCGCCATGACGTCGGTGTAGCCCTCGACGATCACGGCCTGACGGGACTTCGCGATGTCCCGCTTCGCCTTGTCCAGCCCGAAGAGCACCTTCGACTTGTGGTAGAGCGTCGTCTCGGGGGTGTTGAGGTACTTGGCCTCGATGCGGTCGTCGTCGAAGAGCCGCCGCGCCCCGAACCCGACCACGTCGCCGCCCAGGTCGCGGATCGGCCACAGCAGACGGCGCTGGAACCGGTCCCGGTGGCCGCGCTGACCCGGCACCGACAGCCCGGCCTTCTCCAGCTCGTCGAGGGTGTAGCCCTGGTTCAGCAGGTGCTTGGTCAGCTTCTCCCAGCCGCCGGGCGCGAAGCCGCAGCCGAACTGCTCGGCCGCGGCCTGATCGAAGCCACGCTCGGCGAGGAACTCGCGGGCACGCTGGGCCTCGCCCGGCGCGCGGAGCTGCTCGGCGTAGTACTCGGCGGCGGCCTTGTTCGCGGCGAGCAGGCGGCTGCGGGTGCCGCGGTCACGCTGGACGCTGGAGCCGCCGCCCTCGTAGGTCAACCGGTAGCCGACCCGGTCGGCCAGCTTCTCGATCGTCTCGACGAAACCCAGCTGCTCGATCTTCATGATGAAGTCGATGACGCTGCCGCCCTCGCCGCAGCCGAAGCAGTGGCAGGTGTTGTGGCTCGTCCGGACGTTGAACGACGGCGACTTCTCGTCGTGGAACGGGCACAGGCCCTTCAGCGAGCCCGGACCCGCCGGTCGCAGCGCCACGTACTCGCCGACCACCTCGTCGATGCGGTTGCGGTCGCGCACCTCCGCGATGTCGGAGTCCCGGATGCGTCCCGCCACGGGGGCGAGTTTACGACGACGGGTGGGGACGGCGGGGGCGCCTCACGACGACGGGTCGGGCGGCCGTGATCATCGAGCACCCTCGGTGGTCCGCCGGGCCCCCGGACCACCGCAGGTGCTCGATGATCATGAACGGTCGGCCCCCGGGATGGCTGCCTCGATCGCCGCGAGCGTGGCCGCCGGCTGCTCCACGTGCGGCAGGTGGCCCGCACCCGCGATCACGGTGAAGGGCGCACCGAGCGCCGCCGCGTAGGCCCGGCCGTAGTCGAGGTCGGCGATCCGGTCGGCCTCGCCCCAGACGACGGCGGTCGGGACGTGGATGCCGTCGAGGCGCCCGCGCAGCGTCGGGTCGTGCATGTAGGGCTCGCCCGCGTAGTCGGCGAAGACCGCGGCGTTCGCCGCCATCACCGCCTGCCGCTCGGGCGGGAGCGTGGTCGGGTCGAGGCGGAACCGGTCGGGGTCGGCGTAGGAGAACTCGGCGATCTCGTCGAGGCGCAGGCCGAGGATCGGGCGGACGGGGTGCCCGGGGACCTCGATCCCGACGGCGTTGACGAACACCACCGAGCCGACGCGGCCCTCGGTGTCCTGCAGCGCCATCTCCGCGGCGACCCAGCCCCCCATCGAGCTGCCGACCAGGGCGACGTCGTGCAGGTCGCGCTCGGCCAACGCCGTCAGGAAGCGGGCGGCGACGTCGGCCACCGTCCGGCAGCCCTCGGGTCGCGGCGTGCCGTCGAAGCCCGGCACCGTCGGGGCGAGCACGTGGTGGCCGTCGGCCAGGGCCGCGCCCAGCCCCGCGACCGAGAACGGTCCGCCCCCGCCGTGCAGGACCATGACCGGACGACCGGTCCCCTGCTCCTCGACGACGGGCGCGTACTCGGCCGCCGGCACCGTCGCGTAGCGCGCCATGACCGGCGTGACGTTCTCCGGTGTCATGGATCGACCGCTCTCGATCATCGCCCGCAGGTCGCGGAAGTACTGCACGTAGAGGTCGGGCGTGAAGGTGTTGAGCAGGACGGCGGGTTCGTCACCCGGGTTCGCGAAGGTGTGCGGCGCCCCCGGCGGGACCATGACGAGGGTGCCGGCGGGCGCGTCGTGCGTGGTGGTCCCGACGGTGAACCGGGCCGTCCCGCGCACCACGTAGAAGCCCTCGTCGTGCTGGGCGTGCCGGTGCTGCTGCGGGCCCTCGGTGTGCGGCGCGATGGTGATCTCGCTGATCCCGAGCCGGTGGGCGGTGGTGCTCCCGTCCTCGAGGATCCGCATCGTGACCGGGCCGAGCGGCGCGACCTCCCCCGCCTGCGGGCCGACGATCGACACCTCGGTCATGCTGACCTTCTCTCGTGAGAGTGAGCTTTCACGAAGAGACCGTAGTCCCGTTCGAACGGCTCGTGCAAGTAGGCTCTCACGATGGCGGTGCGGACCCAGCAGAAGGAGCGCACGCGGCAGGCGATCGCGGCCGCGGCGCGGGAGCTCGTCGTCGGGAACGCGGAGGTGACGATGCCGGCGGTGGCGGCGCGGGCCGGGGTCTCCGAGGCGACGGCGTACCGCTACTACCCCGACCTCGTCTCGCTCCTGCGCGAGACGGTGGACGACGTGTGGCCAGCACCGGCGGAGATGGTGCCCCTGGAGGGCGTCACCGACCTCGGCGAGCGGGTGGCCCGGGTGGCGACGGCGCTGTGCGAGCGCACCCTCGCCCACGAGGTGGCGGTGCGGGCCGTCGTCTCTTCGTCGGTCGCGAGGACGGGCGAGCGGCGGCCGGCCCACCGGTTCGCGCTGATCGAGCACGCCCTCGCGACGATGCCGGCGTCAACGCAGCGGACGGAGCTGGCGACGCGCCTCGCCGTTGTGATCAGCGCGGAGTCGCTCTTCACCCTGCTCGACCTGTGCGGGCTCGACCCGGACGCGGCGGTCGCGGCCCTGCGCGGCTGCGCGGTCGCCGTCGTCGCGGGATCGGGGTGATCAGGAGCCGAACGCGCCCATCCGCTCGACGATGACGCGGTCGATCTCGCCGTCGGCGACGGTGGACCCGTCGTGGTCGACCGCGGACACCGAGAAGGAGAGACGCCCCTTCTCGTCCGGCCCGGCCGTGAGCTTCGCGGTGGTGGTGATGCTGCCGCCGACGCGGGTGGGGCGACGGTGCTTGACCCGGACCGCCGTGCCGACCGTGGTCTGGCTCTCCGCGATCCTCGACCGCGCCGCCTCGACCGTCGCCGCCTCGAGCCAGGCGATCAGTCGGGGGGTGCCGAGCACGGGGACGTCCCCGCTGCCGAGCGCCTGCGCGGTGTCGTCCTGGGTCACCTCGTACGTCACCCGGATGACCCTACGTGGTGTGGCCTGCGGCCTCGTGAGCACTGAGTGGGGCGATGACCCCACTGAGTGCTCACCTGAGCGCAGCTCACATGTCCGGCGCGTCCGCGTTCGACGGCGTCGTCCTCTGCGTCGTGATGTGGTCGTAGTTCCGCTTGATGTACTCGCCGGCCCGCACCGCGAGGGCACCGATCGTCGAGGTCGGGTTGACCGCGCCACCGGTGGTGAGCGTGGAGCCATCGACGACGAACAGGTTCGGCAGGTCCCACGTCTGGCACCACTTGTTGAGCACCGAGTCCTGCGGGTCGTTGCCCATCCGACAGGTCCCCATGAGGTGCCAGGCCGGCGGCGGGTAGAGCACGCCGGTGTCGTTGGTCTCGACCGCCCCGACCGCCCGCGTGGCCTCGAAGATCTTCTCGATGCCGTACTTCGCGAGCGCGATGTCGTTCTCGTGGAGCTCGTAGTTCACGTGCGCGGCCGGGATGCCGTCCGAGTCGGTGACCTCCGGGTCGAGCGTGACCGCGTTCGTCTCCACCGGCAGGTCCTCGCCGAACATGAACACCATGAGGTGGTTCGCGAAGTGGTTGGCGAAGAAGTCGCGGTGCTTCTCGCCCCACGGCGCCGTGTACCCGGTGTGCGTGCCCATCGCGGCGTAGGACGGACCGAACGAGCGGGCCACCTGCATGCCGAATCCGTTGACGAATCCGCGGTTCACGTCCGTGTGATAGAACTCGTGCGAGTACATGGGCGACCCGAACGAGCCCTTGAATCCCTCGACGGGCTCGTCGAACCACGAGTCGCAGAACGAGAACACGTGGTGCATCAGGTACTTGCCCACGAGGCCGTTCGAATTCGCGAGGCCGTTCTCGTGGCCCTTCTGCGCACTCGCGAGCAGCATGCGGGGCGACCCGATGCCGTTGGCCGCGAGCACCACGATCTTGGCGCGGATCTCGTGGCGGTTCCCGGTGTTCCGGTCGATGTACACCGCGCCCGTGGCCTTGCCGCCCTCGGCCGTGATCGTCTCGACGCGGGCCATCGTCCGCAGGTCGACGCCGGCGCGGACGTTGTAGGGCCAGTGCGCGTGCGCCGGCGTGGACAGCGATCCGGTCGGGCTGCCGGAGAGCTCGTTGCCCATGCCCACGTCGGCCTCGCGGTTCTCGCGGGGCCGGGTGATCACGGCGTTGTCGGACGGCCACCAGTGCCAGCCGAGGTCGCGCGAGGCCTTGGCGTAGCGCAGCCCGAGCTTGCCGGGCAGCACCATCGGGTCGCGCTGGGCGTTCTTGCGGTCCGGGTACGACGGGTCGCCGATGAGCCCGGAGATGCCGTAGATCGCATCGTTGCGGTCGTAGAACGGCGCCAGGTCCTCGTAGGAGATCGGCCAGTCGATCGTGCCCTCGAGGCCGTGCTCGGTGCCCTTGCGGAAGTCGACCGGCTTGTACCGCGGCCAGTGCCCCGCGTAGTGGACCGTGGAGCCGCCGACGTTGTTCATCATGTACGGCGTCCTGGTCCCGGTGACCGGATAGTCCTCCGGCAGCTGGCGGACGTTCGGGTCGTAGGCCCACCCGCGCTGCTTCTCGATCTCCCACTCGTCGTGGTAGTGCGGGTGCTCGGGTGCGGTGACCCAGGGCCCCTGCTCGAGACAGACGATCTTCGCGCCCGTGTCCTTGAGCTCGTAGGCGACACCGGCCCCACCCGGACCGGCGCCGATGATCAGGACGTCGACTTCTTCGTAGCTCGCCATGGGTGCCTCACCGGATCCAGGTGATCTTGGACAGGTCGACGCGCTCGACCTGGTCGGTCTCGAGATAGGAGCCGTTGTCGTTCGCCTGCGCGAGGGTCGTCTCGTCCCACGGCTCGAGGGACTGGATGTAGCCGTACGGCAGCGGCGGGCCGTGGTAGTCCCTGCCGGCCGGGACGTTCTTCCGGATGGCGAGGACGACCTCGGGGCGGGAGTAGTAGCCGTAGTAGACGAGGGCGCGGATCTGTTCGAAGAACGGATCCTCCGCCTTCTCCAGGGCCTCGAACGCCTTCGCCCGCTCGGCCGGGTCGGCGTCGACGAACGCCTGGCCCAGCCTGTCCAGTGCCGCGACGAACGAGTCCTCGTCCGCCCACGGGAAGTGCTTGTTCTTGTAGCCGGTCGGCGTGATGTAGCGACCGCAGAAGGCGACGATGTCGACCGCGCTCGCGTCCGGCCAGTCCGGGTGCGGCGGGATGATGGTGTCGGCGAGGGCCTTGATCACGGCCTGCCGGGGCTCGCTGAACTGCACCGGCTTCTCGAGGCCGCCGAGCCGCGGGCGACCGGCCTCGAAGTAGCCACCGCCCTTCCCGGGCTCGACGGTGGCCTCGGGGGCGCCCCAGGGAGCCGGGGCCTCCCCCACGGGGGCACCGTTCTCGGTGTGCACGGAACTCATGGCATCTCCTCCTCGGATGGGTGGTGTGGAGCGGCGTCGGCCCGATCCGTGGCGACACGAGGGCGGAGCCGTCAACGCCTGGTGTGCTCGCGCTCGTCGACCACGCGGCGCGACTTGTGCTCGGCGCGCTCGAGGGTCTGGGCGTCGACGGACTCGAAGGTCACGCGCACGCCGAGGAAGGACTGCAGGCCGGAGCCGGTGGACGACTCGAACTCCGACCGCTGCCCGTCCGGCAGGGTGCACTCGGCGCGGACGATCATCTCGTCCATCGAGCCGGTGCGGCGGACGATGATCTGGTGCTCGCCGCCGTAGTTCTCGACGGTGCGCAGGTAGTTGTCGACCTCCGTCGGGTACACGTTCTCCCCGCGGATGTGGATCATGTCGTCGATCCGGCCGTACACGCCGTCCGGCAGCTTCGGGTAGGTCCGGCCGCAGGGGTTGTCCTCCATGACCCAGCGCGTCAGGTCGTTGGAGGCGAGCCGGATCATCGGCTGCGACGTGCGCTCGAGGTGGGTGTAGACCGGGGTGCCCTCGGAGCCGTAGGGCACGGTGCGGAACGTCTCCGGGTCGCAGACCTCGTGCCAGACGATGTCCTGCCAGAGCAGCATCCCGTCCGGGGTGCCCGCCGTGGCCGACGCCGACATGAACGGCGTCATCTCGGCCATCGTCCCGCAGTCGATCACCGTCGCCCCGAAGCTGTCCTCGATCGCCCTGCGCACCGAGGGCACCGACGCCCCGGGCTCGCCGGAGAAGAACATGACCTTCAACCCGAACTCGCGGGGGTCGATCTTCTCCTTCTCGGCCACCTCGGCGAGGCGCAGCGCGTAGGAGGGCGTCGCGTAGAACGCCGCCGGCCTGATGCGCGCGAGCCAGTTCACCGCCCGCGCCGTCATGCCCTGGGCGCCGGCACCGAACGGGAGGACGTTGCAGCGCAGCCGCTCGGCCGCCGTCATGGCGCCCCACGAGCCCAGGTAGAGCGAGAAGAGCGCGGCGACGAACACCGTGTCGCCGGGTCGGACGCCCATCCCCCACAGGATCCGGGCCTGGTTGTCGGCGATGACCTCCCAGTCCCGCCGGCCGAGGGCGAAGGCCGTCGGGGCTCCCGTCGTGCCGGAGGTGCCGTGAATGTGGTGGATCTCGGAGCGGTCGACGCAGGTGTAGTCACCGAACGGCGGGTGGTTCGCCTGCGACTCCCGCATCTCCGCCTTCGTGACGACGGGGACCTGCTCGAACGCCTCGAACGACGTGATGTCGGCCGGCTCGAGCCCCGCCGCGTCCCACTTCGTCCGGTAGAAGCCCGAGTTCGCGTAGGCGTACTCCATGACCTCGCGGAGCCGGACGAGCACGGCCGCGTCGCGCTCGGCCGGGTCCATCGTCTCGCGCACCGGGAACCAGTAGGGCGAGTCCGGGTCGGGCAGGTAGTCCTGGTCGTAGCGGGCGGGGAACGCCCACTCCTCCATCGCGGCCATCTCAGATCCCAACCTGTCGACGGGCGACCTCGGCGTCGTTCCACGGGGTCAGTGCCTGGTAGTCCGGGACGAAGCCGAGCCCCTTGCCGGAGTCCGGCGACGGAGCGTCCTGCGTGGTGACCACGTCGACCACGGCGGGCGCGTTCTCGAGCGCGCGCCGGATCGCCGGCTCCAGGTCCTCGGCCGACTCGACCCGCTCGCCGCGCGCCCCGAACGCCCGGGCCATGGCGGCGTAGTCGGAGTCGGCGAGCAGCGTCCCGGCGACCAGGCCGTAGTTCTCCTCCTGGTCGTAGCGCTCGATGTTCCACGCGCGGTTGTTCGAGACGATCACGACGATCTTCGCGCCGTGCCGCACCGCGGTGTCGATCTCGGTGGCGGTGATGCCGAAGGCGCCGTCCCCGGTCACCGCGACGACGGGTCGCTGCGGCTCGGCCAGCGCTGCGGCGATCGCGAACGGCGTCGCCACCCCGAGGCAGCCGAAGGCCCCGGCGTCGAGATAGCGGGCGCAGCGGGTGATCCCGAGCCGGGCGAAGGAGAGCAGGTCCCCGCCGTCGGCGATCATGATCGCGTCGCCGAGGTCGAGGGCCTCCCCGTCCAGCGCGTCGAGGGCGCCGAAGATGCGGTTCGGGTGGATGTGCCCGTCGGCGCCGTTCTCGGTGGTGTGCAGGGCCTGCCGGTAGTCCTCGGCCCGCGTCCGGTGCTTGGCCTTGAGTTCGTCGCGCCACGTGGTGTCGGGTGTGTGGTCCTTCAGCGCGTCGGCGATCGCACCGAGCGCGGCACCCGGCTCGGCGAGGATCTCCACCTCACCGCGGCGGTTGTCGATCAGCTCGCTCGCGGTGTCGGCGATCCGCACGACCGTCGCGTGCGGGAACACCGCCGGGGAGCCCATCCCGAGCTGGTAGTCGAGCTGGCGGCCGACGGTGATCAGCAGGTCGGTGTCGCGCATGACCGCCGAGCGCGCACTCCCCACGGTCGCGGAGTGCGAGTCGGGGACGAGTCCGCGGCTCTCCTGGGTGTCCAGGTAGGCCGCGCCGGAGGCGTCCAGCAGCCGGATCAGGTCGGTCCCGTCGGTGGTCCGCGCCCCGCGGCCGGAGATGATCGCGGGCTTCGACGCCGCGCGGATCAGGTCGGCCGCCGCGGCGACGTCGTCCGGGTGCGGCTGCGGGCGGCGCTTCGGCTTCGCCCGCAGGTGCTCGCGCATCTGCAGGGCCGGCGGTACCTCGCGGCGGAGCACGTCGGTGGGGATCTCGAGGTAGACCGGGCCGGGCTCGCCCCGGTCGCCCGAGGCGCGCGCCCAGGCCTCGTCGAACTCGCGCAGTACCTGGTCGGCGCTGCGCAGCGTGCGCGACAGCCGCGTGATCGGCTCGAGGATCGCCGTGTGCGGGATGTCCTGCAGCGGGCCCATGTTCGACTGCGGGATCGGCGGACACCCCCCGATCACCAGCAGCGGGATGCGGGAGACCGACGCGTTGGCCACGGCGGTCACGGTGTTCGTGACGCCGGGTCCCGCGGTCACCATCGCGACGGCGGTCTGCCCGGTCAGCTCGGTGTGGGCGTGCGCCATGTGGACGGCCGAGCCCTCGTCGCGGACGTCGACGATGCGGACGCCCCGCCGCGCGAGCTGGTCCCAGACGGGTTGGATGTGGCCGCCCTGCAGGCCGAACACCCGGTCGACCCCGTGTTCGGTCAGGAACTCCGCCACCAGGCTCGCCACCGGCACCGACCGGCGGGCCGGGCCGGCTCCGCTGCGCTCCGCGTCCTGCCGGTCCGCCATGGACCCTCCTCGTCGAGGTGATGCGCGACACGGTCGCGCACGTGTCGCGTGTCACTCGACGGTGCAACATTCTGAATTCAGAAGTCAAGGATGAGTTCGCGATCACGGGCGGCTACCATCCGGGCGCGGCCACCCGACGCCGCGTCAGGATCCGTTGAACCAGCAGCGGGGACGGAGGATCACGGGAGGACGGCCCCCATGGCGGAGCTGCCGCAGAAGCCCTCGCGGACCGAGCAGGTCTTCGAGGCGATCGTCGACGACATCTGCACCGGTCGTCTCGCCCCCGGCGTCCCGCTGCGCCAGGAACAGCTCGCCGAGCGCTTCAACGTCTCCCGCCAGCCGATCCAGCAGGCGCTGCTCCTGCTGCGCAACCAGGGCCTCGTCCGGGAGTTCGGACGTCGGGGCCTCGAGGTGACCCCGCTCGAGCGCAGCTTCGTGAGCCACCTCTACGAGCTGCGCGGGATCCTCGACGGGCAGGCCGCCCGGTTGGCGGCGGCCCGCCACACCGACGACTGGCTGCGGCACGCGACCCGGATCGTGGTCGCCGGACGACAGGCCTTCGACGACCGGGCGTTCGCCCTGATGGTGCGCAACGACGTCGAGTTCCACCGCACGGTCGTCGAGGCGACCGCCAACCCGCTGCTCGCCGAGAGTGCGGGTGTGATGTGGCGGAACGTGCAGCGGGTGATGGGCGAGGTGCTGCTCCAGGGCGGCGGGCCGGCGTGGGTCTGGGAGGACCACGCGGCGATCCTCGACGCCATCCGCGACCGGGACGGCGACGCCGCGGAGGCCCTGGCGCGCCGACACGCCGAGCACGGGGAGCAGCTCATCCTCGCGTCGATGCCGGCCGACACCGGCGATGCTCCGACGTCGGACGGCACGATCGGTCCGGCACCGGACGACTCGACCCCGTTGGCCGAGTAGCCGTAGCCCCTCAGTCGGAGGTCGCGGTGCGGTGCACGCCGAGCAGGTACCGGTAGGCGGCGGCGCTCATCCCGTTGAAGCCCTGCTCGTCCTCCGTGGTCTCCCGGCGGACCTTGCCGGGCACGCCCGCGACGAGCGACCCGGGCGGCACGGTCACGTCCTGCGAGATGACGGCGCCGGCCGCGATCACGGAGCCACGCCCGACGGTCGCGCCGTTCATGATCACGGCGCCCATCCCGACCAGGACGTCGTCCTCCACGGTGCACCCGTGCACCACGGCGCGGTGCCCGACGGTCACGTTCTCCCCCACCGTGCACGGGAAGCCCGGGTCGGCGTGGAGGACGCACCCGTCCTGGATGTTCGAGCCGTCGCCGATCGTGATCGTGTCGTTGTCGGCGCGGACCACCGCCGCGTACCAAATCCCGACCTCCGCCCCGAGCGTCGCCCGCCCCGCGACCACGGCCCCGGGCGCGATCCACGCCGTCGGGTCGATCTGCGGGGTGTGGCCGTCGACGGTGACGATCAGGTGGTCCATGGCGGGCATCGAAGCAGGTTCACGGGTGGGTCGACACCTCGGCCGTCGTTCCCGACGACGGGTCGGTGTCGGCGTCGGGGTCGGCTCGCTCCTCCGGCCGGTCGGCCCCGGGTTGCTCGGTGGGTACCGGGGTCATCGCGGTCGCCCAGGGTGCGGGCTCGGCGCGCGGGGCCCAGGCCGCCCCGTCACCCGTCGTCGGGATCGGGTCGAGGCCCGGGAGGCCCTCCGGGGGGACGGCGGGGGCGATCGGCGCCGCCGGCGTGAGGTCCCACCGACCGTCGACGGGACGGCGCTGGAGGGTCGGACCGGCGGTGAGCGCCTCGACCGGGACGTCGGCCAGGCGCTGGCGCACCCGCGCGACGACCCGCGCCGGTCCCCGGACCACCGCGGCGAGGACGATGCGGTCGCCGTGCGGGTCGGGGACCTCGCGCAGCACGTGCACCCGACCGTCCGCGGTCTCGACGACGAGGCCTCCCCCGCCGTCGCCGCCCGGCGCGAGGACCGAGCCGGCGCGGGCGAGATCGGCGTGGGCGGCCCCGAGGAGCTCGAGGTCGGCGAGGTCGGCGTCGCGGGTGCACGCGTCCAGCAGGAACCCGCTCCCGACGTCGACGAGCGTCGCGGCCACCACGCGCCGGTCGGCGAGCAGCGACTCCAGCACCGTCGACAGCCCGTCCGACCGCACGCACGTCACATGACGATGACGTGCCACCCCCGGGCGGTCAGCGTCGCCCGGCCTGCTGCGGGAAGTACCCGGGCTCGGCGGGCGCCGAGGTCGGGTCGTCCATCGCGAAGCGCTGGGTGATCATCTTGAGGTCGCGGCGGGCCATCGCGAGGTTGGCCTGCTGGCGGTTGAGCACGAGGTAGAGGAACAGCTTGTCGTCCTCGGTGCGCGAGTAGATCGGGCGGATGATGTGGTACTGGGTGTCGAGGGTGATGAGGATGTCCTCGATCGTCTCGCGCAGGCCCAGCTTCGCCATCACGTCGAACTTGGCGCGGACCACCTCGGAGTTGCCGGGCGCCGCGACGTCCAGGTCGAACTCCGCGCTGCCGCCGCGCGACCCCAGCGTCATGCCGCTCTCGTAGTCGACGAGGGCCACCGCGAAGGCGCCCTTGATGTTGGTCGCGGCGTTGAGGATGTAGTCGATGTCGGCCATGAGGGGGAAGCTCCGGTTCTCGGGGTGTTCGGGGTTCTCGGGGTCCGGGGGTGGTCGCCGCGGTCTCGGGCGGGGTCGTCGGGGTGGATCAGGTCAGGCGGCGCAGCCCGAGGAGCAGGCGGCGCAGCACCGACTGTTCGGTGCTCCACCCCGGGATCCCGGCCGCCGACAGGGCTGCTGCCGGAGCGGGATCGGGTGCGGGCGTCGGCGACCGCAGTTGCGCACCGGGGACACGGCGGGGCAGGCCGACGTCGGTGGCGGCCGGCTCCTCCTCCGGTGCGGGTTCGGGGGCCGTCGGAGCCGGCTCGGGAGCCGACTCGAGCGGCGGGGCGGTGATGATCGGGTACGGCACCGGGGCCGGGACCTCGGTGGTGTCGTCGTCGACGGGCGACGGCGGGGGCGGGACCACGACGACGGGTGCGAACAACGACGCCGTCCGCGGCGCGGGGATGACCGGCGCCGACGCGGTCGGCTCGACCGGTTCCCGGGCGGGCGGCACCTCCGGCTCCGTCCGCCACGTCCGGGCCTGGCGGACGGTGAGCGGCCGCCGGCGGGGGTCCCACAGGCCGGGCTCGGCGTCGTGCCCGGTGTCGGAGCCGTGCTCGGCCGACGGAAATGGCCCATCGGTGTCACTGGGTGCGTCGACGGGGCCACTCGCGCTCGCGGCCGGCGCCACCCCGTCCGACAGCGATGGCCCATCGGTGTCACCCGACGCGTCAACGGGGCCACTCGCGCTCGGGGCCGGCGCCACCCCGTCCGACAGCGATGGCCCATCGGTGTCACCCGACGCGTCAACGGGGCCACTCGCGCTCGGGGCCAGCGCCACCCCGTCCGACGGCGATGGCCCATCGGCGTCAGCCGACGCGTCAACGGGGCCACTCGCGCTCGCGGCCGGCGCCACCCCGTCCGACAGCGATGGCCCATCGGTGTCACCCGACGCGTCAACGGGGCCACTCGCGCGCGGGGCGGACGACCGTCGGCGCGGCAGCACCGGGTCGGTCGGGGCGGCCGCGGGCGGCGGGACCTCCTCCGGCGCCACCAGGGCGGGGCGCGCGGCCGAGCGGGTCGGCGGGAGGAACGCCAGCGCGGGCACGTCGGCGCCGGCGCCCGCCGTCGGGCGCGGCAGTTCGTAGTCCCGGCGCGGCGCGGGCGGGAGTGGCATCGGGGCGCCGGACGACGGCATCGCGGCCGGCAGGGACCCCGTGACGGGGCCGGTGTCGGGGCGGACCGGGCCGCGGTCCGGACGGGACCGGTCGGAGCCGGACGACCCGACGAGCGGCGCCGGGAAGGAGCCCGACACCGGGGCAGCCGGCGACCGGAAGGAGCCCGACGCCGGGGTGGTGGGCGACCGGAAGGAGCCGGACACCGGGGTGGCCGGGAAGGAGCCCGACGCCGGGGTGGTGGGCGACCGGAAGGAGCCGGACACCGGGGTGGCCGGGAAGGAGCCGGACATCGGAGTGGCCGGCGACGGGGTGCGCGGTTCGGGATTCGACGACGGCAGCGCCCGGCTCCGACCGGCACGGCCGGAGCCCAGGGCCGCGAGCGCACGGCGGGCGAGGGCCAGGTTGCCGCGCTCCCGGTCGAGGCGGAGCGCCACCCACACGTCCTCGCCCGCGGCCGACGCCGGGACGGACCGCACCAGGTGGAAGTCCGACTCCGTGGTGAGGACGACGTCCTCCAACGCGCGCCCGCGCTCACGGGAGACGTCGGCGAGGCGCCGGGCCCACGAGAGGACGGCGAGGTCCGACCCGGGCGGGCCACCGATCTCGCCCCGCACCCGCTCGCCGCTCGCGTCGACGACGAGGACGTACCGGGCGCCGGGCAGGTCACCGAGGGCGGTGAGGGACTCCGGCAGGACGGTGACCGCCCGCGGAGTACCGGCGAGCGGGACCGCGTCGACTGGGGAGGCCCCCCGACCGAGTGCGACCACGCGATTCCTTCGTTGGTCCGATGAACGGGACCGACGCACCGTAGGTTCGCTATCCGTGAGCGGCAACGAGTCCGAACGGACCAACGGGCCGGCGTTCCTCCGTCTGCGCACGAACGCTGCGTTCACGGTCCGGCTCGTTCGCAAAGCTGCACGGTGGACGACCGCGCGATCGGGGCGATCGGCATCCGGAGCAACCGACTCCGCGCGATCGGCTACCTGCTAGGGCTCAACGGTCCAGGGAAGGCGGCGCAGAGGTGTGCACCTGATGGGCCGCACAGCCCTCAGCACACCGGGGCAACACACCACACCGCCCGGAAAGTGCACCGGTTCGGAGCAACGCCCCGTGCGCCGTCGGACGGTCCGCCTCTGGCCCGGTCGTCAGCGCACGGACGAGCTGCAGGACACCTCGGCGAGCACCGGGTCGCGCGGGAAGCGGAAGTCGGTGCGGGCGGGCGCACCGACGAGGTTGTCCCAGAACCGGGTCCACGTCAGCGGCGCGGACACCGAGGCGCGAAGCTCCTCGATCGCCGGGCACTGCAGCGCCCGCTCGGCCGCGGCGACGTCGGCCCCCGTGACCGCGCGCGTGTCCACCGGCGCTCCCCCGCCCGCGGCCACGAACCACGCGGCGGGGAGGTTCTTGTCGTGCCCGGTGCGGCCGTCGGGGACGTTGGTGGTGTGCGCCGCGAGCGGGTCGGCGAGCCCCACCGTGTCGGTGACCCGGACGTCGAGCGGCGTCAGGGCCCCTGCGGCGCCCAGGTTGAGGAACACCAGCCCGGACGGCTGCCCCGGCGCGAGCGGCACGAGGTCCCACTCCGGCCCGGCCGGACCGGTCCCCCGGGCCAGCAGGGCCACCACCGGTCGCGGGCTCTGCGCGATGAGCGCCGCGCCGCCCGCCACGTAGGGGTGCGCGCGGTAGTCGTCGGCGGTCACGGGGTGCGGGTTGCCGAGCAGCTGGGTGTAGAAGCCGCGCTCGTCCGCGATCCCGCTCGCGGAGATGCCGTGGTAGTTCGGGCGGGCGGTCGTCCCCACCACGCCCGCCCACACCAGCAGCACGAGCAACGGCAGGACGGTGCGCCGGCGCACGGGCAGCGCCAGCACCGGCAGGAGGAGCGCGAAGATCGACGGCAGCAGCATGCGGGCGTGCATGAAGTCGCCGCCGACCCGCGTGACGTAGACGAGCATGCCCAGCCCGCCGAGCACGGGGGCGACGGCGACCGCCACCGTCCCGGCGCGGTCCCAGGCCCGGGTCCGCTGCAGGTCGGGAGTGCTCTCGGGCACCACCGCACCGTGCCGACGGCGCGCCCACCAGTCCGACCGCGTCACCCGCTGCGCGACCATCAGCAGCGCGGCCGCGGCGAGCACCGCGGCGGGGATGAGCAGCCAGTAGGTCGACACCGTGTCGCGTAGGTAGGAGTAGCCGCGCCCCCACCGGGAGACGCCGGCCTCCTTGGCGAGCGCCGTGGACGGCACGAGCAGGCCGTAGTAGCCCGCACGGAACACCTCGTACGCCAGGGCGGGCGCCACGCAGAGCGCCCCGAGACCGACCACCCGGGCCACACCCCGGCGGTCCCGGGGCTGTTCGAGGACCGCGAGGGCCGCGCCGCCGGCCGCCGCGACCAGCGCCAGGTCGGGCCGCACGAGCGGGCCCAGTCCGAGGACGAGCGCGAGCGGCCAGGCCCGCCCGGGCCGTCGTCGGGAACCCGCCGTCACGAACAGCCGGGGCTCGCGCTGCGAGCGGCGCACCAGCAGCCACCACGAGAACGCGAGCCAGGAGAAGGTCAGACCGGTCTCCAGCCCCGACGTCCCGAAGTCCCAGAAGGGCGGCATCGCGAGGACGACGAGCGCCCCGGCGGGCACGACGACCCGCCCGAGGCCGGTCAGGCGCCGGGCGGCGTCCATCCCGAGGCCGAGCGCCACCACCGACAGCAGGCCCCCGACGACGAGCGCGGCCGGCTCCGGCGGCACGGGCAACAGGGCGAGCCCGAGGAGCACGACGGTCCAGAGGGTGGACGTGTTGGTCTCGACCCGCTCCCCGACGTTGAACACCGGGCCGTGGCCGTCGAGGATCTGGCGGACGGTGCGCAGGAAGATCAGGCCGTCGTCGGAGACCCAGCGGCGCTGCCACACCAGCGCGGCGTACGCGACGACGGCGAGGGTGAGCGCGACCGCCGTGATCGTCACCGGGCGCCGCCGCGCGCGTCGGGCGAGGTCGGCCGGGAACACGCGGACGCGCGCCGACGACGTCGGCGCCACCGTGGTGTCGCTCATCGCCCCTCCCGCCGGCCGTGCCAGGACCGGGCCTGCGCGTCGGTCAGGACCGCCACCTGGTCGACGACGACCCGGAGCCGCGCCGCGCCGTCGTCCGCAGCGTCCCATGCCGGGTGGAACGCGGGGTCCAACGCGTCCGGTGCGCCGTCCCACAGTCGCCCGACCAGGTCAGTCAACAACCCCCGTTCGGCCTCCTGGGCGCGCAACCGGACGGGGTCGGACATGACCCAGCGCACGGCGGCCGCCTTCAGCAGCGTGACCTCCGCGCGGGCCCACGGCGGCACGACGAGATCGTCGCCGGGCTCCGGGCGCTCCCGCCCCGTCGTCGCGATCGTCCCCTCGACCGCCGCCGCGACGAACCGCCCCACGAGGTCGCTGGTCAGGCGCTTGAGGGCGACCTGGGCGGTCAGGCTGCCCGGCGTGTCCCACTCGGCGACCGCCCGCAGCGGCGGGAACCCCGCGAGCCGCTCGGCCGCCGCGCCGAGCTCGGTGGGCTCCCCGCCGAAGGCCGCGCCCGCCAGGGCGATCAACCCGTCGTCCGGAGCGGCGAGACGGCCCGGGTCGATGCGGCCGGCGAGGATCGCGTCCTCCACGTCGTGGACGGAGTAGGCGACGTCGTCGGCCCAGTCCATGACCTGGGCCTCCAGGCAGGGCCGGCGGTGGTCGGGGTCGCGGATCCAGGCGAACACCTCGGCGTCGTCGGCGTAGACGCCGAACTTGCGGCCGACGCCGCGCCGCCAGGGGTACTTCATGCAGGCGTCGAGGGTGGCACGGGTGAGGTTGAGGCCCGACGCGGGGCCGTCCTCGAGCGTCTTGGGCTCCAGGCGGGTGAGCAGCCGCAGGGTCTGCGCATTCCCCTCGAAGCCGCCCGCGTCGGCCGCGACGGCGTCCAGGGCGCGCTCGCCGTTGTGCCCGAAGGGCGGGTGGCCGATGTCGTGCGCGAGGCCCGCGGTGTCGACGACGTCGGGGTCGAGGCCCAGCTCCTCGGCCATCCCCCGGCCGATCTGTGCGACCTCGAGCGAGTGCGTCAGGCGCGTCCGCGGCACGCCGGTGACCTCGGCGTCCTCCCCCGGGCCCACCACCTGCGTCTTCCCCGCCAGCCGGCGCAGGGCCGCGGAGTGCAGCACCCGTCCGCGGTCGCGCGCGAACGGCGAGCGCCGGTCCCGGCCCGGCTTGGGCGCCTCAGGCGAGAAGCGTTCTTCCCGACGGCGGGTGCGCGTCACTGCGCCGTCCGGTGCCGGCTCCGCTGCGCTGCGCGTCACTGCGCCCTCCGGTGCCGGCTCCGCTGCGCTGCGCGTCACTGCGCCCTCCGGTGCCGGCTCCGCTCCGCTGCGCGTCACTGCAGGCCGGGGTCGGAGAAGTCCGACGAAGCGTGCGCCAGGTGGTAGTAGATGAGCCCCGCCGTCTCGCGGACGATGTAGAACACCTGCGTGCGCCGGGTCTGCGACACCGGCCCGCCCTTGGCCGGCGACGTGGTCGCGTCGAGCCCGACGTCGCGGGCCATGGTGCGCGAGCGCAGCGAGTGCCACGGGTCGGAGACGATCACCGCGGACGTCCACCCGCGCTGGCGCGCCACCGACCCGACCGCCTCGAAGCTGCCCAGGGTGTCGCGGCCCTCGTCGATCGCGAGCACGTCGCGGTTGGGCACCCCGTGCTCGGTGAGCCACCGGTCGCCGCTCTCGGCCTCGGAGAACTGGTCCCCGCGCGCCGCCCCGCCCACCGTGACGATCCGCGACGCGACGCCCTGCTGGTAGAGCGTCAGGGCGTGCTCCAGGCGGGCCTCCAGCACCGGCGACGGACGACCGTCGTACTGGGCGGCGCCGAGCACCAGGATCATGTCGGTGGGGGTCCGCTCGTCCACGCGCCCGAGCCACCACACCCGCGCCGCGGTCCCGCCGACGAGCAGCAGCGCGATCACCAGCGCCCCGACGACCACGCGCGGCGCCCACGTCAGGGCCGCCCGCGACCGGGCGTAGCGCTGCGGCGCGGCGTCCTGCGGCTTCATGGTCGAGCTCCGCTCCTGCGGGCTCACGCCCCGATCTGCCCGCCGCCGGCGGACAGCGCGCCCGGGTCGCGCCCCGACCGCACCGCGAGCACCTCGGCGACGACCGACACGGCCGTCTCCGCGGGCGTGCGGGCCCCGAGGTCGAGCCCGACCGGCCCGTGGATCCCCGCGAGCTGCGCCTCGGTGATCCCGGCGGCCAGCAGTCGCTCCCGGCGGGCGGCCTGGGTGCGGCGGGACCCGAGGGCGCCGAGGAAGCCGCGCCCGTGGCGCAGGCCCGCGAGCAGCGCCTCGTCGAAGGCCGGGTCGTGGTCGAGCAGGACGAGGACGTCGGCGTCGGTGAAGGCCTCGACGGCGGCCGTGGTCTCCGCGACGGTGCTCGCCGTCCGGCAGCCCCAGCCGAGGACGGCGGCCTGGGCGGCCAGCGCCTCCCCGAGCGCGCCCGCCCCGACGACGAGCAGCGACGGCACCGGGACCCAGAGGTCGACCAGGACGTCGGTGCCCGCGAGCTCGGCGCGGTCGGTGACGGTGGCACCGCGGCGCAGCAGGCCCGCCAGGTGCTCCGCGGCCGCCGTGTCGAGGTCGGTGGAGCCGAGGGTGCCGTGCCGTTCCGCGAGGTCGGCGCCGACGAGGACCAGCGCCGCCGTCCCGTCCACGGTCGACACCAGCGCCGCGGGCACGCCCTGGGTGAAGCCGCGCGCGAGGGCCGCGGCGGCGTCGCCGGGCAACGGGTGCGCCAGCAGGGTCGCCCCGCCCGCGCAGGCGAGCCCGGCGGCGACGGCGTCGTCCTCCGCGACGTGCGCCTCCTGGGTGCCCGGCGCGCTCAGGGCGGTGCGCGCCAGCTCGGTGGCCGACGTGTCGAGCGCCCCGCGCAGCAGGTCGCCGCCCGTGACGATCTCGCCCATCAGCGTGCCGCGGGCCGCCAGCAGCTGCCCGGGCTCGACGACGCCGAAGCCGTGCCGCGCGAGGACGCGCACCACGCCGACGGGGGCGGCCGGGTCGTCGCCCCCGGCTAGGACCTCACTCAGCTCGGTCACGGGAACCAGCGTAGGTGAGGGGTCCGACGGTCTCGCCGCACCCGTCGTCGTGAAGGGCCTCAGCAGCCGATGAGCCGCGCGGCGAGGTAGCCCTCGATCTGGTCGAAGGAGACCCGCTCCTGGGTCATCGCGTCGCGGTGGCGCACGGTGGCCGCGCGGTCCTCCATCGAGTCGAAGTCGACGGTGACGCAGAACGGCGTGCCGATCTCGTCCTGGCGACGGTAGCGGCGGCCGATGGCCCCGGCGTCGTCGAAGTCGACGTTCCAGTGCTGGCGCAGGCGGGCGGCCACGTCGCGGGCGACCGGCGAGAGGTCGGCGTTGCGGCTCAGCGGCAGCACGGCCGCCTTGACCGGCGACAGGCGCGGGTCGAGCTTGAGCACCGTGCGCTTGTCGACCCCTCCCTTGGCGTTCGGCGCCTCGTCCTCGGTGTAGGCCTCGAGCAGGAACGCCATCATCGGGCGCCCGACGCCCGCGGCCGGCTCGATGACGTAGGGCCGGTACCGCGAGTCGGTGGCCTGGTCGTAGTAGGACAGGTCGACACCCGAGTGGTTCGAGTGCGTGGTGAGGTCGAAGTCGGTGCGGTTCGCGATGCCCTCGAGCTCGCCCCACTCCTGGCCGGCGTTGAACTGGAACTTGTACTCCACGTCCACCGTGCGCTTGGAGTAGTGGGAGAGCTTCTCCTTGGGGTGCTCGTAGTGGCGCAGGTTCTCCGGCGCGATCCCCAGCTCGGTGTACCAGCGGGTGCGCTCGTCGATCCAGTACTGGTGCCACTGCTCGTCGGAGCCCGGCTCGACGAAGAACTCCATCTCCATCTGCTCGAACTCGCGCGTGCGGAAGATGAAGTTGCCCGGCGTGATCTCGTTGCGGAAGCTCTTGCCGATCTGGCCGATGCCGAACGGCGGCTTCTTGCGCGCGGTCGACATGACGTTCGCGAAGTTCACGAAGATGCCCTGCGCGGTCTCCGGGCGCAGGTAGTGCAGGCCCTCCTCGGACTCCACGGGGCCGAGGTAGGTCTTGAGCATCATGTTGAACTCGCGCGGGGCGGTGTACTGGCCGCGGACGCCGCAGTTCGGGCAGGGCACCGTCGAGAGGTCGTAGCCGACCTTGCCCTCGGCGTCGACCGTCTCCAGCGACGGGCCGCCGGTGCGCTCGGCGAAGTCCTCGGCGAGCTGGTCGGCGCGGTAGCGGCGGTGGCAGTTCGTGCACTCGACCAACGGGTCGGTGAACACGTCCACGTGCCCGGAGGCGACCCACACCTGGCGCGGCAGGATCACGCTCGAGTCGAGGCCGACGACGTCGTCGCGGCCCTGCACCATGAACCGCCACCACTGGCGCTTGATGTTGTCCTTGAGCTCCACGCCCAGGGGGCCGTAGTCCCAGGCGGACCGGGTCCCGCCGTAGATCTCCCCCGAGGGGAAGACGAACCCGCGGCGCTTGCACAGGTTCACGACGGTCTCGATGCGGGCGCTGCCGGTGGGGGTGGGCACTTCGGTCTCTCCTGATGCTGCTCGGTGGCCCACCCAGCGTATCGAGCGCCGCTTTCCCGACGACGGGTCGTGCCCGGCCTCAGCCGAGGATGCTCGCGTGCTCGACGCACCCGCCGTCAGGAAGGCCGGTGAGGCGCCGCTCGAAGGTGGCCTCGTCCGCGGTGGACGCCTCGGACAGGAACGGCACCACGTGCTCGCGCACGTCGAAGGGCTGCAGGGCGCGCCGGTAGCCGGTGAGCGAGGTGAACACGGCGACCAGCACCCACTCCCCCGGTGCCTCGACCGCGCGGGCGAGCTCGACCCGTTCGCACTCCGGGCCGCCCGCCAGCAGCCCGACCGCCCGCCGCGCACGGGTGAGGAACTCGTCCTCGTCGGTGGGACGGAAGCGGCAGACCAGGAGCACGAGCGGACCTTATCGACACCCGGTGTCAGTATGGGATTCTGGAGGTCGACGAGCATCGCGGGAGAGGAGCGCCGTGGCGAACGGACGCGCACGACGGATGCCGGGGAACATGCGGCGTCCCCTGCTGCCGGGGACGGGGCCGCTGGCGCGCGTGTCACCGGTCCTGGCGTTCCTGGTGGTGGTCGTCGTCTTCGCCGCCGGAGTGCTCGTGGGCGGCTTCGTCGGGGCGCTGCTGCTGGCGGTGCTCGTGGTCGGCGTGGCCGTGCTGCTCGCCACGACGTGGGGACGCCTGTCCCCACCGGAGCGCGCGGCCCGCAGCCTGATCCTCGTGGTGCTGGTGCTCGTGACGATCGGGGTGGCGCTGCGATGACGGTCTCGGAGGAGGTGCCGGTCGAGGCCGCCCTCGTCCCGGAGGCGCCGGCGCCGCTGCAGCCCGACACGCTGGAGGCGGCCGGGGAGCTGCTGCGCGCCCTCGCTGCCCCGGTGCGGATCGCCGTGGTGATGCAGCTACGGCACTCGCCGCGGTGCGTGCACGAGCTGGTCGACACCCTCGGCGTCACGCAGCCGCTGATCAGCCAGCACCTGCGGGTGCTCAAGGCCGCCGGCGTGGTGCGGGGCGAGCGCCGCGGCCGTGAGGTGGTGTACCGGTTGGTCGACGATCACCTGGCCCATATCGTGGTCGACGCCGTCGAACACGTGCAGGAGGACGCATGAGTGCGGGAGACGCAGCACAGCGGAGCTCGACCCGTGGTCTCTGAATCGCGGCCGACCGTCGTCCCCGGGCAGCGGTCGACCCGCCAACGCGCGGCGATCGGCGACCTGCTCGACGAGCTCGACGACTTCCGCTCCGCCCAGGACATCCACGAGGAGCTCCGTCGTCGTGGTGAGGGCATCGGGCTGACCACGGTCTACCGCACCCTGCAGGCGCTCGCCGACGCCGGTGAGATCGACGTCCTGCGCACGACGGCCGGCGAAGCCTCCTACCGCCGCTGCTCCGACACCCACCACCACCACCTCGTGTGCCGGGTCTGCGGGCGCACCGTGGAGGTGGAGGGACCCGCCGTCGAGCACTGGGCGGAGAAGGTGGCCGTCGAGCACGGGTTCGCCCAGATCGACCACACGGTGGAGATCATCGGGACCTGCTCGGGCTGCCGTTCCTGACGGCGGGTCCCGCGCCCCGTTCTCGAGGTGCACACCAGGCATGCCCGCGGGCAGCGGAAGCTGCCTGACGTGACCCTCGGCGCCGAGCTGCTGGACCCCGCCGGCGCGAGATGCACACCAGACATGCCCGCGGGCCGCAGAAGCTGCCTGACGTGACCCTCGCGGCCGCGCCGGACACGACCGTGGCCCGCCCTCGACGTGCGGGGACGGGCCACGGTGCTACGCGTCCTACTCGCGGTCGGCGCTCGGACGCCCGGCGGTCTCCCGCTCGGCGCCGCCCGTCGGGCCCACCTGCAGGGTGTCGTCGATCCCGTCCCCGTCGGGGCGGCCCGGCGCGTCCGCGGGCACGGGCTCGTCGGACTCCCGGAACGGATCGGCGTTGCGACGCACGTCGGCATACGTGACGCGCTCCCCCGCCTCGTCCCCCGTCGTGCGCCACGGCCCGTCGGCGTCCGGCGGGAACGACTGCACCCGCAGGTAGAAGTCGTCCCCGTGCTTGTCGGTGCCGTAGTCGATCGCCTGCTCGATCACCTCGGTGCCCTTGATCTCGCGGAGCACGACCGGGTCGTGGTTGAGATCGCGGGTGAGGGCGACGCACAGCGCGATCATGATGACCACGAACGGCGCCGCGACGAGGATCGTCAGGTTCTGCAGGCCGGACAGCGCGTCCTCGCCGCCGACCAGCAGCATCACCATCGCGACCAGGCCCATCGTGGCGCCCCAGAAGATGACGACCCACTTCTTCGGCTCGTCGGTGCCGCGCTGCGAGAGCGTGCCGGTGACGATCGACGCGGCGTCCGCGCCGGAGACGAAGAAGATCGCGACGAGCACCATCACCAGGATCCCGGTGACCGTGGCCAGCGGGTAGGCCTGGAGTACCGAGAACAGCTGGGTCTCGGTGTCGGCCGCCGCCGGGTTCAGACCGGCCTGCTGCTGGGTGATCGCGGTGCCGCCGAAGATCGCGAACCAGAGCAGCGAGACCAGGCTCGGCACGAGGATGACGCCGCCGACGAACTGGCGGATCGTGCGGCCGCGGCTGATCTTGGCCAGGAACATCCCGACGAACGGGGTCCAGGAGATCCACCAGGCCCAGTAGAAGACCGTCCACGAGGAGAGCCAGTCGAGCATCGGCGCACCGCCGGTGGCCTCCGTGCGCCCGACCATCTCGAAGAACTCCGAGAAGTACGCCCCGACCGCGGTGGGCAGCAGATCGAGGATGATCACCGTCGGGCCGACGACGAACACGAACAGCGCCAGCACGCCCGCGAGCACCATGTTGATGTTCGAGAGCCACTGGATGCCCTTGGCGACGCCCGAGACCGCGGACAGGATGAACGCCGCCGTCAGGACGATGATGATCGGGACGAGCACCTCGTTGCCGGCGTCGGGCAGGAAGCCCGTCGCGTCGAGGCCGCCGCCGATCTGCAGGGCACCGAGGCCGAGCGAGGCCGCGGAGCCGAACACGGTCGCGAAGATCGCGATGATGTCGATGATCCGGCCGGGCGTGCCGTTGGCCGCCTTCTCGCCGATCAGCGGGATGAACGCCTGGCTGATCAGCTGCCGGCGCCCCTTGCGGAACGTCGAGTAGGCGATCGCCAGGCCCACGACCGCGTAGATGGCCCACGGGTGCAACGTCCAGTGGAACAGCGACGTGGCCATCGCGGTGCGCAGCGCCTCCACCTGGTCCCCACCGGCCACCGACCCCGGCGGCGGGCTGGTGAAGAACGACAGCGGCTCGGCGACGCCGTAGAACATCAGCCCGATGCCCATGCCGGCCGAGAACATCATCGCGATCCACGACACGGTGCGGAACTCGGGCTGCTCGTCCTCGCCGCCGAGCTTGATGCGCCCGAACTTCGAGAACGCGAGCCAGAGCGCGAACACCACGAAGCCGGTGGCCGCGAGGATGAACAGCCACCCCCCGCCCTTGATGAGCCCGCCGATCATCCCGCTGGAGACCGAGCTCAGGGTCTCCGTGCTGAGGATCCCCCAGAGCACGAACACCACGGCCAGCGAGGCGCCGACGCCGAAGACGACCTTGTCGATCGGGACGCCCTTCGCGTCGGCCGCCGTCCCGCCCTGCTCCTCCGGTGACTTCCCGGGTGGACTCTCCTGTTGCTGTGTCATACCGGTACGCCCCCGATCCCGGTGGGCGTCCTCCTCTCCGGATGCGACGTCCGGAGGAGCCTACGGGAGAAATAGGACAAGCAACGCGTAATCGGGGGATTTCGCCGCGTGACCCGACGTCAGGAAGCAGCCACCACATCCGCCCGGACCTGCGAGGCCGTGGACACGACGAGCATGAGCAGGGTGCCCAGGGGGTCCGCCTCGAGGCCCTCCGCCGGGAACGCGTAGCGCAGCGTCACGTCCCACCCGGCGTCGGTCCGCACGACGCCGAGCGTGCCGAAGAGCCCCTGGCCCGCCCGCTCGGCCATCCGGCGCGGGACGTCGTCGTCGGGGAGGTCCCAGGCGACGACGCAGGTCAGCGACAGCACGGCGAGGCCCTCGACGAGCTCCACCCCCTGCACCGCGCAGGGCACGTCGCCGTGGCGGAAGGAGAGCGCGCCGTCGTCGTCGACCCGGACCTCCACGAACTTCTCCAGCGCCTCGCGGGCGGTGATCAGCAGGGTGGCGGTCGTGGCGGCCTCGCGGCTCACTCAGCTCTCCTCGGCAGGGTCGACCGTCGCCTCGGTCGAGGACGCGTCGACCGCGCCACCGTAGCGGCGGTCACGCGAGGCGTAGATCTCGCACGCCTGCCAGAGGTGGCGGCGGTCGAAGTCGGGGAAGAGCGTGTCGAGGAAGACCATCTCGGCGTAGGCGGACTGCCAGAGCAGGAAGTTCGAGGTGCGCTGCTCCCCGGAACTGCGCACGAACAGGTCGACGTCGGGCATGTCCGGCTCGTCGAGGTGGCGGGCGATCGCCTTCTCGTCGATGCGCTCGGGGTCGATCTCGCCCCGGGCGGCCCGGCGGGCCAGTTCCCGCGCGGCGCCCACGATCTCCGCGCGCCCGCCGTAGTTGACGCACATGGTGAGGGTGACGACGTCGTTGTCCTTCGTCAGCTCCTCGGCGATCTCGAGCTCCTTGATGACACTGCGCCACAGCCGCGGACGCTGGCCCGACCAACGGACCCGCACGCCCATTGCGTGCATCTCGTCGCGGCGGCGGCGGATCACGTCGCGGTTGAACCCGAGCAGGAAGCGGACCTCCTCGGGGCTGCGCCGCCAGTTCTCGGTGGAGAACGCGTACGCGCTGATCCACTTCACCCCGACGTCGATGCACCCGCGCACCACGTCGAGCAGCTGCGCCTCACCGTGCCGGTGCCCCTCGATGCGGGGCAGGCCGCGCTGGTTGGCCCACCGGCCGTTGCCGTCCATGACGAGCGCGACGTGGTTCGGCACGAGGTCGGCCGGGATCGGCGGCGCCGTGGCCCCCGACGGGTGCGGCGTCGGGGCCATCACGGTCGGGTCGCCCGGCCCGCGCAGCCGGCCTCCCGACCGGCCACGACTCCGCTCGGCGCGCTGACGCAGGGGACTCACACGACTCCTTCCGATTCCGGACGGCGGGTGCCCTCGGCACCCGTGGTCGGGACCCCGTCCTCCAGGTCCACCCGTGGGACCGCACCGCGGCGGTCGACCAGCGGGAGCGAGCGCAGCTGGCGCTCGAGGTGCCACTGCAGGTGCGCGGCCACCAGGCCCGCGGCGTCGCGGCGCGCGTCCGGCGGGCTCTGCTCGGCGGCGGTCCAGTCGCCGTCGCGCAGGGCCTCGAGCAGGCGCCAGGTCCACCACGAGGGCACGACCGCGCCGCCGGGCCGGCAGTCGTCGCACACCGCTCCCCCGGCCGCGACCGCGAAGCGGCGGTGGAACCCGTGCGTCCCGTCGGGGGCGTCGAGGGGCGTCTCCGGCTCCACGCCGCAGCGCGCGCACTCGGTGACGGCCGGCGCGTAGCCTGCGATGACCATGGCGCGCAGCAGGTACGCGTCGAGGACCAGGTGCGGGTCCCGCTGCCCGAGCGCCAGGCCGCGCAGGGCGCCGACGAGGAGCAGGAACAGCTCGCGCGCGGGCTCGCCCTCCTCCGGGGTGAGGCGGTCGGCCGTCTCGAGCAGCGCGCAGCCGGCGGTGTAGCGCGGGTAGTCGGCGACGAGGTCACCGCCGAACGCGTCGATCGTCTGCACCTGGGTGACGATGTCGAGGCTGCGCCCGGTGTGCAGCTGCAGGTCCACGTGGCCGAACGGTTCGAGGCGCGCCCCGAACTTCGAGGTGGTCCGCCGGACGCCCTTCGCGGTGGCCCGGACCTTGCCGTGGCGCTGGGTCAGCAGGGTGACGATCCGGTCGGCCTCACCGAGCTTCTGACACCGCAGCACCACGCCGGTGTCGCGGTAGAGGCCCACGCCGACCATCCTGGCACTCCCGTCCGACAGCTGGCGGCGTTCACTCATCCGGCCTATACGACGCCGGGTCGGCCCGGTCTACTGTCACGCTCAGTCACAACGACCGGGAAGGACCCGTCATGACCACTCCGCAGCAGCAGCCGTTCGCCCCCGGCCCCGTCGGCGCCGGCCAACCCCCCGTCCAGCCCGTGGGGTACGGCCCGCCCGCACGCCGCATGAACGTGCTGTCGATCGTCGCGCTCGTCGCGGCGTTCTTCGTCCCGCTCGCCGCCGTGATCTGCGGCTGGGTGTCGCTGCGCCAGATCGCCCGGACCGACGAGAACGGCCGGCCCCTCGCGATCACCGCGCTCGTGCTGGGCGGGATCGGCTGCGCGTTCTGGATCCTGTTCTGGGTGCTGATCATCGCGAACGGCGGCAGCTTCTCGTACTCGTACTCGATCTGACCCCGTCCGCTCCGGCGAGGGTTACACCAGGCAGGTTCCGCGGCCCGGGACGATGCCTGGTGTGACCCTCGGCGTCGCCCCTAGCGTGGCCGGCATGGAGATCGCCGGACGGGTCCTCGACGCGCTCGCCTCCACCACCGCCGACGGGCCACCGCCCGACCTCTTCGCCCCGGGCGCCGTCACCTGGCACTCGTTCGACGAGGTCGAGGCCCCGACGGTGCCCGCGACCTTCGACTCGCTGCGGGCCATCCGGGCGGTGGTCCCCGACTTCACGATGGTGGACGTCCGCGCGTTCGGCGGGGAGCCGGGGCTCGCGCAGTACGTCGTCACGGGCACGCTGCCCGACGGGTCGCGCCTGCACGCGCCGGCCGCCCTCGTCGTGCACACCGAGAACGGACTCGTCACCCGCATCGAGGAGTACGTCGACTCCGGCCAGCTCGCGCCGCTGTTCGCCGCGCTCGGCTGACGTCACCACGACGATGTGGCGTTCCTGCCACTGGACGACAGCAACGACGCTTCGCTGCCACGAAGGGTGGGGTCAGAACCCCAGCTTGCGCAGCTGACGGGGGTCGCGCTGCCAGTCCTTGGCCACCTTGACGAACAGGTCGAGGTGCACCTGGGTGCCCAGCATGTTCTCGATCTGGCGCCGAGAGGTGGTGCCGACCTCCTTGAGCCGCGAGCCCGCCCGGCCGATGACGATCGCCTTCTGCGAGGGCCGCTCGACGAAGATCTCGGCACGGATCTTGAGGGTCTTCCCCTCCACCATCTCCTCGACCACGACGGCGAGCGAGTGTGGGAGCTCGTCGCGCACGCCCTCGAGGGCGGCCTCGCGGATGAACTCCGCGATCATCGTCGTCTCCGGCTCGTCGGACAGCTCGCCCTCGGGGTAGAGCGGCGGGCCGGGCGGCATCTGGGCGAGCAGGAGGTCGGTGAGCAGGTCGACCTGCTTCCCCGACACGGCGGACACCGGCACGATCTCGGCGAAGTCGGCGAGCTGCTGCAGCTCCAGCAGCCGTTCGGCGATCACCTCGGGGCGCGCGAGGTCGGTCTTGGTGAGGACCGCGACGACGGGCGTGCGGTCGGCCACCTTGCGCAGCTCGGAGATGATGAACCGGTCGCCCGGCCCCACGGCCTGGTCGGCCGGGGCGCAGAACCCGACGACGTCGACCTCGGCCCACGTCGTGCGCACGACGTCGTTGAGGCGCTCCCCCAGCAGGGTGCGCGGCTTGTGCAGGCCGGGGGTGTCGACGAGCACGAGCTGCCCGTCGGCCCGGTGGACGATGCCGCGGATCGCGTGTCGGGTGGTCTGCGGGCGCGACGAGGTGATCGCGACCTTGTGGCCCACGAGCGCGTTCGTCAGCGTCGACTTCCCGACGTTCGGGCGTCCGACGAAGCAGGCGAACCCGGAGCGGAAGTCGTCCGGCCAGGGCTGGGTCACGCCGCGTCCTTGCCCTCGAGCCGGGCCACGATCTCGCGCCCGATCGGCAGGGCGGCGGTCGCCGCCGGGGACGGCGCGTTGAGCACGTGCAGCACTCGAATGTCGCCCCGGTCCGCGGTGTCCTCCCTGAACAGGAAGTCGTCGACGAGCGCCCCGTCCGGCCGAACCGCCTGGGCGCGCACGCCGGCGCGGCGCATCACGTCGTGCGGGGGCTCGAGGTCGTCGGCCGTGACGCCCGGCAGCATCTTCGCGACCGCCTTCGCCATGGCCGCCTTCGACAGCGACCGGTGCATCTCGCCGAGCCCGTAGCGCCACTGCTTGCCGGCCAGCGACAGGAAGCCCGGGTCGGTGAGGGTGCCGGCGAGCTCGCGGACCTTCAGCGTCCGCCAGTCGTACCCCTCGCGGGCCAGCGCGAGGACGGCGTTCGGCCCGACGTGCACCGAGCCGTCGACACCTCGCGTGGCGTGCACGCCGAGGAACGGGAACGCCGGGTCGGGCACCGGGTAGACCAGCCCGCGGATCGCGTCCGCCTTCGGGCCGCGCAGGTCGGAGTACTCGCCGCGGAACGGCACGATGCGCACGCCGGGGTCGAAGCCCGAGGCCCGCGCGATCTCGTCCGAGCGCAGGCCGGCGCACACGACGACCTGGCCGGCGAGCAGGTCGCCGCCGTCGGTGTGGACGACGACGTCGGACCGCCGGCGCACGGTCGACCGCACGGCGCGCCCGGTGTGGATCACCGCACCGCGCGCGACGGCGAGCTCGGCGAGCTTGACGGTGATCGCCTCGTAGTCGCAGATGCCGGTGGACGGGACCCACAGCCCGGCGACCGCGCTGACGGCGGGCTCGCGGTCCCGCACGCCGGCGGCGTCCAGCTCGTGCACCTCGACGCCGTTGGCCCGTCCGCGGCGCACGAGCTCCGCCATCCGCGGCAGCTCGTCCTCGCTCGTCGCCGCGACGACCTTGCCGCACTCGAGGTAGGGCAGGTCGTGCTCCGCGCAGAACGCCTTGGTCTCCGCGCAGCCGGCGACGGCGAGGCGGGCCTTCAGCGACCCCGGCGCGTAGTACAGCCCGGAGTGGATGACGTTGGAGTTCCGTCCGGTCTGGTGCCCGGCCAGCGAGGACTCCCGCTCGACCAGCGCGACCGACGTGTGCCCGGCGTCGAGCAGGGCCGTGAGCACGGCCAGACCGACGATGCCCCCGCCGACCACGACGACGTCGTGCCGCGGGCTGGGCCCCGGGATTCCTGCCACGTCAACCACTCTGGTCCTCTCCTGCTCGTCGCCCGAGCTCCGCTCCGCTCCGTCGACCGCTCGCGGCCACGAGCGTGTCCTCCGCCGACCCGTCGTCGGGGCTGACGTCACCGCCGTCGGCGGGGTGTGGGTCCCACACGAGCACCGACACGATGCGCATGCGGCCCCGATCGTCCTCGCCGCCCTCGGCCCGCAGGCGCAGCCCCCCGACCTCGGCCTCCGCGCCCGGCAGCGGCACCCGGCCGAGGCGCTGGGCGAGGAGACCGCCGACGGTGTCGACGTCCTCGACCTCGAACTCGACGCCCGTGGCCTCCTCGAGGTCCTCCACCGGCAGCCGGGCCGAGACGCGCAGGGTCCCGTCCTCGAGCCGGTCGACCGGGCGGTGCTCGGCGGTGTCGTACTCGTCGGTGATCTCGCCGACGATCTCCTCGAGGATGTCCTCGATCGTCACGAGCCCCGCGATCCCGCCGTACTCGTCGACGACCAGCGCCATGTGGTTGCGGGTGCGCTGCATCTCGCGGAGCAGGTCGTCCACCTGCTTGGAGTCGGGCACGAATGCCGCCGGGCGCATGATCTCGCCGACCGCGCCGTGGTGGTCCGACGGCGAGTGCTGCGGGTCGTTCTGCCGCGCGCTGGTGTAGCGCACGAGGTCCTTGAGGTAGACGACGCCGACGGTGTCGTCGACGTTCTCGCCGATCACCGGGATGCGCGAGTAGCCCGAGCGCAGGGCGAGCGCGAGGGCCTGGCGCGCCGACTTGTCCCGCTCGATCCACACCATCTCGGTGCGGGGGACCATCACCTCGCGGACCATCGTGTCGTCGAGCTCGAACACCGACTGGATCATGGAGCGCTCGTCGTCGTCGACGAGCCCGCGCGCCTCGGCCATGTCGACCAGCTCGCGCAGCTCCACCTCCTGGCTGAAGGGGCCGTCGCGGAAGCCGCGGCCGGGGGTGATCGCGTTGCCGACGAGGATCAGCAGCGACGACAGCGGGCCCAGCAGCCGGGCGAGGGCGCGCACCGGCACGGCGACCGCGAGTCCGACGCCGTAGGGGTGCTGCAGGCCGATCGTGCGCGGCCCGACGCCGATGAGCACGTAGGACACGACGATCACGACGAGCGCCGCGATCGTCACCGCCCAGCCCTCCGAGCCGATGAGCTGCAGCGCGACGTAGGCGCCCAGCACGGTGGCCACCGCCTCGCACGTCAACCTCATGAGGAGCAGGAGGTTGAGGTGCCGTGGCTTGTCGGCGACGACGGCGGCGAGCGACTTCGCCCCGGCGCGGCCCTCCCGCACGATCGCCTCGACGCGCGCCGGCGACATCGTGGTGATGGCGGAGTCGGCCGCCGCGAACACCCCGGCCAGCGGGACCAGGACGAGCGCGGCGATCAGTTGCCCGATCTGGGCGGCGGTCACGTCGAACTCTCGTCCAGACCGACCGTGCCGAGGAGCTTCGCGTCGGCCGCCCGCTGTCGTTCCCGGGTCAGCCGGTCGCGCTCCGCCCGGGCCCGCTCGGCCACCTCGGCGCGCCACTCCGCGAGCAGCTCGCCCTGCAGGCCGAACATCTCGGCCTCCTCGTCGGGCTCCGCGTGGTCGTAGCCCAGCAGGTGCAGCACGCCGTGCACGGTGAGCAGGTGGAGCTCGTCGTCGAGCGTGTGCCCGGCCGACACCGCCTGGTCCCGCGCGAAGGCGGGGCAGAGCACGATGTCGCCGAGCAGGGCCGGGCCCGACGGCGGGGCGTCCGGCCGCTTGGCCGTGTCCAGCTCGTCCATCGGGAAGCTCATGACGTCCGTGGGGCCCGGCAGGTCGAGCCACCGCTCGTGCAGCTCGGCCATCGGCTCGAGCTCCACGAGCAGGATCGACAGCTCGGCGAGCGGGCTCACGCCCATCCGGTCGAGCGCGTGGCGGGCGACGTCGACGATCGGTGCCTCGTCGACGTCGACCCCGGACTCGTTCGCGATCTCGATGCTCATCTACCGGTTCCGCCGTTCGCGACGATTCTGCGGCGGCCCGTTCCGCGGGGGCACGCCCTGCGGACCGGTGTTTTGGCGTGCGTCCCAGCGGCCGTACGCATCGATGATCTCGGCGACGAGCCGGTGCCGGACGACGTCGGCGCTGGTGAGCTCGCTGAAGTGGACGTCCTCGACGCCGTCGAGGATCTGCCGGACGACCTGCAGGCCGGACATCTGCCCACCGGGCAGGTCGACCTGCGTCACGTCACCGGTGACCACGATCTTCGAGTCGTAACCCAGCCGCGTGAGGAACATCTTCATCTGTTCCGGCGTGGTGTTCTGGGCCTCGTCGAGGATGATGAACGCGTTGTTCAGCGAGCGGCCGCGCATGTAGGCCAGCGGCGCGATCTCGATGGTGCCCGAGGCGATCAGCTTCGGGACCGCCTCGGTGTCCATCATGTCGTTCAGCGCGTCGTACAGCGGGCGCAGGTACGGGTCGATCTTCTCCGAGAGCGTGCCGGGCAGGAACCCGAGCCGCTCCCCCGCCTCGACGGCCGGGCGGGTGAGGATGATCCGGCTGACCTGCTTGGCCTGGAGCGCCTGCACGGCCTTCGCCATCGCGAGGTACGTCTTGCCGGTACCGGCCGGGCCGATGCCGAAGACGATCGTGTTGACGTCGATCGCGTCGACGTAGCGCTTCTGGTTCAGCGTCTTGGGCCGGATGGTGCGACCGCGCCGGGACAGGATGTCCAGGCTCAGCACCTCGGCGGGCGACGCCGACTCCGCGGCGTCGTCGCCGAGCATGCGGACGGTGCGGCGGACGCCGTCGGGATCGATCTGCTGGCCGCGGCTGGCGAGGATCACCAGCTCGGCGAACACCCGCTCGGCGAACGCCACGTCCGCGTGGGTCCCGGTGAGGGTCAGCTCGTTGCCGCGGACGTGGACGTCGGCGTCCAGCAGGTCCTCGGCTTCTCGGAGGTTCTCGTCCCGCTTGCCCAACAGCGTGAGCAGCGCGGACTCGGGGACGACGATGCGCGACTCGCCGGACGAGTCGGTGGACGTGGGACTCAGGATGCGTGCTCCCCGTGCGGTGATGCGGCGTGGTCAGTCTAGACCGAACCTCTGACAGTCAAATCCAGCGTCGGGCCCGACCAGCGCGACCGCAACCAGCGGTCGTGCGAGGTCACGACGACGGTGGCGGCCGCCGCGGCCACCGCGGCCTCGATCTCGCCCCCCAGGCGCAGCGACAGGTGGTTGGTCGGCTCGTCGAGCAGGAGCAGGTCGGGCCGGACGGCCACGGCGACCGCGAGCGACAGGCGGCGGCGCTGGCCGACGCTCAGTGCCCCGACCGCCGTCCCGTGGTCCCGCGGGTGCAGCAGCCCCAACGACCCCAGCGGGACCGCCCCGGCCACCTCCGCCCCCACGGCCGCCGCGAACGTCTCCCGCGCGGACAGGTCCGGCCGGGCGAACGTCGGGTCCTGGCGGACGAGCGCGACCCGGCGCGCCCTCACCTGCACCGAGCCTTCCACCCCGTCCCGGAGCTCCCCGGCGAGGACGTCGAGCAGCGTCGACTTCCCGGCGCCGTTCGGCCCCGTGACCAGCAGCTTCTCCCCCGTCCCGACGTCGAGCCGCTCCAGCCGGAGCCGCCCGGGGACCCGGAGCCCGCGGACCGACACGGTCGCCCCCGCGTCGGTGGGCGGCGCCTCGAACCGCAGCGGCGCCGGGGGCTTCGGCAGGGCCTCGCGCTCGGCGACCTCGAGCCGGCGCTCGGCGTCGTGGACCCGGCGGGCGCGGGCCCGCTCGACCCCGGCGCCCTTGAACTTCGTGATGAACTTGTCGTTGTCGGTCGGCCCACGCCCGGCGGCGACCGAGCGCAGGTCGACCCGGGTCCGGTCCCGCAGCGCCGCGATCTCCTCCTGCTGGGCGGCGAAGGTCTCCTCCCAGCGGCGCCGCGAGTCGGCCTGCGCGGCCAGGTACTCACCGAACGACCCGCCGAACCGGCGGCCGCCCCGGCCGTCCGTGCCGAGGACCCCGGCGTCGAGGTCGTAAAGCTCGGTGGCGACCCGGTCGAGGAACGTCCGGTCGTGGCTGGCCGCGACGACGACGCCGGGCAGGTCGACGAGGCTGCGTTCGAGCAGGTCGAGGGCCTGGTCGTCGAGGTGGTTGGTCGGCTCGTCGAGCAGCAGCGCCGCCGGACGGCGCACGAGGGCCGCCGCGAGGGCGAGGCGGGTGCGCTGACCGCCGGACAGGGTGCCCACCGGGCGGGACCGGTCGAGGTCGGCGACCCCGAGGGTGGCCGCGGTGACCTCGGCGCGGCGGTCGGCGTCCCACGCGTCGTGGGCGACGGCCCAGGCGAGGACGGCGTCGTACTCCGCGCCGACGTCGGACCCGGCGGCCATGCGCGCCGCGAGCTCCTCCAGCCGGCCGACCGCGTCGTGCAGCGGACGCAGCGCGTCGTCGAGCATCCGGCCCACCGAGGTCGCGTCGGCCGCGGGCTCCTGGGGCAGGTACACGAGGTCGGCCGGGACCCGCACCGATCCGGCGTCGGGACGGTCGACGCCCGCGAGGAGGCGCAGCAGCGTCGACTTCCCCGTGCCGTTCTCCCCGATCAGCCCCAGACGGGTGCCCGGGGCGACCGTGAGGTCGATCCCGTCGAGGACGGGGCGGGCGCCGAAGGCGCGGACGAGGCCGTGCGTGACGACGGCTTCGAGGGTGGTGACGAGGGAGGATGACACGACGACGCTCCGGGAGGCGGAGGGCGAGGACCCCGCCGGGCGATGGCCGCAGCGAGGGTCGAGGCGTCGTCAGAGCTCCATGATGGCGACGACGGTACACCCGTCGTCGGGACGCGCGACCGATTTACCGCAGCAGGCCGAGCACCTCGTCGCGGACCGTGCGCCAGGCGGGCGCGGCCGGGTCGATGAGCTGGAAGTGGTCGACGCCGGGCAGTTCGACGAGCCGGGCCGCACCCCGGGCCGCGGTGGCGGCGGCGACGTAGCGGCGCGACTGGTCGATCGGCACCGTGCTGTCGGCGGTCCCGTGCACGGCCACGACCGGGCACGACGCCGGCACCAGCGCCGCCGGGGACGCGACCGCGTAGCGGGCGGCCTGCGTCACGGGGTCACCGCCGAGCAGGTCCTGCGTCGCCCCGCCGCCGAGGTCCTGCTGGGCCGCGGCGACGAGGTCGAGGACCCCGGCCTGCGACACGACGCCCTTCGGCACCACCACCGGATCGGCCCCGGGAGCGGGCGGCTGCAGGCGCGCCCGGGAGGCCGCCCAGGCCGCGAGCTGCCCGCCCGCGGAGTGCCCGAGCAGGACGACGGAGCGCAGGTCCAGCGTGCGTCCGACCCGGCGTGCGGCCTCGACCCCCGCCGTCGCGAGGAGGTCCACCGCGGCCGCGACGTCGGCCAGCGTGGCCGGGAAGCCCCCGCCGTCGCCGACCCGCCGGTACTCGACGTTCAGCGCGGCGACGTCGGCGTTGGTCAGGTCCACGGCGAGCGGCGTGCCGAGCTCCAGCCCGTAGGCGGAGCGCCAGTAACCGCCGTGGATCACCACGACGACGGGCAGCGCGCCCTCCGGCCCCTCCCCCGGGTCGCCCGGGGGCAGGTGGAGCACCGCGTACTGCGACGGGTCGGGCCCATAGCGCAGCGGCATCGGCTCCGGGGTGCCCGGCCGGGGCGCGGGGGTGGTGCCGGCGGGGCTCGTCGAGCAGGCCGCCAGCCCGGCCAGGCCCAGCAGGCCGAGCAGCGATCGACGGGCCATCACGCCCGCCACCGGCCCGTGCGGACCCCGAGCGCGCCGAGCGCGACGGCCGCCGCCGTCGACGTGCGCAGCACGTCCGGACCCAGGCGCACGGGCGTCGCGCCCGCCGCCACGAGCCGCGCGGTCTCCGCGTCGGTGACCCCGCCCTCCGGTCCCACGAGCAGCACGACCTCTCCACCCAGCTCCACGTCCGCCACCGACACCTCCGCCGTCGCCTCCAGCAGCAGTCCCGTGGCACCTTCGAGGCGCTGCGCCAGCTGGTTCGTCGTCATCGGCTCGTGCACCTCGGGCACCCACGCCCGCCGCGACTGCTTCGCCGCCTCCGTCACGCTCGACCGCCAGCGCGCGAGCTGCTTCGCCCCGCGCGGGCCGTCGTCCCAGCGGGTCACGCACCGCTCGGCGCGCCACGGGATGACCGCGTCGATCCCGGCCTCGGTCGCGGTCTCCACGGCGAGCTCCCCGCGGTCGCCCTTGGCCAGGGCCTGCGCCAGCACCAGGCGGGTTCCCGACGGCGGGTCGGTGCGGGTCTCGTCGACCTCCGCCGTCACCCGCCCCTTGCCGACCGCGGTCACGGTGGCGCGGGCCCGGGTCCCGGCGCCGTCGCCGAGCAGGACCACCTCGCCGGGCTGCACCCGTTTCACGTCCGCCGCGTGCCGGCCCTCGGGACCGTCGAGGGTGACCGTGGCACCCGTCGTCGGGACCTCATCGACGAGGAACAGCGCCGGGCGGCTCCAGTCCGCCCGACGATGTGGCGTTACTGCCACTGGATGACAGCAACGACGCTTTCCTGCCATGGGGGACGAGTCACCGGGTGCGCCCCGCCTTGCGTCGGCCGAACAGCCCGTTGCGCGCCTGGCCCGCGTACTCCGGCTGCTCCTCGCCGCGCAGCGTGGCGAGCTCCCGGAGCAGCTCGGTCTGGCGGGCGTCGAGCTTCTCGGGCACGGCCACGTCGAGGTGGACGAGCAGGTCGCCGCGGCCGTCGGTGCGCCCGGAGGAGCGCAGCCGCGGCATGCCCTTGCCGCGCAGCGTGTGCACGGTGCCGGGCTGGGTGCCGGGGTCGACGTGCAGTTCCTCGTCGCCCTCGAGCGTGCGCTGGCGCAGCGTGGTACCGAGCGCCGCCGCCGTCATCGGCAGGGAGACGTGGCAGTGCAGGTCGACGCCGTCGCGCTCGAAGTACTCGTGCGGGGCCTCGGTGACCTCGACGTAGAGGTTCCCGGCGGGCCCGCCGCCGGGGCCGACCTCGCCCTGGCCCGCCATCCGGATGCGCATGCCGTCGCCGACGCCCGGGGGCACCTGCACGGTGACCGTGCGGCGCGCCCGCACGCGGCCGTCGCCGGCGCACTGCTGGCAGGGGTTCGGGATGATCTCGCCGAGGCCGCGGCACACCGGGCACGGGCGGGCCGTGACGACCTGCCCGATGAACGAGCGCTGGACGTTCTGGATCTCGCCGCGCCCGCCGCAGGTGTCACAGGGCACCGGCTGCGAGCCGGCCTCCGCGCCGCCGCCCTGGCAGCGCTCGCAGAGCACCGCGGTGTCGACGGTGAGCTCCCGGGCGACACCCGCCGCGCACTCCTCGAGGGTGAGGTCGATGCGGATCAGCGCGTCCTCGCCGGGCTGCACGCGACCGCGCGGACCCCGCCCGCCACCGCCGCCGGCCGCGCCGAAGAAGGCGTCCATGATGTCGCCGAGCCCGCCGAAGCCGGCCCCGCCGAACCCGCCGCCGGAGAAGCCCCCGGCGCCCGCCGTCGCGTTGGGGTCCCCGCCGAGGTCGACGATGCGGCGCTTCTCCGGGTCGGAGAGCACCTCGTAGGCGCTCTTGACCTGCTGGAACCGCTCCGCGGCGTCGGGGTTGACGTCGGGGTGGAGCTCACGCGCGAGTTTCCGGTACGCCCGGCGGATCTCCGCGTCGTCGGCCTCCCGGCTGACGCCGAGGATGTCGTAGTAGTCCGTGGCCACGCTTCTGTGTCGTCCTTGTCCTGGGGAGCGTTCCGGTCAGCGTCCGCCGACGATCTCGCCGACGTACCGCGCGACGGCCCGCACCGCCGCGATCGTGCTCGGGTAGTCCATCCGGGTCGGCCCGACGACCCCCATCCCGCCCAGCGCCGGTGCGGAGACCGGGCCGTAGCCGATGGAGATCGTCGAGGTGGCGAACAGGTCCTCGGCCTCGTTCTCCTCACCGATGCGCACCGTCACCTGGGCCGGGTCGTTCGACGCCGCGAGCAGGCGCAGCACCACCACCTGCTCCTCGAGCGCCTCGAGCACGCCGCGCAGCGAGGCCGCGTCGGCGCCGTGCCGGGCGAGGTTCGCGGTGCCCCCGAGGACGAGACGCTCCTCGGGGTGCTCCACGAGCGCCTCGACCAGCACCGCGCTCACCGTCGTCACCACCGTACGCAGGTCGGAGGCCTCCTCGGGCAGGGTCGCGACCGCGGCCGCGGCCGTCGTCAGGGGCTTCCCGACGAGGGCCTGGTTCAGCATCGCCCGCAGCCGCGCCACGTCGTCGTCGGAGAGCACGTCGCCGAGGTCGACCACCCGCTGGTCCACCCGGCCGGTGTCCGTGATCAGCACGAGCATCAGGCGGGCCGGGGTGAGGCTCACGACCTCGAGGTGCCGCACCGTCGAGCGGGTCAGCGTCGGGTACTGCACCACCGCGACCTGCCGCGTCAGCTGGGCGAGCAGCCGCACGCTGCGGCGCAGCACGTCGTCGAGGTCGACCGCGCCGTCGAGGAAGGTCGCGATCGCCTTCTTCTCGGCCGCCGAGAGCGGCTTGACCTGCGAGAGCCGGTCGACGAACAGGCGGTAGCCCTTGTCGGTCGGGATCCGGCCGGCGCTGGTGTGCGGCTGGATGATGTAGCCCTCGTCCTCCAGGGCGGCCATGTCGTTGCGCACCGTGGCGCTGGAGACGCCGAGGTTGTGCCGGTCGACGATGCCCTTGCTGCCCACGGGTTCGTTGGTGGCGACGAAGTCGGCGACGATCGCTCGCAGGACCGCGACACGGCGCTCCTCGGCGTTCATCCCCTCGACCTCCTCACGCGACCCGAACCCGACACTCCATGGTAGGCGAGACATGGATACGGGGTGGGACGGCCGTGAGCGTGGTCGGCTCAGCTTCCGGCCACTCCGACCGCCACCGGGCGCGGCAGCTCGACCAGCACCCCCTCGAGCGAGCGGACGACCGCCTGCGCGGTCTCGACGGCGTCGGCGTCGGCGAACGGGTTCTCCGCGTGCCCGCGCCAGCGGCCCAGGGCGGCCAGGGCGACGGCGCGCAGCTCGCCCGCAGCGGTGTCCTCCGCGACGCCGAGGCGCGCCGGGGCGGACGGGCCCTCGCCCCCGAGGAGCCGTTCGGCCTCCTCGGTCAGCGCGGCGCCGGCGCGGCCGGGCACGTCGAGGGGTCGACGGCGGAGCCGGGTGAGGACGTCCAGCTCCACGATCCCGTGCGCCCCGGCGCGGACCCGGTCCACGTGCTCGGCGAGGGCGGCCAGGGCCGCCGGCGCCACGGTGCGCGGCACCGGGGAGGGACGGGGGCCGGCCGCACCCCCTATCGGCGTGCTCGATTGCTCTGTCGGGAGATAGGCATCGCGGGCACGGGCGAGGAACCGGTCGACGGCGAGCAGGGCCGAGCGGGCCTGGAAGACGTCGCGGCGGGCGAGGAAGCGCCGCTCGAGGATGTCGCGCAGCTCGTCGAGGCCGCTGCGGCGGGCGAGCTCCGCGGCCAGGGCGGCCGAGTCGTCGACGCCGCGACGCAGCAGCGACGTGGCGAGCCGGACCCCGAACAGACCGAAGCGGTCGAGCAGGGCGAGCCGGGTGCCGGACGGGAGGACTCCGGACGCCTGCACGAACCGGTCCGCCGTGAGGAGCTGGGCGTCGAGCTCCGCCCGGTCGAGGCGGGACAGCGTGCGCAGCGCCGTGAACTCCACGCCGCGCAGGGTGCGGGCGGTCTCCGCGACGAGGCCCGCGACCGTCGTCGTCGTGGCGCACCACGGCCGCAGCACCGGGTCGGTGCGGTACCGGCGGGCGACCTGCTGGGCAGCCATCACCGCGTCCACCCGGCCGCCGCCCACCTCGTCGGCCCGGCTGAGGACGACGAACGTGCCCGCGGCCCCGACGTTCTCCGCCACGCGGTCGCCGTAGGACTCCAGGAACGCGACGTCGGGTTCGTGCAGGTGACGGACGAGGTGGACGACGCAGTCGACCACGTCCTCCGAGAACTCGCCCCACACGCTGCGGGTCACGGCCGAGTCGACGCCGGGGGTGTCGATGAGCGTGACGTCGCGCAGGTGCTGGGTGGGCCAGTCGACGTGCAGCGCGGCGACGCGGGCGAGGTCGAGGCGCTCGGTCTCGATCACCAACGAGCCGCGGCGGTGCAGGGCGGGCAGCTCGACGGGGTCGGCGTCGCGGCGGGCGCCCCGGTAGGTGACACCGATGCGGGGGCTCGGGCCGTCCGCGTAGTGGGTGGTGACCCGCGTGCACTCCCCCACCCCGGTCGGCGCGATCTGCTCGCCGACCAGGGCGTTGAGCAGCGTCGACTTGCCGGTCTTGATCGACCCGGCGAGGGCCACCCGCAGCGGGCCGCCGAGGCGCGTGCGGTGCGCGGTCAGGGTGCCGACCACGTGCGGGTCGGCGGCGAAGACGGTGATCGCGTGGTCGAGGACGCCGCGGGTCTCGTCGAGGAGCCGGCTCACCGGACGCCTCCGGATGTCAGCTCCCGGTCGCGAGGGGAGTATTCGAGCGTTCTTGTGGCACGAGGGTTCCCCTCGCGCGGCAGGACGGCGGCGAAGCCCGCCCGGCACGCCGCCACCCGCCCGGCGAGCAGCTCCACGCGGGCGAGCTCGGCCGTGACGTCCCGGAGGCGCCGCTCGCGGCGTCCGCTCTCGATCTCCTGCGCCGCGGCGGCTGCGGTCACCGCCTCGGCCACCGACCGGGCGAGCGACTCGGCCTCGGCGGTGAAGTGGTCGCGCAGGGTGCGCTGGACGTCGCGGAGCAGGTCGCGGGAGCGCTTGCTCGCCAGGTGCAGCGCCTCGTCGCCGTGGCGGCGGACCGCCTGCTTGGCCTCTGCCCGCCGTCGTTGCAGCGCGCGCTTCCGCTCGTCCCGGATGGTCTTCGATCCCAGCAGCACGCCGGCCCCCACGGAGAACGGGTTGATCAGCGCGAGGCCGGACAGCGTGGTCACCATCCCGACCATGAGCACCCCGCCGTAGGACCCCCGCATCCCGACGACGAAGCCGTTCGCCCACCCGATCCGCTCGAGGTCGGGCAGGTCGATCCCGGGCACGTCGGGCAGCTCGGCCCGCACCACCATCCCGCCGGGCATCGTCTGCTCCAGCGGCGACTCCGGCGGGGTGGGGGCGACCAGCGCGGTCCCGTCGGAAGAGTCGAAGGCCCCCGGCAGCTGCGAGCGCACCGAGCCGCCGGAGATCGCGAAGTGCTCGGCGACCCGCTCGGCGAGGCGCCAGGTGCGCTCCCCGGACCAGATGAACGTCGTGGTGACCGCCTCGGAGATCTCCTCGGTGAACCAGGGCGCGAAGGTCTCCCACGACGACGCCGGGTCGGCCGCGTCGAGCGCCTCCTCCCCCGCGCGGACGACGTGGCGGATGCGGTCGCGCAGGTCCCAGTCGATGTCGGAGACGAGGTCGGCGACGCCGTCGGCCAACGTCTGCTGCCAGCGGGCGCTGCGCTCCTTGAGCTCGGCGGCGCGGTCCCGCGCGGCGGTCAGCTCCCCGGCCATCTCGGCGGCCCGGGCCGGGTCCTCCAGCCCGATCCGCTCGGCCTCGAGGGCGGCGGAGAACTCGGTGACGGCCTCCGCGACCTGGTCGAGCACCGCCACGGTGTGCCGGGCGCCCGCCGGGTCGGCGACCTCGGTGCGCAGCAGGTACGCCAGCGCGGGCACCCCGGACTCGGCCAGCAGGTCGTCGTCGCCGAGCCGCCGGGCGTACGCGGCGAGGGTCGCCGACACCGGGACGACGCGGACGCGCTCGAGGTCGTGGGCGCGGAGGTGGCGGCGGTCGAGGTCGCGGACCTCGCGCCACCGGGGGTGCAGGTCGACCTTCGTCAGGGCCAGGACGACGGTGTCGCACTGCCGGTCGGCGGCGCGGAGCAGCGCCAGCTCCGGGGCGGTCAGCTCCCGCGACGCGTCGGTCACGACGACGACGGCGTGCGCGGCCGGGAAGCCGGCGCGGACGGTGAGCCCGCGGGCGGAGCGGGGACCGCCCTCACCCGGGGTGTCGACGAGGACGAGCCCGTCGCCGACGAGACCGTCGACCAGCTCGACCTCGGCGTGGGTCCAGGCGGGGCCCCGCTCGGCCCGGCCGGTGACGGCCGCGGTCAGCTCGGTCGAGGAGACCCGACGTCGGACCTCGGTCGCGTCCTCGGCCCCCTCCTCGGCCGGCGCGACGAGCACCGCGACCGGCTCCGGGCCGTGGCGCACCACCGTCGGGAGCCGCGTGGCGACGTCGTCGTGCACCGGGCAGACGGAGGTGCCGGCGAGTTCCGAGACGAGCGCGCTCTTGCCCTGCTTGAAGTCCCCGACGACGAGGACGCGTGCCCCCGGGTCCGCGAGGCGGTCCGCCGCCGCACCCAGGTCGGCCGCCAGGTCGGGGCGGCCGTAGGCCGCGGCGGCGCGGACCGCCAGGGCGGTCACCGCCCGTGCCTCGTCCCGGTCCGGCGTCCCGGCGTCGTTCCCCTCCACGTCGTCCCCCCGCGTCGATCTCCGCTCTCGGGTCTACCGCTTCCAGAGCAGTGCGTTGGCCCGTTCGGCCGACTCTAACGCGCGATCCGGACCGCTCCGGGGCGACGCGGACGCCTCGGACGGTGGACATCGGAGCTCGACGTCGGAGCTCGAATCGGTGCCGGACACGGGAACAGCCGGGACCCCTGACGTGGAGGGGTCCCGGCTGTTCGGAGCGGGTCGCGGCGGGCGCGGTCGCCACGACCCGTCCCGGGGGCGAAGAGCGGGGGCAGCCCCCGGGACGTGGGTGCGGCTCAGGCGTGGGTGACCACGTCGTGGTGCTGCGCCTCGTGGGAGGCCGCGAGGGTGTCGGCGTCCGCCGCCCCCGAGGCGTCCTCGTGGGCGAACAGCGGGGACGCCTCGCGCTCGGTCGAGTCGAGGTCACCCGCGCCGGTGTTGACCGGGTTGTGCTGCGAGTTGTCCGTCTCCTGCGAGTTGTCGGTCGCGGTCGCGGTGTCGGTCGAGTTGTCGGTGACCGAGTGGTCCGAGGTCGCCGCGGCGTTGCTGGACGCCGCGCCCGAGCCGAAGTTCTCGGCCGAGTTGTCGGTGTTGGCGCCGGTGGCGGCGTCGTTCAGCGACACGGCGCCACCCTCGCCGGCCGCGATCGAGCCGCCGACGCTGGAGGCGTCGCCGGCGCCGAAGGACGCGGTGCCGTCGTGGTTGACCATGTTGCCGTCGCCGGCGGCCGAGCCCTCGCCGGTCGCGACCGGGGAGGTGATGTCCCCGCCGGCCGCCACCGCACCGGCGCCGGAGGCGACGGGCTGGTTCAGCGTGGTGGTCACGTCGCCGTTGGCACGGATGTTCTGCTCGAGGTTGGTCTCGAGGTTCGTGTCGTGCGAGTCGTAGGCGTAGTTGTTCGTGACGTACTGCAGCTGCTGGATGACCTTCTCGACCTCGGGGGTGTGCGGGGGCAGCACGGGGCCGGGGATCCAGTGGTGCTCGCCGCCGTGGCCACCGTGGTGGTGCTCCTCGCCGACGACCGCGACGGCCGAAGCGGAGGCGGCGCGGACGTCGTCGTCGTAGCGGGCGGCGACGGCGGCCGGCGCGTGGTCCATGACCAGCGGCAGCGCGTCCCGCACGTCGGCGAAGCACATCCCGTCGAGGCCGGCGGCCGCGAGGGTGGCCTGGGGGTTGGCGTCGAACTGCGCCTGCGTCTGCGGGTCGCGCAGCAGGTCGAGCAGGAACTGCAGCAGGGTCTTGGCCTCGGTCGCCGGCATCGTGTTCTCCAGGTGCTCCTTCCGGACCTATCTGATCCGGCGTTGGGAGCAACGTTAGGAATCCCGAGCCCTACTGCCATCGGTGTTCCCCCCGCGAACCCGATCCGGGGAGGAGGGGGATCCGACCACCCCCCACGGTCACCGCCCCCCGGGAGTCCGTTCACCCCACCAGCCCCACCGTTCACCCGAGTCTCGACGCCCACTTGGGTGGCGTGCCTCAACCGTGACTCTTGTTCCTCCGATTGGCGCAGTATGTTGCGCTTGACGGTCGAGCGCCGATGTGCGGTCAACCGAGTGATGGGGGGGATACGGTGGGTTACGACCTCGGGGTCGACCTGGGCAGCACGACCGTGGTCGCGGCGGTCCTGCGTGACGGAGAGACGCGCACCGAGGCCGTCGGCCTCGGCAGCGACGGCTCGCCGATCATGCCTGCCACCGCCCACCGCGGGACCGACGGGGTAGTGCGTACCGGCGCGGACGCCGAGCGACGGGCCGCGCTCGAGCCCGACCGCGCCGTCCGCGACGTGTCCGCCCGGCTCGGCGACGACGTCCCCCTGATCGTGGGCGACGAGCCCTGGGCCGCCGACGACGTGGCCGCCGAGATCGTCCTGGCCGCGGTCCGCCGGGTCGCCGCCCTCGAGGGCGGAGCGGCCCGCTCGCTCGCCGTCACCCACCCCGCCGGGTGGGGCGCGCACCGGGAGCGCACGCTGCGCCGGGCGCTGGTGCGGGTCGGGCTCGGGCACGCCGTCCTCGTCGCGGAGTCGCGCGCCGCCGTCCTCGCCGCGGCGACCTTCGGCGGCCTGCGGGCCGGCCGGGTCGCCGCCGTCTACGACCTCGGCGGCCGCCGCTTCCGGGCCGCCGTGATCCGTCGGGGCGCGCGCGGCGTGGTCGCCGTCGGCACGGAGGGCGGGACCGCCGCGCCCGGGACCACCACGACCGAGGTGCTCGCCGACTCCGGCGCGCCGGTCCGTGCGGGCGGTACCGACGTCGACGGCGCCGTCCTCGCCCACGTCCGCGAGGAGCTGGGCGAGCCCCTCGACGAGGCTATCGCCGCGCTCGACGACAACGCCTCCCGCCACGCCCTCGCCGCGCTGCAGCAGTCCGCGCGGCGCGCGAAGGAGCGCCTGTCGACCGACACCGAGGCGTCGGTGCGGATCGCGGTCGGGCCCCTGGACACGACCGTCCGCATCACCCGCGCGGACCTCGAGGCCCGCATCACCCCCCTCGTCGCGGCCACCGTCGACGCCTTCGCCGGCACCCTCGAGGCCGCCGATGTCGTGCCCGACCAGGTCGTCCTCGTCGGCGGCTCGGCCCGCATCCCGCTCGTCGCCCGCCTGCTCGCCGAGGAGCTCGGCCGCCCGGTGCGCCCGGAGCTCGACCCGGTCACCGTCGTCGCCGAGGGCGCGGCCCTGACCGCCGCCGGGCACGCGAACGCCCGCCGACAGGAGGTCCTGTCGGGCACGCCCTCCGGCAGCGTCCCGACGACCGGTCCGGCCTCCGGATCGTTCGCCGCGGCGGGTGCGGCCTCCGGATCGTTCGCCGCGGCGGGTCCGGCCTCCGGCTCCCTCTCGGCGACGGGCCCGGCCTCGGGATCGTTCGCCGCGGTGGGTCCGGCCGGCATCCCGACGGCGGGTCCGACGTCCTCATCATTCGCCGCGGCGGGCTCGGCCTCCGGCTCGCCGACGACGAGCCCGGCCTCCGGCGCGTTCGCGGCGGTTCCGGCGGACGTGTGGGAGCGGCGCCGCATCGAGGCCGGGCGCCGCAGCGCGGCCACCGTCGCGGAGCCGGCCTCGCAGCCGAACGGGCAGGCGCTCGGTGCCCCGGTCGGGGCACCTGTCGAGCGGCACACTGCGGCCGGGGCCGCGATGACCGCCGGTGCCGCACTCGGGGCGTCCGCGGCCCGTCGTCGCCCGGCCGCAGAGCCGGCACCCCAGCCGGCCCCGCAGCCGACCGCTGACGCCGACGGCTGGGGCCCGGCTCCCGAGGAGGAGCTCCGGCGCCCCGCGCGGTCGGGGTCGACGGCCCTGATGGAACGTCCCCGGATCGTCGGGGACGACGTGCCGCGCCCGCCGGTCGCGACGGCGGCCGCCCCGGTCGGCGACCTGGCCCCCGTGGGCCCGCTGCGCCGCTACCGCGCCTGGATCCTGCTGGCCGTCGCCCTGATCGCGCTGGCCGTCGTGGCCGTCGCCGTGCCGATCCCGGGGCTCACCTCGGCCCGCACCTCCACGAGCACCCCCCTCCCGACCACCACCGCACCCACGCCGGCCGCGGCCCCGGCGGCGCCGCCCCTCGCGGCCACCGCCCCTGCGGCCCCCTCCCCCGCGACGGAGCCGTCCACCGAGCCTTCCGTGGGCGGGCAGGCCGCTACGGAGACCTCGGGGAGCTCGTCGCCGACCGGCACGACCACACGGCGCCCGGCCACGACCACGACCACCCGCTCCTCCCGGACGCCGACCGCGCAGAACCTGCGGCCGCAGGCCGGGGCCGCCGCACCGGCGGCCCTCGCTCCGGCCCCCGCCGCACCGGCCGCTCCGGCCGCGCCCTCACCCGTCGTCGGGAACCCCGCCCCCGCCGCGGTGGCACCGTCGCCCGACGTCGCGAGCCCCGTGGCGCAGGCGCCGTCGAGCGCGGCCGCCCCGACCGCCGAGACCCCGGTCGCCTCCGGACCCGCGCCCTCCGGGAGCGCGGCCCCGACCACCGGGACGGCCTCGTGACCGCCCCCGACCCCGCCCCGGTCGACCTGCCCGGCGGTGGAGCGGCCGCCGCCCGCGCGGCGCTCGCCGGCGACTCGGACACCGCGCTGCGGCTGGCCGACGACGCGCTGCGCACGGGGGACGGTCCGGACCGCCTCCTCGGCGCCCGGGTGCTCGCGGCGGTCCTCCCGCAGCGCGGGCTGCTCGCCCGGGCCGCCGAGGTGCACCGCTGGCTGGCCCGCCAGGGCGCGGGCACGCCGGGTGCGGTGGTGAGCCTGCTCGGGACCGGCTCCCCCGCGGAGGCGCGCGCCGCCGTCGCCCCCGCCGACGACGTCCTGCCCGGACTGCGCGACGGTGCGGACGCGCTGACCGCCGAGGGCCTCCTCGCCTCGATCGACGGGCGCGACCGCACCGCCGGCACGTCGCTGTCCCTGCTCGTCCGCGCGACGACCTCGCTCGCCGCCTCGGGGGAACAGAGCCCGGCCGCCGACTCCCCCGCCGCGCTCGGTGCCCTGCTCGCGCTGCACCGCGGGGAGCCCGAGCTCGCCGAGCCGCTGCTCGACCTCGCCGTCGACGCCGATCTAGGCGGTCCCGCCCTGCGCCGCCGCCACGTGCTCCTGCGGGCCTGGTCGGCGATGCTCCGCGACGACGAGGCCGCCGCCCGGGCCGCGCTGGCGGTCGCCGACGACCTCCCGGGCACCCCGGAGCCGCGCGACGCGCTGATGACCGTCGCGTGCGAGGTCGCCCTGGCCCGCCGCGCCGGGGACACCCGCCGGCTGCTGGACCTCTGGGCCAGCGCACGCCAGGCGCTGCTCCGCCACCCGGTCGACCTCTACTGCCTGCTGCCGGTCGGCGAACTCGCGATCGCCGCGGCCCGGCTCGGCGAGGGTCGGTGGGTCGACCCGCACCTCGCCGAGGCGACCGCGCTGCTCGCGGCCCTCGGCGACCCGCCGTCGTGGTCGACCGCCTGGCACTGGGCGCGGCTGCACGCCGCCATCACCGCCGACGACCACGACGCCGCCCGCGCCCACGCGGCCGCCCTCGAGGACGCCGCGCAGGCCAACGACCGCGCCGTCGCCCCCGCCCGCGCCGCCCGCGTGTGGCTGGCGGTGCTCGCCGGCGACATCGACGCCGACGCCGTGACGGCGACCGCGACGGCCCTGCGCGCGGTCGGGCTCGGGTGGGACGGTGCCCGCCTCGCCGGCGAGGCCGCCATCCGCACGACCGACCGCGCCGACTCCGCCGCCCTCCTCGCCTGCGCCCGCGCGCTGCAGGCCGGTCGGGTCCCGACCGCCCCCGGCCCGGCCCCGGAGCCGCTTCCCGACGCCGGGACCTCCCGCACCGTCGCGGTGACCCGCGCCCGGCGCGAGGCGTCGGCGACGCTGACCGACCGCGAGCGCGACATCGCCGAACTCGTCCTCGAGGGGCTGACCTACCGCGAGATCGCGGGCCGGCTCTTCCTGTCGACGAAGACGGTCGAGCACCACGTGGCCCGCATCCGCCGTCGTCTCGGGTCGGAGAGCCGCGCCGAGCTGTTCAGCGAGCTGAAGGTGCTGGTCGCATGTGAGCACTGAAGGTCGCGATAGCGACCTTTACTGCTCACATGCGCGCAGCGCACCTACACGTCCACCTACGCCGCCTCCGGGTCGGCCGAGGCGCCGCGGACCGGGAGGGTGGCGAACACCGCCGGCGGCTCCGACCACGGGTCGGCGAGCGTCCCGGCCTCGGCGTCGCGGATCGCGTGCCAGACCCGGTCCGGGGTGAGCGGCATGTCGACGTGCCGGACGCCGAGGTGCGCGAGCGCGTCGACCACCGCGTTCTGCACGGCCGGCGTCGACCCGATCGTCGCCGCCTCGCCGATCCCCTTCGCGCCGAGCGGGTTGTAGGGGGTCGGGGTCTCGGTGGAGGCGGCCTCGAAGGTGGGCAGCTCCGCGGCGGTCGGGAGCAGGTAGGCGGCGAACGAGCCCGTCACCGGGTTGCCGTCGGCGTCGTAGGAGAAGCCCTCCCACAGCGCCTGCGAGATGCCCTGCACCAGCCCGCCGTGCTGCTGACCGGCGACCAGGGTCGGGTTGAGCACGCGCCCGCAGTCGTCGACCGCGATGTGCCGGGTGGGCGTGACCCGCCCCGTGTCCAGGTCGACCTCGACGACGCTGACGTGCGCGCCGAACGGGTAGGTCGCGCCCGGCTGCGACTCGTCGCGCGCCTCGGCCAGCGACACGCCCTGCTCGTGCGCGGCGGCGGCGACCTCGGTCCACGTCATCGACCGGCCGGGGACGCCTGCCACGCCGACCGACCCGTCGTCGAGAACCGCGATGTCCTCCGGAGCGGCCTCGAAGACCGACGCGACCACCTCGCGCGCGCGGGAGAGGACCGTGTCGGCGGCGACGAGCACGCTCGACCCGGCGAGCTGCAGCGACCGCGAGCCGCCCGTGCCGCCGCCGTGCGGGACGGCCGCGGTGTCGGACTGGACGAAGCGGATGCGCTCCATCGGGATGCCGAGCCGGTCGGCGACGATCATCGCGAACGACGTCGCGTGCCCCTGCCCGTGCCCCGACGTGCCCACCGCGACGGTCGCCCCGCCGTCGTCGTCGACGCTGACCTTCCCGTACTCCTGCGCCGCGCCCCCCGCGGTGACCTCGACGTAGACCCCGAGGCCGATGCCGAGCACCACGCGGTCGCCCCGTTCCCGACGACGGGCCTGCTCGGCCCGGAGCTCGTCGTACCCAGCGAGACGCAGCGCCTCGTCGAGGGGCTTGGCGTAGTCGCCGGAGTCGTAGAGCGAGCCGGTGACGGTGGTGTACGGGAACTGGTCGGGGGCGAGGAAGTTCCGGCGGCGCAGCTCGGCGGGGTCGACGTCGAGCTCGAGCGCGGCGAGGTCCATGATCCGCTCGAGCATGGCCGCGGCCTCGGGGCGACCCGCCCCGCGGAAGGCGCCCACCGGCGTCGTCGTGGTGAGGGCGGCCGCGGCGCCGTAGGAGATGGCGGGGATGCGGTAGACGCCCTGGGCCATGTTGCGGGTCGGGCCGAGCGCGAGGGCGCCGCCGAACCCGGCGTAGGCCCCGGCGTCGCCGACGACCCGGGCGCGCAGGCCGACGATGGTCCCGTCGCGCCGCAGCCCGAGCTCCGCGTACTGCACCTGACCGCGACCGTGCGGCATCGCGGTGAGGTTCTCGCTGCGGGTCTCGGTCCAGGTGACCGGCCGCCCGAGCCGGCGGGCCAGCTCGATGACCACGGCGTGCTCCGGCGCGAGGCCGGCCTTACCGCCGAAGCCGCCGCCGACGTGCGGGGCGATCACGCGGACGCGCTCGGGGTCCCAGCCCCACTGCTTCGCGACCTGGTCGCGCAGCCCGTGCGGCATCTGGGTGGAGACGTGGATGGTGGCGTCGTAGTCGCCCGAGGCGGGCTCGGCGGTCACCGAGTTGCCCTCCATGGGCGCGACGGCGAGGCGCTGGTTGACGATGCGGGCGCGCACCACGACGTCGGCGTCGGCCAGCGGGTCGACCTCCTCGGCGTCGCGCATCCCGGCCGCGAGGTTGGAGCCGAGCTCCTCGAACTGCAGCGGGGCGTCGGCGGCGAGCGCGGCCTCGGGGTCGACGACGGCCTCGAGCCGGTCGTAGTCCACCTCGACCAGCTCGGCGGCGTCGACCGCCTCGGCCGTGGTCGTCGCGACGATCGCGGCCACCATGTCGCCGACGAAGCGCACCTTCCCGCGTGCGAGCAGCGGCCGGGCGCAGGCGTCGTTGAGGACCATGAACGGCCGATGGTCGGGCAGGTCGACGAGGTCGTCGGCGGTCAGCACCGCCACGACGCCGGGAGCCTCGCGGGCCTTGTCGACGCTCACGCCCTCCAGCCGCGCGTGCGCCAGCGGCGAGCGGACGAACACGACGTGCAGGGCACCCGGGGGAACGATGTTGTCGACGTACGTGGCGTGACCGCGGATCAGCTCCGGGTCCTCGACGCGGCGGACGGCAGTTCCGAGAATCGATCCTGGCACGCCGCTGACGCTAGGCCTTCGAGCGCGCTCGAACGCAAGGTGGCCTTCGGCCAGGTGAGCACTAAGTGGGGCTATAGCCCCACTTAGTGCTCACATTCGCAGCACCTTCGCGGCCAGCCCCGCCGACGCGCCGACGGCCAGCGTCCCTCCCGCCCGGCGCAGGCCACCCGTCGTCGTGACCTCCGCGTCGGTCGCCGAGGTCGCGCTCCACACCGTGACCAGCAGCAGCCAGCGCATCAGCGTGTAGACGAACAGGAGCAGCCCGACGAGGGCGCCGAGGGTCGCGACGGCGGGTGAGTGCGTCAGCAGCCGCAGGTACAGGCCGCCGAGCTGCTGCAGCGCGGCGAGGCCCAGCGCCCCGACCGCGGCGGGCACCAGCACCTCCCGCACCGGACGCCGGGCCCGCGGGAGCTTGGCGAGGCACCAGCCGACCACCACCCAGTTCGCCACCAGCCCGATCACCAGCGACCCGGCCGTGAGCACGATCCGGGCGACCGGCGTGCCGCCGAGCCCGAGCGTCTCGAGCACGCGCGTCCCGATCCGGCCGGTGAGGGCCGCGGAGGCGAACGACAGCACCATCGCGACCCCGATGCCGAGCAGGGTCACGACGTCGGAGAGGACCGTGCGCCACAGCCGACCGCGCGGGCGGGGCTGGCCGAGCATCACCGTCACCGAGTCGCGGACGTGGGCGATCCAGCTCCAGCCGGAGAACAGGGCGATCGCGAGCGCGAGGATCCCGAGCCGGCCCCGCTCGGCCACCACGGTGTGCACCACCCCGCCGACCGCACCGGACGCCCCCACCGGCAGGGCGACGGCGAGCGCGGCGTCGAGCTGGGCGAGCACCACGCCGTCCGCCGCGAGCACGAACCCGGTCGCCGCCACGGCGAGCATCAGCAGCGGCACGAGGGCGAGCAGGGTGAAGAACGTGAGCGCGGCGGCGTGGTGGTTGCCGTCCCGGTCGCGGTAGCGCCCGACCGTACGGACCAGCCGGACGACGGGTGCGGAGTCCGCGACCCGTCGTCGTACCGCTCCGAACCGCGTCATGGGAGCCAGTGTGCGCTCCGCGCAGGTGAGCACTAAGTGGGGCTATCAGCCCCCTTTGTGCTCACATGCGGAGCACCTCGGGGAGCACCTCGCCGATCCCGCCCCGGAGCACCACCGAGGCGACGTCGTCGTACGGCGTCGGCTCGGCGTTCACGATGATCACGTCGGCCCCGACCTGGGCGGCGACCCCGACGAGCCCCGCCGCCGGGTGCACCCCGAGCGAGGTGCCGACGGCGAGGAACAGGTCGCAGGCGAGCGCGGCGTCGCGGGCCCGCATGATGACCTCGGAGTCGAGCATCTCCCCGAACATGATCGTCGTCGCCTTGAGGATGCCGCCGCAGCGCTCGCAGGTCGGGTCGTCGTCGCCGGCGCGCACCCGCTCCAGGGCGTCGGCCATCGGCGTGACCGTCCCGCAGCTCAGGCACACCGTCCCGTGGTTCGACCCGTGCAGCTCGGCGACGAGCTCGGACGAGGAGCCCGCCTTCTGGTGCAGTCCGTCGATGTTCTGCGTCAGCAGGGCGAGCAGCTTCCCGGAGCGCTCGAGCTCGACGAGCGCGGCGTGGGCTTTCCCGGGCACGGCGCGGAACATCGGGTGCTCGACCCGTTCCTGCCACGCCGTGCGCCGGACCTCGGGGTCGGCGACGTAGTTCTCGTAGTTCCAGATCAGCTCGGCGGCGGGGTTGAGCGTCCACACGCCCTGCGGGCCGCGGAAGTCGGGGATGCCGGAGTCGGTCGACACCCCGGCGCCCGTGAGGACCGTGATCCGCTGCGCGCGGGCGATCAGCTCGCGGGCCCGCTCGATGTCGTCCGCCCCGGAATCCACCATGGATTCCACCGTGTCACGCCCTCAGGGCGGTGGCGACGGCGGCCGGCTGCGCGAGGGCGACGACGTGCCCACCCGGGAGCACCTCCGCCTCGACGCCGAGCCGTTCCCGGGCCAGCCGCTGCACGAACGGCAGCGGGAAGAGCCGGTCGTCCCGGGCGGCGAGGACCCGGGTGGGGACGTCGGGCCACGCCTCGAGCGGGTACGGCGCGTCGAACAGGGCGCCCGGCGGCCACGACGGGTCGAGCTGCTCCGGGAGCACCTCGGGCGGCACGTCGTGCAGGAAGGTCACGTCCACGTCGAACTCCGGCCCAGGCACGACGACGGCGGGGTCGAGCCCCTGCGCCCGGGCGCCGGCGGCGGCCGCCTCGGCGTGCCCGGTGTTCTCCCACCACGCCCCGGCGGTCTCCCCCGGCGCCGGGACCATCGGCGCCAGCAGCACCACACCCGACGTCGGGAAGGAAGCGGCTGCGAGGGCGACGACGAAGGCGCCCATCGACTGCCCGACGAGCACCGCTCCGTCATCGGCGGCCTCGTGCACGACCTCCACGCACTCCTCCCAGGTCGCGGCGTCGGGCGGGAGGTCGACCGCGACCGCGTCGGGCAGCAGCGGGAGCACCCGCCACCAGTACGCCGCGCCGCTGCCGGCGCCGTGCACGAGGACGATCCGGGTCACGCGTCGAGTGTCGCGAGGTCCTCCGCCGAGAGCGACACCGACCCGGCGCCGACGTTCTCCTCGAGGTGCCCCACGGACCGCGTCCCGGGGATGACCATCGACCCGGGCGACCGCGAGAGGACCCAGGCGAGCCCGACCTGCGACGGCGTCGCCCCGATCCGGTCCGCCACGGACCGCACGGACGGGAGCGTCGTCACGTGGGTCTGACCGGCGAACCCGCTGCCGAGCGGGAAGTAGGGCACCCAGGCGATCCCGTGCTCGCGGCAGAGGTCGAGCACGGGCTCGGACGACCGGTCGACCAGCGAGTACGCGTTCTGCACGCAGACGATGCCGACCGGGAGAGCCCGGCGCAGCTGGTCCGCCGACACCTGCGAGAGCCCGATCGCGCCGATGGTGCCCGCGTCGCGCAGGGCGGTCAGGACGGCGAGCTGGTCGTCGAGGTCGACGACCTGGTCGCCCTCGGCGACGAGCCCGGGCGGGGCATCGGCGCGGCGGAGGTTCACGACGTCGAGCCGCTCCGCGCCGAGCGAGCGCAGGTTCGCCTCGACCTGGGCGCGCAGCTGCTCCGGGCGCTGGGCGAGGCGCAGGTCGATCACGCCGCTCGCCGGCTCCGCGCCGACCTTGGTGGCGACCACGACGTCGTCGTCCGGCCCGAGCGCCGCCCGGATGCGCCGGTTCACGACGCCGTCGCCGTAGAACTCGGCGGTGTCGAGGTGGTCGACCCCGAGCTCCCGGGCGCGGCGCAGGACGGCGACCGGACCGTCGTCGGGCCCCTCCTCCCGCAGCTGCATCGCGCCGTACCCCACGCGCGCGACCTCGCGCTCCCCCAGCTTCGCGGTTCCTCCGGGACGCATGGCTCCACCCCTCGTCGTCACGATCCGGAGTAGCCTCCGGTTCCAACGAGGACGCTACCACCGAAACGGAGGCACCTCCGGATATGCCCCGCGCCGATGCCGCCCGCAACCGCGCCCGCCTCCTCGAGGCGGCGGCCGCCGCGTTCCTCGCCGGGGGCGACCCGACGTTGGAGAAGATCGCGCGCGACGCCGGCGTCGGGATCGGGACGCTCTACCGGCACTTCCCCACCCGCGAGGCGCTCGTCGAGGCCGTCTACCGCACGGAGCTCGAGTCGCTGTGCCGCGACGTCGACCCCGGCCCGCACGCCGCCACCGCGTTCCGCGCCTGGCTCGACCGCTACGCCGAGTTCGTCCTCACCAAGCGCGGCATGGCCGACACCTTCCGCGCGATGGTCGCCGACGGCTCGCTCGCCTCGCTGCGCACGCGCGAGTCCGTCGACGCGGCGGTCGGCACCTTCCTGACGGCGGGTGCGGCCGACGGCTCGCTCCGTCCCGGGGTCGAGGCGGACGACGTCGTGACGCTGCTGGTCGGCGCGTTCGTCACGCTGCAGGGCGCCGACGACCGCGCCCGGACGGCGCGATTAATGGACCTGGTGTGCTCCGCATGTGAGCACTAAGTGGGGCTATAGAGCCTGTCGGACTTTGTAAGTCCGGTGGGTGCTCGGAGTCAGTCGCTGATTCCGGGTTCCTGACGGCGGGTTCCTGACGGCGGGTTCCTGACGGCGGGTTCCTGAGGGCGGGCTGCGGCGCCCGGAGGGCGCCGTGGCCCGCTTCTCAGGTGGTTGCGGTGTGGAGCTTGAGCAGGTTGTGGGCGGTGGAGATCAGGGTGAGCTCGGCGCGGACCGCGACGAGACCCCGAACCCGGAACCGGTCGGCGATCCGGTTCTTGATCTGCCCGAAGACCGGTTCGACGGTGACTTTGCGACGTCGGTAGCGCTCGCGCGCCTCGGGCTCGGCGAGCCGTTCGCGCATCCGGCGGCGCACCCGCGACTCCTGCCGGGGTGGTTGTTGCTGCTCGGGGTCGCGCAGCGCATCACGTGTGGGCGCGACCAGCGGTCGGGGGCCCCGCCCCTGCTGGTGGACGTCATCGAGGGCGGTGATGTCTCCGGCGGTGAAGTAGCCGGTGTCAGCGAGCACGGTCTCGACCGGGGCGTCGATCCCGGCGCGGGCGAGGTTGTCCAGCGCGGCGGCGGTCATCGGGGCGAGCAGACCGGCGTCGTTGGCCTGGTCGACGACCTCGACCGCGATCACGACCTGGTCGTCGCCGACCACGGCCTGGGAGTTGAAGCCCTGCAGGAACCCCTGCGCGGTCCGCAACGGCCGGGAGTCGGGGTCGGTGGTGTTCGCCCGCACCGGCTTGTCCCCGGCCGGGGTGCTCTCGGCCGGGGTGCTCTCGGTCGCGGTGGCCGGTGCCTTCGGGGGCCGGCCTTTCGGGAAGCGCCCGTGGGTGGCGTGGTGGGCGTTCCGGGCCGCGAGCTTGGTCTCGTAGCGTTGCTGCTGGGCGGCCGCTTCCGCCGCCCGGGCGGCGTTCTGCTCGGCGACCTTCGCCGCGGCCCGGGCCAGCCGGGCCCGCCGCGCGGTCGGGTCGTTCATGTCCTCGGGCGGCTCGTCGCCCCGTCGTCCCGGCCCGTGCTCGGCGTCCTCGGCGGCGTCGCTGGACTCGGCCCGTTCCAGGCGGTCCTCGACCACCCCCGCCAGACCCCGGTCATCGGGCTCCGGCTCACCCAGTTCGGCCTGGGCTTTGGCGATCCCCGCCGCGGTGCGGTTGCGCCGCGACGAGGCGTTCGCGGCGATCTTGCTGCCATCGACCGAGATCGTCCCGACCCGCCCCAGCCCCGCGGCCGCGCAGACCTTGAGGACCTCGATGAACAGGTCCTTGAACACCTCGCGGTGCCGGACCCGGAACGCGGCGATGGTGTCGTGATCAGGGACCTGGTTGGCGGTGATCACCCGGAACGCCACGTCGTGGCCGCAGGCGCGTTCGATCCCGCGTGAGGACGTCAGACCCACCGCATACGCGTAGATCAACAACGCGAGCATCATCGCCGGGTCGTAGGCCCGCCGGCCGCGACCCCCCAGCCGGTAGGTGGAGATCAACGCGGTCAGATCCAACATCTCGACCGCGTCGATCACCGTCCAGGCCAGATGCCCCTCGGGCAGCCAGTCCCGCACATCCGGGGGCAGCAGGAACCCGGTGTCACGATCCACCGGACGGAAGTCACGAGCCACCCCAAGATCCAATCAGAGGCGCTGGCGCCGGTCTACAAAAGCCGACAGGCTCTATAGCCCCCCTTAGTGCTCACGTGCGAAGCACATGATCGCCAGCCGCCAGTCGAACCACGGCCCGGGCGGGCCCGCCGCGATCGCGTTCGCGAGGTGCTCGTCGAACAGGGCGGCGGCCACGGCCTCCCGTCGCGACGGCTCCAGGCCCTGCAGCAGCGGTTGCCCGAAGGACACCCGGATCGCCGCCGCGGCCGCCCGTCCGTAGTCGGCGCCGTCCCCGTGCTGCTGCCACAACGGGTCGCCCAGCTCGACCGACTCGTACCGCTCCAGCTCCAGGCCGAGGTCCCCGGTGAACGGGGCCCGCCACTCGACCTCCGTGCGGTACCACGCCGGGACCACCATGGCGTCCCGCTCCGCCACGGTCAGCACCTCACGCTCGACGAGGGCCGCCAGACCACGGGCGACCTCGTCCATGACCCGCTCCGCGCCCGACCGCCGCGGCGGCTCGTCGTCGTACGCGGCACCGGAGACGACCACGAGCCGCGCCCCGGGCCGCAGCTCGGCCGACCTCGCCGTCAGGAACGCGGACCAGTCGGCGGCCGCGGCGCGCTCCCAAGTCGCAGCCTGCTCCCCGGTCGCGTTCCCCGGCCAGAACCCGTCGAGGGGCCCCGGGACGTCGCGCAGCCAGTGCACGGCGATCGAGCTCCACCCGAGCCCGACGGAGCCGATCGGGAGCAGCTGCTCGTAGAACGACCGGCCGACCGCCGCCGTGTGGACGCCGGGCCGCCGGTAGCTCCGCGAGTCGTCGGCGACGACGTGGAAGAGCGAGGAGAAGTCGTTGTCGGGCAGGTCGGTGTGGACCACCCAGATCGGCTGCTCCTCGCCGTGGACCGCCCGGAGGGTCTCGACGGCGGCGTTCACGGGCGCCAGGGAGTTGCGGCCCTCCGAGGCGCCGTAGTCGACGACGGTGACCGTCCCGTCCGGCCCGACCGGCGCGGTCCGCGCGGCCTCCCGCACCAGGTCGAGCGCGAACTCCGCCGACGCGGCCTGCGCCGAGGCGTGGGCGTTGTACCGCCCGCCGCCCTCCATCGCCGTCATGTGCGCTCCGCGCCTGTGAGTACTTCTCCGTGTCCTGGCACGGAAAGGTACTCACAGGGCCGTAGGCCTCCTCAGGAAGCGACCCTGCGGCTCGCCGACGACCGCGCCGTCGACGTAGACCGTCCGACCACGGAGGAACGTCCGCGTGACGGTCGATCCGATCTCCAGCCCACGGAAGGGCGTGTACTCCTGGGTCGACTCGGAGTCGGCCGGGTCGACGGTCCACGAGCGGTCGGGGTCGACGAGGGCGATGTCGGCGTCGAAGCCCGGCGCCAGGTCGCCCTTGGTGGCGCCGAGCCCGAACCGCTGCGCCGGGGCCGTCGAGGTCAGTTCCGCGATCCGCGACAGCGGCAGTCCGCGCTTGAGCCCCTCCCCCACGAGGCCGGGCAGCAGGTACTCGGTGCCGCCGAAGCCGGACTTGGCCGCGAAGACGTCCTCGTGGTCGTCGCCGAACTTCGTCGCCTCCTTGCAGCACGCGTGGTCGGAGACGACCCACGACACGTCACCCGCGAGCACGTGCCGCCACAGCGCCTCGACGTCCTCGCGCGGCCGCAGCGGCGGGTTGACCTTGCCGCCCACGCCGTCGGCGGTGTGGATGTCGGCGAGCAGGTGCCCGACGGTCACCTCCCGCCGGAAGTCGACGTGCGGGAACGTCTGCGCCATCAGCATGGCGGCCTCGAGCGCCTTTCCCGACGACAGGTGGAGCAGGTTGATCGTCGGGAGTCCGGTCTCGTGCGCGAGATAGGAGGCGATCGTGACGGCGAGCCCCTCCGAGTGCGGCGGCCGCGACGCGCTGTAGGCCTCCAGGCCGGACAGGCGCCCCTCCTGCTCCACGATCTTCGTGTACGCCGTCATGATCTCGGCGGTCTCGCAGTGCAGCGACAGCGAGATGGCGTCGGCGATGTCGGGCCGGCCCTCGCGGGCGCGCTGGATGCCGCGCATGACGAACTCGAAGTGGGCGATGTCGTAGCGCTCGCCCTCGGGGATCATGAGGAAGTCGTTCTGGGCGTTCGACCGCCCGTGCAGCCCGTGGCTGCCGTAGAACATGAAGATCTTGAACGACGTGACGCCGTGCTCGTCCACGAGCGTCGGGATCTCGTCGATGTGCCCGGCCGACATCGGCGCGAGGTGGAAGGCGTAGTCGACGTACGAGCGCCCGTCCGAGGCAGCGAGCACCCGCGGGAAGAACTCGGAGTACGGCCCGCCGGTGTTCAGGTAGTACTGCCCGGTGCGCATGTAGGTCAGCGAGGTGGTCACCCCGCCCTGGGCGCACGCACGGCTCTCGGTGGCCGTGTCCTCCTCGAGCGGGTTGTAGATGCCCCAGTGCTGGTGGGCGTCCACGACACCGGGGAACGCGAGCTGACCGCGCCCGTCGACGACCTCGTGGGCATCCGTCCCGAGGTCGGGTCCGACCTCGGTGACTCGCCCGCCGTCGACGGCGATGTCGCCGAGGGAGGCGTCGTCGACGCCGGGACGGACGACGCGGACGTTGCGGAGGATCAGGTCGTGCGTCATGCGTGAACCTTCCTGACGGGGTGGGTGGAGGCTGCGGAGGCCACGTGGTCGGCCGCCCGGTAGGCGAGGCCGAGGGCGGGCAGGAGGCCGTTGCCGGCCAGGTAGCCGGCGGCGCCGTGGCCGGACATCCCGACCGCGGCGCCGCCCGAGGCGTGGAGGGAGCCGAGCGGGCGCCCGGCCGGGTCGAGCACGCGGGCGTCGGCGTCGACGGCGAGCCCGCCCTGGGTGTGGAAGAGGGCGGGCACGATCCCGACGGCGGCGTAGGGGGCCTCGAGGGGTGCGGTGACCGAGCGGCGCCCGACGCGGTCGGCGACGACCTCCCCGCGGGCCACCGCCGCGGCGTCGGCGATCTCCTCCTCCAGCACGGCGGGGTCGACCCCGATCCGGTCGGCGAGCTCGGGGACCGTCGCGCCCCAGCGCACCGCGCCGGCCTCGACGACGTCGCGGTAGTCGGTGAACCCCTGCGTCGCCGCGTCGATCCGGGCGTCGAACACCGCCCAGCCGCGCGCGCCGGGCCGGGCGGCGAGCATCGCGGCGTACTCGGAGTAGCCCACGGTCTCGTCGCCGAAGCGGCGGCCGTCGGCGTCGACGACGATGCCGCCGGCCATGACGGTCGTCCAGGTCACGAGCGTCCGGGCGGCGGCCGACAGCCCGGCGTGGCCCTGGTAGGCGTCGAGGAACCCGGTCGCCGCACCGAGCTCGCCGCCGAGCCGCAGCGCGTCGCCGGTCGAGTACTCGCTGCCGTGGTAGGCCGCCCCGGCGATCTCGGGGAGATGGCGGCCGACGAGTTCGGGCGAGGCGCCGTAGCCGTTCGTCGCGAGCAGGACGGCGGCGGCGGTCAGCTGCTCCGACCCGCCGTCGGGACGGGTGAGCGTGACCCGCCACTCCTGCCGTTCCGAGCGAGGGGCACCGTCGCTCGAGACCGGGACCGGCTCCAGCCCGGTCAGCCGCGCCGGGACCAGCAGGTCGATCGACGACGACGCCTCGACGGCGTCGGCGAGCCCGCGCAGCAACGTCGAACCGTGGTGGCCGGGCAGCGTGTGGCAGCGGCGCACGGAGTGGCCCGGGTAGTCGACGGCGGCGAGTTCGACCGGCAGCCCCACGTGGTCGGCGAGCCACTCGACGACTTCGGCCCCGACCCCGGCGAGGGTCTTGGCGACGACGGGGTCGGCCTCGCCGCGGGTCTTCGCGGCCACGTCGGCGAGGAAGCGCTCTTGGGAGTCCTCGACACCCGCGGCGCGCTGGAAGCGGCTGCCCGGGCCCGGGATCATCGCCGTCGACATCGCGGTGTTGTTCCCCCGCCGGAAGTGCGGGTTGGCCTCGGCCACCACCACCTGCAGTCCCCGCTCGGCGGCCCGCAGGGCGCCGGCCAGACCACCGCCCGCGCCGGCCACCAGCAGGTCGACGTCCGCCATCCCGGCCTCCGTTCCGCTCAGAGAAACAATGCTCGTTCTCCGCTCTTCGACCCATGAGAGCAGCTCGGACCGCCCAGCACAACGGCAGGGATCAACGGACTTGACGCCGCCCGCCTCCACGATGAACGCTGTGTTTCGTCCAGCGGTACGAGGTGGAGGTACGGGTGCCCGAGCAGACCGGTGGGACCGAGGCGACCGCCCGCGTGGCGGACGTCCTGCTGTTGTTCGTCGACGGCCCGTCGAGCCAGGGCGTCTCGCACATCGCGCGGGAGCTCGGCCTCTCCAAGGCGGTGGTGCACCGGATCCTGACCTCGCTCGCAGGGCGCGGGATGGTGGCCCTCGACCCGGTCACCCGCGAGTACCGGCTGGGTCCGGCGGCGGCCGCGATCGGCGCACGGGCCCTGCGCGAGTCCGACCTGCGCCAGGCCGCGCTGCCGCTCCTGCGCGAGCTGCGTGACGAGACGCGCGAGACCGCGACGCTCTCCACCCCGGTGCCGCACGGCCGCGTCTACCTCGACCAGGTCGTCGGGACCCACGAGATCAAGATGACCGTCGAGCTGGGCCGGCGGTTCCCGCTGCACGCCGGCAGCTCGGGCAAGTGCATGCTCGCGTTCCTCTCCGCGGAGGAACGCGACCAGGTCCTCGCCGAGCCGCTGGAGTCCCTGACGCCGGGCACGGTCGTCGACCCCGCCGTGCTGCGTCCCGAGCTCGACCGGATCGTCGCCGCCGGCTACGCCGCCTCGATGGGCGAGCGCCAGGCCGACGCCGGGTCCGTCGCGGCCCCGGTGTTCGGGGTCTCCGGGGAGGTGCTCGGCGCCATCTCGGTGTGCGGGCCCCGCTACCGCGTCACCGACGAGTTCGTCACCGCGATCGCCCCGCGCGTCGTCGCCGTGGCCGATCGCATCTCCCACCGTCTCGGCGCCGCCCCGCGGCGCCCGGAAAGGACCGCATGACAGCCCTCGCCGGACTCAAGGTCCTCGACGTCGCGACCCTGTTCGCCGGCCCGCTGGCCGCCACCCTGCTCGGCGACCACGGCGCGGACGTCATCAAGATCGAGCACCCCCGCGGCGACCCGAGCCGCACCCACGGCGCCTCCAAGGACGGCGTCGGCCTGTGGTGGAAGATGCTCGGCCGCAACAAGCGCTCGATCACGCTCGTGCTCTCCACGCCGGAGGGGCAGGAGGTGTTCCGCGAGCTCGCGGCGGACGCCGACGTGATCATCGAGAACTTCCGCCCCGGCACGTTGGAGCGGTGGGGTCTCGGGCCGGATGTCCTGCGCGAGCGCAACCCCGGCCTCGTCCTCGCCCGCGTCACGGGCTTCGGCCAGTTCGGGCCGTACGCCTCCAGACCGGGCTTCGGCACGCTCGCCGAGGCCATGAGCGGCTTCGCCGCGATCACCGGCGAGCCCGACGGCCCGCCGACCCTGCCCCCGTTCGGCCTCGCCGACGGCGTCACCGCGCTCACCACGGCCTTCGCGATCATGACGGCGTTGCGGGCCCGCGAGCAGACCGGACGCGGCCAGGACGTCGACATGGCGATCATCGAGCCGCTCCTCACGGTGCTCGGGCCGCAGGTCATCGCCTACGACCAGCTCGGCGAGCTCCAGCCCCGGCACGGCAACCGGTCGTCGAACAACGCGCCGCGCAACACCTACGAGTGCGCCGACGGCCGCTGGGTCGCGGTCTCGACGAGCGCGCAGTCGATCGCGGAGCGCGTCATGCGGCTGGTCGGCCGACCCGAGCTGATCGACGAGCCGTGGTTCGCGGCAGGGTGGTCGCGCGCGCAGCACGCCGACGAGCTCGACGAGGCCGTCGGTGCGTGGATCGCCGCCCGTGACCGCGACGAGGTGGTCGCGGCGTTCGAGAAGGCCGAGGCGGCGGTCGCGCCGATCTACACGGCGGCCGACGTGCTCGCCGACCCGCAGTACGACGCCCTGGGCAGCATCGTCACCGTCGACGACGACGAGCTCGGGCCGGTCCGCTTCCAGAACGTCCCGTTCCGCCTCTCCGAGACCCCGGGCGCGATCCGCACCGCCGGACCGGCGCTCGGCCGGCACACCGCGGAGGTCCTCGCCGAGCACGGCGTCGACGCCGACCGGCTCGCCGCGCTGCGCGCCGCGGGAGCGGTGTGAGCGGGTACGGGGTCGCCCGGAGCTGGCTCTACGTCCCCGGCCACCGGCCCGACCTCGTCGCGAAGGCCCTCGCCGGCGACGCCGAGGCCGTCGTCGTCGACCTCGAGGACGCCGTGCCGGTGGGGTCCAAGGTCCTGGCCCGGGAGGCGCTGGCCGGGCTGACGAGCACGAAACCGCTCTGGGTGCGGATGAACCGTCCCGACGACGAGGAGGGTCGCCTCGACCTCGAGGCGCTCGCCGGGCTGCCGCTCGACGGCGTCCGCGTGCCCAAGGCGACCGACCCCGCCGTCGTGACGGACGTGGCGCAGGCGCTCGGGCGTCCGCTGCACCTGCTGCTCGAGTCGGCGCTCGGCGTCGAGCGGGCGTTCGAGCTCGCGAGGGCGCACGACGACGTCGTCGGGCTCTCCCTCGGCGAGGCCGACCTGGCCGCCGACCTCCGCGTCCGCGACCGGACGGCGCTGGAGTGGGCGCGGCAGCGGGTCGTCGTCGCGAGCCGGGCGGGGGGTCTCGCGAGCCCGGTCGCACCGGTCTGGACCGACGTCGCCGACCTCACCGGCCTCGCCGCGGACTCCGCGTCCGCGCGGGAACGCGGCTTCCACGGCCGCTCGGTGATCCACCCCCGCCAGGTGCCGGTGGTGCACCGCGCCTTCACCCCCTCCGCCGACGAGCTCGCCCGCGCCCGGGCGCTGCTCGCCTCGCTGGAGGACTCGACCGAGACCGCCTTCCTCGACGCCGACGGCCGCTTCGTCGACCCGGCCGTCGTCGCCGGCGCGCGGGCGCTGCTCGCCCAGAACCAGGAGACGTGATGACCAGCGCGACCTCGACCCGTGCCCTGCTCGACGCGATCGCCGGCGGCGTGCGCACCGTCGAGCTCGGGCAGCCGCTGTTCACCGGCATGCCCTGCTCGCCGAACCATCCCGGCTTCCGGATGACGCTCATCCGCCGGCACGGCGACATGGTCCGTCCCGACGGCGGGTCCGCGTCCAACGAGATGATCGTGACCGGTGGGCACGTCGGCACCCACGTCGACGCGCTCTCCCACGTCAGCCACGAGGGCTGCCTCCACGGCGGGGTCGCAGCTCACGACGCGCAGGTCGGCGGCGTGCACCGCGAGCACGGCGCGGAGACGATCCCGCCGATGATCACGCGCGGGGTACTGCTCGACGTGGCCGCCGCCCGCGGTGTGGACTCCCTCGCGCCGGGCGAGGCCGTGACGGCGGAGGACCTGGCGGCGGCGGGCCCGGAACCGCGCCGCGGGGATGTCGCGCTGGTGCGCACCGGCTGGGCCCGCCACTTCGGCGACGCGCCCACCTACCTCGGGCAGGCCGACGGCGTGCCCGGGGTCGACGAGAGCGGCGCGCGCTGGCTCGCCGAGCGCGGCGTGGTCGCCGCCGGCGGGGACACCACCGCGTTCGAGTGCATCCCGCCGGGCGCGGGCCACCGGGTGCTGCCCGTGCACCGGATCCTGCTCGTCGAGCACGGCATCCACATCATCGAGCACCTGGCGCTGGAGGACGCCTCGGCCGAGGGCCTCACCGAGTTCCTCTTCGTCATGGCGCCGCTGCGGATCGTCGGCGGCACCGGTTCGCCCGTGCGCCCGGTGGCGGTGGTCGCGTGAGCACCTCCGTGCCGCGTGAGGGGAACCCTCGCGCCACAAGAGCGCTCGAATCCTCCCCTCACGACGACGGGCGCACCCCCGCCCAGCAGGTCGCCGACCTCGCCGCGCGCGTGGCCCGCGAGGGGCTGCCCGCCGAGCTGCGCGACGACCTCGCCGCGCGCACCGTCGACCTGCTCGGCAACTGCCTGGGCGCCCGCCGCGAGGAGCCGGGGCGGATCGTCTCGGCGGTGGTGGACGAGTGGGGCGGGACCGGGACGTCGACCTCCTTCGCGGACGGTTCGAGCCTGCCCGCGCCGTCGGCCGCGCTGGTCAACGGCACGCTGGCGCACTCCCTCGACTTCGACGACACCCACCTGCCGTCGGTGCTCCACCCGTCGGCCGCCGTGCTGCCGGCGGCGTTCGCGGTGGCCGAGGCGGTCGGTGCGAGCGGTCCCGCGTTCCTCGACGCCGCGGCGATCGGGGTGGAGCTGACCTGTCGGCTCGGGATGGCCGGGTACGACGAGGAGCTCGGCAACTCCGTCTTCTTCGAGTACGGCCAGCACGCGACGGCGATCTGCGGTGCGGTCGGCGCGGCGGTCGCGGCCGGGATGCTGCGGGGGCTCTCCGCGGAGCAGCTCACGTCGACCATCGGGATCGCCGCGTCGATGGGCGCCGGGGTCATCGAGGCCAACCGGACCGGGGGCACCGTCAAGCGCGTGCACTGCGGCTGGGCCGCCCACGCCGGGGTGGCCGCCGCGGACCTCGCGCGCCACGGGCTGACCGGGCCCCCGACCGTCCTGGAGGGCCGGTTCGGCTTCCTGCAGGCGTTCTGCGGCGACCGGGTGCGCATCGACGAGGTCACCGAGGGGCTCGGCGAGCGCTGGGAGACCCTGCGCGTCTTCTACAAGCCCTACCCCTGCAACCACTTCACCCACGCCGGGATCGACGCCGCGCTCGCGCTGCGCGACCGCGGGGTCCGTCCCGACGACGTCGAGCGCCTCGTCCTCGGTATCCCGGCGCCCGTGATGCGCACGATCGCGGAGCCGCCGGAGGAGAAGGCCCGGCCGCGCTCCGGCTACCACGGGGCGTTCTCCGGGCCCTACACCGTCGCGGCGGCCCTCACCGGCGACCGTGGCGGGCTCGGCGTCTCGCACGCCGACTTCACCGACGCCGCGGCCGCCGACCCGGCCCGTCTCGACCTCGCCTCCCGGGTGGAGTGCGTTCCCGACGACGAGGCGACCGCGGGCTTCCCCCGCGCCTTCCCCGCCGTCCTGACCGCCCATCTGCACTCCGGGGAGACGCTCACCGAGCGGGTGCGCGACAACCGCGGTGGCCCGTACCGGCCCTTGTCCCCTGCCGAGCACGGGACGAAGTTCGCCATGAACGGCGGGACCCGCGAACTCGCCGACCGGGTGTGGGATCTGCGCGGGGATCTGTCACCACGCGACCTCGCCGCCGAATTACGTTCCTATCAGCGGAACGATTGAGAAATCCGTGTCACGGGTTCTACCGGGAGCCTTGACCCGATCTCGCTGACGCGGCCATTCTTCACACCAACGCCACTCGGCTGCTGTTCCTTTCAGCGGAACGACATTCTCCGGACAGGTGAGGACCATGCCCACCCGCTTTCGCTGGGTCACGATCGGACTGATCGTCGCCCTCATCGTCATCAACTACATCGACCGCAGCGCGATCTCCTACGCGGTCACGCCCTTCAAGACCGAGTTCGGGATCACCGACACGCAGTACGGCGTGGTCTCGAGCGTCTTCTCCATCGGCTACGCGGTCTTCGCGTTCCTCTCCGGTCCGCTCGTGGACCGGTTCGGGCCGCGCAAGGTCCTGATCACGGCGGTCGGCCTGTTCTCGCTGACCACCGCGCTCGTCCCCCTCGCGGGCGGGTTCGTCGGGCTCCTGCTCATCCGCATCGTGCTCGGCGCCGCCGAGGCGCCGGCGTTCCCCGCGGCCACCCGGACGGCGGGACGCTGGCTGCCCGCCGCGGAGCGTGGCTTCGCCCTCGCCCTCATCGGCGGGGTCGCCGTGTCCGGCAGCCTCCTGATCGCCGGTCCGCTGCTCACGCAGCTCATCGGGGCCGTCGGCTGGCGCGGGATGTTCTGGGTGATCGGCGGCCTCGGGCTGCTCTGGATCGTCGTGGCCATCGGCCTGCTCCGCAGTGCGCCGGAGGACGCCCCGCAGGTCAACGACGCCGAGCGGGCCCTGATCCTCGCCGGGCGCGAGGCCGAGGTGAGCCACGAGGCCCCGACCGGGACCGACTGGGGCGCGATCCTGCGGAACCGGAACCTGTGGATCTGCGCGATCGGCTACTTCTCGTGGGGTTTCATGTTCTGGGGCTTCATGTACTGGCTGCCCCAGTTCCTCTCGACGTCCTACGGCCTGTCCATCAAGGCGGTCGGCGCCTTCTCCATCGCCCCGTGGGCGGCCGGCGTCGTGGGCGCCCTCGTCGGCGGGTTCCTCGTCGACCGGGTCTACCGCCGCACCCGCAGCGTGCGCAGCCGCTACACGATCATGGGCGTCGCCCTGCTGTGCTCCGGTGCCTCGCTGATCCCGGTGTTCCTCGACCCGACCCTGACCGTCGCCCTGATCTTCATCTCGTGCGGCGTCGGCTTCGGGTTCGTCACCGGCGGCATCTGGTGGGTCGCGTCGATCGACGCCGAGCCCAACCAGCCGGGGACCGCGGCCGGTTTCGCCGACGCCGCCTTCGCCATCTCCGGGGTCATCGCGCCGGTCGCGATGGGCGCCATCGTGCAGAGCACCGGCACGTTCACCAGCGGCTTCGTGACGATGTCCGTGCTCGCGCTGATCGGTGCGCTGCTCATGCTGTTCGCGACGAAGGAGCCGGAGCGCACGGCCGCCCCGCGGTCCGCGACCGAGTCGGTCTGAGTCCCCTACACCGGCGCCCCGATGACCCCGAGCAGCTGGAGCTTCTCGTGGCTCTCGCTGCCCGGGACGGCGGTGTAGACGAGCAGGCGGTGCGACTGCTCCGGGTCGAGCAGGTGCTGGCAGTTCAGCTCCAGCAGCCCGACCTCGGGGTGCATGAACCGCTTGGGCTCCTGCGGCCGCACCCCGACCTCGTGCTGGTCCCACAACCGGCGGAACTCGGGGCTGCGGCCCAGCAGGTCGTCGGCCATCCGTCCCGCCGCCGACTCCCGACCCCGCTGCCCCACGATCTGCCGGAGGCCCGAGGTGAACATCCGGGAGAGGTGGTCGTGGTCCTCCTCCGGGTAGCGCGCGCGGGCCGACGGGTCGGTGAACCAGCGCCAGCCGATGCTGCGGGCGTTGCCCCGGAACCGGGTGAGGTCGCCGGTCAGGGCGACGCCGAGGGGGGTCTGACGGAGGGTCTCCCCGAGCTCGGTGGTGATCTCCGCGGGCGTGTCGACGAGGCGGTCGAGCACCCGCAGGAGCCCCGGGCCGATGTGGTCCCCCGAGCCCCCACGCGTCGGGGGGACGTGGCCGACCAGCCGGAACAGGTGGTCGCGCTCGTCGAGCGAGAGGTGCAGACCCTGCGCGATCGAGGCGACCATCTGCTCCGACGGCTGCGGGCCCCGCTCCCGCTCGAGCCGCGAGTAGTAGTCGGTGGACATGTGACAGAGCGCCGCGACCTCCTCGCGACGCAACCCGTTCGTCCGGCGGCGCGCACCGCGTGCGAGCCCGACGTCCTCCGGCTGCAACGACTCCCGCCGGCGTCGCAGGAACTCCGCCAGCCCTGTCCGATCGATCACGGTTCCTGCCTACCGGTCCCCTCCGCCGTCAGCCACGGCCTGCCGATCCCAGGGTGCGCTGCGCGCACGTGAGCAGAAAGTGGGGCTATAGGCCCTCGAAGTGCTCACCTGCGCGCAGCGCACATCACCACGGTCGGCCCGATCGGCGGCTCGGCCGGTAGCCGGAGGTCGGCCACGACCGCCAGGTTCGCCGCCTCGAGCAGGCTCGCCAGCTGCTCCGGCCGCCACTGGTGCGTCGTCCACCGCACCGGAACGCCGCCATAGGCCTCCGTCCGCTCCAGATCGTCATCGCCCACGTGGGTCGCGACGAGCAGTCGCCCGCCCGGCACCAGCGCCCGGGCGAACGACGCGAGGACCTCCGGCAGCACGTCCCGCGGCAGGTTGAACAGCGACCACCAGCCGAGCAGCCCGCCGTAGGTCGCGTCGGCGAGGTCCAGGTCCGTCGCCGACGCCACCTGGAAGGAGCACGTCGGGAACAGCCGCCGGGCGTGCTCGACCATCCGCGGCGACAGGTCCACGCCGGTCACGTCGAGGCCCCGTTCCGCGAGGTACGCCGTCACCAGCCCGGGCCCGCACCCGACGTCCAGCACGGGCCCGAGTCCCGCCACCGACGCCGCGAACGCGTCCACCGACGCCTGCAGCCAGGGGTGCGTGCGGATGTCGCCCAACCCCGTCGTCTCCACCATCTCGACGTAGGCGTCCGCGACCCGGTCGTAGGACTCCCGGACGGTGTCGAGATCCTCGGGCCGGCGCACGGCCGTCAGTGTGCGCTCCGCGCACGTGAGCACAAACGGTCGTCATCGCGACCCTTTGTGCTCACATGCGCAGCACCTCATCCACCTCCCGCACCAGCTCGCCGACCCGTCCCCCACTGGCCGGTGCAGCCGGATACCGCTGCAGCACCATCCTGACGACGGGTCCGGCCAGCTCCGCCGTCGCCGCCACCGGGGCGAGGCCACCGGCCAGTTCCCGGGCCCGCAGCGCGTGGGCGGCGGCGCCCACGACGTGCCGGACCTGGGCGGCGTCCGCCACCGGGTGCAGGTACCCCGCCCCGCCGGCCGCCAGTGCGGCCCGCGCGGCCTGCTCCGCCACGAGCTCGCCGGCGTCGCGGGCCGCGATCGCCGACCGCTGCGCACCCCACGCCCCGTCGCGCATCGCCTTCGTCCGGGGCCCGCCCTCGACGAAGGCCGCCGCAGCCGCGAGCGCGAGCCGCGGCCGCTCGTCGTCGGGAAAGCTCGCCTCGAACAGCGGGAGGACCGGGCGGGCGCACGCGACCGCGAAGGCCGCCACCGCGCGCAGCTCGTCGAGGGTCAGCTCCACGCGCCGACCGTAGGGGCGGATCGCCGATCCCCTGATGAGCGGGCCGTGGTGGCCCCCGGTGGGCGACGGCAGTCTCGGTGCCAGCCCACCGATCAAGGAGTCGCCATGCGGGAGATCACCGTCCCCGACCTCACCGGCCGCCTCGCCGTCGTCACCGGCGGCAGCGACGGTGTCGGCCTCCACCTGGCGACCCGGCTCGCGGTCGCCGGCGCCGAGGTCCTGCTGCCCGTCCGCAACCCGCGCAAGGGCGAGGCGGCGCTCGCCGCGATCCGCAGCCAGGCGCCGGCGGCCCGAGTCGCGTTGCGCGACCTCGACCTGTCCTCGCTCGCCTCGGTCCGCGCGCTCGGCGACACCCTGCGACGCGAGGGCCGCCCGATCCACCTGCTGATCAACAATGCGGGCGTGATGACCCCGCCCGACCGCCAGGTCACGGCCGACGGGTTCGAGCTGCAGTTCGGCACCAACCACCTCGGGCACGTCGCGCTCGTCGCGGGGTTGATGCCGCTGCTGCAGGCCGGGAACGCCCGCGTCGTGCACCAGATCAGCGTGGCGGCGGCCCGCGGGCCGATCCACTGGGAAGACCTGCAGTGGGAGCGCTCCTACGACGGCATGGCCGCCTACCGCCAGTCGAAGGTCGCGTTCGGGCTCTACGGCCTCGAGCTGGAGCGGCGCAGCCGGGCGAACGGCTGGGGTATCACCAGCGTGCTGTCCCACCCCGGTGTCGCGCCGACCAACCTGCTCAACGCGCGCAGTGAGCTGGGCCGGGCGCGCCCGGCACGCGGTCGGGCCGTGATCGGCCTCCTGTCCCGGATCGGTCTCACCGGGACCCCGGAGAGCGCCGCCCTGCCCGCGCTGCTCGCCGCAACCTCCCCCGACGCCCGCGGCGGTCACCTCTACGGACCGTCCGGCCCCGGACACGTCGGCGGCGGGCCCGCCGAGCAGGCGCTCTACAAGCCGCTGCGCGACGACGCCGAGGCCGCGCGCGTCTGGCAGGTCTCGGAGGAGCTGGTCGGGCGGCTCACCCCGTCCTGACGCCGAGGCGCTCCAGCGCCGCGGTCGGCCCCTCCCACACGTGGGCCTCCCAGCCGTGCTCGCGGGCGGCCTCGACGTTGCGGGGGCGGTCGTCGAAGAAGACGCACTCGGACGGTGTCGTGCCGTAGGCCTCGTCGGCCGCGGCGTAGATCGCGGGGTCCGGCTTCACCAGGCCGACCTCCGCGGAGAACACCAACGTCTCGAACCCCCGCGACCACCCGGCGTCCCGCACGGTGCGCGCCAGGTGCGCCGGGGCGTTCGAGAGCACCGCGGTGCGGTGCCCGGCGAGCGCGGCGAGGAACTCGGCGGAGCCCGGCGTGAGGTCAGCCCACTTGCGCGCGTCGATCACGGTCAGCTCGGCGGCGTCCTCGGGGGTCACGGACACGCCGAGCTCGTCCCCCACGGCGGTCCAGTACTCCAGGTCGGGCCCGCCGAGGTCGAACGTCTGCCGGGGCGGCCCGTAGTAGACCTCCTCGAGCGCCGGCCGGGGCACGCCGAGCCGCTCCGCGACGGCGGTCATCACCTGGTCCGACGCGACGAGGACGCCGCCGAGGTCGAGAACGATCACGCCGCCGACGGTAACCGGGTCCCGGTCGCCCGGCCGGTCAGACCGACGCCAGGAGCTCCGCCAGGTCGGCCGCGCCCGGGACGGACCGGGTGTGCACGTGCACGGTCCGGCCCAACGGCGGGTCGAGCGGCAGCACCACGACCCCCGACGGCAACGGGTCGGGCAACGCGAGCGCCGGGAGCACACCGACCGTGATCCCGGCCGCCGCCATCGCCAGCACCGTCCCGACGTCACGCACCACGTGCGCCGGCACCCACGACTCCCCGTGCGCCAGGTAGCCGTCCTCGAGCTGCGGCCCGCAGGTGCCGCCGGGGTCGGCCACACGGGCCTCGACCAGCGCCCGGAGCCCGACCGGGCCGTGCCCCACCAGCGGGTGCCGCGCCGGGAGCACGGCGAGGAACGCGTCCTCCCGCACGAGGTGCGTGTCGGCCGCGCCGAAGTGCTCCGGACCCCACGTGGACACGGCCAGGTCGACCGTCCCCGACGCGAACCACGCGGCCAGCTCGTCGTCGTCGCCCTGCACCACCCACACCCGGCCCGGCACCCGTCGGACCACCGCCGGCACCAGCCGCACCGTCGCCGAGTGCACCGCGCCGACGCGCAGGTCCGCCCGCGCCCCGCGCTGCGCGAGCCCCGCCACGGCCTCCAGGTGCCCCCGCACCGCGCGGGCGTGCTCGGCGACCTCCCGGCCGGTGGCGGTGAGCGTCACCACCGGCCCGCGGTGCGCGACCGGCACCCCGAGCCGGCGCTCGAGGGTCGCCACCGACCGGCTCACGGCCGACTGCGTCCGCCCCAGGGCCGCCGCCGCGCGGGTGAAGCTGCCGTGCTCGGCGAGGGCGAGCACGGCGTCGAGCTGGGCGAGCGCGACGTCCATGAGTGCGCATCATGCCGGGTAGGAGACGAAGTCGTTGGTGCTGGCCGAGGCGGGCGGTCCGGGCTGGACCCCGTGGGCACTGGTGATCGTGGCGTCGAGCGTGCTGTGGGCGACCGGGACGCTCGTCGCCGCCCGCAGCGTCGTCCTCCCGGCGGCGGGTGCCGCGACGGCGGTGCAGCTCGTCGTCGGCGGCGCCCTGGTGCTGACCGTCGGTCTGGTGCTCGACCCGGCCACGCCCATCGTCGGGAACGCCTCCTCGTGGGCGGCCGTGGCCGTGCTCCTGGTCGTCGACTCGCTCGCCGGATTCGCGCTGTTCACGTGGCTGCTGCGCCACGCGTCGGTGTCGCTGGTCGGCACCTACGCGTACGCGGTGCCCGTCGTCGCCTACCTGACCGGTGTGCTCGTGCTCGGCGAGGAGTTCCGACCGGTCGTGCTGGTGGGCGCCGCACTGGTGCTGGGCGCCGTCGCCCTACAGGTGCGTCAGCACTCCCTCGCACGACCGCACGACGGCGCGGGCCACCTCGGCGGCCGCGCGTGAGGTCAACGGCGACTCCGCCCGGGTGCGCCAGCGGTCCAGCGCCTCGAGCGCCGCCCCGCGGGGGTCGTCGGCGCCGCCGAGACGTTCGGCCGGGTCAGGACCGTCGCCGCCGAGGAGCCGTTCGGCCTCCGGTTGCGTGTCGGGCGGCATCGTCACCTGCCCCTGGCGCAGCGCGGCGAGCAGGCGCTGCTCGGTGAACTCGTGGGCGCCGGTGAGCACGCGCTCCAGCTCGGCCGCGAGCGGCCCGGTGTCCGGTCGGGGCGCCCGCGCGAGCACCATCTCGACCGCCAGCAGCGCCGACCGTGCCTTGTGCACGTCGCGCCGCCCGACCACCCGCGACGCGAGCACCTCGCGCAGCTCCTCGAGCCCTGAGCGGCGCACCAGCTCCTCGGCCAGCGACGCCGAGTCGACCACGCCGCGGCCGGTGCGGGCGCCACGACGGAGCACGGTCGTCGCGGTGCGGATGCCGTAGACGCCGAAGCGGTCCATCAACGACCGCCGGGTCGGCGCGTCGAGCCGCACCCCCTCCGGGTCGGACGCGAGGGCCTCCGCGACGACGGCGGGGGGCTCGGCCGCGCAGAACCGGTCGACCGAGAGCAGCAGGGCGTCGACCTCCGCCCGCGGGGCCCGGGCCAGCGCCCGCAGGGCGGTGAACTCGGCCTGACGCAGGGTCCGCGCGGTCTCGGCGAGCAGCCCGTCGACGGCGACGACCGTCTGGCACAGCGGCCGCAGCGCCGGGTCGGAGCGGTACGCGTCGGCGACCTGACCCGCCGTCGTGATGGCGTCCAGTCCCCCGCCGCCGATCTCGTCGGCGCGGGAGAGGACCACGACCGTCCCGGAGGCGCCCACCGCGCCCAACCCACCCGCGCCGCCCCGGGCGAGGTCGGCGAACGCCTCGAGGAACCCGACGTCGTTGCGGTGCGCGTGGCGCATCAGGTAGACGACCGCATCGGCGCCGGAGGGCCGGTCGTCGGGCGTGACGAAGGCGAGCGTGCGCCGGGAGTTGGTCTCGCGGATCGAGTCGAGGCCGGGGGTGTCGACCAGCGTCGTCTCCGCGAGCCCCCGCGACGGCCAGTCGACGAGCAGCCGCCCGACCCGCGCCGGGTCGACCCCGCGCAGGTCGATCCGCAGGCCCTCCCGGTCCTGGGCGAACGGCACCGGTCCGCGGCGCCCGTCGAGGTCCTCGCGCAGCACCGTCGGCGACGGGGCGTCGCGATACCAGGTGACCAGCCGCGTGCACTCGCCCGCGTCGGTGGCCGCCACACGCTCGCCCACCAACGCGTTGAGCAGCGTCGACTTCCCCGCCTTCAGCGTCCCGGCGAGCGCGACCCGCAGGGGCTCGTCGAGCCGGGCCCGCGCGTCCTGCAGCACCGCCCGCGCCCACCCGTTGGCCGCGTCGGGCGCCCCGGTCCCGTAGAGCCGCTGGGCATTCCCGACGACGGATCGGGCCTGGTCGGTGAGTCGGGTGCGGGTGTCGGCGGCGCCGGTCACGCGCCGACCAGCCGGGCGGCCCCGACGCTCTCCCGGATCCGACGGGCCCGCTTCTCCAGCGCCTCGAGGCGTTCGAGCTCCGCCGCGACGTCGGCGAGCCGTGCCTGGCGCTTCGCCCCGTCGGCCTCCACGGCCTTGGCCGCCTGCGACGTGGCGTTGAGGGAGCGCTCGAGCTCCTCCGCCGTCGTCGTGAAGTGGTCGCGCAGCGTGCGCTGGACCTCGCGGAGCATGTCGCGGGAGTTCTTGCCCGCCTGGAAGATGACGTCGTCGACGTGGCGGCGCACCGCCTGCTTGGCCTCGGCCTGCCGGCGACGCAGCGCCCGCTTGCGCTCGTCGACGAGGGTCTTCGAGCCGAGCAGCAGGCCGGCGCCGACCGAGAACGGGTTGAGCAGGGCCATGCCGGCGATCGTGGTCATCATGCCGATCATGAGCACGCCGCCGTAGGACCCGCGCATCCCGATCATCAGCGACTGCGACAGCCCGAACTTCTCGTGGTCCGGCGCGGCCAGCAGCCCGACCGGGTCGGCCGCCATCACCTGGCCCTCGGGTGACGCCATCGGGGGCAGCACCCCGGCGCCGTCCTCGGCGAAGTGGGTGGCGACCCGCTCCGCCAGCCAGCGGGTCCGCTCCTCCGCCCAGACGACGTTCGTCGAGACCGCGGCCGACACCTGCTGGTGCAGCCACGGGGCGAACTGCTCCCACGTCTTCGCGGGGTCGGTGTCGTCGAGGGCCGCCTCGGCGTCGGTGGTGACGGTGCGCAGGCGGTCGCGGAGGTCGTACTCGATGTCGGAGACCAGGTCCTGGGTGCCGTCGTTGAGGGTCTGCTGCCAACGGGCGGCACGGTCGCGCAGGGCGACGACCCGGGCCTTCGACCGCTCCAGCTCGTCGCTGATCCGCTGCGCCCGGCCCGGGTCGGCCAGGGCGTCGCGCTCGGCGCGGAACCGGGCGGCGAGCTGCTCGCAGACCACGAGGACCTCGTCGGTCGCCATCCGCGTCCGCCGGGCGTGCCGGCCTCCGACGACCTCGGAGCGCAGCAGGTCGCGCAGCTCCGGCAGGCCCGACTCGGCGAGCAGGGACGCCTCGTCGTGCTCGGCCGCGTGCAGCGCCAGCGCCGCCGAGGTCGGCAGCACCGGGACCCGGCGCAGGGACTCGTGGGCGTGGTCGAGGTGCCCACGGTCGAGGTCGGCGATGCGGCGCCAGTGCGGGTGCAGGTCGGTGCGGGTGAGCACGACCGCGACCGTGTGGCAGACCGCCGCGGCGGTGCGGACCAGGGCGAGCTCGGGCGCGGTCAGTTCCCGCCCGGCGTCACAGACCAGCAGCATGGCATCGGCGCCGGGCAGCTCGGCCATGGTCGACACCGACGCCGGCGAGGCGAGCCCACCCGCCCCGGGGGTGTCGACCAGGCGCATGCCCTCGAGCACGTCGACCGGCAGGGTGGCCTCGGCGTGGGACCAGCCGGCGCGGTTGTCGGGGTTGCCCGCCTCGGTGACGTGCTCGGCGAGCTGGCCGGGCCCGATCTGCTGCTGTTCCTGCCCGCCCTCGACCGCGCGGACCAGGGTGACCGCCCGCTGCGCGCCGTGGACGCAGACCGTCGGCACGGTGGTGGCGCGGTGGGCGTCGGTCGGCAGTGCGCGGCCGCCGAGGACCGCGTTGACCAGCTCGGTCTTGCCCGCCTTGAACTCGCCCATGACGAGCACCCGGGCGCGGTCGTCCGCGACCGTCGCCGACACGATCGACAGCCGCTTCTCCAGGTCGGGGCGGCCGTAGGCCGTCGCCGCCTGACGGGCGACCTTGACCAGGTCGACCAGGTCCTTGCTGTTCAAGACCCCTCCCCACGCGCACGAAGGCCGGGACACGGAGTTCCGTGTCCCGGCCTCGTTGTCACCTCGGGGACGTTACGCGGCCCGCTCCGACCGCCGTGCCGCTCGTCCCCGGATGCCTGTCACCCGATGGGTGTGACCACTCAGGCGATCGGCAGCAGGCCGTTGTCGATGTGGCCGTGGTCGACGACCTGCGAGTGGTCGTCGGTCAGGTGGTTGTCGCTCGCCAGCTTGGTGTCGTTGTCGTGGATCGACGAGTCGGTGTTCGCCTCGGAGTGGTTGTCCTGGTGCGAGTTGTCGATCTTCGTGTTGCCCGAGTCGTTGGTCGAGGCGTCGGTGTGGACCGAGTTGTCGGCGTGCGAGTCGGTGTTGACGCCGTTGGCGCCGGCGACCTGGTTGCCCTCGCCGAAGGCGTTCGAGTTGTTGACCGTGCCGGAGCCGGTGGAGATGACGCCGCCCTGGCCGGTGCCGACGTGGTCCAGCGAGGTGGCGTTGCCCGCACCGAAGGCGGTGGTCGAGCCGTCGCCGGAGACCTGGTTGCCGTCGCCCACGAAGCTGTGGTCGCCGGTGACGATCGGGGCGTTGTTGTCGCCGCCCACCGCGACGCCACCCGCACCGGCGGTGGTGTTGTGGTTGTCGACGTTGATGTCGGCGTTGTCGCCGGCCCAGATCTTGGTGATGTTGTTGTTCGTGACGAACGTGTCGTGCGAGTCGTACGAGTAGTTGTTCGTCACGTAGTTGAGGTGCGTGACGACCTTGTCGATCTCGGTGCAGTGCGGAGCCGGGCGGCCCTCGTCGTCGCAGTCGATGTGCTTGTGGTGGTGCTCGTGGTCGTCGTGGTGCTTGGGCTCGGCGTCCCAGCACTTGTCGTCGTCGCAGTCGTCCTCGTACTGCGCGCACTTCTCGGCGTCGACCTTCTCGAGGACGACGGGGAGGAGCTCCTTGATGTCGTCGACACAGACGTTGCCGAGGCCGGCGGCCTGCAGCGCGGCGTGCGGGTCGTCGCGGAACTCGGCGAGCGCGTCGTGGTTGTTGAGGAGGTCCATCAGGAACTCGAGGAGGGTCTTGTGCTCAGCCATGGTGTCTGCCCCTGAGGAAGAAGGTGGGAGCGCCTCGGGCCTGGTCGGTCCGGGCGGCGTGGTGAGAACAGTCGTCGTCGGGGGCGTCGGGGCCATCGGGGCTCCCGCCGGGTTCCGCGGACGACCCCCTAGGGGATCCGGACCGGGGTCCCCGATCGGCACCCCGGGGTCACGGCAGGTGATGTAGCTCGACCATCCGAACGGACTACCGTCACTCGATAGAGCTACGAACGTGTAACGACCGCCCGGATCGGGTCGATGATGCGCACGAGTCAGCGACACGGCCGCCCCGTCCGGGCGGCCACGGCGGGATGGAGCTGGGTGTGACGATGGTGGACCCGCGTCGGGCGGGGACGACAGGACCCGGGACGCCCGTGGCCTACGACCTCGGCATCGACCTCGGCACCACCTTCACCGCCGCCGCCGTCCACCTCGCCCCCGCACCGGACGTGCGCGTCGTCGGCCTCGACCGCGGCGCCGTCCAGGTCCCCTCCGTGCTCCTCGTCGACGACGACGGGTCGCTGCTCGTCGGCGGCGAGGCCGAGGCCCGCGCTCCGTGGGCCCCGCAGCGCGTGGTCCGCGAGTTCAAGCGTCGCCTGGGCGACGACACCCCGATCGTCGTCGCCGGTGAGGGCTTCTCCGCCGACGGTGTCGCCGCCGAGATGGTGCGCTGGACCGCCGACCGCGTCGCCGGCCAGCAGGGCTGCGCGCCGCGCCGGCTCGCCGTGGCCCACCCGGCCGGCTGGGGCGCGTACCGCCGTCGCGTGTTCACCGAGGCGCTCGCCGAGGTCGGCCTGCACGACGTCGTCCTGCTCACCGAGCCCGAGGCCGCCGCCTCCGCGCACGCCGCCGCCGGTCGCCTGCCGGTGGGACGCACCGTCGCCGTGTACGACCTCGGCGGCGGCACCTTCGACGCCGCCGTCGTCCGCGGCGTCCCCGCCTCCCCCGTCGCGCCGGTCGGCCTCACCGTCCTCGGCCGCGGCCAGGGCATCGAGGCCCTCGGCGGCATCGACTTCGACGAGGCCCTGTTCTGGCACGTCTGCTCCGAGCTCGGCGGCGCCGTCGCCTCCCTCGACCCGGCCGACCCCTCCACCGTCCGCGCCGTCGCCGGCCTCCGCCGGGCCTGCGTGGCGGCGAAGGAGGCGCTGTCGGTCGACACCGAGGCCGTCGTCGACGTCCGCCTGCCCAACGTCTCCACCCGCGTGCGCGTCACGCGCGGCGAGTTCGAGGAGATGATCGCCCCGGCCCTGCGCCAGACGATCGACGTCCTCGGCGAGGTGCTCGACTCCGCCCGCGTCCGCCCGGCCGACCTCGACGGGGTCCTCCTCGTCGGCGGTTCCTCCCGCATCCCGCTGGTCGCCCGGATGCTCTCCGCCGAGCTGGGCCGCCCGGTCTCGATCGACCCCGACCCGACCACCGTCGTCGCTCGCGGCGCCACCTGGGCCGCCGCGGCCGCCTCCGGCGTCGTCCGCCCGCCGTCGGGAGCCTTCCCCGCGGTCTCCGGCCCCTTCCCGACGCCGGGTCGTGCCCCGATCTCGGGCCCCTTCCCGACGCCGGGTCGTGCCCCGATCGCCGCCCCCATCTCCGGTCCCTTCGATCGACCCGAGCCGCGGACCGAGTTCGTCGGCCCCGCCGCCGCCCTGCTCGCGCACGCCGAGGCGGAGCCGCGCACCGAGTTCGTCGGCCCGGCCGCCGCGCTGCGCGCGCACGCCGAGGACCCGACGACCAGCCCGGTCCGCCTCGACCCGCGCTACCGGACGATCGACGACGACCCGGTCACCGACACCCTCGGCGCCGGCCTGCCGAGCCGCACCCCGATGCCGACCGGTGCCCTGCCGCCCGCGCACGTCGCCGCCCCGGCGCCGTGGGCCGGACAGCTCGCCCCGCCCGGGAAGCCCGACACCCGCAAGCGCCGCCTCGCGATCGGTGCCGGCGCCGCCGCCGTGCTGGTCGCCGGTGGTGTCGTCGCCGTCGCGGTGCCGATGGTCAAGAACACCAGCGGCGACGCCAGCATCTCCGCCTCGGCCGTGCCGGGCGCCGCGTCGCCCGCGCCGGCCGCCCCCGCCGTCGGCGACGCCGGAACCCTCCCCCCGAACACCCTCGGCGGATCGGGAGCCACGGACACCTCCGGCGGGAACGCCACCAACGTGGCGGCGACCAAGTCCAACCGCACGACGGCCCCAGCTGCCAAGAAGCCGGTCGCCCCGGTCGCGGCGCCCGCCGTCGTGCCGCCGCCTGCGGCTGTCGCCCCGGCACCCGCCGTGAACAACCCGGCACCCGTCAACACCGCTACTCCCCCGGCCCAGACCCCCCGGGACACCACCCCGCCCGGCGGGGGCACCCCGTCCGGGGGTGGTGCTCCCTCCGGCGGGGGCACGCCGTCCGGTGGCGGGACCCCGTCCGGTGGCGGCACGCCGTCCGGCGGAGGCACCCCCGCCCCCGGCGGGACCACGACCTCCACGCCGCCCGCGGCGGCTGCCGACGCCACGAAGACGGCGTGAGCGCCCCCGAGCTGGACCGCCCGATGAGTGTCGACGACCTCGGCCACTCCGGGCGCCCGTCGTCGTGCGACCTCGTCACCCTCGCCGAGCAGGCCGCGCTGACCGGTGAGCTCGTCGAGGCCGCCCGGTGCGCCGACGAGGTGCTCGCCGCCGATGCCCCGGTCACCGACCTCGTCCGCGCCGCGCAGGTCCTCGCCGGGGTGCACGCCCACCGCGGGATGCTCGCCGACGCCGCGGAGCTGCACGCCTGGGTCGCCGCGGTCGCCCCCGCGAAGGCCTCCCCCGCCGCGGCGATCGCCCTCGTCGGCACCGGCCGGGAGCTGCCCGACTCCCCGGCCGACCCGGGCCGCCCCGCGCCGCCGACACTCCGGACCGGCGCCGACGGCCTCGTCGGGAAGGCGGTCCGCGCGAGCGTGCGACCCGCCGGCTCGGCGTCGGCTCTGTCCGACCTGACCCGGGCCGCCGCGATGCTCGAGTGCCGCGCCACGCCGGTGCTGCACGACGACTCCCCCGCCGCGCTCGGTGCCCTCGTCGCCCTGCACCGGGGCGAGCCCGACCTCGCCCGCACCCTCGTCGACCGCGCGGTAGCCGCCGACCTCGGGGGCGCGCCGTACCGTCGGCGCCACCTGCTCCTGCGCGCGTGGGCGGACATGGCGGGCGGCGACCTGCTCGCGGCGCGTGCCGGACTGGACGCCGCGAACGCCCGTCCGGAGCCGGTCCACGCCCGGGACGAGCTGGTCGCGGTCGCCCTGGAGGCGGGCCTGGTGCGCCGTGCCGGTGACACGCGCGGGCTGCTCGCCGTCTGGTCCCGCGCCCGCGAGGCCGTGCTGCGCCACGCCGTCGACCTGTGGTCGCTGCTGGCGATCGGGGAGCTCGCCGTCGTGGCCGGCCGCCTCGGCCAGCTGGCCTGGCTCGCCCCGCACCTCCAGGCCGGCGACGAGCTGCTCACCGCCCTCGGCGAACCGGTCCTCTGGGCCGCGCCGTGGCACTGGTGCGCGTTCCTCGCCGCCGTCGCCTCCGACGACCCGCCCGCCGCCCAGCGCCACGCCGCACACCTCGCCGAGGGCGCCGCCGACGTGGCCGCCCACGCCGGCTCCCTCGCACTGGTCCTCTCCCGGGCCGCCCGCACGTGGCTGCGGGTGCTCGCCGGCGACGTGGACGCCGACGACGTCAGCGCCGTCGCGGGCTCCCTGTCCGACGCGGGCATGGCCTACGACGGCGCGCGCCTCGCCAAGGAGGCCGCCGTCCGCACCAGCGACAAGCGCGTCCTCGCCGCCATGCTCAACCTCGCCCGCGGCATCCTGGCCGGCCCGGCCGTGCCCGCCGAGACCGTGACCGTCGAGGCCGCGGCCGCCCCCGTCGTCGTGACCCCCACCCCGCGGCCCTGCGTGCTGTCCGACCGGGAGCGCGAGGTGGCGGAGCTCGTCCTCGAGGGACTGACCTACCGCGAGATCGGCGACCGGCTCTTCATCACCGCGAAGACAGTCGAGCACCACGTCCGGGGCATGCGCCAGCGCCTCGGGTCGGAGTCCCGCAGCGATCTGCTCGCCGACCTCCGGGCGTCCCTCTCCGGCTGACGTCAGCTGTAGCGGATCTGGACGCTGAGCCCTCGGATCCGCTACATCTCCGAGAATCGTGGATCCGCGCCGACCCGGGCTGCGTCCGAGCCTGTGTGAAGCTCCAGCGATTCCTCGCCGCCCACGACGGCGTGATCACCCGCGCCCAGGCCCGCGCATGTGGGCTCAGCGACGACCAGATCGCCCGGAAGGTCGCCAGCGGTGAATGGCTGCGGCGGGCCCCCGGCGTCTACTTCGCGATCGCCTGGCGGTGGACGCCTGCTGCCAAGGTCCGGGTCGCCGCCGAGTGGGCCCGCCCCACCGGGGCCCTGGCCGGACCGGCTGCCGCCTGGTGGCTCGGCCTCGAGATCGACTCGCCCCATCCCGTGGGCGTCGTCGTCCCGCCGCACTCCTCCCGGCGCGCCCCGGACGGTGTCGCCATGATCCGCCGAGACCTGCGCGGCGACCGGATCGAACACCGCGGCCTGTGGGTCGTCGCGCGGGCCCTCGCCGTCCTCGACACGGCGGTGGCGCTCGGTGGTCGGGGCCAGGAGTTCCTCGACCGGGCGTTGCAGCAGGGTCGGGTCACCCTCGAGGAGCTGAACACCGTGCAGGACCGGCACGTCGGTCGACAGGGCTCCGGGGTCGCCCGCCGTATGCTCGACGAGGCCGCCGACCGGGCCGCCTCGACCGCGGAACGCCGCACGCTCACCCTGCTCCGCCGCGGGGGGATCACGGGCTGGACGGTCAACCTCGAGGTCACGTTGCCCGACGGTCGGGACGCGGTGGTCGACCTCGGGTTCCTGGAGCTGAAGCTGGCGCTGGAGGTCGACGGATGGGCCTTCCACGTCGACCCGTCGCGGTTCGTGGACGACCGGGCCCGGAAGCGCGCCCTCGTCGCCGCGGGCTGGGTGGTGATCGAGGTGACGTGGGACGACCTGGTGCACCGTCCGGAGAAGCTGCTCGACGAGTTGCGTCGCATCATCGAGGTCCGCCGCCGGGCAGTCAGGGCAGAGATGTAGCGGATCCGGACGCCCAGCCATCGGATCCGCTACATCTCCGCCGGAGCCCAGGCGCCGCCTACAGGTTCTCGATCTCCACCGGCGGCACGTCCACGGTGAGCCCGAACAAGCGGGCGTAGAAGGCCAGCTCGGCGTCGAGGGCACGCTTGATGTTCTCGGCGGCCCGGAAACCGTGCTGCTCCCCCGCGAAGAGCAGGTAGGCGACCGGCACGCCCTTGTCGCGCAACGCCGAGACGATCATCTCCGACTGGTTCGGTGGCACGATCGCGTCCTCGTCGCCCTGCAGCACGATCAACGGCGTCGAGAACTCGCCGACGTGCGTCAACGGCGACCGCGCCACGTAGACGTCGCGGGCCTCGGGGTACGGGCCGACCAGGCCGTCGAGGTAGCGCGACTCGAACTTGTGCGTGTCCCGGGCGAGCGCCTCGAGGTCGGCGACGCCGAAGTGGTCGGCGCCGGCCGCGAACGGGGTGTCGGGCCGTGCCAGCGACGCGAGGACCGTGAACCCGCCCGCCGACCCGCCCCGGATGGCCAGCCGCTCCGGGTCCACCCGGCCCGCCGAGGCCAACGCCCGGGCCGCTGCCAGACAGTCGGCGACGTCGACGATGCCCCAGGCACCCTGCAGCTGCTCCCGGTAGGCGCGGCCGTAGCCGGTCGACCCGCCGTAGTTCACGTCGACGACGCCGAACCCGTGGCTCGTCCAGTACTGCAGGCCCACCGCGAGCACCGGCGTCGCGGCGCCGGTCGGGCCACCGTGGATCACCACGAGCAGCGGCGGCGGTCCGGAGACGCTTCCCGACGGCGGGTAGTACAGCGCGTGCGCGTCCCTCGCGTTCCCGTCGCCGTCGACCGACGGGAACGTCATCGGCTCGGGTACGGAGATGGTGTCCGGATCGAGGCCGAGGTCCCGCGGCGGGCGCAGCGTCTCCACCGCGCCGGCGACCGACACCCGGTGCACCCCCGGCTCGGCGACCGGGCTGCCCGCGATGCAGACGACGCCGTCACCGTCGGCGCGCACCGAGCGGATCGCGCTGAAGCTGGTGTCGAGCTCGGTGAGCTCCCCGGACACCGCCCGCACCACCAGCACGTCGAAGCCGTCGGACGACCGCGCAAAGACAAGCGACCCGTCGTCGAGAACGGCGTAGCGCGACCCGCCGAGCTGCCAGCCGGGCTCCCCGATCTCGGCGTCGAGCACGACCAGCGGCTCCACGGAGGAGCCGGTCCAGCGGTAGAGGTTCCACCACCCGGTGCGGTCGGAGATGAAGGTGAGCGACCCGTCGTCGTGCCAGGCGGGCTCGGAGACCGACTCGCCCGGACCCCCGGCGACGACGGTCTCCTCGCCGGAGTCCAGCGAGCGCACCGTGAGGACGACGTCGTCCCACGGCATCGACGGGTGGTCCCACGACAGCCAGGCCAGGCGGCGCCCGTCGCGCGACAGACGCGGCGCGGCCACGAAGTCCGGGCCGCTGACCAGCACCTCCGGTTCCGACAGCTCGACCGCCGACAGCCGCACGACCTCGTTGACGACGTCGGTCGCCGGTGCACCCGCCGTCGGGTGGTGCTCCCGGACGCACACCAGCCAGGAGCCGTCCGGGGCGACGTCGCCGTCGGCGTAGCGGTCGCCGCGCGGGACGGCCGGCTCCGGCGTCAGCAGCGTGACGACGCCGTCGTCGACCCGGCGCAGCCGCTGGTCGGACCAGTCGACGGTGAACACGACGCCGCCGTGGACCCACCAGGCCCCGCCGCCGTACTCGTGCACGGCGGTGCGGGCGTTGGAGCCCTCGGGGAGCAGGTCGTGGGTCGTCCCGTCGGCGGCACGGCGCACGAGCTGCACCCGGCCGCCGTCGGCGGCGCGGCCCTCGCCCCAGACGACGCCGCCGCGGTCGGGGACGGCCGCGTCGAGGCGGACGGCAGCGGTCACGACGAGATCCGAGGTCACCGGGGTCACGGCGTGCACGGTAGACCGCGGAGCGCTTCGGGATCGGTCAGGTACCGATCGCGGGCGGCGGAGCGGTTACCGTGCTACGGATCCGGGCACGCGGGAAACGAAGCGGGCGGCCGGAAAGCGCGGGGATGACAGCGGGGGGACCACGATGAGCCTGTTGCTCGGGAATCTCCGCGATCTCATCGGCGACCTGTGGGACGGGACCGACGATCCCGATCCGGAACCGACCGACGAGGACGACTAGCCCGTCGCCCGACGGGTCCACGCCGTCCCGCTGCTCCGGCTGAGGAGCGCGGCCGCGACCTTCTCGGCGGGCAGCGGCCGCGAGAACAGGTACCCCTGCGCGACGCGGCAGCCGAGCTCGACCAGGGTGGCCGCCGCCTCCTCGCTCTCCACGCCCTCCGCGATCAGGTCGAGCCCGAACGACTCGGCGAGCTTGATGATCGAGCGGACGATGGCGTGGTCGTCGAGGCTGTGCCCGAGGTCGAGGACGAACCCGCGGTCGATCTTGAGCGTGTTCACCGGGAACGCCTTGAGCTGCGCGAGCGAGCTGTACCCGGTGCCGAAGTCGTCGATCGCGATGGCCACGCCGAGCGCGCGCAGGCCGTGCAGCGTCGTGCGGGCGGCGGCGTCGTCACTGACCACGGCGTGCTCGGTGACCTCGAGGATGAGGTCGCGGCCGGAGAGGCCGTAGCGCTCGAGGGTGTTCGCCACGGTGCTCACGAAGTCGATGGCGATGAGCTGAACCGGGGAGATGTTCACCGAGATCGCGAACCCGTCCATCACCCCGGCGGGCAGCTCCGCCCGCCACGTCGCGAACTGCCGGCAGGCCTCGCCGAGCACCCAGTCGCCCAGCTCCCCCGCGAGGTTGGTGGCCTCGGCGACCCCGACGAACAGCTCCGGCGCCACCGGTCCGAGCGTCGGGTGGTTCCACCGCACGAGGGTCTCGACGCCCACCGGGATGCGGGTGCGCAGGTCGACGATGGGCTGGTAGGCCACCGTGAGCGAGCCGTCGCGGATCGCCGTCAGCAGGTTCATCTCCACTGCGACGCGCACCTGCTCGCGCTTCTCCATCTCGGCGGTGAACACCACGACGTTGTTGCCGCCGCGCTTCTTCGCCACCAGGACCGCGTGGTCGGCCGAGCGCAGCCACTGCGCCAGCGACACGGACGCGGGCTCCATCACGGCGATCCCGACGCTGACGGTGCGTCCGAGCGACTGCCCGCCCAGCTGGATCGGCTGCGCGATCGCCCGCTGGATCCGCTCCGCGAGCGCGACGGCCCGCGACTCGTCGCACGTCCCGCCGACCGACACGACGAGCTCGTCCCCGCCCAGCCGCGCGACGACGTCCGACGGGTCGACCGCGGCCCGCAGGCGCTCGGCGATCTCGACGATGAACCGGTCCCCCGCCTCGTGGCCGAGGAAGTCGTTCATCGCCTTGAGCCGGTCGACGTCGATGAACAGCAGCGCCCGGGTGCCGGTCTCGGCCGCCGCCAGCACGCCCGTCAGGTGCTCCATCAGCGCCCGCCGGTTCGGTAGCCCGGTGAGCTCGTCGTGGTGGGCGATGTGCCGCAGCCGCTCCTCCGCGGCCATCCGGCCCTGCATCTGGGCGAACAGCAGCGCGATGGTCTTCAGCGCCCGGAGCTCGTCGTCCTCCCAGCCCCGGTCGCCGTACTTGATAAACCCCAGGCCACCGGTCGTCCGACCGTCGAGGCGCAGGGGTACGACGGCGAGCGAGGTCAGCTCCACGCCTGACCCGTTGCGGACCCGCTCCTGGTAGTCCGGCGACTCGGCCGGACGGATGACCATGATCTCCGTCTGGTGCTCGCTGGCGGCGAAGATCGGGTCGGCGGTGGCGAACGGGATGACGCCGAGCGGGTCCGGGTCGGGGATGTCGGGGCGGGGCGGCCATTCTGCGACGAGCACCGTCGCGCGTTCCCGGTCGTCGTGGAAGCGCAAGAAGCTCAGGTCCACCCCGAAGTACTGCACCAGCCGGGAGAGGACGCACCCCGAGGCCTCCCGCAGACCGGCGGAGTCGATCCCCATGAGGGTCGTCGCGACCGACGTCACCAACTCGTCCAGGTTGGCGGGCTCTCGGTCGTGATCCGGCTGGTCCACGTACAGAGCGTAACGAATATTCGGCCATTCAGGCATGACGAGGGACCCCCCCGACTGGGCGACGTCTGCTCCGCACGGGTGTCGCCCCTCCGTGGCTCAGCCTTAACACGAGAGCCACCGCCTCGTCATCCGCGACACCGACCGCGGTGCGGAATTCCTGACGGAGTTCGGCGAGCGCGTCCTCGAAAGGCTCGGAGAGAGTGCGCAAGTCGTCCTGTTCGACCGCATAGAGGAAGACCGGCGAGACCGGGTGGACGGCCAGGCCCGACCGTTCGGCCGCTACCCAGACGGCCTCGACCGCCATTCCTCCGTACACGAAGTGACGCTTCGTCGTGCCAGGCACCGTCACCACCGCGAGAGCGGAACTCGACGCCACCCGGTCGCGCGTGTCGTCGGCGAGCGCCGAACCGGCGCCCCACTCGGCGAGGAGCGCCATGACCTCGGGGCGCCGCGCGATGGTCAGCTTCGCCAGATCCCCCTCGTCGAGTCCGAGGGTGGCGACGTCGATGCCCGTGCTGGTGTCGCCCCCGGGCCAGATCAATTCCTCGAACATCTCGCGGTGCAGTCGGTCGGTCAGGTAGCGGATGCGGTCGGCCCGGGCCATGGCCGCACCGGCGCGGGTCATCGCCTCCCCCGGCTCGACCAGGTGCAGCCGGCCCCCCTCCGCCGCCGCCGCCGCCGCCAGCGCGCCCTTCAGGGCCGGGTCGACTGGCTGCGCCACCCCGAAGGCGCGGTTCGTGCCGCGTGAGAGCACGTCGAGGTCCGCCAGACGTTCGTCGGTCCCGCGCCCCAGGCGCAGCGTCGCGACCAGGTCCGGGCGCGCGTCGTCGGGAAGGATCGCGAACTCCCCCAGACGGCGAGCCCGGGCCGCCGCGACCCGGGCGTTGAACAGCGCGGCCCCCAGGGCCACATGGCTGCCCCGGAAGTCGACGTCCATGGTGGTCGTCCGGGCCTCGTCGAGGAAGAGCCGGACCTCGTCCTCGTCGCGCTCGACCCGCCACGGCTGCACGTTCCCACCCGAGGGTGCGCGCCGGATCGCCTCCAGGATGTCGTCGGGCCCGGCGGATTCCTCCGCCTCGGACGTCCCCGGAACCGTGGCGGGCTCGGCCACCAGCGCATCCAGGGTCTCCTCGAGGTCGAGCCGGACCCGTCCCGACGGCAGGTCGTGCCCCAGCCCGAGGCGCCGCACGACGGCCGCGACCTGCGCGGCGCCCAGGACGACGTCCCCGCCGAGCTGCGGCCAGGTCGACAGGGTCGTGCCCACCTCGACCATCGACGCGGCGATCCGCGGCGAGAGCTCCGCCGCGCCGAGGATGCGCATGACGTAGGGGACCTTGTCGCGGGTGGACAGACTGGCCAGCGCAGCGGAGTCGAGGTCGCCGACGAGCCCGTGGAAGAGCGGGCGATCGGGCTCGAGGTCGAAGCGCTCGACGTCGAGCAGGCCTCGGTCGCTCGTCACCATGACGACGGGGATTCCGCGTGCTCGAGCCCCCTCGCGCAGCCGCACCTTGATGTCGATCGAGTCGGCCTCCTCGACGAGCACGTCCAACCCGTCCAGGAAGCCGTCGATCGTCGCGTCCGTGATGCCCTCCGGATGCACGTCGGTGGGCAACCACGGGTCCAGCTCGGCGATCCGGCGAGCGGTGACGACGGCCTTGTTGACGCCGAGATCGAACACCGTGGCCGGAATGCGGTTGAGGTTCGACAGGTCGATCGCGTCGAAGTCGGCCAGGCGCAGACGCCCGCACAGGCCCTCGAGCGCGAGGGTGTGGGCGATGGCGTGCCCGACCGACAGCCCGGCCACGCCCACGGTCGTCCCCGCGAGCCGTCCCTGCTCAGCGGCCGTGATCTTGTTCCGGTTCCGGTCCTGGCGCACCCGCCGGAACGCCCCGGGACCGAGCACCGCGACCACGGTGTTCCGCCAGGGGTAGTACACCCAACGCAGTTCGGCGTCGGGCGGTGCGTCGGAGGTGAGCGACGCGAGGTCAGCCTGCTGCTCGGCGCTCCGGTCGAGGACCACGGCACCGGGCGGAGGTGCGTCGACCGGGATCGCGCGGTGACCTCCCGCTGCGGCGGTCATCGCCCCGACCGGGGTGCGGGCACCTCGACTCCCATCAGCTGGGCGGTCTCGAGGTCGAGCGCCCGTCGGTCGGCGTCCGTGACGCTCGCGGGAAGGTGCCATCGGTCCCAGAACATGAGGTGGGTGCGGTAGCGCTCGTCGGGATAGGGCACCGGGGGCACGTCGTAGCGCAGCACCGCCCCGGACGACATCCAGAGCGCCTCGGTGTGTGCGGCGGTGGTGCCGAGCCCGTAGCGCGCCCCCAGGATGGTGCTCGCGTGGACCGGCGTCCGGCCGAAGGTGTGCACCAGCTCGCGACGGCCGGGGAAGTCGCGCTCGACCCACAGTCCCTTGGTCTCGACCAGACCGTCGGCGAGACGCTCCCGGACGAGCCGACGGACGCGTGCGTCGTTCTCCCACACCGCGAGGGCCTGCGCCTGGGACGGGTGGTCGTAGGGGCCCTGCGACCGGATGCCGCCGCGGGCGCGTCCGTCGCGGTCGAAGGCCACGAACACCAGCGAGGTCAGGTCCCGGTCGAGCTCGAGGGCGGGCACGACGCCGTACGAGCCGTAGACCTCGACGACTCCCGCGAGGTAGGCGTCCCAGAGGTCGGGCCGGGCCTCGGGGCTGCTCACGATCACGGTGTGATCGGTCCGAGGGACCTCGTAACGGAGCTCCCAAGCTGCCGAGCGTCCGGTCGCGATCCCTACCGACATCCGACCTCCATCGCCGACGACGAGAGGGATCTTTCGCGGCCGGAGCCTGGGAATCAGCCGCCATCCGGTGGCTCCTGACGATGGCGGCCGTCTCCTCCGGATGCCGTAGGCCGGCCACGGTCCGCTACGCGCTTCGGACCGGGGCGAACACCCGCTCGGCCGCCTCGAGTTCGAAGGCCAGCTCCAGCAACGTCGCCTCGTCGCCCGGGAGGCCCGCGATCTGGACCCCGACCGGCAGCCTCCCGTCCCACCCCGCCGGCACCGCGATCGCCGGGGCGCCCGCGACGTTCTGCAGCGGCGTGAAGCCGACGTAGCGCACGAGGCGCTCGGCCAGCTCGTCGAACGGCACCGCCGGGTTGAGCCACCCGAGCGGCGGCGTCCGGTGCGCCAGGACGGGCGAGAGGAGCACGTCGTGATGGGTGAACTCCTCGGCGTACGGGAGCGCCCGCAGCCGCCGGAGGAACCCGGGGCGACGCGGACCCGCCGTCCGGAAGTGGCGGGCGAGGCCGCGCGTGAGCGGGTCGAGCCGGGACCGGTCGAAGCTCGGCCCGAACGCCGCGCGGCCACCGGCCGCGATCGAGAACGCGAGCATCCCCCAGTAGACGAGGAAGTCGTCGACGAAGGCCTTCCCGACGGCGGGGGTGTGCGGCTCGACGCGGTGCCCCGCGGCCTCGAGGGCGGCCGCGCTGCGCCGCACCGCCGCCCGGGTCGCGGCGTCGACCTCGCCGCCGGCCGGGCTGTGCAGCACCACCCCCACGCGCAGCCGCCGGCCCGGTCCCTCGACCCGCAGCTCCCCGCTGAACGCCGCGAAGGCGAGCGCGGAGTCGCGGACCGTGCGGGTGACCACCCCGTCGGCCACCAGGTCGATCGGCATCAGCCGTCCGTGCGCGCTGCGCGCCAGGCGTCCGCGGCCCGGTTTCAGCCCGACCAGCCCGCACGCCGCCGCCGGGATGCGGATCGAGCCGCCGCCGTCGTTCGCGTGGGCCAGCGGGACCGCGCCCGCGGCCACGAGCGCCGCCGCCCCGCCGGACGAGGCGCCTGCGGAGTACGCCGGGTCGTGCGGGTTGCAGGTCGGCTCCGCGTCGACGAACTCGGTGGTCGCGTTCAGCCCGAACTCCGGCATCCGGCTCGTGCCCACCAGGTCGAGCCCCGCCGCGAGCAGCTGGTGCGTCACCGCGGAGTGCGCCGCCGACGGGGTCGGCACGTAGGCCGCCGAGCCGTTCGTCGTGGACCACCCGGCGACGTCGGTGTTCTCCTTGACCAGCGTCGGCACGCCCGCGAGGGGCCCGTCGGGATTCCCGACGACGGGTGCTCCCGTCCGGTCGAGCCCGAGGCCGCGGACCGTGGGGTCGACGACCGCGAGCCGCTCCGCGACGGCGGTACGCAGCTCCGCCGGCGACACCTCACGCCGGCGGAGCCGGGCCACCAGGGCGGTCGTGTCGTCGTCGCCGAGGGCGTCGTCGGTCATGCGGCGGGCTCCCCAGGATGTGGCAGCGAAGCGTCGTCGCTGGCGTCCAGTGGCAGCAACGCCACATCGTCGGGGACGTCACGGCCGCAGGGCCCGACGTCACACCCGCCCCTCGTGGCGTACCTCGCGGTACGTGCGGACCATCGGTGGCTCCCGCACCCGGAGGACCCCATGGACCCACAGGAACGCTTCGACCGCTTCCGCTCGGCGCTCGGCTTCCGCGCCGACCTCGCCGACACCCCGGGGCTCGCGTTGGCCGCCCTCGACGGCGAACCGATCGAGCCGCCGGTGCAGCTGCACGTCGACGCCGCGAGCCTCACCGAACACCTGGGCGCCCCGGCCGACGACGACCACGAGGCCGACCGCCTGCAGTCCCTGCTCGCGCAGATCGAGGAGGCCCTGCTCGTGCGCGAACACGGGCAGGACCACCTCGTCCTCGACGGCGACGGCCTCCGGACGGCGAGCTCCGCGCCCTGACCGCTTCCGGGTGCCGGCCATGCGTCGCTGCATGCACCCGGTGCCAGGGAATCCGGCTCCGTCAGGCCTGGGCGACCTCGACCTCCCGCGCGACACCGACCGGCGCCGCCCTCGACGGGTCGACCAGGAGCTTCGCGTCGACCGGGTTCGTCGCGTGGCGCGCGAAGGTCTCCGGCACCTCGTCGAGCGAGACGTGCCCCGAGATCATCGTCGCCACGTCGAGCTTCCCGGCGCGGCGAGCACTGCGAGACCGATCGGCCCGCACCCGACGACGAGCGCGACGTCGTCCGGCCCGAGCTCCGCCTTCGCGACGGCCCGCGACGCGACCGCGAGCGACCCGGTGAGCGCCGCGATCGCCGTGTCGACGTGGTCGGGTACCGGCATGAGCAGCGGCTCGGAGAGCAGCATCCGCTCGGAGTAGCCGCCGGGCACCTCCGGGCCGCAGAACCCCACGAACGCCGGGGTCTCCCGCAGCAGCGCCGCCATCGAGACCACGCGGGTGCCCACCGGCAGGGTCTGCTGGGTGTTCGCGCCGTACTCCGCCACGGCGCCGACGAACTCGTGGCCGAAGCTGACGGGACGCGAGAGGTCCATCAGCTCGACGCCGAGCGCGTTGCGGGTCGCGGCGTTGACGTCGGCGCCGTGCGCGACGCAATGCAGGTCGGACCCGCACACCCCGCAGGCGAGGACGTCGACGACGACCTCGCCCGGACCGGGCTCCGGGTCGGGCACCTCCGCGACCCGGACCTCCCGATCCTGCATGAGGACGCTGCGCATCAGTGCCCCACGGGGGTGGACCCGGTGAAGCCCGCCTCGTCACCCCAGAGGTCGACCGGTCCCGTGCTCGTCGGCATCTCGCTCTCCTCGTCGAGGCGGTGGTGGTCGGATCGAGACAACCATCTGCAGGCCTCGCGGGCTTGACTCCGAGCGACAGGTCTTTGACTCTTCGCGACAGTGGACGCGCTCGTCCGGTCGGCCTCGCTCCAGGGGTTCGACACGCTGGTCACCGAGCTCGGCGCCGGTCCCGCGCTGCTGATGCTCACACGTCCCGGAGCTCGTGGACCGCCTCCTGCCGACGGGGCAGGCCACCATCGGCACCGTCGCCCAGCACCTCGGCCTGCACCCGCGCACCCTGCAGCGGCGCCTCCGCGACGAGGGCACGTCGTTCGAGGTGACGCTCGACGAGGTGCGCCGCGACCTCGCCGAGCAGTCCGTCTGCTACTCCGAGCGCCCGCTCCCCCAAATCGCGACGATGCTGGGCTACACCGAGCAGAGCACCCTCTCCCGCGCCTGCCGGCGATGGTTCGGCGTGCCCCGCAGCGGCTGCGCCGGGGACGCCCGGCCTAGGCGGAGATCACCGGTCCAGCCCCGCCGCGAGCTGGTCGAACATCTCCGTCAGCTTCGCCCGCAGCACCGCCCGGTCGCGCGTACCGCGGTCGGTCCAGCGCTGCATCACCACCCGCACCCCGGCCAGCACCGTGGCAGCCGCGACGGCGGCCCGCAGGCTCACCGCCCCGTCGTCGTGAAGCACCTCCCCCAGCCGCCCCGCGATCACGACCGCGAGCTCGCGTTCGCGGGCCGCGTAGGCGGCGAGCTGGGCCGGGAGCAACGACGGCGTCTCGCGCATCAGCCGCAGCGCATCGAGCCGGTCGTCCCCCGCGAGCTCCTCGACGTGCTGCAGGACCGCGACCCGCAGGGCGGTGAGCACGTCCTCGTCGGCCGGGCGCTCCGCCACGAGCTCGACGAGGACGTCGCCGCGCGCCGCGTCGCCCGCGACGACGGCCTCCTCCTTGCTGGAGAAGTAGTTGAAGAAGGTGCGCAGCGAGACGTCGGCGGCGTCGGCGATCTGCTCGATCGTCACGTTCTCGACGCCGTGCTCGAGCGACAGGCCGAGCGCGGCCTCGCTCAGGGCGGTCCGCGTGGCCAGTTTCTTCCGCTCCCGGCGTCCGAGCTCCACGGTGGTCATCGTGTCACCGCGGACATGGCCTCGGTGGTGGCATCCAGCGCGTGCCGCCCGGTGAGCTCCTCGCCGAGCCTCAGGTCGCGGCGCTGGGCGCCGACCGTGCCGGCGAGCATCTCGACGTGCGGGGTGCCGCGGTACTGCGCGATGAGCAGGTGCGGCGCCACGTCGTCCTCGACGGGGAGCCGGTACCGGCCCTCGTCGTCGGCGGTGGCCCGGGCGAGCTGGTGGCCGGTGCGGTCGACGAGGGTGAGCACCGCGCCGACCGCCGGGCGCTTGCCGTCCCGCACGGTCCCGGTGACGAGCGAGGCCGGCTCCGCGGTCTCCGAGGCGGCCGGGGCCGAGGCCTCGAGGTCGATCGTGTCGCGCAGCGGCACCTCGCGGAGGAACAGGATCGCGATCAGGGCGACGAGCGCCAGCGGCGCCGCGACCAGGAACATCAGCGCGACCGAGTCGCCGTAGGCGTTCTCGACGACGGAGCGGATCGGCTCGGGCAGCGTCGCGACGTTCGGGATCTGCCCGCTCGACGACGAGGTCGCGGATGCGGGGATGCCCACCGCCGTGAGCCCGGAGGTGATGGCCGCGGAGACGTGGCTGGAGAGCAGCGCCCCCAGCGCGGCGACGCCGGCGGCACCGCCGAGCGACCGGAAGAACGCGACGGTGGAGCTGGCAGCACCCATGTCGCGCAGGGCGACCTGGTTCTGGACGGCGAGCACGAGGTTCTGCTGGGTGGCGCCGACGCCGAGCCCGACGAGGGCCATCGCGACGGCGAGCTCCCAGTACGGCGCGTCCGCGCTCATCACGAGGCCCTGCATGAGCAGCCCGGCGACCAGCGAGACACCGCCGCCGACCAGGTAGACCTTCCACTTCCCGGTGCGGGAGATCAACTGCCCGACGACGGTGGAGGCGAGGAACAGGGCGGCGATCATCGGGAGGGTCAGCAGCCCGGCCTCGGTCGCGGAGGCACCTCGTGCGAGCTGGAAGAACTGCGACAGGAACACCGAGGAGCCGAACATCGCGACGCCGACGAACAGGCCGGCGACCGTGGCGAGCGCGACGGTGCGGTTGCGGAAGAGCTGGAGCGGGATCACCGGCTCCTTCGCCCGCGACTCGACGAGGACGGCGAGCACGAGCGCGACGATCCCGACGGCGAGCCAGGCCAGCGACGCCCAGGAGACCCAGGCGAAGTTCTTGCCGCCCAGCGAGGTCCAGATCAGCAGGGCCGAGACGCCGCCGGCGATGAGCAGCGCGCCGAGGTAGTCGATGTGCACCTCGCGCTTCTCGGTGGGCACGGTCAGGGTCCGCTGGAGCACGACGAGGGCGACGACGGCGATCGGCACGGTGACGTAGAAGCACCAGCGCCAGCCGATGGTGTCGACGATGACGCCGCCGATGAGCGGGCCGCCGACGGTGGCCACGGCCATGATCGCGCCGAGGTAGCCGGAGTACCGGCCGCGCTCGCGGGGCGGGATGATCGCGGCGATCACGACCTGCGCGAGGGCCGTCAGACCGCCCATGCCCAGGCCCTGCAGCACGCGGAACCCGATCAGCATCGGCGTCGAGGTCGACAGCCCGGCGAGCATCGAGCCGACGATGAACACGCCGATGGCGAGCTGGACCAGCAGCTTCTTGGAGAAGAGGTCCGCGAGCTTGCCCCAGATCGGGGTGGACGCGGTCATCGCCAGCAGCGAGGCGGTGACGACCCAGGTGTACTGCGCCTGGGTGCCGCCCAGCTCGCCGATGATCCGCGGCAGGGCGTTGGACACGATCGTCGAGCTGAGGATGGCGACGAACAGCGCCATCAGCAGGCCCGAGAGCGGGATGAGCACGGCGCGCCGGCTGGTGCGCGCGGGTGCGGCGGTGGTCATGGGGTGCGGCCTTTGCGAGAGGAGTCGCCACGGCCTGCCCGTGGCGCCGTCCTTCACATTACGCATCTCTGCACAGCGTGCAAGTTTGCGTGGTGTGCTGTCCTGCACAACGCGCAGTGGTTTCAGTCGGCGGGCCGCACCCGCAGCTCGATCGCGATCTGGGAGGCGTCCAGGTTGGCGAGGGCCTCCTCGAGGGCGTCCGCGTCGAAGGTCCCGTGGTCCCGGGCGTCGAGCAGGGCCGCGCGCTGCGCCTCCAGGACGGCGATCCGCCACCGGACCTGCGCCTGCACGGTCGCAGTCCGGGACTCGCCCTCGGCCGGGACGGGTTCGGGTAGGTCGTCGCCCGCATGGCGCATGAGCTCGAGGAGCCGGAGGCGGTCGGCCTCCGCCTGCTCATCGGTCGCGTCGGGGTCGGCCGGCGGCGCGAGGCGTCGCACCAGGGGGCCGATGGTCCCGCCCTGCACCAGCAGCGACAGCGTCGCGACCGTGAAGGCGACGAGGACGAGCACCGACCGTTGGGGCGTCGACTCCGGGAGCGTCTGCGCCGCCGCCACGGTGACCGCGCCGCGCATGCCGGCCCACACCACCGTCGTGCCCTCGCGCCAGCCGAGCGGCTGCCGCAGGAAGTAGTCGATGTCGGCGACGACCTGGGTCACGCGGGAGGCGAAGCGTTCGAGTTGGCGGCCCGAGGGCTCCCGACGACGGCGGTTGACCTCGGCGAAGGCCTCCTGCTGTCCCTCCGGCGTCGTCATCCGGCCCTGCATCTCCTGCATGCGGTCGCGGAGCCGCCCGCTGCGTCGGGACCGGACGGCGAGGACCTTGAGCAGGGGCGCGACGTAGGCCGCGCGGAGGAGCACCGTCAGGACGAGGGCCCCCACCGCGACGAGCACGGCCGTGGCGACCCCGGCGTGATCCCGCTCGACGGACTCGACGATCGTCCGGATCTGCAGCCCCATCGTCAGGAAGACCGCGCCCTCGAGCACGAGCTCGACCGTGCACCAGTTCTGCGAGTCCGACAGGCGGTTCCGGACGGAGAGGTCGCGCGGGGCGCGCACGCCGGTGACCAGGCCCGCGACGACGGCGGCGACCAGGCCGGAGGCCTCGAGCAGCTCGGCCGGGACGCTGGCGACGAAGGGCACGGCGAACGAGATGACGGTGGTGACGGTCGGGTCCGACACCCGCTTGCGGACCTGCAGGGCGAGCACCCCGACGGCGCCCCCGAGCACGACCGCGACGGCCACCGAGTAGGCGAAGGACCCCAGCGCACCCCAGAAGGAGAAGGCCGCGGCCGTCGCGACGATGGCCGTGCGCAGGATGACGAGCGCGGTCGCGTCGTTGAGCAGACTCTCGCCCTCGAGCATCGCGACGACCCGCTTCGACGTCGGGGTGCGCTTGATGATCGAGGTGGCGACCGCGTCGGTCGGGCTGACGATCGCCCCGAGCGCGACGCCCCAGGCGAAGCCGAGGCCCGGCACGACGAGGGCGAAGAACACCCCGAGCACGAGCGAGCTGGCCACGACGAGGACCACCGACAGCCCGCTGATGGCGCCGAACTCGCGACGGAAGTTCATGGCGGGCATCGACACCGCGGACGAGTAGAGCAGCGGCGGCAGGACCCCCTCGAGGATCCACTCCGGCTCGATCTCCACGGCCGTGAAGAGCGGGAGGAAGCTCGCGCCCACCCCGACCACCACGAGCACCAGCGGGGCGGCGATCCCCAGCCGCGGACCGACGACGGCCGCCGCGGCGATCACGACGAACCCGGTCACCAGCACGACGAGCAGCTCCGTCACGCGGGCAGCCTCGCAGGCGCGGGACGCGCCGGAGGGGTCAGCCCCGGGGCGGGAACGTCGCCGGCCGCAGGTCCAGGGGGTTGATGTAGTCGCGGTACCGCACGACGAGGTCGCCCTCGAACGTCACCACGGCGACGTAGGAGACCGCCGCGGGGCTGCCGTCGGCGAAGTGACCGGTCGACGACCACTCGACGGTCAGGGTGTCCGCGCCCTCGTGGATCCGCAGGTCGTGCATCCCGCCGTCGAGCGTGAGGATGTCCGGGACCTGGCGCATCCAGGCCTCGATGGCCGCCCGGCCCTCGAGCCGCGTCGGCATCCCCTCCGGGGCGAACGGGAACTCGTGGACCGCGTCCTCGGCGTACATCGCCATGAACGTGTCGACGTCGGCGCGGTGGAAGGCGTCGAGGCTCCGGGTCAGCACGCGGGCGCGGGTGCTCGTCGCCGTGGTCACGGCATCCTCCTCGGGTTTCGCGAACGAGACGGTCCCGTTCCGTTGCTGTCGACGCTAGGCGCGGTGTGAGTGGAACGCAACCGTCTCGTTCGCTTACGCTGGTCGCATGGCGGAGCGGCGGGCGAGCGGCGGCGCGGTGCTGCGGCCGCGCGTCACCGACGCGATCGTGGCCGCGGCCTTCGCGGAGCTGGCCGACGCCGGGTACGCCCGGCTGTCGATGGAGGCCGTGGCGCGGCGGGCCGGGGTGGGCAAGGCGGCGCTCTACCGGCGCTGGCCCTCCAAGGAGGCCATGCTGGTCGACCTCGTCCGACAGTCGGTCGCGGACACCCTCCCGCCGGTCCCGACGACGGGTGCCCTCGCGAGCGACCTGCGGGAACTGCTCGGGACCCTTCGCGACCAGGTCGCGGACCCGATGGTCGCCGCCGTCGGCCCGACACTGTTCGCAGAGGTCCGGCACACCCCGGCCCTCTCCGAGGTCCTCCGGACGGACGTGACGGCGCCGCGGCGGGTCGCCGGCGAGACGGTGGTCCGGGCCGCGGTCGCGCGGGGCGAGCTCCCCGACACCGTCGACGTCGACCTCGCCGTGGACCTGCTGATCGCCCCGCTGCTCCTCCGGATCCTCGTCACCCGGGAGCGGTGCGACGACGCGTACCTGGACACCCTGGCCGTGGCGGTCGAGGCCGCGGTGCAGGCGACCGCCCGCGCCTGAATCCGGACGACGCTGTCGGACCCCGTCGCTACGCTCGCGCCGGTTTCGGACATCAGGGGGCTTCATGGACGTGGCGATCGAGGTCGCCGGGCTGGTCAAACGCTACGGCGGCGTCACCGCCCTCGACGGCGTCGACCTGCAGGTCCCGCGCGGCACCGTGCTCGGACTCCTCGGGCCCAACGGTGCGGGGAAGACGACCATCGTCCGCATCCTCACCACGCTCCTGCAGCCCGACGCCGGGCGGGCGACGATCGACGGGATCGACGTGCTGGCCCAGCCCCGCGAGGTGCGCCGACGGTTGGGGCTCTCCGGGCAGTACGCGGCGGTCGACGAGTACCTGACGGGGTTCGAGAACCTCGACATGATCGGGCGGCTCTACCACCTCGGGCGGCGCCGCAGCCGGGAGCGCGCCCGGGAGCTGCTCGCGCAGTTCAGCCTGTCCGACGCCGGGGACCGTCCCGCCCGGACCTACTCCGGCGGCATGCGCCGGCGCCTCGACCTCGCGGGCGCCCTCGTCGCCGCTCCCCCGGTGCTCTTCCTCGACGAGCCGACCACAGGGCTCGACCCGCGCAGCCGCACGGAGATGTGGGGCGTGATCCAGCAGCTGGTCGCGGGCGGCACCACCCTGCTGCTCACCACGCAGTACCTGGAGGAGGCCGACGTGCTGGCTGACGACATCGTCGTCATCGACCACGGCCGCGCCATCGCGCGCGGCACGGCCGACCAGCTCAAGGCCCAGATCGGCGGCGAGCGTCTCGAGCTCACCGTCACCGACCCGGGCCGGCTCGACGAGGCGCGGCGCCTGGTCACGCCGCTCGGCGTCGCGCCGGCGGTCACCGACGAGCACCGGAGGTCCCTGACGATGCCCGTGTCGGGCGGGGTGAAGGCGTTGCGGCAGGCGCTGGACCTGTTGGAGGCCGAGGGCCTGGACGTCGACGACGCCGGGGTCCGGCGCCCCACCCTCGACGACGTCTTCCTCACGCTGACCGGCTCGACCACCGAGGAGGACGCGTCGTGAGCACGCTCGACGTCGTGACCGACGCGGCGGTCGTCGCCAAGCGCAACCTCATCAAGATCAAGCGGGTGCCCGACCTGCTGGTCTTCACCACGCTCTCGCCGATCATGTTCGTGCTGCTGTTCGCCTACGTGTTCGGCGGTGCGATCGACCCGACCGGCGGCGGGGCCGCCTACCGCGAGTTCCTCATCGCGGGGATCTTCGCGCAGACCGTGGTGTTCGGGGCGACCAACACCGGCGCCGGCCTCGCCGAGGACGTCAAGAAGGGCATCATCGACCGGTTCCGGTCGCTGCCGATGGCGCCGTCGGCGGTGCTCACCGGCCGGACGCTGTCCGACGTGGTCAACAACGTGATCGTGCTCGTCGTCATGTCGATCACGGGGCTGCTGGTCGGCTGGCGCATCAACACCGGCCCGCTGGAGGCGCTGTGGGGCTTCGCCCTGCTGCTGATCTTCGCCTACGCCGTCTCGTGGATCATGGCGTGGCTGGGCCTGCTGATCCCGAGCCCCGAGGTCATCAACAACGCCTCGTTCATCGTGATCTTCCCGCTGACCTTCGTCGCGAACACGTTCGTCCCGCTCGACACGCTGCCCGGTCCGCTGCGGGTGTTCGCGGAGTGGAACCCGGTCTCCGCGGTGACGCAGGCGGCCCGGGAGCTGTTCGGCAACCCCGACCCGAACCCGGCCGCGACGGTGTCCCAGGCGTGGTCGCTGCAGCACCCGCAGCTGTACACGCTGATCTGGGCCGTGGCCGTGGTCGCGGTGTTCGCCCCGCTCGCGAGCGCGCAGTACCGGCGGGCCGCCAGCCGCTAGTTCTTCACCGCCGAGACGATCGCGGCGACCAGCAGGCCGACGAGCAGGAGCAGGAGGGCCACCGGGCTCAGTACCCCGAGCAGGACGAGCCCGACGATGATCGCGATCTTCGGCCCGGTGCCGAGGGCGCCCCAGGCACCCTTCATCGCGCCGATCACCGGGTTCTTGCCCGCCATCAGCGCGTTGCCGGCGCCGAAGATCGCCCCGAGCTTGAGTCCGCCGCCCGAGGCCATCTTCTCGACCTGGTCGGAGAGGTCGTCCACCTTGTCGGCGGCGATCCCGGCGAGCCGGTCGATCACCGCGACGGCCAGTCGCTCGCCACAGTTCTTGAGACGTTCGCCGGCGTTGAGCTCCGCGACGGCGGTGGAGACGGTCATGGGATCGGACGCTATCGAGTGGCACCACCCGTGGAACATCCGCCGAGTGCCGGTACCTCCACCGCGACCGGCGCAACGGTGTCGGGGTGTCGTGCCAGGGTGTCGACGTGGGTGAGCGGCCGGACGTCCCCGAGGAGTTCGTCGAGCGGATCGACACCGTGCTGCGGGCGTGGCAGGGCGTCACGCAGGAGCGCGCCTGGGTCGGCACGCGATGGAAGGTCCGCGGCGCGACGATCGCCCACGTCTTCGGTGGCGAGGACGGCCGGTTCCGCATCACCTTCCGCGGCGAGCCCGACGAGGTCGCCGCGTTCGGCCACATGGGGCCGCCGTACTTCACGGTTTCCTGGGGGTCGAACGTGATCGGGCTGCTGCTCGACGAGCACAGCGACTGGGAGGAGCTCGCCGAGCTGCTCCAGGACTCCTACCGCATCCAGGCCCCGTCGGCGTGGGCACCGTAGTTGTCTTTCAGGACTTCTCTGTTAGTTTTCCGACATGGAGACGCTCCTCGACGGTCTGGCCATGGTGGAGGGCGCCCGCTGGCACGACGGGCGTCTGTGGTTCGCGCACTGGGGCGTCGGTGAGGTGATCGCGGTGGACCTCGACGGGAAGGCCGAGGTCGTCGCGCCCGGGCCCGAGCAGATGGGGTGGGCGTTCGACTGGCTGCCCGACGGGCGCCGCGTCACGACCGGCGACGCGATTCGCATCGACGGTGAGATCGTCCGCGAGGGCGGCGCCAACGAGGTGGTGGTGGACCCGCGCGGCCACGTCTTCGTCGACGGGATCGACGGCGGGTTCTCCTTCACCGAGCCCGGGTGGATCGACCTCGTCTCCCCCGACGGCACGTCCCGCCGCGTCGCCGACGACATCCGCTTCCCCAACGGCATGGTCGTCACCCCCGACGGCTCGACGCTGGTGATCGCCGAGTCCGTCGGCGGGTGCCTCACCGCCTTCGACCTGCGCGACGACGGGTCGCTCGACGGGCGGCGGACCTGGGCCGACGGCCTCGGCCCCGACGGCATCGCGATCGACGCGGCCGGCGGCATCTGGGCCCAGACCGCCGACACGTTCGCCCACAGCGGTGACCCGTCCGCGCCGGCGGGTGCGGTCGTTCGGGTACTGGACGGCGGGGAGATCACCCATCGCATCGAGACCCCGATGCCCTGCTTCGCCTGCACGGTCAGCGACGAGCACCTGTTCCTGCTCTGCAACGAGTGGGAGGGCTTCGAGAAGGCCGCCGAGGTCCTGGCCCGCCGGTCGTCACGGGTCTTCGTGGTCGCCCTCGAGGACGTCCCGCGGGTCTGATCGTCCTGACCAGGGTCCACGATCCCAACCGCCCGCGCGCCTGCCGGACCATAATCATCGGGACGTCGCGGATTCGGGCGCCGGGCGCGGAGATCCGCGATGTCCTGGTGATCATGTCTGCGGCAGGTCCGGCGCGTCCGATCCCGATCGGACCCGCGCGCCCGCCGAGGATCCGCACCGCGATCCGGCACCGTGGGCAGGTGCCACCGGGACCGACACGAGCGCGGCAGCAGACCGAGATGGGTGAAGGCCTCGCCGTCGGGTGTCTCGTCGAGGGTGTGACCGGCCTCGATCCCGCCGAGGCCGACGAGGCGCTGCGCCGTGCTCTGCAGACGTGGCCGTGGGTGACGCGGTACCCGACCGTCCGGCGGACCCCGGCCGTCGTCGGGACGATGCGCTCGAGTCCCGGTCGACGCGGGCTGAAGGTCGCCCAGTGGGTGTTCTCCCGCGGCCTCGCCGTGCCCCAACTGCGCGACGACGCGTGGGACCTGCCCGCGGCCTGCGCCCGGCTCGAGGGCGAGACCGGCGTCCCCGCACGCCGCTGGCTCGATCTCGCCCGGACGTTCCTCGCCGAGCTCCCGGAGTCGACCGTGTGGCGGGCACCGGCCCTCGCCGCCGACCCCGACGCGCTGCCCGACGCCTGATCAGGGACGGACGGTGTCGGCGGGGTCGCCGAACACGACGTCGTCCACCCGTCGTCCCAGCCGTTGCAGCAGCCCGGAACCCCACAGCACGGCGCCGAGCAGCACGAGCAGGCCGCCCGCGAAGGCACCGGCCACCGTGACGACGCCGAGCGGCGGCGCCGAGCGGGCCTCGGGGAGGTTCGGCGGCGAGACCGTGCTGACGGTGACCCGGGACGGGCTCGTGCCGACCGTCTCGGCGGCGGTGATCGCCTGCACCAGGGACCGCCCGACCACGCCGTCCGCCGTGGCGGCCTCCTGCGGGGTCGCGGCGCGCACCGCGACCGAGAGCATCGTCGTGTCGGACACCGGGGTCACCCGCACCACCTGGCGCAGTGCGTCGACCGTGGTGTCGAGCTGCGCGGCCGCGGGGGCGAGCACCGCGGTGTCGGTCCCGAGCTGCGCGTAGGTGTCCATCCGGGCCGCGATGTACTGGTCCTCGGTCGACGCGGCGTCGGCGGACGCGAGCCCGATCCCCCCGTCGGACACCAGCACCTGCGACGTCGAGCTCACCGGGGTGTGGTCGATGTGCAGGTCCGCGAACAGCCCGGCGAGAGCACCCAGCACGATCCCCACGAGCACGACCCACCGTGCTCCGCGCACGCTCCGCGCCACCCCGTGTCGTTGACCCATGCGAACGAGTGTCCGCGCCACTGGTGATCGCGCCGTGAGAACGAGCGGCTCCGCAGCTGTGGATCCGCTGAAGATCGTCCGGGACCGAGGCCGTCCGCCGGGGTCCTCTCAGGCCCCGGCGCCACGGTGGCACCCATGTCCCGTCGCACCGGGGTGTCCCTGCTCCAGGGGTGGCTCCCCATCACGATCCAGGCTCTCGCGGCCGTCCTGCTGGTGCTCCTCGCGGTATGGCTGCTGCGCGGCGCGCGCCCGCGGCCCGTCGTCGTGACGCTCGTCGTCGCCGCAGCGGCAGCCGCGCTCGCCGTCGTCGGGACGCGGTGGTCGTTGCGGGACCAGGACCTGCAGGCCGACCCGCCGCCCGTGGCGCTGTGGGTGTGGGCGGCGCTCGCCGCCGTGGCGCTGGTCCTGCTCGTGGCCGCCGTGGTGAGGCGCGGCTGGTGGCGGCGGGGCCTCGCCGTCGGGACCCTCCTGCTCGCCCTCCTCGCGGCCGGGGTCCAGGCCAACGTGTGGGTCGGCTACTTCCCGACGGTGGCCGAGGCGTACGCCCAGCTCACCGCGGCACCCCTTCCCGACGAGGCGTCTCCCGCGGCTGTCGACGCGATGCGCGGGACCCCGCGCACCACCGGCGTCGTCGTACCGATGACCACCCCGGACGACGTCAGCCACTTTGCCCACCGCACCGAGTACGTCTACCTGCCGCCCGCGTGGTTCGCCCCGCACGCGCCGAGCCTCCCGGCCGTGATGATGGTCGGCGGCGAGTTCGCCACGCCCACGGACTGGATCCGCACCGGCGACGCGGTCGTCACCGCCGACGCCTACGCGCGCACCCACGGCGGCCTCGCGCCGATCCTCGTGTTCGCCGACTCGACCGGCTCGTTCCGCAACGACACCGAGTGCGTCGACGGCCCACGGGGCAACGCGGCCACGCACCTCGTCGACGAGGTCCGCCCGTACGTCGTCGCGCACTTCGCGGCGGATGCGTCGCCGGCGCAGTGGGGCGTCGTCGGCTGGTCGACGGGCGGGACGTGCGCGGTCGACCTCGGCGTCACCCGGCCCGACGCCTTCTCCGCCTTCGAGGACATCCAGGGCGACCTCGCGCCCAACGCGGGCGGCGCCCAGCAGACCCTCGCTCAGCTCTACGGCGGGAACGCCGCCGCGCAGGCCGCCTTCGACCCGACCACGGTGCTCGCCCACCACGCCCCGTACCCGGACTCCGCCGGGTGGTTCGCCGACAACCCCTCCACACGGCCCGCTCGACACGCCCCGACCACCGCGCCACCGGCCGACCCGCGAGCGGGCATGGGCGGCCGCAAGGACCCGGCCCCCGCGACGATGCAGGGGCAACAGGCCACCGAGGCACGGACCCTGTGCGCCGAGGCGACGGCCCGCGGCATCACCTGCAGCGTCCACATCAGCCCCGGGAAGCACACGTGGCAGTTCGCGCACGCCGCGTTCGCCGACGCACTGCCGTGGTTGGCCGGGCGCCTCGGGCTGCCGTCCGCAGTAGGTGCTCCTACGGTGCGATCATGAGCCGACCGGAACCGACCGACCCGCCGGCGCTCGCGCGGCGTCCGCTGCTGCAGGGCTGCCTCTCGGGTGGGGCCGCGTTGGTCGGGCTCGGAGCGCTCTCGGCGTGCGGTGGTCCGCAGACCACGCCCACCGTCCCGGCGCCCGGTCCCCTGGCCTCGCTGGACCAGGTGCCCGTGGGCGGCACCGTCGTCGTGACCAGCCCGAACGGCGCCCCGGTCGCCCTCGTCCGGCCGAACGCCGGCACCGTCGTGGCGCACAGCGCGGTCTGCACCCACCAGGGCTGCGCGGTCTCGGGCCGCGGCCCGACCCTGAGCTGCCCCTGCCACGGCTCCGTGTTCGACGCGGCCACGGGCGCCGTGGAGCAGGGGCCGGCGGACCGACCCCTGCCGGCGATTCCGGTGCAGATCCAGGGGCAGTCCGTCGTCGTGACCTAGTTCTTCTTGGTCAGCGTCACCAGCTTCGTCGCGCCGCTGCCCGAGTTCGTGCTACCCGACCCCTTGCTTTCCGACGACGAGCCCTTGCCCGACGACGAGTCCTTGCTCCCGGACGACGAGCTCTTCGTGCTCGAGGAGTCCTTGCTCGACGAACCCTTGCTCGACGACGACCCGGTGCTGGTCGAGGCCTTCTGCACCGTCGAGGACGACGACGAGGACTTCTTCGGCGGCGCGGTCGGCAGGTCGAGCGTCAGGTCGATCTTGTTCGGCGCGTAGGTGAACGAGTAGTACTTCCCGCTCACGCAGAACGTGTGACCGTTCTGGTTCACGGCATAGGCGTTCCCACCGCCACAGCTCACCGAGGCGGGCGCCCCGTTCTGCGCGCTCGACGCCGTCGCCGTCGCGTTCTTCCCCGCGTACGCCACCGACTTGTCGTTCCCCGTCGCCGACGCCCGAGCGGTCGAGTTGTCCCCCGCCGCCGTCGCCTTCGCCGTGCTGCTGTCCGACGCCGCCGACCCCGCCGTCGAATTCGCACCCTTCGCCTCGGACGTCGCCGTCGAGTTCGTCGACGCTGCCGAAGCCGCCTTCGACGATGACCCGGAGGCGGTCGAGGTGGCCTGAGAGGCGTCCACGGCGGTCGACGACGCCTGCGCGCCGTCGCCCGGCGCGGACGCCGTGGCAGTCGAATTCTTCGCCCCCGAGCTCGCCGCCGCCCCCGTCGGGCTGCCGGTGCTCGAGGTCGAGGTACTGCTCCCGGACGCGCTCGCCGCGGCCGGCGCCCCCGAGGAGGTGGTCGACGCGGTCGCGGGGGGCGGGGGGTTGTCGCCGTACCCGCCACCGCTGCTGCTCGCGGTGGTCGGGCTGCCGTCGTTGAACGTGCCGGCGCTACCTGCGCCCGCCGCGCCGGACTGGTCCGAACCGTTGACTGCGCCTGCGCTTGCGTCTGCGCCCGCACCCCCACTGGCGTAGAAGGGGTCGGGATTCGCCGTGGCTCCGGCGCTGCTCTTGCTCGTGGCGGCGCTTCCCGCGGCCGTGCCGGGCGCCGTCGAGGTCGACGCGGTCGCCGCGGTCGCCGGGCCGCCTCCGCTGCCCGCGCCGGCCCCTGCGGAAGCCGATGCGTTGGCCGGGGTGGTTGCAGTCGCGGGCACGTAGGTCGCAGCCCCCGCGCCCGAGGACCCCGCGCCGCCGCTCGTTCCGGAGTCGGTGGCCGACCCGGAGGCAGCGCTGCCAGTTGTGGCGCGGCTCGACCCCGCCGACGGCCCTCCGGTGCCGGCGCCACGGGCGTCGGCCTGCGTGCCGTCGCCCGCCGTGCAGACCGCCCGCCCCTCGACCGCGGTGCACGTCTCGCCCATCGCGACCAGCGGGAGGCCCGCCGTGGTCGCGGCGGCGAGCACCAGGGCGCTCAGCCCCATCGCGGTCCGGGTCCGGACCGGGTTCCAGGCAGCCATGCTTCGTACGCCCCCAAGACGTCGAGTCATTCAAGGCGTCCCCGTACGACCTCGGCATCACCGGGTTCGGTGCAGCGATGCGCACGCAGTCTGCGGAAGGATCTCCGCACGGAACCTAGGGATTCTTCCTAGGTTCTCGCGCGCTTCCCGACGACGGGTCGGCCGTGGCCGGACATCGTCGTCCTCTCGGCACGATCCGGACCGGGTTCACCCCTGCGACGGCGCGAGCTCGTGTCGCTGGGCGAGCCAGTCGACGATCTGTCGGGCCGCGAGCTCGTTGCCGGTGGGCTCGTCCGGACCGATCGCTCCCCCGAAGTGGGTGCCGCGCACGCTCACGTGCGTCAGGTCGGATGCCCCCAGCGCGGCCACCATGCGCTGCGAGTCCTCGGGGAACGCGGCCTGGTCACCGGTGAGCTCGACGAAGAGCGTCGGTGCCTGTACGCCCGGCGCGCACCGCACGAAGTCGGCGTTCGACGACAGCCCCGACCAGGTCGAGAGCCACGCCTCCGGCGTCGTGAGCCGGCAGAACCCGACCTGCCCGTAGTTGATGAGGTCGGGCCGGGAGCCGAACAGCGACCCGTAGGGCCGGTCGCTGGGGTCCAGCGACAGGTCCACGCACCGCGGGTCGGCGTCGGTGCGGAACACCGTGATGATCTCCGGCGCCAGGGCGCGGCGACGGTCCGCGGGTGCACCCGTGCGCTTGTGCACAGCGCGGGCCTCGGCAGCCCGGGCGAGCGCCGCGTGGGCCCGCGCGTCGATCCGGGCGACCCGGTCGCGCTGCGCCGCGCGGAACCGCTCGAGGAACTCGGACGGGTAGGACGAGCTGGTCGGCGGCTCCGCGAAGCCGTTGCGCGGGTCGAACGGGTCCAGGTCCGGCACCGCCGCGAGCGGGTCGGCCTCGTCGGCGACCGAGGGGTCGATGCATCCGAGCAGCAGCCGCCCCTGCCCGGGGTGCGGGGCCAGGAACACCGCCGCGTCGACCGGGGGCAGCAGGGCCTCCCCCAGCTTCGTCGGGCGTCCACCCGGCGTCGTCGCGATGCGGTCAGCGCCGGCCAGGCCTGCCTGCTCGGCGTAGAAGGCGAAGAGGGTCCCGCCGCCGGAGTGCCCGAGCGTCACGACCGACTCGAAGCCGCGGTCGCGCAGGAACGCGAGCCCGGCCGCGACGTCGAGCAGCGCCTGCTCGTGCACGAGCGTGAGGTCGTTGTTGACCGACCGCGTGTGCTGCGTCCAGACCGCAGCACCGGCTTGCAGCAGCGGCGGGACGAGCGGGTGGTGGGTGACGTCCTGACGCGGGTGCATGAGGACCACGACAGTCCGCGCGCCGGGCACCGTCGCGAGCACACCGCGGACGGAGGCGCCGTCCGCCGTCGTCAGCTCGTGCACGATCGTCGTCGTGACCGCGGGGCGCTCGTCGGCCGCAACGTACCGACCGGCCCCGAGCCGCGTGGGCGCACTCATACCGGGTCGACCTGCAGGGCGTTCTTGTCGTGCTGCACGATCCGCCCGCCGCCGACCCCGGCGACGCAGCTGTACCAGACCGCGTGCCGACAGCCCGTGGCCCGACGGTCGATGACGATCGGACCGTCCGCCCGGATCTCGAAGTACGGGCCGATCTTCCCGACCGTCACCGCCGGGTCCTCCGCCGCCACCTTCGCCACCGAGGTGTTCTCCGGGACGTCGAGGACGTAGAGCGCGGTCATACCTGCGCACCTTCCCGAGCCGCTTCCCAGTCGGCCGCCCGCTCGACGATCAGCTCGGCCTTGCGGGCCAGCAGCTTCCCGAACGACGGGTCCGGCGCGGTGACGACGTCGAGCAGCGCGTCGATCGTCAGGTTCGCGTCGAGGTCCTCCTGCGGCGTCACCGGACGCATCGCGCGGGTGAACTCGACCATGTAGCCGTTGGGGTCGTGGGTGTAGATCGACTCGATGGTCTCGTGCTGGATCTGCATCTCGACCGGCCACTGCGAGTCGTCGAGCCGGCGCCGGTACTCCAGGAGGTCGGCCTCGTCGTCGACGTGGATCGCGAGGTGGCGCGACCGCACGAAGAACTCCGGCACCTCCGGCCCGAACCCGGCGTAGACGTCCCCGCGCTCATGGGCGTGCTGGGGCTCCAGGCCGAAGTAGTAGAAGAACGCGATCCGGTCGTCGTTGCCGATGTCGAAGAAGAAGTGGATGAAGTCGGGATGGTTCTCCGGACCCCAGCCCGCCGCGCAGATCGAGTGCACCACCGGGAAGCCGAGGACGTCGCGGTAGAAGCGGACGGTCCCAGCGGGATCGAACGTCGGGAACGCCGCGTGGTCGACACCGCGGACCTTGTGCTCCAGTGCCATGCCCTCAGCGTAGGAGCTGTCTACGTCGGCGTCAATCTTTCGACGGCGACGTAGCGATGATGCGCTCGAGGTAGTCCAGGTCCTGGCGCAGCAGGCTCAGCGCGGCGGCCGGATCGTCGGGCCGCGGCGTCTCGGGGAGCCGGTCCGGAGCCTGCGCGACCATCGCGACCGCCATCTCGGCCATCTGGTCGGCGACGTCCTCGGGCGACTGCGCGCCGCTTGGGCGGTACCACCAGGCGATCCAGTTGCACATGCCGATGAGCGCGAGCGCCGTCGTCCGGACCTCGCGCGGGCGGAACTCGCCACTGCGGATGCCCTGGTCCACGACGCGGGCGAACCCGTCCAGCACCCGGCGCTTCGCGGCCTGGTGGGCCACGGCGAGGTCGTCGGGCAGCTCGGACTCCGAGCGGATGACGAGCTGGAACCGCGCCGCGTGCCGCGCCTGCTGGCCCGCGATCAGCCGGACCAGCTCGCCGAGCTTGGTCACCGCGTCGAGTTCGCGCGCGGCGATCTCCTCGGTCGCCGCGGCCGGCGCCTCGGTGATCTCGGTGACGAGCCGGGCGAGCAGCTGGTCCTTGTTCTTGACGTAGTAGTAGAGCGACGGCCGGGTCATCCCCATGGCGTCGGCGATGTCCTGCAGCGACGTCCCTGCGAAGCCCCGTTCGGCGAACAGCCGGGTCGCCTGCTCGTAGATCTGCGCCTCCACCAGCTCCCGACGAGGCCGCCGGGCGGGGGTCTCGTCGGAGGTCGGCTCGGGCGCGCTCATGGTCGCCGACGATAGAGGAGGTGGCCTCCGGCCAGGTGAGCACTAAGTGGGCCTATGACCCCACTTTCTACTCACCTGCGCAGCACCTACCATTGGTCAATGGACCAGAACGCGGGACAGGACGACGGCGTCACCTTCATCAACATCTTCGAGATCGCCCGCGAGGACGTGGAGACGTTCAAGGTCGGCTGGCAGCAGCTCGCGGCGATCATGGCGGCGGCAGCCGGGTTCCGGGGTGCGCAGCTCCACGAGGCCGTGAACGACGAGGCACGGTTCCAGCTCGTCAACATCGCCCGCTGGGACAGCGAGCAGGCCTGGCGTGACGCGTCCACGAACCCGGCGATGCGCGAGGCGGCGACCCGCTTCGGCAGCGACCCGAGCGCCCCTCGCCCCGCGCAGTTCCCCGGCCTCTACCGCCCGACGGTCGCCTTCACGCCGGAGAGCTGAGCCCTACCGCATCGAGCACCCGGTCCAACCCGCGCTCGAAGAGCTCGTCGTCGGACGACCCGTCGTCGAGAAATCCCGAGGACCCGAGCGTGGGATAGAGGTCGCCCCGGCCCGCGATGTGGTCCCGCACCTGGACCATGACGGCCGGGGCGTCGAGGCGGCGCCACGACGAGTCGTTCATCGCGGTGCCGATGACGACGTTCGAGAGCAGCTTCGTCGCGACCTGCAGGTCGGCGCCCGACAGGCCCGCCCGCACCAGCGTGGCCTGCAGGAACTCGATCCGCGCGAGCACGTTCGGGCCCAGGAGCGGACGCCCGAGCAGCCCCGGCGACCAGGGGTGGCGCAGCATCGCCGCCCGCCAGTCGACCAGCAGGGCGCGCGCGGCGATCCGCGGCTCGACGCCGGACGGGATCGGCACCTCGCCCAGGACGTGGTCGACGGCCAGGTCGAGCACGTCCTCCTTGGTGCGGACGTGCCAGTAGAGCGCCGTCGAGGTGACGTCGAGGCGCTGCGCGAGCCGCCGCATCGTCAGGCGCTCGGCGCCGTGCTCGTCGAGCTCCGCCACCGCCGCGGTGACGATCCGCTCCACGCTCAACGGCTCGGCCCGCCGCCCGGCGGCCGCCGGCTGGTCCCGCAGCCACAGGACGTCCTTGGTCACGCCCGCAGACTATCCGGCGACATAGCGACTTACCACTGATAAGTTGCTGACCGACGGAAGGGGCAGCCATGAAGGCAGCACGGTTCGAGCAGTACGGAGGGCCCGAGGTCCTCGAGATCGTCGATCTGCCCGACCCGCACCCGGGCCCCGGCCAGGTGCGCATCGCGGTCCGCGCGGTCGGGGTGAGCGCGTCCGACCCGAAGCTGCGCGCCGGCACGCTGAACTTCGGCGCGCCGCTGCCCTCGACGACGGGCGCCGAGGTCGCGGGCGTCGTCGACGAGCTCGGCGAGGGGGTCACCGACGTGGCGGTCGGCGACCGGCTCTTCGGCATCTCCGACGACCACGCCGGCGCCGCCGAGTACGCGCTCATCACCTACCGCGCCCCGATCCCCCGCGCGCTCGGCTTCGTCGACGCGGCCGGCCTTCCCGTCGCGCTCGAGACCGCCACCCGCGTGCTCGACCAGCTGAAGGTCGGCGACGGCACGACCGTCCTGCTCAGCGGCGCCTCCGGCGGGATCGGCAGCGTCGCGGTGCAGCTCGCGAACGCCCGGGGCGCCCGCGTGATCGGCACCGCGAGCGCGGCCAACCAGCACTACCTCCGCCTGCTCGGTGCCGAGCCCGTCGTCTACGGGGACGGGCTCGTCGAGCGCGTCCGGGCCGTCTCCCCCGACGGCGCCGACGTCGCGGTCGACATCGCCGGCAGCGGCGTCCTCCCCGAACTCATCGAGCTCACCGGCGCGGCCGACCGCGTGCTCACCGTGGCCGACATGGAGGGCGCCACCACGCACGGCGTCCACTTCAGCAACGGCTTCGCCGACGGCAATGCCTTCCACGCCATGTCCACGATCGGCGAGCTGATCGAGGCCGGCCGCTTCTGGCTGCCGGTCGAGCGCACCTTCCCGCTCGCCGCGATCGCCGACGCCCACCGCTGGAGCGAGACCGGGCGCGTCCGCGGTCGGCTCGTCCTGGTCGTCTGAGATGCCCGTCCCCGAGCACGCCCGCGCGGTCCACCTCGTCGCCCGGCCCTCGGGTGCCCTGACGACCGACGTCCTCCGCACGGTCGACGTCCCCGTCACTCCCCCGCCACCCGGCCGCCTGCTCGTGCGCGTGGAGCACCTCGGGCTCGCCGCCGTCCTGCGCGAGCGGATGAACCCCGACGCCGATCTTCCCTTCCCGCCGCTCGCCATTCACGAGTCCGTGAACGGCCCGGCGATCGGTCGCGTCCTCCTTCCCGACGCCGGGTCGGTGCCGGTGGGTGCGCTCGTCGCCTTCCACGGCCCCTGGGCGGAGTACGCCGAGGTCGACGCCTCATCCGTGCAGGTCCTCGACCCGGACCTCCTGCCCTCGCCCGAGTACCACCTGGCCACCGGCAACGGCGCCACCGCACTGCTCGGGATCCGCGACGTCGCCGCGGTCGGTGACGGCGATGTCGTCGTCGTGACCGGCGCGGCCGGCGGCGTCGGCTCACTCGCCGGGCAGATCGCGCGACGGCTCGGAGCCGCGCGGGTGATCGGGACGGCCGGGTCGGCGGAGAAGTGCCGATGGCTCGTCGACGACCTCGGCTTCGACGTCGCCCTGAACTATCACGACGACGGGTTCGCCGCGGCCCTGCGCGACGCCGCCCCCGACGGCGTCACCGCCACGCTGGACCTGGTCGGCGGCACCCAGCTCGAGGCGGTCGTCGCTTCGGCGGCCGCGCACGCGCGGATCGCGATCGGCGGGGCGCTCGCGGCCCAGCAGGCCGGCGCGCCCTGGCCGCGCATCGACACGCAGCAGGTGCTGCTGAAGGGCGTGCACCTGCGGGGCTTCGCCCTGATGCACGCCCGGCACGTCCTCGGTGAGTGGCCCGCCCTGTTCCGCCGCTGCCTCGACGAGGGCCTGGTCTTTCCGCACACCGTGGTCGACGGCGGACTCGACGCCGCCCCGCAGGCGATGGTCGACCTGCTCGCGGGGCGGTTCCGGGGTCACGTGTCGGTACGGGTGCACTGACCCGCCGCCGTCGTCGGTCACCGTCAGCGGATCGCAAGGCCAGGCGGATGACAGCGGTGTCATCCGCGCCGATAGTCGAGGGCGATGCACCCACACATGGAGGGCCCCACGCCTCGGCGCCAGTCGGATCGACCCACTGATCCTCCGGGTCGGTCCTCGGTCACCGTCGCCCGCGGCGGTGCGCATCGTGCCGCCGAGGGGCCGGAGGGCTGGTACGTCTCGCCGCTGCGGGAGGCGAAGCGGCAGCGGGAACGCGCCGTCCGGCGAGCGAAGCTGACGGTCGCGGCCTGCACGACCGCCGCGATCGCGATCCTCGTCGGGGTCGTGCTGAGCGTGGCGCCGTCCGTCGGGGCCGACAGCTCCTCGTCACCGACCGGTTCGACGACGAGCGGCACGTCCGCCTCCCCGAACGCCCTCGCCCCCGGCGGCGTGGCTCGCCTCCTCAGACCCTGATCAGCGGGTCCCGCCGGGCTGTCGTGCCCGCACCGTCGGAGCTCATTCACGTCCCGCTGCGGATCGCTGACCCAGCCTCGGGAGGAGCGCCTCAGCATTCGCGCGGTCGACCCCCGGCAGCGCGGTCTCGTCGAGGACCCGGTCGAACGTGACGCCCCACGACTCGGGCGCGAACGGGAAGTCGCTGCCGTAGAGCACGTGGTCGGGCGGGAAGAACGCGGTGATCGACGGCAGCGCGGTGGGCGTCGCTGACAGCGCGGTATCGACGTAGAAGCTCCGCAGCTCGGTGAGGATGTCCTCCTCGGTCACTCCCTCGGCGAACATCGCCGCCCCCGCCAGCCGACTCGCGACGAACGGCACGAACCCGCCCGCGTGCGACAGGATCACGCGCACCCGCGGGTACCGGGCGAGCACCTGCCGCGTCGCCATCTGCAGGGCCGCGCGCGTCGTGTCGAACGGGAAGTCGAGCAGCGGGCTCGGCAGCCCCGGCAGCATCGGCAGGGCCGGGCGGGGCCGTCGGGTGCACGAACACCACTGCGGCCCGCTCGTCGAGGACCTGCCACAGCGGGTCCAGCGAGGCATCGCCCAGGTAGACCCCGCCGGCGTTCGACAGCAGTACCACCCCGTCGGCGCCCAGCACGTCGAGCGCGTACGCCGCCTCCGCGATCGCCCCCTCGACGTCGGGCAGCGTGAGCACCGCGAACTGGCCGAACCGGTCCGGATTCGTCCGGACCAGCTCGGCGTGCTCCTCGTTGACCGCCCGCGCCAGCTCCCGTGCCTCGGCATCGTCCCCGAAGTGCACGCCGGGCGCGCTGATCGACAACACGCCGGTAGCGATCCCGCGGCGATCCATCATCGCGAGCGCCGCGTCCGGGTCCCAGTCCGGCGTCGGCCACCCACCCGCGGTCAGCCCCCGCTCCTCCAGCGCGCTCCGGTAGCGCGCCGGAATGAGGTGCTGGTGGACGTCGATCCGCCCGGTGCCGGTCATGCTCTTCCTCCGCATAGGTCGACGAGTGCCGTGTCTGGTGCACAGGAATCCTGCGCACCACACACCCCACTCTGCGACCTAGCGATCAGTGGTCCATCCGTAGGGGCCGCCCGGAGGAAGGAACGGCGCGCCACTCTCGAGCCGGGTCTCGTGCAACCCGAGCCGACCCTCGAGACCGCGCCGCATCTCGACCTCCGTCACCAGGTTGTTCTCACCGTCGTGCACAGTGCTCAGGGCCTCGACCAGGAGCATCACCAGCATGCCGAAGGCGTACTCCTCCGGGTCGTCGCCGGCCCACCCTTCCTGCAGTTCCTGCAGGTACCGCTGTCCCTCGACCGCCGGGATGCGCACGGAGGCCGGCACGGCCCGCTCCCCTCGGTGCGTCGCACCGACGATGAATCGCTCCGCGCCCTCGGGCGGCTGAGCGTCGAGGCCCTCCTGCCGAAGGGCGGACACCAACTCGTCGAGCAGATCGCCGCGGCTCACAACGGTCCGCACTGGCGATTGCTGGGGAACACGGTGTTGATCCTGTTCCCTCCGTTCTGGGAGTACATGGTGAAGATGACCTGCCGGACTACCTGATTGGTCCGCAGATCCCTCAGGAACAGCACCCGTGACCGGCAGGTCTGGTCCCCGCGCGCAGGGTACGTCGCGTCCGGATCCGCGGCGATGGTCCGCATGGCGAGGTCGGCGACGTCGCGCCAGTTCTGATAGGTCCCACCTGCGGCCCCCTCGAAGTCCGTCTTGTGTCTCCAGAGGAGGTGCCGGTACCCCCACGTCGGTGAGGGGCTGTAGCGCGGTCCCCCGCACAGGAGTGCCAGCTGCCCGCCGGGGGCAGGGAAGTTCTGCACGGTCTTCTGTTCGTCGGTTCCGCGCCCGCAGGCTCCCCACGGGCCCGCTACCTGTGCGACCGCGACTCCCGGCGCACCGAGCAGCAGGACGACGGCCGCGCAGACGATCGCTGCCCCGCGTGCGACGCGCGATGTCAGTCCCACCAGAACCGCCACAGGAACTCTCCGCGGATCGACTCCGCGTATTCCGAGAGCGGGATCGGGGTGGTGCGGAGCTCCACCTGAGGATCGACCTGGTCGGGACAGAACGCGAAGTGCTCCGCCGCGACCGACCGGCACTCCTCACTACTACGCGGAGGGCGCGCGACCGAGAGCAGCAGCGTGTCCGGCCCGACGAACGACACGACCGCCCCGAACCGGTCCTCCCAGCTCCGCAGGACGGCGGTCGCCCGCGGCAGATCGCGGTCCCCGTAGTTGCACATGCCCGACCACCGCAGCGCCAGCGGGACGTCCGCGGGTCGCGCTACCTCGACCACACCCATGCGCGCGATGCCGTGCGCCGCGCGTGCGAACCCCGTCGCGGCCGCGATCGTCGCGCGGTGCCGGGACAGGTCCCGCCCGAGGCCGACCGGCGGTGGGAGCTCGGCGGCGAGGGGTTCGTCGCACGGGCAGTCCGGGAGACACGGCCCCGCCCACCAGTCCGAGAGCACGGTGCGTGGATCGAGGTCGACGAGCGCCGGGTTCTCGTCGATCGCCTCGAAGTCACAGCGATCGAGGGTGACGTCGTTCAGCAGGACCGGGCACCGATGGGACCTCCGTGCGTCGCGGAGGAGCCTTCGGTACAGCGAGGGGTCCGGCTCGGCGAGGAGTTCGAGCAGCTTCGGGACGGGTTCGCGGTCGGTCTTCACATGGGTTCTGACTGACCCCGGGCCCGATCGGTTCCATCTTTCTCCACGGGCGCTTCGGCCCCGTGAGCACTAAGTGGGGCTATAGCCCCTCTAAGTGCTCACAAGGCCGGAGGCCACCAGCAGCGCCCCGGCGTCGGGAAGCTCCGGCGGCAGCCCGAGCGAGCGCAGCAGGCAGAACGCCCCGGCCGTCGCCGCGGAGAGCACGGGCAGGCCGAGCTCCTTCTCGACGACGGGCACCAGCGGCAGCGAGGGCATCTGCACGCAGCAGGAGATGACCAGCGCGTCGGCGCGGGACAGATCCAGCCCCCGAGCAGCGTCGACGACCCGCGAGCCCGGGATGCAGCCGACCTCGGTGTTGTCGCCGACCTCGAGTGCGGCCCAGTCGACGATCTCGATCCCCTCGGCCTCGAGGTACGCGACGACCTGCTCGGCCAGCGGCTTCATGTATGGCATCACGAGCGCGACGCGTCCCCACGACCGCGCCGCCAGGGCGTCGACCAGCGCTCCCGCGGACGACACCAGACCCGCCGGCAGCCCACGCTCGGCGAGCTGGGCGGCGACCTCCGTCTCGACCCGCCGGTGCTCCCCCGCACCCTGCGCCATGACGGCGACGAGGCAGGCGTAGAGCAGGGCGTCGACGCCGGCGTCGGCGAGCTCGTCGACGCACCGGCTGCGCTGCGCGTTCATGGCGACGAGTTCCTCGGGCGTCACCTTGTGCATGCGCATGCGGCTGCCGTGGAAGGAGAACGTCTCCGTGGGGTGGCGCGCCAGCAGCGCCGGGATCTCGGTCTCGACGGTGACGTTCGAGCTCGGGACGATCATGCCGATGCGGTGGTGGCTCACGGGTTCTCCCCCGACAGGCGTGCGGTGATGTCGGCCGTCATGGCCTTCTTGTCGAGCTTCCCGATCCTCGTCCGCGGCAGCGCCTCCACCAGCTCCACGCGCTCGGGCCACTTGAACTTCGCGACGTCGAGCCGGTGCAGGTGATCGCGGAGGTCCTGCAGCGTCACCGGGGTGCCGTCCGTGGACAGGTAGGCGCAGCCGCGCTCGCCGAGTCGGGGGTCGGGCATGGCGACGAGCGCCGCCTCCACGACGTGCGGGTGGGAGAGGAGCAGCAGCTCGACCTCCTCGGCGTTGATCTTCTCGCCGCCGCGGTTGATGAGGTCCTTGATGCGGCCCTCGATGGAGATCGCGCGGTGCCCGTCGAGCAGGCGGACGGCCGCGAGGTCGCCGGTGCGGTAGAAGCCGTCCGAGGTGAACGCCTCGGGCCGGTCGACGCCGTAGTAGGCGCGCAGCGTGTACGGGCCGCGGCAGCAGAGCTCGCCCACCTCGCCGTCGGGAACCTCGGTCTCGATACCCGGCTCGAGGAGGCGCACCTCGTCCTCCGGCGAGATCGGCACACCGACCGTCTCCCGGCGCAGCTCCACCGACGTCCCCTGTGGCGTCACCAGGAACATGCCCTCGGCCATACCGAAGAGCTGGCCCACCCAGGCCCCGCCACGGCCCGTCGTCCGGAAAAGCTCCTCGGAGACCTTCGCGCCGGAGAGCAGGACGACGCGCAGGGTCTCGGCGAGCTGGTCGTAGAGCGGGTGCTCGGGCGCGCGGTAGTGGACGTGGCCGAACAGGACCGACGTGGTGCGCTCGGCGACGAGGAGGGGCATGGCGGTGTCGAGGTCGTGGTCGGTCAGGACGAGGCACGCGCCGACCGAGTGCGGGGCGTGCACGCCGCAGACGACCCCGGCGTTGTGGATGACGGGGATGAGGTGGCCGACGCGGTCGTCGGCGGTCCAGCCGAGGACGTCGGCGTAGGCGCGGGCGTTGTACCAGTACTCGGCGTGGTGGCGCGGGATCAGCTTCGGGACGCCCGTGGTGCCGCCGGAGAGCTGGAACACCGCGATCGCGTCGGGCTCGATGCCGCGCTGGATCTCCTCGACGCGCTTGCGGGCCTCGTCGGGGTCGATGTCGGCGACGGGCAGGTCGTCGACGACCACGACGTGGTGCATCGTCGGGTGGTCGCGGCCCTGTTCGTGGGCGAACGCCACCAGGTCGATTCCGCGCGTGCCGGCCTCGACGAGGTGCGCCCGCGCGCCGACCGCCCGACTGATCTGGGCGATCTCGTGCCCGCGGTGGGCGGCGAGGGTCGCGACCGGGACGAGCCCAGCCTTGAGCATCGCGTACCAGGCGACGACGGTCTCGAGCCGGTTCGTGACCTGCACGATCACCGGGTCGCCCGGCCGCAGCCCCAGGTCGGCGAGCCCGACAGCGATGCGGTCGGTCTCGGCGTCCAGCTCCGCGTAGCTGCGGCGACCCTGGGCGGCGACGACCGCGTCGCGGTCGGGGTTGGCGAGCGCGACCGCGTGGAACTCGTCGGCGATCGTGCGCGTCCCGAGCAGGCTCATCGCAGGGCCACCAGGTGCGTCCGGTCGGCGGCGAGTCCGTCGGCGAAGTCGTCCCGGCACGCGTGCGGGCCGGCGACGACGACGAGCGCGGGCGTCCGCCGTCGTAAGCGCTCGGCGACCTCGAGACGGGTCAGCACGCTCGATCGATCGTCAGCGCCGGTCAACCAGATGACGTCCATCGTCCGCTCCCCCTGCTGCACGGCCTTCTCGACGACGTCCTCGCGCCCCGACGGCCGGTCGTCGGCGCCGAGGTCGAGCACTGTGGCGTCGAGGGCGGCCGGGTCGTCGGCGACGACGCGGGAGTCGAAGCCTCGCGGGCCGACGGTCGGGTCGTCGACCTCCGGGTCCTGCCCGGGCGTCGACGGCCGCAGCGACCGGCTCAGCACCCACTCCGCGAGCGACCCGACCGTGTCCCGTTCCTGACGTCCAGTGTCAGCGGTGGCACACGGCTGACCCGGCGCGGCCGTGGCCGTGGCCGACGAAGCGACCGTGTCCCGCTGCTGACGTTCAGCGTCAGCGGTGGCACACGGCTGACTCTCGGGCGGCGACTCCCCCGCCCACTGCTGCAGGGCGGCATTCACGACGTCGGGTGTGCCCGCGGCGAAGCGGTCCAGCGGCACGTTCCCGGCCCGGCTCATGTAGGCCACGAGCAGCTGCTCGACCGGCAGCTCCAGGCGCTCCGGGAACGTCTCCCACCAGCGACGGGAGCGCTCGGCGATGTCCTGGATCCGCTCCACGGCGGGTCGGCGGGCGGCTTCATAAGCACTCAACGCGGGTTCGAGATCGTCGGCTTCGCCGAGCGCGGTGACCAGAGCGATCGCGTCCTCCATCGCCAGCTTCGTCCCCGACCCCACCGAGTAGTGCGCCGTGTGTGCGGCGTCCCCGAGGAGCACCGTCCGCCCGGAGTGCCAGGTCGCGCACCGCACCGTCCGGAACTGCATCCAGCGCGTGCGGTTCCCGATCAGGCGATGCCCGTCGAGGTGGTCGGCGAAGACGTCGGACAGGTACTCCAGAGCCTCGACGTCCGACGAGTCGGGTGGCACCTCACGGTCGAAGCCGGCCGCCGCGAGCGTCGCCGGATCCGTCTCCACCAGGAACGTGCTCCGGTCCGCGGCGTAGGGGTAGGCGTGCGTCACGAACACCCCGTGCTCAGTCCGTTCCGGGGCGAACAACGCGTGGGGCAGCGCCGTGTCGACCCCGGCCCACAGGTACCACCCGCTCCCGACCTCGACGTCCTCGCCGAAGTCGCCGGCCGCCCGGGTCGCACTCCCGACCCCGTCCGCCGCGATCACCAGGTCCGCGTCCAGCTCGTCGGCCGACCGGCGGACCCCGAACTCGAGCTTCACCCCGGCGTTCTCGGCGTGCCGCTGCAGCACCCGCAGCAGGTCGGCCCGACCGACGGCGACGAGCGAGTTCACGCTCATCCCCGCCGACCGGTCCCCCACGCGCATCCGCATGTCGTGCGACCACGCGGTGGCCAGGATGTCGTCGAGCGAGGCGGGGTCGGCCTCGGCGAGCTTGCGCTGCGTCCGCGCGGCGAGCCCGACCCCGAACCCGAACGTCTGGTCCGGCACGCCCTGCTCGTGCACGACGACGTCGCACTCCGGCTGCGCGAGCTTGATCAGTCGTGCGGCGTAGAGACCTCCCGGTCCCCCGCCGAGCACGGCGACGCGGTTCAGCTTCACGACCGCGCGTCCGCGAGCACCCGGCTCGTCCGGGTCACGTCGTCGACGTGGTCGACCGGCACGACCGCCGTCGACACCGCCGTGAAGCACCCCGGGCAGCAGTACTGCCGGAAATGCACCGCGCCGTCGACGTACTCCCCCGCGTTGTCCACGACCTGCGGGCCCGCGTCGCTGACCGGCCCCTCGTAGCGGACCAGATCGAGCTCGCCCACCGCGCCGAAGCCGAGCACCGTCGCGCAGTGCACGCACGCCACCTGCTCGCCCACGGCGACCAGGTTGTCGTCCAGACGTCGGGCCTCGGCCAGGTCGATCGTCTCCCGCGTCCCCTCGCTCGCGCCCCGGGTGCGGCGTGCTTCCCGCAGTTCCCGACGACGGGTCTCGGTCGCCTCGGCATCGACGGTCCCGTCGACGACGACCACCCCGTAGGCCGAGGCCGCACTCGCCGCGGTGACCTTCTCCTCCCGCACATCGCGGGCGACATCTTCCGGGGAGCGGGTCAGCGGGTCGCCATAGCCCCCGCCGCCCTGCCAGAACATCGTGAACACCTCGCCGGGCGCCACGTAGGTCTCGCCGTAACAGGGCTGCAGCTCGGCCGTGCCGCCGACCTCGGCGAGGTCGGCGGGCAGCTGACCGGCACCGAGCATCGTCGTGACCTCGGCGCCTCGGGCGATGTACTCGACCCCGGTGTTGCCGGGATAGCCGCCGGCGAGCCCGTTGTTCTGGCTGACCGCCTTGCCGTTGGAGGCGAGGACGAGGCCGATCGGGAAGCTCGTGCCGTGCGGGGTGACCGCCATCGACGCCGAGACGCCGCCCCGTCGTCGTCCGGGACCGCCCGAGTCGGGCTCCTCCCGCCGCCAGAGCGCGAGGACCGGGTAGAGGAACTCGGTCATCTCGACGTCCGGCACGCGGCCCATCGGGATGCAGAACAGCCCGCCGGTGTCCATGCCGTCGGCCTGCGGCTGCGCGCCGTAGCCGCCGGCCATGGGGTCCATGAGGATGGAGAGGAACGGGGTCGGGACCGGTCCGCGCTGGTCGAGCCCGGCGATGACGGCGGTGTCCCACGTGCCGCAGCAGGCGGACTGGACGTGCGCGTCGAGTTCGGGCGCCTGGTCGAGCATCTGGGAGAGGCACTCGGCCACGAGGTTGCCGGTGAGCCAGGCGGGCCCGATCGGTCCACGCCCGACGGCGGCCGGGAAGCTCGCGTTGTTGATCGTGCCTTCCTCGGCGACGAGGTCGAAGCAGCGCATGAGCCCGCCGGCCGACCACGGGATGTCGCCCGCGAGGATCGGCAGCAGCGCGAGCATGACGCCGCCGCGCATGCCGGCGTAGGTGCAGTTGACGACGCCGGACTGCGGGTCGGTGCCGGTGAAGTCGAAGGTCAGGTGGTCGCCGGCCTTGCGCATCTCGACGGTGATCTTGTGCAGGCCGCGGTCGCCGGTGTGCGACTGGTCCTGGTAGCCGGTGGCGCGCCACCTGCCGTCGGGAAGGTCGGTGAGCTTGCCCCGCAGGCGCGACTCGGCGTCGGACATCATCCGCTTCATCACGGCCTTGACCGTGTCGGCGCCGTACTGCTCGATGACGGCGATGAGGCGGTCGCGGCCGACGGTGTTGGCGCCGACCTTCGCGCGGAGGTCGAGCCCGATCATCATCGGGACGCGGGAGCGGCGGACCCAGACGTCGGCGACGTCGTCCTGCAGCACGCCGTCGCGGACGACCTTGATCGGCGGGGTGGGCAGCGACTCGGAGAAGACGTCCTGCGCGGCCGGGGAGAAGGAGCCGAGGCCGACGCCACCGAGGTCGGCCTGGTGGGCGATCGCGGAGGTCCAGCCGAAGAGCTTCCCCTCCCAGAACACCGGCTGGTAGACCATCGCGTCGTTCTGGTGCAGCCCGCCGCCGACCCACGGGTCGTTGGTGAGGAACATGTCGCCCTCGGCGATGCCGGGGTTGACCGAGCGGTGCTGCAGGGTCCAGTAGATGGCGAGGTCGACGGCGCCGACGAGCATCGTGTTGTAGAGCCCGACCTGCACCTCCTGACCGAGCTCGTCGGAGACCGCGAAGTCGAAGTCGTTCGCGTCGGTGACGATCGGCGAGCCGGACATGCGCTTGAGCGCCTCGCCCATCTCGTCGGTGACCGACCAGAGGCGGTGCCGGATGACCTCGTAGGTCAGCGGGTCGAGCGCGTCGATCTGCTCCTGGGTGACGGTGTGGATCGGCAGGCTCGCCGGGAGCTGCGCGGCGAGCGTGGCGGGGTCGATCGGGCGGCTCGAGAAGCGCTCGGAGCCGGGGACGGCCATCGTCATGGGTCAGGCTCCGGTCTTCTTGATGTGGAGGTTGCCGAGCTCGTCGACGGTGCCGGTGCGGCCGTCGGGGACGACCACCGTCGTCGTCGGGACCTCGATGACGGCGGGTCCGGTGATGACGTGGCCGGCGCGCAGGGTCGTGTAGTCGTAGATCGCGGTGTCGACGAAGCCCTGGCCGATCTCGAGGTAGACGGGCCTCGTTCCCGACGTCGGGGCCGGTCCGTCTGCGTGCTCGAGCGGCGGGAGTTCCGGGCTGAAGGGCAGGACGCCGCGGCCGCGCACGCGGTAGGTGATGGCCTGGATGCCGGCGGCGGAGAAGCCGGTGCCCTTGCCGTAGAGGTCGGCGTACTTCTGCTCGAAGCGGTTGGCGGCGTCCTGCAGGGCGCCGGCGTCGACGGGTCCGTCGGCGACCGGGACCGTGACCTCGGCCAGCTGCATGGCATAGCGCATGTCGATCTCGCGGACGATCTCGACGCGGTCGAACTTGAGGCCCTGCCGGTCGAGGCCCTGGCGGACCTGGTCCTCGAGCTGGGCGAAGTTCTTCTCGGCGCGGACGGCGTCGACGGGGAGCTGGGCGGGGTCGGAGAGCTCCTGGGCGAGCGCGATGTCGGACGCGGCGAGGCCGTAGGCGGAGAACGCCGAGGCGACCGGGCCGAGCGGGACGACGACCTCGTCGACCCCGAGGTGCGTCGCGTACTTCGCGCAGAACGCCGGGCCGGAGCCGCCGAAGGCGTAGAGGACGAAGTCGCGCGGGTCGTGCCCGGCCTCGAGGACGCTCTTGCGCAGCAGGTCGCCGGTCTGGGCGTTCTGCGCGGCGTGGATGGCGGCGGCGGCGTCCTCGACAGAGAGCCCGAGCGGGTCGGCGACCTTGGCCTTGATGGCTTGCTTTGCCTTCTCCAGGCTGAGGGCCTTCCGCCCGCCGAGCAGACCCGTCGTCGGGAGGATGCCGAGGACGAGGTTGGCGTCGGTGTTGGTGGGCTCGGTGCCGCCCTGGTCGTAGCAGGCGGGGCCGGGGACGGCCTGCGCGCTGTGGGGGCCGATGCGGAGGTTGCCGCCGGCGTCGACCCACGCGATCGCGCCGCCGCCGGAGCCGATGGCGTGGACCTTGAGCGTGGGGACGTTGATCGGGTGGTGGTTGATGACGGTGGTGGTGTCGCGCTCGGGCTCGCCGTCGACGATGAGCCCGACGAGGAACGTGGTGCCGCCGACGTCGGTGGAGATGATGTTCCGGTGGCCGAGCTTCTGGCCGAGCTGCACCGACCCGATGACGCCACCGGTGAGGACGGAGCCGACGGTCGAGATGGCCTGCTGCGGCGCCTCGCTCGCGGCGACCGCTCCCCCGTTGGACTGCATCACGAGCAGCGGCCCGCCGAGGCCCTTCTGCTTGAGGCTCGACTCGAGGTTGGCCAGGTAGTCGCGCAGACCGGGTCCGACCTGCGTCGACATGATCGTCGTGGAGTTGCGGGCGAACTCGCGGATGCGGGGGCTGACCTCGCTGGAGAGCGCGACGTAGATGTCGGGGTCGATCTCGGCGACGATCTCGCGGATGCGGCGCTCGTGGACCGGGTTGCGGAACGCCCACAGCAACGAGACGGCGATGGCCTGGATGCCGTCGGCGCGGAGCTTCTCGACCTGGACGCGGACCTCGTCCTCGTCGAGGGCGACGATGACGTTGCCGTCGCGGTCGATGCGCTCGGTGACCTCGAGCGCGTGCCGCTTGGGCAGCAGGTAGTGGTCCTTGTCCTGGGCCAGCACGTGCTGCAGCTCGTGCGGGGAGCGGCCCAGGTACCGGCCCTCGACGTTCATGATGAAGATCGAGTCCCGGTGGCCCTTGGTGGTCAGGAACCCGACGTCGGGGACCTTGCGCTGCACCAGGGCGTTCAGGCTCGAGGTGGTGCCGTGGGCGATGTGGTGGGTCTCGGCCAGCATCTCCTCCAGCGACCGTCCCAGCTGCTCGGCCAGCAGCTCCAGGACGTCGAGCACGCCCTGCGAGTAGTCCGGAGGTGTCGACGGGGCCTTCGCGGCGATGACCGACCCGGAGTCGTCATCCAGGACCGCGTCGGTGAAGGTCCCGCCCACGTCCACGCCGATCACGTAGGCCATGCGGTGCTCCTCGTTGAAACTCGCTCGTGACCCGCGCCACGACTTTGACGGTAGCGTCGACTATCTGACACCAGCGAAGCCTCGTCAAGGACGAAGTTGTGCAGCAGCGCGGGTTGGTGCCAGTGGGGCTCGTGTGACGAGCAGCGGTGAGCCATCATCGGAGCCGTCGTCGATCGCCCCGGAGGTGGACGTGCACGCCGAGCTGCTGAGCCAACGCGTCGTCGAGATCATCGAGAGCGCGGCGCTCCCCCACCTCGACGCCGGGGCGCTCGTGGCTGCTCTCGCGGTCGTTCTCGCCGGCGCAGGTTTGGTGATCGTGCGGGACTACGCGTTGGGTGGCGGGGACTCACTGCCCCTACTCGTCGCGGAGCCGTTCCCGCGGGTCGAGGCATCGTTGGGGGTGGTGCCGACACTGTCAGGTGTCGACGATGCGTTCGCTACAAGGCTTCTCCATTACGCCCAGCACCCAGCAGTCGACGGCCTCGTCGTCGTGAATGCCCTCCCCGACCCGGTCCCGCGTCCGCGGTCCATCGCCGGCGTCCCGCTCCACGCGGCCGTGGTGGGAGCACGCGCGAGCAGCAGCGCCTCGGAGTGCACTAGCTGACGAGGAACTCGATCCAACCTTGGTGGTGCTGCACCCACGCCGTAGCACGTTGTCCCGGGTGCTTCAGCTGCAGCCACCGCGCCACGCGGGCCCCAACCTGCACCTGCCGCTCGAGGCCGGAGCTCATGTCGCGCCGGAGAACCGGCCGCGTGGCAGCTGCTGGGGCAGCGAAAACCACCGTCCTAGACTGTCTGAGCGTTACCAAGACATCGGTCCCGGAGCCCTGGAGCTGAGTGACGATCTCGCCGCCATCCGTGATCACCATCCCTACGCTGGCTGGGTCGGACGGCGGCTGCAGCTGATTGGCCGGCGAGAGGTCCCCGGGGCCACGAAGAGCGCGTGGGCGCGCTCCGTGGCGGCACCATGTGACGCGGTGCCTTCCCTGACGAGACAGCGGCGGAAGCGGTCGGGGAGGAAGGTCCTGCCCAGGAGCGATCCCAAGCGGCTCCGAAACGTTGCACGAGACCCGACGCCTAGGTGCCGTCTCTCGTGGCTCGCGTGTCACCGACGATTGGGAGCCGGAGCCTGGCTAAGTTCTCCCGACCAGCGCCGTACGGACTCGAACATAGGACCCGCACAAAGCCGGCGCTTTCGCATCAGGCAGCATGCTAGGTCGAACTCGGAGGGGGACCCGCACGTGACGGAGCCGTCGACGGCGCCTCCCCAAGATCTCCTATTGTGTCGATGCCGCCGGTGCTTCGGCGGAGCTCCGAGTTGGACCAGGGCCAGGCCCACCGGCTGCCGCAATCGCCATGTTGAGGCTGCAGATCTGTGCGTCGCCAGCCCGAGAGGCCCGCGGCCACAGCCGCCCGGTCCTGGGCCGCCCGTCCTGGGCCGCCCGCCCTCGGCCCCAAGCACGGCCCGACGAGCAGGCAAGGAAGCTACGACCAGGCGTAATAGGTCGAGCTAAAAGATCAAGGAACTCTCCACCCCAAGGGACTCGAGGAGCAATCTTGACCCGGCCGAAGGCGCCACTTGACGAGGCAATTCATGAGGCTCTTGCGCCAGGCACTATTGGCGCGGTTGATAGCTGGCAATTCAAAGTCTTCTTGGCGATCGCGGATGAAGACAGCAGCGGTCTCACTGACCACGAGTTGAACGCATCGCTTAAGGCTACCAGTGGTTTGAATAATCTCCGAGCCCGAAGAATCGGTCTCACTAATGCAGGTTTGATCCAGCTTTCTGGAGAAAAGAGGTCGACTGGGACCGGAAAAGCTGGCGTCTACGTGCTCTCAGAAGAGTCGAAACGGAATTTTAGTCCAAATCTCGGAGTAAGTGATATAGAGCTTCTCAGTAGCGAAAGTCAAGACGAAGCTGAATCGTTGCTGGCGCGGAGGACACGCGCGAGGGCCCGGCTGGCAATGCTTGCCCGCCAGATGCAAAGAGGAGCCGCCGCAAACAGCATTGCTGTCGAGAACAGACTGGATGAGAAGGACATTGCAGCCTCTTGCTATTTAGCGGGGACAAACCCGTCGAGAGGTCAGGTAGAAGTAAAGATAGACAGCGACGGAGTCTACATCAGCCTTCGGTTCACAGCCGACGAAGACGCGCAGTATCGTACCTATCGTCAGAAGTTAAAGGAACATTCCGAGGCGCTCGCTGCCGCCATGGAAAACGGAACTGACCCCGAGAATCGCTTCGGTCGCGTCTTTCGCGAGCTCGGATCCGAAGATATTCAGGACTTCTCGGAGTGGCTCGTTTTAGTTTCGGAAGAACCGACATCTTCAGGAGTGTACACATTACACTACCCTCCAAATCTGCTAGAGAAGATCCAGATCGCAGAGAATCTGAATAATATCTCTAGAGCGGTCTTCACCATTCTGCGACAAACAGAAGAGGAGTCTACAGATCCTATCCTCGTTATAATTCGAGAGTGCCTTCTCGACGAATCGATAGCAAAGCAGCTAGTCCGCTTGACAAGTTCTGCGACCCAGGTCCTACTATCAGGGCCACCGGGGACAGGGAAAACACATATTGTCCGTCAGATTGCAAAGATTCTCACGCAAGAATCAAATATTCTATTTCTTCAGTTTCACCCAAACTACTCATACGAGGACTTTGTAGAGGGTATTCGACCAAAGCTAACGCTTAGCGGCGCGATCGGCTACGAACTTGTCCACGGCCCCTTGCGCCAGCTTAGTGAGCGAGCGGCAGAGGAGCCGGACAAGGGATTTGTTCTAGTTATTGACGAACTCAACCGCGCTGACATTCCTCGTGTGTTCGGCGAACTACTGTTTCTGCTCGAGTACAGAGGGCCCGGCAACAGGATTCGACTCCCGTACAGCGGTGATATGTTCTACCTTCCGGTCAATCTCGTGATCCTGGCGACGATGAACTCCTCCGACCGCTCAATTTCAACTATGGACGCTGCTTTGCACCGGCGTTTTCGCGACTTCCGACTTGAGCCAGATACTGAGGTTCTCAGACGATGGCTTGAGATTAGAACGTCCCGCGAGCTCGCCGACGACGCGGCTGAGCGTCTCGAGCGGCTGAACGAGGCTCTAGCCGACGAGCTGGACAATGACCATACTTTCGGACACGCCGCGCTTATGAGGGCCGATCTCTCGGAAGTAGGTTTCGAAGCTATCTGGTACGAAAGCTTTGAGCCAGTCGTTCGCGACTTCTTTATGGGCAACCAGGAGGCTGTGCTTCGGATGCGAGAAACCTTCATTGGCGATATCAATGACGAGGAATAGCGGAATAACCTGGCTACACGAGTTTCAAGAGAACGAAAGTCCCCGGATCCTTACCTTCTCGGACCGAGATACTCGGTTTCTCATGAAGTGCTCTGAGGGCCTGCGCGTGCAGCAATCAGGAAAGTCGCTGACGATAGGTCCAAAACCAGGCGTTATTGGCTCTGTCACCACCCCAGATGGACACCGCGTCGAGATCAAACCCAAGGTCATCATATCCGACGTCGCAACGGTAGTAGCGTATGCCGCAGGATCTACGAAGGCCACACCGGACATGACCACGCTCAGCGACGAGGGGGATTTGACTCAATCAGTTTTAAGAGAGTTTGTGACAGAAGTGCGCAACGTCCTCTTTTCCGGACTCGCAATGCGGTACAACTCCAGGACCCAGGTGGGCGCGGCGATCCGGGGACGAGCGGTCATCCCTGGCAATCTGTCCAGAAGTCCGCAGGTAACCTATCGTGTTTTCGAACGAACTAAACGACTGCCCGAGAACGCTGTACTGCAATACTGTCTCCTAAAGGCGATCCCGCTCATCAACGATTCCCCCACGCGCTCGAAAGCACGTGGACTGCTGGAACAATTCGATCCGACCGTTATCTCTAGAAGGTTGGATGCGCGATCTGTACGACAGATCAGACTTACCCGCTTGACAGCGCACTATCGCAAAGCGCTGCACCTCGCCGAAATCATACTGGCGGGCGGAGGACCTTCTTGGAATGGCGGTCCACACGAGGGAAGCGCGCTCTTCATTAGGACGTGGGAGCTGTGGGAGCGTCTTATTTTTCAAGCGCTCAGAGATATCGGCATCTCACACGTGCGTACTCAGAGTCGGTTGCGTCATGGATTTCAGAAAATCGACGGAACCGGACCAGCTGGTCCCGCCCTCGTCCCCGACATTGTCATTGGTACTCAATACAAACCATCCGTCGTCTTGGACGCGAAGTGGTCAGATGTCGTTGCGTCTAGATTTGGACACGATGCACTAGTTTCCGCGCATCTATACCAAATTGCGTCCTACATGGCCGCATTGAAGGTCCCCGGAGTCCTAGTGTATCCGAGAACAAATGTATCGGTTGATGCGCGTTACCGACTTCTAGGGCAAGACGCCTTGATCACCACAATCGATCTGAGCGTGCAACCGATTCAGAATCTTCGATCCTTCGCGCTTCGACTTCAAGCCGGTCTAGATTCGGGGACGCTGATGGCGCCGCTTCCTTCCAGCGCGACGGGTCCTCTAGTGAAAGGGCCAACGCCTCCGCCATCAGTGGGGGCACCGCGTTCGCTATCTGCAAGCGCTGAGACATCATAGGGCCGTGAAAAGTGAAGCCGTCAGGAAAGGACTGCAACCGAGCGCCCTCTCGTGTGGTAAGGCCTCGATCCTGCGTAGGATGGATGCAGCGCGTCCCCGAAGGTTTCCCCATGTTTTGCGTGACAGCAACTGCCGGCAGCCATGACGCTAATCTGCTATACGAGTTGTGGAACCCCGAGCTCGGCTGCAACCCCACTGGAATATCCCTACGATTGCCGCCATCAGGTATGTAGCTAATTGCTTCGACAAGACTCGTCGGATGCTTAGATGCCACATGGCCCTGCAAGCGCCTGGAGTCTGCTCGCATATGCCGCTGATACTCAGTCGTCGGCTCATTAACGTAATGGTCCGCGTACTCCCCGGCCCGTAGGGCAGGCAAGTCGCCGATGGCGTCGCGCACAGAGACGTAAGTTTCAGGGACGTTCGTCGCGACTACCGAGTCAAATAAAACATCGCGATGCCCTACGAAGACTACTCGTCGGCGCAGCTGCGGCACTCCATAATCAGCAGCCTTCAGAATTCGGAAGGAAACATTATAGCCAAGTTCGTTAAACACCTCAACAACATCGCTCTGGAAGGACATGTCGCGAAGGCCCAGAACATTCTCCAGGACGAAACCAGACGGCCGCAGCCACGCAACGATGTCTCGAAACTTCAGGAACAGTAGGTTTCGTTCGTCTTCTCTCTTGCGTCGTCCCACCGTTGAATATCCTTGGCAGGGCGGCCCACCGACTATCCAATCAGGTCGACCTTCAAGCGCACTGACTAAGTAGGACTTTGAGAGCTCCCGAACATCTACGCATTCCACTTTGTGATCAGGCATGTTCTGACGATATGTCTCAACAGCGTCCGCCCAGTAGTCTTGCGCCCATAAGCATGTCCAGCCAGCGCGATCCATGCCGAAGGACATGCCGCCTGCACCGGCGAAGAGATCGATATACGATGGCATCTTGACAGCATACAGTACTGGCGTCGTCATCCACGGAGCAGTCCCAAGCTCATCGACCCTCAAGCAGCTGGGACCGCCCACCATTGAAGGACAATTTGGTCACCGGAAGCGCGCCGATAGGATCTGCTGGATTCCACTCCTCATCTTTGCGGTCTTTTAGGAACGGGCCTGTCACTGGAGCGCTAACCGCTCGCTAGGCTTCGACCTCGACGAATAGCTCAACAGGGCGGAACAGGACCGGGGAAGTTTGAATGTTTGGCTCGACGCCGTCGGCGAGTGGTTGACGCGCCGCGGCCCGACTATTCTGAAGGCGAGTGCCCGCCATCGGCGTCGAAAGCGTCCCTCGAGCGGGAGCGATGCTCAGCACCACTCACCGGCGGGACAATTCGGGTCCTGCCACGGCGAACCGCGGTCTCGACGCGGTCCACCACCACGACGTGGTTCTCGTGCTCCCAGAAGCGGAGGACCACCCAACCGAGCTCCTCCAGGTGGCGGTCCGTATCCCGGTCCCGAACAACATTTTTGGCTAGCTTGGCTGCCCACCACGTCCCATTGGCCTTCGGCGATGTTCGGTGGTCCGGACATGCGTGCCAGAAACACCCGTCGATAAAGACGGCCACTCGGGCTCCCGGGAAGAGCATGTCCGCACGTCGGCGGGGCATCCCTGGAAGCGGAGCGTCGACCCGGTAGCGAAGCCCACGGCGGTGGGCCTCACGTCGGACGAGCATCTCCGGAGCGGTGTCCCGCCGGCGGGCGGCGCTCATCCGTTGGCTTACCGCTCGCGAGGACGGAACCGGCATCTCCTCCACCCAGCCTCCGTTCCAACAACCCGCGTATGCCTCCAAGTATCGAGGACGGAGAGATCGCTGGTTCGGCGGGTACCCTGCCCACGGACGAAGAAGAGAGGCCGTGCACGGGATAGTGCCCCGCGTGCCGATGTGCGGCAACCGTGCTTTCGCCCGAGGCCGCAGAGCTTAGCCGACTTCGCCACTACGCAAACACTGAAGGGCCCCACAGTCGGCTATCCGCGATCGATCTGGAGCCGAACATCTGGACCTACAAGTCGCGGCTCTAGATCGAGGGCCAGGAGAGGCAGGTCTGCGCAACCTAGCGGTCTGTCATCGGGGTCGCGGCGAAGGCGGAGGAGTCCCCACCAGCTCGCGCGGCCGCGACTCGAGGTGCAGCGAAGTGCTATCAATGGAGGACAATGTCCTCATCTGAGGCACCTTACGATCCTCAGTGAGTGCGGCGTCGACGGCACGGACGACGGCGTCGTCATCAGAGCCCACGGCTGCCGCGGCTTGATACAGCCCGCTAACCTCCGCGTCCCGACCGCCTCGTGTGGCCCGCCGCTTGCGGTCCGCCCGACCTGACGCGCGTTCCCCTCACCAGATCTCGTGTGTTGGGAGGCCGCGACCAGACGCACGCCGGACTAGCACGAAGGTTCGCGGGGCTGAGTCGATCGTCGTCCGACGACACTGCACACACATCAGACGCAAGACGAAGAAGCGTGGGTCACGCACGGGCGGCCGAAGAAGATCGCCCGGTCCCAAATGGCTACCGGCCGAAGCTCTGCGCCGCCTCTCCAGTGATTAGGAGCCACCGACGATCACCAAAGGCTCCCCCACCCCCCACTCCAGCACGGCCACAGCGACCCCGACGGCGTCACGCCAGTTGGCAATCTCGGCCCGCGTGGGCGTGAGCTCGTAGGCGTGGTGGTGGGCGACGCGGCTGAGCACGTTCCACAGTTCGGCGACCCGCCAGGCGTCCTCGGCGTCCAGGAACTTCGGCAGCACCAGGAATTGCGCCCGCCGCGACGACTCAACGAGTTCCGGGGCGTGCTCTCGCCACAGGTCGTCCAGGGCGTGCTCGACGGCGAGGCGCAGTAGCCACACCGAAGCGCGCGCTGCGACGCGCGGATCCGCCGGCGAGGCCATGAGCGTGTCGACCGCCGCCAGCCGACGGCGGGGGCCGGACGGGGACGTGGTCACTGGCGTGCGACCCAGCCGCAGAGCGTCTTCGTCCCCGCGATCAGGCTCCCCAGGTCCCCCGGGTATCCGCTGTGCGCCCCGGCCTTGCAGGCGTGGAAGACGTCGACCGACCCCCGCCCCGCAGATCGGAGGCGTCCCTCCAAGTCTCCGGCGCGGTCAGGGTCGTTGAAGACGGCGAGGGTCAGCACGGCGCGCGTGGTGTGCGCTGCTGCCAACCGCGCCTCGACGTCGTCGCGGTCGTCGCCCTTCCCGATCCGCGAGCGCCGGAAAGCCGCGTGCGCAGCCGCCTCCAGCGCGCTGCGGCAGGACGAAGCGACGATCTCGCCGCGCAGGTCGTCGGGGACGTGGTCGCTCTTCGCCATCGCCCGGGCGTCCTCGAGGTGGCGGACGACCGGATCGCTGCACGTCCGCAGTTCCACCCGCGACCGGTCGCGCCGCACCACCTCCACCACGGTCGCCGGCACCTGCAGCCGGCGGACCGACTCGGCCAGGCGGTCGTCGTGGGAGAACACAACCACCTGCCGGTCGCGCGCCACACCGCTCAGCACCCGCGCGAGCCCGTCGACCTTCGCCGGGTCCATGGCCTGCACCGGGTCGTCGATGAGCACGTAGCGAAACGGACTCTCCTCGACGGTCGCGCGTGGCAGGAACAGCGAGAGCGCCAGGCTGTGCAGCTCCCCCTGGCTCATGACGCCGAGCGCGGCGCCCTCGACGTCGTCGACGGTGACGTCGAACGTCGCCTTACGCCGCGTCGACGAACCCTCCAGCCGGATCGGGCCGAGGCCGACGTTGCTCTGCTGGCGCAGGTCGTTCCAGATCCGCTGCGACTGCTCCGCGAACGGCCGCAGCCGCTCGTCACGGATGGCCGACGCGGCGTCCTTGAGCCACGACTCCGCTTTCTTCAGCGACGTGAGCTGCGGCTTCTCGGCGGCGACCCGCGCCAGCAGCCCATGCAGCTCGAACAGCCGCGCCGCGAGCGGGCGCCACTGCTCGTCTCGCCGCGCGAGTTCCGACCCGGCCTTCTCGACGACGGCGGCGAGCTCCGGTCGGAGGGCCTGTCCGGCCTCCTCGACCGCGGCGTGGGCATCAACGGCGTCAGGCGCCTGGCGCCACCTCTCCCAGGCCGTGCGCACACCCGCCGTCGGGAAGGGGAGCTCCTCGCCGAGCACGGACGGAACGGGCTCGACGAGCCGAGCCAGCGCCTGGCGGGCCAGGTCCACGCGATCGTTCGCCTGGTCGAAGTCGGTGGCGCCCTGCTCGGCCTCGCGGGTCCGGCGCTCGGCGTCGGCGTGCCACGTCGCGTCCAGGGTGCCCTGCCCGCACACCGGGCACGGCTCGTCGCCGTGCGCGGCGTGGTGATCGAGGGCGGTCCGCAGGAGCCGAGCCAGCCCGGCGCTGGCGCGGGCCTGGGACGACGACGCGTCGCGCAACGCCTCCCGGGCCTCGTCGTACTGGGAGGCGACGGTCTCCACGGCGTCCTGTGCCGGGAGCGCCAGCGCGGTGACCCGGCGCAGGAGGGCGACTGTCGCGACGTCCTCGTCGTCGCCGAGGGCCAGTGCGCCCAGGGCGTCGAGATCGGGCGCGGTCGCCGTCAGGACCGCCATCGCTTTCGCCGCGCGCTCGTCGTCGAGCTCGCCCGCTGCGGTGCGAAGTTCCTGACGGAGGTCGCGGGCGGCCTTCGCCCGCTGGTCCCGCGCCTTCTTCGCCGCTGTGATCCGCCCCTGCGCGGCCGTGAGGTCGGCCAGACCGAGCAGGGTGAAGAGCGCATCGTGCATCTCGCTCGGCTTGCCCTCGACGACCGAGCCGAGCTCGTTGTAGGAGAGGAACGGCCGGTAGGTCCGCACGGCGTCGCCGGCACTGCCGACCGGTGCAACTCGCTCGCTGTGCGCCTGCCGAGTCCATGATCCGGCCTCCAGCCCGTCGTCGGGACCCCAGGCACGGCGGACCATGACGGGCCCGCCCGGGCCACCGACCGTCTCTACGGCGATGCGAGCCGGATCCGGACAGTGGAGGTTCCGCCAGCCCTCGCGCCAGACCATCGAGCGGGAGCCGTCCCAGCGACGGTTGGCGCCGGTGACCGCGAGCTCGGCCGCCTCGGCGAAGCTCGACTTCCCCGAGCCGTTCCGGCCGACCACCACGGTGAGCCCCGGTCCGGGCGCCAGGGTCAGCGTGGCCGGCTCCCCTATCCCGCGGAAGCCCTCCACGGTGATCGAGGCGAGGTAGCTGCCCGCCGTCGGAGCGGCATCGTCCGGCGCGGGCCCGGCGTCCTCGGGGTCGGCCGGGTCCGAACCGTCGCCGAGCGCCCGAGCGAGAGCGGTGTCGCCGTCGAGCGCGTCGAGGACGAGGAGCCCGTGCTCCGCGTCGAGGGACGTGTCCTCCTCGACCATCCGCTCGACGACCTCACGAAGTCCACGCGCCGCCGCTTCCGACGACCGATCCACCGTCATCACGCCCCCGGGTGACTCAACGACCGCGAATGTGTTCGCCGCCACTCGGAGATCCGTTACCATGGGGTGAGTCGCGCCCCACCTGCTACGGCACGTGACGGTCGGGGCACACTGCGCGGATGCGACGGATGGCGCAGGCATCGTTCCGAGCCGAGCAGGAAGCGCAGCGGTACGCCGAGCACGTCCGGCCGATCAACGAAATGGTCGACGAGCTCTCCGGCACGGATCGCGGGTGGATGCCGCACGTCGCCCCAGCACACGGCGGTGTCCATGCCCCGATCCTGAGCGTCCTGCGCGATCCCGGGCCGAAGACGATGACCGGGACCGGCAGCGGCTTCCTCTGCGTCGAGAACGACGACCCCACCGCGCAGACGCAGATGGAGCTCATGGCGATGGCCGGGGTCGCGACCGCCGACATCACGCCGTGGAACGCCTACCCCTGGTACATCAACGCGGCGCCGACGCCGGCCCAGCTCGACGCCGGGGTGGACCCCCTCCGCCGACTCGTGCTGCTCATGCCGTCGCTGGTCGTCGTCGTCCTGCAGGGCGGTGAGGCACAGAGCAGCTGGCGACGGCTGACGAAACGGCATCCGGACGTCGCGCGCCGACCGCGACTCGTCGTGACCAGTTACCACCCGAGCCGGACCGCCCTCCGGACCCCGGACCCCGAGGTCCGCGCCGCCCGCGTCCGCCGTCGGGAGGAGGCGTGGCGCGAGGTGGGTGCGGCGGTGGCCGACGCCCGGAGCGTCCAGTAAACCTGCTGCGCTCTCGAGGTGCTTCGTAACAGAGCGGACACGGAACAAGACATAGCGGCCATGCCGCTCCCCCGCCTCGCCGGGCACCGTCGATGACCGCCCCCGATTGGGGCATCGTCGCCCACGAAGACGATCGGCGCCGCGCTCGGGTACGTCCTGCCATGGGCCGCCGGTCAGTTGTGTGCCCGGCAGCGGCAGGCCGACGCCACGTAGCCGAGTTCCTCCGGCGTCGCGCCGAAAGCCTCGTCGAGGGTCCGGACCATCGATCGCACGAGTCGGTAGACGTCGACCGGCGACGCGACGTCGAGTCGGTAGTTGGTGGAGGGCCGTCGGTTGTCGTCGAGCGGCGGCCAGCCGAGCGTGAGCAGCACCTGGTGGGCGTCGTCGGGGAGGCGCTTCGTGTAGGCGCCGGAATCGGCCTCGACCCAACGTCCGCCGTGCGGATGAGCGTGGAACTGCACGAATCGCCGGCCAATGAACACGCCGACGAACGCGTGCCCAACGTGCAGCACGTCGCGCACGACCGGGCCGAGTCGGTGGCCGGCCTCGGCCCAAGAACGCGCTCCGAGCGGTGTGGCTCCCACCGGCCGACGCTCTCACCTGGGAGGACCTTCATGAGTGCCGGCCACGTGTTCGCCGTGCGGGCGGACCTGACGCACCTCGCGTGCGACGACATCGTCGTTCCCACCGACCGCGGGCTGAACGTCACCGACCACTGGCTCGAGGTCCTCGGCGGCCGACGGCCTCGGTTGTCCGACCTCCAGGACGCCGAGGCGTGGGAAAAGCGGCGATTCGCGCGAGCCAAGAGCCTTCCTGACGACGGGCCTCGGGTCTGGCTCGTCGACACCGGCGGGACCACGGGTCGGCCAGTCGAGTGGTACGTCCACGCCGTGCGGAACGTCCTGGAGGCGATCGCCGCCTGCGACGAGACGCCCCTCCATCGTCGGGAACGGCGGTTGACGGCGTTGCCGCTGGTCGGGGTCGGGGAAGGCGGAGCGAGCGCGAAGCGCGGCGACGTGATCGCCGCGATCCTCGAGCTGCTCGACGAGCGCGCCGCGGACGGGCAGGACCTCGCGCTGGTGCTGTGGACCGACCGCGACCACGCCGCGGTCCAGCACGTCCGACGGCTCCGCGACGAGAAGTTGCCCGACGAGTCGCAGGAGGCGACGGCGACTGCTCTGGCCGACCGCGCCCGTCGTCGGGAACTCGCGCTCTTCCTCGGCGCCGGAGTGAGCGCGAGCGCCGGACTGCCGTTGTGGGACGCCCTCCTCGGGCTTCTCCTCGAGCGGGCCGGCGTCGCCGTGGACGAGGCGAAGAAGATCGGAAAGCTCGACGCGCGGGACGCGGCCACGCTCGCAGTACGGAAGCTCGGCGGGACGTCGGCGCTCCCGGAGGCATTGCGCGCGATCCTCCCCCAGCGCCGCTACGGGCTGGCGCACGCGCTGCTCGCGGCGCTGCCCGTCGCGCAGACCGTCACCACCAACTACGACGAGCTCTTCGAGACGGCACGCCGCGACCAGGGGCGGCCGGTGGCGGTGCTGCCGTTCGAGGAGCCCGCCGAGGAATGGCTGCTCAAGGTCCACGGCGATCTCGGGACCGGCAAGGGCATCGTCCTGACCCGCGACGACTACCTCCGGTTCGGGGAACGGAGCGGAGCGCTGTCCGGGGTGGTGCAGGGCATGCTGATGACCAAGCACGTCCTCTTCGCCGGCTTCTCCTTCACCGACGAGAACTTCTTCCGCATGGCCCACGCGACGCGGCAGGCGCTCGTCGAGGCCGGGAAGCCGCGCGGGATGGGGACGGCGTTGGAGTTGAGGGGCGACCTCGTCAAGCGGTCGTTGTGGGCCGGGGAGCTCGAGTACCTCTCGATGGACGGTGCCGATGACGCTTCCGCAGCGCGGAAGCTCGAGATCTTCTTCGACCGGGTCGTGCAGCTCGCCACCGACGACGTGTCATTCCTGCTCGACCCCGTCTACGACTCGCTGAAGTAGGACACCGACCGGAAGCTCGCGGACGAACTGCTCGGTCTAGCCGGCCGGATCGAGGGCGACGGCCAGGCGCGGGCGCAGGTCGACGGGCTGCTCCGGTCGCTGGGATGGCGGAGCTGATGGCGGCCCCGAGCCGGGCGGTGCTCGAGCAGCACCACGCATGGGTCGCCGGCGACAACGCGTGGCAGCGGGAGGCGCGGCTGCGGCAGGCACGGTGGCGGGAACGGCAGGGTCTCGACGCCGGGCTCCATTGGGGCGTGCCACTCGGGTCGCGGCTGGCCGAGGCCGATGGCCTGCCACCCCGGATGGCGAACTAACTGACGCCGACGATCCGCGCGGTCGTGCAGCGCGCGCTGGCCGAGAAGCAGCGCGGCGCGTTGTTCAAGGAGGACCGACTCTGGTGCGACCTGCTCTCCAGCCAGCCCCTGTGCTTCAACCTCTTCGGCGAGCTGGCGGCGGACCTCGAGGTGGCCGCGCAGGTGTTTGAGGTGTGGTGGCCACAGCGGATCGACGTGGTGGACTCAATCGCGTTCGAGTGGTCGCCCGGCCGCGGCGACGTGAAGTACACGGGCAACAGGAGCGCCTTCGACGTCTTCGTGACCTGCCGCGGGCCGCGCGGTCGCGGGTTCGTCGGGATCGAGGTCAAGTACCACGAGGACATGCGCGACGGCGCGGCGCGCAACGACGAGCGGTACCGGCGACTCTCCCGCGAGCGCGGCCTGGCGGACGAGCCCGCGCTGGCCCAGCTCGAGGCACCGCCGCTCCAGCAACTCTGGTTCGATCACCTGCTCGCACTTCAGATGCTCGCCGTCGACGGCGACCGGTGGCAGGAGGGCATGTTCGTCGTCCTGTTTCCCGAGGGGAACCTCCAATGCTCGGACGCGGTCGCCCGCTATCGGGGGCTCGTGGGTCGGCAGGACACCATAGACGTCCTCACGCTCGAGAGCGCGATCGCCGGGCTCGGTCAGGCAACTGACGCCGACTGGCTGCGCGCGCTCAGGAATCGCTACCTGGGCGAGGGCTTGCCGGGGTTGCCTGCCTGACGTCGGCAGTGCAACGCGGCGGCTGGGCCCCACTCGCCTCTCCCAGCACTCCCGGTTATGCCTCTACTTTCGCGACAAGCAAGGGAATCGCAGTACCGTGCGGTCGGAGGTGGATGTGAAGACGATGTCCTTCTCGGAGGGCCACGCTCGCTACGCCGAGGTCCTCAGCTCCGTCGTCGACGATCGCGAAGAGGTCGTGATCACGCGGGGCGGGCACGAGCCCGTGGTGATCGTTGCCCTCGACGAGTACGAAGCCTTGAAGGAGACCGCCTACCTCCTGCGCAGTCCGGAGAACGCTCGCCGTCTGCTCGCCTCCATCGATCGGCTGGAGAACCCGGCCCGAGATACTCGTACGAGACGGTAGCTCGTCGAGCGAGAACTTCTGGTGTCGATGATCTTGGCGGTGCCGAAGAAAGTTGGAACCGGAGCGGCCACGCGTGACTCCAAGCCCCTGAAGGTACCCTTTGGAGGCTCACATGCGGCTCAGACTCGCCGTCGTCGCCCTGTTCACCGTGCTCATCGCCATCCTCGGAGGAGGAGTGGCATCGGCCTTCCCGACCGACATCCGGGCCAGTGTCGTGCCTCAGTGCACTGACATCAGCTTCAAGGGCAACACGGGACAGATCAACATCAGGACCAGCTCCAACCGCTTCGTCGCCTGGAACATCGCCATGTTCGACAGCTGGGCGAACGACGGCCCGTGGACGGTCCACGTCTACGTCAACAACCGTAAGGTCGACGCCAAGAAGCAGGACTACCAGCCGCACGGAAGCATCAACCCACGGGACCTACCGGCCAGCTCGTTCGTGTCCATCGAGGCTTGGCACACCGACCGCTTCGGAGGGGAGCACTACTTTGTCCCGAACCAGTGCTACGTCCCGTGAGCTCGCGACCTTCTTGAGCGAGCAACTCGACCCGGAGCTCGCGGCCGCGGGTTACCGCATCTATGCCGAGGAGTCCGAGGTCGTCCTGACCGGTCCGGACGGCACGGAGAGCCGCAACAGCACCGCGAGCGTCCTCGACGACGACGACGACGCCGACGAGCGTGGCGTCGAGGAGAGGGCAGCCACCGCCGCGAGAGCCGTGCTGAGTCATGTGCAGGACGCCGTGACGGCGACGACGGGCCGACCGTGGCCCGGAGACCGGCGCGACCTCCCGCTTCCCGACGCCGACGTCACCCATGGAGCACTCGTCGCGTGGTTCGGCGACACGAAGGCGCCGGTGTGGCGGTCGGCCGAATTCCTCCTCAAGCGCTGAAGCGCTCCATGCCCGGAGCACGGCATCGTCGTGAATCGCCTGCTTCGGGCACGGAGCCTGAATGACATGGGGCTGGCGGACGAGGCGCTCCATGAGCGGGTCCTCGACGCGCTCGCGTCCCGAACGCAACCGCGGTGAGCAAACGATCGGCATCGGCAACGATGCCCTGACCTGATCGACCTCGACGGGCGGGCGCCTTTGGCAGGCCTCGAGCCGGTCCGGAGCGACGGCACGTGTCCACACCGAGTGATCCGGCCACCGCCGCACTAACTGCTCCAGATTTATGGAACCGATCGGACTCCGCGTCGCTCTGTACCCATGCCGACGTCATCACAGGAGGAGCCGATGGGAACGACGGACGACGAGCTGTTCGTGACGCTGCTCGTGCAGCTCACCGAGGCCGGAAAGGTGGCGCCAGAGGTGGACGGGGATGTCGTCGTCCTGCGGGGCCAACCCGGCCAACGCGTCCCCGAGCTCAGGCTGCATCTCACGCCGAAGCTCCTCGGGCGGACGCTTCGGGACCTCGCCCCGGACTACGCGCCGGTGTTCCCGCGGATGCAGCCGGTCGAGGCTGCACTGGTGGCCTTCTGGGTCCACCTCATGGCAGCGGTGGAGGAGGCGCGGCCCGGCGCCGCCGACATCGAGCTCTGGCCCCGCTGGATGCCGCGCGCTGTTGCCGCGGGAGCAGCGCGACCTGCCTTCGAGCCACGAGAGCCGTCGTCGTCCCGGAGTCGCTCTTGGCCGAGCGGCGCTCGCGCGGCCTGGATCGCCGCGACGAGGTTTGAGACGGGGTCCTGCACATGGTGCCCCGCCCGGTGAGGCGCGTCAGGGGCTGTCGAAGGAGCTCGTCATGCTGCTCGGCTCCCTGGCCGATCGTCGTGGCCTGGTCCCGGGAGTGGAGACCGGGCTGTTCCGCACCGGCGACGACTACCACGTGCCCGATCAGCTCCATCGCCCTCCCGACGACGGGTCCTCCCGCGGCGGGGAGGGCGCCGAGCTCATCGTCGAGTTCTTGCCGCAGGACGAGACCGTCGCGAAGCTCCCCCTGGTACGACGAGCTGGGCGTGCGGGAGGCGCTCGTCATCGAGCCCGAGACCCGGACCGCGACGCTGTACCGCGCTGGCCGGGTCGTCGAGCCGACGTGCACCGAGGTCCTCGGCGTGGCCTTCGAGACCGTCGGGGGCCATTGACGCTCACGTAAGACGGTGGCGAGGACGTCGTCTAGGACGAGGCCAGCGACCGCGCGAACCCCGTCACGTCCCGGACCGCCTCGGCGTACACCTCCGGCATTGCGTTCTGGAAGAGCAGCTCGCCCACGTGGCACAGGCCGAGGTTGATCTTCCCGACCGATGGCACGCCCGCGGCCAGCAGCGCCCGGTGGTAGGCGAGCCCCTCGTCGCGCAGGGGGTCGACCTCGTTGACCGAGATGACGTGCGGGGGCAGGCCACGGAGGTCGTCGATCTGAGCACGGGAGGGCCAACACGTGGGCTCGTCGATGTTCTTGCCGTCCGGGTCGTAGACCTCGGCCAGCAGCGGGAACAGCGCCCGGTCCAGCCAGTACTTGTCGTTCTCCCACAGCGAGTGCAGCTCGGCGGGCGGCTTGTCCCACGAGCCCAGGATGTACGGGCACTGGGCGTAGACCCCTGCGATCTCTTCCACCCAGCCCTCGCGGTTCGCCTTGATCGCCACCGCGAGCGACAGGTTGGCGCCGCCGGAATCGCCCGTGAGCACGATGTGAGTGCCGCCCAGCTCCGCGAGGTTCGCGTGCACCCAGCGGATGGCGGCGGCGCAGTCGTCGAGACCGGTCGGGAACGGGTTGGCGCCCGCTACGCCACCGGCGTTGCGGTAGTCCACCCCGACGACGAGCGTTCCCGCCTTCGCGAGCTCGTCCCGCCAGTGCGAGTAGAGCGCTCCGGTGGCCGAGAGCATGACCACCCCGCCGCCGTGAATCTGGACGATCACCGGGAGCGGGCCGGCGACGCCGTCCGGTCGGTGGACGTGGAGCGCGATGTCGTGGCCGTCCCGGGTCACGGTGCGGACCTCGCGGGTCACCCCGTCGACCGGGGTCAGGTCCTTCGCGAGCACCTCGAACAGTCCCTCGAACGCCTCCTCGGCGGCGACGCTGAAGCCGAGCAGGGTCTCGCGGCCGGCCTCGCGAGTGAGCGGGTTGGCCGGGGGGTGGTCGAGCGCCCCGAGTGAGCCGAACACCGCGACCATCCGCGGATCGGAGCGCGGGTCGGTGCCGAGCGTGCGGGCCGGGTCCCCGAGTCGGCCCGGAGGAACGTGCGGGGTGTCCGTGGTCATCGGCTCTCCCCGACGAGCGGCGCGACGGCGTGTCCCTCGAAGCGTGGCCCAGGTCACTTGCATGGTCAACGGAGAGCCGCCTGTCGACCTGCCCGTTTCGAACCGATCCGCCGTCGGAAAGAGCTTCGTCAAGGGACCCAGGTCTCCTACCCAGCGTCATCCGCCGTGATCTGACTGCATCCTCCGGGTGATTGAAACACCCCGACTGCGCAGCCAGAGTCACCTGATGTGAAGCGCGCGTGGGTTCCGACGCTGGTCGCGGTAGTCCTGATGCTGGCGAGCGCGGCCCAGGCCGACGCGAGGCCGAAGCCGCCGGCGCCCGAGGACGTCGCGCTCGACCAGGCGCTCCAGCGGCTCGTGACGATGGCCGGCGGGCCGCCGGGCGTCATTGCGGTGGTGCAGCGCAACCGGGACCGGCAGGTGCACGCGGCCGGGACGTCGGAGGTCGGCCGGAACCGGCTCCCCCGCGACACGGACACCATGCACATCGCCAGCACCGCCAAGGCCTTCAGCGGCGCGGCGGCGCTCACGCTCGTGCAGCAGCGTCGGCTCGGGCTCGACGACACGATCGGCCAGCGCCGCCCCGACCTCCCGCGGGCCTGGCACCCCGCGACCCTGCGCCAGCTGCTCAACCACACCAGCGGCGTGCCGGACCTGCTCTCCAGCCCGGACATCGGCCCGGCGATCAGTGCGTCGCCCGGCAAGGCGCCGGCGCCGCGGCAGTTGCTGGACTTCGTCGCGAACCGGCCGCTGGAGAACCCAGGCACGTACCACTACTCGAACTCCGACAACATCATCGTCGGGCTGTTCGTCGAGAGCGTGACCGGCCAGCCCTACGACCGGGCGCTCGACCGGCTGGTCTCGCGGCCGCTCGGACTACGAGCGACGAGCCTGCCGGCGGGACCGGAGCTCCGGCCCCGCCCATTCATCCACGGTTACGACCCCGACCCGGGCGTCGCGCCCACCGCGAAGGACGACGTCAGCGAGTTCATCGCCGGCGGCTGGTCGTGGGCGTCCGGCGGCATCGTCTCCACCCCGGCCGACCTGAACACATTCATCCGCGGCTACGTCGGCGGCGACCTGTTCAACCGGCGCATCCAGAACGAGCAGGCGCAGTTCGTCAGCGGCGGGTCGGAGCCGACCGGGCCGGGCACCAACACCGCCGGCCTCGCACTGTTCCGGTACGACACCCGCTGCGGCACGGTCTTCGGCCACACGGGCAACACCTTCGGCTACACGCAGTTCATGGCGGCCAGCCGGGACGGGCGTCGGTCGGTCACGATGTCGATCAACCTGCAGCGGACGCAGAAGAACACCGGCCAGGAGGCAGAGGTGTTCGCTACTCTGCGGGCCGCCGAGGAGGACGCGGTCTGCGCGGCACTGGCGCCGCGATGATCAGGGGCGGCGACCGACGAGGGCGAGCAGCCGGTCCTGCGGGTCGTCGCTGCGCGGCTCGACCACGGACGCGAACAGGCCCGGCCCGGTCAGCATGATCGGGTCGCTCGAAATGTACGCCAGCGCCTCCTCCACGGCCTCCGGGTCCAGGTGCTCGTGCAGCCCGGCTCCGCGGGCGAGGTCCCACTCGTGCACGGTGAGGTCGACCAGCATCTGCACCGCGTACTCCTCGACGGCGAGCCACCCGAACGACGTGTGCACCTGCGCGGCGCTGTCGCACCACGCAGGGCGCGATAGCCGCGCGGCCTCGTCCCAGCCGCGAACCGGGTCGTCGCCGACCAGGTCGCCGTCGTACCGCTCCCCCACCTCGTCCATCGCCTCGCCCGCCAGCACGTGCGGCGCCCACCGGTGCTCGAACACCATGTGCGCCACGAGGTCCCGGACGCTCCACTCCGCGCACGGCGTCGGCGACGACCACCGGTCCGCGGACACCGCGTGCACCCGCGCGCCGAAGCGATCCATGGCAGCCGAGATCAGCCGGCGGGCGTCGCTCATGGCGGGAACCCTTCCCGACGACGGGTCGGCTACGCCAGGCCTGTCGGGAAGGGGCGGGATGCGTGAGCACGTCGCCCCGTCAGCCGTCCGCCGTCAGGGACGATCAGCCGACCAATGAAGGTGTCCGCTCCCGCGGACGTCGGCTCGCACGGAATCTGCTCGCTGCTCGTCGAGCACCACGTGGCCGGCTCTGCTGCAACGCAAGGCGACCCGCGCCGTCAGGTTGTTGTCCTCCGCGTCGTGAACGGCGTCAAAGCTCTCGATGAGCTGAGTAAGCAGTCGTCCAGCCGCTTGCTCTGGTCCGGCCTCACCACGACCCCCATCCCCCGACGCCAGAGCCTCGAGGTACTCCGCAAGCAGACCACCGAGGTGGATCGTGGCGACGGGAGCGGCCGGGCCTCGGTTGGCCGACCCGACCTCCATGTCGCCGTCCGCGCGCACGTGAACATCGAAACCCTGCTCCGACAGCCTCCTGACCAGGTAGGTGGTCACCGCGTCGCGATCCTCCACGGACTGATTCAGCATTGGGACCTCGCGGGGAAGCCAGAGTTCATGTTGTTCGTGGCGTTGTCGGTGAACACTCAGAAGATTCGCTGCACTGCGACCTGAGCAGTCCCGTCGTGGACCCCGATGAACACATCACCCACTATCCCGCATCGAGCCGCGACCCGTCGTCGGGAAGAAGCAGTTCAGGGCAGGACGGCGACCGCGTCGATCTCGACGAGGAAGCCGGGCGCAGTGAGGGCCGTGACCCCGATCCAGGTGCTCGGCTGCTGGAACTCGACGCCGAGTGTCGCGGCGGCGCGCTCGCGCCCGACGACGAACTGCTCGGCCTTGGTCTCGTCCAGATCGACGATGTAGACGACGACCTTGGCGAGGTCGGCCGGCGTCGCACCGACCGCGTCGAGGGCGGCGTGGATGTTGAGGTAGGCCTGCTCGGCCTGCGCCGCGACGTCGTCAGGACCGACGAGGGTGCCCTCGAGGTCCCATGACACCTGCCCGGCCAGGTAGACGGTGCGAGTCCCCTGGCCGACGGCGACCTGGTGGTGGACGTCGACGCGGTGGACGCCGTCGGGGTGGACGAGGTCGGCGGGCATCTACGTACTCCTCAGCACGTCGTCGAGGGTCAGCGCCGGGTGGCCGGTGAGGGTCGGGATGTCGTCGGTGACCGTGGCGAGCTCGCCGGCGGCGATGGCGGTGTAGGTGCTGACCCAGGCGTCGAGCTGCCAGTCGGGAGCCTGCCCAGCGCGGGAGCGGTAGGCGTCGTCGAGGGACTGGTCCTCGAACCGGACGGTGCGGCCCTGGCGGCGACCGATCTTCTCGGCGGCCTCGGCGAGGGTGAGAGCCTCGCGGCCGGTGAGGCGGTAGGTCCGGCCGTCGTGCGGGGCCGGGTCGGCGAGGACGGCGGCTGCGGCGTCGGCGATGTCGTCCTGCGCGACCGCGGCGACCCGCCCCTCCCCCGCCGGGCCGCGGATGACGCCGTCGGCCTCGACGAGCTCGGGCAGGAAGTCGAGGTAGAAGTTGTCGCGCAGCACGATCGGCGTGAGGCCGGAGGCGTGGAGGTGCTCCTCGGTGGCGGCGTGGTCGCGGGCGAGGGTGAAGGTCGCCGTCGGGGAGGCCTCGGCGAAGGAGATGTAGACGAGGCGGCGCACCCCCGCGGCTGCGGCGGCGTCGATGAAGGTGCGGTGCTGGTCGACGCGGTCGGGGGTCTCCGAGCCCGACACCATGAGCACGGTCTCGACGCCGGCCAGGGCCTCGCGGACCTGGTCGGGACGGTCGTAGCTGCACGCGACCGCCACGGCGCCGGGCAGCTCGGGAGCACGGGCTGGCGTGCGCACGGCGAGGCGCTGCGGAATCCCGTGGTCGGCGAGACGCCGGGCGATCCGGCCGCCGAGGCGGCCGGTCGCGCCGGTGACGGCAGTCGTGAGGTCAGCCATGCGGGATCTTGTACGGCGCGGTCATCCCGCCGTCCACCGGGAGCGCCACCCCCGTGACGCGTCGCGCCTCGTCGGAGGCCAGCCAGGCAACGGCGTTCGCGATGTCGGCAGGCTCGACCCAGGAGATGGGCAGGGCGTGCATCCCCTGCATCGACGCGGCGGCCGTCGCCCGATCAGCTCCGGGGACGCCCCCGCTGAACAGCTCGTACATCGCCGGGTTCTGGATCATGTCGGTGTCGACGTTGGTCGAATGGACCGTGTTGACCCGGATCCGGTGCGGCGCGAACTCGATCGCCAGCACCTTCATCAGCCCGACGAGGCCGTGCTTGGCCGCGCAGTAGTGCGCGAGGTTCGGGAAGCCGATGAGGCCCGCGACCGAGCTCGTCAGGACGATCGAGCCACCGCGTCCGCCGTCGATGATCGCCGGAGCAGCGGCGCGGACGGTGTGGAAGGCGCCGGTCAGGTTGATGTCGATCATTTCCTGCCACGTGCCCGCGTCCAGGGAGAGTGCGGGCGCGAAGCTCCCGATCCCGGCGTTGGCGACGACGACGTCGAGGCGGCCGAACTGTGCGACCGTCTCGGCGACCGCCTTCTCCAGCGCGGCGAGGTCCCGGACGTCGGCCTGCACGGCGAGGGCCCGCCGCCCCACGGCCTCGACGGCCTTCACCGTCTGCGCGAGCTCGGTCGGGTCCGGCATCGGGTAGGGCGCCGAGTCGATCGGCGCGCAGACGTCGACCACGACGACGTCGGCGCCCTCCTCGGCGAGCCGGACGGCGTGGGCACGCCCCTGGCCGCGGGCTCCCCCGGTGATCAGCGCGACTGAACCGGACAGCTTCACGGCAGGATCCGGTCGATCTCCGGCGCGAGCAGCTCGGCGGCGCGCTCGGCGGTGATGACGTCGGTGGGGTCGGGACGGCTGATCTCCCGCGAGGCGGTGTCCTCGTAGACGTGCTCGCCGATGAGGCGCTGGCGGTCGTCGTAGGGCCAGACGAACGCGAGGGTGCGGCGCAGCAGGTACATCTCGTCGGCGTCCTCACCGGCGCGGATGTCGGCGAAGGCGCTGTCGCCGATCATGGGCGCGAGGCGAACGCGTTGAACACGACCTCACCGGAGAAGCCGTGGTCGTTCACGGCGATGTCCTGGTCGGCGACCCACATGACGATCGCGTTGGCCGCCATCAGCGACTCGTAGAACGCGACGACCTGGTCCATCCCGTCCAGGATGATCGACTGCCCGCCCTCGTGGAGGCGGTAGTGCGGGTGCTCGACGGTCATGTCGGGCGCGAGGAGCTCCTTGTACCGGCCCGCGACCTCGAGCAGCCCGTGGCGGCGGTAGTTCTTCAGGATGGCTCGGTGGCGCGGGTTGTCGACGTCCTGGAGCTGCTTCTCCAGCCCCGCGAACATCGTCACGAACTCGTGGTCGTACGTCCCCATGGTGGTGGTCTCCCTCGTTGCAGGCGCCTCCGAGGTTCAGGGGCCCGGGCCCACTCCGTCCACGACACTTCTCGTCCTCGCCGTGAACCGGATGGTTATCACCGCTGCTCAGGAGCTCTTGGTGTTGGTGACCTGGCACACTCGTCCGCGTGGACCTCAACCTGCACCTCGTGCGCTACCTGGCGGCCGTGGTCGACGAGGGACACTTCGGACGCGCCGCCGCGCGGCTCTACGTGAGCGGCCCGGCGCTGAGCAAGCAGGTGCGGACGCTCGAACGGAAGCTCGGGGTCGACCTCGTCGACCGCAGCGCGCACCCCGTCGTCCCGACGGAGGCCGGACGTCGGTTCCTCGCCGAGGCGCGGGTCGCGCTCGCGGCGGCGGACCGTGCGGTCGCGGCGGTCGACGCCTACCGTCGCTCGACGACGGGCGTCCTCCGGCTCGGGTTCATGACCGCCGCGACCGGCACCCACACCCGCCGCATCCTCGAGGAGATGGAGCGCGAGGTCCCCGACGTGTCCGTGCAGCTCGTGCAGCTGACGTGGCCCGACCAGGCCGAGGCGGTCCGCGCCGGCACCGTCGACGCGTCACTGGTGCGCCCACCCGTCGTCTACGGCGAGGGGCTGTGTCTGGACGTGGTCCGTCACGAGCCGCGGGTCGTGGCCCTGTCGACGCGCCACCGGCTCGCGACGCGGACGTCGGTCGAGCTGTCCGACCTCGACGACGACCCCCACGTCGACGACGACGAGACCGACCGCGCGTGGGTCCGCTGGTGGGCCTGCGACCCGCGACCGAGTGGCCGTCCGGTCCGCTACGGGCCGGTGGTGCACACCCTCGACGAGCTGCTCGAGGTCGTCGCCGCCGACCGGGCCGTCGCCATCACCGGCGGCTCCGTCGCCGACAGCTACCGCCACCCCGAGGTGGTCTTCCTCCCCCTTCTCGACGCCGAGCCGTGCCCCATCTCGCTCTGCACGCGCGCCGACGACCGGTCGCCTGGCCTGGCGGCGCTGCGCCGGGCGGTCGAGACCTTCCGGCGGGAGTCCGGCTCCGAGGATCCGTCCCCTCTCGTACGCTCTACACGGGGCGCCATCGCAGGCCCCGACGGCGTGTAGCTCAGCAGCAGAGCACCGGGCTCGGACCCGGAGGGCGCAGGGGCAGCACCTGCCGCGCCGCCGAGCCCAGGTGGACGTCGGGCACATCCACCTGGGCATGCTTGACGTAGGTCTCGCTGGCACCCGGACGTCGACTCGCTGGAAATGCCCTCCATCGCGAGGCCGGCTCTCGTACCGTCACCGCCAGCACCACACGGCGTGTAGCTCAACAGCCAGAGCACCGGGCTCGAAACCCGAGGGGCGCAGGGGCAGCACCTGCCACGCCGCCGATGACCGGACACGAGTACGCCCGCGCCCAGCGCCGGGCCGCGTTCGTGACGGCGCTCGAGCACCCCGACGCCGCCACCCGTGAACGCGCACAGCAGCGGGTGCAGCGGTGGAACGACGTCCTGCGCAACACCGAGGCGGGCCGCGTCCGGATCGGCTCCCGCGCACCCGTCGAGGGCGCCCCCGTGTGGGCGACGCCGGAGGTCGTGCGCGGCGGCTTCGCCACCGGACGGCTCGCCGCGGAGGGCGCGCTCGCCGACGACGAACGCGCCACCGCGAGCAGGTACGGCCTGCCCGAGGACCGTCGGGCGCTCTTCGACCACGCCCTCTCCCCCGCCGGCCTCGCCAACCTCCACGCCCTTCTCGACGACGGGTGCTACCGCGCCGAGCAGCCCGAGGAGACCGCGCTGCTCACGGTCGCCTGGCTGCACCGGATCGGCGAGCACCTCGCCGCGGACCGTCTCGTCGCGGAACTGCGCCCCTGGGCCGACCGCCTCCGCTTCACCCCGCGAGCGGCGGCTGCACCCGTCGTCGGGCTCGTCGCGCGGCAGACGGTGCCCGAGACGCGCAAGGCGCTGGACACGAAGCAGGAGCGGCCGCAGATCGCACGGATGCGCGAGACGCTCGCCGTCTGGAACCCGCTGCGCGACGAGCTCGTCGAGCACTGGCGTGCCACGGTGCGCGACGGGTGGGTCGGCGCCCACCGTCCGCCCGAATGGGTCGAGGCCTCCCAGGCACTGCAGGGACGCTTCGACGAGCTCGCCGAACACCACCGGCTCTGCGACAAGCCGCACCGACCCGACGACAACCTCGCGATCATGCTCCGCGCCCTCCACGACGACGCGGTGCTCCCGCTGCTCGCAGTGCGGCTGCCGCGCATGACCCCTCGCCCACCGGAGCGCGCCGAGCAGGCCCGCGTCGCCGCGCAGCCGACGCACCCGCAGCTCGCGCAGGTCGTCGGCCGCCGGCTCGAGGGCCTCGTCGGGATCGACGACACCGAGGCGCTGCTCGGCCCGGTCACGTCACGCGAACTCCCCGCCCTTCCCGACGACGAGCCGGTGCCGGCCGCCGTCGCGAGGCTCGTCCGCCGGGCCCGGCGAGGCACCGTCGAGGACCTCGTCGCCGACGGCACGATCCCCTCCGCCGAGGTGCTCGCCGAGCTCACCCCGACCCTGACCGCGGAGGCCGTCGCGGCCGACGCACCCGACCCGGCGTCGCGAACGCTCCTGGCGACGGGCCTGCGCGCCTTCGCCGCGCGGCGCTCCCTGCTGCTGACCGGGCTCGCGGCGCAGGTCCGCGCCGAGGAGCTGCCGTGGATCGCGGCGGTGCAGGACCGTCGGCGGCCCGGTGCGGTGTCGCCGAGCCGCGCCCGGCTGGTCGCCCTCGGCGAGCTGGCGCTCGCGAACTTCCCGGCGACGCCGATGCCGAACCCGCTGATGGAGCAGCTGCAGGTGCTCGGGCGGGCGTCGGGCGCGGAGCTCCCACTGGTCCCCGAGCTGGCGGCCGACATCTTCGAGGGACGGTTCTCCCGGACGTTCGCGCGGGCGGCGTCGCTGGCCGGCGACCTCCTCGACGGCACCCTCTACGCCCGGTACTACGGGCGGCGACACGAGTGGACCGCCGACGAGTTCTCCGCGGCCTGCCGGGACCGCGCGGGCGACCCGGAGTGGAGCGTGGCGGGCAACGGCGCGGTGATCGAGCAGGCGCAGGTCCTCACCACCCACAACCTGATCGTGCTGGCCGGTCCGCTCGGCGTGCGGATCGACTGGGAGGCCGCGGCACGGGAGAGCCTCCGGGTGGTCACCGTGCACCTCCGCGACGCCCGCCACGCGCCGGGCCGCCGTGGAGCGCTGCGGTCGGTCCGGGTCGCGGCGAACGCGTGGCGGCAGCTGGTCTTCCACCTGACGGCGGCCGGGCCTGAGGCGACGGCGACGTTCCTCGCGTCACCCGTGGACGAGGGGGTGCAGCCCCTGGTCCACGCGCTGCGGAGGGTGCACGAGGGGGCATTTCTCTCCGGGACCCGGGCACCGCGCGTCGCCGCCGACCTCGGCCGGTACCCGTTCCTCGGTTGGGTGGCCGGCGGGCCGCACCCTGCCGTGGGCTGACCCTCTGTCCGCCGCTACCGCAGCGGGGGCACGGGCATCGCGCGCAGGTCGGCGAGGACGGTGTCCCGGTCGGTCGGGCCGGAGCCGTCGGCGAAGCGGCGGACCACCCCGAGCATGACGACGCCGAGCGGGTGGTCGACGTAGCGCTGGGCGTTCCACTCCAGGAACCGCTCGGTACGCAGGAGGAACTCGACCAGGACCCCGCCGGAGCCGTCGTCGCCGGCCTCGCGGTGCACGACGTCGAGCTCGCTGTCGGCCAGGACGTCGAGCAGCATCGCCGCCCACGCCGACGCCCCCGGGGACCGCGTGTCGATCTCGAGCAGCACCATCTCGGTGAACGCGTCGACCTGCTGGCCGACGGGGACGTACTCGGCCTTGTGTCGGCCCGGCACCGGGTTCGACGTCCAGGCGAGCTCGTGGACGATCCCGGCCGGCTCGAGCCGGTCGGGCCAGACCGGGACGATGTCGGCCAGCCGCGACCCGGGCCGGTCGACCTCCAGCAGGTCCCCGTGACGCTCCGTCCGCGAGCCACGGAAGCGTCGCGCGACCGTGCCGTAGGGCTGGGCGAGCAGCCACGCGTCGGGCTCGTCGCCCGTACCCACCTCCACCAGCACCGCGTCGCTGCGCTCGCCGTTGACGGTCGCGTAGCCGTCCCACGCGATGGCGTACGCGGTGGCGGGCGTGGTCGGCCCGACCGATGCCCTGGCTTGCTCGAGACCTTCGGCGAGGTCGGGGCCGAACCGGGTGTGCTGCAGGGTCCGGTCGCGCGGCCCCGGTCGGTCGTCGAGCAGCATGAGGTGGGGCGCGAAGGGCGCGTTCCCGGCCTGCAGGCCCTCCATGGTGTCGGCGACGATCCACTCGACCAGCGTCGCCACCCGCTCCGGGAGCCTCACGCCGTCACCTCGGGGACCGGGGCGGCCATCAGCCGCTCGAGCAGGACCGGGCGTTGGTCGCCGAGACCGGCGAGGAACTGATCGACCTCGTCCCCGTACGCGCGATGCGTCCACGCGAGGACGACGAGCCCGACCCGGTGCGGGATGACCCGCACCGCGTTCCACTCCCAGGCATCCACGCCTGCCTCGTGGTGGTTCAGCAGGAAGTCGAGCACGTACTCGCCGCTGCCGTCGTTCGCCGTGAAGGCCGCGTGATTCATCTCGGCCGGGCCGACGTGGCGGGCGGCGTGCACCGGCAGCCAGTGCCCCAGGACGGTGGCCGGGGTCAGGCCGCGCGTGGTGTGGACGTCGAGCTGGACCCGTCGTCGGAACCGGGTCGGGTCCTCCTCCGACGGGAGGTAGAGGTGGAAGAAGTTCTCCGGGTCCGGGCTCGAGGCGTGATGTTGCCGGTAGCGCACGCCGTCCAGCTCGAGCTCGGGCGGCGCCGTCGGCGCGACGGCCCTGCGTCGGAACAGTCCCATGTCTCCCCCTTCGACCGTGGAGCAGCATCCACCGGGGCACCTGAGGGCGCACCCGTGGAACTGCTCTTGACGTCGCCAGGACGAGGGATCACGCCGCCAGGTGGAACGTCTCCGCGAAACGGTCGAGCAGCACCCCGGGGCCGCGGATCACCTCGACGACGCCGTCCGCGATCGCCCGCTCCGGCGCGAGCTCGCCGGACAGGACGCGGCGGATGTCGGTGCCGGCGGCGAAGGCGAGATCGGCCGGACCGTCACCCCGCGCCACTTCCAGCGACGGCCCGTCCACCCGGATCAGCAGTTCCGCCGGGCCGAGGCGGGCGGCGTACGCCGTCGCCGGGAACGACGCCGCCACCTGCGCGCGGAAGGCCGAGCGCAGGGCCATCGTCATGGAGTCGGGGGTGATGACCTGCTCCTCCCGCGGGTCGCCCAGCGCCTTGAACCCCCACGCCGACAGGCTGAGCACGATCGGCTCGAGCTCGCGGCCGTACGGCGTGAGCTCGTAGATGATCACCCGCGAGCGCGGCACCCGACGGATGATCCCGGCCGCCTGCAGCTCCTTGAGCCGGGCCGCGAGGATGTTGCTCGGGATGCGCGGCAGGCCCGCGGCGAGCTCGCCGTTGCGCCGGGGTCCGACGAGCAGGTCACGCACGATGAGCAGGGCCCACCGCTCGCCGACGAGCTCGAGCGCCCGCGTGACCCCGTCGTACTGCCCGTACTCCCGCGGCGCCATCAGCCCTGCTGGTCGGCCATGAACGCCTCGGGGCCCTGCTCGACGGCCTTCGGGTCCATCCAGCCGAACTCGAGGACGTTGCCGTCGGGGTCGGTGAGCTGGCGCTGGTACATGAACCCGTAGTCCGAGGCCGGACGGGCCTCGGTGCCGCCGCTCCCGAGGCCGGCAGCGACGGTGGCGTCCACGGCGTCCCGGCTGTCGAGCATCAGCGCGGTGGCCACCGAGACGTCCTTCGACGGGTCGCCGATGGGGCGGTCGGTGAAGGTCTGGAAGAAGTCGCGCATGAGCAGCATGAAGAAGTTGTGGTCCTCCTCCACGACCACGCACGCCGCGTTGTGGTCGGTGAAGGCCGGGTTGATCCGGAACCCGAGCGACTCGTAGAAGGCCTTCGACCGGTCGAGGTCGGTCACGGGCAGGTTGACGAACATGCTGGTCATCGGGGCTCCCCGACATCGCTGTGGCTGAGAGCGGAGACACTTGCAAAAAAACAAGCGAGCCGTCAAGGAGTCTCGTATCGTTGTAGGACCATGGCGTAGCGCGCGTGAGGCACCAAGGCGAAGAGCCGGACCGTCGTGGACGTCAGCCCGTCGGTCCGGGTGGCCGTCGCGTCGACGAGGGACTGCTCGTCGACGAGCCTCGGAGCGACCCGCGCGAGGTCGGCCGTCGACGACCGGAAGCTCGTGTCCGCGGCCCGCATCGCCGGCTGCAGGCCCGCCACCCACGTGACCCACGGGGCGACCGTGTCCGCTACGAGCGTGCTCCCCGGCGTCAACGCGCCGTCGATCACGGCTCTCACCCCCGTCGGATCGAGGTACATGAGGAGGCCCTCGGCGATCACGAGGCGAGGCCCGTCGTCGGGGAACTGCTCGAAGAACGACGGGTCGGTGACGTCACCCGCGACGGTGGTCGAGGGTGCCGAGGCGTAGAGGCGGCGCCGCAGGTCGATGACCGGCTCCTGGTCGACGTCGAACCACCGCACGCCCGGCCCAGGGTCGAGCCGCAGCACCCGGCTGTCCAGCCCACACCCGAGGTGCAGCACCACCGCCTCGTCGTGCTGCGCCAGCCACGTCCGCGCCGCGTCGTCGATGAGCTTCGCCCGCGCGCAGATCAGCGGGGTGTTGCCGCCGAGGCTCAGCCCGAGGTCCGGTGGGTCGTCGACGCGGGCGAGCAGGTCGGCGGCGTAGCGGTCACCCAGGATCGGATGCGCGGACGCGGCGTCGTGGGCGTGCATCGTCAACGTCCACAGCATCGTGCGCTGTTCGCGTTCCAGCCGGACCGTCATGGGCAGGGACTTCCCGACGACAGGCCGGTTCAGCCCAGCACGAGGTCGAGCTGACTCCGGAGCACGGCGAGCGCCTCGTCGCCCGACAGATGCTGCCCGAGGACCTGCAGGGACAGGCCCTCCACCAGTGCCAGGAGTCCGGTGGCATGCAGCGGCGCGTCCCCGAGCCACACCGCGAGCCCCGCACGCATCCGTGCGGTGTCGGCGCGCAGCTCGACGGCGATGTCCGGCTTCACCGCCGCGTAGGCCTGGAACGCGAGGCTGACGTGCGCCTCCAGCGTGCGCTCCTCGTCGAGAGGCAGGAGCTGCACGAGGAGCGCCTCGACCCGTCGTCGGGAATCCTCCGGCTCCGGCCCGTCGGCGAGCCGACGCTCCACACGTTCCCGCACCGCACCCAGCGCGAAGACCATCATCTCGTCCTTCGTGCGGAAGTAGTGCTGGACCATCCCGGCGGTCACGCCCGCCTCGGCCGCGACGTGGCGCAGGCTCACGTCCTCGAGTCCACGGCGGGCCGCGACCCGCATCAGGGCGTCGGACAGCAGCGTCCGGCGTGCGTGGTGATCGACCTTCTTCGGCACGGACCCACCTTGCCACGGTGCAGGTGCAACGTCATGCTGTTCACATTGCAGTCGCAACGTGAAGGAGGACGCCGTGCCGGAGCTTCCGCTGTCCCGGCCCGACCCGATCACTCCCCCACCCGAGCACGCGGAGCTGCGGCAGGCCGGGGTCGTGCGCATCGCGACGGCGTTCGGGCCCGCCTGGTACGTGACCTCCGCCGAACTCGCCGTCGCCGTCCTCGCCGATCCCCGCCTGGACCTCACCCCGCCGGGCACGGAGGTCGACGTGCGGGCGTCGCTGTTCCAGGACGGACCCGCCCACGCGCGGCTGCGTCGCCTCGTCGCGGGCGCCTTCCGGCCGGCGCGGGTCGCGTCGCTGGCGCCTCGTCTCGAAGCGCTCGCGGAGGAGTACGTGGACCGGGCCGTCGCAGCCGGCCCACCGGTCGACCTGGTCGAGGCGCTCGCGGCGCCGTTGCCGGTCGCGGTGATCGGCGAGCTGATCGGCCTCCCGCCGGCGCAGCGCGAGCGCTTCCGGGGAATCGTCGACGCTGCGCTCGTCGCCGACCCGATGAGCGGCGACACCACGGCGTGGGACGCGCTCGGCGGGTTCGTCGCGGAGCTGGTCGCAGCCCGGCGAGCTGCTCCGGCGGACGATCTGCTCGGTGATCTCCTCGCCCCCCGCGACGCCGACGACGGCCGACTCGACGACGAGGAGCTGGTCGCACTGGTGCAGGTCCTCCTGGCAGCGGGGACGCTCACGGTGCGGAACGCCCTGGTACAGGCCGTGGTGCGACTCCTGGACGAGGGCCGCTTCGCGGAGCTCGACGGCGGGGACGTGCCGGCGCTGGTCGAGGAGGTCGTGCGCCGCGCGGGCACGGAGCCGTTCCCGCGGTTCGCGTCGGAGGAGTTCGTCCTGGGCGACGTGACGGTGGCGGCGGGCGACCTGGTGCTGGTGTCGCTGGAGGCCGCGAACCACGACCCGGCGCGCTTCCCCGACCCGCTGTCGTTCCGCCCCGGGCGGCGGGAGCAGCACCTCGGCTTCGGCCACGGACCGCACTTCCGCCTCGGCGCGGCGCTCGCCCGGGCGGAGCTGGCCGCGGTGCTCCCGGTCCTGGCGCGACGACTGCCCGGACTGCGGCTCGACGTACCGATCGGCGAGATTCCCTGGCACCGCGGACTCGTCGACCACGGACCGCTGGCACTGCCGGTGCGGTGGTGACGGCGGGCGACCGCAACGGCGGGCGGGGCGGCGGAGTTCTGTCTCGTGTGACCCTCGATCAGCTCGCCCTGCCCGACGACGTCGATGACCCCCTCGGGACCGCCCTCGACGAGCAGGGCGTCGCGACGCTGCCCGGCCTGCTCGACGAAGGGACCTGTCGGGACCTGGCGGCCATGTTCGACGACGACGAGCGCTTCCGGTCCACCGTCGTGATGGCGCGACACTCCTTCGGCGAGGGCCGCTACCGCTACTTCGCCGACCCGCTCCCGGACGTCGTCGCCGAGCTGCGCACCGGCCTCTACCCGCGCCTCGCCGCCGTGGCGAACCGCTGGGCCGGCATCCTCGACGAGCCGGGCTATCCCGCCACGCACGCCGAGTACCGCGCGCAGTGCGCCGCCGCGGGGCAGACGAAGCCGACGCCGCTGCTGCTGCGGTACGGACCGACCGGCTACAACTGCCTGCACCAGGACCTCTACGGCGACCTCGTCTTCCCCCTGCAGGTCCTGGTGATGCTGAGCGAACCGGATGTCGAGTTCACCGGCGGGGAGAGCGTCTTCGTCGAGCAGCGGCCGCGGCAGCAGTCGAAGGCCACCGTCGTGCGTCCGCGACAGGGCGACGCGGTCGTGTTCCCGGTGCACCACCGCCCCCGGCGCGGGACCCGCGGACATCACCGGGTGCAGATGCGCCACGGGGTGTCGACGGTGCACAGCGGATCACGGCACGTCCTCGGCCTGATCTTCCACGACGCGGCGTGATCCTCAGGCCGACGTGAGGACCTGCGGCCCGTCCGCGGTGATCGCGACCGTGTGCTCGACATGCGCGGCGCGGGTGCCGTCGACCGTGCGGAGCGTCCACCCGTCGTCGTCCTCGCGGTACTCGTCGGTGCCGCCGGCGATGAGCATCGGCTCGATCGCGAGGACCAGGCCGGGGCGCAGCCGGTACCCCCGGTTCGGCCGGCCCTCGTTCGGCACGTGCGGGGCCTCGTGCATCTCACGGCCGATCCCGTGCCCGCCGTGGCCCTCCATCAGCCCGTATCCGGCGCCGCGCGCGACGGTGCCGATGGCGTGGGCGATGTCGCCGATCTTGTTGCCGGGCTGCGCGGCGTCGATGCCGGCCTGGAGGGCGGCGGACGTCGTGTCGATGAGGTGCTGATCGGCGTCGTCGCGCTGCTCCCCCACGACGAAGCTGATCGCCGCGTCGCCGCTCCAGCCGTGGAGGCGTGCGCCGCAGTCGACGCTGACGAGGTCGCCGTCCTGCAGCACGTAGCTGTTCGGGATCCCGTGGACGATCGCGTCGTTGACGCTGATGCAGGCGACGGCCGGGAAGGGCGTCGAGGCCGAGCTCGGCCGGTAGTTCAGGAACAGCGGCTCGGCGCCGGCGGCCGCGATGACCTCGGCGGCGACGTCGTCGAGCTCCTTCAGCGACATCCCGGGGGTCGCCGCCGCCTTCGCCGCCTGCAGCGCCTGGGCGGTGATCCGACCGGCCTCGCGCATCAGCTCGATCTCGTGGCGGTTCTTGATCTCGATCATGACTCGCTCCAACGACGGGATAACTATCCCGGTATTAGTATCACGGTCATGGTGCGCGTGCCGCTGACCCCGGACGAACGTGAACGAGGGGCCCGACTGGGTGAGGTGCTGCGCGCCGCACGCGGCCTGCGGTCGATGACCGAGGTGGCCGCGGCGGTCGGGATGCCGGTCGAGACGCTGCGCAAGATCGAGTCGGGCCGCGTGCCGACGCCGGCGTTCTTCACGATCGCGGCCCTCGCGACGGAGCTGTCGCTGCCGCTGGACGAGCTCGTCCGGGCCTGCCGACCGGCGCCGGAGATCTCCCGGTCGGCTTGAGTCGTCCTACGGGAGCCACTCGATCGGCCCGCGGTCGACCCCGGCGCCGAGCCAGTCGGTCAGCGCCTTCAGCAGCGGCGCCGGGTTGCGCCGCGAGCGGGGGTACCTGCGTGAGCTGGTGAGGAGCAGCCGGAGCGGAGGCTCCAGGGCGGACACGAGCGGGACGTAGTCGCGCACGTTCTCGGTGAGCACCCGCCGACCGTCGCGAGCAGCCCACGTGGCCACGTCGACGTCGGACGCAGCCGCCAACGACGGATCGCCCGCGACCGCCCGGACGTCGAACCCGTCGTCATGAAGAGCCTGCGCAAGCTGCGGGGAGAACATCTCGTCGAGCAACAGTCGTTCGGCGCTCATGCCAGAAGCGCCCGTCGGCGCTCCCACTCCTCCTCCACGCGTACCGAGGCCGCCTGCGACTCCTCGATCCACGCGTCGATCTCCGTCGGGAACGCGGTGTAGTAGCGCACCCCCGCGGCGACCGCCGACGCCGGGAGCCCGAAGGTCTCGGTCGCGGCGACGACCGCGGCCTCGCCCCGGTCGTCGATCTCGCGGAGGAAGACGACGAGTTCCCAGACGTCGGGCCCGACGACGAGCGCGGCCCGCCGCCCGGCCGGACCGTCGCGGAAGACGACGCCGGGGTGCTCGGCCATGCGCAGGCCCTCGTCCACGAGCCGCTGGGCGAGGCCGGACGGCGTCGCACCGGGGATGGCAGCAGCGTGCTGACGCAGCCGGTCGAGGACGTCGCGGTCGAAGCGGACCGACAGCGGAGCGGTCATGTCGTCAATGTAGTGCATCGATGACGCCACTCAGTCCCACCAGAAGCGCCAGGTGTCCGCCCCGCGGATCGTCGCGGCGTACGACCGCGGCGTGAGCACGGTGCCGTTCTGCGGGTCCTGCTGGTCCGAGCAGAACGCGAAGTGCTCCGCCGCGAGCGCCTCGGCCTCGGCGGTAGTGCGCGGCGGGTGGGCGACGGTGAGCGTCAGGGTGGCGCCGTCGAGCCGCACGAGCATCGCCCCGAAACGGTCCTCCCAACTGCGGAGCACGGCGGTGAGGCCGACCAGGTCGATCCGTGGGTAGTTGCACGGGCCCGACCACCGCACCGCGAGCGGCACGTCCGCCGGCCGCGCCGCGTCGATCACCGCCAGGTCCGAGTACGGGCCCAGGTCGTGGGCGCACGCTGCGGCCGCCCGGAGGGTCGTGGCGTCCCGCGACCGGTCGGGCCCGCCGTCGGGACGGGGCGGGAACGCGTCCACCCAGGGGTCGAGGCAGAGGCAGTCCTGCGTGTAGGGCCCCGGCCACCAGTCCTCGAGCACCGCGTGGGCGTCGGTCGCGTCGACCGCCGCCCACGGGTCGTCGGGCACCGGCATGCCGCCGGCACTCTCCACGGCGCGGAAGCCGAAGAGGACCGGGCAACGGCGGGTGCGCCCGACGTCGTCGAGCAGGCGGCGATACGACGTCGGATCCGGCGTCCCGTGGAGCTCGACGATCCCGGGCGCGGTGTCAGAGAGGCTCACACTCCCTTGGAGTCCGGCGACGCCCGAACGGTTCCGAAAAGTTTTTCGCAAGCCCTGTCGAAGGACGACGGATCCGTTCGACGCCGTGGTGAGAGACCGGCACGAGGCCGGTCACCAGCCCTCGGAGGCCACCATGTCCGTCCTCACCGCTCCCGCCGCCACCACCACCCGCACCGCCTCGCTGATCCTCGGCGGGCTCGCCGCCACCGTCGCCGCGTCGATCGCGACCTCGGCCGTCGCCACCGCGGGCCTCGCCGTCGGGATCAGCCTCGACGTCGCCGGCGCCCCCATCCCGGTGCCCGGCTTCGCCTCGCTGACCGCCATCTTCTCGGTGATCGGCCTCGTGCTCGCCCTGGTCCTCGCCCGCACCGCGCGCAGCCCGCGCACCGCGTTCGTCCGCACGACCGTGGTGCTCACCGCGCTCTCGCTCGTGCCCGACGTCCTCGTCGACGCCGCGACGGCCACGAAGCTGCTGCTCATGGTCACCCACCTCGTCGCCGCGGCGATCGTGATCCCGGTGATCGCCCGCCGCCTCGCCGCCTGAGGCCTTCCCGACGGCGGGTGCCGGGCCCATGCCTAGGCAGTTGATCATGTCGAGTGCGACGTCGCGCTCGACATGATCAACTGTCTAGGCGTTCGGCCCGGGCCTGCTCCGCCTCCGTCGGCGAGGTCCACACCATGCAGGTCGAGCAGCCTGCGAACCTGCCCCTTGTCACCCTCGCGGAACGGGCCGGCCCCGGCTCTCCCGCGAGGTCCACGTCATGCAGGTCGAGCAGCGTGTGAACCTGCTCCTTGTCACCCTCGCGGATCGGGCCGCCCCGGCTATCCCGCGAGGTTCACGCCATGCAGGGCGAGCGGCCGGAGAACCTGCCCCATGTACTCCTCGCGGGGCGGGATCCGGCCCACCGCCCCGTCCCGGACCACACACCCCTACCGTTCCGCGCGTGGCACCCGCACTGACCGAGGACGACCTCACCGGCATCAGCTCCGACGCGATCGCCTCGGACGACCCCCGGCCGTACATCGACCAGCTGGTGGCCGCGGTCGACGAGGACCGGCTCGCCGAACCCGACCTCGCCTCCTACGCCCTCGGACTGGCGGCCGACCTCGCCGAGGGCCTGCACGACGGGGACCTCGCGCTGTCGCTCTCGGCGCGGTCGGTGAGCGCGGCGCGGGGCTCGAGCGACGAGAACTGGACGCGCGCCCGGCACGCGGAGCTCCTGCTGCAGTTCGGACGGGAGGACGAGGGCATGCGCGAGCTGCACGCCCTCCGTCCGCAGCTCACCCGCGACGAGATGGCGAGTGTGTACGTCACCGAGGCGCTCCTCGAGAACGACCGAGCCGAGCTCGCCGAGGAGTGGTTGACGGCAGCGCTCGTCACTGCGGTGCAGATCGTCGAGCGGGCGGAACCGGGACCACCGTCCGACGAGGCACGGGAGATCGAGTCCGCCTTGGCGGTCCGCCGCTTTCATGTTCGGCGGGACCTCGGGCTCCCCTACGACGAGGCCGACGCTGTCGCCGAACAGATGGACGACAACGGTCCCGACTACATCTACTGGCCGCAGACCGCCTTCGACCGGCTCCTGCAGGCGCAGCCGGACGCGGCCGAGGAGCTCGGGGCCACCTGGGACGAGCACCGCGCGATGATCGAGCGCGACCTGCAGGAGAGCGACCCGACGGACCTGCCGTTCGTCGAGGTCGGCACGCCCGACCTGCTCGCGGCCCTCCTCGCCGACGACGAGGACGCCGCCCCGGCGCCCGGGCCCGAGCTGGAGTGGCCGCCCGGGCGGAACGACCCGTGCTGGTGCGGCTCGGGCGCCAAGTACAAGAAGTGCTGCCTCCCGCGCGGACGCGCCTGAGGTCAGGGCGCCCCGAACCACCGGCCGAGGTGCTCGTCGAGCTCCGACTGGTCGGAGCCGATCCACGCCACATGGCCGTCGGGCCGCAGGAGCAGCGACTCGGGACCACCCCCGCCGTCGGGAAGGCGGTCGACGCGATCGGACCAGCTCCCGACGGCGAGGCCGGTCCGGTCGAGCAGGGCTCCGCGAGCTCGGTGCAGGTGCGCGTAGAGCCGGTCCGGGCCGATCCCGACGTCGGGCATGCGGCGACCGACGCGGTCGTCCGCGGAGCCGAGGTCGTAGCGCACACCGGTCGCGGTGATCCGCCCGGTCAGGTGGCGGCTCACTCCGGGCAGCTGTCCGACCTCGGTCAGCACGGCCCGGAGCGCGGCCGTCTGCGGGTCCTCCCGGAGCAGCGCGACCATGGCGCGCGTGCTGTCGACGACCGCCTCCGCGACGGGACGGCGTTCTGCCTCGTAGGAGTCGAGCAGCCCGTCCGGAGCCCACCCGTCGACGGCCGCGGCGAGCTTCCAGCCCAGGTTGACCGCGTCCTGGACGCCGAGGTTCAGGCCCTGCCCGCCGGTGGGCGGGTGGACGTGCGCGGCGTCGCCGGCGAGGAACACCCGTCCGACGCGGTAGGCATCGGCGAGCTGGTCGCCGGTGCCGAAGCGAGAGACGCCGCGTGGTGAGTGCGCCCCGAAGTCGGTGCCCGCGAACGCGAGCAGCCGCTCGAGGAACTCCTCGAACGTCGGCTGCGGGCCGTCGGATACATCGGCCGCGGGCAGGATCACCCGGGAGACGCCGCCCTCGAGGGGCGCGATCCCGAAGCGGAGGTGGGTCTTCCGGAGCTCGGCAACGACCTCCGTCGGGTCCTCGGTGAGCTCGACGTCGGCGAGGTAGGTGTCGGCGGTCGACGGCTCGCCGTGGAAGCCGACGTCGACCGCGGCACGCACGGCGCTGCGGCCGCCGTCGGCGCCGACGAGGTAGCGGGTCCGGAGGGTGTCGCCGTCGGCGAGGGTGGCCGTGACCCCGTCGTCGTCCTGGTCGAGTCCGGTGACTTCGACCCCGCGTCGGATCTCCGCGCCGAGCTCGAGCGCGTGCTCGGTGAGCAGGCGTTCGATCTTCTCCTGCCGGATCGCGAGGCCGTAGGGGTGTGTGGTGTCGAGGTCGTCGGGCCAGGGCAACGCGATGCCCGCGAACGGTCCACCGACGCTGAACCGCGTGGCCTCCGCCTCGAAGGGGCCGAGCAGCCCACGCTGGTCCAGCAGCTCGACGCTGCGCACGTGCAGGCCGAGTCCCCCCGCCCGCCAGGTCGCGCTCGCGCGCTTCTCCAGGACCACGACGTCCACGCCGTGCAACCGCAGCTCCGCGGCCAGCATCGTCCCCGTCGGTCCGGCCCCCACGATGAGTACGTCGATCACGGCCGCGAAGTGTGCGGGCGAGGGGCCGTCTTGTGGCAAGTCCCCCCGGCGGCTATACGTTGAGGTGGCAGAGAATGCGGGCCATGACGACGACGGTGCGGTCGGTCCACGCGCGCCCGGTCCTGGCCCCGCTCGACCCGCCGTTGCAGACGGCGAGTGGCGAGGTGCCCACGGCGCCGCTGGTGCTCATCGACGTCGAGACCTCCGACGGCGTGGTCGGCCACGCCTACCTCTTCTGCTACACGCCGATGGTGCTGCCGGCGCTGACGAGCCTGGTCACCGAGCTGGGCGCGGCCGTCGTCGGGACGTCCGACGCCCCGCGCGCGGTGGAGGCGGACCTGCGGGCGCGGCTGCGGCTGCTGCGTCCGCAGGGACTGGCCACCATGGCGATCTCCGGGATCGACATGGCGCTCTGGGACGTGCTCGCCCGACGCGCCGGGTTGCCGTTGGTGCGGCTGCTCGGCGGTTCGCCCGAGCCGGTGCGAGCGTACGGGAGTCTGCGGCGGATGGCTCCCGACGACGTCCGGGTGGAGGCGCGCGAGCTGGCCCGGCTCGGGTTCGGCGCCTACAAGGTGAAGGTCGGATCGGCCGGGCTCGCCCGGGACCGCGAGGTCATCGCGGCGCTGCGCGAGGCCGTCGGTCCGGACGCCGAGCTCGCCGTCGACTTCAACCAGACGCTGCCCGTCCCCGAGGCGATCCGGCGCATCCACGCGCTCGCCGACGAGGACCTGCTGTGGGTCGAGGAGCCGACCCGCGCCGACGACGCCGCGGGCCACGCCCGCATCCGCGCCGCCGTGTCGACGCCGATCCAGCTCGGCGAGAGCTGGTGGGGCGAGGACGAGATGACGGCGAGCCTGCGCGCCGACGCCGGCGACCACGCGATGTTCGACGTCGCCCGCATCGGCGGCGTGACGGGCTGGCTGCGAGCGGCACCCGTGGCCCACGCTTGTGGACGGCCGGTGTCGAGCCACTTCTGGCCGGAGATCAGCGCCGCCCTGCTCGCCGTCACGCCGAGCGCGTTCCTGCTCGAGTACCTCGACGTGGCCGCCGGGGTGCTCCGCTCCCCCGCCCGGGTCGTCGACGGGTCGGTGGTCCTGGCCGACGAGCCGGGCAGCGGGGTGGAGTGGGACGAGGACGCAGTCGACCGGTACCGCGCCTGAACGGTCAGACCTTCTTCGCGAAGACGATCGTCTGCCCGAGGTAGTTGTGCGCGTTCCGGTCGAGCGTGCCGCCGCAGGTGATCAACCTGAGCTCCGGACCGGTGGTGTCGGAGTAGACGTCGGCGGTCGGGAACTCGGCCTTCGGCGCGGTCTCGGTGCGGGTCACGGCGAAGTCGACCGGCCCCGACGGGGTGGTCACCGTGATGGTGTCGCCGGCCGTGAGCGTGTGGAAGCCCTCCCCGAACCCGGGCGTGCCGTTCGCGTTGATGTGCGCGAGGACGACCGCCGGGCCGGTCTGCCCGGGCATCGGGCCCTTCGTGTAGACCCCGGCCTGCATCGGGTCGGCCAGCGGCGGGACCTGGATGGACTTGTCGGCGTTGAGCCCGAGACCGATGAGCTGGGAGGTCTCGTTCAGCTTCGGGATCGAGACCGAATAGCCGGGAACGACGCCCGCGGCGCTCTGCTGGCTCGCGGCCAGGGGCTCACCCGTGTCATCGGAACCGCCGGAACACGCGGTGGTGACCAGCGCGAGGAGCGCGGCCAGCAGGACGATCGCTGTGGTGGTGCGACGCGACATCAGGCGCCCCCGGTCTGGGCCGAGCCCTCGGGGACCTCGGTGACCTGGTCGCCGGAGGTCTTCGCGGTCGAGCCGTCGTCGCCGGTGGCCGTGGCCTCGGCGTCCTGGTTGTCGCCGTCGTCGGCGAGGCTCTCGCACGCGACGCCGTCGCCGTTCGCGTCCAGGCGGTCGGCGTTGTTGGTGGCCGAGCCGCCGATCGACTCGAAGTACCGCTGCGCCTGCTGCTGCGTCGCGAAGTCCGCGCAGTCACGGTCGCCCGCGGGGCGACCGGCGCGCTTCGGGGTCGGCGCGTCGTTGCCGGGGACCACGCGGCGGTTCGCCGACGGGGTGCCCGCGTTCGGCTTTGCGTTGGGCTCCGCGTCCGGCTCGGTGTTCGGTTCAACCGGCGGGTCCTCCGACGTGGAGTCCGACGTCTGCGAGTCGGGCGCCGTCGCTGCACCGTCCGGGGCTTCCTCCGCGCAGAGACTGGCCTCAGCGGCCTGACGCGCCTGTTCCTTAGCGGCGTCGTCCGCCGCGGTGGTCACCGAGGCGTCCTTCTCAACCTTGTCGGTGCATTGACTCGAGCCCACCGGCGGCTTGTCCTGCGCGATGGCAGGGCCAGCGACGAGCAGAGCGCCCGCAACGGTGGCGACGGCCAACAGGCCGACGCGTGACGGACGGTTCATGGGTTCCCCCCTCGGAACCACGAGAGAGATCCTCTCTCGGGTGACGGGAGGGTGTCACTTGACGTCACGAACCGGACACGCGGGTCCGTCACAACCGACCGACCACCCCGTTTCTCGGGCACGGGGTGGTCGAGCGGGTCAGTCCGAGCTGATCCAGATCCGCACGATGGAGCCGGTCTCGACGGACGTGCCCGGCTCCGGGTCCTGACGACCCACGTGGGCCCGGCCGGCGGCGGTGTGGAAGGCGTTCTCGGGGACCGCGAGCAGTCCGGCGTCGAGGGCGCGGTCGTGCGCCTCGGACACCGGGACCCCGGTCAGTTCGGGCACCCGCGCGGCGGGGCGGGACGATGTGGTGGCGGTGTCCTCGGACACGGTCGACCTCCCGGTCTTGTCGGAGTGCGTGGGGTCGGCCGCCATCAGGCGGCCGGGGTGGTGGAGCGCTCGCGGCGGAGCGCGGCCCGGCGTTCGTCCTCGCTCTCGCCGCCCCAGATGCCGTACGGCTCCTGGACGGCGTGCGCCCAGGACCGGCAGGCCTCGAGCACCGGGCACGTGGTGCACACGGCCCGGGCGTCGGCGACGCGCTTGCTCCGGGACGGGTCACGTTCGCCGTCCGGGTGGAAGAACATCTCCTGGTTCAGGTCCCGGCACGCGGCGTGCCGCTGCCAGTCCCAGTGGGCCACCAACGCCGCGGGCAGGCGGGAAACATCAGCCACGACGAGCACCTCCTACAGGACGTCGTAGACCACGAGGCTACCCCGCGGTAGAGCGCCGAACCGCCCCAGCGAGGCGCAAATCGCCCGGCCTACGGTGGGGCCGTGGCGAGCGCCTTCGTGAGTTGGTCGTGCGGCAAGGACGGTGCTCTGGCGCTGCACGAGGTGCGGTCACACCTCGAGGTCAGCGGCCTCCTCACCACCGTCACCGACGGGGTCGTGGCGATGAGCCGGGTGCCCGTCGCGTGCCTCCATGCACAGGCGGATGCCCTGCGTCTACCCCTGCAAACCGTCGAGCTGCCGTGGCCGTGTCCGAACGAGACGTACGAGGCGCTCACCGGGCGCGCACTGGCCGACCTGCGCGCCGACGGTGTCGACGAGCTGATCTACGGCGACCTGTTCCTCGCCGACATCCGCGCCTACCGCGAACGCGCGCTCGACGGCACCGGACTCGCCGCCCGGTTCCCGCTGTGGGGGCGACCGACCGCCGCCCTCGCCCACGAGATGCTCGCGGCCGGGCTCCGCGCGGTGGTCGTGTGCGTCGACCCCTCGCAGGCGCCGCCGGAGATCGTCGGGCGGGTGTGGGACCACGAGCTCCTCCGCGACCTCCCACAGGACGTCGACCCGTGCGGCGAGAACGGCGAGTTCCACACGTTCGTCACCGACGGGCCGGGCTTCGCCCATCCCCTGGACGCCGCCGCCGGGGAGCCCTACGACCGGGATGGCTTCCGATACGTCCCCCTCGCACTGCGTGGACCGAGCACGGGCTGACCGCCCCGGCGGTCGTTGAAGCGCGCACTCCACGGCCAGCGCCGCCGGCCGTCCGACCAGACCAGCTGCAGCGCCCGCAGCCGCTCCTCGGGGAACAGCAGCGCCGCCGTCGTCAGGTGCACGTCGGGCCGGGACAGCTCGACGACCTCGACCCGGGTGTCGTCGGCCAGCCGGAACTGCTGGCCGGGCTCCCAGCGCTCGTCGTGACACGCCACGCCGTGCGCCGTGTCGTTCAGCAGCGACCCGGCCCGCTCCGGCTCCCACCCCGTCACCACGAACTCGGGCAGGCCGTACCGCACGAGACCGACCGTGTACGCCCACGGCGACCGGACCCGATCCCCGTCCACGAACTGGAGGGCCCAGCCGTACCGATCGACCAGGTCCCTCATCTTCCGCAGCTCCGCGGCCCGGGTCGACCCGTCGCACATCCCGCACATCGCACCCTCCAATCATCGAACATATGTTCGAAGTGTGCCCGAGGGGTCCGACATTCTCGCCGTGTCACGCTCGACGTCGTGCCGATCGACGACCTCCCGCGCTGGGCGCCGGGCTGGTGCCGCCGCCACCTCGGCGCCGAGCCGGTCGACGTCCTGTTCCGGCTCGAGCAGATGTCGGACGTGTTGGGCGTCGTGCTCCACGACGGGTCGGTCGCGGTCCTCAAGGCACGTCCGGACGACGGGTGCGCGGTGGCCGGCGTCGAAGCGCAGTCCGGGCTCGCGGCCCGCGGCTTCCCCTGCGCCAGGCCACTGACCGGCGTCACCCGGGTCGGCTCGCTCGCCGTCCACGCCGAGGAGCACCGCCCGGGCGGGGACGTACTCCGCGGGGATTCCCCGGAGGTCGCCGCGCGATACGCAGCCGTCTTCGCCCGCATCATCGGCGAGCTCGAGCACCTCGACGTCGCCCCGCCGCCCACGAACCCGCGATGGGCCGCGTGGGACCACCGGGGGCCGAGCCTGTGGCCCGCCGTCGCGGCCCTCGACGCGTTGGAACAGGACCGTGTTCCGGACCACGTCGTCGCGACGGCCACGAGAGTCCGGGCCCGGCTCCTTGGTGCCGCACTCCCCCGGGTCCTCGGCCATGCGGACTACGAGGCGCAGAACCTTCGCTGGCGCGGCGACCTGATCTGGGCGGTGCACGACTGGGACAGCCTCGCCCACCAGCCCGAGGCCGCCCTCGTCGGCGCGGCAAGCGGAACGTTCTCCCGCAGCACCGGACCACCGACGCTCGCGCCCATCGCGAGCTCGGAGGCGTTCCTGGCCGCGTACGAGACGTCCCGACGACGCGTCTTCAGCGCTGAGGAGCGCGAGGTCGCCTGGGCCGCGAGTCTGTGGCCCGCCGCCCACAACGCCCGATGGGAGGCGCTGCACGCCGACCCGCCGGTCGCCGGAACCGCTCTCGCCGACCAGGCGGCCGAGCGCCTGCGGCGGGCGGGCGCCTGACCGACTCCTCAGGCGGCCGTCGAGGAGTGCCGGAGACGGAGCAGCCCGACGAGGGCGAACACGGCGCCGGCCACCGCGTACCCGGCCACCGGCGTCAGCTCGGGAGCCGGACCGGCGGCCATGACGACGAAGGCGACCCCGACGACGACCGACAGCGCCCCGCTCACCACGAGCGGCCACTGACCGCGCCGCACCCGCCGTCGGGACAGCGCGACGACGAGCTGCCCCAGCCCGGCGACGACTGCCCAGGCTCCCCACACCCGCAGCACGCTCGGCACGTCCTGCGTCGCGGCCAGTGCGAGAGCCACAGCGGCGAGGGCACTGAGCGCCGCGTTGGCCGCCAGTCCGACCCGGGCCGTCGACCCCGCCGAACGTGCGTCCAGTCCCACGAGCACGACGTCCCCGAGCGGATACAACGCCAGCAGGATCGCCGCGCCCCAGCCGATCCCGGGTGCGACGACCGCGACGATCACGGCCCAGACCAGCGCGAACACGACCCGGGCGAGCAGGAGCGGCACCTGCTCGCGACCGGTCGAGGCCGGCGCGGCAGGGGCGGACACCGAGGTGGACATCGAGACTCCTCAGGTAGAACGACCATTCTTTCTGTTGTCGACTCTGCACCAACACCTCGCAGCCCGCAAGACCGATCGTTCTTTCTGTTAGCGTCGGACCGTGCCGTCGACCGAAGCGCGTTCCGAGGCCCGCGAGCGCCTGCTCACGACGGCGGGCGCGCTGTTCTACGGCGAGGGCATCCGGGCGGTCGGCGTCGACCGGCTGGTGTCCGAGGCCCGGGTGACGCGGGCGACCTTCTACCGGCACTTCCCGTCGAAGGAGGACCTGGTCCTCGCGTACCTGCGCAGTGCCGACGCGCAGATCCGGGACGCGGTGGACGCGGCCACGAGCGCTTCCGCGACGGCCGCGGACGCCCTGCGGACCATCGCGGGCTCGATCGACGACGACCTGACCCGCCCGGGATTCCGCGGGTGCGCCTTCCTCCGCGCGGCGGCCGAGTTCCCCGACCCGACGGACCCCGTGCACCGCGAGGTCGTCGCCCACCGCGCCTGGTTCGTCGGCGCCCTCGAGGACCTGTTCGCCGAGGTCTACCGCGACGAGGGCCCCGGGGCACGGCCCGGTCGCGCCGCCCGGCACTTCCTCATGCTCCGGGACGGAGCGATGAGCGCTGCGTCGATCGACGCCACCGACGACGTCGGGGACACCTTCCTCCGCGGCGTCGAGGGACTGATCACCGTCGTGCACGTCTCGGGGAGCCGGCCGCACCTGCCGTCCTGATCGACGATGTATAGAACCTGCCACTGGACGCCAGCAACGACGCTTTCCTGCCACGAGGCAGGGGGCTCAGAGCAGGCGCGCGACCGCCGCGAGGTCGTCGGGCAGGCCCTGGATCGCGATCTCGTCGACGACCGTCGACTCCCATCGGTCCAGCTCGCGGCGCACCCGCGAGACCGGACCGAGGAGCGACACCTGCTCCACCAGCTCCGTCGGGATCGCCGCGGCGGCCTCGTCCTTGCGCCGATCGAGGTAGAGCTCCTGCACCCGCGCGGCGACGTCGCCGTGGCCCATGCGGACGAAGACGTCGTGGTGGAAGTTCGCTCCGCGGGCGCCCATGCCGCCCATGTAGAGCGCGAGGTCGGGACGGAGCCGGTCGGCGGCGCGCTCGACGTCGTCGTCGATCACCACCGGCACGGTCGCGACCACCTCGAAGCCCTCGGGGCGCCCGCCCGGGCGGCGGGAGAACCCGTCGTCGAGAGCCGCGCGGTAGTCCGCGTCGAAGGCCGGCGCGAAGAACATCGCGAGCCAGCCGTCGGCGATCTCGGCCGAGAGGGCGACGTTGCGCGGACCCTCCGCCCCGAGCAGCACCGGGAGCCCCGGGCGGTAGGGGTGCAACGACGAGCGCAGCGGTTTGCCCAGCTCGGAGCCGGGTGAGGGCAGCGGGAAGTACGGCCCGTCGTTGCGCACCGGCGCCTCGCGCGCGAGGACCTGGCGGATCACCGACACGTACTCGCGGGTCCGGGCCAGCGGGCGCGCGTAGGGCACGCCGTGCCAGCCCTCCGACACCTGCGGACCGGAGGCGCCGACGCCGAGCACCACGCGGCCGCCCGAGAGGTGGTCCAGCGTCGTCGCGGCCATCGCCGTCGCCGCCGGGGTGCGCGCGGGGACCTGGGCGACGGCGGTCCCAAGGCGCACCCGCGACGTCAGCGCCGCGGCGAACGCGAGCGGGGTGAACACGTCGGACCCGTACGCCTCGGCGAACCACACCGAGGCGAAGCCGAGGTCGTCGATCTCCCGCAGCCGCGCGGCCAGGTCGGCCGGCGGGGCGCCCGCGAAGTGCCCGACGTTGACGCCGATCCGCACGTCTAGACCGTGGCCGAGAACAGGTCGGCGTACCGCGCACGCAGCTTGTACTTGAGGATCTTCCCGCCGACGGTCTCGGGCAGCTCGTCGGTGAACACGACCGCCTTCGGCGTCTCATAGCCGCCGAGCCGCTCGCGGCAGTGCGCGATCAGGTCCTCGGCCGTCACCTCGGACCGCGCCACGATCACCGCGGCGACCGCTTCGCCCCACCGTTCGTGCGGGAGCCCGACCACTGCGGCCCGCTCGACCGCCGGGTGCGCGTAGAGCGCCGCCTCGACCCGCAGGCTGGACACGTTCTCGCCGCCGGTCTTGACGATGTCCTTGATGCGGTCGACCACGATGCGCAGCCCGTCGGAGTCGAACGCGGCGCTGTCGCCGGAGTGGAACCACCCGGTGCGGAACGCCTCGCGGGTGGCCTCCTCGTTCTTGTAGTAGCCGGCGGTGACGGTCGGGGTCCGGTAGACCACCTCCCCCGGCACCCCCGGGCGGTCGCGCAGCGAGACCCCGTCGTCGTCGAACACGTCGGAGGCGAGCAGCGGGCTCGGCAGTCCGACATAGTTCACGACGGGGGCCGTGGCCGCGTAGGTCTCGGGCCAGCGGCGCGGCCAGAACCGATAGCACGCGATGGCCTCGGTCTGCCCGAAGATGCCGAGGACGACGGGGTCGCCCGCCTGCTGCATCAGCCGGTCGTAGACCTCCGGCGGGAGCGCTCCCCAGCCGTAGACCAGGACGCCGAGGCTGGAGACGTCGAGCCCCTCGAACTCCTTGGTCAGCGCGGTGACGAACTGCGGGGAGCCGGCCCAGAGCGCGGTGATCCGCTCCTCGGCGACGGCGCGCGCCACGTCGCCCGGGATCGGGCGCCGCCCCAGCACCAGCGTGCCGCCGGCGACGAACGCGCCGAGGGCGAAGATCAGCTCGCCGACGTGGTAGATCATCGGCAGATAGGTGCCGACGCGGACCTCGTTCTCCAGCCCGGTCCCCCGGGTCAGCGACAGCGCGAAGTTCAGCGCCGCGAAGTGGCTCGCCGAATGGGAGATCATCACGCCCTTGGGCATGGCGGTGGTCCCCGAGGTGAAGAGCATCTCCCAGATGTCGTCGCCGTGGATCTCGACGTCGGGCTCGGCGTCACTCGCGGCGTCGACGAACGCGGTGAAGGAGGAGCTCCCCTCGACCGGCTCGCCCCCGATCGCGATCGTGACGCCAGGTGCGAGGCCCGCTGCCTCGAAGGCACGGGCGGCGCGCGGCCAGGTCTCGGCGTCGACGATCGCGAACTCGGGTTCGGCGTGGGCGATGAGGTGCTCGACGACGTCAGGGGCGAGGTTCGGGTTGAGCGGCATCGCCACCAGACCGGCCTTCGCGATCCCGACCTTCGCGAGGTACGCCTCGACGGAGTTCTCGCAGAACAGCAGCACCCGGGCGCCCGGCTGCAGCCCGCGACCGATGAGCGCCTGCGCGACCTGGTTGGCCGTGCGATCGGCCTCGCGGTAGGTCACGGACGCGAAGCGCTCGTCGGCGAACGCCCCGGGACGGCCGACGAGGGCGACCTTGTCGGGGTAGCTCCAGGTCAACCGCTCGAAGACGTCACCGACCGACGTGCGCTCCCAGCGGTGCACGGCCCGGCGGCCCCGCAGCGTCGTGACGTCGAACGTGATGGCGTCGATGTCCACCCGGGCCTCCCTGCCGCTGCGATGTGACGTGCAGCATTGCCAGCGGACCCCGGTGAACGCAAGCCCCGAGTTATCAGCGGTTCACTTGTCGAGACCCAGCACGCTGCGTGCCATCGCACCCAGCATCGCGGCGAGCCGTTCGACCGGCAGGCCGCTGTGGTGGAAGAGCACCGCCTGGGTCGTGCCGAGGGCCGCGTGCACCACCACGCGCAGTTCCGCGTCCGAGAGCTCCCGGCGCAGCGGGGTCAGCACGATCACCCACTCCTCGACGTAGTGCCGCTGGGCGCGGCGCAGCCGTCGGAGGTCCTCCTCGGGGAGGTGGTGGGCCTCGCGGTAGTACACCTGCAGCAGCCGGCGGTCCTCGATCGCGAACCGCACGTGGTTGTCGACCAGCCGCTCGAGGGCGTCCCGGTCGTCCGCGGCCTCGGCAACCACGGCCGCCGCCGTCCGCTGCATCTCGTCCATGAGCTGCTCGAGCAGCGCGGACAGCAGCGCCGACTTGGACCCGAAGTGCCGGTAGATCCCGGAGCCGACGATGCCGGCGGCCGCGCCGATGTCGGCCATGCCCACGGCGTGGTAGCCGTGCTTCGCCACCAGCTCGGCGGCGGCGGCGAGGATGCGGTCCTTGCGGGCGGGGTCCCGACGACGGCGGGTGCGGGTGCCGTCGACCGCCTCGGCCGTATCGACCAGCTCCATGTGCACCTCCGGTGCTCGTGAGCAGAAAAGGTCGCCATGACGACCCTTTCTGCTCACCTGCCGCAGGCACCTTCCGGCCCGCCGTCCGGGACGCTACGGTACGGCGCGAGTGAACGGCCAGTCACAAAGCAGTGAGGGAGTCGCCGTGGACTTCGTGGAGACCGACGAGCACCGCGACCTCCGGGCCGCGGTCGCGAAGGCGTCCGCGCCGTTCGGGGGCGACTACTACGTCGACCACGCGCGGCGGGGCGCCGAGTGCATCGAGCTCTGGCACGCGCTCGGCGACGCCGGGTACGTCGGCGTCTCGGTGCCCGAGGAGTACGGCGGCGGGGGCGGCGGGCTGGTCGAGCTGTCGCTGGTGTGCGAGGAGACCGCGGCGGCGGGCGCGCCGATGCTCCTGCTGCTGGTCACGCACGCCATCTCGGCGGCCGTGATCGCCGAGTACGGCACCGAGGAGCAGCGCAAGGAGTGGCTGCCGGGCCTCGCGTCGGGCCGGGAGAAGGTGGTCTTCGCGATCACCGAGCCGGGCGCCGGCTCCAACACCCACCAGCTCGCCACGCACGCCCGACGTGAGGGCGACGAGTGGGTGATCAGCGGCGAGAAGTACTACATCTCCGGGGTCGACGACGCCGAGGCGCTGCTGCTCGTCGCGCGGACCGGCAAGGACGCGAAGGGCAAGGCCCAGCTCTCCCTCTTCCTGGTGCCCACCGACGCGCCCGGGCTGCAGAAGGTGCCGCTGCCGGTGGACGTGCTGCTGCCGGAGAAGCAGTTCACGCTCCGGTTCGACGACGTGCGGGTGCCCGCGTCGGCGCTGGTCGGCGACGAGAACCAGGGCTTCAAGCAGGTGTTCCACGGCCTGAACCCGGAGCGCATCACGGGGGCGGCGCTGTGCGTCGGCATCGCCCGGTACGCGCTGGCGAAGGCGGCCCGGTACGCCAACGACCGCCAGGTGTGGGACCGCCCGATCGGCGCCCACCAGGGCGTCGCCCACCCGCTGGCGAAGGCCAAGATCGAGACCGAGCTGGCCGCGCTCATGACGCAGAAGGCCGCCTGGCTGCACGACCAGGGACTGCCTGCCGGCGAGGCGTCGAACATGGCGAAGTACGCCGCCGCCGAGGCCGCGATCGCCGCGTGCGACGCCGCGATGCAGACCCACGGCGGCAACGGGGTCTCCCAGGAGTTCGGCCTGCTCCCCTACTGGGGCCTCGCCCGTCTGCTGCGGATCGCGCCGGTCAACCGCGAGATGGTGCTGAACTTCGTCGCGCAGCACAGCCTCGGTCTGCCGAGGTCGTACTGATGGATCTCGAGCGCAACCTCGTCCAGCGTGTCAACGTCGGCGACGCGCTCACCCGCAGCGCGTTCGCCCGGCCGACCCAGCTCGCCGTCGTGGACGGGGCTCGACGATGGACCTACGCGGAGTTCGACGCGTGGGTGAACCGGCTGGCCCACGGGCTCGTCGCCCGCGGGTACGGCGTCGGCGACGCCCTCGCCCTGGCCGCGGGCAACAGCGCCGAGTTCCTGGCCGTCTACTACGCCTGCGCCAAGAGCGGCGTCGTGTGTGTGCCGATCAACCTCGGCTGGCGCCCCGACGAGGTCGCCTACGTCCTCGGGCACTCGCAGGCCCGAGGCATCGTCGTGGAGACCCAACTCGCCGTGACGATCGCGGAGGCGGTCGCACAGGTGCCGGCGGTGACCGACGTCGTCCTCGCGGTCGGGACCGCGCGCGACGACCCGAGTCTGCTGACCTCCGAGGTCACCGACGTCGCGGGGCTGACCCTCTCGGACCTGGCGTCCGGCGACGAGTCCCCCGTCGAGGTCGCGATCGACGACCGCGCGGCGCTGAGCTACCTCTACACCTCGGGCACCACGTCGTTCCCGAAGGGCGTGGTGGGCACGCACCTCGGGATCCACCTCGAGTCGATGTCCGCGGCGCTGGACTCCGGCTGGACCGCGGGCGACCGGTTCCTCGCGATGATGCCGATGTTCCACACGGCGCAGCTCAACGCGTTCTGCACGCCGGCGGTGGTGGTCGGCGCGACGATCCACGTGCATCGGGGCTTTGACCCGGCGCGCTTCCTCGAGACCATCGAGGCCGAGGGCATCACGCAGGTCTTCGGGCTGCCGATGATGTACCGGGCGGCGCTGGACCACGCGAGCTTCGCCGACCGCGACCTGAGCTCGTTGAAGCGTGCGGTCTATGCCATGGCCCCGATGCCGGAGGCGCAGATCAAGGCCTGCCTCGACGGGTTCCGCTGCGACTTCGCGCTGCTGTTCGGCCAGACCGAGATGTCGCCGATCACCACGCTGTTCCGCCCGGAGCACCAGCTCACGCACGTCGGGTCGGTGGGGACGCCGCTGACGGGCGTGCAGGTCGGGATCATGGGTCCCGACGGCGGGCTGCTGCCGCCGGGCGAGCAGGGCGAGATCGTCTACCGCGGCCCGTCGACGATGCAGGGCTACCTACACGACGAGGCCGCGACCGCCACCGCGTTCGCCCACGGCTGGTTCCACTCCGGCGACGTCGGGCGCTTCGGCGACGACGGCGTGCTGTGGTTCGCCGACCGCACGAAGGACGTCATCAAGACCGGTGGCGAGAACGTCGCGTCGATCGAGGTGGAGCGGGCGGTCTACGACGCTGAGCCCGACGTCGCCGAGGTCGTGGTCGTCGGGCTGCCGCACGCGCGGTGGAGCGAGGCCATCACCGCCGTCGTCGTGCCGAAGCCGGGGACCACGATCGACGCCGAGAAACTGACCGCGTCGCTCAAGGAGCGGCTCGACGGCTACAAGGTGCCGAAGGCCGTGATCGTCGAGCAGGAACTGCCCCGCACCTCGACCGGCAAGATCCAGAAGAACGTCGTCCGGGAGACCCACGCGATGCACTACGGAGGGCGCTGAGGTGGCGGTCCTGACCAGCCTGCTCGACCCGTCGTCGGAGACCTTCGCGACGAACCGCCAGCAGCAGCTCGAGGTGATCGCCCAGCTCGACGAGCAGCTCGAGCTCGCCGTCGCGGGCGGCGGCGAGCGCTACACCCAGCGGCACCGCGACCGCGGGAAGCTGCCGGTCCGGGAGCGGCTCGCGCTGCTCCTGGACCCCGACTCGCCGTTCCTCGAGCTCTCGCCGCTCGCGGCGTGGGGCACCGACTTCACCGTGGGCGCGTCGATCCTCACCGGGATCGGGGTGGTCTCCGGGGTCGAGTGCGTGGTCATCGGGCACGACCCGACGGTCCGTGGTGGCGCGATGAACCCGTACTCGCTGCGCAAGACGCTGCGGGCGCTGGAGATCGCGCGGCTGAACCGGCTCCCGGTGATCAACCTCGTGGAGTCCGGCGGGGCCGACCTGCCGACGCAGGCGGAGCTGTTCGTCCCGGCGGGGCGCATCTTCCACGAGCTGACCGAGCTGTCGTCGATGGCGATCCCGACGGTCGCGCTGGTGTTCGGCAACTCCACCGCCGGCGGCGCGTACGTGCCCGGCATGTGTGACTACGCCGTGCTGGTCGACAAGGCCGCCAAGGTGTTCCTCGGCGGCCCGCCGCTGGTCAAGATGGCGACCGGGGAAACCGCGGACGACGAGGCGCTCGGCGGCGCGGAGATGCACTCGCGGGTCTCGGGCCTGTCGGACTACTTCGCCACCGACGAGCGGGACGCGATCCGGCTGGGCCGCGAGATCGTGTCGCGGTTCCACTGGCGCAAGCTCGGACCCGCACCGGCCGCCCTCGTCGAGCCGCCCCGGTACGACCCGGAGGAGATCCTCGGGCTCCTGCCGCCCGACCCGAAGGTGCCGTTCGACCCGCGCGAGGTGCTCGCGCGCACCGTCGACGGCTCGGAGTTCGACGAGTACAAGCCGCTCTACGGCACCTCGCTGGTGACGGGGTGGGCGAGCATCCACGGCTATCCGGTCGGAGTCCTCGCGAACCACCGCGGTGTGCTGTTCTCCGAGGAGGCGAAGAAGGCCAGCGAGTTCATCCTGCTGGCCAACCAGACCGACACCCCGTTGATCTTCCTGCAGAACACCACGGGCTACATGGTCGGCACCGACTACGAGCAGGGCGGGATCATCAAGGACGGCGCCAAGATGATCAACGCGGTGACGAACAGCCAGGTGCCCCATCTGACGATCAACATGGCGTCGTCGTTCGGGGCCGGGAACTACGGGATGTCGGGCCGGGCCTACGACCCCCGCCTGATGTTCGCCTGGCCGGGCGCGAAGCTCGCCGTCATGGGGGCCGCGCAGCTCGCGGGCGTCATGTCGATCGTCGGTCGCGCGTCGGCACAGAGCCAGGGCAAGCCCTTCGACGAGGAGGGCGACGCCGCCCGCACGCGGGCGATCGAGGCGCAGATCGAGGCCGAGTCCCACAGCTTCTTCATCTCCGGGAAGCTCTACGACGACGGCATCGTCGACCCCCGCGACACCCGCACCGTGCTCGGCCTGTCGCTCTCGGCCGTCCACTCCAACCCCGTGCAGGGCCGTCGCGGCTACGGCACGTTCCGGATGTGAGGCTTGTGTCTTCCGCGTCGCTCCGCTCGCCCCACATGATCACGAAGCTGCTCGTGGCGAACCGCGGCGAGATCGCCGCCCGCGTCATGCGCACCGCGCAGGCGCTCGGGATCGACACCGTCGCCGTGTACTCCGACCCGGACGCCGACGCCCCGTTCGTCGCCCTCGCCGACGAGGCGGTCCGGCTGCCGGGCGCCTCGCCGACCGACACGTACCTGCGGTCCGACCTCGTCATCGCCGCCGCCCGGGCCACCGGCGCCGACGCGGTGCACCCCGGCTACGGCTTCCTCTCCGAGAACGCCGGGTTCGCCCGCGACTGCGCGGCGGCCGGCCTGACCTTCGTCGGCCCCTCCCCCGACGCCATCGCGTCGATGGGCTCGAAGCTCGAGGCGAAGGCGATGATGGACGCGGCGGGCGTGCCGGTGCTGCCGGGCGCGTTCCTGGAAGAAGGCGCCGAGCTGCCGACCGACCTGGACTTCCCGGTGCTGGTCAAGGCCGCGTTCGGCGGTGGCGGGCGCGGCATGCGGATCGTCCGGCGGCAGTCCGACCTGGCCGACGCCGTCGACGGCGCCCGCCGGGAGGCCGCGTCCGCGTTCGGCGACGGCACGGTGTTCCTCGAGCGCTACGTCGAGGACCCGCGCCACGTCGAGGTGCAGATCGTCGGCGACGCCCACGGCGAGGTCGTGCACCTCTTCGAGCGCGAGTGCTCCATCCAGCGGCGCTACCAGAAGATCGTGGAGGAGAGCCCCTCCCCCGCGGTCGACGCCACGTTGCGCGCCCAGCTCGGCGCGGCCGCGGTCGCCGCCGGCAAGGCCATCGGCTACACCGGCGCGGGCACCGTCGAGTTCGTCCTGGACCGCGACGGCAGCTTCTTCTTCCTCGAGGTCAACACCCGGCTGCAGGTCGAGCACCCGGTGACGGAGCTGGTCACGGGCCTGGACCTGGTGGCGCTGCAGCTGCGGGTCGCCGAGGGGCACCCGCTGCCGCCGGAGGTCACGGGCGCGCGCATCGACGGGCACGCCATCGAGGTGCGGCTCTACGCCGAGGACGTCCCCGCGGGCTACCTGCCCGCGACGGGCACGCTGCACCGCTTCGCGATCCCCGCCCTGCCGGGCGTGCGAGTCGACGCCGGGGTGACCGACGGGTCGGTCGTCAGCCCGCACTACGACCCGATGCTCGCCAAGGTCATCGCCCACGGCCCCACCCGCACCGAGGCCGCTCGCACGCTGGCCCGCGCGCTCGCGCAGGCCGGCATCCACGGGGTGACCACCAACCGCGACCTGCTCGTCGGCATCCTGCGCGACGACGAGTTCCTCGCCGGGGGCACCGACACCGGCTACCTCCCGCGCCACCCCGAGCTCCTGACGCCGGGTGCGCCTGCCGGGGAGCGGGTCCGGGCGGTCGCCGCGGCGCTCGCGGCGCAGGCGCAGCACCGCGCGGACGCGGTGGTGCTGCGCGACCTGCCGTCGGGATGGCGGAACGTCGGTGGACCGCCGCAGACGGTCGGCTACATGTCAGACGACCGCACTCTCGACGTGGCCTACTCCTTCCGTCGGTCCGGCCTGGAGGTCGCGGTCGACGGGGAACGGCTCGACCTCGGGCTGGTGTCGGCGTCCCCGGCGGAGGTGGTGCTGACGCAGGACGGCGTGCGCCGGACCTACCGGATCCACCGGGCCGCCGGACGGACGTTCGTCGACGGCCCGGACGGGTCGAGCGCGTTCGACGACGTGCCGCGGTTCGCCGATCCGAACGCCGTCGCCCACGCCGGGTCCCTGCTCGCCCCGATGCCCGGCACGGTGGTGCGGGTGCTCGCGGCGAGCGGGCAGGAGGTCACCGCGGGAGCCGCCCTCGTCGTCCTGGAGGCCATGAAGATGGAGCACACGGTCGCGGCGCCGGTCGACGGCGTCGTCACGGAACTGCACGTCGGCGCGGGCGACCAGGTCGAGACGCGCCAGGTGCTGGCGGTGGTCGAATGAACCTCGCAACCCTGCTGCGCCGCGCCGCGGCGGACCACGCCGAGCAGGTCGCGCTGCGCCTCGACGCCACCGAGATCCCGTACGCGGAGTTCGCGGACCAGGTAGCCCGGTTCGCCGGCTACCTCCGCGCGACCGGCGTGAACGAGGGCGACCGCGTCGCCGTGCTCGCGCCGAACTGCCTGGAGTACCTCGTCGCGATCGTCGGAGCATGGCAGGCGGGCGCGGTCGGCGTCCCGCTGAACTACATGTTCCCGGACGCCCCGCTGCGCCACGCGCTCCTCGACTCCGGCGCGCGGCTGGTCGTCCTGCCCGCGCAGGACGTCGAGCGCGTCGAGCGGGTGCTCGGGGCCGAGACGCCCGTGTTCCTGACGACGGGTGCGGAGGGCTCGTTCGCGACGGCGGTCGCCGGGGCGGAGCCGCTCGAGGGCGTGGTGCCGCGGCTCGACGGGGACGACGCGCTGCTGATGTACACCTCGGGGTCGACGGGGGTGCCGAAGGGCGTCCGGCAGACGCACCGGAACATCGCCGCGCAGGTCGACGGCGCGATCGAGGTCTACGAGCTGTCCGGGGACGACCACGTCCTCAACTGCATGCCGATGTTCCACGTCGGCGGGCTGCAGCTCGCGAGCCTGCCGATGCTGCTGCGAGGCGGGCAGATAACGTTCATGCCGCGCTGGGACGTGGTGCGCTGGCTGGAGCTGGTCGAACAGCTGCGTCCGACCTACGGCGGGCTGATCTCGACGATGATGATCGACGTCGGGAACCGGACGGTGGATCAGCCCGTGGTGCTGGACTCGTTCCGGGTCTGCATGTTCGGCGGGTCGCGGACCCCGACGGCGGCGATCGAGCGCCTGCAGAAGGGCACCGGCATCCTCGGCACGGAGATCTACGGGCAGACCGAGCAGAGCGGGCTGGTCGTGACCTACCGCGCGGGCGAGACCCGTCGTCCGGACTCCATGGGTCGTGCCCTGGACCAGATCGTGCGGACGCGGCTGGTGCCGGTCGACGGCTCGCCGGACCTGGAGCCGGGCGCCTCCGGCGTCGGCGAGCTGTGGGTGCGGGGCGACGCGGTGACGCCGGGCTACTGGGGCGTGACCGACTCGGAGAAGTTCGTGGACGGCTGGTTCCGCACGGGCGACCTCATGTCCCGCGACGCCGACGGCTACCTCTACTACGTCGACCGGATCGACGACATGATCGTCTCCGGTGGCGAGAACGTGTTCCCGCAGATGGTCGAGGAGCACCTCGCGGGCCACCCCGACCTCGCGGAGGTCGCCGTCATCGGCACCGCGCACGAGCGGTGGGTGGAGCAGGTGACGGCCGTGGTGGTCACCCGCCGGGAGATCACCGTGGAGGAGCTGCACCGGTGGTGCGCCGAGCACCCCGACCTGCAGGGCATGCACCGTCCGCGGCGGATCGAGATCGTCGACGCGCTGCCCCGCACCGGCAGCGGCAAGCTCAACCGGCCCGACCTGCGGAGGATGTTCCCGTGACCGTGCGGTACGAGGTTGACGACGGCGTCGCCTGGCTGACGATCGACCGGCCGGAGGCGCGGAACGCGCTGTCGAAGGAGGTCCGGGAGGGGCTCTGGGAGGGCACGCGCCGGTTCGTCGACGACTCCGGAGCGGCCGTCCTCGTGTTGACCGGCGCCGGTGAGAAGGCCTTCTGCGCGGGCGGCGACCTCAAGGAGATGGCGGAGACATCCCTGGAGATCCCTCCGCCGGACTTCCTGCCCCAGTTCGGGCGCAACATCGACGTGCCGAAGCCGACGATCGCCGCCGTCAACGGGGTCGCGTTCGCCGGCGGGTTCCTGTTGGCCCAGCAGTGCGACCTCGTGGTCGCCGCCGAGCACGCCCGGTTCGCGGTGTCGGAGGTGAAGGTCGGGCGCGGCTCGCCGTGGGCGGCGCCGCTGTCGTGGCTGGTGCCGCCGCGGGTGGCGCTGGAGATCCTGCTGACCGGCGACCCGCTCGACGCGACCCGGGCCCGCGAGGTGGGGCTGGTGAACCACGTCGTCCCGGCCGCCGAGCTGCGCTCGCACACCCAGGAGCTGGCCGCGCGCATCGCCGCGAACGCGCCGCTCTCGGTGCGCGCCGCGAAGGCGACGGCGTACCTCTCGCGACCGGACGTCTACGAGCGGGCCGAGGAGATCTGGGCGCCGGTCTACCGGTCGTCCGACGCACAGGAGGGACCGGCGGCGTTCCGCGACAAGCGCGCCCCGGTCTGGACGGGGAGGTAGCACCGTGCCGGTGTCCATGGACGCGCTCGCCGACGACCTCGCGGCCGAGTCCGCCGAGCTGCGGGCCGTGCTGGCGGCGTTGACCGAGGACCAGTGGCGGCAGGAGACGCCCGCCGAGGGCTGGACGATCCTCGACCAGGTCTCCCACCTGGCCTACTTCGACGACGTCGCGCTGCGCTCGGCCACCGACCCCGACGCGTTCGCCGCAGAGAAGGCCGCGATGGACGCCGAGGGCGGGGTCAGCCCGGACACGATCGCGGCGCGGTTCCGGTCGATGAGCGGCGCCGACATGCTGGCCTGGTTCGACGAGGCACGCATCGACCTCATCGCCGCGTTCCGGGAGCTCGACCCGAAGACGCGCGTGCCGTGGTTCGGGCCCGCCATGAGCGCCGCCTCGTCGTTGACGGCGCGGATCATGGAGACCTGGGCGCACGCGCAGGACGTCTACGACACCGTCGACGCGACGCACGTCCCGTCGGACCGGATCCGGCACGTGGCCCACATCGGCGTCGGCGCCCGGCCGTTCAGCTACCTGGCCCACGGGCTGGAGATGCCCGACGTCCCGATCCGGGTCGAGCTCACCGCGCCCGACGGCGCGACGTGGACCTGGGGTCCCGAGGGCGCGCCCGACCGGATCACCGGCCCCGCCGAGGACTTCGCGCTGCTCATCACCCAACGACGTCACCAGGACGACCTGGCCCTGACCGTCGAGGGTCCGGCCGCCACCGAGTGGGCGCGCATCGGGCAGGCGTTCGCGGGCGAGGCCGGTACGGGAAGGAAGCCGCTCTGATGACCACCACCCCGCGTGAGGGGAACCCTGACGCCACAAGAGCGCTCGAATCCTCCCCTCACGGTGGCCGTCCGGTGCGGATCGGCAACATCTCCGGGTTCTACGGCGACCGCCTGAACGCCGCGCGGGAGATGCTCGACGGCGGCCCCGTCGACGTGCTCTGCGGGGACTACCTCGCCGAACTGACGATGCTGATCCTCGCCAAGGCCCAGGCCAAGGACCCCGACGCCGGGTACGCGAAGACGTTCCTGACGCAGATGCGCGACGTCCTCGCCGACTGCGTCGCGCGCGGGATCAAGGTCGTCTCCAACGCCGGCGGGCTCAACCCCGCCGGACTCGCGGCGGCCCTCGAGGAGCTCGGCAGCGGCGCGAAGGTCGCGTACGTCGAGGGCGACGACCTGCGCGGATCGCTCGACGCGATCGTGCCGGAGGTGACCGGCAAGCCCGTCTCCGCGAACGCCTACCTCGGCGGCTGGGGCATCGCGGAGGCCCTGGCGGCAGGGGCCGACGTGGTGGTGACGGGCCGGGTGACCGACGCGTCGCTCGTCGTCGGGCCCGCGGCCTGGTGGCACGGGTGGGCGCGGGAGGACCTCGACGCGCTGGCCGGCGCGGTCGTCGCGGGGCACGTGATCGAGTGCGGGCCCCAGGCCACCGGTGGCAACTACTCGTTCCTCGACGAGGTCACCGACCGCCGCTACCCCGGGTTCCCGATCGCCGAGGTGGAGGCCGACGGCTCGTCGGTGATCACCAAGCACCCCGGCACCGGCGGGCTCGTGTCGGTCGGGACCGTCACCGCGCAGCTGCTCTACGAGATCGCCGCACCGGCCTACCTCGGCCCGGACTGCACCACCCACTTCGACACGATCGCGCTCGCGCAGGACGGCGAGCACCGCGTGCGGATCTCGGGCGTGCGCGGGACCCCTCCCCCGCCGACGCTCAAGGTCGCGCTGAACGACGCGGGCGGCTACCGGAACGCGATGACGCTGGTGCTCACCGGGCTGGACATCGAGGCGAAGGCGGCGTTCGCCGAGCAGCTGCTGTTCGAGGTGCTCGGGGGGCGCGACCGGTTCGCCGAGGTCGACGTCCGGCTGCTGCGCTTCGACCACCCCGACGCCGGGTCGAACGCCGAGGCCACCGCGCACCTCAAGGTCACGGTGAAGGACCCCGACCCGCGGGTGGTCGGCCGCTCGTTCTCCAACGCCACCATGGAGCTCGCGCTCGGCGGCTACGCGGGCTTCCACACCACCACCCCGCCCAGCGCCGAGTCGGCCTTCGGGGTCTACCGGCCGGCCGCGGTGCCGCGCTCGGCCGTCACGCACACCGTGGTGCTGCCCGACGGCGAGCGGCGGGTCGTGGCGGACCCGCCCACCTCCGGTGACAGCAATGCGTCATTGCTTGCACCCAGTGACAGGGACGCCACATCGTCGTCGGCGCCGACTGGGCCCACCCGCCGCGTCCCGTTCGGCACCGTCGTCGGCGCCCGGTCCGGGGACAAGGGCGGCGACGCGAACATCGGAGTGTGGGCGCGGACCGACGAGGCCCACGCCTGGCTCCGCTCGTTCCTGACGACGGAGCGGGTGCGGGAGCTGCTCGGGCCGGAGGTCGCCGACCTGGCGATCGAGGTCCACCAGCTGCCGAACCTGCGCGCCCTCAACGTCGTCGTGCACGGCATCCTCGGCGACGGCGTGGCGTCCTCGACCCGTCCCGACCCGCAGGCCAAGGGACTCGGCGAGTACCTGCGCAGCCGGGTGGTCGACGTGCCGGAGGCCCTGCTGGAGGCGTGAGGGGAGGATTCGAGCGCTCTGGTGGCGCGAGGGTTCCCCTCACGCTTGACGGTGGGAAGCGCCCGGGTAGCCGCGCGCCATGTCGCACCCCGAACCGCAGCCGCGCCTCCCCCGTGTCCCCCGCGTGACCCTCACCGACGGCGGACCGGTGCTGGTCGAGGGACCCGTGGAACTCGAGACCCCCGACGGCGAGATCGTCCGGTCCGAGCGGCCGGTGGTCGCGGTCTGCACCTGCCGTCGGAGCAAGCGCTTCCCGTTCTGCGACACCAGCCACCGGAAGAAGGTCCGTCAGAGCGCGGCGCGCAAGGACGACGACCCGGCGTCCCAGGACCGCATGAGGTGATCGCCGAGGCGGTCCTCGAGGAGGGTCAGCGCCCGCATCCCGAACACGACGTCAGGGGCGAGCTCCGGGGACCGCGCCACGAGGTCGGCCAGCAGGCCCCGACGCACCAGCTGCTCGTGCACCGCGTCGGCCTCGACGTGCTCGACGTAGAACGCGGTCGCCGCCTCGGAGGTCCCGAGCCGCTGCATCGCCTTGACGATGCGCGCCGACCCGGGGGACGACGTCACCTCGATCAGCGCGAACTGCCCGACGGACGCCCCGCGCCACCGGCGGTGCAGCCCGCACAGCGACATGAGGTTGACCGGCGCGAGCGCCTCGGCGGGCGCCACCTCGAGGTAACCGTGGTAGCGGGGATCGAGGTCCAGCTCGGCCATCATGTCGGCGAACACCTGCGCGTGGACCCGCTCGCCGCGGCCGCCACCGAACTCGTCGTGCTCGACGGTGACCAGCGACGCCTTGGCCTGGCCGTCGATCCGCGGGATCACCCAGGCCTGCGGGTCGGCCTCCTTGAGGTGGTAGATCGACCGGAGCACGACGTACTCGCGCAGCTGCCAGAGCTCGCCGTCGCGCATGAGCCGCCAGGACGCACCGTCGCCGTCGGCCTGCTCCACCAGCAGCGCCTCGACCTCGGCGTCGACGTCGTCGCCCGCGGGCACCTCGGCCTGCAGCGCCGTCAGGAACGTCTGCTCGAGGGACCGTCGCAGCCGCAGCAGGTCGGGATCCCACTCCAGCTCGGGGTCGACGTCGGCGAAGCCGTGGTAATGCAGCTCGTAGAGGACGTAGAGCGCGAGCTGCAGGTCCTCGCCGTAGGGGTCCAGGCCGGGTTCCGACGGCAGGTCGGTCACCGGGCGGCGCCCGGCGAGGACGTCGACGACGACGGACGAGACGGGGCCGCGGCCGGCCGGCAGGGCGTCGGCGCGGGCCGCGGGCTGGGTGAGGACGTCGGTCACGGGTCTCCTCGGACGTCGGGTGCGGGGGCGATCGAACGGCGCGGCTACCCGGTGGAGCACCTGGGACACGCGGCGTGTGCATCACACCGGATCCGACGGTCAGCTCCCGTCATCTGCGGGTAACACCCGGACACACTTCCGTCCCCGGCGGTTGAGTGCGCAGCTGCTCTTCGGGGACGCCCGGCCGCCGCACATCGGCAGGCCCCCGCGTCCGCGCAGTCCCCCGTGCCCGCCGAGGAGCATGCGTATGTCCATCTCACTGCCGACCCCGCGCACGACCACCGTCGTGCCCGAGCCGGTCGTCCCCGACGTCGTCATCCCGATCCCCGCCGCCGACGGCTCCCGGGCGCACCTGCCGGTGCTGCGCGGCCCCGGCGTCTATCCCGCCCAGCGCGACACGTGGCTGCTCGCCGACGTGCTGCAGCGCGAACTGCTCGACTCCCCGCTCCCCCGCCGCCACGTACTCGAGCTGTGCGCGGGGACCGGCGCATTGTCGCTGGTCGCAGCGGGTGTGCCGGGCACGGACGTCACCGCGGTCGACGTCTCACGTCGCGCGCTGCTCAGCGCGTGGACCAACGCGTGGCGGCTGGGCCGCCGGCTCCGGCTCCACCGCGGCGACCTCGTCGCACCCGTCGTCGGGAAGCAGTACGACCTCGTCGTCTCCAACCCGCCCTACGTCCCCACGGCCGACGCGTCGCTCCCGACCCGCGGCGCGATGCGCGCCTTCGACGGCGGGCTCGACGGGCGCACGGTCGTCGACCGGGTGATCGACGAGGCGCCGCGTGTCCTCGCTCCCGGGGGCTGCCTGCTGCTGGTGCACTCGGCCGTCAACGGTGTCGAGGCCACGCTCGAGCGGCTGGCCGGCCACGGCCTCGACGCCGACGTCGCCGCGCGCTGCGAGCACCCGTTCGGGCCGGTGTTCACCGCCCGCGCCGAGATGCTCGAGCAGCGCGGCCTCATCGAGCCCGGGCAGCGGACCGAGGAGCTCGTCGTCATCCGGGCCCGGCGCCCGCTGGCCGCCGCGGCCGGTCGCGAGATCGCCTGAGGAGCCGTCGGAGACGCCGGGTCGGGTCTCGTCCGGGTGAGCCTGCCGGTCCGGTGCGCCGGACCTGGCTAGCGTCCGCCCCGTGATGCGCTTCCTGCGGGACACCCTGATCATCGCCGTGTTCGCCGGTGCCCTCACGGGGTTCGTCCTGCACGAGGCCGCGATCGGTGCGGTGCTCGCCGTGGTCGGCGGCGTGATGCTGAGCCTGGCCTCCCGCGGTCACAAGTACATGACCTTCGGCGGCCTGGTCCGCTGACCCCGGCGCGGAGCCGCACGGGCGTAGGGTGACCTCTGCCTGCGCCTAGGGTTCCGTCCGACGCCCGCCTCCTGATCCACAACCAGGGCGATCCGGGGTCTGGACCGAGCGGCGCCACGGCCCACGGCCGACACCTGACGGGAGAGAAACCCCGAGGGCTCCATCCCGACGCGCCCGCACCCGTGCGGGCCGACGCCCCAGGAGCCGCCGGTGTCCCCCGCCGTCATCACCCTCACCCTGCTCGCCGCCGTCCTGCACGCGACCTGGAACGCCATCGCGCACGGGGTCGCCGACCGCCTCGTCGGCTTCGCGCTGATCGGCCTGTCCTACGTCGTGGTCGGCGGGGGCGCGGCGCTGGTGCTCGGACCGCCGCCGGCCCACGCGTGGCCGGCCGTCCTGCTCTCGGCGGCGCTGCACGTCGGCTACACGCTGCTGCTGTGGGCGAGCTACCAGCTCGGCGAGTTCAGCCTGGTCTATCCGGTGGCCCGCGGGACGGCGCCCTGGATCGTCGCGCTGTACGAGGTCGTGTTCGGCGGCGGTCTCCCCTGGTGGGAGCTGCTCGGGGTCGCCGTGATCTCGCTCGGGCTGGTGTCCCTCGCGCTCGACGGCGGACGGCTCACGCGGGCGGCGCTGCCCGCGCTCGGCGCCGCCGTCGCGACCGGGCTGTTCATCGCCGGCTACACGCTCGTCGACGCGGGCGCGGTCGCGACCACCCCGGTCCCCGTGTACGCCGCGTGGATGTTCCTCGTGCAGGGACCGGTCATGCCCGTGCTCGCCGTGGTGCGGCGGGGCCGGGGGCTGCTGCGGGTGCCGTGGTCGTCGCTGGCGATCGGGTTCGTCGGCGGGCTCGTGTCGCTCGCGGCCTACGGGCTGGTGCTGGTCGCGCAGACCAGCGGCGCGACGGCGGCGGTGGCGGCGCTGCGCGAGACCTCGATCGTCATCGGTACCGTGATCGGGACCCTGTTCCTCGGTGAACGCTTCGGGTGGCGGCGGGCGGTGGCCGCGGCCGTCGTCGTGGTGGGCATCGTCCTGGTGGATCTGTAGCGCGCGTCGGGCACCCCGCGCCGGTGGAACGCTTCGACGGCTGGATCGCCGGGCTGGGCACGGCGGCCGGGCTGCGCTACGTGATCGGCCACTGGCCGCACTCCCCGCTCGGCACCTTCACCGACGTCATGGTCGAACGGCCCGACGGGCACCGGCTGCTGCTCGCGCCGTCGGCGGCCGTCGCCGAGTTCGTCGGCGCGACGTACACGTTCGACGAGGTCCGGTACGTGCCCGTCGACCTGCGCTCGCTCGGCTCCGAGTTCTTCCTGACGGCGGGGCCGCTCGAGTCCCGCTTCACGCTCGGCGGTCGTTCCCCGCTCGGGCTCCTGCTGCGCGCCGTGCCGTGGCGGTTGGCCACGGCGTCGTGGTGGATCGCGACGATCGACGCGATCGCCCGGCGGGTGCTGCCGGGCGTGCGGACCGTGGGCAGCGCCGGCGGAGGCCGGACCGAGTACTACGGCGCGCAGGACCTGCAGCGGATCACCGCGGCGACGACCACGTACGACGGGGTGGACCAGGGCGCGCTGCACCCGGTGTCGCCGCCGGTGCACTTCGGTTTCGGGTCGACCCCGACCGCGCCGTCCTGGGTGCGGATCACCACGTTGATCGCGGGCGCGGGGAATTCGTCGGAACCGATCGGGGCCGGTGGCAGTCCGAGCGGATGAGGGCCCGTGACCGACGCGGTCCCCCGCACCGTGGAGGTCGCTGTGTTCGCTGTGGTCCGCTCGCTCGTCGTCGCCGTGCTCGTGTTCCTGGGTGTCCTGGTGGGCGCCCCGTCCGCCCTCGCCGAGCCGCCCGAGATCTGCGGGCCGTCCACCCCCGAGGACCAGGTGGTGCGCGTGTTCGCGCGGGGCGAGGAGACCTCGGACCTGCTGTGCGGGAACCGGTACTACGGCTTCCGGCGCATCGACTGGGGCGCCGTGTCGCTCGACGCGATCGCCCGCACGCTCGCCGACCCGACGTCCTCGGTCTACGACGAGCGCAGCGCGACCTGGACGCTGACCGGGGCCGCCGTCGTCGTCATCACGGTCGCGCGCGGCCAGGTGATCACCGCCCGGGCCGCGTGATGGACGTCGTCGAGGAGGTCGGGCTGTGGTGGCCCGCCGCCGACCCCGACCGGCTCCGGACGGCCGCCGCCGCGTGGGAGCGGGCGGGCGCGGAGCTGGACCGGGCGCGTGAGGTCGGATGGTCGGGGACGGCGCAGGCGCGGGCGTCGTGGGCCGGTGCGGCGGCAGATCGGTTCGGCGTCACGTGGACCGCGCACGAGGCGGCGCTGCGCGACGACGCCGCCGGCTGCCGGGCGCTCGGCGTCGCCCTGACCCGGTTCGCCGACGCGGTCGACGACGCGCGGGCGCGGGTGACGGAGCTGGCGGTGACCGCGGGCGCGACGATCGTCGCCGGCGTCGGGCTCGCGTGGCTGACGTTCGGCACGTCCGCCGCTGCGGCAGCCGGGGTGAGCGCGGGCCTCGTCGCTGCGGCGGCCGCGATCGGGGTCGAGCTCTCGGCGACGGCCGCGGCGATCCTGGGTGGGGTCGTGGTGGGCGCGGTGTTCGGGGCGGTCGAAGCGGCGGCGGTCGACCTGGCCATCGCCCAGCCGTTGCGGGTCGAGGCGTTCGGGCGCGGCGGCTACTCGCTCGACGAGGTCGGCGGCGCGGCGACGCTCGGCGGGGTGTTCGGGGGTGTGCTCGGCGGGATCTCGGGCGGCCTCGCGGGAGCGGCCGGTCGACCCGCGCCCGGTGCGACGCCAGGTACGGCGCCTGGCGCGGCGCCGTCCGGACTCGCGGACGACCTCGCGGCGCTCGACAGCCGGATCTCCGCGGCGCTCGACCCATCGTCCCGCGGGGCGCTCGGTCCGCTCTTCCGCCCCGGCGTGCACGAGTCGCCGGGCGCGGCCTTCTCGCCGGAGCAGGTCCCGACCGCCCGCCTCCTCGAGTCGGAGGGCCTGAGCGTGCACGCCCGCACCGACGCGGGCGCCCTCGTGCGGGCCGACGCCGGCGACCGCGGCCGGTTCGTCGAGCTGACCGTGCCCGAGGTGTCGTCGGCGTCGTCGGTGGAGGCGGCCGTGTTGGAGGGCAGCGGCCGGCTCGCCCGTCAGGGCGGGGGCGACCTCGTCGTCGACGGCCGGATGATCGCGCTCGACGTCGACGAGGCCGGGAAGGGTCTGCTCGCCGCCGTGCTGCGGGCCAAGGCGGAGGGGCTCGAACTGCCCACGTCGATCCGGTTCGTGTTCGACGAGGGGAGCATCTTCTGGCCCTGATCCCCCTCCCCCGTGGCAGCGAAGCGTCGTTGCTGTCATCCGGTGGCAGGGAAGCCACTTCGTCGAATCGACCCCACGGCGCGGGGACGGTTTCCTACGCTCGGCCGTGTGACAGGCGGATTCGGCACCCGGCCCGAGGACCTCGAGTCGGCCGCCACCCGGTTCGACGAGGCCGGCCGGATCGCGGCCGACGCCGTGGCGGCGCTGCGGTCGACGCTCGCCGGGCTCGGCGACGTGGCCGGTGACGACGAACAGGGCCGCACGTTCGCCGCGCAGTACGACCCGAAGGCCGCGGAGGGAGTCGACGCGATCGGTCAGGAGGCGGTGGGACTCGGATCGCTCGGCGGCGCGCTCCGGGCGACCGTGGCGGAGTACCGGGCGGGCGACGCCGGGGCGCTGGGATCCGGGGGCTGACCGATCGAGACCGACCTCGACCGACCGAGTCGTCGCGAACCGATCGATCGGCCGCGGTCCGGACTCCCGACCGGCAGAGACCATCCGGAGGGCCCACCCACGTCGACGAACCGAGTCATCCCGACTCGGTTGATCGATCGCGATCCGGACGCCCGACCGGCAGAGACCATCCAGAGCGCCGACCCACGTCGACGAACCGAGTCATCCCGACTCGGTTGATCGATCGCGATCCGGACTCCCGACCGGCAGAGACCATCCGAAGCGCCGACCCACGTCGACGAACCGAGTCATCCCGACTCGGTTGATCGACCGCACGTCCGCTCCCGGAGCACGACCGCCCGGCTGCTCCTCAGTGGACGAGCAGCTCCCGGGCGAGCGCCCGTGCCTCGGCGACGAGCGGCGAGGGCGGTCCGGACCGGGTCGCGAGGACGACGGGCGTCGGCGGGACGTCGCGGATCGGCACGGCGACGAGGTCGTCCCGGAACCCGGTGCTGGTGGGGCGCTGCGGGAGCACGAGCAGCGCCTCCCCGGCCGCCACCAGCTCGAACTTGTTCCCGAGGGCGCCGACGAGCGGGCCGTCCGGGGCCCGGGAGCCGTCCGGCCGCGGGTCGACGCGCCACCATGCGTCGACCGTCGGGTCTCCGTAGCGGGCGAGCGGCTCGTCGACGAAGTCGGCGAGCTCGACCGACGTCCGGCCGGCCAACCGGTGCCCGACCGGGACGACGAGGGCCCGCGGCTCGTCGTGCAGCCGGTCGAGGCACAGCCCGTCGTCGGGAAGCGGGAGGCGCGCGATCACGGCGTCGACCCGTCCGGCCAGGAGGCCGTCCGCGACCGGCCCGGTCACCGCGACCGTGCGGATCTCGGCCTCCGGGTGGCGGCGCCGCAGCTCCCGCACCACGGGCGTGACGACGAGGTTGCCGGTGTGGCCGACGACCAGCCGGTCCGGCTCCGTCGTCGCCCTCGCCTCGATGACCGCCCGCTCGGCCGCGCGCAGCAGCTCCTCGGCGTGCGAGAGCAGGACCTTGCCGGCCGCCGTCAGCGCGCTCCCGCGGGCCGACCGGTCGAGGAGCCGGGCCCCCACCTGCGACTCCAGCCGCTGCATCTGCCGCGACAGCGACGGCTGCGCCACCCGCAGCTCCGCGGCCGCCCGCCCGACGTTGCCGTGGCGCGCCACCACCGTGAAGTACTGCAGCAACCGCAGGTCGAGCTCGGTCATACCGCCACGGTATGCCTCGCCTGCCGAACTGGTCTTGGACGCACGGACGGCCCCGTTCCTAGCGTCGACGCCATGCGAGCACTGCAGTACGACCGCCTCGGCGACCCCGAGGACGTCCTGGCCCTGCACGACGTCGCCGAGCCGCACCCGGGCCCCGGGCAGGTCCGGGTCCGCGTCGCGTTCTGCGGCCTCAACCCGGCCGACTGGGCCCTCTGCGAGGGCCTCTTCCCGGACCAGGAACCGCCCTGCGGGATCGGGCTGGAGGTGTCGGGCACCGTCGACGAGGTCGGCGAGGGCGTTCCCGACGACGAGCTCGGTCGGCTCGTGCTCGGCCCCGTCCCCCACGGGACGGCATCGGCGGGCGCGGCCGAGCTGGCGGTCCTGGCGACGTGGACCGCGGTGCCCGAGGGGCTGGACCTCGCCCAGGCCGCGGCGCTGCCGATGGCGGCCGAGACGGCGACGCGCTGCGTGGACCTGCTCGGCGTCGCCCCCGGCGAGACGCTGCTGGTCCACGGTGCCGGCTCGGTGATCGGGCGGATGGCCGCCCAGCTGGCCCTGCACCGGGGCGTCCGGGTGATCGCGACGGCCGGGCCGCGGAACGCGGCGTCGTTGCGGGCCTCGGGCGCGCAGGTGACGACGTACGGGGACGGCATGGTCGACCGGGTGCGGGACCTCGCGGGAGGCCCGGTGGACCGCGCCTTCGACAGCGCGCCCGTCGCCTGGGCGCCGCCGGACACTCCCCCCGCGCCCGACGGCGTCCTGCCCGACCTGGTGGCGATCACGGGCGACCCGGACCGGGTGCTCACGGTCGCGCGGCCCGCGGAGGCCGCGCGGCTCGGCGTCCGGAACAGCGCAGGTGCATTGCGTATCGACGCCCTCCCCCAGGTGGCCGCACTCGCCGCCCGCGGGGCGGTCGACGTGCCGATCGCCGGGAGCTACCCGCTCGCGGAATTCGGCGAGACGGTCCGGCGGAGCCGCTCGATGCAGGCGGGCGGGAAGCTGCTGCTGGTGCCCTGAGCGGGTCAGTCGAGGCGGGCGAGGAACGCCAGGAGGTGCTCGTTGACGGCGTCCGCGTGGCGAGCCGGGAGCCAGTGGCCCGCGCCCGGCAGCGTCACACACTCGAAGCCGCCGGTGACGTACGCGGCGGACCCGGCCATCTGTGCCTCGGTGAGCGCGATGTCGTCCGCCCCGATCAGGCCGAGCACCGGGCACGTGACCGGCGGCATGTCGAGCGGGTGCTCGTCGGCGAAGGTCCGCGGGTCGACGTTGGCCCGGTACCAGGACAGGCCCGCCGTCAGCGCGCCCGGGCGGGAGAGGTCGCGGATGTGCGTGCGGACGAGGTCGTCGTCCTCGGTCCCGGGGTGGGCCCAGCGGCGGAGGAAGGCCCAGTCGTCGGCGGGCAGCACGGTCTCGGGCACGCCCGGCGTCAGGAACCAGAGCATGTACCAGGACAGGGCGCGCTGGACGAGGCCCGCGGTCCGGAAGGCGTTCGGGTGTCCGACGGAGAGCGCCACGTAGCCGCGGACGACGTCGCTCGACATCGCGAGGGCCCACCCGACGGCCGCCCCGTAGTCGTGGCCGACCACGACGGCCCGGTCCACCCCGCGCTCGCTCAGCAGCGCCACCATGTCCGCGACCGAGTGGCGGAGACGGTAGGACCGGACGTCGTCGGGACGGTCGCTGTCGCCGAAGCCGCGCAGGTCGGGGGCGATCACGCGGTACCCGGCGTCGAGCAGGCGCTCGATCTGGGCACGCCACAGCGTCGCGCGGTCGGGGAAGCCGTGCAGCAGCAGCACGGCGGGCCCGGATCCGGCGTCGAGCACGGAGAGCGTGACGTCCGGGAGCGTGACGCGGACCGGGTCGGGCAGCGTCATCAGTCCCCCGTCAGCGAGATGGCGACCCCGTCGGCGAGGAGCCGGCCGGGCCGGGTGAGCACCGCCTGCCCGCGGGCCCAGCACCCGTCGTCGAGAAGGCCGTCGCGCACCGCCTGCACGGCGGCCGCGCGCCCGGCGTCGTGGAGCACGCGTGCGGGGAGGCCCTCGACCGTGCGCAGCTGCAGGAGCACCTGCTCGACGTGCCGGTCGGCGGGGGTGAGCAGCTCGCGGGCCTCGGCGGGCGACTCCCCCGCGGCGAGCTGCTTCGAGTAGCGGGCCGGGTGGCGGACGTTCCACCAGCGGACGCCGCCGACGTGCGAGTGGGCGCCCGGGCCGGCGCCCCACCAGTCGCCGCCGGACCAGTAGCCGAGGTTGTGGCGGCAGCGGGCGTCGACGGTGCGCGCCCAGTTCGACACCTCGTACCAGCCGAGGCCGTGGGCGGTCAGGACGTCGTCGACGATCTCGTAGCGGTCGGCGAGGACGTCGTCGTCGGGCATCGGCAGCTCGCCGCGCGCGACCCGGCGGGCCAGGGCGGTGCCGTCCTCGACGATGAGCGAGTAGGCCGAGACGTGGTCGGCGCCGGAGGCGAGCACGGCGTCGAGGGAGCGGCGGAGGTCGTCGTCGGTCTCGGTGGGCGTGCCGTAGATGAGGTCGAGGTTGACGTGGCGCAGCCCCGCCTCGAGTGCCGCGCGGGCGACCGACACCGCCGCGCCCGGGGTGTGGCGGCGGTCGAGCACGGCGAGGACGTGGTCGACGTCGGACTGCATCCCGAGCGAGAGGCGGGTGTACCCGGCGTCGGCGATGGCGGCGAGGAGCTCGGGCGTCGTCGACTCGGGGTTGGCCTCGGTGGTCACCTCGGCGCCGGGCGCGAGACCGACGGTGGACCGGATCGCGTCGAGGACCGCGGTCAGCCCGTCCGCGCCCAGCAGGGACGGCGTGCCGCCACCGATGAAGACCGTGTCGGCGGGCGGTGGAGTGCCGAGCACGCGGCCCGCGAGGTCGAGCTCCCGACGGAGGCCCTCCAGCCAGCTGGCCGGGCTCGCGGGGTCGTCGGTGCTGGTCAGGCCCAGGTCGGAGGCCGTGTAGGTGTTGAAGTCGCAGTACCCGCAGCGGGTCGCGCAGAAGGGCACGTGGACGTAGACGCCGAACGGGCGCGTCCCCAGCCCGGTGAGCGCGTCGGGCGGGAGCGAGCCGTCGGCCGGGGCGGGTTCGCCGCCGGGCGGCACGGAGGGCATCCGTCCATTGTGCGCGCGGCGACGATGTGGCTCTCCTGCCACTGGATGACAGCAACGACGCTTTCCTGCCGTGAGAGGGGCACCCCACAGAGCCGCCGGTGGAATCGTGCCCCTCGACGTGGCACGCTCAGGACCGTGCGTGCACTGGACCCGATGCTCGTCGGTCGACGTCATGTCGACCTCGCGCGTGTCGCCAGCGCGCTCTGCCCGGCGTGCTGACGCACCGCCGCTGACGCCCCTCGAGGGCACCCACCACCACGATCGTCAGCAGGCGCGCGACCACACCCGCCGTCGGGAAGGTCCCGCATGCCTGCGTCTGTGAGGACGCACCACCGATGACCAGCGCCCCGTCCAGCGAAGGTGCCACGACGCCCGAGCAGTCGTACGCCGAGACCACCTCCGTCGGCATGCGCAGCGACGTCGAGGACAAGCCCGTCAAGCCCAAGCCGCAGCGCGCCCGCAAGGGCAAGGCCGAGGGGCAGTGGGCGCTGGGCTACCGCGAGCCGCTGAACAAGAACGAGCAGTCCAAGAAGGACGACAACCCGCTGAACGTGCGGGCGCGGATCGAGAACATCTACGCCCACCGCGGGTTCGACTCGATCGACCCGGCCGACCTGCGCGGCCGTTTCCGCTGGATGGGGCTCTACACCCAGCGCGCCGAGGGCTTCCCCGGGACCGACACCGGTCACGTCGAGGAGGAGGAGCTCGACGCGTCGTACTTCATGCTGCGCGTCCGGGTCGACGGCGGGGCGCTGACCACCGAGCAGCTGCGCGTCATCGGCGAGATCTCCCAGACCTTCGCGCGCGACACTGCCGACGTCACCGACCGCGAGAACATCCAGTTCCACTGGATCCGCATCGAGGACATGCCGGAGATCTGGCGTCGGCTCGAGGCCGTCGGGCTGCAGACGACGGAGGCGTGCGGCGACTGCCCGCGCGTCGTGCTCGGCTCGCCCGTCGCCGGGATCAGCGCCGACGAGGTCATCGACGGGACGTCCGCGGTCGAGGAGATCGTCGAGCGCTTCATCGGTGACCGTTCGCTGTCGAACCTCCCCCGCAAGTTCAAGACCGCGATCTCGGGGCAGCAGGACGTCGCGCACGAGGTCAACGACGTCAGCTTCGTCGGGGTGGTCCACCCCGAGCACGGCCCCGGCTTCGACGTGTACGTCGGCGGCGGTCTCTCGACCAACCCGAAGCTCGCGGTGCGCCTCGGCGCGTGGGTGCCGCTCGACGAGGTGCCCGACGTCTGGCACGCCGTGGTCCAGACGTTCCGCGACTACGGCTACCGGCGCCTCCGCACCCGCGCGCGCATCAAGTTCCTCGTCGCGGACTGGGGCCCGGAGAAGTTCCGGCAGGTCATGGAGGACGAGTACCTGCACCGGAAGCTGATCGACGGCCCGGCGCCCGAGGCGATCGCGGGCACGATCGACCACGTCGGCATCCACGACCAGACCGACGGCCGCAAGTTCGTCGGCGTCGCGCCGCCCGCCGGGCGCACCTCCGGCTCCACGCTGGTCGGCGTCGCGAAGGCCGCCGAGGACGTCGGATCCACCCGCGTCCGGCTCACGCCGTACCAGAAGATCCTGGTCCTGGACGTGCCGTCCGAGCAGGTCGAGACCCTGACGACGGCGCTGGACCACCTCGGGCTGCCCGCGCGGCCGAGTGTCTTCCGCCGCGCCACGATGGCCTGCACCGGCCTGGAGTTCTGCAAGCTCGCCTTCGTCGACACGAAGAACCGGGCGGGTGACCTCGTGACCGAGCTCGAGCAGCTGTGCGCGGACGTCGCCGGCGAGCTCGAGAACCCGATCTCGATCCACCTCAACGGCTGCCCGAACTCGTGCGCCCGGGTGCAGGTCGCCGACATCGGGCTCAAGGGCCAGATCGTCAACGACGCCGAGGGCAACCCGGCCGCCGGCTTCCAGGTCCACCTCGGCGGCGGGCTCGGCCTCGACTCCGGCTTCGGGCGCAAGCTGCGCGGCCACAAGGTCCTCTCCGCCGAGCTCGGTCCGTACGTCGAGCGCCTGGTCCGGGGCTTCGTCGCCGACCGGAACGACGGCGAGCGCTTCGCCCAGTGGGTGCTGCGCGCGGAAGAAGCGCAGCTGCAATGAGGTTGGCCATCCAGTACTGCCCCTACTGCGGCGAGCAGGACCTGCGCCCCCGGGAGACCCCCGAGAACGCGTGGGAGTGCGCCGACTGCCGCAGCACCTTCGTCGTCACGGGAGTGGCCGCATGACCAGCACCGAGAGCGCCACCAGGGCCGACGCTCTGGCGGCGGGCGAGCGTTTCGCCGCGCTCGAGGACTCGACCGACCACGTCGAGCTCGCGCAGGACATCCTCGCGTGGGCGGCCGCGACGTACGGCGACCGGCTGATCGTCGCGTCGAACATGCAGGACGCCGTGCTGGTCAAGCTCGGCGCCGAGGCCCGCCCCGGCGTCGACGTGCTCTTCCTCGAGACCGGCTACCACTTCGCCGAGACGCTCGGGACCCGCGACGCCGTCGCGCAGGTCTACGGCGTGCACATCGTCGAGGCGCAGCCGGAGTTGACCGTCGCCGAGCAGGACGAGCGGTTCGGGAAGGACCTGTTCGCCAGCGACCCCGGCGCCTGCTGCAACATGCGCAAGGTCGAGCCGCTGAAGAAGACCCTCGCGCTCTACGACGCCTGGGTGACCGGCGTGCGCCGTGTCGAGGCGCCGACCCGCGCGAACACCCCGCTGGTGACGTGGGACGAGAAGCACGGGCTGGCCAAGGTCAACCCGATCGCCCACTGGAGCGACGAGCAGATGGACGCCTACATCGCCGAGAACGCGGTGCTGGTCAACCCGCTGGTCGGTGAGGGCTACCCGTCGATCGGCTGTCAGCCGTGCACGGCCAAACCGGCGCCCGGCGCCGACCCGCGCAGCGGCCGCTGGGCGGGCTTCACCAAGACCGAATGCGGGTTGCACGGATGACGGCGACGCTCCCGACGACGGGTACCGACCAGCTCGACGTCCTCGAGTCCGAGGCGATCCACGTCATGCGCGAGGTCGCCGGCGAGTTCGACCGCCCGGTGATCCTCTTCTCCGGCGGCAAGGACTCCATGCTGCTGGTGCACCTCGCGCACAAGGCCTTCTGGCCCGCGCCGATCCCGTTCCCGGTGCTCCACGTCGACACCGGGCACAACTTCGACGAGGTCATCACGTTCCGCGACGCCGTGGTCGAGCGCTACGGCTTGACGCTCGAGGTGGCGAGCGTCCAGGACTACATCGACGACGGGCGTCTGTCCGAGCGCGCCGACGGCACCCGCAACCCGCTGCAGACCACGCCGCTGCTCGACGCGATCGCCGAGCACCGTCACGACGCCGTGTTCGGCGGGGGGCGGCGCGACGAGGAGAGGGCCCGCGCCAAGGAGCGCATCTTCTCGCTCCGCACCGCCTTCGGCGCCTGGGAGCCGTCGCGGCAGCGCCCCGAGCTGTGGAACCTCTACAACGGTCGCCACAAGGCGGGCGAGCACGTCCGCGTGTTCCCGCTGTCGAACTGGACCGAGCTCGACGTCTGGCGCTACATCCAGCGCGAGGACATCGACCTGCCGACGATCTACTACGCGCACACCCGCGACGTGTTCGCCCGCGACGGCATGTGGCTGACGTCGGGCCCGTGGGGCGGACCGCGCGACGGCGAACAGGTCCTCAGCAAGAGCGTCCGCTACCGCACCGTCGGGGACGGCTCCTGCACCGGCGCGGTCGAGTCGACGGCCACCACCCTCGACGAGGTCCTCGCGGAGGTCCGCGAGTCCCGGCTGACCGAGCGCGGCGCCACGCGCGCCGACGACCGCCTCTCCGAGGCCGCCATGGAAGATCGCAAGAAGGAAGGCTACTTCTGACATGGGGGACACGAAGCGCAGCGGAGCTGGACCGTCGGGGCATGATCTCCTGCGGCTCGCGACGGCGGGCTCGGTCGACGACGGCAAGTCCACGCTCGTCGGTCGGCTGCTCTACGACACCAAGTCCGTCCTGGCCGACCAGCTCGAGGCGGTCGAGCGGGCGTCGAAGAGCACCGACGGCGAGCCCGACCTGTCGCTGCTCGTCGACGGCCTGCGCTCGGAGCGGGAGCAGGGCATCACGATCGACGTGGCGTACCGCTACTTCGCGACGCCTCGCCGGTCCTTCGTGCTCGCCGACACCCCCGGCCACGTCCAGTACACCCGCAACACCGTCACCGGCGCGTCCACCGCGGCGCTCGCGGTGCTGCTCGTCGACGCGCGGCACGGCGTGGTCGAGCAGACCCGCCGCCACACCGCCGTCATGGCCCTGCTGCGGGTGCCGCGGCTGGTGCTCGCCGTCAACAAGATCGACCTGGTCGACTACGACGAGGCGACCTACCTGACGATCACCAAGGAGTTCCGCGACCACGCCGTGGCCCTGGGCTACGCCGAGGACGCCGTCGTCACGATCCCCGTGTCGGCCAAGAAGGGCGACAACGTCGTGGTGGGGTCCGACCGCACCCCCTGGCACGACGGCCCGACCCTGCTCGACCACCTCGAGACCGTGCCGGTCGACGGCCCGGACGAGGCGGCGCCCTTCCGCTTCCCGGTGCAGACCGTCATCCGGCCCCGCTCGGCCGAGCTGCCCGACTATCGCGGCTACGCGGGCCTCGTCGCGGCCGGCTCGGTGTCGGTCGGCGACGAGGTCGTCGTGCTGCCGGACGGGCAGCGGACCACGGTCGAGGGCATCGACCGGTACACGTCCTCGCTGGACGCCGCCTCCGCCGGCGACAGCGTCGTGCTGCGGCTCGCGCACGACCTCGGCATCGCGCGCGGGGCCGTGATCGTGGCGGCCGGGTCGGCGCCGGAGCCGGTCACCGAGTTCACGGCGACGCTCGCATGGCTGCACGACAAGCCGCTCACGCCCGGGCGCCGGTTGCTCGTCAAGCACGGCACGCACACCGTGCAGGCGATGATCACCGCCGTCGAGGACCGCCTGGACATCCAGACCCTCGCCCTCGACGCCGACCCCGGCACGCTCGAGATCAACGACATCGGCCACGTCGCGATCACCGTCGCCGAGCCGTTGCCGCTCGACGACTACGACACGGTTGCCGCGACCGGGTCGTTCCTGGTCATCGACCCGCAGGCCGGCGACACGCTTGCCGCGGGCCTGGTCGGTCGGCCGCTCGTGGCGACTCCGGTCGACGCGTAGGTGGCTCCGCCATGTGAGCACTAAGTGGGGCTATAGCCCCACTTAGTGCTCACGAGCGCCTCAGCGCACCTCGTTCAGCTTCCCGGTCGCCACGTCGAGGACGAAGCAGCGCACCGAGTCCTCGTTCTTGATGAACGGGCTGTCGGTGACCCGCTTGATGGAGTCACGGACGTCCTGTTCGGCGTCGGGGAAGGCGTTCACGGTCCACGACGGCGGCTGGCCGGCCTCCTTCGCGAGGATGTCGGCGAACTACTCGTCGGTGAAGGTGACCATGCCGCAGTCGGTGTGGTGGACGAGGATGATCTCCTCGGTCCCCAGCAGGTGCTGCGAGATCGCCAGCGAGCGGATGGTGTCGTCGGCGACGATCCCGCCGGCGTTGCGGATGACGTGCGAGTCGCCCTCCGTCAGGCCCAGCGCCCCGTAGGGGTTCACGCGGGCGTCCATGCAGGCCACGACGGCGGTCCTGCGGGCGGGCGGCAGGGGCAGCTCGCCGGGGAAGTTCGCGACGTAGGTCTCGTTGTTCTTCAGGTACTCGTCGGTGACCGACACGTCAGGGGTCCTCTCACAGGGGTTCGACCAGGGGACGGCACGGACCGGCCACGTCAGCACGCGGGGTACGACGGCGGGCTCACGCGGCCCGGCGACACCACTGGTCGAACTCCTGCACGCGGCGGCTCGGCCAGAAGGCCGTGAGCCCGAAGGCCCGGAGGCCACCTGCGCGCATGCGCATCATTCGATCGCACCTGCGACGAACGACGCAAGGGACTGCACGAGCGCCCCTCGCCCGTTACCGTCGCCGCGATGACCGGCTGGCTGCTCGTGGTGCGTGAGCACATCGACCTGCTGCTGGTTGCGTCGTCCCTGTGTCGGTAGGGCTGCCCCGCTCCCCCACCGACCTCCGGAGACCCGTGTGACCACGACGGCCACGTCGACCCCCACCACCCCGCGCCGCGTCGCCCTCGCGAGCGCCGTCGGCACGACGATCGAGTGGTACGACTTCTACCTCTACGCCACCGCGACCGCGCTGGTCTTCAACACGCTGTTCTTCCCCTCGGTCAGCCCGACGGCGGGCACGCTCGCCGCCTTCGCGACCTACGCCGCCGGGTTCGGCGCCCGCCCGATCGGCGCGGTCGTCGCCGGACACCTCGGCGACCGGGTGGGCCGCAAGAGCGTGCTGGTCGGGTCGCTGATCGCCATGGGCGTCGCGACGACCCTCATCGGCGTGCTGCCCGCCTACGCGAGCATCGGCGCCCTCGCGCCGACCCTGCTCGTGGTGCTCCGGCTCGTGCAGGGGTTCGCGGTCGGCGCCGAGTGGGGCGGCGCCGCGGTGCTGTCCGCCGAGCACGCCCCGCCGGACCGCCGCGGCTGGTACGGCAGCTTCACCCAGATCGGGTCGCCCGCCGGGATGCTGCTCGCCACCGGGTCGCTGTTCCTCGTACGCGCGACGACGTCCGAGGAGGCCTTCCTCGCCTGGGGCTGGCGCATCCCGTTCCTCGCGAGCGCCGTGCTCGTCGTCATCGGCCTGGTCATCCGGCTGCGGCTCGAGGACGCCCCGGAGTTCACGACGCTGCGCGCCGAACGCCAGGTCGCGAAGCTCCCGATCGTCGAGGTCCTGCGCACGGCACCCCGGGCGGTCATCCTGACGACGGGTCTGCGGCTCTCGCAGATCGGGCTCTACGTCCTCATCACGACCTACGGCCTGACCTACGTCACCCAGACCCTCGGCCGCGGCTCGACGGCAGGCCTCACCGCCGTCGTCATCGTCTCGGCGATCGGGCTCGCGACCACGCCGCTCTGGGCGATCCTGTCCGACCGCGTCGGGCGTCGACGGCCCTACCTCCTCGGTGCGATCGGCGGGACGGCCGCCCTGGCCCTGTTCTTCCTCGCCGTCGACACCGGGTCGACGGTGCTGATCGTGCTGGCCGCGGTGCTGGCGATCAACGTCGTCCACGACTCCATGTACGGCCCGCAGGCCGCCTGGTTCGCGGAGATGTTCGACGTCCGCGTCCGCTACAGCGGCGCCTCGCTGGGCTACCAGATCGGGTCCGTGCTGGCCGGCGGGTTCGCCCCGCTCGTGGCCGCCTCGCTGCTCATCGCCGGGGACGGGCGGCCCTGGTGGATCGTGCTCGCCTACGCCGGACTCGCCGTCCTGACGACGGGCGCGGCGCTGCTCGCCCCCGATCACACCCGCCGTCGGGAAGGATCGACATCCGCGTGAGGGGAACCCTCGTGCGCGTAGAGCGATCAATTTCTCCCCTCGCGAACGGAGTAGCACCGTGACAGCCGAACGCGAGGGGAAGGATCGAGCGCTCTTGTGGCACGAAGGTTCCCCTCGCGCGGGCGTGCGGCTCGGCTCCGCCGAACTGCGCGAGCTCCTCGCGTCGATCGCGGAGGGCGCGGCCGAGCGGGAGCTGCACGACGTGAGTCCGTTCGAGCAGGTGAAGGCCGTCGCCGCGGCCGGGCTCGGCGCCCTCGCGCTGCCGGTCGACGAGGGCGGGCAGGGCGCGTCGGTCCGCGAACTGCTCGGGTTCGTGATCGACCTGGCGGAGGCGGACCCGATCGTCGCGCACGTGCTGCGGACGCACTTCAGCCAGACGCTGGGCTTCGTGCGCGGCGGACACACCCGCTGGCTCGACGAGGTGCGGGCCGGAAAGGTGTTCGGCAACGCGATCTCCGAGACCGGCGCGGTCGCCGCCGGGAACCACGACTTCACGACGACGTTGACCGAGGCCGGCGACGGATGGCGGCTCGACGGCGTGAAGTACTACAGCACCGGCACGCTGTACTCGGACTGGATCTCGGTGGCGGCCCGGGTGGAGGGCGATCGGGTGGCGACGGTGCTCGTGCCCGTCTCGCGCGCGGGCGTCACGGTCGTCGACGACTGGGACGGCATGGGCCAGTCACGGACCGGGACGGGGACGACGCGGTTCGACGGGGTCGCCGTCGCGCCCGAGGAGTTCCTGACGGTGCGTCCCCGCCACGAGCCGCGGGCCGCTTCCGACGTGCCGTTCCTCCAGCTCTACCTGCAAGCGTTGGTGGCGGGCATCCTCCGGTCCGTCGCGACGGACGCGGCCGCGCTCGTGCGTTCCCGGACCCGCACCTTCGACCACGCGCCCGCCCCACGGCCGGTCGACGACCCGATCCTGCAGGAGACGGTGGGCCGACTCGCCGCCACGGCCTGGATCGCGGAGGCGAGCGTCCTCGCTGCAGCCGATGCGGTGCAGGCCGCCGAGGACGCCGTACGGGCCGGGGAGCCCACCGACGAGGTGGGCCGCGCGGCGTCGGTGGCCGCCAGTGCGGTGAAGGTGCACCTCGACCGCGTGGCGGCCGACGCGGCGACGACGTTGTTCGACGTCGGCGGCGCGTCGGCCTCCAGCCGCGCGAAGAACCTGGACCGGCACTGGCGCAACATCCGCACCCTGACCCTGCACAACCCGGCGTCGTACCGGGCGAGCGCTCTCGGCCGCCTGGCGATCAGCGGCGAGGAGCTCCCCCGCAACGGCTACTTCTGATCGGCCACCTGCAGCGTCTCCTCGCTGACGGGGTCCTTCGAGCCGACGTACGAGCGCACCTCGTCCAGGCCGTCCCACACGTTCACGTTCATCACGGCGAGCAGCCGGTCGGAGCCGTCGAGCCAGGAGGCGACGAACTCCCGGCCGGCGACGTCGCCGCTGGTCACGATGCGGGCGTAGCTGCCCTGCGGCGCGTGCCCGACGTACTCCATCCCGAGGTCGAACTGGTCGGAGAAGAAGTACGGCGCGTCGGTGTAGGTGGCGTCGCCGCCGAGCAGCGCGGCCACCGCGGTCGCCGGGTGGGTGGAGGCGGCGTTCCAGTGCTCGACGCGCAGCCGCCCGAAGGTCGGGTGGTCGTGGGCGGCGATGTCGCCGACGGCGTAGACGTCGGGGTCGCTGGAGCGCAGCGACGCGTCGACCAGCACGCCGTTCTCGACGTCGAGCCCGGCGGCCTCGGCGAGCGCGAGCTCCGGTGCGGCGCCGACCCCGATGACGACGGCGTCGGCCTCGACGGTGGACCCGTCGGCGAGGCGGACCCCGGCGGCGCGGCCGTTCTCGACGACGATCTCCTGCACCTCGACCTGCGGGCGCAGCTCGACGCCGTTCTGCGTGTGCAGGTCGGCGAACACCTGCGCCATCTCCGGCCCGAGGACCTTGAGCAGCGGGAGCTCCTCGTGCTCCAGCACCGTCACCGTCGTGCCCGCCCCGCGGGCGGTCGCCGCGACCTCGAGTCCGATCCAGCCGGCGCCGACGACGACGAGGCGGCGACCCTCCCCGAACTCCGCGCGGATCGCGTCGGAGTCCTCCCGGGTCCGCAGCGTGTGCACGCCGGGCGCGTCCGCCCCGGGCAGGTCCAGCGTGCGGGCGGTGGAGCCGGTGGCGAGGACGAGCTTGTCGTAGTCGAGCGTGGTGCCGTCGGCGAGCGTGACCTGGTGCGCCTTCGGGTCCAGGGCGTCGGCCCGGGCGCCGAGGCGCAGGTCGATCCGCTGCTCGTCGTACCACTCGCGGGGGTGCAGGACGACGTCGTCGTCGAAGGCGACCGACCCGGCGAGGTAGTCCTTGGACAGTGGCGGGCGGTCGTAGGGCAGGTGGGTCTCCCCGCCGACGAGCGTGACGTCCCCGTCGAACCCCTGGTCGCGCAGGGTCTGCGCGGTCGTGGAGCCGGCGAGTCCGCTCCCGATGATCACGATGTGCATACCCGGGGGGTGGCTCCGCCTCGTGAGTACTAATCCGTGTTCCGGCACGGATTAGTACTCACGGGGCGGAGCCACCCCCACGTGTGGAGTTCATCGGACAGCTCAGCACCCGGTACGGCTCGGAGATCCACCCGCCGTCGGGACCCGTTCTCGACGTCGGGTTCGCGCGCCGGTTCGCCGCCGCGCACGAGGAGGCCGGGTTCGACCGGGTGCTCGTCGGGCACAGCGCCTCCTCCCCCGACGGGCTGCAGGTGGCCGCCGCGCTGGCCGCGTCGACCGACCGGCTCGGCTTCCTGATCGCCCACCGGCCGGGGTTCGTCGCGCCCACCCTCGCGGCCCGGTCCTTCGCCACGCTCGACGCGTTCGCCGGCAGCGGGCGGGTCGCGGTGCACACCATCTCGGGCGGCAGCGACGCCGACCAGGCCCGCGACGGCGACCACGTCGACAAGGAGGGCCGCTACCGGCGGACCGACGAGTACCTCGAGGTGCTGCGCCGGACCTGGACCGCGACCGAGCCGTTCGACCACCACGGCGAGTTCTACGACGTGACCGATGCGCAGACCGACGTCCGCCCCGAGCAGCCGATCCCGGTCTTCTTCGGCGGCTCGTCCGCGTCCGCCTACCGCGTGGGTGGGAAGCACGCCGACGTCTTCGCGCTGTGGGGCGAGCCGCTCGCCGACACCGCCGAGCAGATCGCCTCGGTCCACGACGCCGCGCGGGCGGCCGGACGCACCGAGATGCCGGGGATCTCCGTGTCCTTCCGCCCCATCCTCGGCGCCACCGAGGAGCAGGCGTGGGAGCGGGCGCACGACGTGCTCGACCGGATCGTCGCCGCGGGCGGGGGCGGCGGCTCGTTCACCGGGCGCAGCGCGAACCGGCAGCAGCACGAGACGACGCGCACGAACGTCGGGTCGCAGCGGCTGATGGCCACCGCGGAGCGCGGCGAGCTGCACGACCGGTGCCTCTGGACGCCGACCGCGGCCGCCAGCGGCGCCGCCGGGAACTCGACGGCCCTGGTCGGGACCCCGGAGACGGTGGCCGCGGCCCTGCTCGACTACGTCGGGATCGGGGTGACGACGTTCCTGCTGCGCGGCTACGACCCCTTCGACGACGTCGCCGCCTACGGCCGGGACCTGCTGCCGCTCGTCCGCTCGGAGGTGGACAGCGTGGTTGTGTGATCGCGACCACAGGCGTACGTGTGGAGGGACGTGACGACGACGTCATCGGAGGTGCCGGTCATGACCGAACCACGCCAGCCCATCACGCCCCTGCCCCGCCGCGACGCCGACGAACCGACCCGCGCGGGCACCATCTCCGGCTGGGTCGAGTCGGTGCGGATGTGGGCCCGCGAGCGGGGCCTGCCCGTCTCGTCGTCGGGGCCCCTCCCGCCCGGGATCGTCGACCAGTACCGGCGGCGCCAGAGCCGCGAATAGGGAAGGCTCGGGCTCCCGGATCCGTTGTGCACGACGAGTCGAGAGAAGGGACCTTCATGGCCACCGAGACCGCGATCCTCGCCGGCGGCTGCTTCTGGGGCGCCCAGGACCTGCTGCGTCGCCGGCCCGGCGTCATCTCCACCCGCGTCGGCTACTCCGGCGGGGACGTCCCGAACGCCACCTACCGCAACCACGGCGACCACGCCGAGGCCGTCGAGGTCGTGTTCGACAACGAGAAGATCTCCTTCCGCGAGATCCTGGAGTTCTTCTTCCAGATCCACGACCCGTCGACGCGCAACCGGCAGGGCAACGACATCGGCCGCAGCTACCGGTCGGCGATCTACTACACCTCCGACGAGCAGAAGCGCGTCGCCGAGGACACCATCGCCGACGTCGACGCCTCCGGCCTGTGGCCGGGCAAGGTCGTCACCGAGGTCGAGCCGGCCGGTGACTTCTGGGAGGCCGAGCCGGAGCACCAGGACTACCTGATCCGCCAGCCGTGGGGCTACACCTGCCACTGGGTTCGCCCGGACTGGAAGCTGCCGAGGCGCTCCGAGACGTCCGCCCAGGCCTGATCCGTCCGGGAAGGGGCGGGGGCGTCGTCCCCCGCCCCTTCCGCGCGTCAGCCGCCAAAGCGCCGCGGCCCGGGGACCGACCCGAGGGCCCGCGAGACGGCGTGCGCGCTGGTGCGCACGAGGGCCGAGAGCGAGGCCACCTCGGCGCCCTCCGCGTGCGCGACGATCGAGAGCGCGGCCACTACGGGCCCGCTGCCGTGCCGGATCGGCGCCGCCACGGAGACCGCATCGTCGGTGACCTGGCGGTCACTGACCGCGCAGTCCCGACGACGGGCGGCGGCGAGGGCCTCCCGGATAGCGGCGGTCGAGGTGAGGGTGTGCCGGGTGTAGCGCGGGACCGGGGAGGCGAGCACCCGGTCGACCACCTCCCCGGGCGCGTGCGCGAGCAGGACCAGGCCGACGCCGGTGGCGCTCAGCGCGAACCGGCCGCCTACCCGGGTGCGGACCGGGACCGCCCGGGACCCGGCCAGCCGCTCGACGTAGACCACCTCGTCGTCCTCCCGGACCGCGAGCTGCACGTTCTCCCGGGTGACCTCGCACAGGTCCTCCAGGAAGGGCAGCGCGATCTCGCGCAGCCCGGGGCCGCGGGGGGCGAGCGCTCCGATCTCCCAGAGCCGCAGCCCGATCTGGTACCGGCCCGAGGTCCCGCGTTCCAGCGCACCGCACGCGAGCAGCTCGGCTGCCAGCCGGTGCACCGTGGAGATCGGGAGACCGGTCCGCCGGGCGAGCTCGCTGAGCGAGAGCTGCGGGTGCTCGGCGTCGAACGCGGCGAGGGCGCTGAAGGCCCGGGCCACGACGGGCCCGGTCACCCGGCCCTTCGCGACGCCCACGGCGGTCACAGGTCCAGGACGAGCCGCGCGGAGGCGGCGCGGGAGACGCAGACGAACATCGTGTCGTGGGCCGAGCGCTCCTCCGCGGAGAGCAGGGCGTCCCGGTGGTCGACCTCGCCGGCGAGCACCCCGGTCTCGCAGGTCCCGCAGGTGCCCGCGCGGCAGGAGGACAGCATGTCGACGCCGGCGTCCTCGAGAGTCTCGAGGACCGTGCGCCCCGGCGGGACGACGAGGCGGCGGCCGGAGGCGGCGAGCTCGATCTCGAAGCCCTCCCGCCGCTCGTCGCCCGCGGCGTCCTCGACCGGGGTGAACCGCTCCAGGTGGAGCACCCCGGGCGGACGGTCGGCCGTGTGGGCGGTGATCGCCGCGAGGAGGGGCGCCGGCCCGCAGCAGTACACGAGCCCGTCCGGCTCGAGCTCGCCGACCGCCCGGCGGAGGTCGAGCAGGCCGCACGTGTCCTCCGGCCACAGCTCGACCCGGTCGGGGTGCTCGGCCCGCAGCCGATCGGCGAAGGCCATGGTGGAGGTGCTCCGACCGCCGTAGGTGAGGTGCCAGTCGGCCCCGCGCGTCTCCGCCTCGGCGATCATCGGCAGGAGCGGGGTGATGCCGATCCCGCCGGCGACGAACCGGTAGCTCGGCGCCGAGAGGAGCGCGAACCGGTTGCGGGGCCCGAGCACGCGGATCGTCGCGCCGGGGTGCAGCGTGTCGTGGACACGGGCGGAACCCCCGCGACCGGCGGGGACGCGCAGGACCGCGATCCGCCACCGGTGGTCGTCGTGCGGGTCGCCGCAGAGCGAGTACGGGCGGACGAACCCGTCGAGGTGCAGCTCGACGTGGGCGCCCGGCGTCCACGCCGGGAGCGCCGCGCCTCCCGGTCGGGTCAACGTCAGGGCCACCACGTCATCGGCGACGAGCTCGCGACGCTCCACGAGCAGATCGAGTCCCGCCGTCCCGTCGGCGGCGGATCCCGGACCGGTGACGGCGGTCGACGCGGTCACCACGGGACCCCCGCGGTCCCGGCGAGTGCCCCCGGGTGCGCGCCGTCCACCCCGTGGTGGCCGTCGGGATGGGCGAGCAACCACGTCCACACCTCGACCGGTCCCTCGGCCACGACCTCGGAGCCGCAGTGACAGGTGCCCCGGAGCCGGTCGTCGCCGGGCAGCCACACCACCCGGATCCTCGCGGTCCCAAGGGGCACTCGGTCCGGCCCCGCCGTCACCGGACACCCCCGGCGCCGGCGCCCAGCTGGCGGGCCAGGAGGCGCCGCGCGGCGAGGCCCCCGGTGTCGATGTTGATCGAGAGCTCCTGGGCGCCCTCGGGGTCGGTGGCGACGACGGTCTCGAGCACGTCGAGGGCGACGACGTCCTGGCGGACGACGGCCCGGTTCTGCTCGGCCAGGAAGGCCGACACCTCCGCGTCGTCGAGCGCGAAGTCACGGGCGACCATCCAGAAGTCGTGCGTGGAGTGCTCCGTCTCCGGCGTGATGGCGTAGACGACCTCGACGTGGAAGGCGTCCGGGTCGGTGCCGTCGGGGCGGGGGACGCTCCCCACCGGGGCGATGCGCGAGTGCAGGAGGTAGAGGCACGGCGGGGTGTACTCGATGTCCTGCCATCGCGAGATCCGGCCGCGGAGCCCGGTGGAGCGGGCGTAGAAGGGCGGGCACTCGGCGTCGTCCATGTGCCGGCTCACGTGGACCACGCCCGCCTCGTCGTCGACCTCGGTGGTGATCGGGGTCCCGGCGACCTCCGGGGTGCCGATGGAGCCGCCGTGCAGGTAGGTCTCGTGCGAGAGGTCCAGGAGGTTGTCCACCAGCAGCCCGAAGCGGGCCGCGAGCGGCTCGAGCCCGCGGACGACCGTCCAGGCCGGGTCGTCGAGCCACGGTGCCCGCGGGATCGGGGTGTCCGCGGCCCGGGCCGGGTCGCCGATCCACACCCAGACGAGGGAGTCCTGCTCGCGGATCGGGTACGAGGTGAGGCGGGCCGTCCGCGGCACCCGGGTCTGGCCCGGGACGGCGGTGCACCGGCCGTCGCTGCCGTAGGTGAAGCCGTGGTAGCCGCAGATCACCTGGTCGTCGACGAGGCGGGTCGGCGCCTGCGAGAGCGGGAAGCGGCGGTGGACGCACCGGTCGGAGACCGCGGTGACCGTTCCCTCGGCGGTGCGCCAGAACAGGATGGACTCCCCCGCGATCGTGCGGTGGAACAATTCGTCCCGAATCTCGACCCCGTAGGCGGCGACGTACCACTGCTCGCGGGGAATCGTGGTGGTCATGTCGATATCGTGCGGCGCGCCGGGCACCCTCCACAGCCTCCGTCCCACATGTCGGAAAACTGTCCGACCGCCGAATTCCCGCTCGCGACCGGGCACGCCGAATCGACGGACCCGACCCTCGGGGGCCGGGTCCGTCGACGGGCGCAGCGCCTGCTCAGACCCCGGTGCGCACCGAGTCGTGCCAGGGGATGACCAGCTTCTTGACCGTCGTCACGGCGACGTAGAGCAGGGATCCCAGCACCGCCAACAACACGATCACGGCGAACAGACGAGGCGCGTCGAGGGCGTTCAGGCTCGACACCACGAGGAATCCGAGCCCCTCGCTGCCGCCGAGGTATTCACCCACGATGGCGCCGATCACCGAGAACACGATCGCGACCTCGGCGCCCGTGAACACGTAGGGAAGTGTCGTGGGCAGTTCCATGTTGCGGAAGGTCGCCCATCGACCGGCGCCGAGCCCGCGCATCACGTCGCGGTGCCCGCGGTCGACCGAGCGCACGCCGAGCATCACGTTCAGCATGATCGGGAAGAAGGCGAGCAGCGCGGCCATGATGATCTTCGACGTGGGGCCGAAGCCGAACCAGATCACGAAGATCGGCACGAACGCGACCTTCGGCACGACCTGGAGGGCCACGAGCGCCGGCTGCACGGCCCGCTGCAGCCACGCGATCCGGCCGAGCACCGCGCCCACGGCGACACCCACGACGAGCGCGATCCCGAAGCCGGCGAGGACCTCGAACAGCGTGATGCCGACGTGGCCCCAGATGTCCTCGCTCGCGAGCAGCGTCCCCAGCGCGCCCGCCACCGCGCCCGGTGCGGGCAGGATGAACTCCGACACCCCGACCACGGACACCGCGAACTGCCAGCCGCCCAGCAGCACGAGCAGCATCACCGGGCCGCTGATCCACGGGAGCCGCCGCATCCACGGCGACTCGCCCTCACCCCCGGCGTCCGCGGTCGGGGCCGGGGCGCCGTCGGTGTGCTCGATCGTGGTCATCAGTCCTCCTCGTCCAGCTCGCGGCGCAGCCCGACGACGAGCTCGCCGAACTCCGCCGTCGCCTCCACCTCGACCGATCGCGGCCGCGGGAGGGTGACGGGCGTGATCGACCGGATGCGGCCGGGCCGCGGGGTCAGCAGCACGATGCGATCGGCGAGGAACACCGCCTCGTTGATCGAGTGCGTCACGAACACGACCGTCGCGCCCGAGTCGGCGTGGATCCGCTGCAGCTCCAGGTTCATCCGGTCGCGGGTCATGGCGTCGAGCGCCCCGAAGGGCTCGTCCATGAGCAGCACGGACGGGTCGCACGCCAGCGCCCGCGCGATGGCGGCGCGCTGGCGCATCCCGCCGGAGAGTTCGCGCGGGTAGGAGTCCTCGAAGCCGACGAGCCCCACGGTCGCGCACAGTTCGGCGGCCCGCGCCCGACGCTCGGCCTTCGCGACACCGCGCAGCTTGAGCGGGAGCGCGACGTTGTCGACCACGGTGAACCACGGGAAGAGGTTCGCCTCCTGGAAGACGAGCCCGAACTCGGCGAACACGGCGTCGTCGCGCCGCCCGTTCACCCAGGCCGACCGGCCGCCCGCCTCGACCGCACCCGCCGTCGGGGCCAGCAGCCCGGACAACACGCGCAGCAGCGTCGTCTTCCCGCACCCCGAACGGCCCACGAGCGACACGAACTCGCCCACGCCGATCTCGAGGTCGATGCCCGACAGCGCGTGCACCTCCCCGCGGCGCGTCGGGTAGACCTTGTCGACGCCCGACACGCGGAGGCCGACCGCGCGGCCGCCCGCCCCCGCCGTTCCGCGGTCGCGCTGCGGTCCGGCATCGGTGTGGTGGACCAACGTCTCCTGGCTCATCGGTGCTCCCGTCCTCATCGGGTCACGGTCCCGGTCGGCGCGATCCCGGCGACCAGCCACTGCGCCGGGTCCAGCCCCGGAGGCAACTGCCCGATCCCGGCGATCTCCTGGTAGGTCCTCTCCCAGCGCTGCGGGGAGATGCCGACGGAGGTCTCCCCACCGGTGTAGGACGCGACGTAGCCGCGCAGCGCCTCGCGCGCCGTCTCCGGATCGCCGAGCGCGGGGACCTGGTACTTCGAGGAGATCGAGGCCATCGTGGCCTGGAACCCGGTGGCCTGGTCGGCGGCGATGAACCGCACCGCGTCGTCGATCGCGGCCATGTAGCGACGCAGCTTGTCCTGCTCCGCGGGGTCCTGCGCGGTCGCCCGCGAGGTGGCGTAGACCTGGGCGCCCGCGCTGATGGCGGAATTCGGGTCGTAGACGACGGCCTCGGGCCGGGTGCGCTGCAACTGCACGGACGTGTCGAGGGAGACGATGTAGGCGTCGATGCGCCCCGTGGTGAGCAGGTCGAACACGCCCGGGGCGAGGCCGACGACCTGGCGGCGCACCTCGGCCGGCGGGACGCCCGCCGAGCCGGCGACGAGGTCGAGGGTGATCGAACTGGTCCCGCCCTCGGACGGGGTCCCCACGAGCTTGCCCCGGAACTGCCCGGCCTCGGTGATCGCGTCGTCGCGGGCCGAGACCATGCGCAGCGTGCCCCGGTGGATGGCCTCCCCGACCGCGACGAGGGGGGCACCCCGCTTCCCGGCGGCGATCATCGTCTCGATGTCGCCGATGCGGGTGATCTCCGCGGAGCCGGCGAGGACCGTCTGGATGGCGGGGGCCGAGCCCTGGGTCGTCTCGAAGGTGACGTCGAGCCCGCGGGCCGCGAAGAAGCCCTTCGTGTCGGCGATCAGCTCGGCCGAGTACGACAACGACTCGAGCGGCAGGATGTTGAGGAAGGTCATCCGCTGGCGGCCGTCGTCGGTGGTGTCTCCCGCCCCGCCGCACGCCGTGAGCACCGCTACCGCGGCGAGGGCCACGGCGAGGGCGCGCAGCACCCGGCTGCGGGACATTCGGATCGGTCTCATCGGTGGGCCTCCTGGGGACGGGGTGCCGCCGACCGGGCGGCCGGGTCGAGCAGGAAGGTGGTGGCGGTGCCGCCGAGCACGGCGGCGCGGTCGGCCGGGCCGAGAGCGGCCAGCAGGCGCGCGGTCCCGTCGCCGTGGACGTGCGGGTGGTCGCCGGCGTACAGGACGAGCTCGCCCGGCCCGATCACCTCGAGGGCCTCGTCGAGCTCGGGGCGCGCGGTCGGCAGGTGCGCCGGGGTGGACGTGAACCGGACCTGCTCGCGGAGGTACTCCGACGGCGGCCGGGTCACCCACGGCACCTCCCGCCAGATGCCCTTCCACTCCTTGTCCAGGCGCCACAGCAGGGGCGGGAGCCAGGAGAAGCCGCACTCGGCGACGACCACCCGCAGGTCGGGCAGCCGCCCCAGCACCCCCTCCACGACGAGGCTGGTGAGCTGGCCCTGTGCGATCTGCCCCTGGGCGAGGTAGTCCTGGAGGTAGGTGTGGGTGAACCCGGTGGTGGTCGCCGCGCTGCCCGCCCGCCCCCAGGCGTGCAGGGCGACCGCGAGGCCGTGCTCGACGCTCGCCTCGAACAGGGGCAGGAAGCGACGGTGGCCGTAGCGGTGGTCGTGGCCGCGCACCGGCAGCAGCACCTGGACGAAGCGGGGGTCCCCGGCGCGACGACGGATCTCCTCGACCGCCGCCTCCGGGTCGACCGAGGGCACCGCGACACTCGCGCGCACCCGGGGGTCGTGGTCGAGGAACCGCTCGGCCACCCAGTCATTGAGCGCGCGGCACAGGGCCGCGTCGAAGTAGGGGTTGCGGCTGACGTCGAAGGCGGAGGTCGCGGTGAGGACCGCCGTCGTGACCGCGGCCCCGCCGGGCGCGGGCACGTCGAGCACCTGCGCCCGCAGGGTCTCGACGTCGGCGGGGGCGGCGCCGGTGACCGCGCCGGGCGGGTAGGCGCCGGCCTGGACCGGGTCGAGGCGCAACGCGGCGCCCTCGACGTAGTCGCGCCAGTAGGCGGGCAGGTGGGGCAGGAGGTCCGCCCACGACGCAGGGGCGACGTGGGTGTCCGCGTCGACCACGCCGGCGCTCACGGGGTGCCCGCCGGGAGCTCGAGACCGTAGAGCGCGGCCGCGTTGCGGGCCATCATCGGCCGGCGCAGGTCGGCGGGGAGCACCCGCAGCGCCGTCACCGGGTCGTCGAAGTCCCAGTGCGGGTAGTCGGAGGCGAAGAGGAGCCGGTCGAGCATGCCGGTGTGGCGCAGCGTCGTCGCGAGGTGCGCGAGGTTCTCCGGCTCGTCGATCGGCTGGGTGGTGAACCAGCAGTGCTCCCGGACGATCTCCGACGGGGGACGCACCACCCGCGGCACGTCGTCGCGGAAGCACGCCCAGCCCTCGTCGAGTCCCCACAGCAGCGAGGGCAGCCAGGTGATGCCGCCCTCCACGAGGACCAGGCGCAGGCCGGGGTGGTCGTCGAACACGCCGCCCGCGACGAGCGCGGTCAGGGCCATCGCCATCGCGTTGCCGTACCAGCCGTGCTGCTCGAGGTAGAACGACGGCCAGCCGTCCCCGCGGTGCCCCTCGGTGCCGCCGAGGTGCATGCCGACGGGGAGCCCGGCGGCGGCCGCGGCGGCGTAGATCGGCCGGTACTTCGCGTCGGCGACCGGCAGGTGGGTCCCGCTGGGGAAGAGCACCTGCACGAAGCGGGGGTCCCCCGCGCGCCGCTCGATCTCGGCGACGGCGTGCTCCGGGGACTCGTGGGCGATGCAGATGCTGGCGCGCAGCCGGGGTTCGGGGTCGAGCCAGTCGGCGACCTGGATGTCGTTGAGCGCGCGGCACAGGGCCGCGGCGTACGCGGGTTCCTCCGCGCCCCAGGTGTGGCCCTGCAGCGGGATGAGCACGCCCGCGAGGACGTCGTAGGGGTCGAGCAGCTGCTCGCGCAGCAGCCCGAGGTCGCTGCCGGGAGGCCCCGACGCGGGATGCGCGTCGGCCCGCATGCCGCCGTTGCGCACCCGCGGGTAGATCGCGGGCGGGGCCGCGCCCCGCACCCCGAAGCGCTCGAAGCGCCGCGCCCAGGGTGCGGGCAGCTCGGTCGCGAGCCGGGCCGGGGTGACCGCCGGGTGGATGTCGGCGTCCACGACGGGGGTGCGGGCGCGACGACGCGGCGACGCCGCGCCCGCGTCCCGGGCGAGGGTGGTGGTCATGCGGGGTCCTCCTGCACGTCGTCGGGCCGGGGGCGCGCGGTCGTGTCCACGACCACGACGTGGTTCTCGACGGACACGTCGAACGTGTCCGCGACGTAGGGACCCGGGACGCGCCCGGTCCGGGGGTCCACCGCCACGACCTCCGCCGGGAAGCTGCGGGCGGGCGCGTCGCCGGGTCCGACGTAGGACCGGCCGGTGGTGACGTCGTACTCCCAGCCGTGCCAGGGGCAGGCCACGAACACCCGGTCCGGGTCGAGCGCGACCTCGCCGGGGGCCGGGGCGACCGCCACCGGGGCGACCCGGCCCCGGCACAGGGGACCGCCCTGGTGGGGGCAGTGGTCGGCCAGCGCGTGGTAGCGGTCGCCCACCCGGAAGATCCCGATCGAGCGGCGGCCCACCTGCACCACCCGGTGCTCGCCGGGCGCGAGCTCGTCGGCGCCCATCACCGCGATCCTCACGGGGCCTCCCCGGTGCGCTCGAGGAGCTCGACGACGCCCGCGTCGGCGTCGAGCCGGATGCGGTCGCCGGTGCGCAGCACCGCGACCGGGTCGTCGTCGAGGTCGGCGAGGGCGGGCACGCGGGTGACGACCGCGCCGAGCGCCGCCTTCGTGGTGGTCACCGCGAAGATCATCCCGATCGGCGCGGTCCCGAGCAGCCGGGTCGTTTGGAAGAACCCCGACCAGCCCGAGGAGCCCTTGGCGCCGGGGAAGACCAGGATGCGCCCGGAGAAGCAGACCCCGGCCAGCGGGTGGCGGGCCTCGATGATCGTCCCGGTGGCCGGGTCGATCCCGCCCCAGCCCGAGATCGTCTCGGGCGAGACCAGGACCTCGCCGGTGACGACGCCCGGGACGACGGTGCGCCCGCGCAGCACGACCCGCGGCAGTGCGGTCGGCGGCGCGCTCATCGGAGCTCACCGCGCCAGCGGCCGGTGACCGCGGCGTCGACGCACTCGGCCGTGGTCCCGAACCAGGCGCCGATCCCGAGGATGGCCGGCAGGTAGTGCGCCTGCTTCGCCGAGTCGGTCGCGAAGGTCCGGGTGCCGACGGGAGCCGTGCGCGACATCGCCGGGCAGGAGTCGGTGAGCACCCGGCCCCCGGCGGCCTCGATCACCGCGGTGTGGCCCGAGCGCTCCGCGACCGCGGCGAGCGCCCGCGGCGCCATCACCCACAGCTCGGTGCCCGCGGCGAGGCGGCGGCCGTCGAGGGCCCGCGCGATGTCGCGGATCTGGTCCAGCGAGGCGTGCGGGCACCCGAGGAGCACGAAGTCGACGTCCTCGTCGGAGCCCTGGTCGTTGAGCCGGGCGTACGCGGCTCGCTTCTCGGCCTCGCCGAACACCACGGCGTCGGGCACCCGGCCCCCGCCGAACGCGGCCTCCACCGTCGGCGCCTCGGGGGTCACCCCGGGGACGTGGTACATCTCGACCCCGCCGGACGACGCCGCGGCAGCCCCGAAGTGCTTGAGGTCGGTGAGGTCGGGCAGGGCCAGGTCGCCGGTGACGACCGGACGGGCCTCCTGGACGACGTCACCCACGAAGTAGCCCAGGAGCCCCCAGTCGCGGAACGACGCCACCGGGGTGGTGGCCCGCACAAGGTGGGTGCCGCGGCGCTGCTCGTCGTGGTGGTTGCCCCAGCAGGGGATGCGCCCGGTCAGGCTGGCCGCCCCGGTGGAAGCACCTCCCTCGCAGTTCGTCCGCGCCCCCAGCACGCTGTTGGCGTAGACGACGGCGGAGGACTCCATCCAGGCGCAGTGCTCGCCGCGGACGGGGAGGTTGCCGACCTGGTAGGGCGTGCAGGTCGCGAGCACGGAGACCCCCCGCGCCCCCATGAACGCCTCTCCCCCGCTCTGGAGCTGCACGAACTCCTCGGGATAGGGCACCGTCCCCACGGAGTCCGGCCCGAACCCCTGCTGGAGCTGGCAGGTCGGGACGGCCATCGGCGGGATCGGCAGCGTCTCGTCGGCGTCCAGGTTGATGATCGAGAAGGCCCGGTCCCAGCCACCCTCGGCCACCAGGCGGGCCTTCACCGGGGAGGGCTGGGTGGTGGTGCCCGCGACGTTGCGGACGGTGCAGAGCCGTTCCGCGTCGAGGGCCTCGCCGTAGCGCACCAGCAGGTCCATCGCGGCCGCCGTGGCCGGCCCGTCCGCCCCGTCGCGCATCCGCTGCTCGTCGTCGGTGAGGATCATCGGGTCACCGCCCGCGTGGGAGGCGCCTCGAGGTGGTTCGGGTGCGGCATCGGTGCCGACCTCCTGGGGTGGGTGGGATCGCCGGACGTCAGGGGCGCAGGACCGCCCCGTCCTGCAGGGGCCGGGCGGTGCGCCGGTACACCGAGAGCCAGCCGGTCTCGGCGTGGTCCGCGGCCGGGGCCGGGTCGCGGGCGGCGAGCTCGGCGGGATCGACGAGGACGTCGCAGGTCCGCGCCCGGAGGTCGATCCGCACGAGGTCGTCGTCGCGGACGCGGGCCAGCGGGCCGCCGTCCGCGGCCTCCGGGCGCACCTCGCCGACCACCACGCCCCGGTTCACCAGGCCGGAGAGCTGCCCGTCGGTGACGACGGCGACCCGACCGGTGAGCCCGGCCCGGTCGAGCGCGAACACGATCTGGGAGGCCATGCCCATCCCCGGGCGGCCGTGCGGGCCGAGCCCCCGCAGCACCACGACGTCGCCCGCCGTGAGGCGTCCCGCCGCGAGCAGCGCGAGCGCCTCCTCCTGACTGTCCGCGCACCGGGCCGGCCCGGTGAACTCGTCGGGCCGGGTGGCCGTGCCCACCGGCGCGTCGGCGGCGAGCTTGACGATGCCCCCGTCGGGGCAGAGCGACCCGCGCAGGACGAGGACCAGCGGTCCGTCGACGACGGGCTCGGTCGCCGGCCGGATCACCGACCGGTCCCGGGAGGCCACGCCCGCGAGGTCCTCCGCGAGGGTGGCGCCGGAGACGGTCGCCGCGGTGCGGTCGATGCGGTCCCCGAGCTCGGCCAGGACGGCGGCCGCCCCACCGGCGGCCTCGAACTCCTCGATCGAGCGCGGCCCGTTCGGCCGGACGTCGGTGAGCACGGGGGTGTCGGCCCCCGCCGTCGCGAACAGGTCGAGCACGTCGAGGTCCAGCCCGGCCTCGACGGCGACCGCCTGCAGGTGCTTGACGGTGTTGATCGAGGCGCCGACGGCCAGCGCCACGCGGACCGCGTTCCCGACGGCGGCCGCGGTGATCAGGGCGCGGGGCCGCAGGTCCTCATGGACCATCGCGACGATCCGGGCCGCGGCGGCGTCGACGGCGGCCCACATCGCGTCGGAGCGGGCCGCGACCGGGGTGGTCCCGGGCAGCGCCATCCCCAGCGCCTCGGCCACCACGTGCATCGAGTTCGCGGTGCCCATCCCGGCGCACACGCCCGGTCCGCCGACGGCGACGTCGCTCATGGCGGTGAGCTCGGCGGTCAGCGTCGGCGAGGGCTCCCCGCAGGCGTGGAGGAAGACGTCCTCGATGTCGCAGTGCTCGCCGCGCAGGCGCCCGGCGGGCTGGTAGCCGCAGGCCACGACGATCGTCGGGACGTCGAGGCGGGCGGCGGCCATCAGGTGGGCGGGCGTGGTCTTGTCGCAGCTGGCGAGGCAGATCATCCCGTCGAGGCGCGCCCCCTCCACCGCGACCTCGACGTCGGCGACGATCAGGTCGCGGGAGGAGAGCACGTAGCCGCCGCCGTGCCCGGCGGCGTGCAGGAAGTCGCTCGGCGCGACGGTGCGCGCCTCGAAGGCGAGCCCGCCGGCGGCGCGCACCCCCGCCTTGACGCGGGCGGCGATCTCGTCGAGGTGGGAGAAGCAGATCGCCATGTCCGAGGAGGAGTTGACGACCGCGATCTTGGGCTTCTCGAGGTCGGCGTCGGTGAGGCCGAGGGCGCGCCACTGGGCACGGCGCGTGGCCCAGCGGACGCTGCCCGGGGCGTGGACCGAGCGCAGGGGCCGGGCGGCCGACGGGTCCGGCTCAGTCATCGACGTTCACCCGGACCCGGGCGACGAGCTCGCCGGCCCGCTCGGCGGACACGGTGTGGACGCTGCCGTCCGGGCCCGCCATGTCGAGGGCGTGCGCGGCCGCGTGCCCCATCGCGGCGCACGGCCCCATCACGCGGACGCTGGACAGCGCGGCCGCGTCCCCGTCGATGCAGCGACCGGCCGCGAGGACGTTCGTGACGTCGGGGGGCGCCATGGAGCGCAGCGGCACGTAGTGCAGGTGGTCCGCGTCGAAGGTCTCCCAGACGTAGCCCGCGGGACTGTCGTGCAGCTCGATCGGCCACGCGGTGCGCGCGACGGCGTCCGGGAAGCGGATGCCCGCGCGGACCTCGTCGACGGTGAGCTGGTGGGCGGCGGCCACCCACCGCGTCTGGCGCCGGCCGGGCAGCCCGTAGGCGCGCACGGCCGCCTTGCCGAACACCTCGGGGAACTCGGCGCGCAGGAAGTCGACGACCCGGTCGGCCTGGGCCTTGCCCTCCAGCTGGGCCTCGGCGGCGGCGATCGGGTCGAGCGGGGCCTCGATGTGGGTCATGTTGAGCACCGCCGTGCCGCGCCCCGGGAAGAAGAAGGCCAGCCCGTCGTGACGGCGCAGGCCGTACTCGGCGGCCTTCGCGTCGACCCGGGCCGAGAGGTCGGCCGGGTCGGGGGCCGCGGTCTCGACGAGGTTCTCGACGACGAGCTGCTGGCTGCCGTAGATCTCCCGGTCGGGCAGCCGGCACGGCAGGCCCGCCGCCCAGCACAACGCCGCGTCCCCGCTGGCGTCGACGAAGCCGTGCGCGCGGACGTCGACGGCGCCGAAGCGGGTGGCGAACCGGGTGCCCACCACCCGGTCCCCCTCCCGGTCGACGCCGACGAGCGACGCCCCGGTGAGGACCTTGATGCCGTGCTCGCGGACCGTGTCCTCGACCCACCGGCCGAGCCGGACCTCGTCGTAGCCGACGGTGGTCGTGTGCCCGACCCGGTAGAACAGGTCCCCGCTCGCGCCCAGGTCGGCGAGGATGTCGTCGAAGATCCCGTGGGTCAGCCGCCGGTGCTCCGGGGCGTTGCCGAACACGCCGCAGAACAGACCGATCAGCGAGTTCACCATCTGGCCGCCGAGGACAGGCAGGGAGTCGACCAGGACGACCGCACGGCCCAGCCGCGCGGACTCCACCGCGGCCGAGACGCCGGCGATGCCCGCCCCGACGACGCACACGTCGGCCGTGACCACGTGCTCGGGAGCGTCGGTCGGCCGGGCCGGTCCGGGTCGCACGACCGTGCGGACCGGGAGGTCGGTGAGCGGGTGCGGCATGGGTCACAAGCTAGGAGTGACGTGAGCCATGACGGAAATAGACAACCGACCTGAGCGATCATCAACCGCACGAATAACCGCAGCTCAGCGGGTCAGAGACGGGCGGTCAGCTCGACGAGCAGGGCGCGCAGCCACTGGTGGGCCGGGTCGCTGTCGTGGTCGGCGTGCCACCACAGCCGCTCCTCGATCCCGGTCGGCCGCTCCTCGTCGTCGACCCGCGGACACTCGCGCGTCACGAGCCCCAGCCGCGGCGCGACGTCCCGGGCGAGCCGGTCCTGGACCAACGCGACCCGGTCGGTCCCGGCCACGAGGTGGGGCACGGCGAGGTAGCTCTCGACCCGCACCCGGGTGTCGGGCTCGACCCCGAGACGGGCCAGCTGTCGGGTGAGCGGGGCCGCGGTGGAGAAGCCCCGGTCGGGCGCGAAGGGGACGATCCACGGCAGCACGGCCAGTCGGGCCGGGGTCAGATCCTCCTCGGCCGCGGGGCTCGCGGCGTCGAGCAGGAGGACCCAGCGGTCGGCGAAGAGATGGACCGAGCGCAGGTCGGGGCGGTCGAACCGCGGGGCCGCTGGGGCGACCATGCCGTCGATCAGCCGGATGCGCTCGCCGATGTCGTTGGAGAACGACTCGTGGACCAGGCGCAGCCGCAGCTCGACCCCCGGTGCCCGGTCCGCGAGGGCCGAGGACAGGGCCGTCCCCAGCACCGCGATGGTGTAATCGGCGACGAGCAGGCTGAAGCTGCGCCGCGAGGTCGTCGGGTCGAACCGGTGCCCGGTGCCGAAGAGGCGTTCCGCGGCGGCGCACACGCCCTCGACCTGGTCGGCGAGCTGTGCCGCGAGCGGGGTCAGGACGTATCCCCCCGCGTGCCGGACGAGCAGCTCGTCGTCGAAATGGCGACGCAGCCGGGACAGCGCGGCACTCGCCGCGGGCTGCGTCACCCCTACCCGGGCGGCCGCACGGGTCACGTTCCGCTCGCGGAGCAGCTCGCGCAGCGACACGAGCAGGTTGAGGTCGAGGTTGGCCAGATGGGTCGACGGTGCCCGCACGGCGACAGCCTCCTCGGCGGGGACCGGCGCCGTCGAGAACCGGCCGCGCTTACCTGACGTCCACGTCACCTCGGGTTGTCGGGTTCGTCCGGCGACCGGAGGATGGTCACCCATGACGGTCGACCGCACGCGCCTGCTCACGCAGCGCCGCCACGTCGACCTCAAGCGGATCACCACCTGCGCCTGTCCGAGCTGATCGCCGCCAGGTGCTCTGCAGGTGAGCACTAACGGTCGCTATAGCGACCGTTAGTGCTCACGAGCGCGGAGCGCACATCGTCCAGCCCGGAACGGACTCCCCTATCGTGATCACCGCGCACTGGTTCCTGCCCACCTACGGCGACTCCCGCGGCCTCGTCGGCGGTGGGCACGGCATGGCCGCCTCGGCCGCCGGCACGCCCCGCGAGGCGTCGCTCGGCTACCTCGCCCAGATCGCCCGCGCCGCCGAGACCCTCGGGTTCGAGGGCGCGCTCACCCCCACCGGGGCGTGGTGCGAGGACGCGTGGCTCACCACCGCGATGCTCGCCGCCGAGAGCGAGCGGCTGAAGTTCCTCGTCGCCTTCCGCCCCGGCGGCACCTCCCCCACGCTCGCCGCGCAGATGGGCGCCACCTTCCAGCGCCACTCCGGCGGTCGGCTCCTCGTCAACGTCGTCACCGGCGGCGAGCCCTCCGAGCAGCGCGCCTACGGCGACTTCCTCGACAAGGACCAGCGCTACACCCGCACCGGCGAGTTCCTCGACGTCGTCCGCCGCCTCTGGGCCGGCGAGGAGGTCACGCTCGACGGCGAGCAGGTCCACGTCGAGGGCGCGCAGCTCGAGCGCGTGCCCGACCCGGTGCCGCCGATCTACTTCGGCGGGTCGTCGCCGAAGGCCGGCGAGGTCGCCGCGAAGCACGTCGACGTGTACCTGACCTGGGGCGAGCCGCCGGAGCAGGTGGCCGAGAAGATCACCTGGATCCGCAAGCTCGCCGCCGAGGAGGGCCGCGAGGTCCGGTTCGGCATCCGGCTGCACGTGATCACCCGCGACACCTCCGACGCGGCGTGGGCGCAGGCCGAGGAACTGCTGCGCGGCATCCCCGACCACATGATCGAGAACGTCCAGGCCGGGCTGTCGAAGAGCGAGTCGGTCGGGCAGCAGCGGATGCGGAGTCTGCACGACGGCGGGGCGAAGACCGCCGGGGACCTCGAGGTCTCCCCCAACCTGTGGGCCGGTGTCGGCCTGGTGCGCGGCGGCGCGGGCACGGCGCTCGTCGGCAGCCATGCCGAGGTCGCCGACCGCATGGTCGAGTACCACGACCTCGGCATCACCGAGTTCGTCCTCTCCGGCCACCCGCACCTCGAGGAGGCCTACTGGGTCGGCGAGGGTCCGCTGGCCGAGCTCGGCCGCCGTGGGCTCTGGACCCCGGCCGCCGGGTCCGAGGCCGCCCGCGCCCTCCACGCCCCCGCCGCGTCCGTGCCCTTCGCGGGGTCCTCCCGGTGACCGCGACCGCCGAGACCGCTCGTCTGGCGACGACGAAGGAAGGCCGCACCGTCCTCGCGGCGTCCCTCATCGGGACGACCATCGAGTGGTACGACTTCTTCCTCTTCGCCACGGCCGCCGGGATCGTCTTCCCGCAGCTCTTCTACGGCAACGGCGACCCGACGGTGGCCACGCTGCTCTCGTTCGCCACCTTCGCGATCGGCTTCGTCGCCCGCCCCATCGGCGGGCTGATCTTCGGGCACATCGGGGACCGCGTCGGTCGGCGCAGCACCCTCATCGTGACGATGGCCCTGACCGGACTCTCGACCGCCGCGATCGGTCTGCTGCCCACCTACGCCGCGATCGGCGTGGCCGCGCCGATCCTGCTCGTGCTGCTCCGCGTCATCCAGGGCATCGCGATCGGCGGCGAGTGGGGCGGCGCCGTGCTCATGGCCGTCGAGTACGCCCCGCCGGGGAAGCGCGGCCTCTACGGCGCGACGCCGCAGATCGGGCTCGGGCTGGGACTCGCGCTGGGCACCGGCGCGTTCGCCCTGCTCGGCGCACTGATGGACGATCAGGCGTTCCTCGACTACGGGTGGCGCATCGCGTTCGTGGCCAGCGTCGTGCTCGTGATCATCGGGTTCGTGGTGCGCCTCGCCGTGCTCGAGACCCCGGCCTTCCGCCGCATGCAGGAGTCCGCGGAGGTGTCGCGCGTCCCGGTGGTCGACGTCGTGCGCGACCCGGAGTCGCGCCGCAACCTCGGCTTCGGTCTGCTCGCCCGCTGGGCCGAGGGCGCGTCGTTCAACACGTGGGGCGTCTTCGTCCTCACCTACACCGTGTCGACGCTGAAGCTGCCGCGCTCGGAGATGCTGATCGCGGTGACCGTCGCCGCCGTGGTCAGCGCCTTCGTCGTGCTGCTGGCCGGGTTCCTCGGCGACCGCATCGGCCGCGGCCGGGTCTTCGCGATCGGCTGCGCGATCCTCGCCGTCGGCGTGTTCCCGGCGTTCGCGCTGCTCGGGACCGGCTCGACGGTCGTCGTCGGACTCGTGCTGATCGTGATGCTCGGGATCTCCTACGGGCTGACCAGCGGCGCCGAGTCGACGTTGTTCGCCGAGATCTTCCCGACGAGGACGCGCTACACGGGCATGTCGCTCGCCTTCCAGGGCGGCGGGATCTACGCCTCCGGGCTCACCCCGCTGATCCTCACCTCGCTGCTCGCCCTCGGCGGCGGCGCACCCTGGTACGCGGCGGGCTACCTGTTCGTCGCAGCGCTGGTCAGCATCTGGGCGGCGTTGAAGGCTCGGCCGCTGGAGCACCTGTGAGGCAGTGAACGAGCGGCACTGTCGCACACCTGGATGCTGCGAAAGTGCCGCTCGTTCACGACGGTGGGCCGGTCCGAGTGCTCGTTGCCCGCAGACGGTCGGCGGCGAGGAGCAGGGCCGCGCACGCCTCCTCCACGTCGGTGGCCGTGAGGTAGGCGCAGGCGATCGTGACGGCGGGCACCGCGTCGGAGGGGCCCAGGGTGAGCTGCTCGTCGAGGGCGGCGCGCAGGGCGGTCTCCACCGTGCGGCAGCGCGTCCACCGCTCGCGGGTGCCCTCGACGTCGAGCGCCCGGAGCTGCCGGAGCCCGGTGGCGACGGCCCGCGCGAGCGGGTCCGGCACCGCCGGTCGACGTGGACGCATGGTGGCGGTGGTCGTGGCAGGACGGGACGTGGGCACGAGAATCCTCACGGAGGGGCGGTCCGCGGACGGACCGGCGGGTCGGGCGGCGAGCTCAGCTCGCCCGACACCCCGCGGAGACGACGCGCAGCAGATCGACGTACGTGCGGCGCACGAGTCGCGATCCGGGTCCCACGTCATCACTCTGACACGGCGCCGCGCCGGTCCACCAGGCCCTGCGATTCCGGCTCGGTGATGACGGCCGGGTGCGTTGCCGGTTCGCCGGCGGGCGCCCAGGGTGGCCGGATGGACGACGAGCTGCGCACGGTCCTCGACCTCGAACTCCGGCTGCTCGACCTCGACGTCCGGCGGTCCCGAGAGCTGGCGGGTCCGCTGATCGACCCGGATTTCCGCGAGTACGGGGCGTCCGGGCAGGAGTGGGACCGCGAGTCCGTCCTCGCGGTCGTGTTCGCCGCCGACCACGAGCCGTTGGAGGTCTCCGACGAGGCGGCGGTCCGACTCGCGGAGGACGTCGTGCTGGTGACCTACCGGACCCGTCGTCAGGAACGGACGACCTTGCGCAGCTCGGTCTGGCGACGGGAGCCCGGCGGGCCCTGGCGGGTGCTGTTCCACCAGGGCACGCCGGTCCCCGCCAAGACGTAGCGAATTCGGACGCTCGGACCTCGGTTCCGACACCTTCTCGGGACCCGGCGTGCTGCCGGCGGGACCATCCGAGTCGTGGCGACTTGGATGATGTGGTGCGCTCGGCGCCGGTGGCCGGCCGGTCCGATCGCGGATCCGCCGTGGCGCGTCCGAGTCGCGCTGACTCGGATGATCACGTGCCGTCGGCGGGACCTCCCGGCCACCACACCACGGAGATCCCGCCGGCGCACCACGGACCGGCTCCGAGGGCGCGGGCCGGCCGGCGGTGGGCCCGGAAGCGTCAGCTGTACCAGGTCGGCTGGGGCAGCTCGCCGGTCAGTACGAAGCGGCCGACCTCCCGGCGCTTGTAGGCGACCGGGTCGTGCAGCGAGTGCGTGCGGACGTTGCGCCAGAACCGGTCGAAGCCCAGGGAGGCCCGGGTCGCGCGGGCCCCGGTGAGCTCGAAGATCGCGTTGGAGGCGGCGAGGGCGACGTTCGTGGCGACCGCCTTCACGGCCGCCACCCGGACCTCGTGCTCGCCGCGCGCCTGCTCGGTCAGGGCGTCGGGGTCGCGGTGGATCTCCTGCTGCTCGTCCGCGACGGCGTCGGCGAGGGCCTCGGCCGCCCAGAGCTTCGCCGTCAGGTCGCCGTAGCCGTCGACGATGTACGGCTCGTCGGTGGCGCGCTCCTGGCCGCCGTGCAACCACGGGCGCGTGGTGGTGCGGGTGTACTCCGCGGCCGTGTCGAGCGCGCCGCGCGCGATCCCCAGGTAGAAGTTGACGAACACCAGCTGGATCACCGGGACGTTCAGGGTGTTGTAGACCCGCGGCTGGTAGACCTTGTCGCGGAACCCCGCCGCCGCGGCCCACGGCACCCGCACGCCGTCGATGGTGACCCCGCCGGACTCGGTCAGCCGCTGGCCGATGTTGTCCCAGTCGTCGTGGTAGACGATGCCCTCCTGCTTCGAGGGCACGATCGCGAAGACGTGGGTCTCGGTGCCGGAGACGACGCCCTCGAGCACGGTCACGTCGGAGACGTTGCTGCCGGTCGAGAACGACTTCTTGCCGTGGTAGACGAGCTCGTCGCCCTCGTCGTGGATCACCACGTCGTCGTCGCGTGGGTTGACCGCCCCGCCGAAGAACCACTGCTCGGCCGTCGCCTGCGTCTCGACGGCCTCGATCTGCTCAGGGGTGCCGACGAGCCGCGCGGCCCAGAACCACAGGTAGTGGTAGCCGAGCAGCTGCCCGATCGAGCCGTCGCCGGCGGCGACCTCCCGGGTCACCCGGTACGCCAGCGGCCACTCCTGGCCACCCCCGCCCTCCGCCACCGGACCCAGCAGCGTGACCAGGCCGGACCGCTTGAGCACGGCCACCTCGTCGTAGGGGGTCGCTCCGGCGGCGTCGCGCTCCGCGGCGTCGACCTCGAGGATGCGGCGGACCAGGCGGGCCCGCTCCAGCCACTCGGCGGGCGTGGTCGGGGTCGGGAGGGCCGCGAAGTCGGCACCGCCGTCGCGGGCGGCGGTCACGAAGGGCTCGAGTACCTCGGTCATGGGTGTCCTTCCACCAGGGGTGCGCGCGACGTCGGCGCGCGCGGGGACGGGCCGCGGGGCGCGCACGGCGGTGCGGCCCCGGGCCGGGGAACGGCGTGCGGGGACGCCGGGGAGATCGCGCGGACGACGCGCGTGGAGCGGCGCACTCAGAGGGCGCCGGGGACCGTCGAGGTCAGGGGCGACAGGCGCTGGAGCAGACCAGCAGCAGGTCGACGTGCAGACGCGACGTCAGCAGTGCCGGGATCAGCACCTCGGTCGGTCGGGTCACAGCCATCACCGAACCGGGGCCCCGCGGCCCTGTCAACGGATCTCTCCCCGGAGAGAGGTCGCGGTCACATCCGCGTCCTCCCGGCTTGCTCCGACTACGCCCGAGTGATGACCGTTGCCCGGCCGGGCGACGATGTGCCCGATCCCCCTGACCCCCAGGAGCTCTCCCATGGCGGACACCACGTACAGCAAGACCGAGATCGTCGGCACCTCGGAGAAGGGCGTCGACGACGCGATCCGCGGCGCCATCTCACGCGCATCGGCGACGCTGAAGGACATCGACTGGTTCGAGGTGACCGAGATCCGCGGGCACGTCGAGGGCGGCGAGGTCGGTCACGTGCAGGTCACCCTCAAGGTCGGGTTCGCGCTCACCGACACGAAGTGAGCCGGGTCCGCGCCGAGGTCGCCCGCCGCGAGGCCGAGGGCCGACCCCGCGGCGTGGACACGCTGTCAGCCGCCTGACGTCGACCATGATCACGTCGAGTGGACCGTCATGGCTGTTCCGGAGACCGACATCAGCCCTGACCGTCCCCTCGACGTGATCATGCTCGGGCGGGGACGGCGTCGGGCTCACGCACGCCGGAGCGCACGGCCACCGGGAACACCAGCGCCGCCCATAGGGCCACGACGACGCTGTCCCACGGCGCCGGCAGCACACCGAGCCCGTCGAACGAACCGAGCCCCGACAGCAGGATCAGCACCAGCAGGTGCACCATCAGCCAGGCGCCGCGGCGCAGCTCCTCGACCAGCGACCCGGCGCGTTCCCGCCGCCACAGCACCACGAACAGCGGCACCCCGACGAGGGTCAGCGGCAGCGCCAGACGCAGGTCGGAGAAGCCCGACCAGTAGACGAACAGCGTCGCCAGCACGAACGACACCGGCGCGATGACCCGCAGCCCCGGGACCCACCCGGAGAGCCGCCCGGGCTCCCGTCGTCGGAACACCTCCGCGGCGACCGCGGCCGCGAGGTAGAGCAGCAGGTACAGCGTGCCCATCACCGACACGATCGACTGCCAGCCGGAGAAGGGCAGCAGGTAGACCACGATGACGGCGAGATTGAGCAGCAGGGCCCGGCGCGGGATTCCCGACGACGGGTGCACCGCCATCAGGGCCCGGGGCAGCAGCCGGTTCTTCGCGAGCGCGTAGGTGTGGCGCGCGTCGACCGCGACGCCGACGAAGGCCGAGCCGCCCGGCGAGACGACCGCGTCGCCGTAGAGCACGGCGGCGAGGAACCCGAGGTTCAGCGCGACCGCGAGCTGCCCGAACGGCGACTCGAAGTTCACGCCCTGCCAGCCGGCGCCGAGGGCGTCCGCGGGGACGGCGCCGAGGAACGCGAGCTGCAGCCCGAGGTAGAGCAGCAGGGCGAGCCCGATCGAGCCGAGCACCGCGAGCGGCACCGTGCGCTGCGGGTTGCGCGCCTCGCCGGAGAAGTCGACCGGCGCCTGGAACCCGTTGAGCGAGTAGACGATCCCGCCGCCGGCCAACGCGGAGAGCACGGCGCCCCAGCCGTAGGGGGCGAAGCCGCCGTGGTCGGTGAGCCGGGCGGAGTCGAAGCCGGAGGCCAGCAGCAGGACGACGGTCAGCAGCGGGACGGCGACCTTCACGACCGTCACCGCCGTGTTGACCCGCCCGAACAGCTTCACGCCGAACCAGTTCAGGGCCGTGAGCAGCACCGACAGCACGACGGCGAAGAGCACGCCCGCGCCGGTCAGCGCGTCGTCGGCGTAGAGCCAGGGCAGATAGTAGCCGGCGTACTGGACGATCGCGGTCAGCTCGGCGGACGTCGCGCCCACCGAGAGCAGCACCGAGAACCCGATGACGGTGCCGGTGAGCCGACCGCTCGCGTAGAGCGGCCAGCGGACGGTCCCGCCGCCCTCCGGCCGGGTCGCGCCGAGCTCCACCATCACCAGCGCGACGAGCGTGACCAGCACGCCCGCCACCAGCCACGCGACCAGGGCGGCGGGCCCGGCGATCTGCGCGGCGTAGAGCGCGGCGAACAGCCAGCCCGACCCGACGATGTTCGAGAAACCGATGGCGGACAGACCGCCCACGCCCAGGTGGCGGCGCAGGCGGCCCTCCTCCGCGGCGACCTCGTCGCCGACCGTCGTACTCACGGACCGCGGACTACCCCGTGCGGGCGGGGCGCACCGGACCGATGTGGTTCCCTGCTCACCCATGAGGTGGACCTGGCCCCGGCTCGCGGCGACGGCCGCAGGCGTGTTCCTGACGGCGGGTGTCGCGACCGTCCTCGCGGTGGGTCTCCCGACGACGGATGCGGTCCCGGCCCCGGCGGCGGTGCTGCCGGCCGCCGGGGCGCCGATCGTGCCGGCGGGAGTCGCACCTCCCACCACCGCTGCGCCGACGCCGGTCGCCGACGACGCGCCCGACCCGACCACCGCCGCCCCGCGACGGGCCGCGGCGCCCGCGGGCGACGGGTCGGACGACGGACCGGACGACGGACCGCGCGTCGCGCCCCGACCCGACGTCGGGAAGGCATCCCCCGGGAAGGACGACGGGCCGGGGAAGGACAAGGGCAAGGGCCCGAAGGACGACGGCCCGGGCAAGGGACACGGGAAGGGTCACGGAAAGGACCACTGATATTCCCGGTCCGGCGGTGGAGGTGCTCACCTGCACGGACGGCTCCGTCGTGGTTACGGTGGCCGGGTGATCGTGCTCGTGTCGCGCCGCTGGCTCGACGGCCGTGGGTCGCCGTCGGGGCTGTAGGCCGTCTCCCCCGTCGTATCCGTACCGACCGGGAGGACATTGGTGGACACCCCCACCACGACCGCGCTCGACGACCCGCTGCGCGCCGCCCTCGAGGGCCCGCAGGCCCACCTCGCCGTGCGCCGCGGAGAGGCCGTCCGCTTCCACCCCGACGTCGGGCCCTTCCTCGCGCCGCCGGCCTCCCCGCAGGAGTGGCGCGACGCCGCGTCGCTGGGCGAGGTGATGGTCGTCCGGACGTCGGGGCCGCTCGAGGTCCCGGGAGACTGGACCCTCGAGCGGGAGATCCCCGGGGTGCAGATGGTCCTCGACGACGCGGTCCCGACCCCGACCGCGGCCGACGCGCAGATGGTGCTGCTCGACGACACCGACGTCGACGCCATGCTCGCGCTGGTCGGACGCACGAAGCCCGGCCCGTTCGCCCGGCGCACGCGTGAACTGGGCGTCTACCTGGGCATCCGGGACGACATGCTGGGGCTCGTCGCGATGGCCGGGGAACGGATGCACGTGGCGGGCGCGTGCGAGATCAGCGCCGTGTGCACCGACCCCGCCGTGCGCGGCCACGGCCTCGCGACCCGCCTGATCCTCGCCGTCGCGGCCGGGATCCGCGCTCGCGGTGAGACCCCGTTCCTGCACGCCAGTGCCGACAACACCACCGCGATCCGGCTCTACGAACAGCTCGGCTTCCGCCTGCGCGCCCGACCCTCGTTCGTCGCCGTCCGCGCTCCGTCGAATCCGGAGGACTCATGACCTTCCATCTCGCCGTCGCCCTGAAGGACACCGGCTGGCATCCCGCCGCCCCACCCGGCGACGTGCTGGAGCCGGACTTCTGGGTGTCGCAGATCCAGGAGGCCGAGCGTGGACTGGCCACGCTGGTCACCCTCGAGGACGGGTTCGCGCGCCGCGGGCTGGACTCGGTGCTGATCGCGCTGCGGGCCGGGCCGGTCACCTCGCACGTCGGGCTCGTGCCGACCGTGGTCGCGACGCACACCGAGCCGTTCCACGTGTCCACGCAGATCGCGACGCTGGACTGGGTCACGGCGGGTCGGGCCGGCGAGCGGATCAAGGTGTCGGCCGACCCGGCGGAGGCCGCGCTGTTCGGCCGCCGCGACCCGTCGTCGGAGACCCGCGAGGGCCTCTTCGACGAGGCGATCGACCACGTCGAGGTGCAGCGCCGGCTCTGGGACTCGTGGGAGGACGACGCCGAGATCCGCGACGCGGCGACCAACCGCTTCGTCGACCGCGACAAGCTGCACTACATCGACTTCGTGGGCTCGCACTTCGCCGTCCGCGGCCCGTCGATCACGCCGCGCCCGCCGCAGGGACAGCCGATCGTCACCGCGCTCGCGCACGTCGACACCGCCTACCGGCTCGCCGCCCGCTGCGCCGACCTCGTGTTCACGACGCCGGACGGGGTCGGGCGGGACGGGCCCACCGGGGACGCGGCCACGACGCTGCGCGGGGTGCGGTCGGCGGAGGCGGAGATCGGGCGCGCCGAGCCCGCACAGGTGCTCGGCGACCTGGTCGTCTTCCTCGACGACGACGCGACCGCCGCGAGCACGCGCTGGACCCGGCTCGACGGCGAGCGGACGCTGCGTTCCGACGCCGACGTCTTCGCCGGAACCGTCGACCAGCTCGCGACGAAGCTCGAGGGCTGGGCCGCCGCCGGCCTCGACGGGGCGCGCCTGCGGCCCGCCGTCGCCGAGCACGACCTCCCCCGCATCGCCCGCGACCTGGCCCCCGAGCTGGCCCGCCGCGGCCTGACCCGCACCGCCTACGAGGCGGACACCCTGCGCGGCCTGCTCGGCCTCGCGAAGCCTGCCGACCGCTACGCAGGAGTGCAGTCATGACGCAGAAGAAGCAGATCCACCTCGCCGCGCACTTCCCCGGCGTCAACAACACGACGGTCTGGAGCGACCCGGCGTCGGGAAGCCACATCGAGTTCGAGTCGTTCCGCCACTTCGCGCAGAGCGCCGAGCGCGGGCTGTTCGACTTCCTGTTCCTCGCCGAGGGCCTGCGGCTGCGCGAGCAGGGCGGGAAGATCTACGACCTGGACGTCATGGGGCGCCCGGACAACGTGTCGATCCTGCAGGCGATGGCGGCCGTGACGTCGCACATCGGCCTCGCCGGCACGGTGAACTCGACGTTCAACGAGCCGCTCGACGTCGCCCGCAAGCTCGCCTCGCTGGACTTCCTCTCCGGCGGTCGCGCGGCGTGGAACGTCGTCACGAGCTGGGACGAGTTCACCGGCGAGAACTTCCGCCGCGGCGGCTACCTGCCGAAGGAGAAGCGCTACCTGCGGGCGCAGGAGATGCTCGACGTCGCGAAGCAGCTGTGGGACACCGACGGCGGCGAGTTCGACATCCACACCGACCAGTTCGACATCACCGGTCGGTTCCCGGTCCCGCGCAGCCCGCAGGGGCACCCGGTGATCATCCAGGCCGGGGACTCCGAGGAGGGTCGTGAGTTCGCGGCCGCCTCCGCCGACGCGATCTTCACGCGGCACGCCGAGAAGCAGGCCGGCATGGAGTTCTACGCGGACGTGAAGGGGCGGCTGGCCGCGCATGGCCGTCGTCACGAGGACCTCAAGATCCTCCCGGCCGCGACGTTCGTGCTGGGCGACACCGAGGACGAGGCCGCCGAGAACGCCCGCCAGGTCCAGTACCAGCAGGTCTCCCCCGCCACGGCGATCGCGTTCGCCGAGCAGGTGTGGAACCGCGACCTGTCCGACGTGGACCCCGACGGTCCGGTGCCGAGCTTCGACCCGAAGACCGAGGACGACGTCGACTCCGGCGGTCACATCTCCAAGGGCCGGGCGAGCGTGCGGCAGTACCGCGATCCGGTCGCGACCGCGCGGGAGTGGCGCGAGCTCGGCGAGGCGAAGGGCTGGTCGCTCCGCGAGGTGGTGATCGCGAAGAACGGGCGGCACACCTTCGTCGGGACCCCGCAGCGGGTGGCCGACACGATCGACGACTTCGTGCAGTCGAACGCCTCCGACGGCTTCGTGCTGGTCCCCCACATCACGCCCGGCGGGATGGACCCGTTCGTCGACCAGGTGGTCCCGCTGCTGCAGGAGAAGGGGTCGTTCCGCACCTCCTACGAGGGGACGACCCTGCGGGAGAACCTGGGGCTGGCGCCGGTCCGGGCGTTGTCGCAGTCGTGAAACTGCTCGACCTCGTGGGCGGCACGCCGCTGGTGACGCTGCGGTCCGGGGTGCACGCGAAGCTCGAGTACCTCAACCCGGGCGGCTCGGTGAAGGACCGGGCCGCGCTGTCGATGGTGCTCGCGGCCGAGGAGTCGGGGGCGCTGCGGCCCGGCGGCACGATCGTCGAGGGGACGTCGGGCAACACCGGTCTCGGGCTCGCCCAGGTCGCGGCGGCCCGGGGCTACCGCATGGTGTGCGTGCTGCCCGACAAGACCGCCGTCGAGAAGCTCGACGCCCTGCGGGCCTACGGCGCGGAGGTGGTGCTGACCCCCTCGGCGCTGCCGAAGGAGCACCCGAACCAGGTCGTCGCCTACGCCGCGCGGATCGCCCGCGAGACGCCGGGCGGCTGGTGGGCCGACCAGTACGGCAACCCGGCCAATCCGGCGGTCCACCTCCGGACGACGGGTCCGGAGATCTGGGAGGCGACCGAGGGCCGCGTGACGCACTTCGTCGCGACGATCGGCACCGGCGGCACGATCTCCGGGACCGGACGGTTCCTCAAGGAGGCCTCGGACGGGCGCGTGCAGGTGATCGGCGCCGACCCCGTGACGTCGTCCTACAACGGCGGCGACGGCTCCCCGTTCGCGATCGAGGCGGCCGGGCACTACGTGCACCCGCAGACCGTGAACGACCCGTGGCCCGACTCCTACCACCGCGACGTGGTCGACCGCGTCGTCGCCGTGCCGGACCGGGCGTCGATCGTGGCGTGTCGGACGCTGGCGCGGACCGAGGGGCTGCTGGTCGGCGGCTCGTCGGGGACGGCGTACGCGGTGGCGTCCTCGGTGACCGGTGACTGCGTCGTCGTGCTGCTGCCCGACTCCGGCCGCGCCTACCTGTCGAAGTACCACTCCGACACGTGGTGCCGGCGGCAGGGCTTCCTGGACGGGGAGCTGTCGGCGTTCGTGTCTCCCGTGGTGTCGGTGCCGGTGGGGACGCCGGTCGCGGAGGCGTCGCGGGCGCTCTCGGAGTCGGGTCAGCCGGCGTTGCCGGTGGTGCTGGCCGGGCGGTCCGACCGGTTCCCGCCGGCCGCCGGGGAGGTGCTGGCCCTGCTCACGGCGTCGGAGTTGTCCGGCGCCGGCACGGTCGGGCCGGCCGCTTCTCCCCCGGTGGGGCTCGGGGTCGGCGAGCCGGTCGTCGACGCCCTGGAGCGCTTTCCCGACGGCGAGGTCGCACACCTGGTGTGCGACGGCCGGTTGGCGGGGTTGGTGACGCGGGGTGCGCTCCGCGCAGGTGAGCACTAACGGCCGTGATGGCGGCCTTTAATGCTCACATGGCGAAGCCACACCGACCCGACAAGCACGACCCGTCGTCGTGCCGGCTGGAGACGCAGGCCGTGCACGGCGGCAACGCCGTCGACCCGGGGACGCGGGCGATCCGCACGCCCCTGGTGCTGGCCAACTCGTACGCGTTGCCGGAGGACCCGTCGTCGTTGTCGTGGTCGGGGTTCGACACGCCGCTGTACACGCGGAACTCGGGGGTCAACCAGATCGCGCTGCAACGGAAGCTGGCCGCGCTGGAGCATGCCGAGGACGCCGTCGTGCTGGCCTCCGGGGTCGCCGCCCTGCACGCCGTGTTCTTCAGTCTGCTGCGCACCGGGGACCACGCGGTGATCTCCGACGTGACCTACGAGGCGACGTTCCGGCTGTTCCGCGACATCCTGCCCGCCCGCTACGGCGTCGAGGCGACGTTCGTGGACACCTCCGACCCCGACGCCGTCCGCGCCGCGATCCGGCCGACGACGAAGCTCGTGCACACCGAGGTGGTCGCGAACCCGACGACGCGGGTCTGCGACATCCCGGCCGTGGCGGCGATCGCGCACGAGGCCGGCGCGCTGCTGTCGGTCGACTCGACCTTCACCCCGCCCCCGCTGTACCGGCCGCTCGAGCACGGCGCGGACCTCGTCGTGCACTCGCTGACGAAGTTCGTCAACGGGCACGGCGACGCGATGGGCGGGGCCGTGCTGGGCGCGACGGAGCTGCTCGACCCGATCCGCGCCGACGTCATGATCGACGTGGGCGGCGTGATCTCGCCGTTCAACGCCTGGCTGATCTCCCGCGGGGCGATCACGCTCCCCCTGCGCCTGCGGCAGCACCTGGCGTCGGCGCAGCGGGTCGCGGAGTTCCTGACGACGAGGCCCGAGGTCGCCTACGTCGCCTACCCCGGCCTGCCGTCGCACCCCCAACGTTCGGTGGCACGGCGCCTCTTCGACGGGGAGCCGCCGGGCGCGGTGATGGCGTTCGCGCTGCACGGTGACGCCGACACCCAGAACCGGTTCGTCGCCGACCTGCGCGTGATCACCTCGGCGGTGTCGGTGGGGCACGACGAGTCGCTGATCGTGCACGTCGGGCCGGACGGGCCACGGGCGGCGCACTGGCCCGAGGAGTTCCGCCGGTACGGGCACCTCCGGCTCTCGGTGGGGCTGGAGGACGCGGACGACCTGATCAGCGATGTGCGCTCCGCGCTCGTGAGTACTTCTCCGTGCCCGGACACGGATTAGTGCACACAGGCGCGGAGCGCACCTGGGGTCAGCCCTACCTCGGGACGAGGGTCGGCTCCCCGCGCACCGCAGGGTCAGCTCCATCGGCGTGGAGCTGCGGATTCGCGATGGTTTCTCCAGTCGAAACACCCGGTCCCACCGGGGCCGGAACGAACCAGGAGAACCCGATGCGCGCCGACCAGCACCCCTACCCCCGCTTCCCCGTCGCCGGGCCGATGGGCCCGCGCCCGCCGTACGCCGGGCCGCACCCGGGCATGCCGCACCCGGCGATGCCGCCGCACCCGCAGTTCGGCCGACCCGTCGGACAGCCGGTCATGGACCAGCAGGTGCCGGAGGCGCTCCGCGGTCCGCAGTCGCCCGAACGTCGGCGCCCGAAGTGGCGCCTCAAGGTCGGGGCGCTCACCGCCGTCGTCGCGATCGGTGCGGTCGCCTGGGTCGGCCTCACCGGGAACGCCGACGCGGAGACCGCGCAGGTGCAGCTGGAGACCGTGTCCTCCGCCGGCGCCATGCCGTTCACCGCGCCCGTCGGGAACGACGTCGCGAACGTCGCCAGCCCCGAGAACGCGGCCGGTCCGCAGGCCGGCAACACCGGCGGGCTCTACGCCCAGGACCCGGCCGCCCCCGCCTGCGACACCCAGGCACTGATCGCCCAGCTCACCGCCGACCCCGCCAAGGCCGCGGCGTGGGGCCGTCCGCTGAACGTCGAGCCGGGTGGCATCAACGCCTTCGTGACCAGCCTGAGCGCCGTGACCCTGCGCGCCGACACCGCCGTGACCGAGTACGGCTACGCCGACGGCGCCTTCCAGCCCTACCCGGCGGTGCTGCAGGCCGGCACGGCGGTCATGGTCAACAGCTACGGCGAACCCACGGTGAAGTGCCACAACGGCAACCCGCTCGGGGCAGCGACCTCGTCGAACGACACCGGTCGGCCGGTGGGTCCGGTCTGGCAGGGCTTCGCCACCGAGCGGACGATCCGGATCACGCCCGCCCCGGTGGCACAACGGACGCTCACCGTCGTCAACCCCACCACCAACACGCAGACACCGGCTCCCGTGAAGACGCAGCCCGGCCCGAACACCCCGAATCCGGCCCCACCGACGACGCCGGACCAGCAGCTCCGACTGACGGGCACCCACAACTACGACGGCACCGTCCGGCTGTCCGACGGCCGCATCATGCGTCCCGACGGTTCCTTCGTGAAGCCCGCCGTCGACGTCACTCATCCCAAGGGCAGCACCATCAACGGCGACGGGTCGGTGACACACCCGGACGGGCGGGTGTTCAACATCGACGGAACCGAGCGCAAGCCGGTCCAGTTCGCCGGCGCCACGATCAACCCGGACGGCTCGGTCACCCCGATCGGCGCGCTCGTCAGCAAGGTGCAGTGGAACCACGACGGCACCTTCACGCTCGTCTTCTTCGGCGGGAACAACGCCAAGCCGGCGGTGACCGTCGTCGGTCCGGACGGTGTGGTCAAGAGCGGACGGGTGGTGGGCCCGGGTGAACGCCTCAACCCCGACGGCTCGATCGTGAAGGTCGACGGGACCGTCGTGAACCCGGACGGCACGACCCGCCAGCCCAAGATCGTCCTCCCCGACGACTCGGTCCTCGACAAGAACGGCGGAACCACGCCGCCGATCGGAGCCGCGCCCTTCGCGGGTCAGACGCTGACCGACAACAAGCCGGTCGACGACGGGAAGTCCCCGGACGCCCAGGCGCTGAAGACCCAGGGCGTGACGCTCAAGGACGACGGCACCGTCGACACCGCGAAGCTCCCGCAGGGCTCCGCGGTCGACGCCCAGGGCAACGTGACGCTGCCCGACGGGACCGTGCTGAACCCCGACGGCTCGGTGCGGACGCCCGCCGCCGACGGCGCCGGCACCGCGGACGGGACGGCGAAGGAGCCGGTCACGCCGCAGGGCGAAGTCACCGCCCCGGTCTGCAACGGCGTCGTCGTCGACCCGGCGTGCACGACGGGCGGCGTGACGCAGCCCGAGGTCCAGCAGGCCCCGGCCGGAACGACCGACGGCACGACTGCCGGCGGCACGACGGACGGCTCCGGTACGACGGGCTCGACCTCGACCGGGTCGACGGACGGTTCCTCCTCCGAGGGCTCCTCGTCCACCGGGTCGTCGTCGGGAGGCTCCTCCTCGGAGGGCTCGACCTCGACCGGCGGTGAGAGCCAGGGCAACGGCTGACCGCCACTCCCGACGAGACCCCCGGTGCGCCACCAGGCACCGGGGGTCTCGTCGTGGTCAGCGTGCCGGTCGGATCCGTTCCCAGTTGCCGGAGCCGATCGCGTCCTTCTCCGCCTCGGTGAGGTCGGCCTCCTCCAGGAACCGACGCGCGCCGCCACCGGAGTTGTCGATGAACGGATGGTCCACGGCGGTCATGACCCGCTCGACCCCGACCAGCTCGATCGTCCACCGCAACATGCGCGGCACGGTGAGTCCGCTGCCGGTGTAGGAGACGTTCTCCCGGAAGTAGTCCGCGATCGGCCGGCGCAGGTCGGTCCCGAACCGGCCGGAGACCGCGGTGATCCGGTCGAGGTAGAAGAGCACGACCTCGCCCCAGTGCCCGACGATCAGCTGCAGGTCGGGGTGCCGGTCGAAGGCACCGGAGAGGATCAGGCGCAGGACCTGCATGCCGGTCTCGTAGTGCCAGCCGATCGCGGCGCTCGCCAGCGCCGAGTCCGTGGCCGGGTCGAAGCCGGTGTAGTAGGCGTCGCGGACCTCGTCGACCGGCTGGTGCGGGTGGACGTAGATCGGCGCGCCGAGCTCCGCGGCGGCCGCCCAGATCGGCTCGTTGCGGGGGTCGTCCAGCCGCACCGGTCCGGTCCGGCCGTGGATCATCGCGCCGGCCAGGCCCAGGTCGGTGACGGCGCGGCGCAGCTCGACCGCCGACGCCTCCGGGTCCGGGGTGGGCAGGGTGGCGAACCCGTCGAAGCGGTCGGGGTGCGCCGAGACCGCCTTGGCGATCGCGTCGTTGGCGCCCCGCGCGAGCGGGACGGCCCGCTCCGCCTCGAGGTTCTGCACCCCGGGAGCAGTGAGGGAGAGGACCTGGACGTCGATGCCCTGGTCGTCCATCGCCGCGATCCGCCCCTTCCCGACGTCGAGCAGGGCCTCACCGGCCATGTCCATCATCGAGGCCACGTCGGCGCGGTCCCGGTCCGTGCCTGGCGCGGTTCGCCAAGCCTCGGCGACCTCCGGCGTCGCCAGGTGCTCCTCGAGGGCAATGAGCTTGCGCATGCTCATCATCGTGCTCCCGGCCGCGTGAGGGCGCTGCGTGGACAGGGCCGTCCCTGAGGACGGCGGGTCGACCGCGAATGGCGGGTCGACCGGCAGCGAGCAGAGCAGCGGAAGTGATCCACCGACCGAGAGCCCGGCCCCACCTCCTGGTGGGGCCGGGCTTCGTCATGATCAACGAGCACCCTCGGTGGCGGGCGGACCTGCCCGACCGCCGAGGGTGCTCGTTGATCATGGAGCCGGTTGCGGACCGACGCCCGCTTCCCGACGATCGAGGACATGCTCCTCACGCATCGGCGCCACGAGGACCTCATGCGCCTCGACGCGGCGACCTGTCGGTAGACACCGTCGCCCTGTCCCACCGAGGTGGGCTCCGCCCACGTGAGCAGAAAGTGGGGCTATAGGCCCACTTTCTGCTCACATGCGCGGAGCGCACACCATGTCGCGCGCCGCCACGCCGGCTATCCGCACCTCGAGGAGGCCTGTCAGTTCGGGGAGGGCGTGCTCCCGCTGCTGTGACCGTGGCCGTGGCCGTGGCCGTGGCCCCCGTGGTCGTGCCCCGCGGGGCGCTCGGCGAGGTGGGCCGAGCGTTCGTCGACGGTCACGGCGTCGAGGGCCCCCGCCGCCACGACGCGGTCCTCGAGGGCGGCGAGCCAGCAGCGGTAGTAGCGGAAGGGCTCGCCATCGGGATGGTGGGCCTCCCACGCGGCGATCCGGGCGACGAGGTCGTCGCGGAACTCGTCCCAGGTGAACAGGCCCGTCTGGGCGAGGGTCACCGCCATCGCGAAGGCCCGGCTCTCCCAGGGCTCGGCGAAGAGAAGTTCGCCGTTGGCGCGGGGCGGGGCGCCCGGGCCCTCGACGTCGAGCGCCGGCCCGGGCGGACGGTCCGGGCCGGTGCTCACGGCGCGGCCACCTCGGCCACGCCGACCATGGCGTCGCGGGTGACGAGGGCCGCGAGCGCCTCGGCGTCCCACTCCTCGGTCCCGGCGGGCCGTCGGGGCAGGACGAGGTAGCGGACCTCGGCGCTCGAGTCCCACACCTGGATCTCCCGGCCCTCGGGCACCTCCAGGCCCATCTCCCGCAGCGTCCGGCGGGGGGTCCGCACCATGCCCGCCCGGTAGGCCGGGTCCTTGTACCAGCTCGGGGGCAGCCCCAGGACCGGCCACGGGTAGCAGGAGCACAGGGTGCAGACCACCACGTGGTGGACGTCCTCGGTCTGCTCGAGCACCACCATGTGCTCGCCCTGCGGTCCCCCGTACCCGAGGTCCTTGATCGCCGCGGTGCCGTCCTGCAACAGCCAGGCGCGGTACTCCGGGTCGGTCCACGCCCGCGCGACCACCCGGGCCCCGTTGAGCGGGCCGACGTCGCGCTCGTAGGTGGTGATGAAGGCGTCCATCACCGCCGGGTCGACCAGTTCGCGCTCGACGAGGAGCTGCTCGAGCGCCTCGGTGCGCAGGGCCGGGGACAGGCGGCCGGAAGGGGCGTCGGTCATCGCGTCTCCAGGTAGCTCTCGAACACCTCGGCGTGCAGGGTGAACGGCTCGGCGTCGGGCCCCCACAGCTCGGTCGAGGGGAATGCGACGGTGTAGACGTGCTGCGGGTTCTCTCCCGCGAACACGGCGTGGGTGTCGGGCAGGACGTGCGGGGGGCGGACGGCATGCACCGTGCCGGTCCGGCGTCGCAGGTAGCGGGGCAGCTTGGTGGGGCCCTGCGGGTGCAGGTCCTTCGTGTGCACCACCTCGCCGACCCCGAACGCGGGCCCGTGGTCGACCTCGCGCAGGGAGCCCGGGGCGGTCGCCTGGTAGTCGGGCCGGGTGGGCTCGGGGAACGCCGGCTCCTCGACGTCCTCGCCCCGGTTGCGGCGGGCCCGGGCGTCGACGGCGCCGGGGGCCAGGACGGTGCTGTCGGTGAGCATGAGCTCGGCCGCGTTCAGCCAGCGGCCGTAGTACCCGTCGACGAGGTAGTCGACCGGGTGGAGGCGGCCGAGGGCGTGCCGGAAGGCGTCCAGGTTGCGTCCCGAGATGCGGCCCATGGTGAGGACCGTCAGCGCGAAGCTGCGGCCCTCCCACGGCTCGGCGAAGGGTGGCTCGTCGGTGGGGATCCGGGCAGGCCCCCAGCCCTGGGTCCCGCCCATGTCGGCGATCGAGTCCATGCGGGTCCTCTCCACGGGCCGCGTCGGGCGCCCGGGGGCTCCGCGTCGAGCCTCCCGGGTTGGCGTCCACGACCATTCGGTGTTCAATGATCGTATGGCCCGGAACCTCGTGCGTCGTCTGCACGTCGATCTGTGCCGTGTGCCGGCGATGGGCTGTCGCCCCGCCCGCCCGCTCGTCTGAGCGATCCCGCTCACCCGCGCCGAACTGGTCGCGGTGTGCTGCGCGGACGACGAGCGCCCTGACCTCCCGGTCCGCACCTCCGCGGACCCGGTTCCCGCCTGTCCTCCAGGAGACATCGAGCATGGCCATCAAGCCCAAGGAGACCGTCGTCCCGTTCCCCGTGCACGCGGAGGGGACCGGCGTCTACCAGACCCTCACCGCCGGTGGCGAGGGCGGCCACGTCTTCCACACCGACGCCTACCCGGCCTTCGGTGGCAAGGACTCGGCCCCGAGCCCGCTGTTCTACCTGCTCGGCGCCCTGACCTCGTGCAACCAGGTGACCGGCAGCCTCGTCGCGAAGGACCTGGGCATCACCGTCACGAAGTGGACCTTCGACATCGTCGGTGACCTCGACACCGCGGTGTTCGTGGGCGGCGCCGACGGCAACGCCAACTTCGACCGCGTCGAGGTACGGGCGACGGTCGAGACCGACGCGACCGAGGAGCAGTTCGAGCAGTTCGTCTCGGAGGTCGCGCGCCGCTGCCCGGTGACGCAGATGTTCACGCGCAGCGGCCTGGAGTTCGACAACCGGTGGACCCGCGTCGAGGCCACCGCGACGGTCTGAGCCGGACCGCACGAGCGGGCCGTTCGTCACGACCGATCGTGACGAACGGCCCGTTCGTGCATCGGGGGGAGCGCGTTCCCGGTCTCCCGTAGCGTCCGGCCCGACCGTCGTGAGGAGATGCCCGTGCTCGAGCTCGAGGCCGACGTGCTGGTCGCCGGAGGTGGCCCCGCCGGCACGTGGGCCGCGCTCCGGGCGGCGGACGCCGGCGCGGACGTGGTGCTGGTCGACAAGGGCTGGTGCGGGGCGAGCGGCGCGACGGCCGCCTCGGGCACCAGCATCTGGTACGTCGAGCCCGACCCGGAGGCCCGCGAGACGGCGATGGCCGCCCGCGAGGGGCTCGGCGGGTACCTCTCGGACCGCGGGTGGATGGCGCGCGTGCTCGACGAGACCTACGCCGGCGTCGACGAGCTCGCCGACCGGGGGCGCTACCCGTTCCCCCGCGATGACGAGGGACACGAGATCCGGCGCGGGGTGCAGGGCCCGGAGTACATGCGGCGGATGCGGGCGCTCGTGCGCCGCGCCGGCGTCCGGATCCTCGACCACTCCCCGCTCACCGGGTTGCTCACCGCCGCCGACGGCCACGTCGCGGGCGCCGCGGGCACCCGTCGTCAGGAGGGCGTGGACTACCGCGTCCGGGCCGGCGCGGTGGTCCTCGCGACCGGTGGCTGCGCCTTCGGGAGCGGAGCACTGGGCTGCGACGTCGACACCGGTGACGGTGCCCTCGCGGCCGTGGAGGTCGGGGCGCACCTCTCGGGCATGGAGTTCTCCAACGCCTACGCGATCGCCCCGGCGCACAGCTCGGTGACCAAGACCGCCTACTACAGCTACGCGAGTTTCTACCGCGCCGACGGCACGATCCTGGACGGTGCGGGCAGCACGCGGGGCCGGTCGGTCATCGCCCGCACGCTGCTCGACGAGCCCGTGCTCTGCCGGCTCGACCACGCCGGGCCGGTCGAGCAGGCCGCCATGCGCCGCGGCCAGCCCAACTTCTTCCTGCCCTTCGACCGCGCCGGCATCGATCCGTTCCGCGACCTCTTCGAGATCACGCTCATCGCCGAGGGCACGGTGCGCGGCACCGGCGGCATCGCCCTGACCTCGGCGGACTGCGCGACCGGCGTCCCCGGCCTGTACGCGGCGGGCGACGCCGCGAGCCGCGAGGACATCTGCGGCGGCTTCACCGGTGGCGGCAGCCACAACGCCGCCTGGGCGCTCTCCTCGGGCAGCTGGGCCGGGCGTGCCGCGGCCGCGCACGCGCTCGCCGGAGGGAGACCCTTCCCGACGACCGGTGCGGGTCCCGTCCCGTCCGGGCGGACTCCCGCCCGGGACGTGGTCTCGGCGGTCCAGGCCGAGGTGCTGCCCTACGACATCAACCTGATCCGCCACGGCGACCGACTCCGCCCCGCGCTGGAACGGCTCGACGGGGTGTGGGACACGGTCCGCGAGGGTCTCGACGGCGGGTCGTGGCGGGCGCGGGAGGCGGCGGCGATGACCGCGGTCGCCCGCTGGATGTACACGGCGGCTCTCGCGCGCGACGAGTCCCGCGGGATGCACAAGCGGGAGGACCGGCCGGGCAGCGATCCGGCCTGGCAGCGCCGGATCACCGTCGGCGGCCTCGACGACGTGTGGGTCGCCGCGTGATCGAGCTGCTCTCCGCCACCCGCTGCATCGGCTGCGACCGCTGCGTCGACGTCTGCCCCACCGACGTCTTCGACCGGGTGCCCGGTGCCGTCCCGGTGATCGCGCGGCAGGGCGACTGCCAGACCTGCTTCCTGTGCGAGGCCTGGTGCCCAGTCGACGCGCTGTGGGTGGCGGCCGAGCGGACGCCCCTGCCCGCCGCGCCCACCGAGGACAAGGTGGCGCTCGGCAGCTACCGCGAGGCCCTCGGCTGGGGCCACGGCCGCACGCCCGGCTCCCGCATCGCGATCGGCCCGCCGTTGATCCACGAGCCCGGCGACCCGCCCGGGCCGCCGCTCGTGTGACGCCCTAAGCAGTTGATCATGCCGAGTGCGACGTCGCACTCGGCATGATCAGCTGACTGGTGGCCGGACCAGGTCAGGCCAGCTTCTCGCGCAGCTCCTTGATGCCGGTGCCGAACACGCCGTCGGCGAAGGTCGTGTTCAGCTCCTCCTCCTGGCTCGCGTCGGCGTCGTACTCGGCCCACCACTCGACGAAGGTCTCGCCGGTGTCGGTGATCGGGCTGACCCGCACCGTCGACAGGTAGCGGCGGACCCCGAACGGGTTCGCGCCGGTGAAGGTGTAGGTGAAGGTGCGGACCGTGTCGTCGAGGGTGATCAGCTTCTCGTCGAACGGGTCCCCGCCGGAGGCCATGGTCAGGCGGCGCACCGCTCCGACCTGTCCGTCGACACCCTCGACGAGCTCGCTGTGGCTCAAGGCCGGGTGCCACGAGGGCAGGTCGTTGAAGGCACGCAGCTGGGCCCAGACCGTGTCGGCGGGGGCGGCGATGACTCCACTGGCGTACGGACGCGGCACGACGACTCCTCCTGCAGGTGGGTGGATCATCACGCTATAGCGGGGGTCACACCCGCCACCACAGGAGCGCTGCGAGCGGAAAGTGGGAACGCCTCCGTGTCAGAATGCGGGGTGTGACCGGGTCCGCCGCGCTCGACGGCCTGCTGCTCGCCGCCCTGCTCGTGGCGGTCGCCGTGAGCGCCGTCGGCCTGCTGCGCGGGCGGTCCGTCGACCGTTACCTCACGACGCCCAGCGCCGAGACCGGCCACCTCGTCATGAACGTCGTCATGGTCGCGATGCTGACGCCGTGGTGGGGCGGTGCTCTCCGGACGGCGGGCGTGGTCGTGCTCGCGGTCCTCGCCCTCGGGTTCGGCGCGCTGCTCGTCCGCGGTTCACCGTCCCGCCCCGCGCACCTGTTCCACCTCGTCGCCGCAGGGGCGATGCTCTTCGCCGTCCTGACGACCGACCACGACCACCTGACGATGACGATGGCCGTGACCGCGCCGGCGTGGCAGAGCACCGTGGCCTGGGTCCTCGCCGCGACGTTCCTGCTCGACGCGGTGCTGACGACGGGGCTGGTCGCCCTGGCGCCGCGGACCGCCCTGGCGGGCGCCCCCGCCACGGCGTCCACGGTCCGGACGTTGCGCGTCGCGAGCGTCCCGCACGTCGTCATGGACCTCGGCATGGTGGCCATGCTCGCGATGGCCGCCTGACCCGTCGTCAGGAACGGACGGTGTCCGGGGCCGCCACCGTCCCTTTCCGCAGCTCGTTCGTCACGGCCCCGTCGCGAGGCCGCGGGCCCGCAGGACGCGCAGCTCGGCGGGCCGGAAGAAGAGCAGTTCGACGCCGATCCCGACGATGAGGATCAGGATGATCGCCGCCATCACCGAGGGCATGTCGGACAGGGACTGCCCCTCGTTCAGGTAGGCGCCGAGCCCGAAACCGAGGCTCGGGGACGTCGCGATGATCTCCGCCGCCATGAGGGAGCGCCAGGAGAACGCCCACCCCTGCTTGAGGCCACCGAGGAAGCCCGGCAGAGCTGCGGGCAGCATGATCAGCCGCGCCGACTGCGAGCGCGAGGCCCCCATCGCGAAGCCCACGCGCGGCAGCAGCGGGGGCACCTGGTCGATGCCCGACACCAGGCCGTTGGCGATCGACGGCACGGCGCCCATCAGGACGACGAAGTAGATCGTCGCGTCGCTCAGCCCGAACCACAGGACCGCCGCCGGGACCCACGCCACCGAGGGCAGGCTCTGCAGCCCGGTGAGGATCGGGCCGATCGCGGAGCGCACCAGCGGCACGGTGGCCACCAGCAGGCCGAGCGGGGTCGCGACCACCACGGCCAGCAGGAAGCCGAGGATCGCCCGGCTGATCGAGGTCCAGATGATCGAGAACGCCCGCCCGTCGGCGAAGTCGTCGCCGATCGTGCCGAACACGGCCTCGGGCGACGGCAGCTTGAACTCCGGCCAGATCGCCGACGCCCACAGGATCTGCCAGACGACGATGAACAGCACCACCGCGACGATCGGCGGCACCACCCCGGTGAGGAGCCGCTTCCACAGCGGGGTGCGCTGCTCGGTCGGGGTGTCGAGGGCGTCGAGACCGCGCCCGACGTCGACGGCGTCGTCGAGGGTCGTGTCAGCGGCCATGGGCGGAGATCACCTCGCGGAGCTCACCGGTGATGTCGCCGTGCAGCTCCTCGGCATCGGTGTCGGTCGAGGTCGCCCACTCGCGGACGACGCGGCCCGGCCGCGAGGACAGCAGCACGACCCGTTCCGCGAGCCGGACCGACTCCCGGACGTCGTGGGTCACGAACAGCACCGTGGTGCCGGTCGCCTCCCACACCCGGAGCAGCTCGGCCTGCAGCACGTCGCGGGTGATCGCGTCGAGCGCCCCGAACGGCTCGTCCATGAGCAGGACGCCGGCCTCCTGACGGGACTTCCCGCCCTCCCCGAGGCCGGTCGCCGCGGCCAGGGCCCGCGCCAGCGCGACGCGCTGCCGCATGCCGCCGGAGAGCTCGTGCGGACGCTTCGCCGCCTGGCCCTCGAGCCGCACGAGGGCGAGCAGTTCCTGCGCGCGCTCCCGCCGCTGTGCCCGGCCGAGGCCGGCCAGCCGCAGCGGGAGCTCGACGTTGCGCCCGGCGTCCAGCCACGGCAGCAGCGCCGCCTCCTGGAACATCACCGCCGGGCGCGCCGAGGTGGTCTCGACCGTCCCGCTGGTCGGCCGGTCGAGACCCGCGACGAGGTTGAGCAGCGTCGACTTGCCGCAGCCCGACGCCCCGAGGAGGCAGACGAACTCCCCCGGGTGCACGGCGAGGTCGACCCCGTCCAGGGCGACCACGGCGTCGTTCCCCGTCCCGAAGACCTTGGAGACCCCGCGGACGTCCAGGGCGGGCGGCCCGGTGCGGGGCCCCGGGGCGGAACGTTCGAGCGTGGCGGTCATGGCTGCTCTCCCGATTACTTGGTGTCGAGCCCGGCGGCCGACACGGTCGGACGTCCGGCGGCCTGGAGGGCCTGGTTGAGCGGGTCCAGGGCGAAGAGCCCCTTCACGTCGGTGGCCGACTGCGCGGTCCCGGCCGTGACGGCGTTCTGCGCGAGGACCGGAAAGGTCGACGCGAGCGGGTCGGGGTTCAGCGAGACCTCGCTCCACGCCCGGTCGAGCACGTTCTGCGCGAGCGGCTTGCTGCCCGCAGCACCGAGACCGGCGTTCGCGGCCGCCTTCGCGGCGTTCGGGTCGCTCTGCGCCAGGTTCTCGGCCGCGACGAGGCCCTTCAGGAACGCGGCGACGGTGGTCGGATGCTGCTGCACGTAGTCGGTGCGGGCGATGACGACCGTGGTCGGGAACTGCCCGTTCGGCCACAGCGTCTTCTCGTCGAGCAGCGGGGTCGCGCCACCCTCGAGCACGAAGCGCGACGCGAACGGCTCCGGCAGCCACCCGCCGTCGAGCTGGCCAGTCTTGTAGGCGTCGAGCGCGCGGGCGTTGTCGATGTTGACGACCTCGACGGCACCCGGACCGGTGCCGGTCGGCAGGTTGTTGTCCTTCAGCCACTTCTTCAGCGCGATGTCCTGCGTGTTCGCGAGCTGCGGCGTGGCGATCTTCTTCCCGAGCAGCTGCTGCGGGCTGGTGATGCCGGGACGCACCACGAGCTGCGCACCACCGGACGTCGCGCCCGCGATGATGCGGACGCCGTCGGGGTTCTGCTTGTAGGCGTTGATCGCGGGGCCCGAGCCGATGAACCCGAGGTCGATCGAGTTGCCGAAGAGGGCGCTCGTCTCCTCCGGGCCGGCGTTGAACGTCTGCGTCGACAGCTTGGTCGCGCCGAGCTGCTGGGCGAACAGGCCGTTCTGCACGCCGATCAGCGCGCCGGCGTGGGTGATGTTCGGGAAGAAGCCGAGGCGCAGCTCGGGCGCGGGCCCGGCGTCGGCGGCGGGCGCCGGGGCGGACTCCTGGGCGCGGGTGCACCCGGTCAGGACGAGCAACGCGGCGGCGAGGGCGACGACGGCGGGCAGGGTGCGCCGACGGAGGCGGGTCACGGGTGGTGGTTCTCCTGAGGAGGCCCCGCGCGCAGAGGCGGGGTCGGATGACGGCGGTCAGGCGCGCGCACCCGCGTTCGACCCGCCGTCCGGTCCGGACGGCGGGTCCCGCGGGTGGGTCAGGAGACCGGACAGGCGCAGCTGAAGACGCGGCCGTAGTCCACGTGACGACGGGCCACGAGGCGCACGTCGGCCGCGGAGGTCATGGGCGCCAAGACTGCCATGCCCCGTCCGTGGGGGCCACCGACGTGACGGGGGCGACCCGAGCGGCCCTGCACGACCGGACGGGTCATTCCGCGAACGCGGTGCGGTGGCGCTGCAGCTCGGTGCGCAGCAGGGCGAGCGAACCGGCCACCTCGGCGGCGATCCGCTCGGCCTCGATCTCCCAGCGTCCGGCGCCGGCGTCGACCGCCGAGACCTCGCGCTGGACGACCGCGTCGAGATGGGTGAGGAACGTGGCGACGGCGGCGCCACGGGGCGTGAAGGGCACAGGTGTCTCCTGGTGCTCGGGTCGAAAGGGAGAAGAGGGGGGTCAGGCCGGTTCGGGCGGGTCGACCTGGGAGGTGCGCAGCGCGGACGGCGAGGTGCCCCACTTGGCGAGGATCCGGGCGTAGGTGCCGTCGGCCATGAGTCGCGTGACGGCGGCCTGCACGGCCGGGACCAGTGGGGAGTCCTTCGCCAGGGCGAACCCGACGTCGAGCCGGCGGAACTCGTTGACGAACCGCAGCCGGGGCTGCTGGGACACGAGGTAGCGCAGACCGTTGATCGTGCTCATCGTGACGTCCGCGCGCCGCTGCGCGAGGGCGAGACCCGACGTTGCGCCGTCGGGGTAGCTGCGGACCTCGATGTCCGGGCGGCCCGCCTGGCGACATCGCGGCTGGGCCTTGGCGAGCGTGGACTCGAACGTCGACCCGTTCAGCACCGAGACGGCGCGGCCGCAGAGCTGCACGAGGTCGGTGATCGGTGGCTGCGGGTCGTCGGCGCGCACGGCGAAGGCGCGCGCGGGGCGGAACGGACGTTGCCGCCCACTCCCCTGCAGCGACTGCGGAGGTCGTTCCGATGAGCCTGCTCGAGATCCGGGGCCTCACCAAGGCGTTCGCCGGCGTGACCGTGCTCGAAGGCGTGGACCTCGACGTCGACGCCGGGTCGGTGACGGTGCTCGTGGGCCCCAGCGGCTCGGGCAAGTCGACTCTGCTGCGCTGTGTCAACCACCTGGAGACCCCGGACGCCGGGACGATCTCCGTCGACGGCTCGCTCGTCGCCTACCGGCGTGACGGCGACGTGCTCCGCGAACTGCCGGAGCGGGCGATCGCCGCCCAACGCCGGGCGATCGGCATGGTGTTCCAGCAGTTCCAACTCTTCGGGCACATGACGGCGCTCGCCAACGTGATCGAGGCGCCGATCGGGGTGCTCGGGGTGCCGCGGCGCGAGGCTCTCGCGCGCGGGCGGACGCTGCTGGCCCGCGTGGGGCTCGAGGGCCGCGAGGACGCCTACCCGCGCCAGCTCTCGGGCGGCCAGCAGCAGCGGGTGGCCATCGCCCGGGCCCTCGCGATGGAACCGACCCTCATGCTCTTCGACGAGCCGACCTCCGCCCTCGACCCGGCGCTGGTCGGCGAGGTCCTCGAGGTCCTGCGCGACCTCGCCGCAGGTGGCACGACGATGGTGGTGGTCACCCACGAGATCGCCTTCGCCCGCGAGGTGGCGGACACCGTGGTCGTGCTCGACGGCGGGCGGATCGTCCGCTCCGGTCCGCCGGCGGAGGTTCTCGACGACGGGTCGGTGCGGGTGGCGTAGGGCGACGCCGGCCGCGCGAGGGGCACTCAGACCGGACCCACGCATCGCGACACCCATCGCATCAGTTCGGACAGGGAGGCCGGACACAGGACGCAGTAGCGCTCCCCGTACCGCACGGACACGGCGACGAGATCGGCCTCGCGGAGCACCCTCAGGTGGTTCGACGTCGATGACTGCCCCAGGCGGAAGCCGTCCCAGACCAGGTCGGCGAGCTCGGCGACGTCGGCCTCGCCGTCGACGAGCCGGTCGACGATGGCGCGACGAGCCGGGTGGTCGATCGCATGGACGACCCGGGACAGGGTCTCGGTGGCGGTGCCCTCGTGACGACGCATGGAGGGATGGTCGGTCGGCGGCGCGCGATGCGGGGGCGTTTCGGCCGGGACGGTGGGTCGACCTGCGCCCGTCCGAGGACCACGGACCGCTTTTCACAGCGACGTGAAATGCGGTCGGTCGCGCTGCTCGCCGTGGATGTGCCGCCGCCCGCCCCGACACCGGACGAACAGGACGACGTCTGGTCGTGCGCCGGGCTCACACGTCCTTCACCCTGGCGATCGTGAGCACGCGCACCGAACCGGCCACACCCGCCGTCGGGAACCGACCCTCGCGGCGAGCGGTGCTGGCGAGCGGGATCGGCAACTTCGTCGAGCAGTACGACTTCGGCGTCTACGGCTACCTCGCGCCGATCCTCGCGCCGTTGTTCTTCCCCGACGAGAACCCGGTCGCAGGACTGCTCGCGACGTACGGGATCTACGCGATCTCGTTCATCATGCGGCCGGTCGGGGGCGCGCTGTTCGGCGTGATCGGCGACCGTCTCGGTCGGCGGGCGATGCTCTCGCTGACCGTCCTGCTGATCGGTGTGTTCACCGGCCTGATCGGCGTCCTGCCGACCTACGCGAGCGCCGGGATCGCGGCCCCGATCCTGCTGCTGGTCCTGCGCATGCTGCAGGGGCTCGCGGCGGGCGGGGAGTACTCCGGCGCCGTGGGCTTCATGGTCGAGCACGCGCCGCCGCACCGTCGGGGCTTCTTCGCGAGCTTCGCGTCGCTCGGGGTCTACCTCGGGCTGATGTCGGGGGCGGCGACGGCGACGGTCCTCACCGCGACCCTGACCGACGAGCAGCTGGCGACGTGGGGCTGGCGGCTGCCGTTCCTCATCGCGATCCCGCTGTGCGCGCTGGGTCTGGTGCTACGGCTCGCCGTCGAGGAGAGCCCGGAGTTCGAGCGGTTCAAGCGGGAGCAGGGCGCGGTCGAGGCCAGTCCGCTGCGGACCACGCTGCGCACCCAGTGGCGGGCGATCCTGCTCTACATCGGCATGACGGTCGGCGGGTCGGTCTCCTCCTACAGCGTCATCACCTACCTGCCGCAGCACCTCATCAACGACGTCGGGCTCGACTCGGACGCCGCCTTCGCCACGAGCGTGATCGCGATGGGCGTCCTGCTCGTGACGCTGCCGTTCACCGGACTGCTGGTCGACCGGGTCGGGCGCAAACCGGTGCACCTGACGGCGGCCGCGATCTACGTCGTGCTCCCCGCCGTCGCGTACACGATCGCCGACGACGGGACGTTCGCGAGCGCGTTGACCGCGCAGCTGCTGTTCATGATCCCGGTGTCGCTGAACTCGGCGGTGGTGACCGTGCTGATCCCGGAGCTCTTCCCGACGAGGGTCCGCGCCACCGCGAGCGGCATCGGGTTCAACGTCTCGTACGGCCTGTTCGGCGGCACCGCGCCGCTGGTCGGGACCGCGCTCGTGGCGGCGACCGGCACCGTGCTCTCGGTCGCCGCCTACGCGAGCGTCGCCGCGCTGATCAGCCTGCTCGTCTGCGTGTTCTTCTTCCGCGAGACCCGCGACACCGACCTCGCGGCGGACAAGGTCTGACGCTCAGAGCGGTTCGCGGAGGAGACCGCCGAGCACGGTGTCGGCGTAGGCGGCGCCGATCTCGGCGGCGGGGACGGTCGAGGTCTCCGGGTCGAACCACCGGTTCGACCACGCGACCATCCCGAGGATGCCGTAGGCGACCACCCACGGCCTCGTCGTCGCGTGGAAGCTGCCGTCGGCCAGCCCGTCCTCCACGATCGCGACCAGGACGTTCTCGTAGCGCTTGTTGTAGCGGGCCATCGTGCGGCCCCACTGCGACCGCGGCGCGAGCGCGCTGAGGTCCTCCTGGATGTAGAGGTACAGGTAGGGGTAGTTGTCGGCGTAGGACACCATCAGCTCGGTGATCAGCGTCCGCAGCTTCTCCGGGGGCGTCCCGTCCGCGGCGAGGATCTCCTCCGCGCGGAGACAGTTGCGCTCCACCGCGTCGCCGACGGCGGTGTGGAAGAGCTCCTCCTTGCCGCCGACGTAGTAGTAGATCGTCGCGCGGTCCATGCCCACGGCCTCGGCGATGTCGCCGATCTTCGTGCCGCGGAACCCGTGCCGCTTGAAGACGTCGCCGGCCGCCCGCACGATCGCGGCGCGGCGCTCCCGGTAGGCCGCACCTCCCTCGTCGAGCGCCGCGGCCCGACGTCGGGAGATGGCACTCGGCTCGTCACGTGCCGCCATCCCGCCTCCTCCCCCGCTCCTGCTCAGCGCCAGAACGGGGCGCGGAGCTCGCGCTTGAGTACCTTGCCAGCCGCGTTGCGTGGCAGAGCCTCCACTACGTCGATCGACGTCGGGCACTTGTAGCGGGCCAACCGCGTGCGCACGTCGGCGAGGAGCTCGTCGACGTCGAGCGTGGCCCCGGGTGCCGGCACGACGATCGCCTTCACCGTCTCGCCCCAGCGCTCCGACGGCACCCCGATGACCGCGACGTCGGCGATGCCGGGGTGCGCGGCCAGCGCGTTCTCGACCTCCGCCGGGTACACGTTCTCCCCGCCGGAGATGATGAGGTCCTTGATGCGGTCGTGCAGGTAGAGGTAGCCCTGGGCGTCGCGGTAGCCGGCGTCCCCGGTGCGCAGCCAGCCACCCTCGACGAGCGTCGCCGCCGACTCCTCGGGCCGGTGCCAGTAGCCCGGGGTGTTCTGCCCGGACCGCACCCGGATCTCGCCGACCTCGCCGACCCCGACCTCCTCCTCGGAGACCGGGTCCACCAGCGTGATCTCCAGCCACGGGAGCGGTCGTCCGACCGAGCGCAGCCGGTGCGGCTCGTGCTCCTCGGGGGCCATGCTGACGACGGTGCCCGCGGTCTCGGTCATCCCGTAGACGGCCATGAAACCACAGCCCAGCACCTCGATGGCGCGGCGCAGCAGCGCCTCGGTCATCGGCGCCCCGCCGTAGGCGATGCGCTCGAGCGCGGAGAGATCCGCCGTCCCGACGGCGGGTGAGGCCAGGATGGCCGCGACGATCGCCGGCACGGCGAACGCGTGCGTGACCCGGTGGCGTTCCATGACCGCGACGAGGTGGTCGGGGCTCAGGTCGGAGAGCAGGACCGTGTGGCCGCCCTGCCCGAGCGTGGTGAGCCCGTACCCGATGCCGCCGATGTGGAACAGCGGCGAGGGCACCAGGTTCACCGAGTCCGGGCCCATCCCGTAGAACTCGCGGCCCATCCGCGGGGTGAACGCGAGGTTGGCGTGGGTGAGACGGGCGCCCTTGGGCAGCCCCGTCGTGCCGGAGCTGTACAGCTGCAGGACGACGTCGTCGGGCTCCGGCTCGTGCTCAACCGGGTCGGCGGGGACCTCCGCCAGCCAGCCCTCGTAGTCGTCCTCGAGGACCAGCGGTCGACGGTCGGCCGGCACGAGCCCGAGCTGGTCGCGACCGCACACCAGCAGCGCCGGCTCGGCGTCGTCGAGGATGGCGCGGACCTCCGGCCCCGCCAGGCGCCAGTTGAGCGCGACCAGCACGACCCCCGCCCGGGCCGCCCCGAACAGCAGCTGGAAGTACTCCGGACAGTTCCGGAGCAGGACCGCCACCCGGTCACCCGGCCGCAGGCCCTCCCGGACGAGAGCCCGGGCGACCTCGTGGGCGCGGCGGTCGAACTCGCCGAAGGTCACCGTCCGGTCGTCCAGCGTGAGCGCCGGTCGGTCGGCGCCGAGGGACGCCACCCGGGTGAGCGTGTCGCCCAGGGTGGCGTCCATGACGGGGGTCGTGGCCGCGGTCGCCGTCATCAGTAGCTCTTGGGCAGGCCGAGGTTGTGCTGGGCGACGTGGTTGAGCACCATCTCGCGGCTCACCGGCGCGGTGCGGAACATCCGCGCCGCGAACCACAGGTCGGAGAGCCCGTACTCGTTGGACAGGCCGTTCCCGCCGTGGGTCTGGATGGCCTGGTCGACCGCGGCGGCCGCGGCCTCCCCCGCCGCGTACTTCGCGACGGTGGACGCGCTCCCGGTCGCCGCCGGGTCGGCCCCCTCGTCGGTCAGCTTCGCGGCGTGCATCGTCATCAGCCGGGCGAGCTGGACCTCGACGAAGCACTTGGCCAGCGGGTGCGACACGCCCTGGTGGGCGCCGATCGGGGTGGACCACACGACGCGGTCGGTGGCGTAGCGGGCGGCCTTCGCGAGGGCGAAGCGGGCGATGCCGTTGGCCTGCGCGGCGGCCGTGACCCGCTCGGGGTTCAGCCCGGCGAACACCTGGCGCAGGCCCGCGCCCTCCTCGCCGATGAGGTCGTCCCGGGTGACCCGGACGTCGTCGAAGAACGTGGTGAACTGGTTCTCCGGGATCTGCAGCGCGGAGTCGATGGGCTGGAAGCTCAGACCCTCGGCGTCGGTGGGGACCAGGAACATCGAGATCGGGTGGCGACCCCGCGCGTCGGGCTCCGCACCGCGGGCCACGACGATGACGGCGTCGGCGTCGTCGATGCCCGACGTCCAGTACTTCTGGCCGCGGATGCGCCAGGCGTCGGGACCGTCGGCGTGCGCCGTCGTCGTGATGTTGTGGGTGTTCGTCCCGGCGTCGGGCTCGGTGATGGCGAAGGCGATGCGCTTCGTGCCGTCGGCCACGCCCGCGAGCCACGTCTGCTTCTGGGCCTCCGAGGCGTGCGCGGTGAGCAGCGACCCGGCGATGGCCGGGGAGATCACGAGCATGAACAGCGGGCAGCCCGCGGCCGAGGTCTCCTCGATGACGATGGAGAGGTCGGTCAGGCCGCCCCCGCCCCCGCCGTACTCCTCGGGCAGGTGCACGCCGAGGTAGCCGGCGTCGCCCAGGTCCTTCCACAGCTCGTCCGGACGCGCCCCGCGCTTCGTGACGTCCTGGAAGTAGCTCCGTCCGTAGCTCCCCACGAGCTTCGCCACGCTCTCGCGCAACGCCTTGCGCTCGTCGGTGTCGAGGAGCAGGTCGTCCTTCACGATGCCGTCGGCCATGTCGCCTCCTGTTTCAACAGCACTGTTGACTCTAGGTCGGGCGCTCCGGGTCGTCAACGCTCCCAGCGGTAGAACCCCTGCCCCGACTTGCGGCCGAGGTGGCCCTGGGCCACGAGCCGCTCGAGGATCGCCGGGGCGGCGTAGCGCTCGCCGTAGACGCCCGACAGGTGGCGTGCGATGTCGAGGCGCACGTCGAGCCCGACGACGTCGGACAGGCGGAGCGGGCCGATCGGGTGGCCGTAGGCGAGGACGGCCGCCTTGTCGATGTCCTCCGCCGTCGCCACCTCCTCCTCCACCATCCGCATCGCCTCGAAGGCGGCGATGTTGTCGAGGCGGCTGGTGGCGAAGCCCGGGACGTCCCGGACGACGATCGACTCCTTGCCGATCGTCGTGGCGTAGTCCTGGGCGGAGGTGATCGCCTGCTCGTCGCTGGCCCGGCCGCGCACCACCTCGACCAGCGGCAGCGACCAGACCGGGTTGAAGAAGTGCATGCCCAGGAAGGCCTGGGGGCGGGCCAGGTTCGCGGCCAGCGCGTCGATCGAGATCGAGCTCGTGTTGGAGGCGAGCAGCCGCGGCGCGCGGGCCTCCGCCGTCGTCAGGACCTCGGCCTTGAGCTCCGGGACCTCCGGCACGGACTCGACGACGAGGTCGAGGCCGGTCGCGAGCTCGTCCACGCCATCGACCACGTCGAGCAGCCCGGGCAGGCGCTCCGCGGCCGTCGGGTCGAGCTTGCCGCGCTCCGCGCCGGTGCGCGCCCGCTGCGCGAGCTCGTCGACCAGGGCGTCCGCCCGGGCCCGGTCCGGCTCCACGACCGTGGTGGACAGGCCGGCGGCGGCGAACACGTAGGCGATCCCGCGGCCCATCGTCCCGCCCCCGATGACGGCAACGCTCATGTCGTGGTCCTCCCGATCCGTTCGGCGATCCAGGTGATGAGGCCGGCGCTCTGCGGCAGCTCCCCGGCCATGCCGAGGAAGCCGTGGATCATGTCCGGCCAGTCGCGCAGCTCGACGTCGACACCGGCCGCGCGCAGCCGCTCCGCGTAGGTGACGCCCTCGTCGTGCAACGGGTCGAAGCCGGCGACGGCGATCGCGACGGACGGGAGGCCGCGGAGCTCGTCGTCGGACGCGAGCAGTGGGGCGGCGTCCGGTGTTACGGGGCGCCCGTCGAGGTGGTGCTCCCAGAACCACACCATGTCGGCGTGGGTGAGCAGGTACCCGTCGTTGTGCGCCGGGTAGCCGGCCGCGTCGGGCGGCACGAGCACCGGGTAGACGAGCACCTGGCGCGCGACCCGGTCGCGCAGCCACCGGGCGGCCGCCGCCGCGAGGTTGCCACCGGCGCTGTCCCCGCCGATCACGACCCGGCCGGGGTGCGCACCGAGCTCTGCGGCGTGGTCGGCGCACCAGGCGGTCGCGGCGACGGCGTCCTCGAGCGGTCCCGGGAAGGGCGTCTCGGGTGGGCGTCGGTACTCGACGGAGACCACGACGGCGCCCGCGGCGCGCGCGATGGCCCGGCACGGACGGTCGACGGACGCGACGCTGCCGCAGACCCAGCCGCCGCCGTGGAACCAGACGACGAGCGGGACCTCCGTGCTCGATGCAGCCGTGGGGCGGTACACCCGGGCCGGGACGCGGCCGTCCCCGCCGTCGACGAGGAGATCGGTGACCGCGACCCCGTCCACCTTCTCTCCCTGCATCCATCGCGCGGCCTCGACGGCGTGCCGGGCGGCGAGCACCCCGACCTCGGCGTACGGCCGCAGTCCGAGCTCGGTGAGGCGGCGCAGCAGGTCGGCGGCCTCGGGGGCGAGCCGTGCCTCTCCGGTCGTCGATGGCCGATCCGTCGCAGGGGATGCGTCAGGGAAGTCATTGACGCTCCGAGCACCTTCGTCGGCGGCACGTCCCGGAGCGGTCATCGGGTGAGGGCCCGGTGGACGCCGAGGCGGTCGCGGACCACGTGACCGGTCAGCGTCCCGTCGACGGCGACGTCGAGGAGGGCGGCGAGACCGAGGGTCACCTCGGTGCCGTCGGGATCGGGACGCTCGGGCAGCCCGCCGGCGTAGGCGCCGCGCGCGAGGCCGTGCACGGCGACCCGTCGTCCGGCGACGACGACGGTGTCGACCTCGACCGTCGGCGCCTCGAGGAGGTCGGACCGCGTCATCCCGTCGTCGTAGGTGATCCCCGGCCGGACCGGGGCGCCGGCGTCGAGCCAGCGACGGACGACCTGCTCGGCGTCGGCGTCGGGCGCGGCCGGCGGCTCGGTCCAGGGTGCGACCATCGGCGGGTCGACCGGGTCGGGGGTGCCGGCGAGGAGCTGGCGGCGCCGGCCGAGGTAGTCCTCCTCGGTCGCGTTGTGCACCAGGACGCCGTCCTCGGTCCGGAAGAGCCCGATGCCCCGCCAGGCCGCCGATCCGCCACGCACCGAAGCACCGTGCTCGGTGAAGCGCAGCGCGGCCAGGCCGTCGGGGGTGTACATCGCGTCGTGGACGGTGACCGTCAGGCCCGGGAAGCGCGCGAGCTGGCCGCTGGTCGCCTCCAGGTAGGCGTCCCGCCCGGGCATCTGCACCCCCGCGATGTCGATCGCGTAGCCGGGCGCCATGATCTGCGGCGGGACCTCGGGGTCGGCCCGGTCGAGCCAGTCCACGACGAAGCGCCGCATCAGCGCACCCATCGGGTGGATGTCCACGATGACCTCCCTGTCGTCAACCGTAGTGTTGACTAGCCTCGGGATGATGTCCAGGCTGCACGGGTGGAGAGCACCGGTGTGCGCACGGAGCGGCCGTCCGACGGGGTCCTGCTGATCACCCTGGACCGCCCGGAGCGGCGGAACGCGATCGACGGGGCGATGAGCCGGGAGATCGCCCGGGTGCTCGACGGGTTCGACGCCGACCCGTCCTCGTCGGTCGGAGTGCTCACCGGGGCCGGAGGCACCTTCTGCAGCGGGATGGACCTGCGCGCCTTCCTCGACGGTGACGCTCCCGAGGTGCCCGGGCGCGGGTTCGGCGGACTCACCCAGGCGCCGCCCGCGAAACCGTTGATCGCCGCGGTCGAGGGGTTCGCCCTGGCCGGCGGGTGCGAGCTGGTGCTGGCGTGCGACCTCGTGGTGGCGGCCGACGACGCGTCGTTCGGCCTGCCGGAGGTGGGTATCGGCCTGATCGCGGGTTCGGGCGGGTTGTTGCGGCTGCCGCACCGGATCCCCCGCTCGGTGGCCGCGGAACTCGCCCTGACCGGCGACCGCTTCGGCGCGGCCGACGCCCACCGGTGGGGGCTGGTCAACCGGCTGGTGGCGCCCGGTGCGGCCGTGACCGCCGCGGTGGAGCTGGCGGCCCGCATCGCCCGGAACGCCCCGCTCGCCCTGGCGGCGACGAAGCGGATGCTCGCCGCGTCCGACCTCCCCGTCGACGAGGCGTGGGAGCGCCAGGAGACCGAACTGGTCGCCATCAAGGCCACCGAGGACGCCCGTGAGGGGGCGCGCGCGTTCGGCGAGAAGCGCGCGCCCCGGTGGTCGGGGCACTGAGCCCTCACCGCGGAGCCCTGCGGGCCGTCCCACGTGCCAGGCGACCCGTCGTCGGGACGACCGTCAACACGGTCGTTGACGATCCTCGGGCGCCGACCTAACCTCGGGTCCATGCGCCAGGTCGACATGCTCGTGGTGGGGGCCGGTTTCGCCGGGCTCCGCACCCTGCACACCTTCCGCGAGCGTGGCCTCGAGGTCGCGGTCGTCGAGGCCAACGACGGTCTCGGAGGTGTCTGGTACGTCAACCGGTACCCGGGCGCGCGGTGCGACGTCGAGAGCTACGACTACTCGCTCTCGTTCTCCCCGGAGCTCGAGCAGGAGTGGCGCTGGAGCGAGCGCTACGCGACGCAGCCCGAGATCCTGCGCTACGTCGACCACGTCGCGGAGCGGTTCGGGCTGCGCCGCGACGTGCACCTCTCCACCCGGATGACCCGCGCCGAGTACGACGAGGACGCGCACCACTGGACCGTCACCACCGAGGGCGACACGGCCGGCACGTGGAGCGCGCGGTACCTCGTCATGGCGACCGGCCAGCTGTCGGTGACCAAGCAGCCACAGCTCGAGGGCCAGGACGACTTCCGCGGCCGGATCCTGCACACCGGGGCCTGGCCGCACGAGCCGGTCGACCTGTCGGGGCAGCGCGTCGGCGTCATCGGCACCGGGTCGTCCGGCACGCAGCTCATCCCGGTGCTCGCCCGGGAGGTCGACCACCTCACGGTCTTCCAGCGCACCCCGAACTTCTCCATCCCCGCCAACAACGCGCCGCTCTCGGACGAGCGCGACGCCGAGGTCAAGGCCACCTACTCCGAGCGGCGTGAACGGGCGCGCCGATCACCGTCCGGGCTGGGGTTCGCACCCAACAAGCAGTCCGCGGTGGAGGTGCCGGAGGACGAGCGGCGCGCGCTGTACGAGGAGCAGTGGAAGACGGCGGGCTTCGGCTTCCTGCTCGCCTTCTACGACCTCATGCTCGACGAGCGCGCCAACGACACCGCCGCCGACTTCATCCGCGCGAAGATCGCCGAGAAGGTCGACGACCCGGCGACGGCCGAGCGGCTCATGCCCCGCGGCTACCCCTTCGGCGCGAAGCGGCCGCCGGTCGACTCCGGCTACTTCGAGGCCTTCAACCGGGACAACGTCGACCTCGTCGACATGCGCGACACCCCGCTCGAGCGGATCACCGAGAAGGGCATCCGGACGACGGCGGAGGAGATCGAGCTGGACACGATTGTCTTCGCCACCGGCTTCGACGCCATGACGGGTGCCCTGCTCAAGCCGGAGATCGTCGGGCGCGGCGGCCGGACGCTGCGCGAGCACTGGAACTCCGGACCCCGCACCTACCTCGGCGTCGGGGTCTCGGGCTTCCCCAACCTCTTCGTCATCGCCGGCCCGGGCAGCCCGTCCCTGCTCTCCAACGTGCTGCTGTCGATCGAGGCGCACGTCGACTGGATCGCCGGGCTGCTCGACCACGCGGCCGCGCAGGGTGCGGACGAGATCGAGGCGTCCGCGCAGGCCGAGGTCGACTGGGTCGACCACGTCAACGAGCGGGCGGCCGCCACGCTGTACCCGAAGGCGGCCTCGTACTACATGGGTGCCGAGGTCCCCGGGAAACCACGCGTGTTCATGCCCTACGTCGGTGGGGTGCGCGGGTACCGGCGCACGCTCGACCAGGTCGCGGGCAACGACTACGAGGGCTTCGTGTTCGTCGGCAGCCGCGAGGCGGTGCCGGCCGGCTGACCGCCGGCCCGCAGCACGGCTCCGGCGCCCGCGGCGACCGCCAGGCAGATCCCGACGGCGGCGAGCAGCGCCGCCGTCGGGGACACCCGGTCGATCAGCACGCCGGTGAGCGGTTGGGCGAGCGCGGCGCCGAGCATGATCGCCGAGCCGTGCAAGCCGGTCGCGACCCCGCGCGCGGCGTCCGGTGCGAGCCGTCCCACTGCCTCCGCCGATGAGGACAGCGCCGGCGCGCAGAACGCTCCCGCCGCGACGATCAGCACGGTCACGAGCCACCACGGTCCGCCGAACGCGACCGGGATCGTGCCCACGGCCAGGGCCGCGAGCAGCGTCGGCAGTGCCGGTGGCCGGGTGGCGACGCCGTAGACGAACCCGCCGACCAGCGACGCGAGGCACCACACCGTGTTCGCGAGCGCGAACCATCCGGTCTCGCCCCGCGCGGTGAGCGCCGCGACGACGCTCAGCTCGGTGGCCGACAGCAGCAGGACCGCGGCGACCGCGCCCGCCAGGGCCGTGACCATCGGCGCGCCGAGCCAGTGGCGCATCGAGGGCGCGTCCGTCCGCTCCTGCTCCGCGCGGGTCGGGGGGTCCAGCCACCAGAGCGCGGCCGTCGCGAGGACGAAGCCCGCACCCACCAGCCACAGCGCCACCGGCGTCGGCAGGGCGAGGACGGCTCCGGTGCCGACCGCCGGACCCACGATGAACGAGACCTCCGCCGACATCGCGTCGAGCGCGAAGGCCGGTCGCCGCCTCCCCTCGGGCGCCACGGCGCCGAGCGACTGGCGGACGACGGGGAAGGCGGGCAGGGCGAGCACCCCCGCGAGGAAGGCCGTGGCGGCGAGGGGCCCGACGTCGAGAAGAGGCGCGAGCCCCCAGAAGACCGCCTCGGAGAGCCCGCAGAGGAGCAGGACCGGGCGCAGGCCGACCCGGTCGATCAGCCGTCCCAGCAGGGGCGCTCCGAGCACCGTCCCGAACGTGACCGCGCCCCCGACCAGACCAGCCGCCGCGAACCCGCGGTCGAGCCCGACCGCGACGTGCAGGGTCAGCACGACCCCGGTCGCGGTCAGCGGGAGCCGGGCGGCGAACCCGACTGCGTAGAGCGCCCGGAGCCCGGGCTGCGCCAGCACCTCCCGGTAGGCCGTCACTGCACTCGCCACGCCTCCATGGTGCCCCGACAGGAGGCCGCCCCGACCTCGCGCGCGGCGGAGCCGGTCGCCGCGGATGCCTGCCGGACCTGCCCGACGACGCCGGTGGACCGGACACCGACCCTTGTCGCGACGAGCGTCAACGTTTACGTTGACTACAGGGTGATCGGAGCCACAGTTTCGATCATCGGCGAAGCCCCGGCCGACGAAGGAGTCCTCGTGTCCCGCATGCGTTTCGGCATCTTCCTGCCGCCGCACCACGTCCCCGTCGGGCAGAACCCGACCTACTCGCTGCAGCGCGACGTCGAGCTCGTGCAGCGCCTCGACGAGATGGGCTTCGACGAGGCGTGGTTCGGCGAGCACCACTCCTGCGGCGTCGAACTCATCGGCGACCCGATGCTCTTCATCGCCCACGTCGCCCAGGTGACCAAGCACATCAAGCTCGGGACCGGCGTGATGTCGCTGCCGTACCACAACCCGTTCCACATCGCGGATCGTCTGATCCTGCTCGACCACCTCACCCGGGGCCGCACGATCCTCGGCGTCGGACCCGGCGCCCTGGCCACCGACGCCGGCATGTTCGGCCTCGACCCTGCGGACGCCCGGGCCGCCCTGGAGCAGGACGTCGACGTCCTCATGCACCTGCTGACCAGCGACGAGCCGATCTCGATCGACACCGGCCGCTACAAGCTGGTCGACGCGCGCCTGCAGATGGACGCCTACTCGTGGCCGCACCCGGAGATCGCCACCGCTGCGATCGTCTCGCCGTCGGGTCCCCGTCTCGTGGGCAAGCACGGCCTCGGGATGATCTCGATCGGCGCGACCATGAGCGCCGCCGGCTTCGACGCCCTGGCCATGCACTGGGACGTCGTCCAGGAGATGGCGACCGAGCACGGAACCGAGCCCAGCCGTGAGGGCTGGCGCCTCGTCGGCCCGATGCACATCGCCGACACGAAGGACCAGGCGATCAAGGACGTCGAGTACGGCATCAACGAGTGGTTCGACTACCTCCAGCACACCGCGGCCGCGCCGCAGCTCGGCGTGCAGGGTGAGACCACCAAGGAGCGCATCGAGTTCGTCATCGAGTCGGGCATGGGCGTCATCGGCACCGTTGACGACGCGGTCAACCAGATCGAGCGTCTCGAGGAGCAGTCCAAGGGCTGCTTCGGCGCCTACCTGATGTTCGCCCACAACTGGGCGCCATGGGAGGCGACCCTGCACCACTACCACCTGTTCGCCAACCACGTGATCCCGAAGTTCAAGAAGACCGACCGGCGCCTGCTCGCGAACGAGGCGTGGACCCGCAGCGTGCGCGACCCGCTGGCCGCGAAGCAGTGGGACGCGATCAACGCCTTCACCGCGAAGCACCAGGCCGAGCGGGAGTCGCGTCAGGTGTCGCAGGCGTGACCGCCTCCTTCGCCGCGGGGCCGGCCCCGTCGTTCCGCCTCGACGTCGACGGCGCCCCGGTCGCCCTCGTGACGGGGGCGGCCGGCGGGATCGGTGCCCGGGTGGCGCTCGGCCTCGCGGAGTTCGGCGCGGACGTGACCTGCGTGGACGTCTCCGTCGACGGGCTGAAGGAGACGGTCACCGCGATCGAGGGGGTCGGACGCCGTGCGGTGGCGATCGAGGCCGACGTCGCCGACGCGGACGCGATGGCCGCGGCCGTCCGGCGGGCGCAGGACGAGCTGGGCCCGCTGCGGCACGCGGTGAACTGCGCGGGGGTGCACGACAACGCCCCGGCCGAGTCGATGCCCCGGGCGCAGTGGCAGCGCCTGCTCGACGTCAACCTCACCGGCGTGTTCACGTGCTGCCAGGCCGAGGGCGCTGCCATGCTCGCCCACGGCGGCGGCAGCATCGTCAACATCGGGTCGATCTCGGCCACGATCGCCAACCGCGGCCTGTCGCAGGTGCACTACAACGCCGCGAAGGCCGGCGTGCTGCACCTGACGACGTCCTTGGCGCTGGAGTGGGCGGACCGCGGGGTGCGCGTGAACGCGGTCAGCCCCGGCTACACCGCGACGCCGATGGCGAAGCACCCGGACGTGTGGCCGCACGTGCAGGCGTACACCAAGGACATCCCGCTCGGGCGGATGGCCGAGACCGAGGAGCTCGTCGGCCCGGTCGTGTTCCTGCTCAGCGGGGCGGCCTCCTACGTCACGGGCGCGAACCTGCTGGTGGACGGCGGCGCCGTCGCCTGGTAATTGCGCTCCGCGCAGGTGAGCAGTAACGGGGGCTATAGCCCCACTCAGTGCTCACCTGCGAAGCACATCGCGACCCGGTCCAGCGTCGCCGCCAAGCCGTCCGCGTCGACCACCGGCAGGTAGGGCAGCAGGCGCTCGAGCGTCACGCCCGACCAGTCGTAGACGTGCGTGAGCCGCGTGCTCCCGCCGCCGTCGACCGACTCCAGCCGGTAGCCCCACACCTGGCCGCCCCGGTCGCCGCCGTGTGTCGCGGGTGCCCAGGCGATCTCTGTGTCGGGCTCGAAGGTCACGACGTGGTTGTCGACGACGTAGTCGCCCATGTCGCGGCCGTGCATCTCCATCTCGAAGACGTCGCCGACGCCCGTCAACGGCTGGTGGGTCCGGGACCCGCGCACGGTGCCGGAGGCATCGAGCTCGGGGTGCCGGTCGGGGGTCGCCAGCAAGGCGAACACCTGGTCGGGGCGGGCGTCGACGACGCGGGACGCTTCGAGGCGTTGATCGCTCACGCGCGGGGGTGCCTCCGGCCCGTGTGCACTAATCCGTGTCAGGACGGGGCCTGGAACCCACGGGAGCGGAGCTCACCTCGCGGCCCAGATCCCCCCGTCGACCGGGAGCACGGCTCCCGTCACGTACGCCGAGGCACGCGAGGCGAGGAACACCGCCACGCCTGCCATGTCGTCCGGCGCGCCGATGCGCCCCAGCACCGAGGCGGCCGCGATCTCGTCGCCGCGCTCGGCGAGGGTCGCCGCCATCATCTTCGACTCGAACGGGCCCGGCGCGATCGCGTTGACCCGCACGTTCCGCGGCCCGAGCTCGGCGGCCAGGACACGCGTCAGCTGGTGCACGCCCGCCTTCGACGCCGAGTACGCGTAGGTCGGCAACGGCGTCACGCGTAGGCCGTCGATGCTGCCGATGTTGATCACCGACGCCGTCTCCTCCGCCGACCCCGAGGCCTCGAGCAGGTCCACGAAGGCGCGGGTCAGGAAGAACGGCGCCTTGAGGTTCAGGTCGAGGACCTTGTCCCACGCCTCGGCCGGGTACTCCTCCAACGGCGCTCCCCACGTCGCGCCCGCATTGTTGACGAGCACGTGCACGGCCGACTCCCGCTCCCGCACGAGGGCGGCGAGGTGCTTGCACTGCCCCTCGGTCGAGACGTCCGCCGGGATCGACACGACGTCGCCGTGGGGCGAGAGCTCCCGCACCGCGTCCTCGCCGGCGGCCTCCTTGCGCGAGCTGATGTACACGCGCGCCCCGGCGTCGAGCAGGCCGCGGGCGATCATGAGCCCGATGCCGCGGGTCCCGCCGGTGACCACGGCGACCTTGCCGGTCAGGTCGAACAGCTGCACTGGTTCTCCTCCGTCGGATCCACCTCGATGCGGTCCCGCATCATGCCCATCTCCCCCGGGCGCACACGAGGCGAGGCCGCGCGAGGGCCCGGACGTCCGCGAGCGGGTCCCCGTCGACGACGAGGAGGTCCGCCGCGAGGCCCGGCACGAGCCGCCCGGTGACGTCGCCCAGCCCCAGCGCGTCCGCCGAACGGCAGGTCGTCGCCGCGAGTACCTGCGCCGGGGTCCACCCGACCTCGACGTAGTAGGTCAGCGCGTCGTGCAGGTCGTCGAACCGTCCCCTGCCGGCTCCCGCGTCGTTCCCGACAATGACCGGGATGCCGTGCGCATCGGCCCACCGCTGCCGGTCGAGCGCGGCCTCGAGCTCCTCCGCCGGCCAGTCCGGCCAGCCGCGGAACCGGGTCGGCACGGTGACCGCCCCGCTCGCGGCGAGCTCCTCGGCGACGGCGTCGTCGCGGTTGCGGCCGCCGTCGGCCCCGTACCACCCGGCGTGCTCGACGGTGTCCACGCCCGCGCGGGCCGCCATCGCGATCGACGTGGTCCCGTGCGCGTGCGCCGCCACGGGCAGCCCGACCTCACGCGCGGCCGCGACCACCAGCTGCAGGGTCGGCAGGTCGAACTGCGTGTCCGCGATGCCGGGCCCGGTCGGCGTCATCATGCCGCCGCTCGCCATCACCTTCACGACGTCGAGCCCTGCCGCGGCCCGTGCCGCGACGGCCGCGCGGATGCCGTCGCGCTCGACCTCCCCGCCCAGGAACCAGCAGTGCCCGCCGGGCGGGGTGAGCGGCGCACCCGCCGTCAGGACCCGTGGACCGCGGACGGAACCGGAGGCCACCTCGTCGCGGAAGGCCGCGACCAGGCCGTCGCGGTCGCCGAGGTCGCGCACCGACGTGATGCCGGCCGCGAGCATCGCCGCGGCGTGGTCGGCGACGGTCGCGCGGAGCACGTCGTGGTCGGCGTCGCGGAGCGCGGGCACGGGATCGCGGTCGACCTCGAAGGCCAGGTGCACGTGGGCGTCGATCAGCCCGGGCAGGACGGTGCAGCCCGGGAAGGCGTGGTGCACGACCTCCGGGTGCGCCGCGGTCAGCTCCGCCGTCGGGCCGACCGTGACGACCGCGCCGTCGGCGACCAGGACGGCCGCGTGGTCGAGCGGCGGTCGCTCCGCGTCGACGACCACCCGGCGACCACTGATCAGCGCGGCGTCCACGTCGGGTCACCCTGCCCGGTCGGGGGTCCACCACGGAGGGCACCGTGGCGGCCCCCACACCGCTCAGGCCAGCGACCTCGCCCGCGCCGCCACACCGGCGGAGCCGAGCAGTCCCGCCCCGATCGCGGCCAGGGCGACGGCCGGACCCGAGCGCTCGATGCCGAGCGCGTGGTCGAGCGACAGCTCCCCCGGTCCCGCGGCCGCGACGGCGAAGACGACCGCGGTGAGGACGGCGTTGTACTCCCAGCCGCCCTGCGTGACCCACGGGCCGTTGGCGCTGTGCACGTGGTAGACCGCCGACCCCATGGCGCCCGAGATCATCATCGCGGCGAGCGGGGTCGCGAGCCCGGCCGCGAGCAGGGCCCCACCGCCCGCCTCCGAGACGCCCGCCGCCACCGCGTTGTCGCGGCCCGGCTTGATGCCCATGCTCTCGAACCCCTGCGCCGTGCCCTCCACCCCGCCGCCGCCGAACCAGCCGGCGAGCTTCTGCATGCCGTGGCCCACGAACAGCAGGCCCACCACGAGCCGCAGGACGGCGATTCCGATCTTCACGAGGTCTCCGTTACGTCAGCAAACAGTTGTGGCATCAACCTAGACCTCCGCCGGTCGGACGTCACAGGTGCCGACCGGGTCGGATAGGTGCACAATGCAACGGTTGTCGTTGCTCGCCCTAACGATCAGGGGTACGACCCATGACCTCGACCGCCCTCGAGCCCGTGCCCGTCTCCCGGGCCCACCCGGACCACCCCGGGTACAAGTGGCTCGCCCTGTCGAACACCACGCTCGGCGTGCTGATGGCGACGATGAACTCGTCGATCGTCCTCATCTCCCTGCCCGCGATCTTCCGGGGCATCGGCATCAACCCGCTCGAGCCCGGCAACATCAGCTACCTGCTGTGGATGATCATGGGCTACATGCTGGTCACCGCGGTGCTGGTGGTCACGCTGGGCCGCTTCGGCGACATGTACGGGCGCGCGAAGATCTACAACGCCGGCTTCGCGGTGTTCACCGTCGCCTCGATCGCGCTGGCCCTCGACCCGTTCTCCGGGGGCGGCGGCGCGCTGTGGCTGATCCTCGTGCGCGTCGTGCAGGGCATCGGCGGTGCGATGCTCATGGCGAACGCGACCGCGATCCTCACCGACGCCTTCCCCGCCGAGCGGCGCGGCTTCGCGATCGGCACCAACTCGGTGGCGGCGATCGGCGGGTCGTTCATCGGCCTGCTCGTCGGTGGCGTGCTCTCCGAGGTCGACTGGCGCCTGGTGTTCTGGGTCAGCGTGCCCTTCGGCGTGCTCGGCACGATCTGGGCCTACAAGACCCTGCGCGACCCCGCCGGTCGTCGGGAGCACAAGATCGACTGGTGGGGCAACCTGACCTTCGGCGTCGGGCTGATCCTGCTGCTCGTCGGCGTGATCTACGCGATCCAGCCCTACGGCGGTCACGCCGAGGGCTGGACCAACCCGTTCGTTCTGACCTGCCTCATCGGCGGCGTCGTCGTGCTGGCGGTCTTCTGCTTCGTCGAGACCCGGGTCGACCAGCCGATGTTCCACCTCGAGCTGTTCCGGATCCGGGCCTTCACCTCGGGCCTGGTCGCGACGCTGATGAGCGCGCTCTCCCGCGGCGGCCTGCAGTTCATGCTCATCATCTGGCTGCAGGGGATCTGGCTGCCGCTGCACGGGTACGACTACGAGCAGACGCCGCTCTGGTCGGCCATCTACATGCTGCCGCTGACCGTGGGCTTCCTGATCTCGGCGCCGATCTCCGGCGTGCTCTCCGACCGGTTCGGCGCACGGCTCTTCGCCACCGGCGGCCTCGTGATCGTGGCCCTGACCTTCGTCGGGCTGCTCCTGCTGCCCACGGACTTCAACTACTGGTGGTTCGCGGCGATCCTGTTCGTCAACGGCGTCGGGTCGGGCCTGTTCATCTCCCCCAACATGACCGGGATCATGAACTCGCTGCCCGCCGACCAGCGCGGCGCCGGCAGCGGCATGATGTCGACGCTGCAGAACTCCGGCATGGCGCTTTCCATCGGCATCTTCTTCTCGATGCTGATCGCGGGCCTCGCCTCCTCGATGCCCGCGGCGCTGCTGGGCGGGCTGACCGCGCAGAACGTCCCGCTCCCGGTGGCGCAGCAGGTCGCGGCGCTGCCGCCGGTCGGCACCCTGTTCGCCGCGTTCCTCGGCTACAACCCGATGGCGGAGATCCTCGGCCCGCAGGTGCTCGGCGCGCTGCCGCCCGGCAACGCCGCGACGCTGGTCGGCAAGCAGTTCTTCCCGAACCTCGTCACCGGCGCCTTCCACGACGGCCTCGTGGTCGTGTTCGCGGTCGCCATCGCGGTCTCGCTGGTCGGCGCGATCGCCTCGCTCTTCCGCGGCGGCAAGTACGTGCACGGGCAGGACGACGCCGCCGACCGGGTCGAGCCCGCCGAGGGCGACCCGGCCGGCCCCGCCCTCCCCGCGCCCACGGTCTCGCACGCGGCGCCCGCCGCGATCGACGCCGACGACACGGCCGACACCGCGGAGTTCGCGACGACGGGTGCGGCCGCCACCCCTCGCGCCGCCGACGCGTCGTCGCCGTCCGGAGGCAGGAACGGCACGTCGTCGGGGGCCGTCCTCAGCGGGCGCGTCACCACGGCCGACGGCCGCCCGGTCGGCGCGACCCTCACCGCCACCGACGCGAGCGGCCGGCAGATCGGCCGCGCCCGCACCGACTCGGAGGGCGGCTTCACCCTGCGCGCCCGCCCCGGGACGGCGCTGCTGATCTGCTCCGCGCCCGGCCACGCCCCGCGGGCGGAGACGCTGACGATCGGCGTCGGCGGCACCCGGCACGACGTGGTGCTGGAGGCGACGGGCCGCGGCGCCCGGACGCCGGTGGCGGGCTCGTAGGGCACAGCACCTGACAGCCGTGGCCCACCGCTGACATCCGATGTCAGCGGTGGGCCACCGCTGTCTCCGGCGCACCAGACCGGCCACACCCGCCGTCGGGACGGGCCGTGCCGACGATCGAGCTGTAGCGTGATCCGGGTCACAGGAGCTGCTGCTCCGTGTGGTGCAGCACGGGCCCGGCAGACCGGGGCAGCCGATCCTCGCCGTCGTGGTCGATGATCTCATCGAGTGGCCATCGGCTCCCCGGATCGCCGAGCGGGACCTACGGCGCGTACACGGCGACCTCCGGACGGCCACCTCGACCTCGACCGGGTCGCTCAAGCCTGATCGGGGGTCGACCGATGGAGTGGTGTGTTCCCGCTCATCGACCACCAGTCCTTCGTCCGTCCGGAGGCTGCCGCTCCCTCGGGTGACACCCGTCGGGCGATGATCCCGGCCGCACGCACCCCCGTCGCGGAGCGGCCCGCCCCCGGCGGCCTCTTCGCCCCGACCCTGCAGCGCTCCGCCGACGACCAGGCGCGCCTGTCGGTGCTCGTGGTCGACGGCGACCAACGCCGTCGCGAGGTGCTCACCCGCTCCCTCGCGGAGGCCGGCGCCGGCACCGTCCACGAGGTGTCGTCGGCCGACGAGGCCCGCCGTCGGGCCCGGACCGGACCGCCCTGCGAGCTCGCCGTCGTCGACCTGGGCCTCGCGGAGGGCGACGCGCTCGCCCTCATCGCCGAGCTGCGGGCCGACGGCTGGCGTGCCGTCGCGGTCGGCCCGGACGACCACGTCGCCGCACAGGCCGCCTTCGGCGTCGGCGCGCTCGCCTACCTGACCTCGGCCTCGGGCGTCTGCCGCGTCGTCGAACCGGACGCCGCGGCCGGGCCGCTCACCGGCTCGGGCACCCGCATCGCCGCCGTGGACGGCGCCCCACGCGAGCTCTCCCAGCGGGAGGCGCAGGTGCTCCAGCAGGTCGCCGACGGCCACTCCAACGCCGAGATCGGCACGGAGCTCGGCCTGTCCGCCCTCACGGTCAAGTCCCACCTCTCCCGCATCGGGCGCAAGCTCGGCACGGGCGACCGCGCCCAGATGGTCGCCCTCGCCATGCGGGCGGGCGTCGTCCGCTAGGGAGCACCACTACGGTCGTGCGTCGTGGATGAACTCGTGCACCTCGACGTCGCCGCGGGCCGCGCGACCATCACCCTCGACTCGCCGTCGAACCGCAACGCCCTCTCCGCCCAGCTCCGCCGCGAGCTGCGCGGACACCTGCAGACCGCCCTCGACGACGAGGCCGTGCGGGTGATGGTGCTGACCCACACCGGGTCGGTGTTCTGCTCCGGGATGGACCTCCGCGAGTCCCGCGGGGCCGGATCCGGCGACCAGGGGGTGCAGGAGTTCCCGGCCATCCTGCAGCTGCTGTGGGAGTCGCCGAAGCCGGTGGTGGCCCGCCTGGCCGGACCGGCGCGCGCCGGCGGCGTGGGCCTCGTCGCGGCCTGCGACATCGCCGTCGCGGCACGGGCGGGTGCGGACGCGAAGGGCTCGACGTTCGCCTTCAGCGAGGTGCGCATCGGCGTCGTCCCCGCCGTCATCTCGGTGACGGTGCTGCCGCGGCTGCTCTCCCGGGCCGCCCACGAGCTCATGCTGACCGGCGAGGTGTTCGACGCCGACCGGGCCGCGGCCGTCGGCCTGCTCAACGCCGCCGTCGATCCGGGCGAGCTCGACGCTACCGTCGACCGCTACGTCGACATGCTCGCCCTGGGCGCCCCGCAGGCGCTCGCCGCGACCAAGGAGATGCTGCGCCGGACGCCGGCGCCGGACATGGCCGCCGAGTTCGACACCATGCTCGCGCTGTCCGCCGACTTCTTCGCCTCCGAGGAGGGGCAGGAGGGGATGGCGGCGTTCGCGGAGAAGCGTCCGCCCCGGTGGGCTCCGCCCTCGTGAGCACTAACGGTCGCCATGGCGACCATCAGTGCTCACCTGCGGAGCACATCGAGCACGATCACCAGCAGGATCAGCGCGACCAGGGTGCCCGTGACCCAGAGCCGGGCGTAGCGGCGGTCCACTAGTCGGTTGCGCCGCTGCGGCGCTCGAGGGCCGCGAGCCGCCACGCGACCGTGCGCTCGACGAGGGTGTCCACGAGCGCGGCGAGCGCCCAGCAGGCCGGGCCGAGGACGCCGATCACGATGATCACCTGCAGCGTGAAGTCGAGCTGGGTGAGCCACAGCTCGACCCCGTCCCACCAGGTCGCGACGGCGTGCAGCACGCCGCCACGGTACCGGGCCGCCGAGATCGGGCTCCGCCGCGCTCCCGTCGTCCGGGCACATCGGGGCGCTCCCCGATAGGTTCGGCCCCATGTTCGCCGTCTACGCGTCCGAGCCCAACGCCGACGATCCGCTCGCCTCCCTCGTCGTGGGTGAGCGTCCCGACCCGGAGGTCCCCGAGGGCTGGGTGCGGGTCAAGGTCGAGGCCGCGAGCCTCAACATGCACGACCTGTGGACGCTGCGGGGCGTCGGCATCAAGCCCGAGCAGTTCCCCATGATCCTGGGCTGCGACGGCGCCGGCACGCTCGACGACGGCACGCCGGTCGTCCTGCACTCGCTCATGGGCGACCCGGACTGGAAGGACGACGAGACCCTCGACCCGAAGCGCAAGATGCTCACCGAGTGGGCGCAGGGCAGCTTCGCCGACTACGTCGTCGTCCCGAAGCGCAACGCGCTCCCCCGCCCCGAGGGCATGTCCGCCGTCGCCGGCTCCGTCATGGGCACGGCCTGGCTGACCGCCTACCGCATGCTGTTCACCAAGTCCGGCCTGCGCGGCGGGCAGACGATGCTCGTGCAGGGCGCCTCCGGCGGCGTCTCCACCGCCCTGATCGCCCTCGGGCGCGCCGCGGGCATGCAGGTCTGGGTCACGGGCCGCACCGAGGAGAAGCGCGAGCTCGCGCTGCGCCTCGGCGCCCACCAGGTCTTCGAGTCCAACGGCAAGCTGCCCGGCAAGGTGCAGGCCGTCTTCGAGACCGTCGGCGAGGCCACCTGGAAGCACTCGGTGCGCTCCCTGGTGCCCGGCGGCACGATCGTCTGCTCCGGCGCCACGTCGGGCAACCAGCCGCCCGCCGAGCTCGCCCAGATGTTCTTCCTGCAGAAGAACCTGGTCGGCTCCACGATGGGCACGCTCGACGAGCTGCGCGACCTCCTCGACTTCGTGGCCACGACGGGGATCACCCCCGAGATCGGCCAGGAGCTGCCGATGACCGAGGCCGCCACCGGGTTCCGCGCCATGTCCGACGGCGAGACCGCCGGCAAGATCGTCTTCACCCGCTAGTTCCCCTTCCCGACGACGGGTCCCGCCGCGGGACCCGTCGTCGGGATGTTTAGCCCCCCGTCTCCGGGGAATGCCGATGTCCCAGGGTTGAGCAACCAGTTCTGGTTCCGGGCCTGCCTCTTCAGGTGGCCCCTGCTCCCCCGTCGTGGTTCACACCGCAGCCAGGCGGACCGCATCCCTTGCGTGTCTTGCGTGTCTGTGAGGTCTGCCCGTGTCCGAACGCACCAGCGCTTATGACCAGTACGCCCCGCAGCTCGAGGAACTCGCCTCGCTCCCGCTGGGACACCCTCGCCGGGACCAGCTGACGGCCGAGCTCACCGACGCGTTCCGGCCCGTCGCCCGCAACATCGCCCGCCGCTTCTCGCGTCGGGGCGAGGCCGTCGACGACCTCGAGCAGGTCGCCGCGATCGGCCTGCTGCACGCCCTGCGGCGCTTCGACCCCGAGCAGGGTCGCGACTTCCTGTCCTACGCCGTCCCCACGATGATGGGTGAGGTCCGGCGCCACTTCCGCGACGCCGCCTGGGCGATCCGCACGCCGCGTGGCGTGAAGGACCGCTACCTGCAGGTCGGCACCGCGTCGACCACCCTCGGCCAGCAGCTCGGGCGCGCCCCCACGGCCACCGAGCTCGCCGAGCACCTCGGGATCGACCGCGAGGAGGTCATCGAGGCCATCTCGGCGCACCACTCCTACCGGCCGGACTCGCTCGACTCGACGCTCACGCAGGGCACCGACACCACCGTGGCCGACGTGCTCGGACACGACGACCCGGACCTGGCGCACGTCGAGTCACGGGCCCTCGTGCGCGACCTCGTCGGCACCCTGCCCGAGCGCGAGCGCACCATCCTCGTGCTGCGCTTCGTGCACGAGAAGACGCAGTCCGAGATCGCCGAGCGCCTGTCGATCTCCCAGATGCACGTGTCCCGGCTGCTCGCCCAGACCCTGGAGCGCCTCCGCGAGCGCGCCCGGGTCCGGGAGGCGACGTCGTCCGGTCAGTCGTCGTCGGTGATCGCGAGGAGCGCCTGAGCCACCGCGTCGTTGGCACGGAAGCTCAGACTGTTCGTGTTCGGCCGGGTGAAGGCGCCCGGCAGCCGGACGGTGGTGTGCGGGCCGATCGCGAAGAGCCGCGGGTGCGGCTCCTGCTCGGGCCCGGTGAGCACCCGGTGGTCGGCCGGGTCCACCGGGAGGAGCCCCGTGGAGTGCTCGACGACGCCCGAGTAGTCGTCGCCGCGCGTGCACGCGTTCCAGCTCAGCGTCTCCTCGTCGACGAGCCCGGCCCGCATCAACGACCGCAGCATCGGGTCGGAGGTGCGGCGCACGCTCGGTGAGGCCAGGCGCGCGTCGACGAAGGTCGTGGCCCGGGTCGGCGGGCCGTCGAGCGCCGCGCCGGTCGCGACGAAGGTGCCGTTCTCCTCGTCGATCTCCACGCTCAGCCCCGAGCCCAGGAACGTCACGTACCCGGCCCGGTTCAGCGCGAGCAGCTGCCGCAGACGCGGTCCGGGCGGCCCGCTCGCGAGCGACGAGAACAGGTTCTGCCACCAGCCGAGGTCCCGGGCGCGGGACTTCGCCGTGAGCGCGCCCCGGCTCGTCAGCTCCACCGACTGCATGTAGGCGCTCAGGATCGCGACGAACGCGCCCAGCTCCTCGGTGTGCCGCGGGTCGACGTGCCGGGCCAGGTCGTCGCTGATGTAGGTGCGCAGGAACTTCTGCAACGTGTCGCCGTCGGTGCGCAGACCGTCGAGCGGCCGGTCGAGGTGCTCGAAGTCCAGCCGGTCCGCCTCGTCGGGCACGGACGCCTCGACGAGCCGTTCCCGCTCCGCGGAGTACCAGTCGACGTCGGCGTACGCGGCGGCGAAGGTGTCCCAGTCCCCGGCGACGCGGTCGGGGTGGCCGTGGAACAGCTCGTGGTACCAGCCCCAGCCGGCCTCCTTCGCGATCAGCGGCCAGGCATCCGCGCGCAGGCTGACGCCGCCCTGTCGCGCGGCGAGCTCGTCGATCTGGTCGGGCCCGAAGAAGCGCGGCAGCGGCGGGCGCGGACCGAGCAGGCCGTACTCGGTCTTCGCGTGGTACGGCACGCCACGGCCGGAGCCGACGTGCAGCGACACCTCCCGCCCGCTCGGGACGTAGGTCAACCGCCCCCGGCCCGACCCGTCGTCGGGACCGTCCGGGTCCTCGACGAACCGACCGCCGCGGCCCTCGAAGAGCAGCACCATGAGGTCGATGAACGCGAGGCCCATGCCCCGCGCGATGACCGTCTCCCCGGCCGGGATGGCATCGAGGTCGGAGTCGGTGGTCTGCTCCGGGGCGAAGTAGTGCAGACCGAGACGCCGCGAGCAACGCAGAAGGGCGATCTCGTCGTCGGTCGGGGACGCGTCGAGGTGGCCGGACGCGAGCACGACGGCGTCGGCGGTGAGCACCTCGCCGTCCTCGAGGCGGACGCGGCGCACGTCGCCGTCCTCGATCCCGACGGCGCGCTGCTCGTGCACGTGCACGTGGACGCCCTCGGGGGCGGAGTCGAGGACGCGCGCCAGGACGTCGGCGAGGTAGTGGCTCTGCAGCTGGCGGGTGGGGAAGGTGCTCCCGGTCAGCGAGCGGACCTCCTCGCCGACCCGGCCCTCCGGCTCGGAGTGGGCGTCGCGGACCTCCTCAGCCCACTCGATGAGGCTCGGGCCGGGGACGATCGGCCCTGCGCACGTGACCGAATCGTCGGTCCACATCGTGACGTCGGCGGCCATGGAGTTCATCCACAGCAGCTCGGACTGCCGGGTGCGCCACACCCGGCCGGCGCCGGCCGGGTAGGGGTCGACGAGGTGGACGTCGAGCGGGTGGTCCGCGTCCACCCCCGCCGCGGGGGCGCCGGCCACGAGCCGTTCCAGCACCCCGGTCCCGCGTGGTCCGCCACCGACGATCACGACCGAACGCGTCATCCCTCCGACGGTAGGCGCGGCACCCGGTTGCGGCCACCGGATGTGGCGCGCTCCCGAGCGAAGGGTCCCCTCGCTCGAATAGGCGGGCCGTGGGCGCCCATCGCCAGGTCGGCCTGGAACGATCGAAGGGCCCCTTCGCGCGATCTGTTCGCGCGAAGGGACCCCTCGGTCACGTCGGACTAGCGGGTCGGGCGCTCCCGGCGGTCACGGCTCGGGCCGCGACGCTCCGGGCGCGGGCCGGAACCGGCCCGGTCCGAGTCGGACGCACGGCGCAGGCCCATCGGGCGACCGGCCACGCGCGCCCGCTGGAGGCGCTTGACGACGGGCTCGGGCACGTCGGCGGGCAGCTCGACCAGCGTGTGGTCGGTGCGGATGTCGATGTGGCCGATGTGCGCCGAGTCGAGGCCCGCCTCGTTGGCGATGGCGCCGACGATCGCGCCGGGCTTCACGCGCTGGTTGTGCCCGACCTCGATCCGGTACGTGTCGGTACCGGAGCCGACGTTCCAGGACGAGGCCGTGGTCGGGCGCTTACCCTGGCCGCGACCCGGCTTGTCGTCCCGCACGCGCTTGTCGCCGCGTACCGGGGCCACCGGGAGCTCGTCGACCAGGAGCGGCTTGCCGCCCTGGGCCATCTTCGCGAGAGCGGCGGCAAGGGCCAGCGGGTCGACGTCGTGCTCGGCGACGTACTCGTCGATGACGCGCCGGAACACGTCGATGGAGTCGCCCCCGTCGTCGTGACCCTCGAGCTCGGCGGTGATCCGGGTCGCGAAGCGCGACCGGCGGCGGGCGTTGACCTCGTCGGTGCCGGGCACCGACATCTCCTCCGCCTTCTGGCGGGTGGTGTTCTCGATCGCGCGCATCAGCCGGATCTGGCCGCGCGTGACGAACGAGATCGCGTCGCCGGACCGGCCCGCACGCCCGGTGCGCCCGATGCGGTGCACGTAGGACTCGGGGTCCGTCGGCAGGTCGTGGTTCACGACGAGGGTGATGCGCTCGACGTCCAGGCCGCGGGCGGCGACGTCGGTGGCGACCAGGACGTCGATCTTCCCCGAGCGGAGGTCGGCGATCGTCTTCTCGCGCTGGACCTGCGACAGGTCACCCGAGATGGCGACCGACGAGAACCCGCGGCGGTTGAGCGCCTCGGTGACGTCGGTGGTGTTCTGCCGGGTGCGCACGAACACCAGGGCGGCGTCGAAGTCCTCGACCTGCAGGATGCGGGCGAGGGCGTCGGCCTTCTGGCGCTCGGGCACCACGACGTAGCGCTGGCGGGTGTTCGCCGCGGTGGTCGTCTTGCCCTTGATCGACACCTCGGCGGGCGCGTTCAGGTGCTTGCGGCTGACCTCGCGGATCGCCGTCGGCATCGTGGCGGAGAAGAGCGCCACCTGACGGTCGGCCGGGAGCAGGCCGAAGATGTTCTCGACCTCCTCGAGGAAGCCCATCTGCAGCATCTCGTCGGCCTCGTCGAGCACGAAGTACCCGACGTCGGTGAGGTTGAGGGTGCTCTTCTCCAGGTGGTCGGCCACGCGACCGGGCGTGCCCACGACGATCTGCGCGCCGCGGCGCAGCGACGAGAGCTGCGGGCCGTAGGGCGCGCCGCCGTAGAGCTGGACCACGTGGACGTGGGGCAGGGCCGTCGCGAACGACTCGATGGCCTCGGCCACCTGGATCGCGAGCTCACGGGTCGGCGTCAGGATGAGGGCCTGCGGGGCGCGCACGCTCGGGTCGATGCGCGAGAGCAGCGGCAGCGCGAAGGCCGCGGTCTTCCCGGTGCCGGTCTGCGCCAGGCCGAGGACGTCGCGGCCGGAGAGCAGCAGCGGGATCGTCTCGGACTGGATCGGCGTCGGGGTGTGGAAGCCCTGCTCGACGAGGGTGGAGATCACCCGGTCGTCGAGGCCGAGCGCGACGAAGCCGTTGGCGGGCTCGTCGGTCGACGCGTCGTCGGAGTCGACGAACGGGTCGAGGGGGAGGTCGGAGTCGGACAGGACAGCAGCGTGGGTCACAGATCTCTTTCAGGGAGGGGTTCGTCGGACGGTGAGAGCTGTCCGCGGACCCGTCACACACGCGATCCATCCCAGGCCGACAGCTCGGCACCTACATGACCATCGTACGCGAGGCGCCCCCACCCGACGTCGGGAAGGGCCTTCCCGACGCCGAGCGATGGCTCACTTCTTGCCGGACTTGGCCTTGTCCACGGCGTTCTGGTCGGTGGAGAGCGCGGCCACGAAGGCCTCCTGCGGGACGTCGACCCGGCCGATCGTCTTCATCCGCTTCTTGCCCTCCTTCTGCTTCTCCAGCAGCTTGCGCTTGCGCGTGATGTCGCCGCCGTAGCACTTGGAGAGCACGTCCTTGCGGATCGCGCGGATCGTCTCGCGGGCGATGATCTTCGCGCCGATCGCGGCCTGGATCGGCACCTCGAACTGCTGGCGCGGGATGAGCTCGCGCAGCTTCGAGGCCATCGAGTTCCCGTAGGCGTAGGCGGCGTCCTTGTGCACGATCGCGGAGAACGCGTCGACCGCCTCGCCCTGCAGCAGGATGTCGACCTTGACCAGGTCGGCCGCCTGCTCCCCCGCCGGCTCGTAGTTGAGCGACGCGTAGCCCCGGGTCCGCGACTTCAGGATGTCGAAGAAGTCGAAGATGATCTCGGCGAGCGGCATCGTGTAGCGCAGCTCGACCCGACTGTCGGACAGGTAGTCCATGCCCTCGAGCTGGCCGCGACGCGACTGGCAGAGCTCCATGATCGGGCCCACGAACTCGCTCGGGGCCAGCACCGAGACCTTGGTGATCGGCTCGTAGATCGTGCGGACCTTGCCGTCGGGCCAGTCGGCCGGGTTGGTCACCTCGGCCTCGCTGCCGTCGTCGAGCTCGAGCCGGTAGACGGTGTTCGGCGCGGTGGAGATGAGGTCGAGTCCGTACTCGCGCTCGAGCCGGTCGCGCGTGATCTCCAGGTGCAGCAGCCCGAGGAACCCGCAGCGGAACCCGAAGCCCAGTGCGGCGGAGGTCTCCGGCTCGTAGGACAGCGCGGCGTCGTTGAGGCGCAGCCGGTCCAGCGCGTCGCGCAGCAGCGGGTAGTCGCTGCCGTCGATCGGATAGAGCCCGGAGAAGACCATCGGCTGCGGGTCGGCGTAGCCCCCGAGCGGCTCGGCGGCGCCGCGGCGCTCCCACGTGACCGTGTCGCCGACGCGGGACTGGCGCACGTCCTTCACGCCGGTCATCAGGTAGCCGACCTCGCCGACGCCGAGCCCCTGACAGGGCTTCTGGTCCGGCGAGATGATCCCGACCTCGAGCAGCTCGTGCACCGCGTTCGTGCTCATCATGCGGATGCGCTCGCGCGGGGTGATCTTGCCGTCGACGACGCGGATGTAGGTGACGACGCCGCGGTAGGTGTCGTAGACCGAGTCGAAGATCATCGCGCGGGCCGGGGCGTCGGGGTCGCCGACCGGGGCCGGGATGCGGCGCACGGCCTCGTCGAGCACCGCGCCGACGCCGTCGCCGGTCTTGGCGCTGATGCGCAGCACGTCGTCGGGCTCGCAGCCGATGAGGTGCGCGATCTCCGCCGCGTACCGGTCCGGCTCGGCCGCCGGCAGGTCGATCTTGTTCAGGACCGGGATGATCTCGAGGTCGTGGTCGAGCGCGAGGTAGAGGTTCGCGAGCGTCTGCGCCTCGATCCCCTGCGCGGCGTCGACCAGCAGGATCGCTCCCTCGCACGCGGCGAGGGAGCGGCTCACCTCATAGGTGAAGTCGACGTGCCCGGGGGTGTCGATGAGGTGCAGGACGTGGTCGCGCATCTCGCCGTCGGGCCCCGCGGCGTACCAGGGCAGACGCACGTTCTGCGCCTTGATGGTGATGCCGCGCTCGCGCTCGATGTCCATGCGGTCGAGGTACTGCGCGCGGTAGGCACGGTCGCCCAGGACGCCGGTGAGCTGCAGCATCCGGTCGGCCAGCGTCGACTTCCCGTGGTCGATGTGCGCGATGATGCAGAAGTTGCGGATCCGGTCCGGGGGCGTGAACGTCTCGTCGGCGTAGCCCACGGTGCCCGGTCGGCCAGGGGTCTTGGTCGACTGCTGGGTGGTGGTCTCGGTCAACGAGGTCACGCCTTCCTGCTGGTGCGGTGTCTGCTCCATCGTCCCACGCCACCCCGACGGTCATCGTCGGTGAGGCCCGTTGGTAACCTGGGGCCTACTGCGCCGTGCGGGCTGGACGCCTGTTGCGCGCCCGCACGAAGACACCCCAGCGATCAAGAGGTTCGAAAGCCCCGTGGCGAACATCAAGCAGCAGGTCAAGCGTAACCGGAAGAACGAGGAAGCCCGCCAGCGCAACAAGGCGGTCAAGTCCGAGATCAAGACGGCCATCCGTCGCTACCGCGAGACCGTCGAGTCCGGCGACGCCACCGCCGCCGACGAGCGTCGCCGCCACGCCGCGCGCCTGCTCGACAAGGCCGTGAGCCGCGGCGTGATCCACAAGAACCAGGCCGCGAACAAGAAGTCGCGCATGGCCCACCGTGCGACCACGTTCACGGTCGACGCGAAGGCCGGCAAGACCCCGGCCTAGTCCCTTCCCGACGACGGGCGCCTCCGGTTCCGACCGGACGGCGCCCTTCGTCGTTTCCGGGGCCCGCGAGATTCACATCAGGCAGGCCCGCGGGCCGCGGGAGCTGCCTCACGTGACTCTCGGGGCGCGGCCTGCTGTGCGCCCCATCCCGAGGTGCACACCAGGCATCCGCGCCGGCCGCGGAAGCTGCCTCATGTGACTCTCGCGCCGGACCTCAGCGGCGGCGCGACTGCCCGGCCAGCTCCGCGAGCTCCGAGGTGGCCCGCTCCAGGGCGTAGGACGCGTCCGCGGCGACGCCCTTGACGTCGGCGTTCACGTCCGCGACCAGTGCCATCGCGCGCGTGAGGCCGGGGGCGTCCCAGCCGCGGGCCTGCCCCATCGCCTTCTTCACCTTGAACGGCGGCATCCGCAGTCGGCTCGCCAGCGCCCCCGGGTCGCCCCTCCCGGCCGCCGACACCCGCGCGATGGTGCGCACCGCATCGGCCAGCGCATCGGCGACGAGGACGTGCGGCACCCCGGTGTCCAGGGCGTAGCGCAGCGCCTCGAGCGCTCCGGCCCGGTCGCCCGACACGGCCTTCTCGGCCACGGCGAACCCCGTCACGTCCGCGCGCCCCCGGTGGAAGCGGCGCACCGACTCGGCATCGACCTGCCCGCCCGAGTCGCTGACCAGCTGCGACGCCGCGGCCGCGAGCTCACGCAGGTCGGCGCCGACCGCCTCCATGAGCAGGCTCAGGGCCTCCCCCGTGATGCCGCCGCCGGACTGCCGGACCTCGTTGCGCACGAAGTCGGCCCGCCGGTCGTTCTCCCAGGGCTTGAACTTCGCCGCCTCGCTGACCGCGGCGCCGGCCTTCTTCAGGCCGTCGACCAGCGCCTTCCCCTTCGCACCGCCGGGGTGCACGACGACGAGCGCGACCCCGTCGGTCGGCGCCTTCGCGTACTCGACGAGCACGGTGGTGACCTCGGCGTTCGCGTCCTGCGCCGCCTCGAGCACCACCACCCGGGACTCCGCGAACAGCGACGGGCTCACCAGCTCCGCCAGCACCCCCGCCGTGATCTCGTTGGCCCGCAGGGTGCGGACCTCGACGTCCGGGTCCTGACGGCGGGCCGCGACGATCGCCGTGGACACGGCCCGTTCGACGAGCAGGCCCTCGTCGCCGACGACGAGCCGCACGGGCGCGAGTTCGTCGGCGGGTCTGCTCCGGGCGCGAGGTGGCACGTCCTCATCCTCGCACCGCCCCCCGACAGCGTGGTGTGGGCAACGCCCGCGCCGGTGGCCCCGTGTGCTCCGGGTGCCGTAACGTGCCCGGAGCGCGACCACGGGCCCCGGCCCGGCGGACGCCGACAACTGCATACGGCTCATCCAGAGGGGTAGAGGGAACGGCCCGACGACACCCCGGCAACCGGCGGCGCGGATCTGAACGCGCAAGACCGGTGCCAATTCCGACCCGCCGAGAGGCGGGGAAGATGAGGAGAACACTCTTCCATGACCTTGACTGCGCCCGACCAGACGTCGACCGGCTACGACCTCGGCCCGGCCGCCGCCCTCTCGTGTCGCGCCTGCGGCCACCGCACCCCGCTCGCCCCGGAGTTCGCGTGCCCGCAGTGTTTCGGGCCCCTCGAGATCGCGTACGACTTCCCGGCGATCACCCGTGAGGAGATCGAGCGGGGCCCGAAGTCGATCTGGCGGTACAAGAAGCTCCTCCCGGTGCCGACCACGGTCGAGGACCACCCGAACATGGACCCGGGCTTCACCCGACTCATCCGCGCCGACCGGCTCGGCGCCGAGCTCGGCATCCGGAACCTCTGGGTCAAGGACGACACGGGCAACCCGACGCACTCCTTCAAGGACCGCGTCGTCGCGGTGGCCCTCGCCGCCGCCCGCGAGCTCGGCTTCACCGTCCTGGCCTGCCCGTCCACCGGGAACCTGGCCAACGCCACCGCCGCCGCGGCCGCCCGCGCCGGCTGGGACTCGGTCGTGCTCATCCCCTCCTCGCTGGAGCGGGCCAAGGTCCTCATGACCGCCGTGTACGACACCAACCTGCTCGCCGTCGAGGGCAACTACGACGACGTGAACCGCCTGGCCACCGAGCTCGCGTTCGAGCAGGAGGACTGGGCGTTCGTCAACGTCAACGTCCGCCCCTACTACGCCGAGGGCTCGAAGAGCCTGGGCTACGAGATCTCCGAGCAGCTCGGCTGGCGCGTCCCCGCGCAGACCGTGATCCCCGTGGCCTCCGGCTCCCAGCTCACGAAGATCGACAAGGCGTACGGCGAGCTGGTCTCGCTCGGGCTCGTCGACGCGGCCGACTGGAAGATCTTCGGCGCCCAGGCCGCGGGCTGCTCCCCCGTGTCGACCGCCTTCCGCGAGGGCACCGACGTCGTCCGGCCGCAGCGGCCCGACACGATCGCCCGCTCGCTCGCGATCGGGAACCCGGCCGACGGCCCCTACGTCCTCGACACCGTCCGGCGCACCGGTGGCGCCGTCACCGACGTGACCGACGACGAGGTCCGCGACGGCATCCGCCTGCTCGCCCGCACCGAGGGCGTCTTCGCCGAGACCGCCGGCGGCGTGACCGTCGCGAACGCGAAGAAGCTCGTCGAGACCGGACAGCTCGACCCCGACGCCGACACCGTCCTGCTCATCACCGGCGACGGGCTCAAGACCCTCGACGCGATCGAGCACCAGGTCGGACCGAAGGCCACGGTTCCGGCGACCTCGAAGGCGGTCCGCGAGGCCCTGGGCATCTAGCGCCGCCGCGGGTCCGGCAACGGGTCGCCCCGGGCGACCACCGCCGGACCCCGCAGGCCCGGCACGAGCGCGAGGTCCCCGCTCTCGTCGGTCCGACGTACCAGTGCGCCGGTCCCCGCGAGCAGACCCACGACCGACGGGTTCGGGTGCCCGTAGGAGTTCCCGCGACCGACGCTGACCAGCGCCAACCGTGCCCCCGGCGCGACCAGGAACGGCGGCAACGAGGACCGCGACCCGTGGTGCGGGACCTTGAGCACCTCCGCCCGCAGGTCCACCCCGGCGGCGAGCAGGGCGTCCTGGGAGGACCGTTCGGCGTCGCCGGGCAGCAGCACCCGCCCGAGCGGGGTGCTCGCCCGCAGCACCAGCGACGTGTCGTTCACCTGCGACCCGTCGTCGGCGTCGACGTGCGGGCTCGGGTGCAGCGGCCCGAGCACCTCCAGCACCAGTCCCGGCCACCGCAGCACCATCCCCCGCTCCATCCCGACGACGGGTGCTCCCGCGGCCCGGGCGCGCGCGCCCACCTGCGCGAGGGTGGCGGCCGGTTCCCGCACCGGGCCGACCGCCACCGCCGCGGTCGACCGTGCCCGCAGCGCTCCCGCCAGCCCGCCGACGTGGTCGACGTGCAGGTGGGAGAGCACGACGAGGGCCAGCGACCGCACCCCGAGGCGCGCGAGGCACCGGTCCACCGGCCCCGCGTCCGGGCCGGCGTCGACCAGCACCGCCCGCCCCGGCTCACCGGTCGCCAGCACGAGCGCATCGCCCTGCCCGACGTCGCACGCCACCACCGTCCAGCCCGTCGGCGGCCAGCCGACCGGCACCACCCGGGTGGGCACGAACACCAGCAGGAGCCCGACCGCGGCGGCGAGCGCCACGAGTCGGACCCGTCGCCACCGCAGTGCAACCGCGCCGAGCGCCACCAGGCCCGCCAGCGCCAGACCACCGACCACCCCACCGGGCCAGCCGACCGTGGCGCCGTCGACCCCGGCGCACCGCCGCGCGACGACGACCAGCCACGAGACCTCCGGCCCGGCGAGCCACACCGCCGCGTGCGCACCCCACGTCCACCACGGCGCGCACAGCGCCGCCACCACACCCAGCACCGTGGCGGGCGCGACGACCGGGGCCACCAGCAGGTTCGCCAGCACGGCGACGAGGCTGACCTCGCCCGAGAGCCCCGCCACCACGGGCGCCGTGACCACGTGTGCCGCCACCGGCACCGCGAGCGCCTCGGCCACGACCGGTGGCACCCGTCGCGCCCGCAGGGCGGCGACCAGCGGCGGAGCGAGGAGCACGAGGGCCCCCGTGGCCAGCACCGAGAGGGCGAACCCGGCGTCGGTGGCCAGCGACGGGTCGACCAGCAGCAGCCCCACGACGGTCGCCGCCAGCGCGGGTAGCACCGACCGGCGCCGTCCGAGGGCCAGGGCCAGCAGCACCACCGCGCCCATCGCGCCCGCCCGCAGCACGCTCGGCGACGGCCGCGCCAGCACCACGAACCCGACCAGCGCCACCGCCGCCAGTGCCGCCGCCGTCCGGGGTCCGAGCCGGGCCAGGCGCACCAGCAGCAGCACCGCCCCGAGGACGAACGCGACGTTGGACCCGGACACCGCCGTGAGGTGCGTCAGCCCCGCCGTCCGGAAGTCGTCGGCGAGGTCGGTCCCGACGCCCGAGGTGTCCCCGACGACGAGGCCGGGCAGCAGCCCCGCCGGATCCTCGGGGAGCACCGCGCGGGCGGCGTCGCGCAGGCCGGCCCGCAGGTCGCCCGCCGCGACCTGGACCGGTGGAGGCGGTCCGACCTCGCGCGGCGGGCCGCGGGTCCGCAGCACCGCCACCGTGAGGTCGCCGCGGGACGACGCCGCGAGCGACCCGCTCGCCGTGGCCCGCTGCCCGGGGAGGAGCCCGACCCAGCCCTCGGCCGGCGCGAGCAGCACGACGTGCCCCTCCCCCGCCCAGCGGCCGCCCCCGGTCTGGGCCGTGACGAGATCGGCGCGGACGACCACGCGGGGCCCGCCGAGTCCCGACGAGCGCAGCGGTGCCGGGTCGTCGGTGAGCACCACCTCGAGCGTCGCCGCCGACCCCGAGGCCGCCGCCGCGCGGACCGGGTGGTCGGCGACCCGGAACGCCGCCGCGGACGCCACCCCGCCGACGGCCGCCGCGCACGCACCAGCGGCGAACAGGCCCGCCGCCCACCGCCGGTCCCGCCGCGCGATCCCCGCCCCGACCCCCACCAGCGCGAGCAGGACGACCGCCGCACCCGGTCCCCAGCCGAGGCCGAGCGCCACCAGCACCGCACCCCAGGCCCCGAGCGCCGCGGGCACGAGGCGGGCGTCGAGGCGCGGCCGGTCCTCGTCGGGGCCGGTCACACCCGCACCAGCTCGCGCAGCGTGCCGAAGCGGGCCTCGCCGATCCCCGGGATCTCGCGCAGCTGCTCGACGGCGCCGAACCGCCCGTTCTGCGTCCGCCAGTCGAGGATCTTCTTCGCGGTGACCGGCCCGACGCCGGGCAGCCCGTCGAGCTGCTCGAGGGTGGCCGCGTTGAGGTCCAGCTTCCCGTCGCCCGCGGGGGCCGCCGCGACGGCCGGCGCCCCGGGGACCGCCGTCGGGCCCGGGGCGGGAGCCGGCGCCCCGACCACGATCTGTTGCCCGTCCACCACCCGCGCGGCCAGGTTCAACGACGTCAGGTCGACCTTGGGCAACGCCCCTCCGGCCGCCTCCACGGCCTCCCCGACCCGCGCCCCGTCGGGCAGGGTCACCAGACCCGGGCGCTGCACCTTCCCCGCGACGTGCACCACCACCGGCGCACCCGCCACCGGGGGCGGCGCCGACGCCGGTGCCGACGCCGGGGACGACGGCGCCCCCGCCACCACCGGCAACGCCGGGACGGGCTCGGCCACCGGCCGGCCACCCCACACCCCGATGCCCGTGACCACGGCCGCCACCACCACGACCGCCGCCAGCGCGACCGCCCCCCACCGGCCCGGGTCCCAGCGCGCCGCGGCCCACGACGCGGGCAGCCACCGGGCGACCCCGCGCGTCGGCGGGTCCCACGCGCTCGCGCGGAGCGGCTCGCTCTCCGGGACGTCCTCGACGTAGGTGAGCCCGGCTCCCGGCGTGCCGGGCGGCGCCGTCGGCCAGCCCTGCCGCCCCTGCCGCACCGCCCCGTCGTCGGGAAGGGCGGCCTGCAGCCGGAGCCGGGGATCCTGGGTCACCCGCCCGACGTTAGGAGCGTCGGGCCGTGTCCTCCCAGGTCAGCGCGTCGGCCTGTGGATCACCGGGGTCGGCGGTGCCACTGGGGACAACTCGCTGCGACGGACGGAGCAACCCCGCGACGGCCTCTCCGACCAGTCGATGGGCCGGCCAGCCCCAGTGGATACCGTCGGGGTTGCCGTGCCCGCCGAGCACGTGCTCCGCGACGAGCGGCGCCACCTCCAACGGCCGCACCCCCGTCGACGCCGCCCACGTCCGCATCGCCGCGACGTGCGCCGACCGCCCGGGATGCACCCCGCCGTACAGCGCGGACCGGTGCACCGACGGCAGCAGCAGCACCACCGGGGCGTGCGGACGCAGGGTCGTCACCGCCACCCGGATCTGCTCCAGGCACCGCACGGTCTCCCCGGGCGGCAACGCGGTCGGCCGCCCCCGCGAGAGCCGGACGAGCCGCGCGTGCCGGTCGCGGTAGAGCCGGCGCGCCCGCGCGGCCAGCGACGGCGGACGGAGGACCGGGATCAGCTCGCGCACGGCCGTCGGCAGCGGCGAGGGCAGCGAGTCCATCCCGCCGATCCCCAGCACCACGGCGTCCGCGGTCCGCACCGACGCCCACACCCGCGGGTCCGTGCGCACCGCGGTCCAGGCGTGCCGGGCGGTCCACCCGAGACCCGCGTGCAGGTCGGTCGAGGTCCCGAGGCACGCACCGGCGACCCGGGGCCACAGCCGCGGCTCGTCGACCGGGTGCGCGGTGCGGGGCCCGTGGAAGCTCAGCGAGTCCCCGAGCACCAGCAGGGTCACACCTCGGCGCCCCACCGGACGAGTCGCCAGCGGTCGATCCGGTACTCCAGGACGGCGCACCGGCAGTTGCCCAGGGGTGCCAGCGCGCCCCAGTGCTCCGTCGGGATGCCGAGGAAGCCGCAGGTCAGCGCCAGGATCACGCCGCCGTGGGCGACGAGCAGCGCCGTGCCCTCGAGGTCGGCGTCGAGCAGCTCGTGCAGCACCGGCAGCGCCCGCAGGTAGGCGTCGTGCCGGGACTCGCCGTCGGGCGGGCGGTACTGCGCGTCGGTCCGCCAGGCGTCCATCCCGCCGGGCCAGCCCGCGTCCACCTCGCTGTCGACGAGGCCCTGCCACCGCCCGACGTCGGTCTCGCGCAGCCGGGGCTCCTTGCGCGGCTCGACGTCGAGACCCTCGGTCGCGGCCGCGGCGGTCTGCCAGGCCCGGGTCTGGTCGGAGGCGATCACGACGACGGGTGCGAGGTCCCGGACACCGGGCGCGGTCGCGTCGGCCTGCGCCTCCCCGGTCGGGTCCAGCGGCGGGTCGAGGCGGCCCTGCATGCGGCGCTCGGCGTTCCACGCGGTCCGCCCGTGCCGGAGCAGGACGATGCGGCTCAGCACCCTCGGCTCACTCCGCGCTGCGCGGCAGCGAGACCTCGGCCGGCAGGTCGATCTGCGGGCAGTCCTTCCACAGCCGCTCCAGGCCGTAGAAGTCGCGCTCGTCGGTGTGCAGCACGTGCACCACGACGTCGCCGAAGTCCAGGAGCACCCACCGGGCCTCCTGCGTGCCCTCGCGGCGCACCGGCTTGACGTCCTCGCCCCGCAGCCTCTCCTCGACGTTGTCGACCACCGCCTGCACCTGGCGCTCGTTCGGCGCGGAGGCGATGACGAAGCAGTCGGTCAGCGGGAGGCGTTCGGAGACGTCGATCGCGACGACGTCCTGGGCGAGCTTGTCGGCGGCGGCCAGGGCCGCGACCTCGGCCAGGCGGAGCGCGTGATCGGTGGCGGCCATCGCGGTGAGCTTACCGCTGTCCGCGTTTCGCTGTCGGTGGTCGGGTTCATACTCCGGTCATGGGAGACCCCGCGACGACGCAGACCTCGGCGTTCGGGGACGGCCTCGCCCAGGGGCCGGACCTCGAGGCCGCCGCCGAGACCGCGGTGGCCGCCGCCACCGCACCGCTGCAGGGCCGTCGGCCCGACCTGATGTCGGTGTTCGTCTCGCACCCCGACCCGGACGTCGCGGCGGCCGTCGGACGGCAGGCGATGCAGATCGCGGGGGCCACCACCACCCTCGGGTGCCGCGCCTCCGGGGTGATCGGGGACGGGCGCGGGGTCGAGGACGCGCCGGCGGTCTCGGTGTGGGCCGCCTCCCTGCCGGGCGTGCGGGTCACCCCGTTCCACCTGCAGGCGGCGCGTCACGAGGGCGGGATCTCGGTCGGCGGCATGCCGGTCCCCGCCGAGGACGACGCCGTGGCCGTGCTGCTCGCCGATCCGTTCACGTTCCCGGCGCAGGGCTTCGTCGAGCAGTCCGGGCAGGCGCTGCCGGGCCTGCCGCTGGTCGGCGGTCTCGCCACCGCGCCGGTCGGCAGCACGGCGCTCGGACCCGCCCGTCCCGGCCCGGGCGGGGCGCGGCTGTTCCTCGACGGTGAGGTGCACGAGCGGGGCGCCGTGGGCGTGCTGCTCGGCGGGGACGTGGCCGTGCGCACGCTGGTCAGCCAGGGCTGCCGGCCGATCGGGCCGGCGATGACCGTCACCGGCTCCTCCGGCTCGCAGCTGACCTCCCTCGCGGGGGCGCCGGCCTACCGCAAGCTCGAGGAGATCCTGCGCGAGCTCGGCGAGGACGACTCGGCCCTCGCGATGCGCGGGCTGCACCTCGGGATCGCGATGGACGAGTACGCCGACGAGCACGGCCGGGGCGACTTCCTGGTCCGGGGCGTGGTCGGGGCCGACGAGGAGGCGGGGACGGTGACCGTGGGGGACGTCGTGGAGGTGGGCCGCACCGTGCGCTTCCACGTCCGGGACGCCTCGACCGCGGGCGAGGACCTCGACGCGCTCATGGCGCTCACCGCGACCGACGCGCCCGCGGGCGGGGCGCTCCTGTTCTCCTGCACCGGCCGCGGCCGGGTGATGTTCGGGGACGACGTGTCGCACGACGTCCGCGCCATCCGCCGGGGCCTCGCGCCGCGCGTGGCCGGGTTCTTCGCCGACGGCGAGATCGGACCCGTCGCGGCGAAGAACCACCTCCACGGGTTCACCGCGTCGGTGCTGGCCTTCGGCTGACCCCGACGACGGGTCCTCAGCGCTTCTGCGGGTGGATCGTCTCCCCTCGCTCGAGCATCGCGACGTACTCGGCGATGCGGCGCTCCCGGGTCCGGGTCGTCTTCAGCTGCCCCAGCCGGTGGGTCAGCGCGTAGCGGTTCTGGCTGGTCAGCGTCTCGAACATCGCCGCCGCGGCGGGTGAGGCCGCGATCGCGGCGGCCAGGTCCTCGGGCACCGTCGCCGTTGCGGGTCCGGCGTAGGCCGCGTCCCACCGCCCGTCGGCGCGGGCCCGCTCGACCTCCGCGAGCCCGGCGTCGTGCATCCGCCCCTCCTCGGTGAGCCGCGCGACGTGGCCGACGTTGCGGGCCGACCACGGGGACCGGGCGCGGCGCGGGGTGAACCGCTGGAACGATGTCAGCGCGTCCCGACGACGGGCCTGGCCGTCGATCCACCCGAAGCACAGCGCCTCGTCGAGCGCCGTCGCGTAGGTGAGCACCGTCGGCGGCTCCGGCACCGCGAGCGCCGCCTTCTTCGCGAGCACCAGCCACACCCCGGTCGGGTCGGCATGGTTGGCCTCGAGCCAGAGCCGCCACGCCCCGGCGTCGGGAAGGAGGAGTTCCGGCTGGTCCACGGCGGGCCATCCTGCCGTGCCCGCCGCGACGAGGTCGACGATGTGGCTTCCCTGCCACTGGATGACAGCAACGACGCTTCGCTGCCACCGGGGTGGGCCCAGGGGGCGAGGTGCTACCCCAGGTGCTCCAGGCGGGACGGCGGGCGGCCGTCGCGGTAGAGGCCGCGCTTGGCGATGTACTGCACCACGCCGTCGGGCACGAGGTACCAGACCGGCTCGCCCTTGCCCACGCGCGTGCGGCAGTCGGTGGACGAGATCGCCATCGCGGGCACCTCGATCAGCGACACCGCGCCCTTGGGCAGGTGGTCGGAGACGAGCTCGAAGCCGGGGCGGGTGACGCCGACGAAGTGCGCGATGCGGAACATCTCGTCGGCGCGGTGCCAGGAGAGGATCTGTTCGAGGGCGTCGGCGCCGGTGATGAAGAAGAGCTCGTCGTCGGGGAAGATCGCGGCGAGGTCGTGCAGGGTGTCGACGGTGTACGTGGGCCCGACGCGGTCCACGTCGACGCGGCTCACGGTGAAGCGCGGGTTCGACGCCGTTGCGACCACGGTCATGAGGTAGCGGTCCTCGGCCGGGGTGACGTCGGTCTTCGACTTCTGCCACGGCTGCCCGGTGGGCACGAAGACGACCTCGTCCAGGTCGAACCGGCTCGCCGCCTCGCTCGCCGCCACCAGGTGACCGTGGTGGATCGGGTCGAACGTCCCGCCCATCACCCCGACACGCATCGTCGTCTCCGCTCCAGCTCAGACCGGGAGCAGTCCGCCGACCACGCCGGCGAGCTGGGCCGCGGTGCGGCACTCGTGCATCGGCATGACCCGGCCGTACTCGATCGCCGCCGAGTCCCCGGTCCCCCACTGCCGTTGCGGCTCGGGATTCAACCAGTGCGCGTGCCGCGCCTTCCCGACGACGGTGGACAGGACCCCGAGCGCCGGGTCCTGATGGTTGGTGCGGGCGTCGCCGAGGACCAGCAGCGAGCTGCGGGAGGTGACGGCGTCGGGCCAGCGATCGGCGAAGCGCTCGAAGGCGCGGCCGTAGTCGGAGTGGCCGCTCCACGCGACGAGCCCGCGCCGCGAGTGCACCTCGGTGAGGATGCCGGCGAGGTCGGCGCCCGGGGTGAACAGGTCGGTGACCTCGACGCACCCGTCGACGAAGCAGAAGATCCGGATGCGGGAGAACTGCTCGCGCAGCGCCTGGACCAGCATCATCGTGAAGTGGCTGAACCCGGCCACGGAGCCGGAGACGTCGCAGAGCAGCACCAGCTCGGGCCGCCCGGGGCGCGGTCGGCGGTGCTCGAGCTTGACCGGGACGCCGCCGGTCGACATCGAGCGGCGCAGGGTGCGGCGCATGTCGATCGGGCCGCGATGCGCCCGACGACGGCGGGCGGCGAGGCGCGTCGCGAGGTGGCGACCCAGGGGCGCGACCCGTCGTCGGAGGTCGGCGAGGGTGTCGGCGCCCGCGGAGAGGAAGTCGGTCTGCTCGGCCTGGCGCCGCACCCCGGTGCGGGCCGCGGCCTCGCGGCCCCGGATCTCGCTGCCGCGCCGGGTGGTCTCGCCCTGCACCAGGCGGCGGAACTCCGCGATGCGCGCGCGGGTCTCGCGGCGGGCGACCTCCTCGGCGAACGGGCTGTCGGCCGCCTCGGCCTGGCGTCGGGTGCGCAGCTCGGCGAGCACGCGGGCGAGCAGCGTCTCGGGCTTGACGCTGTTCAGCGCCTGGTAGGAGGAGAAGCCCGACGGCGGGCCCTGCGCGCCGTCCTTCCCCGGCCCGCCGGACCCGCCCGCACCCGGCCCGCGTCCGGCCCCGAGTCCCCCGAGGCCGTCGACGACCGCGCGGGCGAGCTCGGAGAGCGCCGCGGCGTCCCCGTCGACGAGGAGTTCGGCGAGCAGGTCGCGCAGGGCGTCGACGTCGACCGAGCCGTCCTCGGCGTAGGGCAGCGCGACCTCGCCGAGCGCCGCCCCCTGCCCGAGCGGCCACCAGAGCTCGAAGAGGGCGTCGAAGGTCTGCCGCTGGCCGCTGCGGCGCAGCAGCGCGGCGGCGAGGCCCTCCCGGAGCTGCTCGCGGCGCAGGAGGTCGACCTCGGCCATCACCGCGGCGGCGTCGACGGTCTCCCCCGGCCCGACGTCGACGTGGTGGCGGCGGAGGGCCTGCACGAAGTCGACGAGGTGGGCCGGGAGGCCGCGGGCAGGGGCGAGCGGAGCGACGGGGGACGGATCCGGGGTGCCCATCAGTTCAACCGCAGCTCGGCGGACGCCTTGACCAGGTCCGCGCGGTGCTTGAGGACGACGTTCAGGCTCTGCCGGACCGCGTCGTCGTCGACGGTGTCCAGGCCGAGGGCGACCAGGGTCCGCCCCCAGTCGATGGTCTCGGACACCGACGGCGCCTTGCGCAGGTCCAGCCCGCGCAGCACCCCGATGATCCGCACCAGCTCCCCGGCGAGCGCCTCCCCGAGCTGCGGGACGCGGGAGGCGACGATCCGGCGCTCGAGTTCGGCGTCGGGAAAGTCGAGGTGGAGGAACAGGCAGCGGCGCTTGAGCGCCTCGGAGAGCTCGCGGGTGGCGTTCGAGGTGAGCAGCGTGAAGGGCCGCTGCGTCGCGGTGATCGTGCCGAGCTCGGGCACCGTGACCTGGAAGTCGCCGAGCACCTCCAGCAGCAGGCCCTCCACCTCGACGTCGGCCTTGTCGGTCTCGTCGACCAGCAGCACGGTCGGCTCGTCGCGCCGGATCGCGGTGAGCAGCGGGCGGGTGAGCAGGAACTCCTCGGAGAAGACGTCGTCGCGGGTGGCGTCCCAGTCCTGGCCCTGGCTGGCCTGGATGCGCAGCAGCTGCTTCGCGTGGTTCCACTCGTAGAGCGCGCGCGCCTCGTCGATGCCCTCGTAGCACTGCAGCCGGACGAGCCCGGCGCCGCAGGCCTCCGCGACGGCCCGCGCGAGCTCGGTCTTCCCGACCCCCGCCGGGCCCTCCACCAGCAGCGGCTTGCCGAGCCGGTCGGCGAGGAACACCGTCGTCGCCACCGCTGTCGAGGCGAGGTAGCCGACGTCCGCGAGACGGCTCTGGACGTCCTCGACGGAGTCGAAGAGAGTCGTCCGGCCGGTCGCGTCGCTGCCCACGAACCGCATCCTGCCCGGAGATCGTCGAGTTGTCCCCCGCTGATCTTGCGGGACTCGCGACACCCGCCGTCGGGTCGGAGATGTACGGCGTCGGGCGCGGGCGCATCCTCGGAGGATGACCGCTGCGCACGCGACCACCCCGACCACGCGGATCGACGTCCCCTGGCTCGGCCGACTCGAACTGTCCCGCGGCCAGCTGGCCTTCGTCGGGGGCGTGGCCGCGCTCGGGGTGCTCGGCTTCATCGACTGGCCGATCGCACTGGTCCTCGGCGCGGGCCACCTTCTCGCGGCCGACCGCTCCGACCCGACCGTCCGAGGGGCGGGCGAGGCCCTCGAGGAGGTCTAGGTGAACGCACCCGCGTACGCGTTCAGCGCCGGCTGGCCGCCGAGGTGGGCGTAGAGGACCGTCGAGCCGCGGTCGATCTCCCCGCGCGTGACGAGGTCGACCAGCCCGGCCATCGACTTGCCCTCGTAGACCGGGTCGATGATCACGCCCTCGAGCCGGGCCGTGAGCTCGATCGCGGCGCGGGTGGAGGCGACCGGGATGCCGTAGCGGTCGCCGGCCCAGCCCTCGAGCACCGTGACCTCGTCGTCGCGCAGGTCCCGCTCCAGCCCGATGAGCTTCGCGGTGTGGCGGGCGATGCGGTCGACCTGGTCGCGGGTCTTCTCGAGGGTCGCGGAGGCGTCGATCCCGATGACCCGACGGGGGCGGTCGGACGCCGCGAAGCCCGCGATCATCCCGGCGTGCGTGGAGCCGGTGACCGTGCAGACGACGATCGTGTCGAAGAAGACGCCGAGCGCGGCCTCCTGCTCCTCGACCTCGCGGGCCCACTGCGCGAACCCGAGGCCGCCCAGCGGGTGCTCGGAGGCGCCGGCCGGGATGCCGTAGGGGACGCCGCCGGCGTCGCGGACCTCGGCCAGCGCGCGCTCGTAGGAGTCGCGCAGGCCGATGTCGAAGCCCGCGGGGTCGAGCCGCACGTCCGCGCCGAGGATGCGCGAGAGCAGGATGTTGCCCACCTTGTCGTTGACGCTGTCGGGCCAGTCGACCCAGCGTTCCTGCACCAGCCGCGCCTTGAGACCGAGCTTCGCCGCGACCGCCGCGACCTGGCGGGTGTGGTTGGACTGCACGCCGCCGATGGAGACGAGCGTGTCCGCGCCGCTCGCGAGCACGTCGGGGACGATGTACTCCAGCTTGCGGGTCTTGTTGCCGCCGTAGGCGAGGCCGGAGTTGCAGTCCTCGCGCTTGGCCCAGACCTCCGCGCCCCCGAGGTGCGCGGTGAGCCGGTCGAGCCGGTGGACCGGGCTGGGGCCGAAGAGCAGCGGGTAGCGGTCGAAGTCGTCGAGGGACACGGTCGATCTCCTAGGTGAGGGTGAGCCAGTTGGCGCGGGCCTCGCGGCCCGCCTCGTCGGCCTCGCCCGCGGCCAGGAGCTCGACGATCCGGGTGTGCTGGGCGACCGACGCGCGGCCGGTCAGCGAGGCGAAGCGCGTCCGCTCCATGCGCCGCAGCAGGGGCGTGACCTGGTCGAGGGTGTCGCGCAGGGCCTGGTTGGCGGCGACGTCGACGGGCACGCCGTGGAAGGCGTCGTCGGCGGCGATGGCGGCGTCGACGTCGTCGTCCTGGAGGGCGGCGGCGAACCGTCGGTTCGCGCCGGTCATCGCGGCCCGGTGCTCCTCGGTGAGGAGTGGCGCGGCGGTGCGCGTGGCGAGCTCGTGCATGGCCGCGGCGACCTGCGCCGCGTCCCGCGCGGCGCGGTGGTCCAGCGGGCTGACGACGGTCGAGCTCCCCGGCTTCACGACGACGAGGCCCGCGAGTTCCAGCCGGGCGATCGCCTCGCGCACGGGGGTCCGGCTGACGCCGAGCCACGTGCAGAGCTCGGCGTCGTGCAGCCGCTCCCCCGGCTCGAGCGTGCCGTCGACGATCGCGGCGCGGAGCTGCGCGAACACCTGCTCGCGCAGGGAGGTGCGCGGAGCAACGGCCTCGGAGCGGGGAACCGGCATGCGAAATATTGCATCCTGCATGGCGTGCAGTGTCAAGGGCTTCCCGACGACGGGTCGGGGTCCGGCCTCGTGTAGCGGTCCGGGGCTACCGCGCTGCGTGGCGGGACGGTGCCGGTCGCGACCGGGACGGCCACGGGTGTGGTCGCGGTCCGGGCGCGGTCGCGCGGGACCCCGGAGCTCTGATCCCCGGGACCCGCCCCACGGTGTCGGACCCCTGTGCTTTCGTGGAGCCATGACCACCGCAGCCACCGATCTCCGTGCGGACGCCGAAGCCACGCTGCAGCGGCTGGCCGGGTCGGGCGCGCAGCTGCGCGAGGACCAGTGGCGGGCCGTCGAGGCGCTCGTCGCGCACGGGCGGCGCGCGCTGGTCGTGCAGCGCACCGGGTGGGGCAAGTCGGCGGTGTACTTCGTGGCGACGGCGCTGCTGCGGGCCCGCGGGAAGGGCCCGACGGTCATCGTCAGCCCGCTGCTCGCGCTCATGCGCAACCAGATCGAGGCCGCGGAGCGGGCCGGCATCCGCGCGGTGACGGTGAACTCGGCGAACACGGACGACTGGCAGGCCGTCTACGGCGAGGTGCGCGCCGGTGAGGTCGACGTGCTGCTGGTGAGCCCCGAGCGGCTGAACAACCCGGAGTTCCGCGACCAGGTGCTCCCGGAGCTGTCGCGCACGGCGGGGCTGCTGGTGGTCGACGAGGCGCACTGCATCTCCGACTGGGGGCACGACTTCCGGCCCGACTACCGGCGCCTGCGCACGCTGATCTCGGAGCTGCCCGAGGGCGTGCCGGTCCTCGCCACCACGGCGACGGCGAACGACCGGGTGACCACCGACGTGGCCGACCAGCTGGGCGTCAGCGGACAGGGCGACGGGGCGCTCGTGGTGCGCGGCGAACTCGACCGGGAGTCGCTGCACCTGAACGTGCTGTCGCTGGCCAGGGGGGCCGACCGGTTCGCGTGGCTCGCGCAGCACCTCGACGAGCTGCCGGGCTCCGGCATCGTCTACACGCTCACCGTCAGCGCGGCCGACGAGCTCGCCGCGTTCCTGCGCGAGCGTGGGCACGCCGTCACGGCCTACACGGGCAAGACCGACCCGGCGGACCGGGAGCGCGCGGAGGACGACCTGCTGGCCAACCGCGTGAAGGCGCTGGTCGCCACGAGCGCGCTCGGCATGGGCTTCGACAAGCCCGACCTCGGCTTCGTCGTCCACCTCGGGGCCCCGCAGTCCCCGGTGGCCTACTACCAGCAGATCGGCCGTGCGGGCCGTGGTGTGGAGCGGGCGGAGGTGCTCCTGCTCCCCGGCCCTGAGGACAAGGACATCTGGGCCTACTTCGCCTCGCTCGCCTTCCCCGGCGAGCCGCAGGTGCGGGTCGCCCTGTCGGTGCTCGGCGACGCCGGCCGTCCGCTGTCCACCGCGGCGCTCGAGCCGCGCGTCGAGCTGTCCCGCGGGCGCCTCGAGATGATGCTCAAGGTCCTCGACACCGACGGCGCCGTGAAGCGGGTCAAGGGCGGGTGGGAGGCCACCGGCGAGCCCTGGGAGTACGACGGCAAGCGGTATCTCGGTCTCGCGAAGGCCCGGCGCGCCGAGCAGCAGGCGATGCTCGACTACATCACCACCGACGGCTGCCGGATGGAGTTCCTCCGCCGCCAGCTCGACGACCCGGGCGCGGCGCCGTGCGGCCGGTGCGACAACTGCACGGGGAAGCACTACGACCCGTCGGTCGGCGAGGACGTCCGCGTCCAGGCCCAGGAGGTGCTCGACCGGCCGGGCGTCCCACTCGCGCCGCGCAAGCAGTGGCCGAGCGGGATGGACGCCCTCGAGGTGCCGCTCAAGGGGAAGATCAAGCCGGAGGAGGCCGCCGAGGAGGGCCGGGCGATCGGCCGGCTCACCGACGTCGGGTGGGGCCCACGGCTGCGCCCGCTGATGCGGTCCGACGACCTCGCGCCCGACGCGATCGTCGACGCCGCCGTCGAGGTCCTCAAGGGCTGGGGCTGGACGGAGCGGCCCACCGGGATCGTGTGGCTGCCCAGCCGCACCCGGCCCGCCCTCGTGGAGAGCTTCGCCCAGCGGATCGCCGCCATCGGACGGCTCCCGCTGCTCGGGGCGCTCGCCGACGACGCGCCGCCCCGCTACTCCGACCCGGAGGACGACAGCGAGCCGGAGCCGCCGAACTCCGCGCAGCGGCTCGCCGAGGTGTACGGGCGGTTGTCCGTGCCGGTCGACCTCGACCCGTCGTCCGGGCCGGTGCTGCTCGTCGACGACGTGTCGGACTCCGGGTGGACGCTCACCGTCGCGGCGATGCTGCTGCGCCGGGCCGGGGCGCCCGCGGTCCTGCCGCTGACGGTGGCGACGACGAACTGAGCGGGCCGGGCGGCGCGCCCGTCTCTATCGTCGGCCCATGAACAACGCGCGGACCCCGCTCCGCATCGTCGGGGTCGTCGCCGCCCTGCTCGGCCTGCTGTTCGCCCTGCAGGGCCTCGGCCTCGTCGGCGGCAGCTTCATGACCGGGCAACGACTCTGGCTGTTCATCGGGATCGTGCTCGTCGTGCTCGGGATCCTGGTGGCCTCGGGTGGTCTCTTCCGCCGCGGCCCCCGGCGGCGCTGAGCTCCCGTCGTCCCGCGCCTCAGTCGTCCGGCCGGAGGATGCCCCGCTGGTAGGCCCGGACCAGGGGCCGGGGCACGCGGATCTCCCTGCCGTCCACCGTGATCGGCACCAGGTCGGGCGCCTGCGCCTTCCACTGCGACCGGCGGGCGTGGGTGTTGGCGCGGGACATCCGGCGCTTCGGGACAGCCATATCGTGATGATAACCGTTGTCAATTGGGGTGACTGCGAGGGCTACACCAGGCCGCCCGAACGGCCCGCCGACCTGCATGGTGTGAACCTCGCGGGCCCGGACCGACGCCGCCCGGTCGCTGGACGGAACCCGATCATTCGGTGAGAGTGACCGGGCACACGCACCGCTCTCGAGGGGACGAAGTGGACACCCGCGCCAACACCGTGGACGGCGTCCTGCGCCGCAGCGCCCGCCGCACGCCCGAGCGCACCGCGCTCGTCTTCGCCGACCGCTCGTGGACCTACCGCGAGCTCGACGAGGCCACCAGCCGCACGGCGGGCTGGCTGCGCGGGCTCGGCGTCGCCCAGGGCGACCGGGTGGCGACCTACGGCCGCAACTCCGACGCGTACGTCCTGAGCTTCCTCGGCGCCGCGCGGATCGGTGCGGTGCACGTCCCGATCAACTACGCGCTCACCGGCGAGGAGCTCGCGTACCTGGTGGACCAGTCGGGGTCGAAGGTGCTCGCCGTCGACCCCGCGCTCGCCGGACACGTCGAGGCCCTCGACCACCGGCCCGACCAGGTCGTCCCGTTGCGCGACGCCCCCGGCAGCCTGCTCGACGCCGCCCGGACCGGGGAGGTGCCGGAGCTCGACGTGACGGTCGAGGACACCGACCTCGTCCAGCTGCTCTACACCAGCGGCACCACGTCGAAGCCCAAGGGCGCGATGATGACCCACCGTGGCCTGGTCCACCACTACGTGTCCTGCATCCACGCGCTCACCCTCGAGCAGGACGACGACCCGCTCGTCTGCATGCCGATCTACCACTCGGCGGGCATGCACGTCTTCACGCTGCCCTACCTCGCGGTCGGGGCCACCGTGCGGATGATGGAGGCGCCCGACGTCCCCGAGATCCTGCGCCGCATCGAGGCCGACCGGATCGGATCGTTGTTCCTCGCGCCGACGGTGTGGGTGCCGGCCGTCAACCACGCCGACTTCGCGACCCGCGACCTGTCGAGCCTGCGCAAGGCGCACTACGGCGCCTCGATCATGCCGGGCCCGATCCTGGCGCGGCTGCGCGAGCGGCTCCCCGAGCTCGGGGTCTACAACTGCTTCGGCCAGTCCGAGATCGGCCCGCTGGCCACCGTGCTGCAGCCCGAGGAGCACGACGAGCGCCCCGAGTCGTGCGGCCGCCCGGTCCTGTTCGTCGAGCTGCGCGTGATCGACGAGAACGGCGACGACGTCGCGCCGGGCGAGGCCGGCGAGGTCGTCTACCGCTCCCCCCAGCTCTGCGAGGGCTACTGGGACAAGCCCGAGGAGACCGCGGAGGCGTTCAAGGACGGCTGGTTCCACTCCGGCGACCTCGTCCGCATCGACGAGCAGGGGTTCATCACCGTCGTCGACCGGATCAAGGACGTCATCAACACCGGCGGCATCCTGGTCGCGTCCCGCGAGGTGGAGGACGCGCTCTACACCCACGAGGCGGTCGCCGAGGTCGCGGTGATCGGGACGCCCGACGACCGGTGGATCGAGGCGGTCACGGCCTTCGTCGTCCTGCGCCCCGAGCACGCGGCGGACTTCGAGTCGACCGCCCTCATCGAGCACGCACGGGGCCGGCTGGCGAAGTACAAGGTGCCGAAGGCGGTGCACCTGATCGAGGAGCTGCCGCGCAACCAGTCGGGCAAGCTCCTCAAGCGGGTCCTGCGGGACACGGTGTGACCGCGCCCGCGGCCCGCCGCGGGAACTGGTTCACCCGCGGCGGCTGGTGGTTCCTCGTCCACGTCCTGAGCCTGGGCGTGCTCTCCGTCGTGCCCTACACGCAGGCGGCGACGGTCAGCCGACGCCGGGGCCACACGCTCCTCGCGGTTGCCGGCGGCGCCGCCACCGTGCTCTGGATCGTGCTGGTCTCCCTCGCACCTCACGACGCGGCCGGGCGCACCACCGGCCCGCTGAACGCGATCGCGGCCCTGATCTTCTTCATCGTCCTCGTCGGCGGACTCGTCGGCCTGGTCGTCGTCCGCCAGCAGGTCTACGGCGCGAACGCGCCGACCCGACCCGCCCCGTCGTCGGGACCCGACCCCGCCGTGACCCGCGCCCTCGCCGGGCGGCAGCGGCGCACCGAGGCGCGGCGGCTGGCCACCGAGGACCCGCTGCTCGCCCGGGAGCTGCGGATCGGCCGGCCCGACCTGCCCCGCGAGTACGACGACGGCGGGCTCGTCGACCTGAACTCCGCGCCGGCGCCCGTGATCGCCGACCTCTGCGGCCTCGAGCCCGCCCAGGCCGGCCGGATCGTGCAGGCCCGCCAGGCGGCCGGGCGCTTCGCGTCGGTGGAGGACGTCTTCTCGTGGACCGAGCTGCCGGTCGACACCTGGGACCGCATCCGCGACCGGTCGGTGACGGTCTAGGCGACACGCCGGTCCGGGCCGCGGAGGGACCCGGATGAGTGATCCCTGAGAGCATTTCGTACGGTCGGCGGATCGACCTGACCACCTTCCCCGCCCGAGACCGGCGGGGCACTGCTGCACGCCACGGCCTCCGCACCGCCGCGGGCGAGCTCCGCGACGCGGCGCTCGCGGTCCCGCGCGCCGTCGCGGTGCCGGTCGCGATCGGGCTGTCGACCGCGCTCGCGACCCTGTTCGGGCTGGCCCTGCGGATCGGCCTGGTCACCCTGCCCGGCCTCGGCGGGGGCCTGATCGGGGCCGGCGACAACGGCGACGCCTTCCGGCTGTTCTGCACCGCGGGGCTGACCCCGGACACGCCCTCGCGGGTCTCGCTGTGGCGCGGCGTGGTGGTCACGGCCTTCACCACCGGCGCGGAGCCCTGCACCGCGGCGCCCTCGGCGGCGGCGGCGCTGCTGCGGCTGGTCGTGCCCGGGGGCCCGGGCACCTGGTCGCTCACGTCGTACGCGTGGCTGCTCGCGGGGATCGCCGCGCTCGTCGTCGGGATCGGTGCAGCGGCCCTGGCCACCGTCCGTCCCTGGCGTGCGGCCCTCGTCGCGCTCCCCCTCGTCGGGCTGCTCGGCGCCACGTGGTGGTCACGCTTCCTCGTGTCGCTCTACGCCGAGCCGACCGCGCTGGTGGCCACGGTGGCGGTGCTCGTCGGGCTGCTCGTGGTCGCGGCGACCCGCCCGGAGGACCGTGGGCAGCGGCTGACCGCCCTCGTCCTGGTCGGCCTCGGCGGGCTCGTCGGGGCCACCGCGAAGCCGGGCTTCCTGCCGATCGGACTGGTGGCGGCGGGCTGCGCCGCGATGGTGGTCGTCCGCAGCACCTCCCGACGCCGGGTGTGGCGCCTCGCCGGCCCGCTGGTGGCGGTCGCGCTGCTGGGTGCCGCCGCGTACCCGGTGCACGCGGCGATGCAGGGGCAGGACCGCAGCTACGCCGCCGTGAACGCCCACAACCTGATCTTCACGGCCGTCATGCCGGAGGTCGGCCCGGACGTCGTCGCCCCCGCCGTGGGACTGCCGCCCGGGGCCGCGGCGCACTCCGGGGAGGGCTACTACTGGGCCGGCGGGCTCGGCATCCCGGGCTGGGCGACCGCGGTCGGCGACCGCCCCGACGCCGCCCGCGACGAGGCCCGCACGCTGCTGCTCGAGCACCCCGGGGCCTTCGCGACGATGGTCGGCCGGGGGCTCACCGCGACCCTGCGCCCGCAGCTGACCTACCTGCCCTCGGCGCCGTTCGGTACCGCGCCTGAGCACTTCGAGGGCCGGACGATCTACCCCGAGGCGGGCCCGCAGACCGGCCTCCTCGTCCGGTGGCTCGACGCGATCGCCCTCGGATGGCTGCCCCTCGCGGTCGTCGCCGTCGCCCTCGGCGCGGCCGCCGCGACCCTCCTCCCCCGGGTGCGCCGCGGCGATCCGCTCGTCGTCGGCCTGGTCCGCGTCGCCGGCGCGACGGCGCTGCTCGGGCTCGGGATCGTGACGTTGGCCGTCGCCGGCGACGGGTACTACGAGCTCTCCAAGCACGTCTGGCTCGGCTCCTACCTCGTCCTGACGGCGGGCGTCACCGGCCTGGCGGCCGCGGCCGCCGGGCTCACCACGAGGTACCGGCGCCGGTCCTGACCCGGATCAGGACCGGCTGTACCAACGCCCACCGACGACCCTCGTGCCGGCGGGCAGGGCCGTGATGCCGGGGTTCGGACCGTCGGGCCCGCCCTTGTCGATCTGGTACTGCAGCAGGGCGTTGCTGGCGGCGGAGTCGGCCACGAACAGGTCGATGCGGTACGACGCGGTGTCCGGGTCGAACTGGCGCCCGAGGTAGTACTGGCCGCAGTCGAACGTGCCGTCGGGTCGCACGAGGCAGGGCTTGTCCTGCGGGAAGTACCGGGCGGTGCCCGGGTCGAAGGTGGTGGCCCAGAGCAGGGTCCCGGGCGCGAGGTCGCGCGACGAGCCGACCAGCCGGAAGGTCTTCGGCACCGTCGAGGTGACCGGGTCGAGGACGGTGGCGCTGGGCGGCCCCGACGGCTGGTCCGCCGACGCCGGGGTGCGCGACAGGGCCACGACGCCGAGGGCCAGTGCGGCGCCGAGGAGCAGCGAGACGACGGCGACGAGGGCGACCGGGACCCGCCGTCGGGACGATTCGGACGTGCTCGCCGGTCCAGCCACCTCCCCGGCGTCGTCGGGCGGGTCCTCCACCGACGCCCCGTCAGTGGTCGCCCACGCGGGCGGGTGCGCGGTCACCGGTTCGTTGCGCCGGCGGCGCTGCTCCAGGTCGTCGAGCTCGTGCCAGTAGGCGGTCCAGGCCTCGACCTCCGGCTCCGGCGCCCCCGCCGTCCGGAGCACCGCCTGCACGAGCGGCAGGTAGGCGAACGTCTCCCCCCGCAACGCCTTGGCGAGCGCCGACCGCGAGAGCCGCACCTCGTCGGGCAGACCGCGCAGCATCGCCTCGAGCGTCGGCTCCCCGTGCTCGGCGAGACTGCGCCGCAGCCAGTGCGCCAGTTCCCTCCGCGGCGACCCGTCCCGCGGGACGGGTGCGGGCCGCCGTCCCGGTTCCCCCTGCCGTGGCCCCTGCTCCCCCATGCTCGGCACTATGCCGCATCGGTGGAGAGAAATTGCAGGTCGGAGCGGTCGAAGGGTCGATCTTTTCCCCGCCGCTGGTGCCCGACCCGATCATGTCGGTATCACTGGGGCCGACGGCGCGAGGGGGGACGGGCCGTCACCTGCGATCGGCCCCGGCCGATCGCGGCCGCCGGGGGGAGCGGCCGGGCACCGCGGTGCCCGGCCGTGGCCCGGGTCGGGCAGCGGCACCCGCCCGTCACGCCAGGCCGACCGCCGTCGACGCCGGGACCACCACGAACTGGCGCAGCACGAGGTCGGTGAACACCACCGGGCCGCGCGGGCCGGGCACGTGGTCGACGTTGATGCCGGTCTCGGGCACGCGCCGCAGCTTGAATCCGTCGAGCAGCCGCGTGGTGGCGTTCCAGAAGGCGCCGGTCCCCGCGTAGGTGTCGAGGAAGGTGCGCGCCGCGGCCTCGTCAGCGGTGACCACCGTGGCGGCCAAGCCCGACGTCTCGCGGTTCGCGATCGCCGCCGCATCGGCCGGGCCCTGCGCGGGCGCGACGGTCACGGTCGCCTCGTGGCCGTCGTCGAGCGCCCACTCGTGGCCGAGGGCGTGCTCGTGCGGGGGCAGCGAGGCGGTCACCCCGGCGTCGGCGAGCAGCTTGACCAGGACCGGCATGACCGTGTCCCACTGCGGGGCGTCCACGAGCAGCAGGTTCAGCCGGTTGCAGACGCCGAGCCGGTCGACCGACCCCGTGACCAGCGCCGTCGTCAGCTCCGGGTCCGCCGCGCGGTCGACGTAGAGCACACCGCCGCCGTCGGCGTGGGCCAGCGTTCGGACGCCGTGCTGGGCGGCCTCCAGCCCGAGCGACCGGGTCGTCTCCCCCGACCCGCGCAGGATCACCAGCGGGATGAGCCCCGGGCGGCGCACCAGTTCGACCGCGCACTCGCGGCTCGCGTCGCCGACCAGCGTCACCGCGTCCGCCGGCAGACCGGCCGCCGCCAGCGCCGGCCCGACGACGTCCGCCATCAGCGCGCTCGCCGAGGCCAGGGCCGCCCCGCCGGTGCGCAGCACGCCCGCGTTGCGCGACTTCACCAGCTGCGACGCGACGTCGACCACGACGTTCGGCCGCGCCTCGAAGTTCGCGCCGATCACCCCGACCGGGCGCCGACGCTCGATCAGCCGCAGCCCGTCCGGCCGCTCCTCCACCACGGTGTCGCGCGGCGGCACCGGTACGTCGGCCAGTACCCGCAGCGACTCGGCGATCGTGGCCAGGCGGTCCTCGTCGAGCCGGAGCCGGTCGAGCAGCGCGCCCGTCATCCCCGCGTCCTGCGCCGCGGCGAGGTCGGCACTGTTCGCGACGGCGAGCGTCGGCGCCTTCGACACCAGCAGGTCGGCCATCCCCCGCAGCGCCGCGGCGATCTGCCCGTCGTCCGCCGCCGCCATCGCCGGCGCGGCCGCGGCCGCGCGCTCACCACAGTCGGTCACGATGTCGGCGGGAGTGCGCATCGGACCAGTATGCCGATCTCGTCCTGCGCCTTTCCCGACGGCGGGTCGGGTCGGCGTCAGCCGTGGGCCACCGCTGACGTCCCGTGTCAGCCGTGGGCCACCGCTGACGTCAGGGCGCCGAGGACACCGACTCCGGCACCGACCGTCGGCCGACCGGCACCAGGTCGTCGGCGTGCACGACCTCGCGGCGCTGTTCCGGGGCGAGGTCGCGGGTCTTGCGGCCCACGAGCTCCGGCATCTCCTCGGAGTCGAAGGCCACCACCCCACGGGCCACCGTCTCGCCCCGCGGGCCGACGAGCTCGACCACGTCGCCCGCCTCGAAGTCGCCGTCGGAGCCCGTGATGCCGGCCGCGAGTAAGGAGCGCCGCGTCGTGGCGGCGCCCGAGGTCACCGCCCGCACCGCTCCGTCGTCGAGATGGAGCCGTCCGCGCGAACCCGCCATGTGCCGGAGCCAGAAGCGGCGGGCCGACAGGCGCGGTCCGGTGGGGGCGAACACGGTCCCCACGTCGCCGGGCCCGAGGGCGGCCGCGGCGTGGGTCGCCCCGGCGACGAGCACCGGGACGCCCGCCCCGGACGCGAGGTCCGCGGCGGCGAGCTTCGAGGCCATGCCGCCCGTCCCCACCGAGGCGGCGCCGGGCTTCACGACCCGCACGGCCGCGAGGTCGGCCATCCCGTGCACCTCGTCGATCATCGCGGCGCCGGGCGCGCGGGGGTCGTCGTCGTAGACGCCGTCGACGTCGGAGAGCAGGACCAGGGCGTCCGCGCCGACGATGTGGGCCACGAGGGCCGCGAGCCGGTCGTTGTCGCCGAACCGGATCTCGTCGGTGGCCACGGTGTCGTTCTCGTTCACCACCGGCACCACCCCGAGCCCGAGCAGCCGCTCGAACGTCCGCTGCGCGTTGCGATAGGGGGCGCGCCGGACGACGTCGTGGCTGGTCAGGAGCACCTGCCCGACGACGCGCTCGTGGCGGGCGAACGCGTCGGCGTAGGCGCGGGTGAGATGGAGCTGGCCGACCGACGCGGCGGCCTGCTGCGTGGCGAGGTCCCGGGGTCGCCGCGCGAGGCCCAGCGGGGACAGACCCGCCGCGATCGCGCCGGACGACACGAGGATCACCTGGGTACCGGTGGCGGCGCGTGCGGCCACGGCGTCGACCAGGGCGTCCAGCCGACTCACGTCGAGCCCGCCGGACACGCTGGTCAGCGAGGACGAGCCGACCTTGACCACGAGCCGGCGCGCGTCCTGCACCGCGGTGCGCGCCGAGCCCGCACCGGGGTCGACCGTCGTCACTCCTCGTCCAGCGCGGCCAGGTTCTCCCACGACACGGACTCTCCTCCGTCCGCCCACGAGGCGACACCGAGTTCGCTGTCGTCCCGGTGCCGACGGCGCTCGCCGCGCGCGGCCTTGCGCTCGGCCGCCGAGGAGCGGTCCGCCCGACCGACGCCGTCCAGCCGCACGTCGGTGCCGCGGTTGCCCGACTGGACCGGTGACCCGAGGGCCGCCACACCGGCCGGCGTCGAGGGCTCCCAGTCGAAGGTGTGCACCCCGATGGTCACCATGTCGCCCGGCGAGGCGCCCGCCTCCGCCAGCGACTCCTCGACGCCGAGCTTCGCGAGCCGGTCGGCGAGGTAGCCCACGGCCTCGTCGTTGGCGAAGTCGGTCTGGCGCACCCAGCGCTCCGGCTTCTCGCCGCGCACCACCCAGGCCGGGCCCTCGGAGGGGTCGACCGAGGGGTCGGGTGCAACGGTGTACCCGGCGTCGTCCACCGCCTTCGGACGCAGCACGACCCGCGGCGGCACGGTGACCAGCGCCGTGCGGCGGGCCTCCTCCACCGCGCCCGCCATGAGGAAGGTCAGCTCCCGCAGCCCGGTGTGCGCGGCCGTGGAGATCTCGACGACGGGCCAGCCGAACGCCTCGACGTCCGGCCGCACCAGCTCGGCGAGGTCGGCGGCGTCGGGCACGTCCATCTTGTTCAGCGCGACGATCCGCGGCCGCTCGGAGAGGTCGGTGCCCAGGGCGGGCGTGTAGGCGGCGAGCTCGGCCTCGAGCGCCCGGATGTCGGAGACCGGGTCGCGGTCGGACTCGAAGGTCGCGCAGTCGACGACGTGCACCAGCACCGAGCACCGCTCGATGTGCCGGAGGAAGTCCAGCCCCAGTCCCTTGCCCCCGGAGGCGCCCGGGATGAGGCCCGGCACGTCGGCGACGGTGAACGTCGAGTCCCCGGCGCTCACCACGCCGAGGTGCGGCGTCAACGTGGTGAACGGGTAGTCGGCGATCTTCGGGCGGGCAGCAGAGAGCGCGGAGACCAGCGACGACTTGCCGGCGCTGGGGAAACCCAGCAGCCCGACGTCCGCCATCGACCGCAGCTCGAGCACGAGGTCGCGGCTGTCCCCCGGCTCGCCGAGCAGGGCGAAGCCGGGCGCCTTGCGGGTCGGGCCCGCGAGGGCGGCGTTGCCGAGGCCCCCACGTCCACCGGCGACGGCGACGTACCGCATGCCGGGCACGTTGAGGTCGCCCAGCACCTCGCCCTCCGGGGACATCACGACGGTGCCCTCGGGCACGGCGAGCTCGATGTCCTCGGCGTTCGCGCCGTTGCGGAAGGCGCCCATCCCGGGCTTGCCGTTCCCGGCCACCGCGTGCGGGCGGTGGTGGAAGTCCAGGAGCGTGTGGACCCCGGGGTCGGCGACGAGCACGACGTCCCCGCCGCGGCCCCCGTTCCCGCCGTCCGGGCCGCCGAGCGGCACGAACTTCTCGCGGCGGATCGAGGCGCACCCGTGGCCGCCGGAGCCGGCGGTCACGTGGAGCGTCACGCGGTCGATGAATCGAGCCATGGTGCCTTCCTCGACACAGACGAAGGGGCGGACCCGATCGGGCCCGCCCCTCGACTGGTGCTGCTGGTGCTGGAGGAGGCTCAGGCCTCGACCGGCACGATGTTGACGTTCTTGCGCCCGGCCTTCGTGCCGAAGGTGACGGCGCCCGGGATCAGGGCGAACAGCGTGTCGTCGCCGCCGCGACCCACGCCGACGCCCGGGTGGAACTTGGTGCCGCGCTGGCGGACGAGGATCTCGCCGGCCTTGACGACCTGGCCGCCGAAGCGCTTGACCCCGAGCCGCTGGGCGTTGGAGTCGCGACCGTTGCGGGAGCTGGATGCACCCTTCTTGTGAGCCATGTGTTCCGCTCCCCTACTTCGAGATGCCGGTGATCTCGACCTGGCTGTAGCGCTGACGGTGGCCGACGCGCCGCTTGTAGCCGGTCTTGTTCTTGTACTTCATGATCTTGATCTTCGGGCCCTTCGCCTCACCGCGGACGGTGCCGGTGATGGAGACCTTGGCGAGGTCGTCGGCGGAGGACAGGACGGTCGAACCGTCGACCACGAGCACGGGCTGCAGGTCGACCGAGTCGCCGTCCAGCAGCTCCACGTCGAGGACGTCGCCGACCGCGACCTTGTACTGCTTGCCGCCGGTCTTCACGATCGCGTACATCTCGGACGCAGGCTCCTGTCGTACTGGACGTTCTTCTCTGGGGTCGGGAGGCCCGCCCCCGAGGGCGCCTCACCGTGTGCCGACGTGGTGCACCCCGGCACTGCTCGCTCCACGATACCCGGCCGGTCCGGCTCCCCCGTGTCCGGGGTCGCCGGGCCGGCGTCGGGTGATCAGTTCCCGCCGACCGCCACCGGCGGCCCCGCCGGGCGGGACGCGGCCCGCCGACGCTGCCGCTTCGGCGCGGGCTCGCCGTTCCCGACGCCGGGTGCGGCCGCCTCGGGCTCCTCGTCCTCCGGCTCCACCACGGGCTTCGGCGGGGCCATCGCCCCGATCCGCCCGGTGATGAACGGCTCCTCGGGCTGGTCGGGCTCCTCGGACACCGGACCGGCCGACGCCGGGGCCGCGGCGGCCGGCACGTCGGCCTCCGGGGATCCCGTCGACTCCTCGGCGAGGTCGGCCTCGAGGGCGACCTCGGGTTCCTCGGCCACGGCCTCCGGGGCCGCCTCGTCGGACGTCGGGTCGGTGTCGCCCGGGGTGCCGTCGATCGCCCCCGCCGGCGTGGCGTCCTCGGGTGCGCCGTCCGCGGTCGCGGCCAGCGCGGTCTCGACCGGCTCACCCGCCGCCTCACCGGCGTTGTCGGCCTCGCCGGTCGACTCCTCCGCCAGGTCGGCCTCCAGGGCCACCTCCGGCTCGCCCACGGCCTCCGCGGTCGCCTCGGCGTCCGCGTCGGGCTGCGTCGCGACGGCGGTGTCCGCCACGGCCTCGACCGACCCGGTCGACGACTCGGCGAGCTCGGTCTCGAGCTCCACCTCGGAGCCGGCGGCCTCCGACGTCCCGTCCGCGGACGAGGTCCAGCGGGCCGCCACGTCCGCGGGGCTGGGAACCGGGCCGTCGTGCCCGTTCGCGGTCGCCGCGACGGCGCCCGGCGAACCGCCCTCGGACGACGCGCCACGTCGGCCCCGGCCACGGCGACGCCCGGAACCACCCGAGCCGTTCGAGCCGGCGGACCCGCCCGACGTCTCGGAGCCGGCGTCGGCCGGGGCCGCAGCGGCGACCGCCGCCGTCGCGGTGGCCTTCGCCGGCTCGTGGGTGTGCCCGCCGGTGGCGCCGAAGACGGGCTCGCTCTGCACGATCACGCCGCGGCCCTTGCAGTGCTCGCAGACCGTGGAGAACTCGTCGAGCAGGCCCTGGCCGACGCGCTTGCGGGTCATCTGCACGAGGCCCAGCGAGGTGACCTCGGCGACCTGGTGGCGGGTGCGGTCCCGGCCGAGGCACTCGGTGAGCCGGCGCAGCACGAGGTCGCGGTTCGACTCGAGGACCATGTCGATGAAGTCGATGACGATCATGCCGCCGATGTCGCGGAGCCGGAGCTGGCGCACGACCTCCTCGGCGGCCTCGAGGTTGTTCCGGGTGACCGTCTCCTCGAGGTTGCCCCCGGAGCCGGTGAACTTGCCGGTGTTGACGTCGACCACCGTCATGGCCTCGGTGCGGTCGATCACCAGCGTGCCGCCCGAGGGCAGCCAGACCTTGCGGTCGAGGGCCTTCATCAGCTGCTCGTCGATCCGGTAGGCACTGAACACGTCCTCGGGGCCGATGTGGCGCGAGAGCCGCGGCACCAGCTCGGGGGCCACGTGCGAGATGTAGCCCTCGAGGGTCTCCCACGCCTGCTCGCCGGAGATGACCAGCGAGGAGAAGTCCTCGTTGAACATGTCGCGCACGACCCGGATCAGCAGGTCGGGCTCCTCGTGCACCAGCGAGGGCGCCTTCGGGCCGGACTTCTTGCCGCCCTTGCCCTTGCCCTCGGCGGCCTCCTGGCCGGTCTTCTCGATGACCTCCCACTGCGCCGCCAGGCGGCGCACGTCGGCCTCGAGCTCGTCCTCCTCGATGCCCTCCGCGGCCGTGCGGATGATGACGCCGGCCTCGTCGGGGACGATCCGCTTGAGGATCTCCTTGAGCCGCTTGCGCTCCGGCTCGGGGAGCTTGCGGCTGATGCCGGTGGCGCCGCCGCCGGGGACGTAGACGAGGAAGCGGCCGGGCAGGCTGATCTGCGTGGTGAGGCGCGCGCCCTTGTGCCCGACCGGGTCCTTGGTCACCTGGACCAGCACCGCGTCGCCGGAGGACAGGGCGTGCTCGATCTTGCGCTGCTTGCCGTCGAGACCGGCGGCGTCCCAGTTGACCTCGCCGGCGTAGAGGACCGCGTTGCGGCCGCGGCCGATGTCGACGAACGCGGCCTCCATCGAGGGCAGCACGTTCTGCACGCGGCCGAGGTAGACGTTGCCGACCATCGAGTTCTGGCCGCTGCCCGCGACGAAGTGCTCGACGAGCACGCCGTCCTCGAGGACGCCGATCTGGTTCCGGTCGGCCTGCTGGCGCACGACCATGGTGCGCTCGACGGCCTCGCGGCGGGCCAGGAACTCGGACTCGGAGAGGATCGACGGGCGGCGGCGACCGGCCTCCCGGCCGTCGCGACGCCGCTGGCGCTTCGCCTCGAGGCGGGTCGAGCCCTTGACGCCCTTGACCTCGTCGTCGCTCGAGCGCCGCGACTCGGACCGCTCCTTCTCGGCCTTCTCCGCCTTCTCGCGGACGTGGGTGACGGTGTTCGGCGGGTCGTCGTTCGTCGCCGGGCCGTCGGACGAGTCGTCCGAGCCACGCCGGCGGCGGCGCCGACGGCGGCGCGAGGAGCCCGACTCGGACGAGCCCTCGTCGGACGCGCCCTCGCCCTGGTCCTCGGAGTCGTCGGCGTCCTGCTCGTCGCCGTCCTCGGTCTCGTCGGTGTCCTCGGACTCGTCGGAGGCCTCGTCGTCGCCGTTCGCCTCGTCGCCCCCGCGGCCCCGGCCGCGACCGCGACGTCCCCGACGACGGCGGCGGCGGCCGGACTCGTCGTCGCCCTCGGCGTCGGTCCCGTCGACGGCGGGCCCGGAGCCCGCCGTGGTGTCCTCGTCCGCGGTGTGCTCGGCGGGACGCTCCGCGGCGGGCGCGGCGTCGCCCTGACCCGGCGTCACGACGCCGGCGGTGCGGCTGCTCCGACGACGGCGGCGGCCACCGCCGCTCTCGCCCTCCTCGGTGGCCGGGGCCGCGGGCGTGGCGACGTCCGGGGCCAGGAAGAGTGCGGCGGGCGCGGTCGGCGCGGCCGCACCGGTGACGCGCGGCTCGGCGTCGGCCACCGGGTCGTCGAGCGTCAGGTCCGCGGGGATGTCGGGGAGCGTCTCGGGCACGACCGTCGCCTCCGACGCCTCGATCGCGTCCTCGACGGCCGCGGGGGTCGGCTGCTCGCTGGGGAAGAACGTCTCCACCACCTGCGAGACCGTGGCGCGGTCGACGCTGGACTGGGCGCTGCGCGCGGGCACCTCGAGCCGGGCCAGCAGGGCCAGCACCTCACGGCTGGAGGACCCGACGAGGCGGGCCAGCGCGTGGACCCGCAGCTTCTCGGGCAGGGCCGCGAGGGCGGCCGCGTCGGGTCGCCCCGGACTGCCCGTCGCGGGGTCGACGGGCAGTGATGACGCCTCGGGGTGTGCGTCGTTCTCGGACATGCAACTCCTTCGGCCCCCGGGCGCGACCTGGGCGGTCGCGGCCACACGAGGGCATCGCGTGGTCTCGCCTGGCCGGTGGGCGTCCGTCCGTCGGGCGGGCGTCCACCGGGAAATCCGGGACGTGCCGCGCGGTGCGGGTCAGCGACCGATCGGGTCGCGGTCCGCCTCGAGCGGGTCGAGCAGCGTTCCGTCGTCGTCGAGCCGGCCCTGCGCCGTCCTCGTCGATCTGACGGGGACGGGCGGCTCCAGCCCGGCGACGATACGCAGCGCGCTCACCACGTCGTCGGGTCGCACGGCCGGCGTGGTGTGCCGTACGACCGTCGACAGTGTCCCACACACCGCCGATCGTGCATGCGCTCGGCGGTCGTTCTCGACCGGCGGGCGTGTCGACGGCGTGTCGTGCGCGAGTGGTTCATCGTTCGGGTGACGCTCGTCGTGCGGGTCCGTGACGTCGTCGACGGAGATCCGGGCCGAGCTCCGCTCCGCTCCGTCGACGGTGATCGACACGATCGCCGTCCGCACGTCCAGCGTCCGCGGACCGTTCTTGGTCATCCGCTCGACCTCGACGACGTCGGAGTCCAGCAGCGCCGTCACCGCGGCCCGCAGCGTCCCCGGCTCCACCCCGGGCAGCTCGATGCGCCAGGCGCTGCCGTCGATCCGGTCGGCCAGCGCCCCGGGCCCGGAGCGCACCACGTCGAGCACGACGAGCCCCTCCGGCAGCACCGCGCCGACCTCGCGGCCGACGGCCTCCGGCTCGAGGTCGCGTGTGAGCCCGATCTCGACGAACTCGGCCTCGCTCGCGGCCCCGGTCGGCGAGGCCCCGATCCAGGACAGCCGCGGGTGCGGGCTGAACCCCTGGGACAGCGACACCGGCACCCCGGCCCGGCGCAGGGCCCACTCCATCGCGCGGGCGACGTCGCGGTGGGAGCTGAACCGGGCGCGGCCGCGCTTCGCGAACCGCATCCGGACCTTCGCGACGGTCGGCGCCGAGGGGTGCGCGGCCTCGCCCTTGTAGCTCACGCCGTTCCCTGCCCCGCGGCTCCGTCCAGCCGGGGGTTGTGCACGGGGGTCGACGTCCGGGTCTCGACCGGGGTGAGCGGCAGCATGCGGCCCGGGGCCATCGCACCCGCCGTCGGGCCGATCTGGATCTCGGTGCCCATCTGCGGGCAGACGCCGCAGTCGAAGCACGGCGTCCAGCGGCAGTCGTCCTGCTCCCGGGAGTCCAGCGCGTCCTGCCAGTCGTCCCACAGCCACCCGCGGTCCAGCCCGGAGTCGAGGTGGTCCCAGGGCAGGACCTCGTGCTGGTCGCGCTCGCGCGTGGTGAACCAGAACAGGTCCACGCCCTGCGGGGGCAGCGCCTCGGCGGCGGCGGTCTCCCAGCGCTCGAAGGAGAAGTACTCGCTCCAGCCGTCGAAGTGCCCGCCGTCGCGCCAGACCGCCTCGATCACCCGGCCGACGCGGCGGTCGCCCCGCGAGAGCAGTCCCTCGATCAGCGAGGGCTGTCCGTCGTGGTAGCGCAGGCCGACGTTGCGACCCAGCGAGCGGTCGGAGTTGATCGCCTCACGGAGCTGGCGCAGCCGGGAGTCGACCACCTCGGGCGCGGTCTGCGCCGCCCACTGGAAGGGGGTGTGCGGCTTCGGGACGAAGGCGCCGATCGACACCGTGGCCCGCACGTCCCCGCGCCCGGCGGCCTTCCGCCCGGTGCGGACGACCTCGTGGGCCATCGTCGCGATCTGGAGCACGTCCTCGTCGGTCTCGGTGGGGAGCCCGCACATGAAGTAGAGCTTGACCTGGCGCCAGCCGTGCTCGTACGCGGTGGCGACGGTCGCGATGAGCTCCTCCTCGGAGACCATCTTGTTGATCACCCGGCGCAGCCGCTCCGAGCCGCCCTCGGGGGCGAACGTGAGGCCCGAGCGTCGTCCGGAGCGGGTCAGCTCCTCGGCGAGGTCGACGTTGAAGGCGTCGACGCGGGTGGAGGGCAGGGAGAGCCCGGTGCCGGTGCCCTCGTAGCGGTCGGCGAGGCCCTTGGCGATCTCGCCGATCTCCGAGTGGTCCGCGCTGGAGAGCGACAGCAGGCCCACCTCGGAGTAGCCGGAGGCCTGCAGTCCGGCCTCGACCATCTCCGAGACGCCCTGCTTCGAGCGCTCACGCACCGGGCGGGTGATCATCCCCGCCTGGCAGAACCGGCACCCGCGGGTGCAGCCGCGGAAGATCTCGACGCTCATCCGCTCGTGGACGGTCTCGGCCATCGGCACCAGCGGCGCCTTGGGGTAGGGCCAGTCGTCCAGGTCGCTCGTGGTGCGCTTGTGGATGCGCTGCGGCGCGGCCGGGGAGGTCGGGCGCACGGCCGCGATCGACCCGTCGTCGTGGTAGTCGACGGCGTAGAGCGCCGGGACGTAGACGCCGGGGACGCCGGCGAGCCGCTCGAGCGTCGCGTGCCGGGACAGGCCCTCGGCCTTGGCCGCCTTCACCACGTCGGTGATGTCGCCGACGACCTCCTCGCCGTCCCCGAGGGCGACGATGTCCACGAAGTCGGCGATCGGCTCGGGGTTGAAGGCCGCGTGCCCGCCGGCGAGCACGAGCGGGTGCTCGACCGTGCGGTCGGCCGCGTGCAGCGGGATGCCGGCGAGGTCGAGGATCTCGAGCAGGTTCGTGTAGCCGAGCTCGGTGGCGAAGGAGACGCCGAGGACGTCGAACGCCGCCACCGGCCGGTGCCCGTCCACCGTGAACTGCGGGACCCCGTGCTCGCGCATCAGCGCGGCGAGGTCCGGCCACACGGCGTAGGTGCGCTCGGCGAGCGCGTCCGGCCGCTCGTTGAGGACCTCGTAGAGGATCATGAGGCCCTGGTTGGGGAGGCCGACCTCGTAGGCGTCGGGGTAGCAGAGCGCCCAGTGGACCTCGGCGTCCTCCCACGGGGTCACCGTCGCGTTGCGCTCACCACCGACGTACTGCACGGGTTTGCGCACCCGGGGCAGCAGCGGCTCGAGCCGGTCGTACACCGACTCCGGCGAGGTCGTGACATCGACGGACATGGTTCTCCAGGGTAAACGTGCTCCTGAACCGTGCTGCGGGCACGGCCGAACGATCTGTCGTGACCGGCACCGAGCGCTTCGTCCGCTCCGGCGACCTGCGGATCTGCACCACGACGACGGGTGACGCCGCCGATCCGCCGGTGCTGCTGATCATGGGCCTCGGCCTGAGCTACGACTGGTGGCGCGAGGACTTCTGCGACGAGCTCGCCGCGCGCGGGCGCCGGGTCGTGCGCTTCGACAACCGCGACGTCGGGCGCTCGTCGCACCTCTCCGGGGCCGGCATCTCGGCCTGGGGCTTCCTGACGAGACGGGCGCGTCCGGTCTACTCGCTGGGCGACATGGCCGACGACGCCGCGGCCGTGATCGACGCCCACGGCGGGGCCGCCCACGTCGTCGGGGCCTCGCTCGGCGCGATGGTGGCCCAGGAGGTCGCGATCCGGCACCCCGGGCGCACGCTGTCGCTGACCTCGATCATGGGGCGGCCGGGCGACGGGCGGACCGGGAAGGTCTCGTGGCGTCGCGTGCCGGACTTCCTGCGCCCCGCCGCGGGCGACCCCGTCGAGGACATGGTCCGCGCCTTCCGCCGCATCGGCTCCGCGACCCGCACGGCCGAGGACGACGAGGACGTGCGCGTGACCATGCGGCGCGCGGCCGGCCGGGAGGCGACCGTCGCGCACGACGGGCAGGGCGGTGGCCGTCAGCTCGCGGCGTGCGTGGGCGAGCGGGACCGCACCGCGGACCTGCGCGCGCTGTCGGTGCCGGCGCTGGTGATCCACGGGGCCGACGACACCGTGATCCGTCCCAGCGGCGGCCGGGCGACCGCCGCCGCCATCCCCGGCGCCGAGCTCCTCGAGCTGCCGGGGATGGGTCACGACCTGGCGCGGGCCTCGTGGCCCGCCGTCGTGGACGGGATCGTGCGGGTGGGAGACGCAGCGGAGCGGAGCTCGACCGGGTAGGTCAGCCGAACCAGAGCTTGATCTCGCGCTCGGCCGACTCCGGCGAGTCCGAGCCGTGCACGATGTTCGACCCGGTCTCCAGCGCCAGGTCACCGCGCAGCGAGCCGGGCGTGGCCTTCTCCACCGGGTCCGTGCCACCGGCGATCTGCCGGAACGCGGCGATCGCGCGCGGGCCCTCGACGACCATCGCGGCCACCTTGCCCGAGGTGATGAACTCGATGAGTTCCCCGAAGAACGGGCGCTCGGCGTGCTCGGCGTAGTGCTGCTCGGCCACCGACCGCTCGACGTCCTTCAGCTCCAGCGCGACCAGCCGCAGGCCCTTGCGCTCGATGCGCGAGATGACCTCACCGACCAGTCCGCGCTGCACGCCGTCCGGCTTCACCAGCACCAGGGTGCGCTCGTCGGACACGGCGCTCCTCTCTGTTCACTCATCGACAGTCCGGTACGAGCCTACTGAGACCGTCGTCGCACACTCCGTCCGGCTCCGCCGCCGGCGGGAGGCGGAGCGTCAGGGGCATGCCGAGCCGTCGTGCCGGGTCCCACCGGTCGAACGAGCGGGTCACCCAACGGACGAGCTCGTCGGAGGTCACTCCCACGGCCGGCGTCACGACCTCCCACCCGATCGACCGGGCCCGGTCCCGGACCCCTGGTGCGACGGCGATCCCCGTGCGCGCCTCCGGCCACGCCAGTGCGAGCCGGGCCACGACGTCGCCCCGCGCGTCGAGGAGACACTGCTCGACGCGCGGCACGGGCACACCGCGTGCCAGGAGCCGCACACGTCGCCGCGAGGCGTCCTCGTCCGGGCTCCGGGGCTCGACCCACGCGAGGACCGGCTCGACCCTCCGCACGTCCCGATCCCCCGGATGTCGCGCGGCCAGCGCCCGGACCGCCGCCACCTCGAGACCCGTGACGCGTGCGAGGGCATCGACCAGGACGACGGCCTCGCCTCGTGGGAGCCATCTGGCGACGTCGTAGGCCGTTCTCGCTGGTGACGAGAGGCGCACCCCGCAGCGTTCGGTCACCTCGTCCGGTTCCGGCTCGCCGCGATACGAGCACAGCCATCGTGACCACGACGCCGCGGTCCACGGACACGCCCGCGAAGAGCGTGGTGAAGCGGCCGTCGACGAGGTGGTGACGGGTCAGAGCCCCGGACGCGACGAGGTCGGTATGACGGAACGGGCGACTGGTGTCCACATCCGCTCGGACTCCGCGGGGGCCGGGACGGTTCCCGCCCATCGGACGGCTAGGCATGTGATCGTGTCGAGTGCGACATCGGCGCTCGTCGCGCTCGGCATGATCATCTGCCTAGCGCGTCCGGCAGGGGATCCTCGGGGACACGCCGCTCGAACTCGTCCCGGTCGACGTCGTCGATCTCGACGGCGGTCCGCCGCATCCGGCGGACCTCACGCGTCTTGTCCCGCGAGCGCTGCGCGCGGCGGGCGCGGTTGTCGGAGCCCATCGGCCCACCCTCGCAGCTCACTGCGGGGCGAACCAGGCCTCCTGCCGACGAATCACCTCACGGCGCATCCAGAGCATCAGGCCCCAGACCAGGCAGAAGATCAGACCGAGCACGCCCAGGGAGGGCGACAGCACCCAGCCGAGCAGCATGACGACCTGCAGCCCGACCGCGAAGGGCAGCCCCCACGGCCTCAGGATCACGACGCAGCCGACGATCATCCCGACGGTCAGGACCACGACGAGCACCAGCTTCGCGGCGGTGATGCCGCCCTCGACGTAGTTCATCACCGGCAGCACCAGCGGCACCGCGATCGCCTCGAGCACGAGGCATGCCGAGGCCGGGCCGCGGAAGGCGCGGCGCGGGTCCGGGGGTCGGACCAGCTCCTCCGGGGCGTCGTCCGGGGTGCTCACGCGGGCTCCCGTCCGAGCAGCGTGCGGGCCTCGCCGGCCGCGACCACGGAGCCGATGACGAGGACCCCGCCGCCGGCGGCGGCCCCGTCGTCGGAGGTCTCCTCGGACATCGAGATCGCGGTCTCCAGGGCGGCGTCCATGCGCGTCTCGACCACGACCCGCTCGGAGCCGAAGCGGGCGACGGCGAGCGCGCCCAGCTGATCGGGGTCCATCGCACGGGGCGAGGACATCCCGGTCACGACGACCTCGTCGAAGATGGGCTCGAGGGCGGCGAGGATGCCGTCGGCGTCCTTGTCGGCCATGATCGCGACGACCCCGACGAGGCGGCGGAAGCTGAACTCGGCCTTCACCGCGGCGGCCGCGGCGGCCGCACCGTGCGGGTTGTGCGCGGCGTCGACGACGACCGTGGGCGCCGAGCGGAGCCGCTCGAGGCGTCCGGGCACGCGGACCGCCGCGAACGCGTCGCGCACCGCCTCGAGGTCGAGCCGGCGCGAGGAGCCGGCCCCGAAGAACGCCTCGACGGCGGCGAGGGCGAGCGCGGCGTTGCCGGCCTGGTGCTCGCCGAACAGCGGCAGGTAGATGTCGTCGTACTCGCCGCCGAGGCCCTGCAGGCGCAGCTGCTGCCCGCCCACCGCGACGGAGCGCTCCAGGACGCCGAACTCGACCCCGGACCGCGCGACCTCGGCGTCGACCTCGACGGCCCGCTCGAGGAGCACCTGGGCCACCTCGGGGGTCTGCTGGGCGAGCAGCGCCACCGACCCCGGCTTGATGATCCCGGCCTTCTCGCGCGCGATGTCGAGGATGTCCGACCCCAGGTACTCCTGGTGGTCGAGGCCGATCGGGGTGATCGCCGCGACCGCCGCGTCGGCGACGTTGGTGGCGTCCCAGGAGCCGCCGAGCCCGGTCTCGATCACGCCGACGTCGACCGGGGCGTCGGCGAACGCGGCGAAGGCCATGGCGGTGAGGACCTCGAACTTCGAGCAGTGCACCCCGTCGACGGCGTCGCGCGCCCGGTCGACCACCCCGACGTAGGGCGCGATCTCCTGCCACGTCTCCACGTAGCGCCGCGCCGAGATCGGCCGGCCGTCCAGCGCGATCCGCTCGGTGACCAGCTGCAGGTGCGGGCTCGTGTAGCGCCCGGTGCGCGGGCCGATCCGGGTGAGCAGCGCGTCGATCATGCGGGTCACCGAGGACTTGCCGTTCGTGCCCGCGACGTGGACGACGGGGTACGACCGCTGCGGCTCGCCGAGGACGTCGCAGAGAGCCCGGATGCGGTCCAGCGAGGGCGCGATCCGCGTCTCCGGCCACCGCCGGTCCAGCTCGGTCTCGACCTCGCGCAGCGCGGCGAGGTCCTCGGCCGTGTCGTGCTCGGCCGCCGGGACGGCCTCGTCGTCGGGACCGGTGCGGACCATGGCGTCCATCAGGGCGCCACCGCCCGGCGTCGTGTCGCCCCCCGCGGCTGCGAGGAACTGCGCGATCTCGTCCGGGTCGGTGTCGCCCGCGGCGTCCGCGTCGAAGGTGTGGGGCTCGTAGCGCATCGAACCCGATCCTACGACCCGCTCAGAACAGCGCCGGAATCTTGATCACCAGCTGGTACACCCCGTAGAGGAACGGGACCAGCACCCACAGCCACGCCAGCACCATCAACACCTGGCGGGACCCGCCCGTCGCCTGGCTCATCGTGCCGCCTCCTCACGCACCGGGGCCTCGGTGCCGACGTAGTGCTTCGGGTCGACCGGCTTGATGAGCTCGTTCGAGATGAACCCGACGACGAGCAGACCGATCATGATCATGAAGGACACGCTGTACTTGCCGGGCCCGGGGACGTCGCCCTGGGCGTCGACGATGGCGTTGACCACGAGCGGGCCGAGCACGCCCGCGGCCGACCACGCCGTCAGCAGACGTCCGTGGATGGCGCCGACCTGGTAGGTGCCGAAGAGGTCCTTCAGGTAGGCGGGCACCGTCGCGAACCCGGCGCCGTAGAACGACAGGATCAGCAGCGACGCGATGAGGAAGACGACCTTGTTGCCCTCGCCGAGCGTCAGGATGACGAGGTAGAGCAGCGCGCCGACGCCCAGGTACATCCGGTAGATGTTCTTGCGGCCGATGACGTCGGACGCGGAGGACCAGACGAACCGTCCGAGCATGTTCGCGAGCGACAGGATCGAGACGAAGGCCCCGGCGGCCGCCGCGATCTGCGTCGCGGGCCCGGTCTCGGCGAAGAAGTCGCGGTAGATCGGGTTCGCCCGCTCCAGCAGGCCGATGCCCGCGGTCACGTTGAAGCACAGCACGACCCAGAGGAACCAGAACTGCGGCAGCTTGATCGCCGTGGCCGCCGACACGGCGACCCGGGTGTCCGCGGCCTGCCTGGACTGCTGCGGCGGGTTCGGCGGGGTCCAGTCGTCGGCCGGCACGCGGATCAGCAGCCACCCCACCGACATGAAGATCGCGTAGCCGACCCCCATGAGCAGGAACGTCGTGCCGAGCCCGCCCGGGGTCGAACCGAACGCCGCCAGCAGGGCGGTCTCGATCGGCGCCGCGATGAGCGCGCCGCCGCCGAAGCCCATGATCGCGATGCCGGTCGCCATCCCGGGCCGGTCCGCGAACCACTTCATGAGCGTCGAGACCGGCGAGATGTAGCCGATGCCCAGCCCGATGCCGCCGAAGAAGCCGTAGCCGACGACGACCAGCCAGAACTGGGAGAGGAAGAGGCCCACCGCCGAGATCAGGAACCCGGCGGAGAAGAAGCACATCGACACGAACATCGCCCACCGCGGGCCGCGACGCTCGACCGTCGTGCCACCGAAGGCGGCGGACAGGCCGAGCATGACGATCGCGAGCTGGAACGGCAGCGCGGTCGCGGTGCCCGACAGCCCCAGCCCGTCACCCAGGCCGGTCTTGAGGTTGCTCCACGCGTAGGCCTGCCCGATGGACAGGTGCACGGCGAGGGCGGCCGGCGGCACGAGCCAGCGACTCCATCCCGGCGGTGCGACGATGGACGAACGGTCCAGGAATCCCAACGCGACCTCCACGGTGCGCAACCGAGTGTGATCGGTGTGTGACGAGCGTGTGACCGGAGCACTATCGCACCAGGGGGAGCAATCAGCCATTCGGGACGAAGGGTGTGGTCGGAGTGGGCAGGGTGACCGTCCGTCGACCCGTGGTGCGGGTCCGGGAGCGTGGGGTGTCCCGCCGCCCGGACGCGCTGGCCGCGGAGGAACCCCTCGAGATCCGCATCGAGGGGAAGCCGCTCGCGGTGACCATGCGGACGCCGGGCCACGACGTCGAGCTCGTCCACGGCTTCCTGCTGACCGAGGGCGTCATCACCTCGGCGGACGACATCGCCACGGCGCGCTACTGCGACTCGGTCGACGACACCGGCCGGAACACCTACAACGTCCTCGACCTCGCCCTCGCACCCGGCGTCGCGCCGCCGGACGACTCGGTGGAGCGCCGCTTCTACACGACCTCGAGCTGCGGGGTGTGTGGGAAGGCGTCGCTCGACGCCGTGCGCACCCGCACCGCCTTCTCCCCCGCCGACGACCCGGTGACCATCGACGCCGAGGTGCTCTTCGGCCTGCCCGACGCCCTGCGCGCCGCGCAGAAGGTGTTCGACTCGACGGGCGGGCTGCACGGCGCCGGGCTCTTCCGCGCCGACGGGACGCTGCTGGCGGTCCGCGAGGACGTGGGGCGGCACAACGCGGTGGACAAGGTCGTCGGGCACGCCCTGCTCTCCGGGTCGGTCCCCGCCGCCGGTACGGTGCTCATGGTCTCGGGACGGGCGTCGTTCGAGCTGACGCAGAAGGCCGTGATGGCCGGGATCCCCGCGCTGGCCGCGGTGTCCGCGCCGTCGTCGCTCGCCGCCGAGATGGCCGAGGACGCGGGCATGACCCTGGTCGGCTTCCTGCGTGGCCGGTCGATGAACATCTACGCCGGAGCATCGCGGGTGACCGGCATCGACGCCTGAAACCGGTAACGTCCTCCCGAGCCACGATCGATACCGCGTTCGGACGGTTTCGAAACATGAACGGGGGCACGACGTGTCGGGGCAGGGACGCCGGGTGAGCCGTCGAGGGCTCCTCCTCGGTGGCGGGGCGATCGTCGGCGCGGGTGCGCTGGCCGCCGGCGCCACCAGCCTCGCGGCCGCGGTGGAGACCCCCGCGCCGATCCCCCAGCGCGTCCCCGCCGCCCCCCGGCCCGCCCGCACCCCGGACGCGGTCTCGACGGTCGAGTGGGTGGCCTCGTCGGCGCGTCGACGCTCGGTGCGCCTCGTCATCACCTCCCCCGCCGGGGTGGACCGTCGTCCGCTGCCGGTCGCGGTCGGTCTGCACGGCCTCGGGGGCAACGCCCTCTGGTGGGGCGACCCCGGCATGCGGCGGGCCCTCGGCGTCGCGTGGGCCTCCGGGGTGCCGCCCTTCGCCATCGCGGCCCTCGACGGCGGGGACAACTACTGGCATCCCTTCCGTCCCACCGACGACCCGATGCGGATGCTGCTCGAGGAGCTGCCGGGCTGGCTCACGGCCCGTGGGATGGCGCGGCAGACGGGCGGCCTGCCGGTCCTCGCCTCCGGCGTCTCCATGGGCGGGGCCGGTGCCCTCATGTACGCCCGCGCCCGCGCGGACCGGCGGGTGCCGGTGAAGGCCGTGGCCGCGATGTCGCCCGGGCTGTTCACCGACTGGTCGGTCGCCGCCAAGCGCCCCTTCGCGGGCGTCGCCGACTGGGAGGCGAACGACCCGCTGCGCTTCTACCCCGAGCTCGCCGGCACCCCGACCGGCATGTGGTGCGGCGACCGCGACTCGTTCGCCCCGGCCGTCCGGCGCTACATCGACCTCGCCCGTCCGCAGTACTCGCGGATCAGCCCCGGGGCCCACACCGGCTCCTACTACGGCACCATCCTGCCGCAGGTCTTCGCGTTCCTGGGTCAGCACGTGGCGCCGACGAACCTGCCGGTCGCCCCGGTCTCCTCGTCGGCGACCTACCCGCACCTGTAGCGCCGGGCCCTCGCCCGCACCCGTCGTCGGGAACGCGAGAGTCACATCAGGCAGGGAATCCGGCCGCCCGGGCTGCCTGACGTGAACCTTGCGGCGCCTGCCCCAACCTGCTCGGCCGCGAGGTCGACAGGAGGCAGGTTCTCCGGCCCGCGCCCCTGCCTGGTGTCACCCCCGGCGGGCGGGGCACCACCCCGGAACGACGAACGGGCCGCCCGTCACCCGTCGAGGGTGACGAACGGCCCGTAGGTCAACGTGGATCAGGCCGACTTGTCGCGGCGCTCCCGGCGGGCCGGCTGACGGGGGACGATCGTCGGGTTGACGTTCTCCTTCACCGTCTGCTCCGTGACGACGACCTTGGCCACGTCGTCGCGGCTCGGGATGTCGTACATGACCGGGTTGAGGACCTCTTCCATGATGGCCCGCAGACCACGCGCGCCGGTGCCGCGCAGGATCGCCTGGTCGGCGATCGCCTCGAGGGCCTCGGGGTTGAACTCGAGCTCGACCCCGTCCATCTCGAAGAGCTTCTGGTACTGCTTCACCAGCGCGTTCCGCGGCTCGGTGAGGATTTGCACCAGGCTGGGCTGGTCGAGGTTCGACACCGAGGCCATGACCGGCACGCGACCGATGAACTCGGGGATCAGACCGAACTTGATGAGGTCCTCGGGCATGGTGTCGGCGAAGGACTCCGCGGACTCCATCTCGGCCTTGGAGCGGATGTCGGCGCCGAAGCCGAGCCCGCCCTTGCCGACCCGCTCGGCGATGATCTTCTCGAGGCCCGCGAACGCACCCGCCACGATGAACAGGACGTTCGTGGTGTCGATCTGGATGAACTCCTGGTGCGGGTGCTTGCGCCCGCCCTGCGGGGGCACGCTGGCCGTGGTGCCCTCGAGGATCTTCAGGAGCGCCTGCTGCACGCCCTCGCCGGAGACGTCGCGCGTGATCGACGGGTTCTCCGACTTCCGCGCGATCTTGTCGACCTCGTCGATGTAGATGATGCCGGTCTCGGCGCGCTTGACGTCGTAGTCCGCCGCCTGGATCAGCTTCAGCAGGATGTTCTCGACGTCCTCGCCGACGTAGCCGGCCTCGGTGAGGGCCGTGGCGTCGGCGATCGCGAAGGGCACGTTGAGCAGCTTCGCGAGCGTCTGCGCGAGGTAGGTCTTGCCGCAGCCCGTGGGGCCGAGCATGAGGATGTTCGACTTCGCGAGCTCGACGGTGTCGTCGCCCCGGCTGTTCTCCCGGTTCTTCTCCCCCGCCTGCACCCGCTTGTAGTGGTTGTAGACGGCGACCGAGAGGGTCTTCTTCGTGTCGTCCTGACCGATGACGTACTGGTCGAGGAACTCGTGGATCTCGGTCGGCTTGGGGAGCTCGTCGAGCTTGACCTCACCGGCCTCGGCGAGCTCCTCCTCGATGATCTCGTTGCAGAGGTCGATGCACTCGTCGCAGATGTACACGCCTGGACCGGCGATGAGCTTCTTGACCTGCTTCTGGCTCTTTCCGCAGAACGAGCACTTCAGCAGGTCCCCGCCGTCACCGATGCGTGCCATCGCAGCAGACCCCGTGTCCCATCCGGCGCACCCGGACGGTGCGCGCTGTCGTGATTGACCGTACCCGTCCACTCCGCCGCGGCGGGAGGCTTCGGGGTGCGGCGATCCTGCTGGTCGTGTGCCCTGCGGGGGCGGCGACGCGCCGTCCCGGAAGGGCGACGCGGTGGGCGGTCCGGGTGAGGACCGCCCACCGCGGATCGCTACCGGTTCGCCGAGAGCTTCCGGCTCGCGACGACGTCGTCGATGATCCCGTAGTCCTTGGCCTCGTCGGCCGTCAGGATCTTGTCGCGCTCGATGTCCGCGCGGACCTGCTCCGCGGTGCGGTGCGTGTGGTTCGCGAGGGTGGACTCGAGCAGCCGGCGCATGCGGGTGATCTCGTTGGCCTGGATCTCCAGGTCGGAGGCCTGCCCGTAGAAGCCCTCGGTGGCCGGCTGGTGGATCATGACGCGCGCGTTCGGCACGGCCAGGCGCTTGCCCGGGGCACCGGCGGCGAGCACGACCGCCGCGGCCGACGCGGCCTGCCCGAGACAGACCGTCGCGATGTCGGGCCGCACGTACTGCATGGTGTCGTAGATCGCCATGAGCGCCGTGAACGAGCCGCCCGGCGAGTTGATGTACATGGTGATGTCGCGGTCCGGGTCGTTGGACTCCAGGAACAGCAACTGCGCCATGACGTCGTTCGCGGACGCGTCGTCGATCTGCACCCCGAGGAAGATGATGCGTTCCTCGAAGAGCTTGTTGTAGGGGTTGGACTCCTTGACGCCGTAGCTCGTCCGCTCGACGAACGACGGGAGGATGTAGCGGGCCTCCGGCGACGCCGAGGCACGCCCACCCGGAACGTGAAGCTCACTCATGGTGCGTCTCCTCAGGCGCTGGTGCCGTTGCCGTTGCCGTTCGAGCTCGCGTCGCTCGCCCGGCTCACGACGTGGTCGATGAAGCCGTACTCCTTGGCCTCGTACGGGTCGAACCAGCGGTCGCGGTCGGAGTCGGCCGTGATCTGGTCGAAGCTCTGCCCGGTGTGCTCGGCGATGAGCTCGGCGAGCTGCCGCTTGAGCTTGCGCAGCGACTCCGCGCGGATCGTGATGTCGGTTTCCGTGCCGCCGAGGCCACCCGACGGCTGGTGCATCATGATCTGCGCGTGCGGGAGCGCGAAGCGCTTCCCGGGGGCGCCGGCCGAGAGCAGGAACTGCCCCATGGAGGCCGCGAGGCCCATGGCCACGGTGGAGACGTCGGGCTCGATCCACTGCATGGTGTCGTAGATCGCCATGCCCGCGGAGACGGAGCCGCCCGGCGAGTTGATGTAGAGCCGGATGTCCGACTTGGGGTCCTCCGCGGACAGCAGGAGGAGCTGCGCGGAGATCTGGTTCGCGATGGTGTCGTTGACCTCCTGGCCGAGAACGATGATCCGCTCCCGGAGAAGGCGCTCGTAGACCGAGTCGTTGAGCGTCATCGACCCGCCGGCGGAACGCATGACCGCCCCGGACGGGTCGGAGAGGTGCTGGCTCACCTGTCCCTGCTTTCCTTGGGTGTTGGGGGTACTTGACGCAGCGCTGCCATCGACCCTAACGATCGAGAGAGCCCCGATCGTCCGTCACGGGGCCGCGTTCGCTCAGAGCACACGGACCCGTGACGGGCGTCGGTCAGCTCTTGGCCGCGGCCTCGGTGTCGGTGGTGTCGGTCGCCTCGACGACGGCGTCCTCGTCCTGGTCGGAGCCCGACGCGACGGTGGCGGTCTCGTCGGCCACCTCCGCGGCGTCGGCCGCCTCCTCGCCCTCGGCCGGCGTCGCCGTGCCGAAGAGCTCGGAGAGGTCGACCGGCTCGCCGTCCGGGCCGAGCACGGTGGCGGCCTGCACGACCGAGGCCAGCGCCTTGCCGCGCCGCACGTCGGCGAAGATCGCGCCGAGCTGGTTGGCCTGCTGGGCCTGCTGGATGTACTCCTCGGGGCTGATGCCGAAGCGCTGCGCCTGCATGAAGATGCGCTCCATCAGCTCCTGCTGGTCGACCTGGACCTCGCCCTTCTCGGCGACCTCGTCCAGCAGCAGCTGCGTGCGCACGGCCTGCTCGGCCGCGGTGCGCAGCTCCGCGTCGAACTCCTCGCGGGTCTGGCCCTGGGACTCGACGTAGGCGGTGAGCTTGTCCTCGTCGTGGTCGAACTCGTGGACCGCCTCGTGGGCGCGGACCTCGACCTCGGAGTCGACGACGCCCTGCGGCGCCGGGATGTCGGCGGCCTCGAGGAGTGCCTCGAGGACCTTGTCCCGCGCCTGGCCGGCCTGCTCCATCTTCTTGACCCGGCCGTGCCGCTCGCGCAGGTCGGCCTTCAGCTCGTCGAGCGTGTCGAACTCGCTGGCGAGCTGGGCGAACTCGTCGTCGGCCTCGGGGAGCTGGCGCTCCTTGACCTGCGACACGGTGACGGTGACCTCGGCGTCCTCGCCGGCGTGGTCGCCCGCGACGAGCTTCGTGGTGAACGTCTTCTCGTCGCCCGCGGACATCCCCTCGAGGGCCTCGTCGAGCCCCTCGATGAGCTGGCCGGACCCGACCTGGTGGCTCATCCCGGAGGCCTGGGCCTCCTCGAGGGCCTCGCCGTCCACCGTCGCCGCGAGGTCGATGACCACGAAGTCGTCCTTCGCGGCCGGCCGCTGGACGCCGGTGAGGGTGCCGAAGCGCGCCTGCAGGCCCTTCAGCTGGTCGTCGACGTCCTCGTCGGTGACCTCGGCGGCGTCGACCGACACCGAGATGGTCGAGAAGTCGGGCAGGGTGATCTCGGGCCGGACGTCGACCTCGGCGGTGAAGGCGATCTTGTCGCCGTCGTCGATCGAGGTGACCTCGATCTCCGGCTGCCCCAGCGGGTTGAGCTCGGCCTCGCCGACCGCCTCGCCGTACTTCTGCGGGACGGCCGTGTTCACGACCTCCTCGAGCACGACACCGCGCCCGAGACGCTGGTCGAGGATGCGGGCGGGAGCCTTCCCCGGACGGAAGCCGGGGACGCGGACCTGCTGGGCGATCTTCTTGTACGCCTGGTCGAAGGTCGGCTTGAGCTCGTCGAACGGCACCTCGACGGCGAGACGGACGCGCGTCGGCGACAGGTGCTCGACGGTGGACTTCACAGCTCGTTCTCCTCCGGGCGGGACTTCTGCAGATCGCGACCGGGGGCGTACGGCGGTGACCCGTTCGGGCCTCGACGTCGACACCCGCCCGGGCGTTGGTCGCGAGTCTAGACGTGCCCCCCGACATCCTGCGGTGGCGGCCCTGACCAGCACGGATGCGACGGTCTGGGTCGTTAGGCTGCGGACATGACGGAGTTCGCCCTGGGGCTGGCCGCGCTGGGCCGTCCCACCTACGTCAACGTGGGCCGCGACGGCGTGCACCGCTCGGTCGACGAGCTGCGGGCACTCGCGCACGCCACCCTCGACGCCGCGTGGGCCGCGGGGATCCGCCGGTTCGACGTCGCCCGCTCCTACGGCCGGGCCGAGGAGTTCCTCGCGGGGTGGCTCGCGGCCGACCCCACCCGGCGTCGGAATGCCGTCGTCTCGAGCAAGTGGGGCTACCGCTACACCGCCGACTGGGACCCGGACGCCGAGGTCCACGAGGTCAAGGAGCACTCGCTGGAGCACTTCCGCACCCAGTGGGCGCAGACCCGCGAGGTGCTCGGCGTGCCCGACCTCTACCAGGTGCACTCGCTGACCACCGACTCGCCGCTGTTCGACGACGGGCCGCTGCAGCAGGCCCTCGCCGGGCTGCGCGCCGACGGGGTCCGCCTCGGCTTCTCGACGTCGGGCCCGGACCAGGCGGACGCGGTGCGCCGCGGCCTGGCCCTCGAGGTCGACGGCGCGCCGTTGTTCACCGCCGTGCAGTCGACGTGGAACCTGCTCGAGACCTCGGTCGGCCCGGCGCTCGCCGAGGCCCACGACGCCGGGGTGCTCGTGCTGGTGAAGGAGGGCGTCGCGAACGGGCGGCTCGTGGTCGACCCGCCCGCTCCGCTCGCCGCGGTCGCCGACGCCCACGACGTGGGGCCGGACGCGGTGGCGCTGGCCGCGATCGCCGCGCAGCCCTTCGTCGACGTCGTGCTCTCCGGCGCCGCGGACCCGGAGCAGCTGCGGTCGAACCTCGCGCCCGTGTCCCTGACCGACGCCGACCTCGCGGCGCTGGGCGACCTGGCCCGCCCGGCGGACGAGTACTGGACGGCGCGGCGCGCCATGGCCTGGGTGTAGCGGAGAAGTTCCGGCGTCGATGTCGGACCCGTCGGGCACACTCCGGACGTCCCAGTGATCACCGGGGAGGGATCCAGCGTTGCCCGGCATCGGCTCGTACGACTTCAGGAACGCCTACCGCCACGGGTTCGCCCGCGTCGCGGCCGCCACGCTGCGCACGTCGCTGGCCGATCCACCGGCGAACGCCGCGGCGGTCGTCGAGATGGCTCGGACCTGTCACGACGACGGGGCGGCGCTGGTCGTGTTCCCGGAGCTCACGCTCTCGGGCTACTCGATCGAGGACCTGCTGCTGCAGGACACGCTGCTCGACGCCGTGGAGTCCGCGCTCGGCAGCGTCGTCGAGGAGACCGCCGCGCTCACCCCGGTCCTCGTCGTCGGTGCCCCGCTGCGCCACCGGCACCGGATGTACAACTGCGCGGTCGTGCTCCACCGGGGCCGTGTGCTCGGCGTGGCGCCGAAGTCCTTCCTGCCGACCTACCGGGAGTTCTACGAGCGCCGTCAGGCCGCCGCGGGCGACGACCAGCGCGGCACGATCCGCCTGCTCGGCGCCGACGTGCCCTTCGGCCCGGATCTCCTCTTCGCGGCGACGGACCTGCCCGGGTTCGTGCTGCACGCCGAGATCTGCGAGGACATGTTCGTCCCGGTCCCGCCCAGCGCGGAGGCCGCGCTCGCGGGCGCCACCGTGCTCGCGAACCTCAGCGGCAGCCCGATCACGGTGGGGCGCGCGGAGGACCGCCAGCTCCTCGCGCGGTCCGCCTCCGCACGCTGCGCCGCGGCGTACGTCTACGCCGCCGCCGGGGAGGGCGAGTCGACCACCGACCTCGCGTGGGACGGCCAGACCTCGATCCACGAGTTCGGCCGGCTGCTCGCCGAGACGCAGCGCTTCCCCCAGGGTCAGCAGCACGCCGTCGCCGACGTCGACCTCGGGCTGCTGCGGTCCGAGCGGCTGCGCACGGGCACGTTCGACGACAACCGCCGGGCCCACGCGGACCGGCTGGCGGGCTGGCGCACGGTCGAGTTCACGCTCGATCCCGCGGACGGCGACCTCGGGCTCCGGCGGGAGGTCGAGCGGTTCCCGTTCGTCCCCGCCGACCCGTCGCGGCTCGAGCAGGACTGCTACGAGGCCTACTCGATCCAGGTGTCGGGTCTCGAGCAGCGACTCCGGGCCATCGGGCAGCCGAAGATCGTCATCGGGGTGTCCGGCGGGCTCGACTCCACCCACGCCCTCATCGTCGCCGCGCGGGCGCTGGACCGGGCGGACCGGCCGCGCAGCGACATTCTCGCCTTCACGCTGCCGGGCTTCGCCACCGGCGAGCGGACCAAGGGCAACGCGCAGCGGCTGTGCGAGGCCCTCGGTGTCTCGTTCACCGAGATCGACATCACCGAGACCGCGCGGCTGATGCTCGCGAACCTCGACCACCCGTTCTCCCAGGGCGAGCCGCAGTACGACGTCACCTTCGAGAACGTCCAGGCCGGCCTGCGCACCGACTACCTGTTCCGGGCGGCGAACCAGCGCGGCGGCATCGTGCTCGGCACGGGCGACCTCTCGGAGATCGCCCTCGGCTGGTCCACCTACGGCGTCGGCGACCAGATGTCGCACTACAACGTCAACGGCGGCGTGCCGAAGACCCTGATGCAGCACCTGATCCGCTGGGTCATCTCCTCGGGCCAGTTCGACGACGAGGTCGGCGAGGTCCTGCAGTCGGTGCTCGACACCGAGATCACCCCGGAACTGGTGCCCGCCACCGAGGACGCCCCGGTGCAGTCCAGCGAGCAGAAGATCGGCCCGTACAACCTGCAGGACTTCACGCTCTTCCAGATCCTGCGCCACGGGTCGCGGCCGTCCAAGGTCGCGTTCCTCGCCTGGCACGCCTGGCACGACGCCGAGGACGGGGACTGGCCGACCGGGTTCCCCGACGACGACCGGGTCGCCTACGACCTCCCGGAGATCCGGCACTGGCTGGAGGTCTTCGCCCAGCGCTTCTTCCAGTTCGCCCAGTTCAAGCGCTCCGCGGTGCCCAACGGCCCGAAGGTCTCAGCGGGCGGGTCGCTCTCGCCGCGCGGGGACTGGCGCGCGCCGTCGGACTCCTCCGCCCGCATCTGGCTGGACGAGATCGCGCGTGAGGTCCCGGAGGCATGGCCGCGCTGACCGGGACGCCGGTCGGGGTCGGGACACCCGGCGCGCGCATCGTCGCGCTCGACGTCCTCCGGGGCGTCGCCCTGTGCGGCATCCTCGTGATCAACATCTACCAGCAGCTCGTCTGGGTCCGCGGGACCGGCGAGCGAACGCTCCCGCTCGCCGTCCAGCTGATCTTCTTCGAGCGGTTCCTGACGATCTTCGCGCTGCTCTTCGGCGTCGGGTTCGGCCTCTTCCTCACCCGCGCTGCCGCCCGGACCCCGCGCCCGCGCGTGGTGCTCGTCCGGCGGCTGGTGGCCCTCGCCGCCATCGGGGCCCTCCACCAGTTCGTCCACCAGGGGGAGGTACTGCTCCCCTACGCCCTCGTCGGGCTGGCGGTCCTGCTGCCGCTGTCGGTCGCGGGCCGGTGGGAGTGCCTGGTCATCGGGGTCGCGGCGGTGCTCGTCCTGCCCCAGATCGAGGAGTCCTTCGGGCTGATCGTCGGACTGCTGATCCTCGGCTTCGCCCTCGCGCGGGTGGGCGTCGCCGAGCATCTCACCGACCGTCCGGGACGGGTCGCCGTCGTCGGTGCGGTCGCCGGGGCGCTGACCGTCGCCTGGGTGGTCCTCGCGCTGACCGGCGCCCGACTCCCCCGGGTCAACCTCGTCGGGGGCGGGCTCGGCGGGACCCAGGACCTGCTCCCGTCGCTGGCCGCCGTCGCCACCGCGATCACGCTCTGCTGCGCCGTGCTCCTGCTCCTGCACACCCCGGTGGGACCCGTCCTGACCGACGTGTTCGCCCCGATGGGCCGCATGGCGCTGACCAACTACCTCGCCGCGACGGTGCTGTTCCTGGCGCTCGGGCCGCTGCTCGGGATCGACTCGACCGCGGACGCCCCGGCGATCGCGGCGCTCACGGTCGGCATCCTCGTCGTCCAGATCGTCTGGAGCCGCCTCTGGCTGCGCGCCTTCACCCACGGCCCGGTCGAGTGGGGCTGGCGCTGCGTCACCTGGGGACGTCGCGCGCCGCTGCGGCGGGGCGCAGCGGGCGCGACGTAGCCGCTCGCACGTCCTACTGGCGCTGCGCGAGCCCCTTCAGGCACCACGAGCCCTGCGCCTGGCCCAGGACGATCTCCGAGGGCAGCGTCTGGGTCTGGCCCTGGTAGCTCAGCGTGAGGTCGACCGGCGTCCGAGCCTCGGTGTCGATGACCGTGGTGGTCGGACCCGAGGGCTTCACCGAGCCGATGAGCTGCAGCACCTGCGGGGACAGCTGCGCCACGGAGTTGCCGTCGGGGCCCTTGCAGGAGAGCTGCTCGAGGCCGGGCGCGTCCTTCGCCGCGAGGGCGGTGACGACCTGGTTCGCGGTGTCGTCGGGGCTGCCGGGCCCGCCGAGGTAGCCCGGGTAGACGAAGGCGCCGAGCAGGAGCGCGACGATCGCGCCGAGCACGAGCCCGCCCGCCGTCCCGAACGCGAGGCCCTTGCGGAGCTCGCGCTTGTACGCCTTGTCCTCGGCGTCGGCCCAGTCGTCCTCGCCGGCCTCGGGCGCGCTGTGGCGACCCTCGTCGGCGCTGTCCTGCTCGCCGGGCAGGGTCGCCGCGGCGACGGTGTCGCCGGGCTGCGGGTCCTCGGCATTCCCGACGGCGGGTGCGGTCGCGTCCTCGCCGTCGGTGCGCTCCGGGTCCGTGACCTCGCGCGTCGTGTCCGTCGGCTCCGGCGTCGGGTCCGTGGCCTCGGTGGCCTCGGTGGCCTCCGGCGTCGTCGAGGTGCGCTCGACCTCCGCGTCCGGCTCGCCGACGCTCGTGCGTCCCTCGGTCATCGCGGGTCCCTGCTCCTCTTCGTCGCGGAGGTCGGCACGAACGTGTGCCGCCGCCGCGACCATGCCTCATGCGCTCGGTCGCGTTCCCGGTGGGGTGGCTCCCCCTACTGTGACGAGCCGTGAGCGCCCCGGACCCGAAGACGACGCTGCAGCGGTACCTGACCCAGGCGCGGGACGCCGTCGTCTGGAAGCTGGAGGGGCTCGGCGAGTACGACGTCCGGCGGCCCCTCACCCCGACCGGCACCAACCTGCTCGGGCTGGTCAAGCACCTCGCGATCGTCGAGTCCGGCTACCTCGGCGAGGTGTTCGACCGGCCGTTCGCGGAGACCGTCGGCTGGTTCGAGGCGCACCCGGAGCCGGAGGCCGACCTGTGGGTCCCGGCCGGCGAGGCCCGCGAGGACGTCGTCGGGCTCTACGCGCGCGTGGCCGAGCACTCCGACGCGACCATCGACGCGTTGGACCTCGACGCCGAGGGCCGGGTCCCGCACTGGCCGGACGAACGGGCCACCGTCACGCTGCACCAGATCCTGGTGCACATGATCGCCGAGACGAACCGCCACGGCGGCCACGCCGACGTCGCCCGCGAGCTCGTGGACGGCGCGGTGGGCCTACGTCGGGACAACGACAACCTGGGCCTCGCGGCCGCCGCGCAGCGGCAGGGTCACGTGGCGCGGCTGGAGCGCAGTGCGCTGCGCGCCCGTGAGCACCCGCCGTCGTCCTAGCCACGGGCTCACGGGCGCAGGCGTGCCTCGAGCTCCGACTCGTCGGCGACGAACCACAGGTCACGGCCCCGGTTCGCCTCGCGGGTCCAGTCCGCGACGGGGCCGGCCGTCGTCGCGGGCTCCCCCACGACGACGAGCCGCACCCCGTACTGCGCGAACTTCTGCGTGATCGCGCCCGCGATCCCGGTGCGCAGCGCGAAGAAGTCCGGGGCGAGCCGGGCCACGGGCACGACCACCGTGTGCGCGCCCAGCCCGAACGCGTGGCCCAGGACGTCGAGCGCCGCGCGCTCGCCGTCGAGCAGCGGCCCGTCGTCGGGAAGGGTCAGCACGTTGTCCACGGGCGTCGATCCCAGCCCCGGACCGGCTGCGCGGCAACCGGTTTCCACGCTCCTGGCGGAGCCTCCCGCCCCTCTGCCTTCCCGACGACGGGTGCCGGGCGCGGCCTCCGTCGTCAGGGTCGGGGCAGCAGCCGCGGGGTGGTGGCCGCGTACTCGGCGTAGCCGGGGAGCTCCCGGCGCAGGAGGGCGTCCTCGGCGTCCATCCGGTGGCGGTACGCCGTGCCGACCGCGACGAGCGTCAGTGCCGGCGCCAGGAGGTTCCGCGCGCTCACCGCCGCCCCGAGCCAGAGCAGCAGCACGCTCGCGTACCCCGGGTGCCGGACGTACCGGTAGGGGCCGATGCGCACGACGGACTGGTCGGGCACCACCCGCAGCGTGTGGGCGTAGTGGCCCTGCAGGGTGCGCATCGCCCACACCCGCAGCCCGAAGCCGCCGAGCTGCGTGGCGATGCCGACGGGACCGCACCAGCGGGGCAGCCGGACCCCGTCGGCGAGCAGCGGGCTCACGGCGATCGCGCCGGCGGAGAAGAAGTACGCGCGCGTCAGCTCACCGATGCCGACCTGGTTCTCCGGCGCACCGGCGTCGTCCGAGGTCACCGGAGGGCGGAGCCGCTCCATCGCCCACATCCCGGCGAAGGCACCGCCGGCCCCGAGGCCGGCCCGGAGAAGGTCGGCGAACGTCCGGCGCACAGCCCGGAGCGTAGGCGTGGCTGACAGTGTCGTGGTCGGGGTGGCGGGATTCGAACCCACGGCCCCTCGCTCCCAAAGTGCCGGTTCCGGGCGCTCATCGGTCTGAGACCGTCCGGCGAGAAGGGCGCGAGGAGCAGCCGGACCAGCTCGCACGGGCTTGGTTGGTACAGCACTGGTGCAGTTCTGGTGCACCGAGTGCGACCGCTACCCGCCTACGACCGGGTTGATCACCTGCTCGCGATAACGCTGGAGCTTGTAGCCCTGGTCCGGGCAGCTCTTGTTGACCACGCCCTCGGCCTGCAGCTCGTTCGCGACGTAATCGTGGCCCGGAGCAACATCGTCGACGACCTGCGCGATCGCGGTGATGTCGTTCGCTCCCTGGAGGTCCGAACAGACCTTGGGCGGCGGCTCCGACCCGCAGGCCGAGGCGGTCGCAGCGATGAACAGGACAGCAAGCAGCAGACGCATGTAGTTCCCCCCGTGGTCAATCGGATTCGACTCGCATCGAGGTCGATATCCGACGTTCTGGGTCTTCCAACGAGGTGTGCCCTCGACCGTTCCGCACGGGACCGCTTCGGGGTCTCTCCCTCGGCGGCGCGGGCTCTGCCCTGCCGGGCCGGTCGTGCGGGTGCAAGCGCCCACGTGCCTCGGGGCTGGCGGACGGCTGCCTGGTGGGCGCTTGCGGCTGTGCGGGCGGTCTGGCAGCCCTGGGGCGCGTCGTCGTGGGTGAGACCCCGTCCCGACCACCACCTCCCCCTGGTGCCGGGCCTGCTCGAGCTCGTCGCCGTCTCTCCTGAGGCCGGTGTCCTGGTCCAGGGCGGAGCGCCTGGCCGCCGGAGGCACCCCCAGCTCCCAATGGCACTCCCCCGCGCGGTGGTGGTCGTCGCTGCGTCTGCCGTGCGGGTGTCCGGACCGCGGGGTGGGCGCGCGCCCCGGGTCGAAGACAGGAGGGGTGGCGTGCCCGGCCCGCAGGGGCCGGGCACCCCCGGCGCGCCAGCGCCGGCCCACGTTCGTGCTGGTGATGCCCGGTGAGCGGGGCGCCTCTCGGTAAAGGGGTAACAACTCTTCGCCCCGACCGCCGACACCTCGCCGAGCAGGTCACGCCGGACAAGCTGGTGCAGGCCCAGTCGGCCCGGGCGTCACGGTGGGAGCGCCGCCGGTCGTTGCGCCGGTTCACGGGCTTGAGGCGCATCCGCACCTGCGGGCTGTCGACCACCAGCGAGTCCGGCGCGACTCTCGGCGTGGTCACAGGTTCGGGCGGTAGGCGGTCGGCGGCCTACGGCGGTCTGACGACCTGCGGATCGGTGTGGGCCTGCCCGGTGTGCGCCGCCAAGATCGCGGCCCGGCGCGCGGACGACCTGGCCACGGTTATGCGGACCGTGGACGATCTCGGCGGCTCGGCGTTCCTGCTGACGCTGACGATGCGCCACGTGCGCGGGGACCGCCTCGGACTGACCCGCACCGAACGCTCCCGGCGCAAGGAGTTGGAGGACCGCGTCTGGTCCCGCTCGATCGCGCGTCGCAACGGCTGGGACGTCGATGTCGACCAGGCCGCGTCCGACGACGACGAACTCGCGGCGCTCGTCGCCTCGGAGGGCTGCTGGGACGTCTTGTCCTACGCCTGGCGCTCGGTCACCTCGGGCGCGGGCTGGCAGGCCGACTCCGAGCGATTCGGGGGCCTGCTCGGCTGGGCCCGCGCCGTGGAGGTCACCCACGGCGTCAACGGGTGGCACGTCCACATTCATGTCCTGCTCTGCTTCCGCGAGCAGGTCTCCGCCGACCTCGCCCGCGCCGCCCTGGGTCCGCGGGTGTTCGGGCGCTGGTCCCGGGCCCTGGGTCGGCGTGGGTTCTCCGCCTCACCCGAGCACGGGTGGGACCTGCGTCGGGCGCAGCTCGGCGACGGCGACCTCGCCGACTACTTCACCAAGATGGCCCACGAGGTCACCTCCGGGCACCGCAAGGAGGGCCACCGCCACGGCGGGCGGACCCCGATGCAGCTACTCGGGGACACCGTGGAGACCTACGAGGCCGGCGACATGGCCCGCTGGTGGGAGTGGGAGTCCGCCTCCGACGGCCGCCGCCAGCTCACCTGGTCCACCGGCCGCCGAGACCTACGGGCGCTGGCCGGGCTCGGCAGGGAGGCCACCGACGAGGAGATCGCCGCCGAGGACCAGGACGCCGACGAGCGCATCGCCCTGCCCCGCGAGACCTGGACCCGGATCACCGCCCAGCGACAGGAGACCGAGCTTCTCGCCGCCGCTGAACACGACGGGCTCGACGGCGCTCGCACCTGGCTCACCAGCCGGGGGTTGAGGTGGTTCGTCGCAACCCCAGGGGACGGTCCACCGAGCGCGGTCATCCAGCCCTACGGGTGGCGCGACGACGCCCGGGGCGTACTCCGACGACCCTGATTAAGCGTGGACGCGGTGTCAGCAGCAGTGCTCGCCGCGCCATGCCGTCCGCCCCTCCTTGATCGCTACGGCGGCGATGACGAGTGCGACGACCGGGTCGGCCCAGCTCCAGCCGAAGAGTGCGTTGAGGACGAGACCGAGCAGCAGCACCGCGGAGAGGTAGGTGCACAGCAACGTCTGCCTGCTGTCGGCGACCGCGGAGTTCGAGCCGAGTTCGCGGCCCGCGCGGCGCTGCGCAGCGGACAGGAACGGCATGATCACCAGGCTCAGCGCGGCCAGGACGATGCCGACGGTCGAGGGCTCAGGGTCGCCGGCGCCGGCGCCGAGCAGAGTGCGCACCGACTCGACGGTCACGTAGGCCGCCAGCGCGAAGAACGAGAACGCGATGACCCGCAGCGCCACCCGCTCGCGCGCCTCGGGGTCTCGGCCGGCGAACTGCCAGGCCACCGCAGTCGCCGATGCGACCTCGATGACGGAGTCCAGGCCGAAGCCGATCAGCGCCGACGACGACGCCACAGTGCCCGCCGAAATGGCGACGACCGCCTCGATCACGTTGTAGGTGATCGTCGCGGCGACCAGCAGCCGCACGCGTCGGGCGAGGACGGCCCGCCGCTCCTGGTCGACCGCAGTTTGCTGCACAAACTCGGTGCAACACGGCTTCTCGCAGGCGGCGACCGGGGCCAGCGGCAGCGACCGAGGGGAGGACTCGTCGGTGCTCATGCCAGGGCGTCCGCCTCGTCGAGGCACGCGTCGGTAATCGAGACGGCGAGCACGACCCGTGCGAGTTCTCGGAGCGCCGAAGCGAGGTGGGGGTCGGCGAGGTCGTAGCGGGTCTGTCGGCCTTCCACGGAGGCCACCACCAGCCCGCACCCGCGGAGGCAGGCGAGGTGGTTCGACACGTTCGATCGGGAGAGCCCGAGGTCGACGGCGAGCCGGGCGGGATAGGTGGGCCCGTCGAGCAGAGCCACCAGCAGGCGGCATCGCGTTGGGTCGGCCAGAGCCCGACCGACCCGCGCAAGTGCGGCCTCACGCGTCTCACTAGTCAGCACAGGCTGAACTGTACAGCCGTCCGTGACTAATCGGGGCCCACAGAGGGAACGTGCAGGTCGATCTCGATCGAACATGTGTTCTATCGTGATTCGGTGCGCCCCATGTCCGCCCGAGCCCGAGCCGTACGTCGAGCCGAGGGCGAACGCCTCCGACGCTCCGCTGCCGTGCTGCGTGATGGCGAGCCACTGAGCCCTGCGTGCCGCGCGGCTCTAGCCGACCTGCTCGACCACCTCGGCGGGCCCGCAGCTGAGGTCGCGCTCACGACGATCTTCGATGCCGCCGTGCGGGCTGGACAGTGCATCTGGGAGCCGCATCGGTCGAAGGCGACAGACATCCCGCCGCCTACCGTGGGGGGCGGCGAGCCGAGCTCGGGAGCCAATCGGAGTACACGATGAAACGGCGCTTCGTGGGCTCACGCAGCACCGGCAGAGCGTGGTGCCAGGCGTTGCGCCTCCCCTTGACGCCGGGGCGTCAGGACAGGGGGGTTGCGTGCCCGGCCAGGCCCCAGCCGGTGAACACCTGCCCGTAGGTACGGCCGAACCAGTCTGCGGCGACGCTGAACTGGTGCGACCGGGCGACCTACGACTCGACTGAGCCGACGAGCGAGTACACCTTGCCGCCCTCTTCGAGGTAACTGAGGGCCCCGTCGTCCTCTGGCGCCCTCGCAATAACGCTTCGCAGGAGATTTCGAGGGACGCGACATTCCGCCGCGAGGTCATGCTCCGTACGTCCTGAACTCAATAAAAGTGATGACGCCGCCGGCAGAAGCGAGGGCTGCTCCACCTGCGCAGTCCTGCCAGGCTCCTGCCGCCGCCAGCCTTGATTGGAGATGTAGACCATCGCGGTTCGGTGGGCCGAATCAGTCAATACGCCCAGAGACTTAGAACGATAAAGGAGTGCTTGGAGACTCACCTTCCACTCCTCCTTGAGGGAAAGCATTCTAGGCCAGCTCACCTTAACGGGAAGCAAAGGCTTGATAGATGATTCAGGCATCAAGAACTCTGACGCAAACCTGTTGGCTTGCGATTCGGCGATCTTACTTCCTGGCTCTGCGTCGCTATGCATGATGAGATGTCCCAGCTCATGAGCTACGTCAAAACGCTGGCGATAGTAATCCCTTTTGGCTGGGTTCAGCACAACCACAGGACGACCAAACGAACCAAAAGAGTAAGCGTCGACACTGGCAACTTGGGGCGGACTGAAAACTACAACAACGCCGTTGCCCTCCAATAGTCTAACAAGGTGCGGCGCGGGACCTGAGCCGAGCCGCCACTGCTCCCGCAGAATCCGTGCGCAGTCCTCTGGCGTTGTACCAGCAGCATCTTCTTCGTCCAACGCAACAGGCTCATCGAGCAGATTGAGAGCCGGGAACTCGACATGCCTTTCGAGTGTTTCAGCCACGTCCGCGGCTACAAGGCCATATGCTCGTGCCTGATCGCGGGCTGCCTGCGTCGTTGCTCGCAGAGAGCGAAAATGAGGAGGCCCGCCCGAAAGTCGCGAGCCTCCTCCGGCTGAGAAGAAGTCAGGGTCGACCCCTAGCGCAAGAGACAGCTGACCAACCGCATCGGGTGACGGCCGCTTGGTCCCGTTCTCGTACGCGGCGACCGCCGTAGGAGTCCTGCCGACCATTTCCGCGAGCTTGTTCTTGCGCAGGCCGGCGAGGTGACGAGCAAGCGTAAGTCGCTCACCGTCAAAAACGCGTGCCACGTCAGCCAACTTCATGGGGGCACCTTACCGTCCTTGCTTGTACGGCGCGCGCTACGCCTGCCCTTCTTTCGGGTTCTCCCGAAGCCGCAGAGGCAGATCGGCAGCATCGGAATCAGAAGTGTCGGGGCCCAAGGGCCCGGGCTCTACGGGTCGGTGACCGAAGGGGTCACCCGGTCCACCGTCGCCGTGCACCGCAAACCGCCAGTGCCAGCACCCCTCGCCATCGCGTCCGATACGCGGACGTCCGAGGAAGATTTCGCCCTTTGCAGTCTCGGGATTAAGCGCGTGCGCGGCGACGAGAGTCTGAACCCCGCCCGGCAGTTCCACTCCGGAAGCTGACTCTTCCGGCATCACCAGCGATCCGCTGGCGTCGACGATGAAGCCGAACTGCTCCGGATCGGGTGCAGACGCCACCCGTCGTTTCGTGTGACTCTTCTCGGGCCACGGGACACGATCGATGCCGCCCGGATCGAAGGACATGAGCAGGAAGCGCCATCCCTGATATCGCCATCCCGGAGAACCATTGAGCCCGTTTCGCGCGACACGGCCAGCCGGAATCGTTGGCATCGCGTCCAGCTCTCCCGGACCCAGTCCAGCACCGAGGACGTCACGGCCGGCCTCCGAATCCTCAGCCGGAGGCTGGTAGCCGCCGCACTGGAACACGCGGTCGAGTCGATCACGCAAGACGACGTAGGCGGTCGTGCCGAGCCACGCCCGGTCATGGCCTGCGTCGGGGTCGTAATGCGCCAGAACGTGCCGATGCGTGGACCATCGAGCCCACTGCATCCCAGCCAGCACGCCTGCCTCGGCAAGGACCGTCTCGACCGTGCTACGTTCCGTCACAGCGGCGAGAGTACCCCTGCACAGTGACATCGTGCTTGGAAATGAACCGCTGAAGCCCATTCGCGCGCTGAACGGCGCTCGAACGAGGCTGAGCGGCAGGACCATGAGCCCAACCGGCCTAGCGGATGGCGCACTCGGCGTAGAGAAGTCCTCGGCGTGATGGCAGGGGCCCGGCCAGCGCGCACAGTGGTTGGTCTACGCCTGACCGTCGTTCGACGCTCGGAGCGATGACAGCTCGGCCTGCAACTGCCTCGCCGCCGAGAGCATGGCGGGGTAGGACGCGGGGTGGTAGCCGCCGTCGACGACGCCGAGGATGGCGGCGAGGCGGCCGATGAGGACGTCTCGGGGGTCGTCCAGCTCGTCGGTGGCGTACGGCCGGGTGCGGGCGGTCTCCCACGTGGCCGGCGTCGGGCCCGCCTGCATCTCCTCCACCGCGAGGGCGGCAGCGCGGTGCAGGACCTCGGGCCGGCGCTTGCGGACGGTGCCCGCGAGCATGAGGCCGTCCTGCTCGTAGCGACGCCTGATCTGGTCGACCGTCGCCTCGTCGGCTGCCGAATTCTCGTCGCTCACAGGACTGCCCATGTGGTCAGCAGCTCGCGGGCCTGTTCCTGCAGCGGCGGGGAGGACAGTGAGTTGTCGATGACGGCGTAGGGCAGGGTCGGAGTGAAGTCTTGGTCGACGCCCTGCAGGTAGTCGTCCCAGTGCGCGAGCTTGTGGGTGTCGCGAGCGGCGCCCCGGCGGCGGATGTAGGTCTGCATGGTGTCGGCGTCGGCTCTGATCCAGATGACGCGCAGCGTGGCGCCGAGGGCCTCGGCGTCGGCGGCCATGTGCCGGGTCCAGGCTTCGTCGCGCAGCTCACGGATGAACGGGGCGGTCATGATCGCGGAGTTGCCGCAGGCGACGTTCTCGGCGGTCAGGGTCCGTAGGGCCTCGTACTCGGCGGGCCGGACCTTGGACAGGTAGAGGTCGGACTCGCGGTCGCTGGGCGCGCTGCCGAGTTCCACCAGCGCCATCTCCACGACGGGGCGGGTGGCGCTGTCCTTGTCGAACAGGGGCCACCCGGTGAGGCGGGCGATGATCCTACCGAGTTCGGTCTTGCCGGATCCGGCGTAGCCGCCGATCACGAGGATCGTCGGGGCCTCGGTCTCCTGGCGAACTCGACGCTCCTCGCCCGGGTAGTTCACGACCCGGCTGGAGCGGTCGCGGGAGATGACCAGGCCCTCGGCGGTTAGCTGCTGCATCGCGCGGGTCACCGTGGCGACGCTGGTCTCCCACTCCGCGGCGAGGGCGCGGGTGCTGGGGAGCTGCTGCTCGTGGCGGTAGGTGCCGGACTCGATCTCGGTCCGCAGGTGCCGCGCGATGGACTCCGCGCTCGTGCCGCGGGTCAACCGCTCCGGGGCCTGGGACATCGCTGCCGCGTCTCCTCTGATCCGTACTGCTCGACTCAGTTCGTAACAGCACCAAGCTACCGCGAGAAGGGTCGTGCCCTCTACCTGCGGAGATGGACACCACCGCAGGTAACAGTTGCTTCAGTCTGCTCACGTCTGTTACTGTCTGAGTCAGAGAGATACATCAGGCTGGAGCAGAGGGAGACAGACGAGATGGCGCTCTTCGAGTTCACCGGGACCCTCGACGGGTCCGACTACACGCCGGTCGCGACCGGCCACGTTGCGGCGGTGATGCAGTGGGAGGACACCGCCAACGGTCGCCGTCCCGGCTCGACGCCGGAGGTCGACGAGGTCACCGGCGCCCGGGTCTACGTCGCCGACGTGATGCTCCCGCTGGGCCGCGACGGGCGCCCGGAGCTGTTCGGGGTCCGCTTCGCCGCCGCCGACGAGCCGGAGTTCGCCGCGTACGCGCCGGTCGAGCTGGTCGGTCTGCGGGTCAAGGTCCGGGCCTCGCGCACCGGCAAGGGCGTCGACGTCTCCTTCACCGCCGACGCCGTACGCCCTGCCGGGCCGCAGCGCACCGGCCGCCGCTCCGCCGAGCAGACCGAGGCGGCGTGACCCGTGGGCTGGCAGACCGACGCGGCGTGCCGCGACACCGACCCGGAGCTGTTCTTCCCCGCCTCCGACGACGACTCCAGCGTGATCGTGGCCCGCCATCGCATCGCCGTGGCCCCGATCTGCTCGTCCTGCCCCGTGGCGACCGAGTGCCTGCGCTGGGCGCTCGACACCGGCCAGGACCACGGGCTGTGGGCCGCCACGACTCCCACAGACCGGCGCGCCATCCGCCGCTCCCGCTCGGCCGGCGTCCCGGACCCGGTCGCCGACACCGACCCGATGTGCCCGGCCTGCGCCCTGCTCTTCCCGATGCCCGCCGTCGACGGCGAACTGTGCTCACGCTGCACCGAGAGGAACGCGGCATGACCACCGATCGCACCCGACCCCTCCTGCCCCGCCAGCCCGTCCGCTGGCACACCGGCGGCCCCGGCGGAGCCCGCCGCCTCATCAACCGCCTCCGGGCCCGCGTCGCCGAGCAGCAGCGCCTCGAGGCCCACCGGCTCCTCGAGGCCGACATGCGCGGACTGTGGCGCGAAGCCTGCACCGGAGTCGGGCTCTGCCAGTACATCTCGGCGGCCGCCGGGCTCACCGTCCGCACACCCCGCTTCGGCGGCCTGCGCCTCACCCCCACCGGGACCTCGTTCACCGTCGAGCTGATGCCCGGCGGCGAACCCACCGACATCGAAGCCCACGCACTGCGCCTCGCCCACTCCCTCGGCTTCGCCGGGCTCCGCGTCCAGCCCATGGCCGGCCGATGGGTCCGCGTCGTCCTCTTCGACGCCGACCCGCTCGCCTCGACCTTCGCCCTCCCCCACGCCGTCACCGGGCGGGCCGACGACCCGATCCTGCTCGGCCGCCGCGAGGACGGCGCCCTCGTGGAGCACGCGCTGGCCTCGCCCGGTCATGTGGCGGTGCAGGGGCAGAACGGGTCCGGGAAGTCGCAGCTCTCCTACGGGCTGCTCGCGCAGCTCGCGGCCGCCGGTGACGTCGTCATCGCGGGCTCGGACATCACCGGCCTGCTGCTCGGTCGCGCTTGGAACGGCACCGCCCACCGACCCTGGCAGATCACTGGCTCGAAGGACCTCGCCGCGCACGCCGCGCACCTCGACCGGCTCGTCGGGTGGATGGACGACCGCCTCGAGACCATGCCGCCCCGCGTCGACAACATCGCCCCGACGGTCCAGACGCCGTTGGTGCTGGTGGTCCTGGAGGAGTTCCCCGGCCTGCTCCGCGCCGCGCAAGCGAAGGACCGCAAGCTCGCCGAGCGCATCACCTCCGCCGTCCTCCGCCTGCTCTCCGAGGGCCGCAAGGCCGCGTTCCGGGTCCTGATGCTGGCCCAGCGGTTCGAGGCCAACGCCGTCGGTGGCGGCTACGCCCGCGACCAGTTCGCCGTCCGACTCTCCTTCCGCGTCCCCGCCGAGTCCCTGGCGATGCTGCACGGCGACGACGCCCGCCGCCTCGGCCCGGAGCACGCCAACACCGAGCCCGGCATTGCCTACCTGTCGGCCCCCGGCGAGGACTGCGTTCGGCTCCGTGCGCCCTACGTCGGCGGGTACGGCGCCTTCTGCGACCGCATCGCCCGCGACGGCCGGAGAGCGGCATGAGCCCGCTCGCCCTGGTCCTCATCGCCGCCCTCGTCACCGCGCTGCTCGCCAAGAGCCACAAGGCCGGCCCCGCCGTCCTCGCCGGCGTCGTCACCGTCTGCCTGCTCTTCGCCGCCATCCCCGCCCTCGGCCCCGCCGTCACCAGCAGCACCGCCGAGTTCGCCCGCCAGCTCGGCAACGCCTCCGAACGCGCCGCCACCGTCCCGCAGGAGGTCCGACGATGACCGACAACGCACGGCTCCTGCGCCTGCGCGCCGAGGAAGCCTCCGCCGCGCTCCGAGCCGCCAACCACGCCACATTCCGCGAGACCGTCACCGTCCCCGACGTCTACGACCTCGTCGGCGACCTCGACGACCTCGTCCGCCGCCTCCCGCAGCTGTTCGGGTTCCTCGGCCGCTCCGTCGAGCGCGCGCCCGGCCGCTACTTCGACGACCGCGGCAACAACCCCGCAGCGACCCTCCAGGCCGCCGCCCACGCCCTCGCCGAGGCCACCGGCTATGTCGACCTCGTCGCCGTCCAGCTCGCCACGACCCAGGTCCACCTGGGGCACATCGGCCTCGTCATCGCGGAGGACTGACCCATGGAGAACCTGCTCGTGACGCCGGAAGAGGCCGCGGAGGCGCTGCGCGTCGGACGGGCCAAGGTCTATGACCTCATGCGGACCGGCGCCCTCCGCTCGGTGAAGATCGGCGGCTCGCGCCGCGTGCCTCGCACGGCCCTGGAGGCGTACGTCGCGGCTCTCCTCGGCGAGGAGGTCGCCTGATGGCCCGGGGACGGAAGGTCAACGGTGAGGGCACGATCTTCCAGCGGTCCAGCGACGGGCTCTGGGTCGGTGCCGCGTACGTCCACACCACCTCGGGCGAGGTGAAGCGGCGCCGGGTCTACGGGAAGACGCACGAGGAGGCGCGGAAGAAGCTCGTCAAGCTCCAGGCCGACGACCAGGCGGGTATCCCGGCCCCGGACCGCTCGTACACCGTCAGCGAGTACCTGGAGCTGTGGCTCGACCGGGTCCGGGTCGAGAAGCGCGCCACGACGCACCGGGGCTACGAGAGTGCGGTCCGGCTGCACATCGCCCCGCTGATCGGTGGCAAGCGCCTCGACCGCCTCACCGGCGCCGACGTCCGCCAGTTCCTCACTCGTCTCCGAGCCAAGTGCCTGTGCTGCGCGAACGGCTACGACAAGCACCGGGCCGCCAAGGATCAGTGCTGCTCGGCGGGCCGGTGCTGTGGCCGGCACCCGACCGTCCGCCAGGTCCAGTTCGTGCACGCCGTCCTGCGCAACGGCCTCTCGAACGCCGAGCGCGACGAGCTGATCATGCGCAACGTCGCCAAGCTCGTGGTGGTCCCCACGCCCACCTACAGCGTCGGGAAGGGCCTCACCGTCGCCCAGGCCCGCGCGCTCCTCGACGCCGCGAAGAACACCCGCTGGCACGCGCTCTACGTCACGGCCGCCACGCTCGGGCTGCGGCGCGGTGAGTTGCTCGGCCTGCGGTGGCGGGACCTCGATTTCGAGGCCGCGACGCTCGACGTCGTGCAGACGGTCCAGCGGGTCGGCGGCCGGCTGGTGGTCGACGCGACCAAGACCCGGGCGTCGGAGGCGACGATCCCGCTGCCCAAGGTCACCCGGCGAGCACTCCTCGCGCACCGGGACCGACAGGCGGCGGAGCGGACGGAGGCCGGCGTGCTGTGGCAGGACCACGGTCTGGTGTTCGCCACCAAGCTCGGGACGCCGGTCGAGCCGCGCGCGCTCAATCGCGACTTCTCCGCACTGCGGGTCCGTGCCGGGATGCCGACGGTCCGGCTCCACGACTTGCGGCACACCGTGGTGAGCCTCCTGCTCGACCTCGGCACTCCCCCGCACGTCGTCCAGGCGATCGCCCGGCACGCGGACCTCGACGTCACGATGTCGATCTACGCGCACACCAACCTCGACGCGATGCGTCAGGCACTCGACGCTATCGACTGGCAGGACGAGGAGGGCGAGGCGTGAGCCCCGTTGGTGCAGGAATGGGTGCAGTGGCCCCGTCCGGGACCGCCGCCGCCACGGCGCGAGCGGCGTCCGTGCTGGTCGTGTCTGGTCGGGGTGGCGGGATTCGAACCCACGGCCCCTCGCTCCCAAAGCGAGTGCGCTACCAAGCTGCGCTACACCCCGTCTGCCCCGAGTGTAGGGCGCCCGGCCCGGTGGGCTCACGCCCGTGCGACGACGCCGACTCCGGGGGGTCGCCCCGGGGCGTCGGTCGGCGGTCGGTGGCCCTGGCGTCGCGGGTCACCGGCTCCTCGACGGTCGGGCGGCGGTCGCCGCTCCGGCCGGAGTGGTCGTGCGGACGGGCCGTGCGGACACCGTCGTCCGCACCCGTCGTCGTACTGGGGTCAGTCGAGCCCGCGGACGATGTGGTCCTCGTCCGTGTCGATGACCCTGGTGTCGCGCTCCGTGTCCATGCTCCGGTCCCTTCCGGTCGCTCTCATCGGCCTGTACGGCCATGGTTCACGCATCGGCGGACCTACCGTGAAGTACCAGGTGAGCGTCACACATCAACAACGTGTGCCGCACCCATCGCGTCCGTCGACCGCGCTTGTGTACCTGTTCACGAGCTGTTCGCCAAGGACTGCACCGTGACAGAGCGTCTACTGAACGATCCAGTAGCCCCGGGATTCACCCGGGAGGGCAACCCGCGCTCGACACGAGCGTCCTGGGTTGCGCGCCCGGCGGTACGTGGCCGGTCGGGTATCGGCTACGGTGAGCACGGTCCGGGGTGCCGGACCATCGCGGGCGTAGCTCAATGGTAGAGCCCCAGTCTTCCAAACTGGCTACGCGGGTTCGATTCCCGTCGCCCGCTCCACACCCTCCGCGGGGCCGCCTCGACCCTTTCCTGTAGCGTGGTCCCTGTTGCAGTCTCGTTTTCCTCGCCGTGCGCGGTGCCGTGGATGATGTGACAACGGCCCTGGTCAGCACAGTTGGAGGAACGTCTCCTTCGACCGTGCCCCGGCGTCGGGCAACGCTCGTGGACAGATCGCCCGCGAGGAGCTCGACCTGAAAGAGGATTCGTGGCTGAAGGAACAGTCAAGTGGTTCAACGCGGAGAAGGGCTTCGGCTTCATCGCGCCTGACGACGGTGGCAAGGACGTGTTCGTCCACTACTCGGCCATCACCGGCGGCGGCTTCCGCTCGCTCGAGGAGAACCAGCGCGTGAGCTTCGAGTCCAGCCAGGGCGCGAAGGGCCCGCAGGCGGACCAGGTGCAGGCGCTCTAGCTCGCACCGACCCGGTCGGGCGCCGCCATCCAGGCGATGCCGCCCGATCCGCTGAGGGGCTGTGGACCCATGCCTCATACCCGTGGGCCCGCAGCCCCTTTCGCATGTCCGGAGCCGTTCCGCCCGCTCACGCGTCCGTGACGAAGCGCCGGAAGGCACCGGCCATCAGGCCGTCCGCCTGCCGCGTGGCCTCGGCCTGCGGCACGAGCAGGTCGAACGCGTGCGGCAGCCCCGGCAGGACGTGCAACTCCGTCGTGACGCCGGCGCGCATCAGCCGCCAGGCGTGGTCGACCACCTCGTCGCGCAGCGGGTCGTTCTGCCCGACGAGCAGCACGGCCGGACAGAGGCCGCGCAGGTCCTCGGTCCGGTTCGGGACGATGTACGGCGCGGGCGGCCCCAGGTTCGCCATCACCGCCGCGATGGCGTCCTCCGGGATCACCGGCAGCCCCTCGCGCCGCGAGGCGTGCTCCGGCAGGACGCGGTCGTCGGTGTTCGGGTAGAGCGCCAACGCCAGGGCGGGCGCCGTGTCGCCGCGGTCGCGGGCCATCTGCGCGACGGCGAGCGTCAGCATCCCGCCGCCGCTGGCGCCGGTGACGGCGAGCCGACGCGGGTCGACGTCGTACGCCCCGGACTGTTCGGTCATCCGACGGAGGACCGAGTACCCGTCGTCGAGGATGACCGCGGGCGGGTGCTCGGGCGCCATGCGGAAGTCGACACTCACCCCGATCGCACCCGTGTCCCGGCACAGCGCGACGCACCGTCGGTGCTCGGTGTTGAGGCTCCCGAAGGAGAGCCCGCCGCCGTGGAAGTGCACGTATCCGGGCCGGTTCGGGTGCGGCTGCGCGGGCCGGTAGACGCGCACCGGGATCCGGTGGTCCCCCGCCGTGTTCGGCACGGTCCCCGCGGTCCAGGTGACGTCCGGCTCCGGGGAGGGGTCCGGTCCCGGCTCGCGCAGCACCGCGAGCACCGCCGGATCGGAGAGGTCGCCCCGGCTCCTCGGGAGGGCGGCCACCACGTCCCGGAACTCCGGGTCCCACCAGGTCATACCGGCGCCTTCCCCGCCCCGCGGGCGACCACACCCGCCGTCAGGACAGGACCTCGTCGAGGCGCTCGTAGCCCTGCACGACACCCTCGTCCATCCCCGAGGCGAGCATCGCGTCCCGGCCCTCGAAGGAGCCGCACAGCGAGAAGCCCTCGAGCCGGCACCGCCCGCCCGGCAGCTCGGTGAACGTCATCGTCTCCAGCGCCACCTGGTCGGCGAAGGGGACGTAGGCGAACGTCTGCACGATCCGCTCGTCGGGCCGGATCTCGTGGAACGACCCGAGGAAGTGGTGCTCGGTGCCGTCCTCGCCGACGTGGGTGTACCGGTAGCCGCCGCCGGTCCGGGCGTCCCAGTGCTGCACGGTCATGGTCAGCCGGCGCGGACCGAGCCACTGCACCACGAGCACGGGGTCCACGTGGGCCCGGAAGACCGCGGACGGAGGGGCGTCGAACTCCCGGGTGATGCGGATGGCGGGCACGGTGGGGTCGGCCTCGATGGTGGTCTGCAGGGTCGTGGTCACGGCTGTCTCCTCAGGACGTCGTCGAGTCGCTGGTGCCGCAGCTCGGCGCGGCGGCGATAGGTGTCGATCCAGCCGGTGAGCAGGTCGAACACGTCGACCTCGAGGTGCGCCCAGCGCTGCTGGCCGTCCCGCCTGCGGCTGATCAGGCCGGCCGCCTCGAGCACCCGCAGGTGCTTGGAGACGGCCTGGAGGCTCACGGCGTGGTGCGCGGCGAGCTCCGTGACGGTCATGTCGTCCGCGGTGAGGCGGGCGACGATGTCCCGTCGGATCGGGTCGGCCAGGGCGGCGAAGGCTCGGGAGAGCTCGTCGTCCACCGGTCGCTCCGATCGTCGTATTCAACCTTTAGGTTGAGTACGACTCTAGGACCATCAGACACAGGAAGTCAACGAGGAGCGATCCGACGAGGAGAGATCACCGACCGTCACGTTGGCGGATGATGTTCACCCGAAGAGACCAGGTATCACTCGGTCGAGCGGATCGAGCGGCCGTTCGCCAGGAGGCCCGGGTCCGATGGACGGCAGTCCGGGCACCGATCGGTTCATTGAGGGTCCGTTCACTGAGTGACCCCGCGACGAACGACCGCTCCGGACGTCGGGAGAGTTCCGCCGACGCCTCGGACGAGCGGGACGTCGGGACACCACCAGGAGGAACCCCATGACCAGCATGACCACCCGGCTCGCCGCCGCCACGATGCTCGCGGGCGTCGGCACGGTCGCGATGGCCGGCGCGGCGAACGCCACCGAGTCGCACTCCCACGGCCACTCCCCCGCGGCGTCGCAGGCGAGCAAGGGACTCGTCGGCGGCCTCGTCGGCGCGGGCGGTGAGCTGCTCGGCGGGGTCACCGACCTCGTGGGCGGCGTCGTCGGCGGCGTGGACGGGGTCGCGGCGCCGTTGGTCGGCGGCGTGACGACCGGACTGTTCGGATCGTCGGTCTGACGACCGCCCGCCGGCCGGACCCCCGACCGACCGGATGACGCGGGGCGGGTGGGTGATGCTGGAACCATCACCCACCCGCCCCGTCGATCCTCCTCCACGGGGGAGACTGTCCCCATGTCCGGCAGTCGGGCCGCTGCGAAGGCGCGCACCCACGAGAACCTCCTGGACGCGGCGGCGACGGTGTTCGCCGAGCGCGGCTACGGCGCGGCGTCGGTGGAGGAGATCGCCCGGACCGCCGGCACCTCCGTCGGCTCGGTGTACGCCCACTTCACCAGCAAGGAGAAGCTCTTCGTCGCCCTGATGGAGCGGCGCTCCGCGCAGGAGTTCGCCACCGCGCAGGCCGAGCTCGCCGACGGCTTCGAGGCCGCGGTGCCGGCGCTGAACCGCCAGCTCCTCGCCGAGGCCGATTCCGACCACCTCGCGGAGCTCGGCGCCGAGGCCTGGCTCTACGCCCTGCGCTCCCCCGCGTTCGGCGCGGAGCTGGCCGCCCACCACCGGCGGGTGCACGAGGTCACCACCGCGATGGTGGAGCAGGAGCGCACCCGGCGCGGCACCACGCTCTCGATGTCCGACGCCGAGGTCGCCACCGTGACCTCCGCGCTGGCCCGCGGCCTGGTGCAGCACCGCCGGCTCAGCCCGGACTCGGTGCCCGACGACCTGTTCGGGCGGACCCTCATCGCCCTTCTGGCGGGTCTCGAGGCTCCGGGGTCCGCTCCACCGTCTCCGCCGGCATCGGGTCCGGACGGTCCGGGGCCAGGCGACGCATGAGGTGGTAGCCCGCGATCGTCACCACGGTGCCGAACGCGATGCCGCCGAACTGCCCGCCGGCGAAGCGCATGGTCACGTCGCCGACGCCGATCACGATGCCCGCGGCCAGCGGCACGAGCACCTCCGGGCGGGAGAAGTCGACCTTGTTCTCCACCCAGATCCGCGCGCCGAGCAGGCCGATCATCCCGTAGAGCACCACGGTGATCCCGCCCAGCACGCCGCCCGGGGTGGCCGCCACGACCGCACCGAACTTCGGGCAGAACCCGATGAGCACCGCGACGACGGCCGCCACCCAGTAGGCCGCCGTCGAGTAGACCCGCGTCGCGGCCATGACCCCGATGTTCTCGGCGTAGGTCGTGGTGGGCGACCCCCCGACCCCGCCCGCGACCGCGGTGGCGATGCCGTCCGCCGCGAGCGCCCGCCCCAGGTACGGGTCGAGGTCCTCGCGGGTCATCGACGCGACCGCCTTGACGTGCCCGGTGTTCTCCGCGATGAGCGCCACGACCACCGGCACCACGATGAGGATCGCGGTCGCACTGAACGCGGGGAAGTGCAGACCCGGGGCGTCCGGCGAGCCCAGCGGCAGCCCCACCCACGGGGCGTCGCCCACCTTCGAGAAGTCCAGGCGCAGGTGCGTGGACACGACCCCGGAGGCGTCCGGCGCGGTGATCGGCCCCAGCACGGCGTCGAGCACCACCGAGAGCAGGTAGCCGACGACGAGGCCGACCAGCACGGCGAGGCGGCCCAGCATCCCGCGGGCGGCGACCGCCACCACCATGACGACGAGCATGGTCACCAGGGCGACGCCCTGGTCCTGCGGCCAGTACGTGCCCGCGACGACGGGGGCGAGGTTGAAGCCGATCAGCAGCACCACCGCACCGGTGACGGCCGGCGGCAGGATCGCCGAGATGATGCGCGCCCCGCCGAGGTGCACCGCCAGCCCGACCAGGGCGAGGACGACGCCGGTGACGGCGATCGCGCCGGTCACCTCGGCACTGGTGCCGCCGTCGGCCCGCACCGCGGCGACGACGCCGACGAACGACGCGCTGGTGCCCAGGTAGCTGGGGACGCGGCCCCGGGTCATCAGCAGGAACAGCATCGTCGCGAGCCCGGAGAGCAGGATCGCGAGGTTCGGGTCCAGGCCCATGAGGACGGGGAAGACGAAGGTCGCCCCGAACATGGCGAGGACGTGCTGCATCCCGAGTCCGACGGTGCGCCCCCAGCTCATCCGTTCGTCGGGTCGCACCACCTCCCCCGGGCCGGGAGCACGGCCGTCGCCGTGGACCGTCCAGCGCAGGGATCTCGTCACGTGCGGCTCCTGTCCGAGCAACCGAGCCGCTCGGCGACCTCGGCGCGCGGCGGTGGGGGGAGGGGGGGCAGTGCGGTGCGTTCGGCCCCGGCGGTGAGCCCGTCGACCAGGAACGCGAGATAGCGGTCCCACGTGCGCGGCTCGACCTCGCTGCCGAACGGCGCGGCGATCGAGGCCAGCATGTGGGCGACCGCGGGGAGGTCGCGGGCCTCCAGGTCGGAGCGCACGGCACCCTGCTCCTTCGCGCGCTCGACGAGGTCGTGCATCGGGCCGACGAAGCGCAGCACGAGCTCCGGGGTGAACGCGCCGGCGTCCTTCGCGGCGCGCAGGATGCCGCGCTGGTGCACGAACGCGCGCGCGATCCCCTCGACGAGCACCGCGACCGCGCGGCCCGGGTCGGGCTCGGCCCCGACGCGGGAGAACAGCGGTTCGACGGTCTCGACGAAGTACTCGGAGAACACGGCGTTGACCAGCTCGTCCCGGCCGCCGAAGCGACGGTAGAGCGTCGACGGGCCGACCCCCGCGCGCCGCGCGACCTCCTCGAGCGGGACGTCGGGGCCGACCTCCTCGAACGCCTCCCGCGCCGCGGCCACGATGGCGCGGTGGTTGCGCGCGGCGTCGGCACGCAACGGTCGGGAGGACACGTCGGTCACGGGCCGGGACGCTAGCAGCGCGGAGGCGCGATCCGGACGTGTCGCTCGCGACCGGACGGCGCCGTCGCCACTCCCCGCTCGATGGTCGAGCTCCGCTCCGCTACGTCTCCTCGATCGACAGCGCCCCCGACGGGCACGACCCGACCGCGTTGCGGGCGGCCTCGGCGTCGGCCCCCTCGGGGGTCTCCTGCAGGACGACGACGATCGCGTCGTCGTCCTGGTCGAACACGTTCTCCGCGGCGAGCACGCAGTTGCCCGCCCCGATGCAGACGTCCCGGTCGGCTCGGATCTTCATCAGGTGGTTCCCCTCCGGTGGTGGGCGAAAGGACGGTCGATCTCACCAGGAGACCGGTAGGTGGCGCAGCCCGTAGACCACGGTGGCGGAGCGGAACTCCGGCTCGCCGGCCACGGCGAGCGTCGGGAACCGGCGCAGCAGGGCCGGGAAGGCGGTGGCCATCTCCATCCGGGCGAGCGGCGCGCCGAGGCAGTGGTGCACCCCGTGGCCGAACGCCACGTGCGGCGCCGCGGCCCGCCCGACGTCGAGCCGGTCCGGGTCCTCCACGAGCGCCCGGTCGCGGTCCGCGGCGGGCAGGGAGACGACCACGAAGTCCCCCGCCCGCAGCGCGGTCCCGGCGACCTCGGTGTCCCGGGTGACCCGGCGCGGCATCCCCGAGTGCACCACGGACAGGAACCGCATGAGCTCCTCGACGGCGGGCGCGGTGACGGCGGGGTCGGCCCGCACGGCCTCGGCCTGCTCCGGGTTCTCCAGCAGCGCGAGGGTGCCGAGCGCCAACATGTTCGCGGTCGTCTCGTGGCCGGCGATCAGCAGCAACGAGGCCACCCCGACCAGTTCGGCCCGGCTGAACTCGTCGCCGTGCTCGCGCACGAGCATGCCGAGCATGTCCTCGCCGGGGTCCGCCGTCGCCCGGTCGACGAGCGTGCCCATGTAGGCGCGCGACTCCGCCGCCATCGCGCCGCGCTCGGAGAGCGGGCGCGTGAGGTCGAGCTGGACCGCGGCCCGCCGGTGGAAGTCGCCCCGGTCGGCGTAGGGCACGCCCAGCAGCTCGCAGATCACCAGGCTCGGGATCGGCAGCGCGAAGTGCTCGACGAGGTCGACGGGCGACCCGGCCCGCTCCATGGCGTCGAGGTGGTCGGCGACGATCTGCTCGATCCGCGGCTGCAGGCGACGGATCCGGCGGACCGTGAACTCCCCGGTCAGCATCCGGCGCAGCCGCGTGTGGTCCGGCGGGTCCAGGGCGAGGAGGTTGCCCACCCGCTGGTCCCCGTCCGAGCCGGGGAGCGCGGGCAGGCCGGCGCTGGAGAAGCGCTCGGCGTCGCCGAGGACCTCGCGGACGTCCTCGTAGCGGGTCGCGAGGAAAGCGTGGAGTCCCAGCGGCGTGTTGACGGCCTCGAGCCCCGGCGCGGACCGCAGCTCCGCCATGCGCGACGGCGGGTCGTACCGGTCGCGCTGCATGTGGAGCGGGAGGGTGATCGCACCGGCCATGCGCCCGACGTTAGCACCGGAAACGGTAGCCATCTGTCAGATAGGGCGGGGCCGGGAGGGGGCATCCTGCCGGATGAGCCGCACCGTCCTCGTCACCGGCGCGTCCCGGGGCCTCGGCACCGAGATCGCCCGCCAGCTCGCCGCCGCCGGGTGCACCGTCGTCGCCGGGACCCGCGACCCCGCCGACGGCGAGCGGGTCGCCGCCGAGCTCGGCGTCCACTTCGTCGGCCTGGACGTGACCGACCAGGCCTCGGTCGACGCCGCCGTCGCCTGGATCGGCGAGCACCTCGGCCGGCTCGACGCGGTGGTGAACAACGCGGCCGTGAACTTCGACTCCGGCGCCGACCCGCTCACCGAGGACCTCGCGGTCGTCGACGAGGCGTGGCGCACGAACGTGCTCGCCGCCTGGCGGCTCATCCAGGCGGCCGCGCCGCTGCTGCGCGAGGGGACCGAACCCGTCGTCGTGAACGTGACGAGCGAGCTGGGGTCGCTGACCCGCATGCGGGCGCACTCCCCCGCGTACTCGGTGTCGAAGGCGGCGCTCAACGCGACCACGCGCGTCTTCGCGGACGCGCTCGCCCCCGTCGTCGTGCAGTCGGTGTCCCCGGGCTGGACCGCCACCGACATGGGCGGACGCGGCGGGCGACCGGTCGCCGACGGCGCCGCGGGCATCGTCGCGACCGTGCTCCGGCCGACCGTGCACCCCAGCGGCTCGTTCCTCGCCGACGGCCGGAGCGTGCCCTGGTAGATCACCCCGGGTGAGTCAGCCGGACGCCGCGCACTCCTTCGCCGCCGCCACGAAGTGCGCGACGGCCGGGGAGCGGTCGCTGCGCCGGTAGGCCACCTGCAGCGCGACCTGCGGGACCTCCCCGTCGAGCGGCAGGAACACGACTCCGGGCGGCCGCAGGTTCGCGTAGTACGACGGCTGCAGCGACACCCCGAGCCCGGCCGCGACCAGCCCGAGCTGGGTCTCGATGTCGGCGCCCTCGACGACGATGCGCGGGCTGAACCCGTGGCCCAGGCAGTAGCTCACGATGATGTCGAAGAACGCGCGTCCCAGGGGGCGCGGCCAGAGCACGAACGGCTCGTCGGCGAGCTCACGCGGATCGACGGTCGGACCGCCCGCGAGCCGGTGGTCCGTCGGCACCGCGCACAGCAGCGGCTCCGAGACCAGGTGCTCCACCGCGACCGTCTCGGTCGGCTGGGCGGCCCGGACGAGCCCGACGTCGATCCGGCCGTCGGCGAGCGCGACCAGCTGCGGGGACGTGTCGTACTGGCTGACCTCGAGCTGCAGGTCGGGGAACTCGGCGCGGACCAGCCGCAGGATGCGCGGCGCGATCGACGCCAGCGCCGTCCCCACCGAGCCGACCGTCAGCAGCCCCACGGCACCGCGCGCCGCCTGGGTGACCAGCGCCTGCGCCCGTTCCGCCTCGGCGAGCACCCGCGGCGCCGCCTCGAACAGCACCCGCCCCGCGGCGGTCAGCTCCGTCGCGCGGCTGGACCGGTCGAACAACGCCGTGCCGAGGCTCTTCTCCAGCGCGCGGATCTGCTGGGAGAGCGCGGGCTGGCTCACGTGCAGCCGCCGCGCCGCCCGACTGAAGTGCAGCTCCGAGGCCACCGCGAGGAAGGCCCGCAGTTGTCGGAGCTCGAGGTCCATGCGATCGATGGTGCCCGACCGTCGCGGACGCGCGGGCGCCGACGCGGCGGAGGGGATCCATAAGGCGCGCCTTCTGCGAGCAGAAGCGTTGCCGATCGACCGACGCCACCACGATCCGTCGTCGGCACGCAGGGTGGACCCCGAAGCCGCCCGCACCCGACCCGGGAGCGCCCCCGTCATGACCCCCGAGCACCGCATCATCGTCGTCGGCTGCGGCGGCCCCGGCGCCGCCGCGCTGTACTGGTCGGCGCGGGCCGCGGGCGGACGGCCGGGGGCCGTGCTCGGCCTGGAGGCCGGACGCGTCGGCGCCGGCCCCGAGCGCACCCTCGCGCTGAGCCGCACCCAGCCCCTCGACGTGCACGCCGCCCTCGCCCCCGCCGCCCTCGCCGCGTGGCGGGACGTGGAGCGGGTCTCGGGTCAGCACCTCGTCGCCGACACCGGCGAGCTCGTCGTGTCGGCCGGGACCCGGCTGGGCGTGGACGTGCTCGACGGCTACCGCGCGGTCGCCGCCCGGCATGCGACGCCGGTCGAGGAGCTCGACGCGCGCGCCGTGCGCGCCCGCTGGCCGCAGCTGCGGCTGACCGGCACCGAGCGGGCGATCTTCCAGCGCACCGCCGGGGTCGTCGACGCGCAACGGGCCGCCGCCGTGCACCTGGCGCTCGCCCGCGGGCAGGGCGCCGAGGTCCGGGAGGACACCCCGGTCCGCTCGATCCGCCCCGTGCGCGACCACGTCGAGGTCGTCACCGACGACGGGGTCCACCGCGCTGCGCAGGTGCTCGTGACGGCGGACGCCGTCGCCGCCGGCCTGCTCGCCGACCTGGGCCGCCCGCTCCCGCTCGTCACCCGCCACGAGCAGGTCAGCCGTTATGCGACGGCGCACCTGCTCGAGCACTCCCCCGGCGCGTTCCCGATCGTCCGCTGGCACGGCGCCGAGGACCTCGTCGCCCTCCCGGTGCACGGCGCCGTCGCGACGACCCTGGACCAGGACCTCGACGGCCACGGCCCGCCGTCCTTCGAGGCCGACGCGCTGCACCGCAAGAACCGCGAGGAGTTCCTCGCCGAGCACCTGCCCGAGTTCGGCGGCCCCGAGCTCTCCAGCACGACCGCCACCTCGACCGTCGCGCCGGACCGCCACCTCGTCGTCGACACCGTGCCCGAGGCGCCGGCCGTGCACGTGGCGGTGGGCACGGGTCGGGCGGGCGCCTACGCCTCGCTGCTGGGGCGGGTCCTCGCCGAGTTCGCGACGGCGGGTCGCTCCCGCATTCCGGTCGACACGTTCGCCCTCGCCCGCCCGGCGCTCCTCGACGCCGACTTCGAGCGCCGGTTCGGCTTCTAGCGCGGCATCAGCAGTTCCGGCCGGAGACGCGGGCCAGGTGCTCGTGCGCGAGGCGGACCGCCATGGCCCCCTCGCCCACCGCGGACGCCACCCGCTTGATCGACCCGCTCCGGACGTCGCCGGCGGCGAACACGCCCGGGACGTCGGTCTCCAGCGTCGCCCGCACCCCCTCCGGGGCTCCCCGGTCGCCCTCCCCGTCGACGCGGGCGGCGAGGGCCGGGCCGGTACGGACGTAGCCGCCGTCGTCGAGCGAGACCGCCCCGGCCAGCCAGCCGGTACACGGACTCGCCCCGATGAACACCATGAGCTCGCGGGCCGGCAGCTCCACGCGGGATCCGCTCGTCGCGTCCTCCACGACCACGGCCTCGAGCCGGCCGTCCTCACCCTCGAGATCGCGGATCTCGGTGTGCAGATGCACCTCGATGCGCGGATCGCGCTCGATCCGGTCGGCGAGGTACCGGGACATGTACTCGTCGAGGGACTGCTCGCGGACGACGAGCGCGACCGACCGGGCGTGGTCGGCCAGGAAGAGCGCGGCCTGGCCGGCCGAGTTCCCGCCCCCCACCACCACGACCGGGTCGGACACGCACAACTGGGCCTCGACGAGGGTCGCGGCGTAGTACACGCTCGTCTGCTCGAACTCGGCCAGCCGCGGGACCGGGAGGCGGCGGTAGCGGGCCCCCGTCGCGATCACGAGGGTGCGCGTGCGGATCTCCTCCCCCTCGGACAGCCGGACGGTGGGATGCGCCCCGGACACGTCCAGGGTGACGGCGTCGGCGGGCACGGTGGCGGAGGCGCCGAACTTCCGCGCCTGCACCTCGGCCCGCTCGGCGAGCTCGGCGCCCGAGATGCCCGCCGGGAAGCCGAGGTAGTTCTCGATCCGCGACGACCGGGCGGCCTGGCCGCCGATGGCGACGGCGTCGAGGAGCTGGGTGGACAGTCCCTCGGAGGCCGCGTACACGGCGGCGGCGAGGCCGGCGGGTCCGGCACCGACCACGAGCAGGTCACACACCCCGGGCGAGGGCCGGTCGGGTCGCCGCCCGACGAGGGCGGCGACCTCGGCGGTCTGGGGGTTGCGCAGGACCTGGTCGCGCCACAGCACGACGGGGGTCTCGGCCGCCGTGATCCCGAGCCCGCGCAGCAGGGACTCGGCCTCGACGTCGGCCTCGACGTCGACGAACCGGTGCGGGAGCCGGTTGCGGGCCGCGAACTCCCGCAGCCGGCGGGTGTCCGGCGAGTACCGGGAGCCGATGATGCGGAAGCCCAGTCCCTCCCCGATCGCGAGCGTGCGCCGGACGAGGTAGGCCCGGAGGACGTCGTCCCCGAACGCCTGGTCCCGGACCACGATGTCCCGCAGGCGGTCCGCGGGGACCTCCAGCACCTCCCCGGGCTCCAGCACGATCGTCGAGAAGAAGGCGACCTCGCCGGTCAGCAGACCGAGCTCCCCGAGGAACCGCCCGGGTCCGTGGACCCGCACCAGTCGCTCCGCCGGGGTCCCGAGCGCCTCGACGACGGCGACCCGGCCCGAGGTCACCACGAGGAACGACTCCTCCGGGCGTCCCTCGCCGTAGAGCACCTCCCCGCGCCGGGTCTGCCGGCGCGACCCGTACCCGTCCAGCACCCGCACCCGGTCCTCCGACAGGCGGGGGAAGGCACCGCTCAGGTCCGGGGTCTCGTCCGGCGGCGCGGTGGCGAGCAGCCGCTCGACGTCGTCGGCGGTCGTCCTCCCGGGCGTCACGCGAACGCCTCGTCGACGAAGCACCAACGCCAGTACTCCCCCGGCTCCGCCGACTGCACGATCGGGTGCCCGACGACACCCGCGTGCGCGCGGGCGTGGCGCATCGGCGAGGAATCGCAGCACCCGACGTGTCCGCACGTCAGGCACAACCGCAGGTGCACCCACGGGGTGCCCGTCCGCAGGCACTCCTCGCACCCGTCGGTCTGCGGGGCCACGTCGCGGACCCAGGCGAGGTGCGGGTCGGTGACCACGTCGCGCGGGGCGGTCATCGCCGACCTCCCCGGTCCGGCGACCGTCCGGTCGAGGTCGGGTCGGTCGGCGGGCCGAGCGCGCGGCTCGACCCGGAGCGCATACACGTCACGAGCGCCTCCTGGAGGTCCGAGGTCGCGGACGGGCCCGGTCGCCCCGACCGCGGGCCACCACGGTCACACCGGTGCGCCACCTCCGAACCGGTCCGACGGAGGCAATCCCCGCAGGCCTCCTGGACCCGGCGTGTCGGTCCACCCGCTCGCCGACGTCGTCGAGCGGCGGGAACGGGTGGACCGACAGGTGCGTGGGCCTGACCCGCCGGGTCCAGACCGCGCCGCGGGAATGCACCCGCGAGACCGGTTCGGTGCCGGACGGACGGGCGCACCGTGGGATCGCCCGGTGGCCGCCGGGGCCACACCGAGAGCCGCGCAGGTCGGAGGCATCCGGCCGCTCGATGGGAGGAACCGACATGGCACGCGCCGCGGGGATCGACCTCGGCACCACGAACTCGGTCATCGCCGCCTGGGAGAGCGGGGCCTCCGAGGTGGTCCCGAACGCCGAGGGCGCGCGGACCACGCCGTCGGTGGTCGCCTTCACCGACACCGGGGAACGCCTGGTCGGGCAGCTCGCCCGCCGGCAGGCGATCCTCAATCCCCAGGGCACGGTGTACTCGGTCAAGCGGTTCATCGGACGCCGCTTCGACGAGGTGACCGACGAGGCCTCCCAGGTCACCTACGACGTGGTGGCCGACGAGAACGGCAACGCGCGCATCCGGATCCGGGACGAGCTCTACGCCCCGGAGGAGATCAGCGCGATGATCCTCCGCAAGCTCGCCGACGACGCGGGCCGACAGCTCGGCGAGAAGGTCGACAAGGTCGTCATCACCGTGCCGGCCTACTTCAACGACGCCCAGCGCACGGCGACCCGCGATGCCGGCCGGATCGCGGGTCTCGAGGTGCTGCGGATCATCAACGAGCCGACGGCCGCGGCTTTGGCCTACGGGATGGACAAGCGCGAGCACGAGACGGTGCTGGTGTTCGACCTGGGCGGCGGGACGTTCGACGTGAGCATCCTCGACGTGGGCGACGGCGTCGTCGAGGTGCGCGCCACCGCCGGCGACACCCACCTCGGGGGCGACGACTTCGACCGCCGGATCGTCGACCACCTCGCCGACGGGTTCGCCGCGGAGAACGGCATCGACCTCCGCCGTGACCCGCAGGCCCTGCAGCGGCTCCACGAGGCGGCGGAGAAGGCGAAGGTCGAGCTGAGCTCCGTCGCGCAGACGCAGATCAGCCTGCCGTTCGTCACGGCCGACGCGACCGGCCCCAAGCACCTGACCACGACCCTGATGCGCTCGACGTTCGAACGGCTGAGCGCGGACCTCGTCGACCGCACGATGGGGCCGGTGGAGCAGGCGATGGCCGACGCGCGGGTGACGGCCGCCGACATCGACGAGGTCATCCTCGTCGGTGGCTCCACCCGCATCCCCGCCGTCCAGGCCCTCGTGCGCCGGCTCACCGGCGGCAAGGACGCGAACATGAGCGTCAACCCCGACGAGGTGGTCGCCGACGGCGCGGGCACGCAGGCCGGCGTCCTCACCGGGGACGTCTCCGACGTGCTGCTGCTCGATGTCACGCCGCTCTCGCTCGGCGTGGAGACCCAGGGCGGCGTCATGACGAAGATCATGGAACGCAACACGACGATCCCGGCGCGGGGCAGCGAGACCTTCTCGACGGCGGCGGACAACCAGCCCGCCGTCGACGTGGTGGTGCTGCAGGGCGAACGCGAGCGCGCCGCGGACAACCGCGTGCTCGGCCGCTTCCAGCTGGGCGACATCCGGCCGGCGCCCCGCGGCGAGCCGCAGGTCGAGGTCACGCTCGACGTCGACGCGAACGGCATCCTCAACGTGACCGCCCGCGACCGCGACACCGGGGCGGAGCAGGGGATCACGATCTCCGAGAGCTCCACCCTGGACCAGGCCGAGGTCGACCGCATGGTCGCCGACGCGGAGCGGAACCGGACCTCCGACCAGGAGCTGCGGCGCGACGTCGAGGCCCGCAACACCCTCGACGCGGTCGCCCACCAGGTGCAGCGCCTGCTCGACGAGCTGGGCGACGACGCCCCGGCACACGAGCGGGCGCGGGCCGAGATGCTGGTGGCCGACGCCCGCACCGCCGTCGGCGAGGAGGTGCCGCGGACCCGTGCCGAGGAGCTGACCCAGGAGCTGCAGGGCGTGCTCGACGGGCTCCGGGCCGCCTCGGCCGGCCGGGCCGACGGGACGTCGGGCGGGGCGCGCGCCGACGCCGCGGGGAGCTCGGGCGCCTCGGGGGCCGCGGCGGACGGTGGCGGCAGCGACGACGTGATCGACGCCGAGTTCGATCGCACCTGAGCCGCACACGATGACCTCCCCGACGCCCGGGCCCGACCCGGGATCGACACGGACCTCTCCCCACGACGAGGTGGACGACGACCGCCGCGGCCCGGACGGCGGGTCCGAGCCGGCCCCGGGCCGGGACGGGGGCGGGAACCCACCCGGCGCGGACGGGGCGGCCCCGTCCGCCGACGGGTTCGAGGACCGGTGGCGGCGCGCCGTCGCGGACCTCGACAACCTGCGCAAGCGGCACGCCCGGTCGCTCGGCCAGGAACGGACGGACGAACGGGGGCGGGTGGCCGCGGCGTTCCTCCCGGTGCTGGACAACCTCGACCTGGCCCTGCAGCACACGCACGCCGACCCGGACGCCGTCCTCGAGGGCGTCCGGGCCGTCCGGGAGCAGGCGGCGGCGATCCTCGCGGGCCTCGGCTATCCGCGCCAGGACGACACCGGCGTCCCGTTCGACCCGGCCCGCCACGAGGTGGTGGGCGTCGTCGCCCCGGCGGACGGCCTGGCACCCGGACACGTCGCGGAGGTGGTCCGTCCCGGCTACGGGACCCCGGAGCGGCAGCTGCGGCCGGCCTCGGTGACCGTCACCGGGCCGGCGGAGGGGTGAGCGGAGGTGGCCCGCGACTTCTACGAGGTGCTCGGCGTCCCCCGCGACGCCGGGAGCGAGGAGCTCCAGCAGGCCTTCCGCCGGCTGGCCCGCGCCAACCATCCCGACGTCAACCGTGACCCCGCGGCGGAGGACCGGTTCAAGGAGATCAACGAGGCCTACCACGTCCTGTCCGACCCCGGGTCGCGCCGCCGCTACGACCGGTTCGGGGAGGACTTCCGCAAGGTCCCCGACGACTGGGAGCAGACCGTCGGTGCCGGGGTCGGGGGCCGGGCGGGCGGTCGGTCGTCCGCCGGCCCGGGAGCCGGTTTCCGCTCCGCGGGCTTCGACTCCGCGGGCTTCGACTCCGCGGGCTTCGACTCTGCGGGTTTCGACGATCTCGCCGGGGACATCGACATCGAGGAGCTCCTCGGCGGCATGTTCGGCCGCGGGCGCGCGCGGTCCGGGCCGATCAGTGGGGCCGACCAGGAGGCGGAGCTCCCGCTGACCGTCGAGGAGGCCTACCGCGGTGGTCGCCGCCCGGTGACGCTGACCGGGACGGCCGGACCCCGCACCTACACGGTGACGATCCCCGCAGGCGTGACCGACGGGCAGCGCATCCGGTTGACCGGCGAGGGCGGGCGCGGGGTCGGTGGTGGGGAGCCCGGCGACCTCTACTTCGTCGTGCGGCTCCTCCCGCACCCCCAATTCCGGGTGACGGGCCGCGACATCAGCGTCGATCTGCCCCTCGCCCCCTGGGAGGCCGCGCTCGGCGGGAGCGTGCCCGTCCCGACCCCCGCCGGCGGGACGAAGGTCGAGGTCCCGCCGGGCTCGTCCACCGGGCGCCGGCTGCGCCTGCGGGGGCAGGGCATGCCGAACCCCCGGGGGGCGCCGGGAGACCTGTTCGCCGAGATCGAGGTCATGGTCCCGCCCCGGCCGACCGACGCCGAGCGGGATCTCTTCGCCCGCCTCGCCGAGATCTCCGACTTCGACCCGCGCCGCGACGGACGACGAGGTGGGCCATGACACAGAGCTACGTGATGACGGTCCGCCGGCAGCCGGGACGGCGGTTGAGCCGGGAGGAGTTCTGCCGGCGCAGCGGGGTGCACCCCGACCTGCTGGGGCGCTTCGTCGCCCTCGGGCTGGTGCAGGCGGTCCGGGGCGGGGGCGAGCTGCGGTTCCCACCCGGCCAGCTCCCCGTCGTCGCCCGCATCGAGCGCCTCCGGCGGGGGCTCGGGCTCAACTACGCCGCGATCGGGCTGGTCTGTGAGCTGCTCGATCGCATCCAGGAACTGGAAGGCCGGCTGCGGGACGGGAGCACCTGATGGACCTGAACCGACTCACCCAGAAATCGCAGGAGGCGTTGTCCGCCGCCCAGGGCATCGCGACGAGGGCCGGTCACACCGAGGTCGACGGCGAACACCTGTTGCTCGCCCTGCTGGAGCAGCCCGACGGGCTGGCACCCCGGCTGCTCACCGGGTCCGGGGTCGACGTGTCCCGGCTGCGCGGGGACGTCGAGGCCGCGCTGTCGCGCAAGCCGAGGACGACCCGTCCGTCGGCGTCCCCGGGTCAGGTCTCGGTCACGCAGGCCCTGGCGCGTGTCCTGGAGGCGGCCGAACGCGAGGCGGCCCGGCTCAAGGACGAGTACGTGTCCGTCGAGCACCTGCTGGTCGCGCTCGCCGACGGGGGCGAGCAGACGGGGGCGGGTCGCCTCCTGGCCCGGTTCGGGATCACCCGCGATCGCATCCTCACCGAGCTCACCACGATCCGCGGCAACCAGCGGGTGACCTCGGCGAGCCCGGAGGGCACCTACGAGGCACTCACCAAGTACGGCCAGGATCTCGTCGCGAACGCGCGGCAGGGCCGGATGGACCCGGTCATCGGCCGCGACGCCGAGGTCCGCCGCGTGATCCAGATCCTGTCCCGCAAGTCCAAGAACAACCCGGTGCTGATCGGCGACCCGGGCGTGGGGAAGACCGCGATCGTCGAGGGGCTCGCGCAGCGCATCGCGCACGGCGACGTCCCGGAGGGCCTCACCGACCGGACGGTGTTCGCCCTGGACATGGGGCTGCTCATCGCCGGAGCGAAGTACCGGGGCGAGTTCGAGGAGCGGTTGCAGGCCGTGCTCGCGGAGGTCAGGGCCGCCGAGGGCCGGATCCTGCTGTTCGTCGACGAGATGCACACCGTGGTCGGCGCGGGGGCGGCCGAGGGCTCGATGGACTCGAGCAACATGCTCAAGCCGATGCTCGCCCGGGGCGAACTGCACATGATCGGCGCCACCACGCTCGACGAGTACCGCCACGTCGAGAACGACGCCGCGCTGGAGCGTCGCTTCCAGCCGGTCCACGTCGAGCAGCCCAGCATCGAGGACACCGTCTCCATCCTGCGTGGCCTGCGCGAACGGCTGCAGGTGTTCCACGGGGTACGCATCCAGGACGGCGCGCTGGTGGCGGCCGCGACCCTCTCGGACCGCTACCTCACCGAGCGCTTCCTCCCGGACAAGGCGATCGACCTGGTCGACGAGGCGTGCGCCCGGCTCCGCACCGAGATCGACTCGATGCCCGCGGAACTCGACGGGATCACCCGCCGGGTCACCCGGCTGGAGATCGAGGAGGCGGCGCTGGCCCAGGAGACGGACACGGCGAGCGCGTCCCGGCTCGAGGAGCTGCGCCGCGAGCTGTCCGACCTCCGCGCCGAGGCCGACGCCATGCGCGCCCAGTGGGAGGCCGAACGGCAGGCCATCAAGCGCGTCCAGGAATTGCGGGCCGAGCTGGAGCAGGTCCGCCGCGACGCCGAGGAGGCCGAGCGCGCCTACGACCTCAACCGCGCCGCCGAGCTGCGCTACGGCCGTCTCGTCGAGCTGGAGCGCCGGCTCACGGCCGAGGAGGGGCATCTCGTGACGAAGCAGGGCGGTCGACGCCTGCTCCGCGAGGAGGTCACCGCGGAGGAGATCTCCGAGATCGTGTCCGCCTGGACCGGCATCCCGGTCAGCCAGCTCACCGAGGGCGAGCGGGAGAAGCTCCTGCGGCTGGACAAGATCCTGCACGGTCGGGTGGTCGGGCAGGACGAGGCGGTCCGCGCGGTGACCGACGCGATCATGCGGGCCCGCTCCGGGATCAAGGACCCGCGGCGCCCGACCGGGTCGTTCATCTTCCTCGGACCCACCGGCGTCGGGAAGACCGAGCTGGCCAAGGCGCTGGCGTCGGCGCTGTTCGACTCCGAGGACAACCTGGTCCGCATCGACATGAGCGAGTACCAGGAGCGACACACCGTGTCACGTCTGGTGGGGGCCCCGCCCGGCTACGTCGGCCACGAGGAGGGCGGTCAGCTCACCGAGGCGGTCCGGCGGCGGCCCTACGCCGTGGTGCTGTTCGACGAGATCGAGAAGGCACACCCCGACGTGTTCAACACGCTGCTCCAGGTGCTCGACGACGGCCGCCTCACCGACGCGCGGGGCCGCACCGTCGACTTCCGCAACGCCGTCGTGATCATGACCTCCAACATCGGGTCGCAGTACCTGATCGACGGGGTGACCCCGAGCGGGGATCTCACCGACGAGGCCCGCGACCAGGTGATGGCGGCGCTGCGCGCGCACTTCCGCCCCGAGTTCCTCAACCGGGTCGACGACACCGTGCTGTTCACGCCGCTCGTCGCGAACCAGATCGCCGAGATCGTGGACCTGATGCTCACCGAGCTGCGGGCCCGGCTGGCCGAGCGCCACGTCGGACTGCGGGTGACCGACGCGGCGCGCGCCTTCGTCGCCCGGGAGGGCTACGACCCGGTGTACGGGGCGCGGCCCCTGCGCCGCTTCATTGCCCGCGAGGTGGAGACCGCCGTCGCGAGGGCGCTGGTGGCCGGGGAGGTCGTCGACGGATCGACCGTCGACGTCGACGTCCGCGACGGCCGGCTCGTCGTCGGCCACGACGCCCCCACCCGGACCGACCAGGCGGTGGTGCCGGTATGACGGCCGGAACGGGCCGCGAGCCGGTGGTCACCTGCCCGAACTGCGGCATGCGCAACCGGGTGCCCGCCGTGGGTACCGGGCGGCCGGCGTGCGGGAACTGCCACGCGCACCTGCCGTGGATCGCCGAGGCGGGCGACGCCGACTTCACCGAGATCGCCGAGCGGGCGCCCCTGCCGGTGCTGGTCGACCTGTGGGCCCCGTGGTGCGGGCCCTGCCGCATGGTGAGCCCGGCCCTCGAGCAGCTCGCCACGGAGCGGGCGGGCCGGATCAAGCTGGTGAAGGTCGACATCGACGCGAATCCCGGGACCGCCCGGCGCTTCGAGGTCATGGCGGTCCCCACCCTGCTCGTCCTGCGTCGGGGCGACGTCGTCGCCCGGCAGGCCGGCGCGGCGCCGCTCCCGACGCTGCGCACCTGGCTGGACGAGTCCCTCGGCGCCGACGCCGGGACCACCCCCCACGCGAAGGAGACGACCTGATGACGAGCGCGGTGGCGAACACGCTGACGAACGCGACGACCGGTGCGACGACGGGCCTGCGCGACCGGGCCTGGGTGATCCCGCTGCGGCTGGTGTCGGGCGGCTACGTCCTCGACTCCGGCCTCTCCAAGTGGGGCGCCGACGAGGCCACCGCCAAGTACCTGCACGGGTTCGCTCGCGGCGCCTACCCGTTCCTCGAGCAGGTCGACCCGATCACCTTCGCGAGGGGCCTGGCGGCGGGCGAGGTGGGCCTCGGTGCCGCGCTGCTGCTGCCCGTCGTGCCGAACGCCGTCGTCGGGGTCGGACTGCTCGCCTTCGGAGCGGGACTGCTCGGGCTCTACGCGGCCACCCCCGGGATGCGCCGCCCGGGCAGCGTCTTCCCGACGCCCGATGGCATCCCGCTCGCGAAGGACGTGTGGCTCGTCGGGATCGGGGCGGCCCTGGCGCTGGCCGGCAATGGCTCCGGCCGTCGGCGGCGTCGGTCCAGGCTCGCACCCCTCCGCCTCGCCTCCTAGCCGAACTCGGCCGCGCACGCGGTCGGGTGCGGTCGGGTTCGGACGTATCGGGCACACGGTGTGATGATCTACGTGCCGGGGGTAGTGCGACTCCCATGACCGAGATCCGCGACGCGGCCACGGCGACCCGGGTGGACAGCGGCCTCCGGAAGGATCTGGGGTTCTGGTCCCTGCTCGCCGCCGGGCTGGGCAGCGTGATCGGCTCCGGCTGGCTGTTCTCCTCGCTGTACGCCGCGCAGGACGCCGGGCCGGCAGCGATGCTCGCGTGGGTCATCGGCGGCGCGCTGATGCTCTGCGTCGCGCTGGTGTTCGCCGAGCTGGGCATGGCGAAGCCCGAGTCCGGCGGGCTCGTGCGGTACCCGATGTACTCCCACGGCGGGCTCGCCGCGGGCATCGTCGGCTGGGCGAACTGGATCAGCTACGTCGGAAACCCGCCCACCGAGGCCGCAGGCGTCGTGCAGTACGCCGCCGCCTACCTGCCCGGGGTCTACGAGGGCGAGCAGCTCACCGGCCTCGGCGTCGCCCTCGCGGTGGTGCTCATGGCCGCGTTCGTGGCGCTGAACTGGTTCGGGGTGCGGCTGTTCGCCCGGTCCAACACCACGATCACCGCGATCAAGATCCTGATCCCGGTGACGACGATCGTCCTGCTCGTTGCCAGCGGCTTCGACTCCTCGAACCTCACCGACCACGGCGGCTTCGCGCCCTACGGCTGGAGCGCCGCGCTGGGCTCGATCGCGACGGCGGGGATGGTGTTCGCCTACACCGGCTTCCGCAACGTCGTCGAGCTGTCCGGGGAGGCGCGCGACCCCCGCCGCACCGTGCCCCGCGCGCTCATCATCACGATCCTCGTGACGATCGTGCTCTACCTCGGCCTCCAGCTCGCGTTCCTCGGTGCCGTCCCCGCGTCGTCGCTGCTCGGAGGGTGGCACGGGGTCAACTTCGACTCGCCGTTCGCCGACCTCGCGATGGTGCTCGGGCTGACCTGGCTGTCGTGGACGCTGATCGCCGACTCGATGCTCTCGCCGTCCGGCTCCGGCATCGTCTTCACCGCCGCCAACGCCCGCAACGTCTTCGGCCTGGCCAAGAACGGCTTCTTCCCCTCCTGGCTGACCGGCCTCAACGCGCGCGGCGTGCCCGCCCGGGCGTTGGCGGTCAACTTCCTCATCGGCCTCGCGTACCTGCTGCCGCTGCCGAGCTGGCACTCGATCATCTCGGTGACGGGGTCGATCGCGGCCTTCACCTTCCAGATCGGGTCGGTCTCGCTCATCGCGTTCCGGCGCTCGGGCCTGACCCGTCGGGACACCCGGCTGCGCGGCATGACCGTGGTCGCCCCGGTCGCCTTCGTCGTGTCCTCGTTGGTGATCTTCTGGGTGTCCTGGCCGAAGCTGCGCATCGCCATGGCGATCACCGTGATCGGGGTGATCGTCTACATCGTGGTGTGGCTGCGCTCGGGTCGACCCGCGGGCCAGCTCTCGGGCGGCTGGTGGCTCGTGGTCTACCTCGCCGGCATCACGGTGCTCTCCGCGCTCGGCAGCTTCGACGGCGCCGGCGTGCTCCCGGCGCCGTGGGACAGCGTGGTGGTCGCCGTGTTCGCGCTCGCGATCTACGCCTGGGGCGTGCGCAGCGGTGTGGCCCACATGCTCGCGCGGCCGGAGATGGTGCGGGAACTGCGTGCGGAGGCCGACCAGGACCGGGGTGACGCCCCGGAGGAGGCCGACGTCCCGGGGTCGGTGCGCTAGGCAGTGGATCATGCCGAACGCGACGTGTCGCGTTCGGCATGATCCACTGCCTAGCGCCCGGGAGGGGTGGAGCCGCCGACCAGACGCACGAGGCTCGCCGGGGCGACGTGCCGGTAGGCGTCGGTGACGAGGCCGCGCAGCTCGTCGTCGTCGAGGGCGTCCGCGCCGTCGAGGTCCAGGCGGAGGCCGACCCAGCCGCGGTGCCCCACGTAGGGCGGTCGGAAGAACCGCGTCGGCTCGTCGTCGATCAGCTGCTCGGCGACGCCGGGCGGGGCCGCGGCCCAGAGCGCGACGTGCGGGTCGCCGTGATGGTGGTCGGCGAACATGACGAACGTCTTCCGCCCCCGCACGAACCAGCACGGGGTGCCGTGACTCGGGCGCTCGACGACCTCGGGCAGAGCCAGGCAGGCGGCGCGGACGCGGTGCAGGAGCGGCTCGGGGTCCACGGCTCCTAGACGAGCAGAGCCCCCACCAGGAGCGCCAGCACGAAGGCCAGCAGCACCACGACCGTGACGATCTTCGTCCACGGCGCGGGGGCGGTGTCGAGCTCGCCGTCGCGCTGGTCGTCGCTCACCCGTCAGTCCCTCGCTCGTCCGGTTCGTCCGGTTCGAGGCTACCGGTCGGCGAGGAGGGGTGACGGCGCCAGGTCGCTAGCTCGCTCGGCGACGCCCGCTCTCGGTCGCGACCGCCGCGTGCCGGGCGGCCACACCGCGTGCGCTCTCGCCCGACGGGGCGACGAGGGCGGCGTGCCGACCGGTGGCGGGCTCCGGGACGGGGGCGGCGGGCGTGCGGGGTGCCGGGGCGGCTCCGCCGCCGAAGGTCATGGCGCCGCCGAACGGGGCCGTGGTCTCCGTGGATCCCGGAGGTCCTTCCCGACGACGGGTCGGGGCCGGCGCCGCGGCGCGCTCGGCCTTCGTGGCCGACGCGACCGGGGCCTCGGACGGCGCGGACGGCGCGGACAGCGCGGACGCCCGGCCGTGCCGCTGGTGCGCGGGACGGGCGTCGGCGACCTCCTCACGGAGCGCGGGCCGGTCCCGGTCCTCTGCCGCCGTGCGCCGGGCGTGGGCGGAGCGCGTGACGGTGGCGACCGGCCCGGCGGCCGGTGTCGCCTCGGCGCGGGCCGGGGTCGGTCGCGGCGTCGTGGCGCTCCGGTGCGTCGAGGGCCGGGGCCGCTCCTCGCTCGGCACCGGGCGGGGTGACGGAACGGCGTCCGCGGGGGCCGCACCGCCGCGGCGGGGCACCGCTGCCGCGCGGGACTCGTCGGCGAGACGTCGACGTCCGCCACCGGTGGGGCGGGCGGTCGGTTCCGCCGAGGCGCGCTCGGACGAGGTCCGCTCCGACGCGGCACGCCGGGAGGTGGTCCGCGGCGCCGCCGAGGGCTCGGCTGCGGTGCGCGCGGCGGTCCGGTCGTCCGCGCCGACGCGGACCCGCTCGGTGGCTCGGCCCTCCGGTGCCGCGGCCGGGCGCACCCGGCCGTCGCGGATGGCGACGGTCTCGGCGGTCAGTCCGCGCGCCACGGTGGCGCTGCGCTGCGCGACGGAGACCGTGGTCGTCCGCTCCTCGGCGGCCGGCGAGGGACGCCACCCGGGGCTCGGACGCACCGCGGTGCGGGAGCGCTCCTCGAGGGGGGCAGCCGCCGCCGGGCGGCGCGCCGGGGTCGGCCGGGCGACGGTGGTCGTGCGCTCCTCGACGGCGGGCCGACGCGGCGCGGGGGTGGGCCGCACCGTGGTCGTGGGCGCCGCCACGGGATCGGTGGGCTCCCCGACCTCCGCGACCGCGTCGGTCTCCCGCCGGCGCGGCCGGGCTGGCCGCACGGGCACTGGCACGAAGGGCGCGGCGTCGACCGGGGGCGGCGCGGGCGTCGTGGCACGGCGTCGCGCGCGCGAACGCGTCCCGAGGGCGGAGGCGACGAAGGCGAGCCCCACGACGACCCAGAACGCCACGACCGCGACCTGGTACCAGGGCGGCGGCGAGGAGAACAGCACGACCTGCACCCCGGCCGCGGCCAGCGAGACGAGTGCGAGCACCGCCGCGGTCGAGGCGCGCGTGGTGAGCTGCCAGACCGGCCGACCCTGACGCGTGCGCAGCACGACGGAACGCACAGGGCGACCTCCTCGCATGTCACCCGGTCGAGTGACCCGGCCGTTATAGCACCTGCATCAGACCGTTGTCTGGCAGGCCGGGCACCAGAACAGGTTCCGGGCGACGTGCGTACTCCGGACGATCTCCGTCCCGCACAGCAGACACGGCCGGCCGTCCCGCCGGTAGACGTAGACCGGGCGGTCCTGTGCGAGGTCCGCGTGCTCCGGACGGAGGGTGCGGATGGACCCGCGCTTCACCCCGTCCCGCAGGAGTTCCCCCAGGTCCTCCCACACGGCGTCGAAGCGGTGACGGCCCAGGGCCCGCCCCTCGAGCAGCGGGTCGATGCCGTGTCGGAACAGCACCTCGGCGCGGTAGACGTTCCCGACGCCGGCGATGACGGCCTGGTCCATCAGCAGCGTCGCGAGCGGCGCACGCGACCGCGCGATCCGCGCCCACACGCGATCCGGGTCGGCGTCGGCCCGCAACGGGTCCGGTCCGAGGCGCGCGTGCAGCGCCTCGACCTCACTCTCGGTGAGCACCTCACAGGCCGTGGCCCCGCGCAGGTCGGCGAAGTGGGTGGGCCCGACCATGCGCATCCGGACCTGCCCGCGCGGCTCCGGCACCCCGTCGTCGGGAACGGGGCTCATCGAGAACTTGCCGTAGAGCCCGAGGTGGACGTGGACCACGAGGTCAGCCTCGTAGACGTGAAAGAGGTGCTTGCCGTGCGCGTCCACGTCACGCAGGACGCGGCCGTCGACGAGCTCCGCCCCGGCCGTGAAGCGCCCCTGCGGCGACCACACCTCGAGGGGCTTGCCGCGGAAGCGGCGGCGGTGGACGTTCGCCAGCCGCCGGATCGTGTGGCCCTCAGGCACCCGTGATGTGCCCGGTCTTCTCGTACTCGGTGAGCATGTCGATGCGGCGCTGGTGCCGGCCGCCCTCGAACCCGGTGGCGAGGAAGGCCTCGACGATCGTCGTCGCCTCGTCGGCCGTGTGCATGCGCGCGCCGATCGACACGATCTGCGCGTCGTTGTGCCGGCGCGCGAGCTCCGCGGTCTCGGTGTTGTAGGCGAGCGCGGCGCGGATGCCGGTCACCTTGTTGGCCGCGATCTGCTCGCCGTTGCCCGAGCCGCCGATGACGACGCCGAGCGACCCGGAGTCGGCGAGGACGCGCTCCCCGGTGGCGGTGCAGTGCGGCGGGTAGTCGTCGGAGGCGTCGTACTCCGCGGGCCCGACGTCGACCACCTCGTGCCCGGCGTCGGCCAGCGCCGTGAGCAGGTGGGCCTTGAGCTCGAAGCCGGCGTGGTCGGAGCCGATGTAGACGCGCACGGTGCCGAGTCTCCCAGCTCCCTACCCGGTCCCGACGACGGGTGCGGCCCGATCGGGGGAACGTCACGACCGCGGGTCGCGAAACATCCCCGTGACACGACCGATCTAGCGTGCTCACCCATGGCGGAGGGACTGGCGGGCCCCGGCGGAGCGGGCGGCGTCGTGCTCGGGGTCGAGGAGGAGTTCCACCTCGTCGACCTCGACTCACGGTGCGCGGTGCCCCGGGTGCCCGAGATGCTCGACGAACTCGCGGCGCTCGACGCGGACGCCTTCGCGGCGGAGCTCAAGCCGTCGATCATCGAGACGAACTCCGACCCGACGTCGAGCCTGACCGACCTGCGGGCGGACCTGGTGCGGCTGCGCCGGATGCTGTTCTCACTGGCGGAGGACCGCGGCCTCGGCGTCGTCGGCGCGGGCAGCGTGCCGCTGGTGGAGGGCTCGCCGTCGGACATCACCCCGAACCCGCGCTACGAACGGATGCGCGACGAGTACCAGATGCTCGTCTTCGAGCAGCAGATCTGCGGCACGCAGGTGCACGTGGACGTCCCCGACCGGGACGCCGCCGTCGCCGTCATGCAGCACTCCGCGCCATGGCTCCCGGTGCTGCTCGCGCTCTCGGCGTCGAGCCCGTTCTGGCACTCCGAGGACACCGGCTACGCCAGCTCGCGCACCCTCGCCTGGCACCGCTGGCCGACGGCGGGCCCCCCGGCCCCGCTCCGCGACGCCGCGGACTACGACGCCCTCATCGAGGACCTCGTGCGCTCGGGGACGATGTCCGACCCCGGCATGGTCTATTTCGACATGCGGCCCTCGGCGCACCAGAAGACCGTCGAGCTGCGGATCTGCGACGCCTCCCCCACCGTCGACGGCGTCGTGCTGATCGCCGGTCTGGCCCGGGCGCTGACGACGTACGGCATCCGCGCGCACCTGGAGGGACGCCCGCAGCCGCGGTACCGCCCGGAGCTGCTCCGCGCCGCCTCGTGGCGCGCCGCCCGCTCGGGCGTGGAGGGCGACCTCGTCGACGTGACCGGTCGCGAGCTGGTGCCGCCGTCGCGGGCGGTCCGGATGCTCCTCGACCACCTGCGCGACGACCTCGAGGAGGCCGGCGACTGGGACGTCGTCTCCGACCTGGCGCTCCAGGCCCTCGACAAGGGCTCGAGTGCCGCCCGGCAGCGGCAGCGGTTCGCGCGGACCGGCACGCTCGAGGGCGTCGTCGACCTGCTCGTCGCCGAGACCCGGGGCGAACCGCAGGTCGACGTCGTGCTGCCCGTCCCCGAGGTGGCCGCGCCCGTCCTGCTCGGCGGCTACCACCCGCCGTCGTACGACGAGGCGGTGGACACCGACGGGCACGTCCGGCCCACCTACGCGTGGATGGTGTCCGCGCTCGAGCGCATCGGGCCCGGCGGCCTGCTGGCCCACGAGAAGAGCCGCGACGCCGAGCAGCGGGCGCGCTCGATGTTCTTCCCGCAGCCCGACGACCCGGAGCGGCTCTTCCCGCTCGACCTCATCCCGCGCCTCATCACCGCGCAGGACTGGGCGGGGCTCTCGGCCGGACTCGTGCAGCGGGCCCGGACCCTCGAGGCGCTGCTGCAGGACCTGCACGGCGAGCGGGCCTGCCTGGCCGACGGGGTGCTGCCGCGTGCGGCCCTGCGGTGGCTGCCCGAGCCCGGCGACGCCTCGTCGCTGGTCCCGGCCGGTGCCACCCGGGCACTGATCAGCGGGCTGGACGTGGTCTGCGACGGCGAGGGCCGCTGGAAGGTCCTCGAGGACAACCTGCGCATCCCGTCGGGCATCGGGTACGCGATGGCCGACCGACGCGTGGTGCGCTCGGTGCTGCCCGAGCTCCAGGCTCCCGAGGGCGTCGTGGACTCCGACGAGGGCCCTGCGGTGCTGCGCGCCGCGCTGCTCTCCTGCGCGCCGCCCGCCGCCGGGGACGACCCGTCGCTGGTGGTGCTCACCGAGGGACCGCACGACTCGGCGTACTTCGAGCACGCGATGCTCGCCGAGGAGATGGGCGTCCCGCTGCTCGAACCCTCCGGGATCCGGGTGACCGACGACGGGACGCTCACGGTCGCGGTGACCGGGCGGCGGATCGACGTGGCCTACCGGCGCATCGACGAGGAGAAGCTCTACGCCTCGCCGGACGCCGACGGGCGCACGCTGCGCGACCCGATGCAGGCCGCGGTGTCCGAGGGCCGGTTCGCACTGCTCAACACCCCCGGCAACGGGCTGGTCGACGACAAGGCCGTCTACCCCTACGTCCGCGCGCTCACCGAGTACTACCTCGGGGAGAAGGCGCTGCTCGACGACGTCACGACCTACTCCTGCGCCGAGCCGGACCAGCTCGCGCACGTCCTGGAGCACCTGGACACGCTCGTGCTCAAGCCGGTCGACGGCTACGGCGGGGCGGGCATCGTGATCGGGCGGGACGCGTCGGAGCAGGAACTGCGGGAGGCGGCGGCGGACCTGCGGGCGAACCCGGCCAGCTACGTCGCGCAGGAGACCATCGAGATCTCCACGCACCCGACGTTCACCGGCGCCGACCTCGCGCCGCGGGTCGTCGACCTCCGGGCCTTCGTGGTGTTGGGTGACGCCCCGGCGGTGCTGCCGACCCCCCTGACGCGAGTCGCGCCCGCCGGGAGCCTCGTGGTCAACTCGTCACGCGGTGGCGGGTCGAAGGACACGTGGATCCTGCGCTGACCGCGAGACGCGGCGGGGCGGACCCCGACCCGCGCCTTCCCTGCAGGCGAGACCCGGGACCCGGGTCGCGAGAGGAGTCGTCGCATGTGCGGCATCGCCGGTGAGTTCCGGTTCGACGGGGGCGCCGCCCAGGTCCGGGCGGTCCTCGCGATGGCGCAGGTGCTCGAGCCGCGCGGCCCCGACGGCTGGGGCGTGGTCGGGCACGGCCCGCTGGCGCTCGCCCACCAGCGCCTGCAGATCATTGACCTCACCGAGACCGGGGCGCAGCCCATGGTCGACGCCGAGCTCGGCCTGACCGCGGTCTTCAACGGGTGCATCTACAACTACCCGGAGCTGCGCGAGGAGCTGGGCGCCGAGGGCTACCGGTTCTTCTCCACCTCGGACACCGAGGTGATCATCAAGGCCTTCCACCGGTGGGGCCAGCGGTGCGTGGAGCACTTCAAGGGCATGTTCGCCTTCGCGATCGCCGACCGGGCCACCGGCCGGCTCACCCTGGGCCGGGACCGCCTCGGCATCAAGCCGCTCTACGTCGCCCCGGTGGCCGGCGCACTGCGCTTCGCGTCGTCGCTGCCCGCCCTGCTCGCCGCGGGCGGCGTCGACACCTCGATCGACCCCGTGGCCCTGCACCACTACATGAGCTTCCACGCCGTGGTGCCCGCCCCCCGGACGATCCTCGCGGGCGTCGGCAAGCTCCCGCCCGCCGTCGTCCGGACCGTGGAGCCGGACGGGTCCTCGAGCGACTGGACCTACTGGGAGCCGGAGTTCGTGCGCGGCGGCGTCGAGCACACCGAGGAGGAGTGGGCCGAGATCGCGCTGGAGTCGCTGCGCACGGCCGTCCGTCGGCGCATGGTCGCCGACGTCCCGGTCGGGGTGCTGCTCTCCGGCGGCATCGACTCGTCGATCGTGGTGGCCCTGCTCGCCGAGGAGGGCCAGCAGGACCTCAAGACCTTCTCGATCGGCTTCGAGTCCGAGGGCGGGCAGAGTGGCGACGAGTTCGACTACTCCGACCTGGTCGCGAAGACCTACGGCACCGACCACACCCGGATCGAGGTGCCGAAGATCGAGACCGACGAGGCGCTGCCCGGTGCCGTCGCGGCGATGTCGGAGCCGATGACCAGCCACGACGTCGTCGCGTTCTACCTCCTCTCCCGGGAGGTCTCGCGGTCGATCAAGGTGGTGCAGTCCGGTCAGGGCGCCGACGAGGTGCTCGGCGGCTACGACTGGTACCCGCCGATCGCGCGGGTCGGCCGCGAGGGCGCCGTCGACGCCTACCACCGGGCCTTCTTCGACCGGCCGTCCGAGGCGCTCGCCGACCTCGTCGCGCCCGAGTTCCTGACGGCGGGTGACCCGTCGCTCGACCTCGTCCGCACGCACTTCGCCCGGCGCGGCGCCGACGAGGCGGTCGACGCCGCCCTGCGGCTCGACACCACCGTGATGCTCGTCGACGACCCGGTGAAGCGGGTCGACAACATGACGATGGCCTGGGGCCTCGAGGCGCGCGTGCCGTTCCTCGACCACGACTTCGTCGACACCATGGGCGCCTGCCCGCCGGCGTACAAGATGGCGGACGGCGGGAAGGGCGTGCTGAAGGCCGCGTCCCGCGGTGTGCTGCCCGACGAGATCATCGACCGGAAGAAGGGCTACTTCCCGGTCCCGGCGATCCGCCAGCTCTCCGGGCCCGTGCTGGAGCGCGTCACCGCGGCGCTCACCGACCCGGCGGCGAAGCGACGGGGCCTGTTCCGGCCCGACGCGGTCGCGACGATGCTCGACGACCCGAACTCGGGTCGGACCAACCTCGGTGCCAACGCACTGTGGCAGGTCGCACTCCTGGAGATGTGGCTGCAGGCCCACGAGATCGACTGACGTAGGTTCGCCCTCCGCCCCTGCGGCAGCGAAGCGTCGTTGCTGTCGTCCAGTGGCAGGAGAACCACATCGTCGGGAACGGATCGGGAGGTCGGCAGCGGTGGACGAGTGGATCGGGGCCACCCGGTGCTGGTCGCCCAGCCCGTCGCCCGACGGCACCACGATCGCGTTCGTCTGGGACGGTGACGGGCGGCCCGACGTGCGGCTGCACGAGCGGCGAACCGGCCGGGAGTGGTCCCTCGACACGGGGGACGACCTCGTCTCCACCGTGCGCTGGTCCCCCGACGGGCAGTGGCTCGCGGTCGAGGCGGCGGCCGACGGCGGCGAGCGGACGAACGTGTTCGTCGTCCGCCCGGACGGCACCGGGATGCGCCCCGTCCGCGGGGTCGGGGACGACGACCGCGGCGCCGTCTCGCTCGACCGCTGGACCCACACCGGCGCCGTCCTCGCCGTCACCGAGTCCGACTACGAGACGACGACGGCGTGGCTGGTCGACGTCGACACCGACCTGCGCCAGCGGCTCGGCTCCGGCCACGCGCTGCAGATCCTCGACGTGTCGCGCGACCGGCGCCGGGTGCTCCTGCGCCGGGGACGCCGCGGGTCGCGGCACGTGGGGATCGTCGACCTCGACGGCACCGAGGGCTGGCACGAGATCGACAGCCGCCGCGGCCCGGGCGGCCCGCCCGGCGCCGTCGAGCACCCCGTCGCGATCACCCGCGACTCCTCGGTGGTCGCCGCCCGCTTCACCCCGGACGGCACCCGCATGCTCATCCTCACCGACGGCGGGCGCGAGCGGGCCGCCCTGGTGAGCGTGGACGTGGCCACCGACGCGAGCCCGAGGTTCCCCGAGGTCCTGGCCGAACGGGTGGACGCGGAGCTCGAGCGGTTCGCCCTCGCCGAGGACGCGGGCACCGCGGCGCTCGTGTGGAACGCCCTGGGCCGCAGCGAGGTGGACCTGCTCGACCTCGCCACCGGCAAGCCCGTGTCCTACACCCCGCCCGGCGACGTCGTGACCTCCGCCGTGTTCAGCCACGACGCCGACTCGCTCGTGCTCGGCATCCAGTCGCCGTCGGTCCCGGCCGCGGTGTGGTGCCACGAGCTGTCCTCCCAGACCACGGCGCTGATCTGCCCACCGGACGGGCCGCGGGCGCCGGTCGTGCACCCGACGTTGGAGACGGTGACGACGCCGGACGGCCTCGCCCTGCCCGGCTGGCTCTACCGCCCACCCGGCACGGTCGGCCCGATGCCGACGCTCATCTACCTCCACGGTGGCCCGGAGGCCCAGGAGCGGCCGGTGTTCACCCCGCTCTACCAGGTGCTGCTGCAGCACGGGATCGCCGTGTACGCCGCGAACGTGCGCGGGTCGTCCGGCTTCGGCCGGTCCTTCGTCAACGCCGACGACGGGGCCGGTCGGTTCGCCGCGATCCGCGACGTCGCCTCGTGCGTCGAGCACCTCGTCGGAACAGGGGTCGCCGACGCCGCCCGGGTTGGTGTCATGGGCCGCTCCTACGGCGGCTACCTGACCCTCGCGGCACTGGTGAACCACCCGGAGCTGTTCGCCGTCGGCGTCGACGTCTGCGGGATGGCCGACTTCGAGACGTTCTTCGCCCGCACCGAGCCGTGGATCGCCGACGCCGCCGTCGGCGAGTACGGGCACCCGATCCACGACCGCAACCTGCTCCGCGAGCTCTCCCCCGTGCACCGCATGGAGCGCCTGGCCGCGCCGCTGCTCGTGGTGCACGGACGCAACGACACCAACGTCCCGGTGCACGAGGCCGAGCTCGCGGTGCACGGCGCGAAGGCGGCCGGCGTCGACGTGCGCTACCTGCTCTTCGAGGACGAGGGCCACGAGATCCAGCGCCTCGACAACCGCCGCACGTTCGTCCACGCGGTCACCGACTGGCTGACCACGCACTTCGGCCTCACCGCCACCACGCCGCCGCGAGGGGAACCCTCACACCGCTAGAGCGCCCGGAGCCTCCCCTCATGCGCCCGGCCGAGGCCGAACACCTCGGGGCCCCGTCCCGACGACGGGTGGGCGCCCCAGGGCAGCACGGTCACCTCGCCCGTCGGGGACGGGTCCTCGAACGGCTCCGGCAGCCACGGTTCGAGCGGCAGCGGGTCGGCGGCGTAGGGATCGGCCGACGGCGTCCACGCCGGCTCCGGCGCGGGCCGCAGCGCCCGGACGGGCGCGAGCGGCGGGACGGGTGCGTGCGGCGGGGCGGGTGCGAGCGGCGGGGCCGGCGCGAGCGGCGGGCCCGGGACCCGCGCGCCCACCGGCACCGACCCGCCGTCGGGAACACCCCGCTCCCCGCGTGGCAGGAAAGCGTCGTCGCTGTCACCCCGAGGCAGCGACGACGCACCGCTGCCACGGCGGGTGAGCCGCCCGACGAGCGCGGGCAGATCCACGAGCGCCGGGCCGGACCAGCGCTCCTCGATGCCGGCGACCCGCCACGTGCCCAGCCCGAGGACGAGCCCGAAGACGACGTGGCCGAGGAACGACAGCGTCACCGTGACCGGCGTCAGCGGGAACATCAGCTGCTGGCCGCGCGGGAGCAGCACCGTCGCCATGAGCCCGCACCAGGTCGGGCCGACCGCGAACAGCACCGCCGCGCCCACCGTCCACCGCGGGCCGAGCCGGCGCAGACCGGTCGCGGCAGCGAGGGTCACGAAGACGACGCCGAGCCCCCCGCCGTCCCCCGCGTAGCGCCACACGTAGCCCGCGACCCCGCCGAGGACCTGCTCGGAGCGGTCGACGTCGAGCAGCCAGGTGCCCATCGTCGGGATGAAGTCGTCCCACCAGCCGAGGAGCGCGACGGTGTCGAGCCGGAACACGTCGTAGACGGCCGTCGCGACGATCCCCCAGCGCAGCCCGTCGAGCACGAGCCGGTCCTCCGGCACCGGCCGGAAGACCGCGAGGAGCACGAGCACCGCGGCGGCCGGGACGATCACCAGACCGGCCGAGACGTGCATCGGCACGAGCCCGCCGACGTGCGCGGTGATCGACAGCAACGGCAGCGCCGCGAGCACGAGGTGGGGGACCACCCGCGGGTTCACCGGTGCCCCCCGGCGTGGGCGACGCCCGCGTTCTTGTGGCCGGACATCGCGGCCGCGAAGTTCTTCGTGACGGCGAGCTCGTCGCTCCGACCGCGCGGCCCGGCGGCGGTGGCGTCGTCGGCGCCCTGCTCGCACCGCTCGGCGTCATTGATGCAGTCCGCGCCGGCCTGGGCGCGCGACTCGGTGGAGAGGTACTCGAGCAGGGCATGGTCGGTGACCGGGTCGTGCTGCTGCTCGGGGAAGCTGTCGATGGCGAACGAACGGCCCGGCGGCTGGTCGTAGGACACCGTGATGCGCAGCGCCGGCACCGGGATCAGGTCCCCGTCGCACTCCCCGGTCTCGTCGGGGTACTGCAGGTGGCTGACGAAGTCCACCGACGACAGGTCCTCGCCGTTCCAGCAGCTCGGGAAGTCGTACACCCGCTGCAGCTGCGCCCCCGACGGACAGATCGGGTAGCGCTCGGTCAGCCGGTCGGCGAACCCGGAGCAGGTGAACTTCGAGTTCGACCCCTCCCCCGTGCTCCCCGCCTTCGCCGAACCCGTGATCAGCTGCATGTTCAGCGGCATCGGCTCGGTGCGCTGCGTGCCGTGCCCGTGGAAGGTGTAGTCGACCGAGGCGGGCACGATGAACGACCCGATGTTCCCGTCCAGGCTCCCGCCGTCCATCCCGACGTCGGGTCCGACCCCCTCCAGGTCACGCAGGACCGGCCAGAAGATCGGCGACCTGTCGCCGTTCGTGCAGGTCGTCTCCGCCTGCTCGAGGGCGTCCTGGTTCTCCGACGACGCCGCGTTCGTCGACTCGTTGCCCGCGTAGTCGTGGGTGTGTTGGGCGCCGTTGCGTTTGCCGGGGGCGACGATGAAGTTGTCGGAGTTGTGGTGGTCGGAGAGCGGGCAGGAGAACGAGTAGCTGCCGCCGGAGAAGTCGCCGCCGTTCTTGATGTTGCCGTTCGGCTCGACGTCGTCGATGTTGACGTACTCCTGCGCGGACGCCCGGCCGATCTGGTCGCGCCCCTCGAAACCGCCCTCGCCCGCAGTGGCGGCGGACCCGTTCTCCTGACTGCCGGAGTCCTTGTCGCCCGAGTCCTCGTCGCCCGAGTCCTCGTCCTCGCCGGACTTGTCGCTGCCCGAGCTCTTGTCGGCCCCGGACTTTTCCTCGCCGGACTTGTCCTTGCCCGAGTCCTCGTCGTCGCCGGACCCGTCGTCGCCGTCGCCCTCGTCGTCCGTGTCCGCGACGAGCACCACCCCGACCGCGGCCGCCGCCTGCCGGGCCACCGTCCCGATCGCGCTCGCGAGTCCGAGCGGCACCCCGACGCCGAAGATCAGCACCAGCGCGACGAACACGGCCACGAGCTCCGCTCGTCGCCGGCCGGGCGCGGTCCGCCGCATCACCCACCTCCGCGAGCGGACGCTAGAGAAGCGGGCCGGGCCGTGGGTGCGCTTTGGACAAACTCGCGCCGCCGAGGTGCACACTACGCAGGTCCGAGCGCTACCGGACCTGCCCCACGTGACCCTCGGCGCGGCCGTCGCGGGCAGTCCGCGCCCGGGTCACCGGACTTCAGTGGCATGGCGGCACCCTGACGGCGCTCCGTGCCACGGAAGTTCGCCGACCTGGACCCGCAGCAGCCGGGACTCCCCCGACACCATCCGAGTCACCACGACTCGGTTCCGCAGACATGGATCGCGCCCCGGACGGCACCCGCCCACCCCGAGATGCACACCATGCACGCCCACGCCGTCGAGAACCTGCCCCTCGTCACCCTCGCGGCCGGCCCGGCCCTCGGGGCTCCCCCACACTGGGCCCCGTGCGACCCGGACCCGTGGCCCGCCTGATCGCCCTCGTCGTCCTGGTCGCCGCCGGCGTGGCCACCTTCCTCGGGCTCCGCCCGCCCGACCCGGTCCCCGCCGACACCCCGGCCACGGAGTTCAGCGCCGCGCGGGCCCTCCCCGTGGTCGCCGACATCGCCCGCGAGCCCCGTCCCCTGGGCAGCGCCGCGAACGCGCGGGTCCGCGACGACCTCGACGCCCGCCTCACCACGCTGGGCCTGACGCCGCGGGTCGAGAGCCCGTTCGGCAACGTCGTCGCGACCCTCCCCGGCACCGCACCGACCGGGCAGGTCGTCCTCGCCGCGCACGTCGACTCCGTCCCGCAGGGACCGGGCGCCGCCGACGACGCCGCCGCGGTGGCCGCCGTCCTGGAGACCGTCCGCGCCCTGCGGGCCGGCCCGCCCCTGCGCAACGACGTCACCGTCCTGCTCACGAACGGCGAGGAGGCCGGGCTCCTCGGCATCCGGCAGTGGCGCCCGCCGAGCACGCCGATCGTCGTCCTCAACCACGAGGCCCGCGGCGTCTCCGGGGCGAGCCTGCTGTTCCGCACCTCACCGGGGAACGCCGGGCTGGTCCACGCGATGCGGGCCGTGCCGCACCCGGCGGGCGACTCCAGCCTCGTCGCGATCTTCCGCCTGCTGCCGAACGACACCGACCTGTCCGTCGTCATCCCCGCCGGCCGGCCCGGCATCGACTCGGCGTTCGTCGAGGAGCCGGAGAAGTACCACACGGCCGCCGACAGCCCGGCGAACCTCGACCCCGCGAGCATCCAGAGCCAGGGGTCCACGATGCTCGCTCTCGCCCGCGAGCTCGGGGCCACCGACCTCGCCCCGCTCGACCCGACGGCGAGCGACCTGCCCCCGCAGCCCGACGCCGTCTACTTCCCCCTGGGCGACGTCCTGGTCACCTACCCGGTCGCCTGGGAGTGGCCGCTCGCGGGGCTCGCCGTCGTCGGCCTCGTCGTCGTCGCGGCCCTGGCCCGCCGCCGGGAGCTCCTGACCACCCGCGACGCCCTGCTCGCCGGCGCGACGAGCCCGCTGCCCCTCGTCGGCGCCGCGGCGCTCGCGATCGGACTCTGGCAGCTCCTGCTCGTGCTCCGCCCCGAGTACGCGGACCGCCCGTTCCTGGACCGGCCGGTGCCCTACGAGGTCGCCACCGTCGCGCTCGCCGTCCTCGCCGTCTCGGTCTGGCACGTCCGGGTGCGACGACGGGTCGGGCCGTGCGCGGCCGCCCTCGGCGCCGCCGCGCCGCTCGCCGTGCTCGGCCTCCTCGCCGCCGCGTTCGTCCCCGGCGCCGCCTTCCTGACGACGTGGCCCGCGCTCGGCCTCGTCATCGGGCAGGCGCTGTCGGTCGCGACGAGGAACAGCACGGCGGCCACCGTGCTCGCCGCCGTGCCGTCGGTCGTGTTCCTCGCCCCGTTCGCGGTCGCGGCGTTCGGGATCGGAGGTGTCGCCACCCCGATCCCGGCCGTCGCGTTCGCGCTGCTCGGCCTGCCCGTCGTCGCCGTCCTCGACCCGGCCGGCCGACGGGCCGCGGCCCTGCCCGCGCTCGCCCTCGTCGTCGCCGTCGGGGCGACCGCGGTGGGGGTGGCCTAGAGCTGGATCGACTTCACCTCGAGGAACTCCTCCAGCCCGTAGCGCCCGAGCTCGCGGCCCGTGCCGGACTGCTTGTAGCCGCCGAACGGGGCGAGCGGGTTGAAGGCGCCGCCGTTGACGTCGACCTGCCCCGTCCGCATCCGGCGCGCGACCTCGATCCCGCGCTCCTGCGACCCGGCGAACACCGCCCCCGCGAGCCCGTAGATGGTGTTGTTGGCGATCGACACGGCCTCGTCGACGTCGGAGTACGGCAGCACCGAGAGCACCGGGCCGAAGATCTCCTCCTGGGCGATCGTCATGTCCGGCCGCACCCCGGCGAAGATCGTCGGCCGCACGTAGGCGCCGTCGGCCAGGCCGTCGGGCATCCCGGGCCCGCCGACCGCGAGCTCCGCGCCCTCCTCGACGCCGCGCGCGATGTAGCCCTCCACCCGCTCCTGCTGCATCGCCGACGACATCGGCCCGATCCGCACCGACTCGTCGGTGGGGTCGCCGACGGTGTACTTGGCGGCCGCGGCGACGAGCTGCTCGACGACGGAGTCGTGCAGCGACGCCGGCACCAGCAGCCGCGTCCACGCCGTGCAGGTCTGGCCGCCGTTGATGAAGCAGTTGCCGAGCCCGACCTTGACCGCCTTCGTCAGGTCGGCGTCGTCGAGCACGATGTTGGCCGACTTGCCGCCCAGCTCGAGGGCGACCCGCTTGATCGTCCCAGCCGCCACCTCCTGCACCCGGCGCCCGGCCCCGACCGACCCGGTGAACGACACCATGTCGACCCCCGGGTGCGCCGCGAGCGCCTCGCCGGCCTCGGGTCCGGTGCCGTGCACGACGTTGAACACGCCGGCCGGGAGGCCCGCGTCCGCCGCGATCTCCGCGAGCGCACCCGCCGTCAGGGGCGCGATCTCCGAGGGCTTGAGCACCACCGTGCACCCCGCGACGAGCGCGGGCGCGACCTTCGCGACCACCTGGTGCAGCGGGTAGTTCCACGGCGTGATCGCGCCGACCACGCCGACCGGCTCGCGCACGACGAGGGAGTTGCCGATCTCCTCGGACCACGCGAAGTCCTCGGCCAGGGCCGCGACGCCCTTCGAGGTCGCCATCGGCATCCCGATCTGGACGCTGCGGGCGAACGTGATCGGCGAGCCCATCTCCGCCGTGATCGAGCGCGCGAGCTCCTCGTGACGGGCCTTGATGCCCTCGCGGATGCGCAGCACCATCGCGGCACGGTCGGCGACCGGTACCCGCGACCACGAGACGAACGCCTGCCGGGCCGCCAGCACCGCGGCGTCGATCTCGGCCGCCCCGCCGCGGGGCACCTCGGCGAGGACGGAGCCGTCCGCCGGGTTCACGACCTCGATCGAGCCGTTCCCGCCGGTGGCCCGCGCCCCGTCGATCCAGTGGTCGGTCAGCGTCCCGATGCTCGCGCTCATGCCGTGAATTGTTCCTGACGCCGGGTCGCGCTGCCGGTCACGACTGACGGTTTCCGTCGGCGGTATGTGATACACCGAGTCCGGCACACGAGCCGCCGACCTCCGAGGAGCCGTATGCGCACCGCCCTGACCGAGCTGCTGGGCGTCGAGCACCCGCTCGTCGGCTTCAACCGCTCCCCCGCGGTGGTCGCCGCGGTGACCAACGCCGGCGGGTACGGGGTGCTGGCCGCCAGCATGTACACCCCGGCCGAGCTGGACGCCCAGCTGCACTGGATCGAGGAGCAGGTCCAGGGCCGCCCCTACGGCGTCGACCTGCTCGTGCCGGAGAAGTTCGCCGTCGGCGACCCCGACCAGCTGGTCGCGAGCCTGCGCGCGCAGATCCCCGACGAGCACCGGGCGTTCGTCGACGCGCTGCTCGAGGAGTACGGGGTCCCCGCCGACGCGCACGACCCCCGGGAGGACACGAGCGACGAGATCGCCGCCGCGATCAACCCGGCCGGCGCCGAGGCCCTGCTCGACGTCGCCTTCTCCCACCGGATCTCGATGGTCGCCAACGCCCTCGGCCCGCCCCCGGCCGACCTCGTCGAGCGGGCGCACGCCGCGGGCATCGTGGTCGCCTCGCTGGTCGGCGCGCGCAAGCACGCGGAACGCCAGCTCGCGGCCGGGGTCGACGTGCTCGTCGCCCAGGGGACCGAGGCGGGTGGGCACACGGGCACGGTCGCGACCACGGTCCTGACGCCGGAGGTGGTCGAGATCGCCGACGGCCGCCCGGTGCTCGCCGCGGGCGGCATCGCGACCGGCGATCAGATGGCCGCCGCCCTCGCCCTCGGCGCCGCCGGCGTGTGGTGCGGCTCGGTGTGGCTGGGCAGCCACGAGGACATCACGCCACTGCCGGTGAAGGAGAAGTTCCTCGCCGCCGGCAGCAGCGACACGCTGCGCTCGCGCACCATCACCGGCAAGCCGGCCCGACAGCTGCGCTCGGCCTGGCACGACGCGTGGGACCGCCCCGACGCCCCCGCCCCGCTGCCCCTCCCGCTGCAGCCGATGCTGATCGGCCGCGTGTGGGACCGGGTGCACGACGCCGCCGCCGCGGGGAACCCCGGCGCGATCGCGCTCGACACCTACTTCATCGGGCAGGTCGTCGGCGGGTTCCGAGAGCTCCGCGGTGCCGGCGACATCACACGCGACATGGTCGACGGCTGCCGGGCCCGCCTGCGCGCCCTCGGGGAGCTGGCGTCGTCGTGACCGACCGCACCCCCGTCGTCGTCGGGGTCGGCCAGGTCTCCGAGCGCCTGGACGAGCCCGGCTACCAGGGCCTCTCCCCGGTGGAGCTCGGCGCCGAGGCCGCCCGCCGGGCGCTCGCCGACACCGGCGCCGACCCGGCCGCGGTGGCCGCGCGCGTCGACCTCGTCGCGGCCGTCCGGCAGTTCGAGGCCTCCGCACCCGGGGCCGTCGCGCCCCTCGGGGGTTCGGACAACGTGCCGCGCTCGATCGCGTCCCGCGTGGGCGCCGAGCCGCGCGTCGCCGTGCTCGCGGTCGTCGGCGGCCAGACCCCGCAGTCCCTCGTCACGGAGGCGTCCGGCCGCATCGCCGCCGGCGAGATCGACGTCGCGCTCCTCGTCGGGGCCGAGGCGATGTCCACGGCACGCCACCTGCTGACGAAGGTCGCCGAGGACGAGCGTCCCGACTGGAGCGAGCAGGTCGGCGGGCAGCTCGACGACCGCGGGCTCGGCCTGGAGACCTTCATCGTCCCCGAGCAGGTCGAGCACGACGTCCTCGCGCCGGTCGTCCAGTACGCCCTGTTCGAGCACGCGCGTCGCGGCCGGCTCAGGCTGGACCGCGAGGCGTACCGCCGCGACATGGCGGAGCTGTTCGCACCGTTCACCGAGGTGGCCGCGAAGCACCCGCACGCGGCGGCGCCCACGGTGCGCGGCGTGGACGAGCTGGCCACGCCGTCGGGCGACAACCGCCCCATCACCGACCCCTACCTGCGCTTCCTCGTGTCGCGGGACCAGGTCAACCAGGGCGCGGCCGTCGTCCTCGCGGCCACCGACGTCGCCCGGGAGCTGGGGATTCCCAGCGACGGTGGAGCCCGGTGGGTCCACCTGCACGGGCACGCGGACCTCGTCGAGCCCCCGGTGCTCGACCGCGCCGACCTCGGCGCGAGCCCGGCCGCGGCGACCGCGGTCCGCCGGGCCCTCGACCAGGCCGGGATCGGCCCGGACGACCTCGCGACGATCGACCTCTACAGCTGCTTCCCGATCGCCGTCCGGGTGGTCACCGACGCGCTCGGGCTCACCGCGGACGACCCGCGCGGGCTGACGGTCACCGGCGGCCTCCCGTTCTTCGGCGGTCCCGGCAACGACTACTCGATGCACGCCATCGCCGACACGGTCACCGCGCTGCGGGCCCGGCCGGGCACGTACGGGCTGGTCGGCGCCAACGGCGGCGCGATCCACAAGTACTCGGCCGGGGTCTACTCGACGCGCCCGGCCCCGTGGCAGGACGGCGACGACGCCGCTGCCCAGGCCGAGGTCGACGCGACCCACGCGAGCGGGGCGCCCGGGAAGGTCGCCCGCGTGGACGGCGCGGCGACCGTCGAGACCTACACCGTCGAGTACGGGCGTGACGGGCGGCCGTACGGGGCCGTGGTGGTCGGGCGGACGCACGACGACGGCCGGCGCTTCCTCGCCCGGGTCGCCCCGGACGACGCCGCCTCGCTGGAGGCCCTCGCGACGACGGACCCGCTCGGGCGGACCGTCACGGTCACCTCCGGCGAGCAGGGAAATCGCGTGGCGCTCTGAGGGTTCTCCTCGTCACCGGCCGGGCAGCCGGGACGATGGCTGACTTCAGCTCCACCACCACGGTCGACGCCTCACCCGACGACCTCTTCGCGTTCCTCTCCGACGTGGGCAACCTGCCCCGCTACTTCGCACGCATGACCAGCGCCGAGTCGACCGGCGGCAATGCCGTGCACACCACGGCCGAACTGCCGGACGGTTCCTCGGTCGAGGGCGAGGCGTGGTTCGAGGTCGACCGCGACGCCCAGCACCTCAGCTGGGGCGCGGAGGGGAGCAGCGAGTACCACGGGTATCTCGACGTGCGGCCCGCCGAGCACGGCGCGACCGTCGAGGTGCACATCCACACCACGCGGGTCGAGGCCGGGGACCACGAGGTCCAGAACGGCGTCGACGAGACCCTCGACCGGATCCGGACGCTCGTCGAGGAGCAGGGCGCGGCGGGCTGACCCGCCTCCCGACGGCGGGTGGCCGCGCCACCCGCCGTCGGGACGAGGTCCTAGTCGAAGGACAGCTCCGCGTCGCGCGTGCGCTTGAGCTCGTAGAAGTGCTCGTAGCCCGCGAGGAGCTTGGCGCCGTCCCACACCTGGCCGGCCTGCTCGCCCTTGGGGATGCGCGTCATGACGGGGCCGAAGAAGGCCGAGCCCTCGACGTGGATGACGGGCGTGCCCACGTCCATGCCCACGGGGTCCATGCCCTCGTGGTGGGACTTCTTGAGGGCGTCGTCGTGGTCGGTGGAGGTGGCCGCCTCGGCGAGCTCCGCCTCGAGGCCCACCTCGGCGAGCGACTTCGCGATCACGTCGTCGAAGTCCTTGTTGCCCTCGTTGTGAATCTTGGTGCCCATGGCGGTGTAGAGCGGCGCGAGGATCTCGTCCCCGTGCTTCTGCGCCGCGGCGATGCAGACGCGGACGGGCTTCCAGCCCTCCTCCATCATCGCCTGGTACTTCTCGTCGAGATCGCGGCCGGAGTTCAGCACCGACAGGCTCATGACGTGCCAGTGCACCTCGACATCGCGGACCTTCTCCACCTCGAGAACCCACCGCGAGGTGATCCACGCGAACGGGCAGAGCGGGTCGAACCAGAAATCGACCTTGGACTTGTCGGTGCTCATGTCTGGAGGCTTCCCTCGATCGACGACAGGTATCCGGGAGCAACGGTTCGAGGTACAAGTGTGTTCCGGGCCTCGACGGGCGGCCGCGGATAGGGTGCGGGGGTGGCTGCTCCGAACCTGACCAGGGACGACGCGCGGACCCGCGCCGAGGCCCTCGAGGTCGACTCGTACCTCATCGCCCTCGACCTCACCGACGGGACCGACAAGCCGGGTGAGTCGACGTTCCGCTCGACCACCACGGTGCGGTTCCGGTCCTCGTCGCCGGGGACGGCGAGCTGGATCGACATCGTCGCGGCCGGGGTGCGCAGCGCCATCCTCAACGGCATCCCGCTCGACGTCTCCGGCTACGACGAGGAGAAGGGCATCGCCCTGCCCGACCTCGCGGCCGAGAACGAGCTCGTCGTCGACGCCGACTGCCGCTACATGAACACCGGCGAGGGCCTGCACCGGTTCGTCGACCCGGTCGACGGTGCGGTGTACCTCTACAGCCAGTTCGAGACGGCCGACGCGAAGCGGATGTTCGCCTGCTTCGACCAGCCCGACCTCAAGGCGACGATCACCCTCACCGCCCTGGCCGCGCCCGACTGGCACGTCATCTCCAACGGCGCCCTCTCCACGACCACGACGCTCGACACCGGCGCGGTCCACCACGCGTTCGACACCACCGCGCGGATCTCGACCTACCTGGTCGCGCTGATCGCCGGCCCGTACGCCCGGTGGACCGACGAGTACTCCGACGAGCACGGCACCATCCCGCTGGGCATCTACTGCCGCGGCTCGCTCGCCGAGCACATGGACGCCGACCGCCTGTTCACCGAGACCAAGCAGGGCTTCGGCTTCTACCACCGCAACTTCGGGGTGCCCTACCCCTTCGCGAAGTACGACCAGCTCTTCGTCCCCGAGTTCAACGCGGGCGCGATGGAGAACGTCGGCGCCGTGACGTTCCTCGAGGACTACGTCTTCCGCAGCCGCGTCACCCGCTACCTCTACGAGCGCCGCGCCGAGACCGTGCTGCACGAGATGGCGCACATGTGGTTCGGCGACCTCGTGACCATGCGCTGGTGGGACGACCTGTGGCTGAACGAGTCGTTCGCCACCTGGGCGTCGGTGGTCAGCCAGGCCGAGGCCACCGAGTACCGGAACGCGTGGACGACGTTCGCCAACGTCGAGAAGTCGTGGGCCTACCGGCAGGACCAGCTGCCCTCGACCCACCCCATCGCCGCCGACATCCCCGATCTGCAGGCCGTCGAGGTCAACTTCGACGGCATCACCTACGCCAAGGGCGCGTCGGTGCTCAAGCAGCTCGTGTCCTACGTCGGGCAGGACGAGTTCCTCGCCGGGCTGCGGCTGTACTTCTCCCGCCACGCCTACGGCAACGCCACCTTCGACGACCTGCTCGGTGCACTCACCGAGTCCTCGGGCCGCGACCTCTCCGGCTGGTCGGCGGAGTGGCTCCGGACGACGGGTCTGAACTCGCTCTCGCCGTCGTTCGCCGTGGGCGCCGACGGCACGTACACCGAGTTCGCGGTGCTCCAGGGCGGCGCGAAGCCGGGGGCCGGCGAGACCCGCACGCACCGCATCGCCGTCGGGATCTACGCCCCCGACGACGCGGGCCGGCTCGTCCGCGTGCACCGCACCGAGCTCGACGTCACCGGCGAGCGCACCGAGGTGCCCGAGCTGGTCGGGGTCCCCGCCGGCTCGCTGGTGCTCGTCAACGACGACGACCTGACCTACTGCACGATGCGCCTCGACGAGCGCTCGTTGACGACGTTGATCGCGGACATCGGGCAGATCGCCGAGCCGCTGCCCCGCACGCTGTGCTGGTCGGCGGCGTGGGAGATGACCCGCGAGGCCGAGCTGCGCGCCCGCGACTTCGTCGCCCTCGTCGTCGGGGGGATCGCGGCCGAGACCGAGGTCGGCGTGGTCCAGCGGCTCCTGCTGCAGGCCCAGACCGCGCTCGCCTCCTACGCCGACCCGCAGTGGGCGGTCGAGGAGGGCTGGCCGTCGTTCGTCGCGACGCTGCTCGAGCTCGCGCACTCCGCCGAGGCCGGCTCGGACCACCAGCTGGCGATCGTCAACGCCCTCACCGGCTCGGTGCTGACCCCGGAGGCGCTGACGGCGCTGGCCGGGTGGCGCGACGGGAGTGCGCCGCTCGAGGGCCTGACCGTGGACACCGACCTGCGGTGGCGGCTGCTGCACGCCCTGGTCGCGCACGGGACGGTGGGCGAGGCCGAGATCGAGGCCGAGCTGGCGCGGGACAACACCGCGACCGGCCTGCGCATGGCCGAGCGGGCCCGCGCGCTGGTGCCGACGCCCGAGGCGAAGGCGACCGCGTGGCAGCGGGCGGTCCACGACGACACGCTGCCCAACGCGATCAACATGGCGATCATCATGGGCTTCTCGCACCCGTCGCAGGGCGCCCTGCTCACCGACTACCGCGAGAAGTACTTCGCGTCGGTCGACGAGGTGTGGGGCCGGCGCTCGAGCGAGCAGGCGCAGCCGATGGTGCAGGGCCTGTTCCCGTCCTGGGCCGTCGAGCAGGCGACGGTCGAGGCGGCCGACCGCTGGCTCGCCGACGAACACCCGTCGGCCCTGACCCGGCTGGTCACCGAGGGGCGGGCCGGGATCGTCCGGGCCCTGGCGGCGCGGGAGGCCGACCGGGGTTAGGCCGTTCAGCCGCACCCCCTGAACGAACGAACGGCACTCTCGCGCACATAGATGCTGCGAGAGTGCCGTTCGTTCAGGACGGGCCTTGGGCCGATCGGATTAGTGCTTGCTGCCCGCGTGGTCGCCGAGCACCCGCAGGCCCTCGACGATGCCGCCGGTGAGGTCGGACTCGGTGAACGACGAGACCATCGCCATGACGCCGAGCTTGGCGCCACGGTCGTCCACGCGACGGACGGACTCCTCGCCGGTGATGACCTCGACGACCCGCTCGCCGGGCGACACGCAGATCAGCACCGCTTCGTCGGCCTGCTCACCGAGGGCGGCGTGCAGTTCCTCGGCGCGCTCGCGGGAGCGGGGGCCGAGCTCGCCGACCCACACGCTGAACAGCAGCCCGGTCTCGGCCGAGGTGCGGGTGAGCGCCTCGTCGATGCGGGAGAGCTGCGACGACGAGAAGGGCACCTTCTGGTCGTCGGCGAGGACCTCGGTGGCCTCGGAGATGCGGCCGGAGGCGGTCGGCACGCGGGAGTGCCCGTAGACCGGGTCCTCGGCCAACCCGGTCTCGTTGATCATCGGCGTCTCGCCGGGGCGCGCCTGCGGGCGCGCGAGTTCACCAGGTGCCACGTGCGCCTCCTCGGGCGGTGCGGGTCGCGGTGGCGCCGACGGCCTCGACGGTCGGCTCCGGCAGGCCGGTCCCCTTGGGGTTCCCGATCCACCAGAGCGGCTCGTGCGGCCAGTCGTCGCCGGCCCGGTAGGACGCCGCCCTGCCCTTGCCCCGGACCGCGGTCAGGGCGAAGAGCAGGAGCAGCGCGACGACCGGGATCACCGCGTAGATCAGGATCGTCTCGATCGGACTCACGGCCCGAACCGTAGTGGAAAGCAGCTCCGACGTCGTGTCGTAGGTGCCGTGACCACCCCACTCACCACACGACTCACCACACGGGCGGTCGACGGTGCGCCCACGGCATCGCCGCCTCGAGCTCGGCCCCGAGCCCCAGCAGCACGTCCTCCTCGCCCCGACGCCCCCGCAGCGTGACGCCCACCGGGAGCGTCACCCCGTCCACCGTCGGCCACCCCGTCGGCAGCCCGAGGGCCGGTTCGCCGGTCAGGTTGGCGATCGCCGTCCACGGCGTGAACGCGACCTGGCGCGCGAAGTCGACCTCGGGCCCGTCCGCGGAGAACCAGCCCACCGGCCGCGGGGGCAGCGCCACCGACGGCGTGAGCACCGCGTCCAGTCCGGCCCGCGCGGTGACCATCCGGCGCGTCGCGACCTGCACCGTCTGCAGCGCGCCGAGGGCCGCGATGCCCGACACCGACCGTCCGCGCGAGCGCAGCAGCCGGGTCAGCGGCTGCAACCGCGGCTCGTCGGCCGGGTCGACGGGGTCGGCGAGCGCGAGGGTCGCCCACAGCGCGAGGAAGGCGCCGACCACCTCGTCCGGCAGCCGCACCTCCACCGGCTCCACCGTGTGCCCGAGGGACTCCAGCGCCCGGGCGGTGTCCTCGGCCGCGGCCACGCACACCGGGTCGACCGACGCGCCGGCCCAGCCCGGGACGAGCCCGGAGAGGTCGCCGTAGGGCACCGCGGTCGACACCCCGATCCGCCGTCGCGGGCCCGGCCCGCGCCGCACGACCCCGAGGTACCCGTCGTCGGGAACACGCCCCGGGACCAGTGGCTCCCCCGGCCACGCCCGTCCCCCGCACAGGGCGTCGAGCAGGGCGGCGGCGTCGGCGACCGTCCGCGCGAGCGGGCCCGCCACCGAGAGCCCCGCCGGGTCGCCCCCCGCCGGTCCGGCCGGGACGCGCCCGCGCGTGGTCTTCAGCCCCACCAGCCCGCACACCGAGGCCGGGATGCGGATCGATCCGCCGCCGTCCGACCCCTGCGCGACCGGAACCACCCCGGCCGCCACCGCCGCGGCCGCCCCGCCCGACGAGCCGCCGGCCGAGCGCGAGACGTCCCACGGCGTGACGGCGGGCGCCGCGCCGGCCGGCTCGGTGTAGCAGGGCAGACCGAACTCGGGCACCGCGGTCTTGCCGAGGCTGACGGTCCCGGCGGCGCGCAGCAATCCGACCAGGTCGTCGTCGGTGTCCGGCACCCACCCGCGGGAGACGACCGACCCGCGCCCGGTGGGCACCCCCGCCGTCGCGGTGAGGTCCTTGATCGCGGTCGGGACGCCCCACAACGGACGTCCCGACAATGCATTCGAGCACGCCGATAGGGCGTCGGGGCCGGTCGCGTCCAACGCCCGCGCGGCGTCCCGCGCGCGGTCGGGGGTGAGGACGGCGAAGGCGCCCAGGCGCGCACCGAGGGTCTCGGCGCGCGCCAGGGCGTGGTCGACGACCTCGAGCACGGAGGTGTCCCCGCGCCGGACCGCCGCAGCCGTCTCCAGCGCCGTCAGCTCGTGCAGATCGCTCACGTCGGCCGATCATGCACGGTGCCGCGACTCCGGGTCGAGCTCCGCTGCGCTCCGTCTCCCGTCAGGCCGCGCTCTCCCCCAGGTACGGCAGCCACTGCGGGTCGGCGTCGACGAGGCCCGCGAGCAGCCGCCAGTGGCGGCCGCGCGGGGCGGTCGGCATCGTCCGGAGCGGCCAGCCGAGCTCGGCGAGGAGCTTGTCGGCCTTCTTGTGGTTGCACCGAGCGCAGCACGCGACGCAGTTCTCCCACGTGTGCGTCCCGCCGCGGCTGCGCGGCACCACGTGGTCGATCGTCTCCGCCTTGCCGGAGCAGTAGGCGCAGCGGAAGCGGTCGCGGTGCATGAGCGCCGCCCTGGTCAGCGGGACCCGTGCCCGGTACGGGACGCGGACGAACACCCGCAGCCGGATCACCGAGGGGACCTCCACGGCCCCCGTCGCGGAGTGCAGCACGAGCCCGGAGGAGTCGCCGTGCACGACGTCGGCCTTGCCGCACACGAGCAGGACGATCGCGCGGCGCAGCGGGAGCGCCGTCAGCGGTTCGTAGGTGGCGTTGAGGAGCAGTACCCGGCGGCGGCCCAGGAACGGGGCGGGCGTGACCGGGGCGGTGACCGTGACGTCCGCGGCCACCTCGGCGGGGGTGTCTGGGACGAGGGGGACGACGTCAGGAGGCTCGGTCCGCACGCTCGGCCCTTCGACCCCGCTGACCAGCGGCGTCACGGTCCTGAGTTGTCGCTCGGCCACACGACCACCTCCCACCGGGATGTGGGCACAGTCGACCACATCCGACCGCGTCGTGCACGTGTGATAACGGACCGTTCACCTCCGCCCGGGCATCGCGACCGAGATCCACTGCGGTCCGTATCGTGCCGGGGCGTGCTGTTCTTCTCCGGCATGGTCGACCAGACGCCCACCCCGACGCCCTCGCCCGGCACCGGCTCCTCGGTGGTGCCGGACGTCCCGGTCGACGCCCCGTCGTGCGCCTCCGACGTCGGCTCGCTGTGCGCGCGGGTTTTCCAGTACACGCACGCGTCCTGGCTCTCCCGGTCCGCCGACGCGATCGTCTCCCACGCGGTGACGACGATCGTGATCATCGTGGTGGCCGTGGTCCTGCGGTCGGCCCTGCACCGCGCCATCCGGCGGATCGTCGACGGCGCCAGCTCCGGACGGGTGCCGCGCCTGCTGCGCCCGCTGCGGGACCGGGCGGCGGCGAGCCTGCGCGAGTCCGCCCCCCAGATGATCGAACGGCGCTCGCAGCGGGCCCAGGCCATCGGGTCGGTGCTGCGCTCGTTCGTCACGCTCGTGATCTACGGGGTCGCCTTCACGCTGATCCTGGGCGAGTTCGGCGTCAACCTGGCGCCGATCATCGCCTCCGCCGGCATCCTCGGCGTCGCGATCGGGTTCGGCGCCCAGAACCTCGTCCGGGACTTCCTCTCCGGCATCTTCATGATGCTCGAGGACCAGTACGGGGTCGGGGACGTCGTCGACCTCGGGGAGGCGATCGGCACGGTCGAGGCGGTCGGCCTGCGGGTGACCACGCTGCGGGACATCGCCGGGACCGTCTGGTACGTCCGCAACGGCGAGGTCCTGCGCGTCGGCAACTCCAGCCAGGGCTACTCGGTCGCGGTGGTCGACATCCCGGTCGGGCACTCCGCGGACGTCGACGACACCTCCGAGCTGGCGCAGCGCGCGGCCACCGAGGAGTGCACCGAGCCGGCGATCGCCTCGAAGGTCCTCGCGCCGCCGGAGATGCTCGGCGTCCAGTCGGTGACCGCCGAGGGCATCCTGCTGCGCCTCACCGTGCGCACCCGCCCCGGCGAGCAGTGGGCCGTGCAGCGGGCCGTGGCGGGTGCGGTGAAGTCCGCCTTCGACGATGCCGGCGTGCCGGCCCCGACCCCCTTCGGCGGGGCCACCGCCACCCGGGCGCACGGGTCCGCGCGCCCGTGAGCCCACCCGTGAGACGGTGGAGCGTGTGAGCAGTCCCCAGACCTTCTACGACGCGGTCGGCGGCCACGAGACCTTCCACCGGATCGTCCACCGCTTCTACGAGCAGGTGGCCGACGACCCGGTCCTGCGTCCGCTCTACCCCGAGGAGGACCTCGGGCCCGCCGAGGACCGTCTCCGCCTGTTCCTCGAGCAGTACTGGGGCGGCCCGCAGACCTACTCCCAGCAGCGCGGCCACCCCCGCCTGCGGATGCGCCACGCACCGTTCCCGATCGGTCCGCTCGAGCGGGACGCCTGGCTGCGGTGCATGAAGGTCGCCGTCGACGAGGAGAACCTCTCCCCCGAGCGGCACCGCCAGATCTGGGAGTACATGGAGATGGCGGCGATGAGCATGATGAACAAGAGCTTCTGAGCTCCTGCGGTGTTCCTGCGGTGCCCGCCCGGGGAACTCCGGCCCCGATGACCGAGAACCCGCTCCAGAACGTCTCCTTCCCCTCCAACGGGCACACCGCCCACGGTTACCTCGCGCTGCCCGAGTCCGGCTCCGGGCCCGGCGTCGTGGTGATCCAGGAGTGGTGGGGACTCACCTCCCACATCGCCGACGTCACCAACCGGCTCGCCGCCGAGGGCTTCGTCGCGCTCGCCCCCGACCTCTACGGCGGGACCACCACGCACGACTCCGACGAGGCCGGGAAGCTCATGCAGGAGCTCCCGGTGCAGCAGGCCGCCACCGACCTCGGCGGCGCCGTCGACTACCTGCTCGGCCACGAGGCGGTCGTCGGGGACAAGGTCGGCGCCGTCGGGTTCTGCATGGGCGGTGGCTTCGTCCTCGTCCTCGCGGCCCAGCAGGGCGACAAGATCGGGGCCGCGGTGCCGTTCTACGGCGTGCTCGGCGAGGACTACCCGAGCTTCGAGAAGCTGTCCGCGCCGCTGCTCGGCCACTTCGGCGAGGAGGACGAGATGGCCCCGCCGGACGCCGTCGAGGAGCTCGCGGAGCGCATCGAGGCCGAGTCGGGCGTGCGCCCCGACTTCCGGATCTACCCGGCCGGTCACGCCTTCTTCAACGACGAGAACCACATGGGCACCTACGACCCCGAGCAGGCCGTCAAGGCCTGGAGCGCCACGCGCGACTTCCTGCGCGCGAAGCTGGGCTGACCTACAGCAGCGGCAGCTGCGCGCGGCGGCGTCGGACCACGGCGCCGCCGCGCGCGTCGAGCCGCAACCACCCGCCGTCGGTCGACACGCGCACCACGTCGTCGCCGTCGGCGCCGGGCCCCACGAAGCCCATCCCCGACAGCGCGAACACGCAGCGCATCGGCACCCGCACCTCGGCCCCCGACGCGTCGTCGGTCACGGTCAGCACGATCTGGTCGAGCAGGGCCGCCGACGGCCGCCCGCTCGGGTCGCCGGCCCGCGCCGCGGCGACGCCCTTCTCCGCGAGCCCGTCCAGGGCGCTCGCCGGGACCTCCCCCACCACCTGCCACCGCGCGTCCGGGCGCAGCGGCGGCAGCGGACCGCGCCACCGCTCGTCCACCGACGTCCCCGGCTCCACGGACGGGCCACCCGCGACGGCCAGGGCGGCCAGCAGATCCGACCCCACCACCGTCACGTCCGCGGGCTCGAGCGTGCCCGGGGCGCTGCGGGTGACCAGCGCGTCGAACGGGGTGGGCGCGAACGCCTCGACGGCGTCGACCTCCCCCGGGCGGGCCCGCAGCCGGACCACGACGGCGGGGTCCAGCCGCACCGCCCGGCCCACGAACCCGGCCAGGTCCTCCCGGTGCGCGGCGTCCGGCACCGACAGCGCGGCCCGCACGCGGGTCGAGCTCCGCTCCGCTGCGTCTCCGGTCCCGATCACGCCGACACCTCGTAGCGGGCCAGGAACGTGCGCTCCTCGTCGGTGAGACGACGGGGGCGCGCGGCGGCGAGGTCGTAGGGCACCAGCTGGGTGTCCGCGGTGACCGCGGGCTTCGGATCCCAGCCGTTCCCGTCGTCGGGAAGGAGCAGCTCGTAGCCGACGGTGAACGACGCCGCCCGCACCGAGTGCGCCCACATCCGTGCGTGCACGCCGCGCCGGGTCCACGGGATCGGACGGCGGTAGCGCACGTCCACCCGCGCCACCAGCAGGCCGGCCTCGAAGGCCGCGACCCCCGCGCGGGCGGCGGCGTCGAAGAGGAGCGCGGTGCGCGCGTCCTCCAGCAACGTGACGACCTTCGCGTGGTTGACGTGCTGGTACGGGTCCTGGTCGGACCAGCGCACCGCCACGTCGACGTCGTAGGTCGAACTCATCGCACCATGCTCCGGATCTGGCGGGCGGCCACGGACACCGTGGTCAGGTCGGTCCGACCGGAGCGGGCGATCTCGGCCAGCGACGTGCGCGCACGCATCAGCCGCGAGGCGTTCGCCTGCTCCCAGTGCGCGATCTTCTCATCCGCGGTCTCGCTGTTGTCGGTGTCCGCCAGCACGTCCAGCGTCACCGCGCGCAACGAGGAGTACAGCTCGTCGCGCAGCGAGAGCCGGGCCAGCGCGTCCCAGCGGTCCCGCCGCGACAGCGACGCCACGACCGTGAGCAGCCGGTCGATCCCGAGGTGGTCGGACACCGCGTAGTACAGCTCCGCGACCGCCCGCAGGTCGTCCGGGTCGTCGTCGTGGTCGGCCTCCGCGATCTCGGTGATCTCGGTGACGTCGAGCAGCCCGAAGCCGTACAGCCCGCCCACCACGCGCCCGGCGAGCTCCGCCGGCGCGCCCAGCGCGACCATCGCGTCGACGCGTTCGGCGAGCCCCTCGGCCTCCGTGCCGCGCAGCAGCCCCGCGACCTGCGGCCCCAGGGTCCCGACGACGGGTGAGAAGCGCTGGATCTCCGCGCCCATGGCCAGCGGTTGGGGGCGGTGGGTGAGCAGCCAGCGCGCCGCCCGGTCGAGGATCCGCCGGGAGGCCAGCGTCAGCCGGTCCGCGGCCGTCGTCGGGAGCCCGGCGGCCGTCGCGTCGGCGACGTCCGCGGCGAGGGCGTCGAGCCCGAACACGCGCGTCGCGACCTGGTAGGCGCGCACCGCGTCCGCCGGGGTCGCCGAGACCTCCGCGACCAGGCGGTGGACGTAGGAGAGCCCGCCGCCGTCGACGACCTCGTTGGCCACCATCGTCGTGACGATCCGCCGCCGCAGCGGGTGCGCCGCGATCGCCGACGGGTAGGTCGACGCCAGCACGGGCGGGAAGTACGACGGCAGGCGTCGGGTGAAGATCTCGGCGTCGGGCAGGTCGTTCTCGGCCAGCGCCTCGGTGAGGTCGAGCTTCACGTGCGCCATGAGCTGGGCGAGCTCCGGCCCGGACAGCCCCTCCCCCGCCTGCCGCCGGGCCTCGAACCCCTCGGCGTCGGGCAGCACGTCGAGCTCGCGGTCGATCCGCCCGCGGGCCTCGAGGTCGGTCACCTGGGCCTCGTGGACGTTGAGCATGTCGGCGCTGTGCGCGCGGGCGACGCCGAGCACGTCGTTCTGCGCGATGTTGTCGGCGAGGACGAGCGCGGCCACGTCCTCCGTGGTCGCCGCGATCTGCTCGTCGCGCCGTTCCTCGACGAGCTCCCCGCGCTCCACCAGCGAGTCGAGCAGGATCTTGATGTTGACCTCGTGGTCGGAGCAGTCGACGCCCGCGGAGTTGTCGATGGCGTCGGTGTTCACCCGGCCGCCGGCCCGGGCGTACTCGATGCGGCCGCGCTGGGTGAGGCCCAGGTTGCCGCCCTCGCCGACGACCTTCACCCGCAGTTCGTCGCCGTTCACCCGCACCGCGTCGTTGCCCTTGTCGCCGGCGTCGGCGTGGGTCTCCTCGGTGCTCTTGACGTACGTGCCGATGCCGCCGTTCCACAGCAGGTCGACGGGGGCCTGGAGGATGGCGCGCATCAGCGACGGCGGGTCGAGGTCGCCCTCGGTGGTGCCGAGGACCGCGGCCACCTGCTCGGAGACCGGGATCCGCTTGAGCGTGCGCGGATAGACCCCGCCGCCGGCGCTGATCAACGACTCGTCGTAGTCCGCCCACGACGACCGCGGCAGCTCGAACAGGCGGCGACGCTCCGCGAAGGACACCGCCGGGTCCGGGTCGGGGTCGAGGAAGACGTGCCGGTGGTCGAACGCGGCGACGATGCGCAGGTGCTCGGAGAGCAGCATGCCGTTGCCGAAGACGTCGCCGGACATGTCGCCGACGCCGACCACGGTGATCTCGTCGGACGCGACGTCCCGGCCGAGCTCGCGGAAGTGGCGGCGCACCGACTCCCATGCGCCCTTGGCGGTGATGCCCATGGCCTTGTGGTCGTAGCCGACGGACCCGCCGGAGGCGAACGCGTCGCCGAGCCAGAAGCCGCGCGAGATGGCGACGTCGTTGGCGATGTCGGAGAACGTCGCGGTGCCCTTGTCCGCGGCGACGACGAGGTAGGTGTCGTCCCCGTCGTAGCGCACGATCCGCTCCGGGGTCACCGACGGCGAGTCCGCCGCGTGCCCCCGCCGGTCGTCGACGAGGTCGAGCAGCGCCCCGATGAACAACCGGTAGCAGGCCACCCCCTCGGCGCGCTGGGCGTCGCGGTCGGCCCCCGGGTCGCCCGTGGGCGCCGGCGGACGCTTGACCACGAACCCGCCCTTGGCGCCCACCGGCACGATGACGGCGTTCTTCACCGCCTGCGCCTTCACCAGGCCGAGGATCTCGGTGCGGTAGTCCTGCAGCCGGTCCGACCAGCGCAGTCCCCCGCGCGCGATCGGCCCGAAGCGCAGGTGCACGCCCTCGACGCGGTTCGAGTGCACGAACGTCTCGATGGCGGGCCGCGGCTCCGGCACCCCCGGGACGAGGGAGGGATCGAGCTTGAACGCCAGCACGTCCCGCGGGGCGCCCTCGGCGTCGCGGAGGAAGTACGTGGAGCGCAGCGTGCCGCGGACCAGGCCGAGCAGGGCCCGCAGGATGCGGTCGGCGTCCAGACTGGTCACCGCGTCGATGGCGGCCTCGACCTGCCCGTCGAGCTCGGCCACCCGGGCCTCGCGGTCGTCGTCCTGGTCCGGGTCGAACCGCGCCTCGAACAGCCGGACCAGGCCGACCGCCACGTCGGTGTGGGCGGCGACCACGTCGGTGATGTAGCTCTGGCCGTAGGTGCTGGCGATCTGCCGCTGGTACCGGGCGAGGGCGCGCAGCAGGCCGGCCTGCCGCCAGGTCAGCCCGGCGGTGAGCACGAGCGCGTTGAACCCGTCGGTGCCGACCCGGCCACGCCAGATCTCGGTGAACGCCTCGGCGGCCCGGCGGGTGAGGTCCTCGTCCTGCGCCGCGGCGGTGTCGAGCCGCATCCGCAGCCCGAAGTCGTTGATCCAGGCGAGGCGGCCGTCGCTGCGCCGCACCTCGTAGGGGCGCTCGTCGACGACCTCCACGCCCATCGACTGCAGCACGGGCAGCACCGTCGAGAGCGTGATGCGCCGCCCCACGAGGTAGAGCTTGAGGCGCCGGTCGCCGGCCTCCGGGTCGATCCCGTCGTCGTCGGGACGGTAGAGCCGCACCGCGAGGTCGTCCGGCCCCTGCAGCCCGTCGAGGACCAGCAGGTCGGCCACGCCGCGCTCGGGCGGGAAGTCCTCCTGGTAGGCCTGGCTGAACGGCTCGCCCACCGCGGCGATCGCCGCGCGGACCCCGGGCCCGGCGGCGGCGCGCAGCCGGTCGTCCCACGTGCGGGCGGCCTCGGCGAGCTCGTCGGTGAGGGCGGCGACGTCGGGCCGGACCGGCTCGCGCTGCCCGGTGTGCACCGTGACGTGCAGGAGCGCGAGCTGGTCCTCGGTCACGCGCGCCGTGTACTCGATGTCGGCGCCGCCGAGACGGTCGAGGAGCAGCTGCTGCATGCGGAGCCGGGCGGCCGTGGTGTACCGGTCGCGCGGGAGGTAGACCATCGCCGAGAAGTAGCGGCCCCACCGGTCCCGGCGCAGGAACAGCCGCACCCGCCGTCGTTCGGCGAGCGCGAGCACCCCGGTCACGGTCTCCTGCAGCGAGGCCCGGTCCGTGCAGAGCAGCTCGGCCCGCGGGTAGGTCTGCAGCACCTCGAGCATCCGCTGGCCCGACCACGACTCGACCGGCAGCTCGATCCCGCTGATCACGTCGGTCACCCGACGCTGCACCACCGGGATGCGTGTGACGTCCGCGCTGCGGGCCGCGACCGACAGAACACCCAGGAACCGGTGCTCCCCGACCACCCGCCCGCCCTCGTAGACCTTCACGCCGACGAAGAGGGGGTGCACCGGAGCGTGCACGGTCGACCGGGCACCGGCCCGCGTGAGAACGAGGAGCACCCCGTCCTCGTCGACCGTCTCCTCCTGCTCGGCGAGATCGGGACCCGCGGTCAGCGTGCGCGCGTACTCCGTGTCGCGGCGCAGGATGCCGAGGCCCTCGGCACCCTCTCCGGTCACCGGTCGGTACCGGTGGCCCAGGAAGGTCAGGTTGCCGTCCGCCAGCCACCGCAGCAGGGCGACGGTCTCGGCGGTGCGGTACTCCGCGACCGGCGGCGGGGTGGCCTCGAGCTCCTCCGCCAGACGACGGGCCTGCTCCAGCATCCGCGCGCCGTCCTCGACCACGTCGCGGACGTCGGCCAGCACCGCGGACAACCGCTCGTGCAGGTCCCGTGCCAGGTCCCGGACCGACGCCGTCTCCGGCTCGAGCTCCAGGTTCATCCACGACTCGGCCACCGTTCCCGACGGCGGGTCGCTCGGGTCCGCGTCGGGGCACACCTCGAGCAGGGCGCCGTCGGTGTCCCGGCGGACGACGACCACGGGGTGCACCACCCGGTGCACGGTGGCCCCGGTGCGCGACAGCTCCGCGACCACCGAGTCGATGAGGAACGGCATGTCCTCGGTGACGACGAGGACGGACACCCGCTCCGGGTCCGGCGCGACGAGACCGGGCGCCGGCTCCGCACCCGCACCGAGCACGGCGGTGACCGGACGCCCGGGCACCCGCAGCCGGGCCAGGCTCCGGTGGGCCCGCACGATCGCGAGCGCCGCCTGCGGGTCCGGCCCGATCTCCCCGGGACCGACCCGGGCGTAGTACAGCGCCGCGAGGTCACCGAGCTGTGCGTCGTCCGCGGCCGAGTCCCGCGCCGCCTCGCGCAGCGCCTGCACGTCGACGGCCGCCGGGGCCGTCATCGACACACCACCGGGGGCGCAGGGACAGGGCCACACCAGGGCGTGAGCACGTCGGCCACTGTAACGGCGGCGTTGCGGAGTAGAGCCATCCGCCGACCGGCGGGCGCTCGTCGGCGTGGACGGTGGACGACGCCGACGAATGGGTTGACGTCCGCGCGGTGCGGTGACGGGAACGGCGCCCCGCTCCGCGAGGTTCACGTGAGGCAGGTCCTGGCTGCTGCCGGGATGCCTGGTGTGTATCTAGCGGCCGCGTGCGACGAGTGCCCCGAGCCCCGTTCCGCGAGGTTCACGTGGGGCAGGTGCCGATCCCTGTCGGGCTGCCTGATGTGCATCTCGCTGCGCCCGACAGCGGGTGCCCGTTGCGTTCTGGGCTGGATGACACGAACCCGCTCGGCATGTGCCAGGAGTTCGGCGGGCTCACTCGGCGAGGTTCACATGAGGCAGGCTCCGAGCACTTCTCAGGTGCCTGGTGTGTGTCTCGGGGTCTCGTGGGGCGAACCCACAGGCGCCCGGTTCGGCGAGGTGCACATCAGACAGGTTCCGAGGTCCGAATAGGTGCTTGGTGTGTATCTCGCGGTGCGCCGCGAGGGAATGCTGCACCTGCTCGGCCGGCGAGGTGCACATCAGGCAGGTTGCGGGGGCTGGCGGGGTGTCTGGTGCGCATCTCGTGGAGGAGGACTGGCCTGTGTCGGGCGGCCCGCAAACTGCTGTGGATGCACGAAAGCCCCCCGGGCCGGTGGCTCGGGGGGCTTGTGGTGGGGGTGGTTGGGTGTTCCGGCGGTGTCCTACTCTCCCACGACCTGGCGGTCGCAGTACCATCGGCGCTGGAGGGCTTAGCTTCCGGGTTCGGGATGGGACCGGGCGTTTCCCCTCCGCTATGACCACCGGAACACCGAACCACCCCCACGGTCGTGCTGTGGGGGGTCGGGTTGTGTGGATGTGGACGCGAGCAGAGCTTTTCGGTTGCGCTTGAGGGACTTGTTGAGTCACCGCCGACCCAGTGTGTGGGTGTTGGTGGTGTGTCGGGCAAGTCCTCGGCCTATTAGTACCAGTCCACTGCATACCTTGCGGTACTTCCATGTCTGGCCTATCAACCCACTGGTCTGGTGGGGGCCTTAACCCTCATGGGGTGGGAGACCTCATCTTGGAACGGGCTTCCCGCTTAGATGCCTTCAGCGGTTATCCCTTCCGAACGTAGCCAACCAGCCGTGCCCCTGGCGGGACAACTGGCACACCAGAGGTTCGTCCGTCCCGGTCCTCTCGTACTAGGGACAGCCTTCCTCAAGTCTCCTGCGCGCGCGGCGGATAGGGACCGAACTGTCTCACGACGTTCTAAACCCAGCTCGCGTACCGCTTTAATGGGCGAACAGCCCAACCCTTGGGACCTACTCCAGCCCCAGGATGCGACGAGCCGACATCGAGGTGCCAAACCATGCCGTCGATATGGACTCTTGGGCAAGATCAGCCTGTTATCCCCGGGGTACCTTTTATCCGTTGAGCGACACCCCTTCCACAAGGTGGTGCCGGATCACTAGTCCCGACTTTCGTCCCTGCTCGACCTGTCGGTCTCACAGTCAAGCTCCCTTGTGCACTTGCACTCGACACCTGGTTGCCGACCAGGCTGAGGGAACCTTTGGGCGCCTCCGTTACCCTTTGGGAGGCAACCGCCCCAGTTAAACTACCCACCAGGCACTGTCCCTGGACCAGATCATGGCCCGAAGTTAGATGCCCAATTCGACCAGAGTGGTATTTCAACGGCGACTCCACCCGCACTGGCGTGCGAGCTTCACAGTCTCCCACCTATCCTACACAAGCCGAACCGAGCACCAATACCAAGCTGTAGTGAAGGTCCCGGGGTCTTTCCGTCCTGCCGCGCGTAACGAGCATCTTTACTCGTAGTGCAATTTCGCCGAGTCTGTGGTCGAGACAGCGGGGAAGTCGTTACTCCATTCGTGCAGGTCGGAACTTACCCGACAAGGAATTTCGCTACCTTAGGATGGTTATAGTTACCACCGCCGTTTACTGGCGCTTAAGTTCTCAGCTTCGGCCGTGAGGCCTAACCGGTCCCCTTAACGTTCCAGCACCGGGCAGGAGTCAGTCCGTATACATCGTCTTGCGACTTCGCACGGACCTGTGTTTTTAGTAAACAGTCGCTTCCCCCTGGTCTCTGCGACCCCACCACCCTAGCCCGCGAAGAGCTTCAGGTAACAGGGTCCCCCTTCTCCCGAAGTTACGGGGGGATTTTGCCGAATTCCTTGACCACAGTTCGCTCGAACGCCTCGGTATTCTCTACCTGACCACCTGTGTTGGTTTGGGGTACGGGTCGCGTAGGAACTCGCTAGAGGCTTTTCTCGGCAGCATGGGATCACTCTGCTTCGCCTCAACGGCTATGCGTCACGTCTCAGCCTTATGTGGCGTACGGATTTGCCTATACGCCGGCCTACACGCTTGCACCAGTACAACCACTCACTGGCGGAGCTACCCTCCTGCGTCACCCCATCGCTTGGCTACTACCAGGCAGGATCCCGCGCTCCCCCGTCCGACTCCCGAAGGAGTCATGGGGTTCGGGCGGTTAGCACACCTGGGCTCGCCATGGACGCGCCTACACGAGCACGGGAATATCAACCCGTTGTCCATCGACTACGCCTGTCGGCCTCGCCTTAGGTCCCGGCTCACCCTGGGCGGAAAAACCTGGCCCAGGAACCCTTGGTCATCCGGCGGCAGAGTTTCTCACTCTGCTGTCGCTACTCATGCCTGCATTCTCACTCACACGGGTTCCACGGCTGGATCACTCCGCCGCTTCACCACCCGCATGACGCTCCCCTACCCAACACCACCACCGTTAGGTGTCCGTGGTGTTGCCGCGGCTTCGGCGGTGCGCTTGAGCCCCGCTACATTGTCGGCGCAGGACCACTTGACCAGTGAGCTATTACGCACTCTTTCAAGGGTGGCTGCTTCTAAGCCAACCTCCTGGTTGTCTGGGCGATCCCACATCCTTTCCCACTTAGCGCACGCTTAGGGGCCTTAGCCGGCGATCTGGGCTGTTTCCCTCTCGACTACGAACCTTATCGCCCGCAGTCTCACTGCCGCGCTCGAGCTCACCGGCATTCGGAGTTTGGCTGACTTCAGTAAGCTTGTAGGCCCCCTAGGCCAACCAGTGCTCTACCTCCGGTGAGTAACACGCGACGCTGCACCTAAATGCATTTCGGGGAGAACCAGCTATCACGGAGTTTGATTGGCCTTTCACCCCTACCCACAGCTCATCCCCCAGGTTTTCAACCCTGGTGGGTTCGGGCCTCCACACCGTCTTACCGGCGCTTCACCCTGGCCATGGGTAGATCACTCCGCTTCGGGTCTAGAGCACGCGACTATCGACGCCCTGTTCGGACTCGCTTTCGCTACGGCTACCCCACACGGGTTAACCTCGCCACGTACCGCTAACTCGCAGGCTCATTCTTCAAAAGGCACGCCATCACCGATCCGAAGACCAGGCTCTGACGGCTTGTAGGCACACGGTTTCAGGTACTATTTCACTCCCCTCCCGGGGTACTTTTCACCTTTCCCTCACGGTACTTGTCCGCTATCGGTCATCAGGAAGTATTTAGGCTTACCGGGTGGTCCCGGCAGATTCACAGCGAATTTCACGGGCTCGCTGCTACTCGGGCACGTCACCACGCGATGATGAACAGTTTTCGTCTACGGGGGTCTCACCCTCTACGCCGGCGCGTCCCAACGCCTTCGACTAACCATCCACCACCACGCCCAGGGTCAGCAGCCCCCGGACATGACGCCCCACAACACCCCACCAGCAACACCTGCCAGCTATCACACAAGCGGGGTTTAGCCTCTTCCGCTTTCGCTCGCCACTACTCACGGAATCACTGTTGTTTTCTTCTCCTGCGGGTACTGAGATGTTTCACTTCCCCGCGTTCCCTCCACCCGCCCTATACATTCAGGCGGGGGTGACAGCCCATGACGGCTGCCGGGTTACCCCATTCGGACACCCTCGGATCACAGCTCGGTTGACAGCTCCCCGAGGCCTATCGCGGCCTCCCACGTCCTTCATCGGCTCCTGATGCCCAGGCATCCACCGTGCGCCCTTGACAACTTGACCAACACACCAACAACAACCACACACACATGCATGCGGCCATCGGCGATCAACAATAGTCATCAAGCAAAACTCGGTCACACCACAACCACCACCGACCCCGCCCTCCGAAGAGAACAGACCGGAAGCATCGTGGCGACCAGAAAAAAGATGCTCGCGTCCACTGTCCACTTGACAACCCAACCCACAGACCACCACCGAACCACCCCACAGGGGCACCGGCAGTGACTGTCCAGAGAAAACAACAACCCCCACACCCAACCAACCCGAAAACCCTCCCCCCGAAAGGAGAAGCAGGCCGATGAATGTGAGGGCGCGTCGTCCCCTCAGGACCCAACAGTGTGCCAACGCCCCCCGGCCCGAAAACCAGGAGAAGCTCGTGTTCCGTTCCACTTCAATCCAGTAAGCAACCACCCACCCACACAGCACCATCCAAGAAGACGACACTGCGAGATGCGGTGGCCCTCCGCCGCACCGGACTCCGGCCGCCACCCGAAATAGGCAGCAGTCACCAGGACCAGTGACGACGATCCGAGGCAGATGCTCCTTAGAAAGGAGGTGATCCAGCCGCACCTTCCGGTACGGCTACCTTGTTACGACTTCGTCCCAATCGCCAGTCCCACCTTCGACCGCTCCCCCCCTTGCGGGTTGGGCCACGGGCTTCGGGTGTTACCGACTTTCGTGACGTGACGGGCGGTGTGTACAAGGCCCGGGAACGTATTCACCGCAGCGTTGCTGATCTGCGATTACTAGCGACTCCGACTTCACGGGGTCGAGTTGCAGACCCCGATCCGAACTGAGACCGGCTTTACGAGATTCGCTCCACCTCACGGCTTCGCAGCCCTCTGTACCGGCCATTGTAGCATGTGTGAAGCCCTGGACATAAGGGGCATGATGACTTGACGTCATCCCCACCTTCCTCCGAGTTGACCCCGGCAGTCTCCCATGAGTCCCCGGCATAACCCGCTGGCAACATGGGACAAGGGTTGCGCTCGTTGCGGGACTTAACCCAACATCTCACGACACGAGCTGACGACAGCCATGCACCACCTGCACACCAACCACAAGGGAGGACGTATCTCTACGCCTGTCTGGTGCATGTCAAACCCAGGTAAGGTTCTTCGCGTTGCATCGAATTAATCCACATGCTCCGCCGCTTGTGCGGGCCCCCGTCAATTCCTTTGAGTTTTAGCCTTGCGGCCGTACTCCCCAGGCGGGGCGCTTAATGCGTTAGCTGCGGCACGGAACCCGTGGAATGGACCCCACACCTAGCGCCCAACGTTTACGGCATGGACTACCAGGGTATCTAATCCTGTTCGCTACCCATGCTTTCGCTCCTCAGCGTCAGTATCGGCCCAGAGACCCGCCTTCGCCACCGGTGTTCCTCCTGATATCTGCGCATTTCACCGCTACACCAGGAATTCCAGTCTCCCCTGCCGAACTCAAGTGATGCCCGTATCGACCGCACGCCCAGAGTTGAGCCCCAGGTTTTCACGGCCGACGCGACACACCGCCTACGAGCTCTTTACGCCCAATAATTCCGGACAACGCTCGCACCCTACGTATTACCGCGGCTGCTGGCACGTAGTTGGCCGGTGCTTCTTCTCGACCTACCGTCAACCCACAGAAAGTGGGCCTTCGTCGATCGCGAAAGAGGTTTACAACCCGAAGGCCGTCATCCCCCACGCGGCGTTGCTGCGTCAGGCTTCCGCCCATTGCGCAAGATTCCCCACTGCTGCCTCCCGTAGGAGTCTGGGCCGTGTCTCAGTCCCAGTGTGGCCGATCACCCTCTCAGGCCGGCTATCCGTCGTCGCCTTGGTAGGCCATCACCCCACCAACAAGCTGATAGACCGCGGGCCCATCCCCCACCGAAAAAACTTTCCACCACCAGGCATGCACCCAGTAGTCCTATCCGGTATTAGACCCAGTTTCCCGGGCTTATCCCAGAGTGGAGGGCAGGTCACCCACGTGTTACTCACCCGTTCGCCGCTCGTGTACCCCGAAGGGCCTTACCGCTCGACTTGCATGTGTTAAGCACGCCGCCAGCGTTCGTCCTGAGCCAGGATCAAACTCTCCAACAAAAACAGTTAGAGACGATCAAAGTCCCTGACAAAAACTAGCAATCCAAACAAACCCCAACCAAAGTCGGGGCCAGAACACAAAACGTCAGCACACTGTTGAGTTCTCAAAGGACGACCACACGAACCTGCCCTGCACCCCACCGGGATGCGGCACCGCTCGGTGTTCCGTTCGAGGCTTCAGCCTACCAGACTAGCTGGAGGGCAACCCCTCGAACCTATCCCGCCGCCCGGCTCCGGGGCAACCCCTTCGCTCTGGCGACATGGAGAACATTACACGCCCGATCAGGGCCCGTTTCAGGGGGGTCCACTTTCGGGCTTTTCGCAGCTCAGGCCCTCCGTGACCCCACTCCGGGCCCGCGAGCGCCATCCTGGGCGTCGGGCCCCACGTGCCGGAAGGCGTCCATCGCCTCGGCGAGGAGGTCGGCCAGACGTGCTCCGGACTCGGGTGGCCGCCCCCGACCGGCCGACGAACCGTCCCGCCCCTGCGCGCCCGCCACGGGGGACGCGGGGTCGACCGGCGGCTCGGCGCGCGACACGCGACCGGGCTCCCCGGGCACGGGCATCGAGCCCGACGTGTGTCGGCGTGCGGAGGGGACCGACACCTCGCCGGCCGCTCCGCTTCCGGCCGGGTCGGGGGGCGTCGCACGTCGACCGTCACGACGCGGCGGCATCGGCACGTCCGGGAGGTGGTACTCGCCCAGCACGGTGGCGAGCGTGAGCGCGAGCTCCTCGCCGTACTCGTCGACAGGCCGATCGGCTGCAGGGCCCGGCGTGGGCGCAGGCGTCCGGCGGTGCTCGTCCGGTCGCGTCTGCTCGGAGCGCGCGACGGCATCCTGGTCCGGCCGCGGACGTCCCACATCCCCTCGCACCTCGCGACGCACCTCGGCGTCCGCGCCGGACCCGCGTCGAATCGGGTCGTCCGACGACGCACGGCGAACGTCCCCGTCGGAGAGTCCGTTCGCATCGCCGTCGTGCGGCGCGCTGCTCCGCGAGCGCGGCCGCGCATCGGCGGGCGGCCTCGTCCCGTTCTCCGGGGCGGACGTCGTCGTCGAGCCGACCGCCGCCTCGTCCCGCCTCGTCAGACCGGCTTCCGCTCCCGAGGCCGACGGGCCCTGGTCGTCGGACTCGGCCCGCCGGTCCTCGGAACGAGGCGATGTGCTCCCGTTCGAGGCCGCGGACACCGGCCGCGGCGACGGAGCAGGACGGGTCGGCGCGACACCGGGGTCGAGCCGTCGCCCGTCGTCCCCGGCAGCCGGCGTCGTGGCGGCGCCCGCCGCCCGTCGGACCTCCGACGCGCGGTCGTCGGAGGCCCCCCACCCGGAGAAACCTCCGAGGAGGTCGTCCGAAGTGCCGGCGGCATAGGACCCGACGGTGGTCCCGGGGGCGATCTCGGCGGATCGGTCGTTCGACCGGCCGTCGTCCGCCGGGGCGAACCTGTCGTCAGGAAGCGGCGCAACCGGCGTCCTCGCACCGTCGGTGTCCGCCGCGTCGTCTCGCAACGGCGCCGTCGAGAAGGCGTCGAACGTCGGACGCGTCGCGAACGGCTCCGCCGTCGGTCGGGGGTTCGACGGCGGGTCCGCGTCCACGGCCGGCTCCGCGCCGAAGGCGAAGGGCGCCGGGGCGTGCTCGACAAGCCGGTCCGTGGACGCCGACGGGTTCTCGGGCGCGGACGCCGGCGGCGCGGGTTCCAGTCCCATCGCCGAGGCCGCCGCACGGGACGAGTCGACGGAGCGTGTGAGGGAGGCCAGGAGTTCGGCGAGCTCGTCGCGGGTGGAGGAACGGGGCGCACCGACGGCTGCCGTGAGCTCCTGCTCCGGTGGAGCCGCTTCCGCGGGCGGCAAGGTCGGACCGGACGACGCGGGAGCGGAGAACTCGGCGACTCCCTCGGAGGGGGAGGCCGCACCAGTGCGCTCCGGGGATCCCTCGACCGCTCCGTGGCCGACGAGCTCCTTCGCGTCCGGCCACGTTGCGAGCGGTGGAGGAGGTGCGAGGTCGACCGAGGGACGCGCCGGGGCGCCGGGTTCCGGTGGCATCGCCTCTCCCGGCTCACCGGCCGCCGACTCCGGAGCCGCCGCTACCGGTTGCGGTGGCGCTGTCGGCTCACCGGCGGTGCCGTTGCGCCGGCCACGACGCCCGACCGGCGTCGGCGTCGCCGCGACACCGTCGGAGTCGTTCGAGCCACCGGCAGTCCCCGTGCCATCGGGCCCCCCGAGGCTCTCCGGGCCGGTCGGCTCGGCCAGCAGACCAGCACCTTCTGCGACCGCGGACAGGTCCCGCAGCGCACGGTCACCGGTGCCCCGCGCCGTCGACGCCAGCGCGTGTCCGCGACGGAGCGCCGCGAGGGCCCGCCCGAGGTCTCCGCTCGCCTCCGCGAGGGCGGCGACCACGTCCCAGGCGCGCGCGGCGTCCGCACTCCGTCCGGCCGCCTCGAGCTCCTCGGCCGTTCTGGTCGCCGCTGCGCCGCCGTCGTCGGAGCCTGCCGCCAGCGCCAGACGGATGCGCCCGACCGCCGCAACCACGTGGGGGCCCGGAGTCCCGTCCGGCAGGAGCGTGCGGACCCGGCTCGCCGCCTCCTCCGCACGTCCGGCCTCGACGAGGAGTTCGGCGACCTCCGCGGCGGCCGCCAGGGACCGCCGCCCACCGTCGACGTCCCCGGAAGGATCGGCGGAGACCGTGGAGGTCAGCACGGCGAGTGCACCCTCGACATTGCCGGCTCGTCGGCGGGCTACGCCGCGCGCGAGTTCGATGCGGGCCCGGACCACGGCGGACTCCGGCTGGGCGACGCGCAGGAGCATGGTGGCAGCGGCATCGCCGGCGGCATCCGTGGCGGCGACGTCGCCCTCCGCCGCGCAGGCCTCCGCCCGGGCCGCGCAGGCCGTGGCACCGACGCGGGCCGGCAGGTCGTGGACCGGTCCGAGACGGTCGAGGACACGGCGGGCGAGCTGCGGGTCCCCCAGGGCGGTGGCCGCGGCCGCGAGCTCGACGAGGACGGCGGCACCGTCCTCGCGATCGCCCCGACTGCGTGCCTCCGTGAGCAACGGGACCCCGCGTTCGACGACGTCGTCGTACCGGTCGGACTCGCTGAGGGACCGGATCACCGAGCGGTCGGCCGCCGCCCGCACGGTCGGGTCGTCCCCGGCGAGACGCCGGACGTGCTCGGCCAGCGAGGCCCCGAGGGCGGGGTCGCTCCACCGCAGCCCCTCGGCGACCTCGAGGACGGTGAGCGCGGACGGCGCGCCGTGCTCGCGACGTGCGGCCACGACCGCTCCCTTCTCGACCCGGCCGCAGGACCCTCCCGCGACCCCGCGGGACCTCAGTCCCGGGTGAGCTTGCGGTGCGTGACCCGGTGCGGGCGCGCGCCCTCCTGACCCAACCGAGCGATCTTGTTCTGCTCGTAGTCCGCGAAGTTGCCCTCGAACCAGAACCACGACGCCGGGTCGTCGTCCGTGCCCTCCCACGCCAGGATGTGCGTGCAGACGCGGTCGAGGAACCAGCGGTCGTGGGAGACCACCACCGCGCAGCCCGGGAAGTTCTCCAGGGCGTTCTCGAGCGAGGAGAGCGTCTCGACGTCGAGGTCGTTCGTCGGCTCGTCGAGCAGCAGCAGGTTGCCGCCCTGCTTCAGCGTCATGGCCAGGTTCAGCCGGTTCCGCTCGCCACCGGAGAGCACGTTGACCGGCTTCTGCTGGTCGGGCCCCTTGAAGCCGAATGCGGAGACGTAGGCACGGGAGGGCATCTCGACGTTCCCGACGTGGATGTAGTCCAGCCCGTCGGACACGACCTGCCAGACGTTCTCGGTGCCGGAGAGCCCCTCGCGGTTCTGGTCGACGTAGGAGAGCTTGACCGTCTCGCCGACCTTCACCGTGCCGCTGTCGGGCTGCTCGAGCCCGACGATCGTCTTGAACAGCGTCGTCTTGCCGACGCCGTTCGGTCCGATGACGCCGATGATGCCGTTCGGGGGCAGGGAGAAGGACAGGTCCTTGATCAGCACCCGGCCGTCGAAGCCCTTGTCGAGGTGCGACACCTCGACGACCACGTTGCCGAGACGCGGACCCGGCGGAATCTGGATCTCCTCGAAGTCCAGCTTGCGCGTCTTCTCGGCCTCCGCCGCCATCTCCTCGTAGCGGGCCAGACGGGACCGGCTCTTCGCCTGCCGCGCCTTCGCGCCGGACCGGACCCACGCCAGCTCGTCCGCGAGCCGCTTGCGCAGCTTCGCGTCCTTGCGGCCCTGGACGGCGACGCGCTCCGCCTTCTTCTCCAGGTAGGTGGAGTAGTTGCCCTCGTAGGGGTAGGCCCGACCGCGGTCGAGCTCGAGGATCCACTGGGCGACGTTGTCGAGGAAGTACCGGTCGTGCGTCACGGCGAGGACGGCACCCGCGTAGGACGCGAGGTGACCCTCCAACCACTGCACGCTCTCGGCGTCCAGGTGGTTGGTGGGCTCGTCGAGCAGGAGCAGGTCGGGCTTGCTCAGCAGGAGCTTGCAGAGCGCGACCCGACGACGCTCCCCTCCGGAGAGGTGCGTGACCGGCGAGTCACCGGGCGGGCAGCGCAGGGCGTCCATCGCCTGCCGCAACTGGGACTCGAGGTCCCAGGCGTCGGCGTTGTCGAGGTCCTCCTGGAGCGAACCCATCTCCTCCATGAGCTCGTCGGAGTAGTCGGTGGCCATCAGCTCGGCGATCTCGTTGTAGCGCGCGAGCTTCACCGCGACATCCCCGGCGCCCTCCTGGACGTTGCCGAGGACCGTCTTCTCCTCGTTGAGCGGGGGCTCCTGCTGCAGGATCCCGACCGTGGCCTCGGGAGCGGCGAACGCGTCGCCGTTGTTGGGCTGGTCGAGTCCGGCCATGATCTTGAGAACGCTCGACTTGCCCGCGCCGTTCGGTCCGACGACGCCGATCTTCGCTCCCGGCAGGAAGCTCAGCGTGACGTCGTCGAGAACCACCTTGTCGCCATGGGCCTTGCGAACCTTCTTCATGGTGTAGATGAACTCAGCCACGCCCTCGATGGTAGTTGGCGGTACGCACCGCTCCCCGGGCCCGGTCGCCCCTCAGCCCGCGAGGGCCTCCTCCCCCAACACCTCGTCGTCCTCCAGGTCCGACATCGGCCCCGCGGGCGGACCGCTCAGGTCCGTGTACCGGGCGGCCGGCAGGTCGTCCTCCACCACGGTCAGGTGCGAGACGTCCACGGGTCCGCGGCCGTCGTCCACTCCGGCGTCCTGCAGCACGACGACCTTCGTGCACACCTTGCGGAGGTCGAGACCGACGCTCTGCGCGTCGATCTCGGTCGAGCTGCGCTTGACGCCGTCCTGCTCGTAGTCGCTCGTGTGGAGCCGGCCGTGGACGACCACCGGGTCGCCCTTCGTGACCGACATGCGGACGTTCTCGGCCAGCGCCCGCCAGCAGGTCACGCGCACGGCGAGCCGCTTGCCGTCCTGCCAGGTACCACTCTGTCCGTCGAAGCGGCGCTCGTTGCTCATCAGTCGGAAGTTGGCGACCGTGCTCTCCCCGACCCGTCGCCACGTCACATCGGTGGCCACGTTGCCGGACACCGTCACCCAGGTCTCGTACATGGTTCTCATCCCCTCGCTGCGCCGGCGGACGGCCGGCTCGTGCGGGTTCGAGCCTGCCCGCGTCGGGACGGAGACCGGGAATCTCGACGTCCGCCTTGTGGAGAACTGCCGGCGGATGTGCCGGTGGGGACAAGTCGGTGGACCGTCCGGAGCAAGGAACCGTGCGGCGGAGGCGCGATCGAACGGTGAGTACGACCGGCCGGGAAGGCGGGGACAGAGTGCGGGTTGCCGGACGAGCGACCTCGAGAAGCCTGACTCGCCGCGACCTCGCGCAGTCGGGACTGAAGGAGATGCGTCCCGGACCACGGGAGCCACTGGAGTGCATCAAGGGCTTCGGAATGCCTGTGCACGGTCTATCGGTAGCAGCTCGTGGCGGCCTCGGGCCGTGCCTGACGTGCATCTCGCGTGGACAGCGTTCACCAGGAAGCCGGCAGGCCCGTCGCGCGTGCCGTGGGTTCGTCGTCAGCCCATTCGGTGAGGTGCATGTGGGGCAGGTCCCGGAGGCCCCGAACATGACTGGTGTGCATCTCGTGGCCGCAGCTCCCGGGGGCGACCAACTCGCCCCTCGGCGAGATTCACATGAGGCAGCCTTCGGCCGCCTTGAACGTGCCTGGCGTACGTCTCGCGGTGCTCCGCGTCGGTCGACTGGCGGGCCCGATCGGCCAGGTGCACGTGGGGCAGGCCGTGACGGCCGTTCGGATGCCTGGTGTGCATCTCGAGTCCGCGGGCAGTAAGCCCTCGGGGGCCGTTCGCGAGGTGCACGTCAGGCAGGCCCGGCCGCTTGGGACGTGCCTGGTGTGTATCTCGCGTTGTGCTGGCGGTACCAAAGCCCAGCTCGTTCGGCGAGGTTCACATGAGGCAGGCTCCGAGCCCTTCCCAGGTGCCTGGTGTGCGTCTCGGGGTCTCGTGGGGCGAACCCACAGGCGCCCGGTTCGCCGAGGTGCACATCAGTCAGGCTTCGAGCACTTTCCGGGTGCCTGGTGTGTATCTCGCGGCTGCGCCGGTGGGGGCCGAGGGCCGGCAGATGGCGGGAGCGGGTGGGGCGCGTGTGTGCCTTGGATGCACGAAAGCCCCCCGGGCCTGTGGCTCGGGGGGCTTGTGGTGGGGGTGGTTGGGTGTTCCGGCGGTGTCCTACTCTCCCACGACCTGGCGGTCGCAGTACCATCGGCGCTGGAGGGCTTAGCTTCCGGGTTCGGGATGGGACCGGGCGTTTCCCCTCCGCTATGACCACCGGAACACCGAACCACCCCCACGGTCGTGCTGTGGGGGGTCGGGTTGTGTGGATGTGGACGCGAGCAGAGCTTTTCGGTTGCGCTTGAGGGACTTGTTGAGTCACCGCCGACCCAGTGTGTGGGTGTTGGTGGTGTGTCGGGCAAGTCCTCGGCCTATTAGTACCAGTCCACTGCATACCTTGCGGTACTTCCATGTCTGGCCTATCAACCCACTGGTCTGGTGGGGGCCTTAACCCTCATGGGGTGGGAGACCTCATCTTGGAACGGGCTTCCCGCTTAGATGCCTTCAGCGGTTATCCCTTCCGAACGTAGCCAACCAGCCGTGCCCCTGGCGGGACAACTGGCACACCAGAGGTTCGTCCGTCCCGGTCCTCTCGTACTAGGGACAGCCTTCCTCAAGTCTCCTGCGCGCGCGGCGGATAGGGACCGAACTGTCTCACGACGTTCTAAACCCAGCTCGCGTACCGCTTTAATGGGCGAACAGCCCAACCCTTGGGACCTACTCCAGCCCCAGGATGCGACGAGCCGACATCGAGGTGCCAAACCATGCCGTCGATATGGACTCTTGGGCAAGATCAGCCTGTTATCCCCGGGGTACCTTTTATCCGTTGAGCGACACCCCTTCCACAAGGTGGTGCCGGATCACTAGTCCCGACTTTCGTCCCTGCTCGACCTGTCGGTCTCACAGTCAAGCTCCCTTGTGCACTTGCACTCGACACCTGGTTGCCGACCAGGCTGAGGGAACCTTTGGGCGCCTCCGTTACCCTTTGGGAGGCAACCGCCCCAGTTAAACTACCCACCAGGCACTGTCCCTGGACCAGATCATGGCCCGAAGTTAGATGCCCAATTCGACCAGAGTGGTATTTCAACGGCGACTCCACCCGCACTGGCGTGCGAGCTTCACAGTCTCCCACCTATCCTACACAAGCCGAACCGAGCACCAATACCAAGCTGTAGTGAAGGTCCCGGGGTCTTTCCGTCCTGCCGCGCGTAACGAGCATCTTTACTCGTAGTGCAATTTCGCCGAGTCTGTGGTCGAGACAGCGGGGAAGTCGTTACTCCATTCGTGCAGGTCGGAACTTACCCGACAAGGAATTTCGCTACCTTAGGATGGTTATAGTTACCACCGCCGTTTACTGGCGCTTAAGTTCTCAGCTTCGGCCGTGAGGCCTAACCGGTCCCCTTAACGTTCCAGCACCGGGCAGGAGTCAGTCCGTATACATCGTCTTGCGACTTCGCACGGACCTGTGTTTTTAGTAAACAGTCGCTTCCCCCTGGTCTCTGCGACCCCACCACCCTAGCCCGCGAAGAGCTTCAGGTAACAGGGTCCCCCTTCTCCCGAAGTTACGGGGGGATTTTGCCGAATTCCTTGACCACAGTTCGCTCGAACGCCTCGGTATTCTCTACCTGACCACCTGTGTTGGTTTGGGGTACGGGTCGCGTAGGAACTCGCTAGAGGCTTTTCTCGGCAGCATGGGATCACTCTGCTTCGCCTCAACGGCTATGCGTCACGTCTCAGCCTTATGTGGCGTACGGATTTGCCTATACGCCGGCCTACACGCTTGCACCAGTACAACCACTCACTGGCGGAGCTACCCTCCTGCGTCACCCCATCGCTTGGCTACTACCAGGCAGGATCCCGCGCTCCCCCGTCCGACTCCCGAAGGAGTCATGGGGTTCGGGCGGTTAGCACACCTGGGCTCGCCATGGACGCGCCTACACGAGCACGGGAATATCAACCCGTTGTCCATCGACTACGCCTGTCGGCCTCGCCTTAGGTCCCGGCTCACCCTGGGCGGAAAAACCTGGCCCAGGAACCCTTGGTCATCCGGCGGCAGAGTTTCTCACTCTGCTGTCGCTACTCATGCCTGCATTCTCACTCACACGGGTTCCACGGCTGGATCACTCCGCCGCTTCACCACCCGCATGACGCTCCCCTACCCAACACCACCACCGTTAGGTGTCCGTGGTGTTGCCGCGGCTTCGGCGGTGCGCTTGAGCCCCGCTACATTGTCGGCGCAGGACCACTTGACCAGTGAGCTATTACGCACTCTTTCAAGGGTGGCTGCTTCTAAGCCAACCTCCTGGTTGTCTGGGCGATCCCACATCCTTTCCCACTTAGCGCACGCTTAGGGGCCTTAGCCGGCGATCTGGGCTGTTTCCCTCTCGACTACGAACCTTATCGCCCGCAGTCTCACTGCCGCGCTCGAGCTCACCGGCATTCGGAGTTTGGCTGACTTCAGTAAGCTTGTAGGCCCCCTAGGCCAACCAGTGCTCTACCTCCGGTGAGTAACACGCGACGCTGCACCTAAATGCATTTCGGGGAGAACCAGCTATCACGGAGTTTGATTGGCCTTTCACCCCTACCCACAGCTCATCCCCCAGGTTTTCAACCCTGGTGGGTTCGGGCCTCCACACCGTCTTACCGGCGCTTCACCCTGGCCATGGGTAGATCACTCCGCTTCGGGTCTAGAGCACGCGACTATCGACGCCCTGTTCGGACTCGCTTTCGCTACGGCTACCCCACACGGGTTAACCTCGCCACGTACCGCTAACTCGCAGGCTCATTCTTCAAAAGGCACGCCATCACCGATCCGAAGACCAGGCTCTGACGGCTTGTAGGCACACGGTTTCAGGTACTATTTCACTCCCCTCCCGGGGTACTTTTCACCTTTCCCTCACGGTACTTGTCCGCTATCGGTCATCAGGAAGTATTTAGGCTTACCGGGTGGTCCCGGCAGATTCACAGCGAATTTCACGGGCTCGCTGCTACTCGGGCACGTCACCACGCGATGATGAACAGTTTTCGTCTACGGGGGTCTCACCCTCTACGCCGGCGCGTCCCAACGCCTTCGACTAACCATCCACCACCACGCCCAGGGTCAGCAGCCCCCGGACATGACGCCCCACAACACCCCACCAGCAACACCTGCCAGCTATCACACAAGCGGGGTTTAGCCTCTTCCGCTTTCGCTCGCCACTACTCACGGAATCACTGTTGTTTTCTTCTCCTGCGGGTACTGAGATGTTTCACTTCCCCGCGTTCCCTCCACCCGCCCTATACATTCAGGCGGGGGTGACAGCCCATGACGGCTGCCGGGTTACCCCATTCGGACACCCTCGGATCACAGCTCGGTTGACAGCTCCCCGAGGCCTATCGCGGCCTCCCACGTCCTTCATCGGCTCCTGATGCCCAGGCATCCACCGTGCGCCCTTGACAACTTGACCAACACACCAACAACAACCACACACACATGCATGCGGCCATCGGCGATCAACAATAGTCATCAAGCAAAACTCGGTCACACCACAACCACCACCGACCCCGCCCTCCGAAGAGAACAGACCGGAAGCATCGTGGCGACCAGAAAAAAGATGCTCGCGTCCACTGTCCACTTGACAACCCAACCCACAGACCACCACCGAACCACCCCACAGGGGCACCGGCAGTGACTGTCCAGAGAAAACAACAACCCCCACACCCAACCAACCCGAAAACCCTCCCCCCGAAAGGAGAAGCAGGCCGATGAATGTGAGGGCGCGTCGTCCCCTCAGGACCCAACAGTGTGCCAACGCCCCCCGGCCCGAAAACCAGGAGAAGCTCGTGTTCCGTTCCACTTCAATCCAGTAAGCAACCACCCACCCACACAGCACCATCCAAGAAGACGACACTGCGAGATGCGGTGGCCCTCCGCCGCACCGGACTCCGGCCGCCACCCGAAATAGGCAGCAGTCACCAGGACCAGTGACGACGATCCGAGGCAGATGCTCCTTAGAAAGGAGGTGATCCAGCCGCACCTTCCGGTACGGCTACCTTGTTACGACTTCGTCCCAATCGCCAGTCCCACCTTCGACCGCTCCCCCCCTTGCGGGTTGGGCCACGGGCTTCGGGTGTTACCGACTTTCGTGACGTGACGGGCGGTGTGTACAAGGCCCGGGAACGTATTCACCGCAGCGTTGCTGATCTGCGATTACTAGCGACTCCGACTTCACGGGGTCGAGTTGCAGACCCCGATCCGAACTGAGACCGGCTTTACGAGATTCGCTCCACCTCACGGCTTCGCAGCCCTCTGTACCGGCCATTGTAGCATGTGTGAAGCCCTGGACATAAGGGGCATGATGACTTGACGTCATCCCCACCTTCCTCCGAGTTGACCCCGGCAGTCTCCCATGAGTCCCCGGCATAACCCGCTGGCAACATGGGACAAGGGTTGCGCTCGTTGCGGGACTTAACCCAACATCTCACGACACGAGCTGACGACAGCCATGCACCACCTGCACACCAACCACAAGGGAGGACGTATCTCTACGCCTGTCTGGTGCATGTCAAACCCAGGTAAGGTTCTTCGCGTTGCATCGAATTAATCCACATGCTCCGCCGCTTGTGCGGGCCCCCGTCAATTCCTTTGAGTTTTAGCCTTGCGGCCGTACTCCCCAGGCGGGGCGCTTAATGCGTTAGCTGCGGCACGGAACCCGTGGAATGGACCCCACACCTAGCGCCCAACGTTTACGGCATGGACTACCAGGGTATCTAATCCTGTTCGCTACCCATGCTTTCGCTCCTCAGCGTCAGTATCGGCCCAGAGACCCGCCTTCGCCACCGGTGTTCCTCCTGATATCTGCGCATTTCACCGCTACACCAGGAATTCCAGTCTCCCCTGCCGAACTCAAGTGATGCCCGTATCGACCGCACGCCCAGAGTTGAGCCCCAGGTTTTCACGGCCGACGCGACACACCGCCTACGAGCTCTTTACGCCCAATAATTCCGGACAACGCTCGCACCCTACGTATTACCGCGGCTGCTGGCACGTAGTTGGCCGGTGCTTCTTCTCGACCTACCGTCAACCCACAGAAAGTGGGCCTTCGTCGATCGCGAAAGAGGTTTACAACCCGAAGGCCGTCATCCCCCACGCGGCGTTGCTGCGTCAGGCTTCCGCCCATTGCGCAAGATTCCCCACTGCTGCCTCCCGTAGGAGTCTGGGCCGTGTCTCAGTCCCAGTGTGGCCGATCACCCTCTCAGGCCGGCTATCCGTCGTCGCCTTGGTAGGCCATCACCCCACCAACAAGCTGATAGACCGCGGGCCCATCCCCCACCGAAAAAACTTTCCACCACCAGGCATGCACCCAGTAGTCCTATCCGGTATTAGACCCAGTTTCCCGGGCTTATCCCAGAGTGGAGGGCAGGTCACCCACGTGTTACTCACCCGTTCGCCGCTCGTGTACCCCGAAGGGCCTTACCGCTCGACTTGCATGTGTTAAGCACGCCGCCAGCGTTCGTCCTGAGCCAGGATCAAACTCTCCAACAAAAACAGTTAGAGACGATCAAAGTCCCTGACAAAAACTAGCAATCCAAACAAACCCCAACCACAGTCGGGGCCAGAACACAAAAACGTCAGCACACTGTTGAGTTCTCAAAGGACGACCACACGCGCTTGTGCCGGCCGATTTCTCGGCGGATTCCGTCGCGGTGATTCCACTGTACCGGAAGCTCTTCGGACCCGAATCCAGGGGGTGAACCCCGGAGTGGGCCCGCCCTTGGGCAAGCAACCGGGAAGCGGTCCGACTCCGCCACGAAGGCTCGTGGACCGCTCCGTCTTCGACTGTACCGGACCCGGAGGAGTGCTCCTCAGCAGTGATCCGATGTCCCGGCCGGCCGCTGTCAGCGTCCGTTCCCCGGGTGCGAAGAGAACACTACGCCCCGCTGGCAGGGCCCGTTCACCGGGGGTCGGTCAGGTCGAAACCTGCACGTCAGCGGGTCTGCGCACCACCGCGGCCAGCGCCAGCACCGGGAGGGCGGCGACAGCGAGGACGACGGCCCCCGCCATCTGGTCGGCCGGACGGTCGATGAACGCCAACCCCAACTGTCGCCAGTACTCCGCGCCGACGATGCGGGACGACGTGCCCACCGTGAGCGCGAGAGCGATCTGCGCGGCGGCAGCCACGAGCACCGTCGCGACCCGGGCGCGGGTCGAGCGGTCGGGGTCGGTGACGGCCCGGGCGAGCAGGCACCCGGCGACCAGGGCCCAGACCGTCATCGTCAGGTGCCCGACGTGACCGGTCACCAGGACGTCGAACAACCCACCCGCGTCGAGCACCCACCCCGTGCCGACGAAGAGCGCACCCGCGGCCACCGGCGTCGTGAGGACCCGGCCGGGGCGGGAGCGGCCGACCGCGGCGAGCCACTCCACCGGTCCGGGCGGCCCCTCCGCGGCGGGCGGGCGGACCGCGGCGAGCAGGGCCACCGGTCGTCCGAGCACCCAGGCGGGAGCGACGACGACCATCACCAGGACCTGCTGGAGCATGTGCACGCTGAACTGCGCCGGCGCGTAGGCCCCGATCCCGCTCGAGGTGGCCACGAGCAGCACCGCACTCCCGACGAGCCAGGAAGCCGTCCGGGCGGCGGGCCACGACACCCCCCGACGACGGAGGCGGCGGACACCCGCGAGGTAGGCGAGCGCGGCGACGACGGCGGCGGTGCCGAGCAGGAGATCCGGGCGTGCGGCGGTGACCAGTCCCGTCAGGTCGAGCGGTCGGTCGAGCGAGTAGCCCAGGAGCGCCTCGACCCGCGTGGGCAGCGGCCCCGACATCTCCGGGGGCGGGGTGCGCCCCAGGGCGACCGCGACACCGACGGTCGCGAACATGATCAGGACCTCGACGCCGCCCAACCGCACCAGCGCCGCCCGGGAGCCCGCGACCACCTCGGGCACCGTGCGGGTGCGGTGCGCCGCCCCGAAGACACCGAGCACCACGAGTCCGGTGACCTTCGCGAGCAGGAGGAGCCCGTAGGTGCTCGTGAGCAGGTCGGCCGGGTTCACGCGCAGGAGGGCGTTGACGGTCCCGGACAGCGCCAGCACCACCCAGCACCAGAAGGCCGTCGTCGAGAAGCGGCGCAGGCCCGTCGCGAGGTCGCCCCCTCCGACGGAGGCGTGCACGAGGACGGCCACCAGCCCGCCGATCCACAGCGCCGCGGCGACGACGTGCAGGGCGAGGCTGTTCATGGCGACGTCGTGCGCCGAGCCCGTCCCGGAGTGGCCGCCGAAGGCGGCGGGCAGGAGCCCGAGCACGGACAGCGCGAAGGCGCCCGTCGTCGTGAGCCAGGACAACCCGAGGCGGCAGACGACCGCGCAGCAGAGCGCCACACCCGCCGTCAGGAACCAGGTGCGCGCGGCGGGGAGGCCGCCGAGGGACTCGCTGAGCGTGCTCGTGGTCAGGACCACCGACAGCGGGCGGGCGAAGGCGTCGGCCACGGCGAACACGCCCGTGACCAGCGCGCCCCCGGCCCAGGCCGCCGCCGTCCAGGAAGCGATGCGCACGGCCCGGTAGCCGTCCGCGCCGAGCCAGCCGAGACCGCGCGGCGGGACGAGGAGCGCTGCGAGGAGCAGGAGCCCGGCCGTGACGACGGCCGCCGACTCGGTGAGGGCGCGCACCACGGGGAGGCCGTAGGTGACGACGGGGCCCGGGTCGGGGAGACCGAGCCGGGCGTAGGTCTCCGCACCGGACAGCGCGGTGAGCGCGAGCGCGACGACCGCCGCCACCGCCGCACCGGGGAGGACCTGCGAGAGCACGGTGGAGGTGGTCGACGGACGGCCACGAGGCCCGGGCGGGGCCCCGGCGTCGGTCGTGCTCGGTCCGGCCACGGCTCCAGGGTAGGGGCCGCGTCGGGCACGGGCTGCGATCCCGACCACCCCGACTAGGCTGGTGACGGGTCGGCCCCCGTAGCTCAGATGGACAGAGCAAGGCCCTTCTAATGCCAAGGTCGCAGGTTCGAGTCCTGCCGGGGGCGCCACAGGTCCGACTCCGGTCCGCCCGGCCGCCAGTTCCGCGGAACGGCCCCGCGACGGCAGGGGGGCTCGGCACACTACGGGCCATGACGGTCGGGGAACGGGACACGGTCGTGGTCCCCCTGCGCGGGCTCCCGCACGACGACGA